>NZ_JBNOZM010000007.1:83652-314809 GCF_050311655.1 Isoptericola variabilis
CGAGGTCACCGAGGTCACCGAGGTCACCGAGGTCACCGAGGTCACCGAGGTCACCGAGGTCACCGAGGTCACCGAGGTCACCGAGGATGGTGTCAGCCGCGTTGTCCTCGAGCACGTCGTCCAGCAACCCGTCGTCCGTGGCCACCGAGTCGACCACGCCGTCCAGGTCACCGGCCGTGAGCGCACCGATCGTGGCGTCGACGTCGTCGAGCGCGTGCCCCACGACCTCGTCCGTCACACCGGCCTCGGGCTCGTCGGCACCCAGGACGTCGTCCACGACGCCGTCCTCACCGGCCAGCCCGTCCACCGCGCCCTGCACCACCGGCTCGGTACCCAGCGCAGCATCCACCGAACCCGCCGCGTCCGAGACCCCGGCCAGCACGCCCTCGACCGTGGCGTCGACGTCGGGCAGCGCACCAAGGTCGCCCAGATCCCCCAGGCCGCCCAGGTCACCAAGCCCGACACCCGGCAGCTCAGGGCCACCAAGACCAGGCAGACCATCCACGACACCGGTCAGATCACCGACATCACCCAGACCATCGAGGTCGCCGAGGGCGGGGATCCCGCCGGTCGCGTCGCCCTCGAGCGCGTCGTCGACGAGGCCGTCGTCGGCGACGACGGAGTCCACGACGCCGTCGAGGTCGCCGGCGGTGACGCCGTCGAGCGTGCTGTCGACGTCGTCGAGCGCGTGCTCCACGACCTCATCGGTGACTCCGGCCTCGGGCGCGTCGGCACCGAGGACGTCGTCGACGACGCCGCCCTCACCCGCCACCGCGTCGACGGCGCCGTCGGCGACCCCGCCCACGGTGTCCTGCACCGCGGTGCCGGTCCCGAGGACGTCGTCCACCGCGCCGGTCGCCGTGTCGGTGGTCTCGCCGACCTGCTCGAGCGCCGCGTCGACACCCTGGTCCTCGAGCGCGTCGTCCACGGCCCCGCCATCGGCGGTGACGTCGTCCACGACGCCGTCGACGTCACCGGCGGCGAGGTGTCCCGCAGCCTGCTCGACGTCGTCGACCACGTGCTCGGCAACCTGGTCCGACACGCCGGACTCGGGCTCGTCCGCGCCGAGGACGTCGTCCACGGCACCCCCGTCACCGGTGACTCCGTCGACGGTGTCCCGGACGTCCGCACCGGTGCCGAGCGCCTCGTCGGCGGCTCCCGCGACGTCCGACACCTCGTCGGACGCACGGTCCACGGTCTCGTCGACCGCGGCGCCGGCGCCACGCTCCGCGGGCTGCGGCACGCCGCCGCTCCCCCGGTCGTCGCCGGCCGAGCCACCGTCAGCACCGTCCGTCCCGGAACCCTCGCTCCCGGAACCGTCGCTCCCGGCGTCGCCGTCCGCCGGCTCGGTGGGCTGGTCCTCGATCGCGTCGTCGACGACGCCGTCCTCGCCGGCGACGTCCTCCACGACACCCTGGACGTCGCCGGACTGCACGTCGTCCGCGACGGCGTGCGTGTCCTCGGCGACGTCGTCCACGAGGTCGTCGGTCGTCGTGTCGGACTGCTCGTCCGGCCCGGCGACGTCGTCGACCGCGCCATCGTCACCGGCGACGGAGTCGACCACGGCCTCGACGGTCTCCGTGTCCACCTCGGGGAGGTCGACGGGCGTGTCGAGCTCCGCGTCGTTCGTCTCCTCGGAGACCTCGCTGAGGTGGAGGTCGACCGAGGTGTCCGCACCGACGGTGGCGTCGACGACGTCATCGTCCGCAGCTTGGGCCGTCACGGCCCCGGCGACCACCAGGCCGCCCGCGACGAGCGCTACCTTCAACGCTCGTCGGACATGGGTATGCATGATCCGCTCCTGACTGACGTGGTGCGCGGGTGGCGGACGCCGCCCGCGGTCGCGGTCGCGCACCAGGGCGCGACGCGGCCACGTCAGGCAGGAGAGACGGGGATGTCGAAGGCGACCGCGGGAAGGCGGTCGAGCTGGTCGCCCGCGGGGGCGATCCACGCCCGCGCGGTGAGATGCGTGCGGCCCGCGAGGTCGGCGGCGGCGTCGCCGCCCGACGGCACGCGGGTGGTCGAGGGCGAGCCCGACGACGCGGGGCTCACGGCGGGCGCCGACGGCTCGCCGGGCGCGGCCTCGCGGTCCGACGGCGCGGCACGCAGCTCGTCGCCGGCTGCGGCGGCGGGCACGAGCACGGTCGGTGCGAGCGGCACCGAGGCGCTCGCACCGGCGACGACGACCCGCGCCGCCCCGTCAGCCGGCACGGTCACCGGGGAGGTGTCGGGCGCGGCGGTGACCGCCGGCTCGGCAGGCACCGCCGCCGGAGGCACGGCGCCGTCGTCCGGGCGGGGTAGGCCGAGGACGGGGTCCAGCACCGGGTCCAGCACGGGCTCGACGGCCGGGGCCAGCGCGTCCGCGACGGGCTCCACCACGGGCTGCAGCGCCCCGCCGACCGGCTCGACCACGGGCGCGAGCGCGTCGACCACCGGGGCCGCCGCGCCGAGCACCGGGTCGACGACGGGAACGAGCGAGTCCGTCACCGGCGTCACGAGCCCGACGACCGGGTCGAGCACCGGGTCCAGCGTCGACACCACCGGCGCGACGACGCCGCCCAGCCCGTCCGTCACCGGGGCGAGCGGGCGTGTCACCTCGTGCACCGCCCGGCCCACCGGCTCCAGCACCGGGGACAGCGTCGTCGTCACGGGGGCCAGCGTCTCCGCGGCCGCACCCGTCACCGGCTCGAGCGCCCCGCCCACCGGCGTCGTGATTCCCTCGACCACGCCGGACACCGGCTCCACCACCGGCGACAGCGGGGTGACGATCCCCTCGACCAGCGCGCCGACCGGTTCGGTCACCGCACGGACAGGAGTCGTCACCGCCTCGACGGTGCGAGCCACCGGCTCCAGCATCGTCTCCCGCTCCGCGGGCTCGTCGGCCGGAGCATCGGTCGGAGCGTCGGCCGCCTCCGCAGGTGCAGGCGAGGTGTCCGGCAGCTCGGCCGGCGCGTCCTCGGCGTGGGCGGGTCGCTCGGGCTGGCCCGGTTCCGGGGCCGGCACCTCGGTCGGTTCGTCGGCCGCCTGCTCCGCCTCGCCGGTCAGCTCGCGGGTCTCCCGCTCCGCCGTCTCCTCGGCGGGCGCCACGACCTCGTGGTGCACGGCCTCGTGCAGACGCTCGGCCTTCTCGCGGACGGGGGCGACGGCCTCGTCGACCGCGTCGCGGACGACGTCGCGACGGGGCTCGGCGGACCGCTCGCCGTCGACAGCCGCGGCCTCGTCTGCGTCAGGCTCGTCTGCGTCAGGCTCGACGGCGTCAGCTTCGACGGGGTCAGCCTCGACGACGTCGGGCTCGGCGTCCGGCGTCTCCTCCGCAGCCTTCTCGACCGCAGCCTTCTCGACCGCAGCCTTCTCGACCGCAGCCTTCTCGACCGCGGGCTTTGCGGGAGCGGGCTCCGCAGGAGCGGCGGCCTTGGCCGGTGACTGCGCCGCAGGCTCGCTGTCTGCGGGCTCGCCCTGATCCTGCTCGCTCTCGGAGGGTGTGCTCCGGGCCGGTTCTGGCGCCGCCGTCTCCTGACGAGGCTCGCTGTCGCCGCGAGCGCGGTCGCCGTGGTCGGTGAGCGACCGGACGACGGACGTCAACGGGCCCTCGTGGTCGCCGTCGTCGGCGGACGCGGTCCCGGCGAGCGTGACGCTCAGCGCAGCGGCCCCGGCGAGCCCGACCGCGGTCCCGGCGACGCGCGCGAGCCAGCGCCGGCGGCCTGCTGCCGCCGGAGCACGGTCCACGCTGCGTGCCACTCGGCCCCCTTCGATGCCACGCGGGTCACGTGATGCTCGGTCATGACCCAGCTCACACTGTGACGCCCGAGCAACGGTCACGCAACAAGAGCGGCGAGGATTTCACCCGCTCGTCAGGCCACCGACGTCCCGAACAGCAGGCCGAGCGCGTACGTGACGGCCGCGGCACCGAACCCGATGGCGAGCTGGCGCAGCGCGCGCGTCCACGGCGACGTCCCGGACAGGAGCCCAGTGATCGCGCCCGTGATCAGCAACGACACGCCCACGAGCGCGGCCGCGACGGCGATGGCCGGGAAGCCGGTGAGCCCCAGCAGGTAGGGCAGCACGGGGATGATCGCGCCGGACGCGAAGAAGCAGAAGCTCGAGATCGCGGCGCCCCAGGCGGTGCCGTGCGTCTCCAGGTCGTCGTCCTGCTCGACGACCGGGGCCGGCACGGACTCGCCGTCCCGCTCGTCGTGGAGCACCTCCGGGGCGAGCGTCCCGGTCGCGGCGAGGCCGGCCAGCACGCGGTCGGCCCGGCCCTGCGCCTCGTCGGTCGACATGCCCCGGGCGCGGTAGACGAGCGCGAGCTCGTTGGCGTCGACGTCGAGGTGCGGCAGCACGGTGGCGCTCTTCGGGTCGGGGGTGGAGGCCTCGAGCAGCTCGCGCTGGGAGCGCACCGACACGAACTCGCCGGCGCCCATCGACAGCGCCCCGGCGAGCAGGCCGGCGATGCCCGTGAGGAGGACGGTCTGCGACGAGACGCCGGAGGCGCCGATGCCGAGCACGAGGGCGAGGTTGGAAACCAGGCCGTCGTTGGCGCCGAAGACCGCGGCGCGGAACGTGCCGGACATCCGGTTGCGGCCGCGGGTGGCCAGCGCGCGGACGACCTCCCCGTGGATCTGCTCGTCCGCGGCCATGGTGGCGGTCGCGTGCTCGTCGGCCTCGTACGACGAGCGGGCCTCGGCGCGCTGCGCGAGCGCGAGCACGAAGACCCCGCCGAAGCGGCGGGCGAGGAGGCCGAGCATGCGGGTGCGCAGGTCGCCGCGCAGCGGCCGCCCGACGTCGTCGCCCAGGAGGTCGAGCCAGTGCTGCTCGTGCCGCTTCTCGGCGTCGGCGAGCGCGAGCAGGATCGCGCGCTCCTCGCCCGTGCGTCGGCGGGCGAGGTCCCGGTACGTGGCGGCCTCGGCCCGCTCGTCGGCCAGGTAGCGGCGCCACTTGCGGATGTCGGCCCGCTTGCGCTCGGCTCCGTCGGGCGCGGCGGTGTCGTTCTCGGGCATGCCGCCATGATCACCGCTGGGGACGGCCCATGGGTTCCGGGCGGAGCCGTGCCCCGTTCCGGGGCCGCGCGCCGGAGTTTTCGGGCGTCCGCAGCCCACCCGTCCCGCGTTCGTCGGGCGGCGGCGTGGACGCGGCACCGCGTGTCACCGGCTCGGGGCACAATGGGGGCGGCAACCAGGGGCTCGGACACTGGGAGACTCCGGCGTGATCATTGTCAGCACTGACGGCTCGTGCCTCCGCAATCCCGGCGGCGCGATCGGCTGGGCGTGGATCGCCCACGAGGGCGGCCGCTTCGACTCGGGCGGCGCCGCGTCCGGCACCAACCAGGTCGCGGAGCTCACCGCGCTCCTGCGCGCGATCGAGGCGCATCCCGGAGCAGAGCCGCTCCTCATCGAGTCCGACTCGCAGTACGCGATCCGCTGCGCGTCCGAGTGGATCCACGGGTGGAAGCGGAAGGGCTGGCGCACGGCGTCCGGCGACCCCGTGAAGAACCTCGAGCTGATCCGCTCCATCGACGCCGCGATCTCGGGCCGCGAGGGCCCGGTCCGGTTCCGGTGGGTGCGCGGCCACGTGGGCAACCCGTTCAACGAGCGCGCCGACCAGCTCGCCGGCCTCGCCGCGCAGGACTGGGCCGCGGGCCGCGGCGGCGTCGACGAGCTGCTGCTCACGGAGGCCGCCGGCGCGGGCACCACCCCGCACGACGACGGCGCGGACCGTCCGGCGGGCCGTCCCGCGCGCGACGCGGAACCCCTGCGGGACGTCGCGCCCGTCGGCGCGCGCAGCGACACCGGCTGGGAGCTCGGAACCCTCTTTGACTAGCGCGATGCCCCTGACCAGCGCGGCACCGCCCGTGGCGGTGCGGCGGGCGACGGCCGACGCCACAGTCGAGCACCTCTCCGACCGGCCGCTCGACCTCGCGCTGACGCTCGCCCCGCTGCGGCACGGTGCGTACGACCCGACGTTCCGGCGCACCCCCGACGGCGCGGTGTGGCGCACCACGCTGGTGCGCACCGGGCCGGTCACGCAGCGATTCGTCGCGACAGGGGCGTGCTCCGCCGTCGTGCAGCACTGGGGCCCGGGCTCACGGGAGGCCGCCGACGCCGTGCCCGAGCTGCTGGGCGAGGACGACGACGCCTCCGGCTTCGTCCCGCCGCCGCAGGCGCGCGACGTCGCGCGGCGCACGCCCGGACTGCGGATGTGCCGCAGCGGCCGGGTGCTCGAGGCCCTGGTGCCCGCCGTGCTCGAGCAGAAGGTGCAGGTCGTGACGGCGCACCGCGCGTGGCGGTGGCTCGTCTCGCGACACGGCTCGGTCGCCCCGGGGCCCGCCCCCGACGGCCTGAAGGTGGTGCCGTCCGCGCGCGGCTGGGCGGCCGTCCCGACGTGGGACTGGCACCGGGCGGGGGTCGACCCGCGCCGCGCGGCGACGGCGGTGCGGTGCGCGCAGGTCGCGGCGCGGCTCGAGGACGCCGCGACGATGCCGGCCGACGAGGCTCGCGCCCGGCTCGAGAAGGTGCCCGGTGTCGGGGTGTGGACCTCCGCCGAGGTCGCGCAGCGCGCGTTCGGCGACGCGGACGCCGTGTCCGTGGGCGACTTCCACCTCGCCGGCGCGGTCGGCTGGGCGCTCACCGGCGAGCGCGCCGACGACGACGGGATGCTGCGGCTCCTCGCGCCGTACGCGCCTCATCGGCACCGGGTCGTGCGGCTGCTGTTCCTCGACCGCAGACCGCAGGCCCCGCGCCGGGGCCCGCGGCTGTCGATCGCGGACTACCGCGCCATGTAGCCGGTCATGCGGGGCAGCCGGTCACTCCGGCAGGCTGCACACACCGTCCACGCAGACCGCGCCGTCGTCGCCCAGCAGCTGCAGCGGGCGTTCGTCCGCGCCGTGGTGGGGCGCCGCCGCCTCGGCCGCGCTGACGGTCATCAGCGTGGTGCGGCGCGGGTTGGCGATCGAGCGGTACGAGCTCTCGGTGGCGTCGTTCATGTTTCTCCTCCAACGGAACCACGGCCGCGGTACGACCGGGCGTGGTGGGCCCGAGACCGCGGCGCCCGCGACGGTGCGGGCTGGCCTCGATTCTCGGTGATACCGCGTCTCACAGCCAGGGCTGGCGGTGTGAGATGCGCCTCGTGCCGGGCGTCGTCAGGCGGCGTCGCCCTCCGCGAGCACCTGGTCGAGCACCTGGACGAAGACGTCCGGGTCCTGCGCGCCGGACACGCCGTACCGGCCGCCGAGCACGAAGAACGGGACGCCGTTGATGCCGTAGGCGCGGGCGCGGGCGATGTCGTCCGCGACGGCCTCGGCGTAGGTGCCGGCGTTCAGCGCGACGACGACGGCCTCGCGCTCCAGGCCCACCTCGGCGGCGAGGTCGGCGAGGTCCTCGACGTGGCCCACGTGCTCGCCCTCGGTGAAGTACGCCTTCAGCAGGCGCTCCTTCATCTCGTCCTGCTTGCCGAACGCCTTGGCGAGGTGCAGCAGCTCGTGCGCCTTGAGCGTCTTGGTGTGACGCACCTGGTCCATCCGGTAGGTGAGCCCCTCGGCCGCGGCCAGCGCGGTCACCTGGTCCTGCATCTGCTGGGCGGTCTCCAGCGGGATGCCCTTGTGGTCGGCGAGGAACTCGGTGGCCGTGCCCTCGAAGTCGACGGGGGTGTCGGGCGAGAGCTCGAACGAGTGGTACTCGACCTCCACGTCGGGGGCGGCGCCGTCGCGCTCCGCCATCCGCTGCAGCGCGGACTCGAAGCGGCGCTTGCCGATGTAGCACCAGGGGCACGCGACGTCCGACCAGACGTCGACCTTGAGGGGGGTCTTCTCAGTGGTGGTCACGGACAGACGAACGCCCCGCCGCGGGAGACGATTCCCGCGGCGGGGCGTGTCGTGCGTCGCAGACCCCGCCGACGGCCGGTCAGTTGAGCGGCGCGGTGCCCGCCGGCGCGGCCTTGGCCTCGCCGTCGGACGTCGGCAGCTGCCCGCCCGCGATGCCGGCGATGAGCTGGTGGATGTCCACGCCCGTCAGCTGCTTGACGACGCCCTGGCCCTCGCCGAGCACGGACGCCACCGTCTTGGTCACCGACGACGCGCCGTCGGTGGAGACGACGGTCATGCCCTGGATCGAGCCGATCGGCTCGGCCGCGGCACGGACGATCTCCGGCAGGCGCTCGATGAGCTCCTGCACGAGGGCGGCCTCGCCGTACTTCTTCAGCGCCTCGGCCTTGGCGTCCGTGGCGACGGCCTCGGCACGCCCCTCGGCCTCGATCGCGGCGGCGCGTGCCTCACCCTCGGCCTTGATACCGGCGGCGAGCGCCACCTGGCGGTCGCGCTCGGCCTCACCGGCGCGGCGCACGGCGGCGGCGGACGCCTCGGCGTCCTGGATCGCGGCCGTCTTGTTCGCCTCGGCGATGGTGGTGCGCTTGAACGCGTCGGCCTCGGTCGCGGCGTTCGCCGCGTCACGGCGGGCCGTGGCCTCCTGGACCTCGGCGTACGCCTTGGCCTCGGCCGGCTTGCGGACCTCGATGTCGAGGCGCTCCTGCGTCACGCGGGCCTGCTCGGCCAGCGCCTCGCGCTCCTGCTGGGCGACGAGGCGGTCCTGCTCGGCCCGGGCGAGCTGGCCCGCCGCCTCGGCCTCGGCGTTCGCGCGGTCGGTGTCGGCCTTGATGGCGGCCTTCTTGAGGTCGAGCGCCTTCTGCCGCTCGGCGATCTGCTCGGCCGCCTCGATGACGGCGAACTCGGACACCCGACGGGCCTCCGCCTCGGAGACCTCCGCGACCTGCAGCGCGCGGGCGCCCTCGGCGCGACCGAGGTTGGCCAGGTAGTCGGACCCCGGGGTGGAGATGTCGGAGATGTTGAGCAGGTCGACCTGGAGGCCCTGCTCGGCCAGGTCGGTCTTGGTCGACTCGACGACCCGGTCGGACAGCCCCTTGCGGTCGGAGATGATCTGCTCGATCGTCATGTCGCCGACGATGGAGCGCAGCGAGCCCTCGAGGGACTCCTTGATGATCTCGGTGAGCATCTCCTGCTGGGACAGGAAGCGCTGCGCCGCGCGGCGCACGCCCTCGTCGTCGCCCCGCACCTTGAAGTTGATCGACGCCTTGATCGCGATCTTGATGCGGTTCTTGTCGACGCCCTCGACGGTGATGCCGATCTGCCGCTGCTCGAGCGAGATCGCGAAGCCCTGCTGGAGGATCGGCCAGACGAACGTGCGGCCACCGATGACGACGCGCTGGCTCTGGGCGGCGGACTCCTTCTTGCCGGCGCCGCGGCCGACGATGACGAGCGCCTGGTTCGGCGGGACGCGGCGGATGCGCTGGGCGACGAAGATGCCTACCGCGAGGAACGCCACCACGAGCGCGAGCACCGCGATCGTGGTGATGAAGTTGCTGTCGGTCGAGTCGAACATGGTGCGCGCCGGAGCGCGTCTCCTTCCAGCTAGAGGAGGGTCAGCCGACGTGCGGGCCGACGCGGACGGTGGAACCGGAGTGCTCGAGCACGACGACGCGGCTGCCCGCGGCGATGGGCTCGTCGGAGCGCGCCAGGCGGCGCTCGAGCTCGCTCGGGACGTCGAGGGAGACCTCGCCCGACGTGGCCGTCACGTCCGTCGTCGCCGTGCCGTGCGCGCCGACGAGCGAGACGGCGACGCTGTCGTCGCTCGACGCGAGCCGGCGCACCAGCGCCTGCGCGAGGACGACGGCCAGGAGCCCGACGACCGCGGACGCGACGTACGCGACCCACGTCGCGAGGTCGTTCGCGACGACGATCGTGCCCACGGCGCCGAAGACGACCGCGCCGACGCCGAGCGAGGTGCCCGAGAGCGCGCCGTCGCCGAGGTCGACCAGCTCGCCGACGAGGAGCGACACGAGCAGCAGGACCATCCCTGCGGCGCCGATGAGAACGAAGACGAGCACGCGCGGCCTCCCCGGTGGCGGGTGATGAAGATGTGACGGTCCTGTGACGGCGACGACACCCTAGCGAACTCTGGGCGCTTCCTGGACAGTCCGTCCACAGGCCCCTCCGCGGTCCGTGCGCGTGCCGTCGCCGCGGGTCTGCGTGATGCTCGGAGCATGCCTCTCGTGCCGAGCAAGGACCCCCAGCTCGTGCTCCTGCGCCACGGCGAGACGGAGTGGAGCGTGAGCGGCCAGCACACCGGCCGCACCGACATCGCGCTCACGCCCGCCGGCGAGGAGCAGGCCCGCACCGCGGGGCGGGCCGTGGCGGGCATCGAGTTCTCCGCCGTCTACACGTCCCCGCTCGAGCGTGCCCGCCGCACGGCCGCGTTGGCCGGGCACCCGGACGCCGTCGTCGACCCGGACCTCGCCGAGTGGGACTACGGGCCGGTGGACGGGCGCACCAGCGCCGACGTCGGCGCCCTCCTCGGCCACGAGTTCCAGATCTTCGACGACGGCGTGCGCGTGCTGCCGCCCGACCCGGAGCACGGCGAGGGCCGGCCCGGCGAGCTCCTGGACGACGTCGCTGCGCGCGCCCGGCGCTTCGTGGAGCGCGCGGACGCGACTCTGCAGGACGGCGGCAACGTGCTGGCCGTGGCGCACGGCCACCTGCTGCGCGTGCTCGCGACCGCCTGGCTCGGCGTCGACCCGCGCTACGGCGCGCGCCTGGAGCTCGGCACCGCCGCGATCTGCCAGCTCGGGTACGGCCACGACCTGCGCACCATCGAGGGCTGGAACCTGCCGCCGCACGTGTGAGCGGCCTGTGGGCGGCGCCCCCGCGCCCCGTCCGCCGTCTGGCACGATGTGCGCCATGGCGCTGAACGACGACGACCTCATCGACGGCGAGCGCGTGGTCATGGACCTGCACGAGCACGCGAAGGCCGTGGTGTGGCCGTTCCTGCTGCTGCTCGTGCTGCTCGTCGCCGCGGCGTTCACGTTCGTCATCCCCATGGACGACGTCGTCCGGTGGATCGTGCTCGGCCTGCTGGCCGTCGTCGCCGTCGTCTGGGTGCTCGTGCCGTGGCTGAAGTGGCGCACGACCTCGTGGACCGTCACCACCAAGCGCATCGCCATGCGCTCCGGGATCATCACGCGCGTGGGCCGGGACATCCCGCTCTACCGCATCAACGACATCGCGCTCGAGAAGGACCTCCTCGACCGCCTGCTCGGCTGCGGCACCCTGCAGGTCTCCGACGCCACCGAGAAGGCGGGCATGGTGCTGCGCGACGTCCCGCGCGTCGAGCGCGTGCAGGTGCAGCTGCAGGAGCTGCTGCACCACGCCGACGACGGCTCGGACGACGGCGAGTGGCCGCCGACCGAGCCGTCGCGCGGGCGCCGTCGCTGATGCTCGACGGGCCGGCCGCCCGTCACTTGCCGCGCGGCAGGGGCAGCGGCTCCATCCACTGGTCGTCGGCCGTGAGGTCGATGCCGAACTCGGACGCGAAGCGCATCGTGGTGTCCACGAGCACGCCGTCCGCGGACTCGTCGAGCCGGTAGACACGCGCACCCCGGAGGCGGTTGCGCTCCGCGCCGCTCAGCCCGTACGTGCCGAACCCGGTGTTGCCGGCGTAGCCCAGCAGCACGCCGTAGTAGCTGCCCGAGTACGTGTTGACGTGGTCGTGGCCGCAGAAGATGCCCTTGACGTCGCCGCGGTGCTGGACCGCCGAGAACAGCCCGGAGTTGAACGGGCCCGGGCACTCCTCCTCGTTGCGCTCCCCCACGATCCGGTGGCGCGCGACGCCCCGCTCGTGGTCCGCGGCGGTGCGGCCGTCCACCGAGCCGAACCACATGAACCGGTACTCCCACAGCGGGATGTGGATGAACATCAGCGACGGGATCGTGCGGCGGTACCGCCGCTCCAGCTCGACCGAGGTGCGGTAGTACCAGTCCACCTGGTCCATCCGCACCCAGTCCCACGTCGGGTAGCCGGTGAGGTCCTGGCCGTCGATCGTGCTCGGGGCGTACCGGCCCGAGTCGAGCAGCCACACGTTGAACGCCGGCGTCCCGTTCCTGCCCTCGATCAGCAGGTGCGAGTTGCCCTGGCCGGTGACGCCCTTCGCCGTCGGGCCGTTCACGTTGTAGCGGTACGAGCGGTAGAACGCGAGCATCTGCGCCTCGTCCACCCCGCTGGTCGGCGTCGAGTCCTCGTCGTGGTTGCCGAACGTGATCGCCCAGGGGATCTGCCGCTCCTCCATCGGTTGCGCGACGTTGTTCATCGCCTGCCGCATCCCGAGCGGGGTGTCGCAGCCGCCCGTGATGTTGTCGCCGTTGAGGATCACCAGGTCCGGCTGCTCGTCGTCCAGCACCGCGCGCATGAGCTCCAGCGTGCGACGGTCGATCTTCTCGTCGTCCTGCGTGTCGTTGAACTGCACGATCGTGTACGTGCCGTCCTTGCGGAAGCGCAGCCGGGGGCCTCGTCCGGCCCCCGGGGACGCCGCGGCCGACGGCGCCGCAGCGACGGCCGTCCCCGCCGCGCCCAGCCCGGTGAGGGTCATGAACGTGCGGCGGCCCAACCCGCTCCGCTCGGAGTCGTCGACATGCTCGTTCGAGTTCTCGGTCATGACCCGGACCGTAGGAGCGCCAGGAGAACTCCGGGCCCACCGGGCGATGAACCTCCCGTGCACGGCGTGGGAACAGCAGAGCCCCAGGTCAGGAGCGGGCGCTTCCGCACAGCGCAGCCGCCGACGTCGAGATCGAGATCGAGATCGAGATCGAGATCGACACTGGCATCGGCGACGGCGACGGCGACGGCGACGGCGACGGCGAAAGCCACAGCGACCACAGCGATCGTCGCTCGTCAGGACCGGCCGGCTCCGATCAGAAGGGCGGCGGCCCCTCCTGGTCGCGCCGTCGGCGGACGGGTCGTGCGGCGATCCGCGGGTCCTGGACCACGGGATCACGGGCGAACCGGTGCCCGGTGGGCGCGACCCAGGTGGTGCGCCCGTCGTCCGGGTCGCGAGCGACCTGCCACCCGCCGACAGTCTTGGCCCGGTGGTGGGTGCGGCACAACGCGTGCAGGTTGTCGCCGTGGGTCTGCGGGTCGTCCGACGCGGGATCGTCGGGGTCGACGTGGTCGAGATCGGATGTCGCGGCGGGCACCCGGCAACCGGGGAACGTGCACGTGACGTCCCGCGCGACGACCGCGGCGCGCAGGGCGGCGCTCGGGCGGTACGAGCGGGACGACACATCGGTGAGCACGCCGCTCCCGGGATCCGTGAACAGGCGCTGCCAGACGGCGTCCGGGTCGGAGGCGAGCGCCCGCGCCATGTCCGCCGGGATCGGCCCGTGGCCCGCCAGGATCGCGGGCAGGTCGTCCGAGCCGAGCAGGGTCGACGCCGCGACCGTCACCCGGATGCAGCCGCGCGAGCGTGCCGCAGGCACCGGCCCGCCCACGGCCGACGGGGTGCCGCGGACCGTCGCCCGACCGGAGACGACCGGCCCGGTGGGAGTCGGCCCGATCGCAGCGGGCCCGATCCCGGCCTCGCCGGTCGCGAACCGATCGGCGGGCTCATCGGGCGGCTGCTGCCCGGCCGCCAGGCGGCCGGTGACGAGGGCGGTGAGGGCGTCGGCACGGCACTCGTCGAGCCGACGGGACTCGCCCGGTGCACGGCGCAGCGCGAGACCGGCGTCGTCGACGGCGGCGAACACGCGCGCGGCGTCGTCCGCCGGCAGGTAGGCGGTGAGGTAGGCCATCGCGTCGTCGACGGGCTCGAGCCGGACGAAGCGCTCCGCGCGGGCGGCGCGGCGCCGCTCCTCGCTGCCCTCCGGGTCGGCCTCGATCTCGGCACGCCGGAGCCGCGCGTGGATCTGCGGCACGGTGAGGTGCTCGACGTCGGGCAGGAGGCCGGCGATCACCTCGCGGCGGACGTCGTCGGGCAGGCGGCCTGCCTCGATCAGCGCCTCGGCCTTGCGCCGGTCGACGACTCCCGCGGCGAGCGCGTCCGCCACCTCGGGCAGCCGAGCGGTCCCGTGCGCGACCGTGACGTGCTGCGCGGCCGCGTTCCGGGTCAGACCGAGCCGCGCCGCGACCGCGTCGGCGACGAACTCGTGCCGCGCCGAGCCGCGCGTGCGTTCCAGCATCTCGGCCAGCACGCGCGCCGAGCCTGCCTGCGCCCACGCCGCAACCCGCTCCCAGGCCGCCAGCACCTCGAGGATCGTGAAGTCGTCCAGCTCGGCCTCGTCAAGCGCTGCCAGCCTGCCCGCGAGGTCGGGCCCCGCCTCCGTGTCGTCCAGCACGGCGAGCAGCGGGCGACCGTCTCCCGGCCCGGGCGCGGTCACGGGCCCCTGTCCGCCCGCGGAGTGGAACGCAGGCACGGGGTGCGCCGGAGGACGGTCGCGCAGCCCGCCCGGTGCGCCGCCCCCGGCCGCCCTCCCGCCCGGTGCACCACCGTCAGCCACCCTGACGCCGACAGCCCTGCCGTCGACCGCCCTGCCGTCCAGCACGGCACCAGCGGACGACCAGCGCAGGTCGGCGACGCGGCCGTCGAGGACATCGCGGGTCCTGCCAGACACACGGCCGCCGGAGCCGTCCCAGAGCAGCCTGGCGAGCGCCCGCTCGAGGACCGTCGCGCGCACCGCCGTGACGTGCGGCGCGCGCGACGTGGGCGGCTCCGGCGCGGCCTGGGCACAGGCCACGCCGGAGCCAAGTGCCCGAGAACGAGGGCGCGCGGCCGCGGGCGGGGCGGCTCGGGCTCCGTCGTCTTCGAACATGTGTTCGACTCTAGCGTCAACGACACTCCCTCACAAGGGCTTGTGGATACCCGCTCGGGCAGTGCCTGCGAGCGGTCGACGTGCGCGAGCACCGTCGCCGCCAGGTCGGCCACGGTGAGGTCGTCCATCGAGCCCGGTGCCACCCCCGGCGACGGCCCGTGGCCCGGCAGGTCCCGGCCGACGACGTCGAGGCCGTCGTCCAGCAGCGGCACGACGTCGCGCCACACCGCAGCCATGATGCCGGCCGCGCTGACGCAGGTTCCCGTGCGCGGGGGACGCGCATCCCCCGCACGGGGGAAGCCCCTGCCGGCCGCGGGCGCGAGCGTGGGAGCACACCCACCCACCGACCGGAGGCAGCACGATGACCAGCACGTCCTTCCCCCGAGACCTCCCTCGGCGCGACGCCGGCCCGGGACCCGGCTCCGGCGCCGGCACCGCCGAGGCGCCGCCGGACCGTCGTCTGGCCGGCGCCGCGCTCGCGGCGTCCGCCGCGACGGCGGCCCTGCTCGGCTGGTTCCTCGTCCGGCCGGAGGTCGACCCCCTCCTCCCCGACGGCCGCATGCTCGGCGCGGAGCTCGTGCCCGCGGCGTCGCTCGAGCTGTTCCTGCTCGCCGCCGCGCTGCTCGGCGTCGTGACCGCCGCCGCCGCGCTCGTCCGCCCCACCGCCGGTGCCGCCGCGCGCCTCGTCGCCCCCGTCGGCGTCCTCGAGGTCGTGGCGTTCGGGCTCCTCGCCCAGGGCTCGGGCACCCTGCCCGCCGCCGGCTACCTCGTGTCGTTCGCGGTCCCGGTGCTCGCCGTGTGGGCGGGCGTGCAGGTGTTCCGCACCCGCCCCGCGTGGCGGCTGCCGATCGCCGCGGTCGCGGTGCTCGCCGTCGTCGGCGTCGTCGTCGGCCGCGAGTCGTTCGCCGACTGGTGGGACGCGATCACGACGGGCCTGGCGCGCGAGCCGTGGGCCCTGCCGTCCGTGCTGCTGCCGCTGGCGACCGCGGCGGCCTGGACCGGTCTCGTCGCCGTCCGCGCCTGGCGGCGCGGGTCGCTGCAGTCCGCCACCGCCTGGGTCACCCGGCACCGGCGGCTGTTCACGATCGTCGCGGCGCTCGGCCCGCTGCCCTACGCGCTCGCCCGCGCCACGTGGCTCACCCCGTGGCCGCAGTTCGCGGGGCCCGCGGAGGAGCTGACCCTCGCCGTCCGCATCCAGGGTCTGTCGCTCTCGAGCGGCGCCTGGCTCGGCATCGTCCTCACGCTCGGCCTGATCCTGCCGTGGGGCGAGCGCCTGCCGCGCTGGTTCGGCCGCCGCGCCGGGCGGCCCGTGCCGCCGGCCGCCGCCATCGTGCCCGGCGCGATCGTCGCCGTCATGCTCTGCGGCGCCGCCGTCCCCATGATCGTCATGATGGGCTGGGCCGGGGCCCTCTACTTCCCCGCCTGGTTCTGGGGGCCCGCGCTCGCCCTCGCCGTCTGGGGGTACGCGGGTCACCGGTACGGGGCCGGGGACACCGTCGAGGACGGCATCGACGACGGCATCGAGGACGCCCCCGTCGTCAGCCGCCGAGGGCCTTCTCGGCCCGCTCCCGCAGCTCGTCGCTGAGGCGCAGCTCGCCGACGTCGTGGGCCACCACCAGGGCCTTCGCGACGTCGGCGAGCACGGGCGCGCCGTCGAGCCGGTTGTACGCGCCGAACCAGTCCGCGAGCGTCACGCCGTGCGCAGGCCGGTGCACCACCTCGACGGCGTCGCCCGCGGCGAGGTCGCCGTTCTCGACGACCCGCAGGTACGCGCCGGTCCGGTTCGTCTGCGTGAAGCGGCGCACCCAGCGCGGCGGCGAGTCGAGGCGGCGGGCGAACGTCTGGCACGGCGTGCGCGGCAGCGTCACCTCGAGCAGGGCCGTGCCCACCCGCCACCGCTCGCCGACCATGGCGCGGCTCACCTCCAGCCCGCGGGTGCGCAGGTTCTCGCCGAACAGCCCCGGCGTCACCTCGTAGCCCAGCTCCGCGCCCCACCACTCGGCGTCCTCCTGGGCGTAGGCGTAGACCGCCTGGTCCAGACCGCCGTGGTTGGCGCGGTCCGCCTGCACGTCCGCGTACAGCCCGTACGGGCGGGCCTTGACCCGCCCCTGGACGGGGCGCTTGTCGATGGCGGTGACGCCCACCGTCCCGGCGTCGGGCAGGAGGGCGAACACGCGGCAGACGGCGAGGAGCTCGGGCACGGCAGCATCCTCTCAGGCCGAGATCGGTCAGCGCCGCACCTCACACCGCCGGCGGCAGGCCGTCGGGGCGCGCGTCACCTACCGTGGTCCCCGTGAGCGAGCGCACCGAGAACCTCCCCCATGTCGTGGTCGTCGGCGGAGGGTTCGGCGGTCTCGCGGTGGTGAAGGCGCTCGCGAAGGCGCCGGTGCGGGTCACGCTCGTCGAGCGGCGCGTCTACAACACGTTCCAGCCGCTGCTGTACCAGGTCGCGACCGGCGGGCTGAACCCCGGTGACGTCACCTACTGGCTCCGCGGGCTGCGCCTCAAGCAGAAGAACCTGCGGGTGCTGCACGAGCACCTGGTCGGCATCGACCACGACGCCCGCACCATCCGGCTCGCGAACGACGAGACGATCTCGTTCGACTTCCTCGTGCTCGCCAACGGCGTCACCGTGAACTTCTTCGACACCCCGGGCGCCAAGGAGAACGCGTTCGGGATGTACTCGCGGTCGCAGGCGCTGAAGATCCGCGACCAGCTCTTCATCCGGCTGGAGAACTCCGCGTTCACGCCCGAGACCGACGACGGCCTGCGCGTCGTCGTCGTGGGCGGTGGCGCCACCGGGGTCGAGGTCGCGGGCGCGCTCGCCGAGCTGCGCACCGCCGGGCTCGCGCCCGCCTACCCCGAGATCCGCGGCGACGCGTTCGAGATCACGGTGGTGCAGCGCGGTGGCGAGCTGCTCAAGTCGTTCCACCCGAGCCTGCGCGAGTACGCGGCGAAGGAGCTGGGGCACCGGGGCGTGAAGCTGCACCTGGGGGCGGGCGTCGCGGAGGTGCGGCCGGACGCGGTCGTGCTCACCGACGGCACCCGCATCCGCGCGGACCTCACGGTCTGGTCCGCCGGCGTCGGCCCGCACCCCGAGGTGGACGACTGGGACCTGCCCCGCCGCAAGGGCGGCCGCATCGCCGTCGGCGCGGACCTGCAGGTCGAGGGCCGGCCCGGCGTCTTCGCCATCGGGGACATCGCCGAGACGCCCGACTGGCTGCCGCAGCTCGCCCAGCCCGCCATCCAGGGCGGCCAGCAGGTGGCCCGCAACCTCCTCGCGCTGCTGGAGGGACGCGCCACCGAGCCGCTGAGCTACCACGACAAGGGCACGATGGCGGTCATCGGCCGCCGCGCCGCGATCGCCGAGATCACGCTGCCCGTGACGTCGAAGATGCTGCGCCTCACGGGCGGGCTCGCCTGGCTCGTGTGGCTGTTCGTGCACATCATGTCGCTCGTCGGGCCCCGCAACCGCGTCACGACGCTCGCCGGCCTCGTGACCCGGTACGGCTTCCCGTTCCACCGCCGCCCGATCCCGATCGTCGGCGACGTGCCCACGATCCGGCCGACGAAGCCGGACAGCGCCGCAGACGACGCTACCGAGCGGCGCGCACCCGACGCGTGACGGCGTAGACCGCGAGGATCACGACGACCAGCCCGCCCGTGGCGACGAGCTGGGCGCGCGCCGCCGGGTCGGAGAGCATGAGCCCGGCGAGGGCGACGAGCCCCGCGAGCGTGACCCACGTGAGGTACGGGTAGCCCCACATCCGCAGCCGCATCCGCTCGCCGGCGCGCGCGGCGTCGGCCTCCAGGCGCGGGCGCAGGCGCAGCTGCGAGACCGTGATGAGGAGCCACACGACGAACAGCGCGGAGCCGACGGCGTTGAGCAGGATCGTGAGGATCTGCGCGGGCAGCAGCCAGTTGAGGCCGACGGCGACGACGCCGAAGAACACGGACACGAGCACGGCCACCCACGGCACCTCGCGGCGCGAGACCCGGGTGGTGGCGGGCGGCGCGTCGTCGCGCTGGCCGAGGGAGAAGAGCATCCGCGACGTGCCGTAGACGTTCGCGTTGAACGCGCTGAGCAGCGCCAGCACCACGACGACCTCCATGAGCCGCGCGGCGCCCTCGAACCCGGCGAGCTGCAGCACGGAGACGAACGGCGACTCCAGCGCCGCGGCGTCGTCCCACGGGATCAGGGCGACGATGATCGCGACCGAGCCGACGTAGAACAGCAGGATCCGCCACACGATGGTGCGGGTGGCACGGGCGACGGCGGTGCGCGGGTCGCGGGCCTCGGCCGCGGCGATCGCGACGATCTCGATGCCGCCGAACGCGAAGACGACGGTGAGCAGGCCCGCCGCGATGCCCGCCCAGCCGGCGGGCGCGAAGCCGCCGTGCGCGGCCCAGTCGCCCAGCACGCTGCCGGTCACCGGGATGACGCCCACCACGATGAGGACGCCCACCACCAGGAAGCCCAGGATGGCGGCCACCTTGATCGCCGCGAACCAGAACTCCGACTCGCCGAACTGCCGCACGCCCACGAGGTTGATGCCGCCCAGCACCACCACGACGACGGCGGCCACGACCCACTGCGGCACGTCGGGCCACCAGCCGCTGACGATGCCGGCCACGCCCGTCACCTCGACGCCCAGCACCATGATCAGCGTGAACCAGTACAGCCAGCCGAGCAGGAAGCCGGCCCAGCGGCCCAGCGCCGCCTCCGCGTAGACGGAGAACGAGCCCGACGCGGGCAGCGCCGACGCCATCTCCGCGAGCATCCGCATCACGAGGACGACGAGCGCGCCCGCGATGGCGTAGCTGACCAGGACGGCGGGGCCCGCCGTCGCGACGCCGACGCCCGCGCCGAGGAACAGGCCCGCCCCGATCGCGGAGCCCAGCCCCATCATCGTCAGGTGCCGCGTGCGCAGGCCGTGCGCGAGCTGGGCGTCGTGCGCCGTCGTGCCGGGATCCGTGGGGGTGCTCACGGCCGACCACGCTAACCCGGCCCCGCGAGTTGTCAGAACCACGCCGGGGTCGAGGCCGACGTGGCTCTGACAACTCGCGGGGCGGGGCGCTACTTCGTCGCGATGTCGCGGCGGCGGAAGCCGACGAACGCCAGCACGACCAGCACCAGCGCGACGGCGCACAGCCCGCCGACGTGCGCCCAGTCGACGTCGCCGTTGAGCGAGTCGGGCACCCACCAGAACGGCGAGATCTTCTGCGCCCACTCGGGGATGTGGAACAGGCCCGCGAACAGGGCGACGACGACCGCCCACTCGAGCAGCACCCACGAGACCGTGGACGCCCGGGGGACCCACGCGTAGACCACGGCGGCGAACCCGACGAACACCGCGATGGCCGGCAGGTACAGCAGACCGGCGCCGAGGATGGTGCCGAAGGACGGGTCCGACAGCCCGGTGAACACCGCGCCGGCGGCGCCCGCGGCGACGCCGACGACGAGGACGACGACGGTCGCGGCCGAGGTGATGCCGAGCGTGGCGCCGAACCAGCGGCCCCGCGCGACCGGCGTCGCGAGCACGTACTCGGCGCGGCCGGCGTCCTCCTCCGCCTTGGCGCGCAGCATCCCGACGATGCCGAACACCGCGGCGCCGAGGGCGGCGTAGAGCACGATGATCCGCAGGAACCCGGCGACGGGGTCGCCCGCGCCCAGGATGGAGGCGTAGACGGGGTTGTCCTGGAGGGTCTTGGTCAGCTCGGGAACCTGGGACGCGACGGTCCCCATCGCGAGCCACATGATCCCCAGGCCGAGCGCCGTCCACAGCAGCGACATCCGCTGCTGCACCCAGGCGAGCGCGCCGGGCGAACGGAGGCTGTCCAGGGCGTCCGCGCGGCCGGGCCGGTCCGGCACGAGCCCCGCCCCGAAGTCCCGCCGGGACGCGAGGGACGACGCCAGGAGCAGCAGAAGGACGATCGCGACCACGCCGATCGCCGCCGGCCACCACCGCAGGTCGACGAACGCGCGCATCTGCTGCGCCCACCCGATGGGCGAAAGCCAGGACGCCCAGCTGCCGCCCAGCTCCTGCATGTTGCCGATGGTGCCCACCGTGAAGGTCGCGCCGAGCACCGCCATCGACAGGCCCGTGGCGCCGCGCGAGTGCTCCGTGACCTGGGCGGCGACCAGCGCCACGGCGCCGTAGGTCAGCGCGGCGACGGCGATGCCGACGGTCATCCCGAGCGCGTTCGTGACGTCGAGGTCGTTGGCCGCGAGCACGGCCGCGGACAGCGCCGCGATCACGGCGTTGACGACCACCACGACGAACAGCGCCGCGACCACCGCGGCGTGCCGACCGACCGCGGCGGCGCGCACCAGCTCGGACCGGCTGGACTCCTCCTCGGCGCGGGTGTGGCGCACCACCTGCAGGATGCTCATGAGGGCGAGGGCGAGCACCACCCAGAGGGTGAGCTCGTTCGCGAGCGCCGGGCCGACCGAGTAGTCGTCGGTGCCGTACCCGGGGCCGGTCATCGCGACCATCGCCGGCGACGACACCAGCGCGGCCCGGACGGCGCGGCCCTGGGCGTCCTCCAGCATGGTGGTGTACTCCGGGAGCGAGCCGAGGTACAGCAGCGGGATGCCGAGGCTCCAGACCAGCAGGCGCACGCGGTCGCGGCGCAGGATGAACCGCACCTGGCCCCACGTGCCGGTCAGCGTGGTGCCCCCGCGCGCCGGTTCAGCCCGCGACGACGGCGGGGCCGCGGTGACGGCGCTCATCGCGCACCCGCCCTGCTCCGGGTGCCCTGGGCGGGCACGCCGTCGGCGGCGAGCTCGTCGCCGTAGTGGCGCATGAACAGCTCCTCGAGCGACGGCGGCTGCGCGGTGAACGAGTGCACGCCGAGCGCGGACACGGCGGGCAGCACGCGGCCCATCTCGGAGTTGTCGACGTCGAACGTGACGCGGATGCCGGCGTCGCTCGTCGTCGTGGCGAGGTCGTGCACGCCCGCCATGGCGCCGATCGGGGACGGGTCGCCGTCGACGACGGCGGTGACGGACGAGCGGGTGAGGTGGCGCAGGTCGTCGAGCGTGCCGGACTCCACGGCCCGGCCGCCCCGGATGATCGTCACGGTGTCGCAGACCTTCTCGACCTCGCTGAGGATGTGGCTCGACAGCAGGACGGAGGTGCCCGCGGCCTTGGCCTCGCGCACGTGCTCGGTGAACACGGCCTCCATGAGGGGGTCGAGGCCCGACGTCGGCTCGTCGAGCACGAGCAGGTCGACCTGGGAGACGAACGCGGCGACGAGCGCGACCTTCTGCCGGTTGCCCTTGGAGTACGTGCGGGCCTTCTTGGTGGGGTCGAGCTCGAACCGCTCGAGGAGCTCGGCCTTGCGCTTCTTGTCGGGCTTGCCGCGCAGGCGCGCGAGGTAGTCGATGGCCTCGCCGCCGGTGAGGTTGGGCCACAGCGACACGTCGCCGGGCACGTACGCCAGACGGCGGTGCAGCGCGACGGCGTCGCGCCAGGGGTCGCCGCCCAGCAGGCGGGCGCTGCCGGAGTCGGAGCGCAGCAGGCCGAGCAGCACGCGGATGGTGGTGGACTTCCCGGCGCCGTTGGGGCCGAGGAAGCCGGCCACCTGGCCGGCCTCGACGGTCAGGTCCAGCCCGTCGAGGGCCTGGACGGAGCCGAAGGACTTGCGCACGTCGTGGATCTCGACCGCGGGCGCGGTCGCGGCGCGCGACCCTGTGGTGGTTGCAGCCGTGGTGGTCATGGTTCCTCTTCGTCGTGATGGGGGGTTCCGTCGGTGGGGGCCTGCGCCCCGCCCGGCGGGTCCGGCACGTACAGGAGGTAGTCGTCGAGCATGCGTCGGGTGGTGAGGAAGCCCTCGGTGAACAGCTCGAGCATCGGCAGGTACAGCTCGTCCATGAAGCGGCGCATGGCCGCCGTGACGTCTTCGGCGTCCTGCGGGGGGTCGAGAGTGACGGACAGCAGCATCGCGCCGAGCGCGGAGTAGACGAGGTAGCGCACCCGCGCCGCCTCGTCCCGGCTGGGCCGGACGACGCCGTCGCGCACCGCCTCGGCCGTGTACACCTCGGCGTCGGCGATCATGTGCTCGGTGAACTCGCGGCCCACCGCGCCGCCCGCCTGCAGCGAGCGCAGCACGTAACCGACCAGCGGCGCGTACTGATCCGCGGCGGAGAGCACCTGCAGCAGGTTGCCGCTCGCCGCGCGCCCGATGGAGTCGCGCTTGACGTCGCGGATCCAGGCGAGCACGTACTCGTCGCACGCGGCGTGCAGCTTGTCCTTGGACCCGAAGTGGTGGATGACGAGCGCCGCGCTCACCCCGGCGTCGGCGGCGATGGTCCGCACCGACGCCCCGAAGCCGGACCGGGCGAAGCGCCGCATCGCGGCGTCGAGGATCCGGCCGCGCGTGCTCTCGTCGGGGGCCGGCACGACCGGCCCCCGGCCCCCTGTCGGACCCGTCGCCGGCTCCTCGGGAGCGACATCGACTGAACGCACGTTCAAGAGACTAAACACGTGTTCAGCACAGGCGCAACCCTCGCGGCCGTAGGGATTCCGTCAGGATGTCGGCGCCGCGGCGGGAGGTATCCCGGCGCGGTCGTGACGTGCGAGGACACCCGGGATGCGGCCCGCACCGAGGGGCCGCCGTGACGCGCGGGACGCGGGCACGGCAGGATCGACCTCGTGACCGAGCTCGCGCGCCGCCTCAGCACCGCCGACGCCGTGATGATCGGCCTGTCCTCGATGATCGGGGCCGGCGTCTTCGCCGCGTTCTCCCCCGCCGCCGCGGCGGTGCTGCCCGCGGGCACGGGCGCCGCGCTGCTGGTCGCCCTCGGGGTCGCCGCCGTCGTCGCGTACGGCAACGCGACGTCGTCCGCGCAGCTCGCGGCGCAGTACCCGGCGTCGGGCGGCACGTACGTGTACGGGCGCGAACGGCTCGGCCCGTGGTGGGGGTTCCTCGCCGGGTGGGGATTCGTGATCGGCAAGACGGCGAGCTGCGCGGCGATGGCGCTGACCTTCGCCGCCTACGCCGCCCCGCCCGGGTGGGAGCGGCCCGTGGCGGCGCTCGCCGTCGTCGCGCTGGCGGCCGTCAACTACCGCGGCGTCACCCGCACGGCGCGGCTCGCCCGGTGGATCGTGGTCGTGGTGCTGCTGGCCCTCGCGGTGACCGTCGCCGTCGCGCTCGCCGGCGGCCCGGCGGACACCCCCGGCCCGATGGCGACCCTGGTCGCGACGACCCCCGCCGGCGCCGGCCCGGTGCTCTACGGCGTCCTCCAGGCCGCGGGGCTGCTGTTCTTCGCGTTCGCCGGGTACGCGCGCGTCGCGACGCTCGGCGAGGAGGTGCGCGACCCGGCCCGCAGCATCCCCCGTGCCATCGTCGGGGCCCTGGGCGGCGCCGTCGTGGTCTACGCGGTCGTGGCGGTCACCCTGCTCGCGGCGCTCGGGCTGGCGGGGACGGCGGCGGCCCCGGCGCCCCTGGCCGCCGCCGTCGCGGGGACGCCCTGGGCCGGCGTCGTCGTGCGTGTCGGCGCGGCCGCCGCGTCGCTCGGGGCGTTGCTGGCCCTGGTCGCGGGCGTGGGCCGGACGACGCTCGCGATGGCGCGCGAGGGCGACCTGCCGCGCCCCCTCGCCGCCGTCCACCCGAGGTTCCGCGTGCCGCACCGGGCCGAGGTAGCCGTCGCGGCCGTGGTCGTCGGGCTGGTGCTCACCGTGGACCTGCGGGGCGCGATCGGGTTCTCGTCGTTCGGGGTGCTGGCGTACTACGCGGTGGCGAACCTCGCCGCGTGGACGCAGACCGGCGCGCACCGCCGCTACCCGCGGGCGCTGCAGGCCGTGGGGCTGGCCGGGTGCGTCGTGCTGTGCGGGACGCTGCCGCCGGCCGCGGTGCTCACGGGCGCCGGCGTGCTCGCCGTCGGGCTGCTCGTGCGGTGGGTGCGCGTGTCACGATGATCCGGTGCGCCTCTGGTCCCTCGCCCCCGACTACCTCGACCGGCAGGGGCTGACCGCCTGCTGGCGCGAGGCCCTGCTCGCCCAGGCGGTGCTCGCCGGGCGCACCCAGGGCTACCGGGAGCACCCGCAGCTCGTCCGGTTCCGCGCGACCCCCGACCCGCTCGCCGCCGTCGGGGACTACCTCGAGGGGATCGCGGCCGAGGCGTCCGTGCGCACGTACTCCTTCGACCGCGGCCGGATCCTCGACGCACCCCGCGACGGCCGCCCGCCCGTGCCGCGGATCCCGGTGACCGACGGCCAGCTGGAGTTCGAGCGGGCGCACCTGACGGCCAAGCTGCGCGTGCGCACCCCCGGCCTCGCGCCCGCGCTCGACGACGCCGAGCGCCTGCGCACCCACCCGCTCTTCACCGTCGTCCCCGGGCCGCGCGAGGACTGGGAGCGGGGCTGAGCCTCGGCCCGGCCCGCTCAGAGCCAGCCCAGGCTGACCGCGATGAGCAGCAGCGTCACCAGGAACCCGGTGACGAGGTTGAGCCACAGGAACCGGCGCCAGCCGGCGTGCGCCTCCTCGCAGCGCTCGTCGGGCAGGTTCCGGAACGGGGCGACGCTCACCACGTAGGGCACGACGAGGACGGCGGCGAGGGCCGCGGGCCAGCCCGCCAGGAGCAGCACGACGCCCGCCGCGGCGTAGGCCGCCATCGCCCCGCGCACCGTGCGCGCCGCGCCCAGCCAGGTGGCCACCGAGCCGATCCCGGCGGCGCGGTCCGCCTCGACGTCCTGCACCGCGCCGAAGGCCTGCGACGCCATGCCCCACAGGAAGAACGCCCCCAGCACGGCGACGACGGTGCCGGTGAGGGTGCCGCCCGCCAGCGCCAGGCCGAAGGCGGCGGGGCTGACGAAGTGGGTGCTCGACGTCGCCGAGTCCAGCACCGGCCGTTCCTTGAACCGCAGCCCCGGCGCGGAGTACGCGACGACGGCGATCACGCTCACGGCGAGCACCGCGGTGGACGCCGGCGTCCCGACCACGACCAGGTAGACGAGGAACGGGACGTTGCTCAGGACGGCGGCGCGCACCGTGAGGCGGTGCCACCGCCGCGAGAGCACCACGCCCTCGATCCCGCCCTTGCGCGGGTTGCGCAGGTCGGACTCGTAGTCCCAGACGTCGTTCAGTCCGTACATCAGCAGGTTGTACGGGACGAGGAAGTACAGCGCGCCGACGACCAGCTCGGCGACGCCGACCCGGCCGGCTCCGCCCGCCAGCAGGTATGCGGCCGCGAACGGGTACGCGGTGTTGATCCAGCTCACCGGGCGCGACGAGCCGACCACCTGGCGCAGCGCGGACGCCGGTCCCACCGCCTGTCCCCCTGCCACCGGCGCCGTCATGCGTCGGCCTCCGCGCGCTCGTCCCCCGCCAGCGCCCACAGGGCCGGCAGCAGCAGCGCGGCGACGACGGGCCACGCGAGGTCCTCGACGGGCGTGAGCCACAGCCGCACGCCGAGCAGCGCGGCGTCGTCGTACCGGAACAGGTCGGCGGCGATCATCAGGCTGTCGAAGACGACGGTGAGCGCCACGAGCACGACGGCGGCGAGCGCCGTCGCCACCCACCACCGGGCGCCGAGGCGGCGCACGCGCGCCACGACCAGCGCGACGACGAGCGCCCCGACGACGGCGACGGCCGCGAGCCCGGCGTACGTCATCGCGCCTCCTGGGCGGGGTCCGGCACCGCGTGCAGGGCGGGGCGACGTCGTGCGGAGCTCCGCCGGGCGACCGCGCGCCGCAGGAGCCCGTGCAGCACCAGCGTGAAATAGCAGAGGAACAGGATGAAGAACAGCTCCTCGAGCGGCAGGTGCGGGGCGAGCTCGACGCCGGTCATGGCCGCGCCGCCGCGGGAGTAGAAGCCCGCCGCGATCGCGACGAGGTCCCACCCGAGGAACACCAGGGCGCCGACGGCGAGGACGGCGGCGCCGCGCCCGGGGCGCGCGGACCAGAGGACGAGGCGCGCGCGCCGGTCCACGAGGGCCATCGAGGCCAGCGCGCCCAGCAGCAGCGCGAGGTAGACGAAGGAGGTCCAGTGCAGCGCGATCACTCCCGGGAGGCGAGGGCCGGACGATTCTCGTCGACCGGCTCGGGCGACGGCTCGGGCAGCGGGTCGGCGGTGGTGTCGCCCCGCAGCCGCTTCACGGCGAGCTCCGCGCTGATGAGGCACATCGGCAGCCCGACGCCGGGGACGGTCGACCCGCCGGCGTGCAGCAGCCCCGCGACGCGCCGCGAGCGGTTGCCCGCCCGGAACATCGCGCTCTGGCGCAGCGTGTGCGCCGGGCCGAGCATGCCACCGGACCACGACGAGAGGTCGGCCGCGAAGTCCCCGGGGCCTACGGTGCGCCGCACCACGACGCGCTCGCGCAGGTCGGGCACGCCCGCCCAGGCCGCCACCCGGTCGATCGCGGCGTCCGCGACCGCCTCGACGGCAGCGTCGCCCGCGCCGTCCTCGCCGCCGCGCCCGAGGCCGGGGTCGGCGGGGACGGGGACGAGCAGGAACAGGTTCTCGTGCCCGGGCGGCGCCACGGTGGGGTCGGTGCGGGACGGCGCGCACACGTACAGCGACGCCGGGTCGGGCACACGGCCCTCGGCGATGGCGCCGAAGTTCTCCCGCCAGTCCGCGGTGAAGAACAGCGAGTGGTGGGCGAGCTGCGGCACCCGCCCGCGCACGCCGAGCATCACCAGGACGCCGCCGGGGCCGGGGTCGCGCCGGTCCCACCACGCCCGCGACCGGTCGCGGAGGTCGGGCGGCAGCAGGTCCTGCTCCACGTGGTGCAGGTCCGCCGCCGCGACGACGACGTCGGCGGGCGCATGGTGCTCCCGTCCGCCGTCGTCCACCCAGCGCACCCCGGTGACCGCGGCCCGGGGACGGCGGCCGGGGACGGAGGACCCGGCCCGCACCGCCCCCGGGCCTGCCCCGACGGCGCCGGTGATCGGCCCGGTCGTGATCGCGGTCGCGCGGGCGCGGGTGCGCAGGGTGACGCCCGCGCCCACCGCGAGCCCGGCGACCGCGTCGACCACGCGCGCGAACCCGCCCTGCGGGTATCGCACGCCGCCGTCGAGGTCGAGGGCGCTCATGAGGTGGTACATGCTCGGCGCCCGGTCCGGGGACGACCCCAGGAAGACCGCGGGATACCCCAGCACCTGACGCAGCCGTCCGTCCCGGAAGCGCGCGGCGACCCGGGAGCCGAGCGACCGGCCGAGCAGCGGCCCGAGCCGGTGCAGGCGCGAGACGACGTCCCGGTGCGCGAACGGCCGCCACGACGCGAACGTCGTGTACAGGAAGTGCCGCAGGGCCAGGTCGTAGGTGTCGTGCGCCGAGTCGAGGTACCGCTCCAGGCGCGTGCCCGCACCGGGCTCGACCTCCTCGAACGCCGCGACGTTGGCGGCCCGGTCGGGCGAGACGTCGAGCGCGTCCTCGTGTCCCTCGAAGAAGACTCGGTACGCCGGGTCGAGCCCGACGAGGTCCAGCTCGCGCTCGGCGCTCGTCCCCATGAGCCGGAACCAGTGGTCGAAGACCTCGGGCATGAGGTACCAGGACGGGCCCGTGTCGAAGCGGAAGCCGGCGCGCTCCCAGGAGCCCGCGCGCCCGCCCGGCGCGTCGTGCCGTTCGAGCACCTCGACGTCGTGCCCGTCGCGCGCGAGCAGCCCCGCGGTCGCCAGGCCCGCGATCCCCGCCCCCACCACGACCACCCTCATCGCAGCGCCTCCCTCGCAAGGGCCCCGGCCACCAGCCGCGCCTTGACCGGGCCGGGGACCCTCACCCGCTCCCGCCGGATCGTGGCGGCCGGCGTGGCCGCCAGCCGACGGGAGAGCTCAGCGAACAGATCGTGCGCCACCCGCACGGCGAGGCGCGAGCTGCGCGGCAGGTCGCCGATCGCGACGCGCGCGGCCGCCAGGTCGGCGTCGACGTCCGCGATCAGCCGGTCGCGGTCGGCGTCGTCGAACGCGTCCACGTCGAGCCCCGGGAAGTAGGACCGGCCGCGCAGGTCCACGTCCTCGGCCAGGTCGCGCAGGAAGTTCACCTTCTGGAACGCCGCGCCGAGGCGGGCCGCGCCCGGGGCCAGGCGCTCGTACGCCGCGTCGTCCCCCGCGACGAACACCCGCAAGCACATGAGGCCGACCACCTCGGCGGAGCCGTGCACGTACGCGGCGAACCCGGCCTCGTCGTACGCGGTCACCGTGAGGTCGGAGCGCATCGACGCGAAGAACGGCGCGACCAGGTCGTCCCCGATGCCGAACCGGCGCACCGTGCGCGCGAACGCGTGCACCACGAGGTTGCTGCTGCGCCCGCGCGCCCGCGCCCGCGCCACCTCGCGCTCCAGCTCGTCGAGCAGCTCGCCGCGCTCGGCGACGGAGAGTCCGGGCCGCGGGTCGTCGACGATCTCGTCGGCTACCCGGACCAACGCGTAGACGGCGCGCACGTGGTCGCGCACGCCGTCGCCCAGCAGCCGGCACGCCCAGCCGAACGACGTCGAGTAGGCACGGACGACCACCGCCGCGCTGCGCACGGCCGTGGCGTCGTACGTCGGGTCGACGACGGCGTCGTGGACGGCGGCAGGGGTGGTGTCGGGGGTGGTGACGGTGGTCCCCCGCGGCACGGTGCCGGCGCTCATGCGGCGCTCGTCACGTGCGGCCCGGCCGGGACGAGGCGCTCCACCAGCACGCCCAGGCCGAGGTCGTGGCCGAGCGCGAGGGCGTCGCGCTCGAGGTCCGCCACGAGCGTCTCGACCGCCGCCCGCGCCCCGCACGCCGCGAGCAGCTCGCGGGCGCGCCGCAGCTCCGGCTCCCCGGCGTCGGGGTCGCCGAGCACGGCGCGCAGCCCGTCCCACGCCCACGTGCCACGGGCGAGTGCCACCAGCGGGGTGCACTTGCCCTCCCGCAGGTCGGAGGCGTTGCTCTTGCCGGTCGTCCTCGGGTCCCCGAACACTCCGTCCAGGTCGTCGCGGAGCTGGAACGCCAGCCCGAGGGCACGGCCCAGTCGCAGGACTCCGGGCTCCAGGTCGTCCCGGCCGGCGAGGAGCGCCCCGGCGCGCAGCGGGAGCTGGAAGGAGTACGCGGCCGTCTTCCGCTCGGCCGTCCGAAGCGTCTCGTCGAGGTCCGCGCACGGCCCCAGGCTCAGGCGGACGTCCGCGAGCTCCCCGTCGGCGGTGACGTGCAGGGTCTCGTCGACGATGTCGAGGAGCCGCTCGGTGGTGGCCGGGGCGGCCCCGCACAGCGCGACCGCGCGGACCGCGCCCGCGAGCGCGAGGTCGCCGGCCAGGATGCCCGCCGCGGCGCCGTAGTCCCCTGCCCGCCGGTCGTCGACGCCGGCCTCCCGGGCACGGTCCGCGTACGCCCCGGAGACCGTGGGCCGCCCGCGGCGGGTGTCCGCCTCGTCGATGACGTCGTCGTGCACGAGGAACGCGTGGTGGAGCAGCTCGAGGGCGGCGGCCACGGCGAGCGCCACCTCCCGCGGCTCGGGCCGTGCCGACCGTGCTGAAGGTTCCGGGAGTGCCGACGTCGCCGACGGTGCGAGCACGTCGTAGGTGCCGAGCAGGAGGAGCGGTCGGATCCTCTTGCCTCCGCGACTCGTGTCGCGCACGGACTCCCACAGCCGCGCGTCCTCCGGGCGGTCGCCGGCGGCGAGCAGCCGGTCGACGGCGTCGTCGAGGTCCCTGCCCGCCACGTCGCCGGTCCACGACGAACGCTCCATGCGACCCACCTCCTCGCCAAGCATGTATTTAGCCTAGCAAGATACTAGCCATGTGCGCAGTGGCTAGGATGAGCGCGTGACCCAGGCACCCACGGGAGGCTCCTACTGGTTCGGGGAGTCGGACGCGGAGGCCCGCAGCATCCTCGAGGCGCTGCGGACCTTCCGCCGCGCGGACGAGGCCATGCGACGACGCGCCGGGCGCGACATGAAGATGAACCTCACCGACCTCCGCGCGCTCCAGCACGTCATCGCCTGCGAGGGGCGCGGCGAGCCGGCGACGCCGCGAGGGCTCGCGGAGTACCTGTCGATCTCGACCGCCTCGACCACGAAGCTGCTCGACCGCCTCGTCGACTCGGGACACCTCGAGCGCCGCCCGCACCCGTCGGACCGGCGCTCCGTCGTCGTCGTCGCCTCCGACGCCGCGCACGCCGAGGTGCGCGAGCGGCTCGCGCCGGTGCACGCACGCATGCTCGAGATCGCGCGGGCCGTGCCGGCGCGCTCCCGCCCCGCCGTGCGGGACTTCCTGCTGGCCATGGCCGCCGAGGCCGAGCGGGAGTCCGACCATGCCGCCGGGACCGTCGTCGGAGACGCGACCGCCTGACGCCCGCTACGCGCGCGACGCGGCCCAGCCCGCGGCGCGCAGCTCGGGCACCTGCTCGACCATCCACGGGCTCACCGCCCACGGGGCGAGGTCGACGAGCGCCTCGACGTCGTCCGGCCGCACCCACCGCCAGTCCATGACCTCGTCCGGGTTCGGCACGGGGTCGCGGTCCACCGTCGCGACGAGCACCGGGCAGATCTCGTTCTCCACGACGCCGCCCGCGTCCACGGCGCGATAGCGGAACGACGGCAGCACGGGCTCGCCGTCGGTCGCCACGTCCAGCCCGAGCTCGTGCCGACCGTGCCGCAGGACGGCCTGCGCCAACGACTCGCCCCGGCGCGGGTGCCCGCAGAACGAGTTGGTCCAGACGCCCGGCCACGTCCTCTTGGCCAGCGCGCGCCGCGTGAGCAGGAGCCGTCCGTCCGGGCGGAACAGGTAGCAGGAGAACCCGAGGTGCAGCGGGGTGTCGCGGGTGTGCACCGTCGCGCGCGGGGCGACCCCGCGCGGCGCGCCGTCGTCACCGAGGAGGACCACGTGGTCCTCGATGTCACCCGTGCCGGCCCCGGTCATGCCGCCACCCTCGCGGCGTCGCGCACGGCCCGCACCCGGAGCACCACCGCCGCCCCGAGCACGACAACGGCCGCCGCCACCGCGCCGGCCGCGGCCGGGGCGGAGGCCGGCTCGCCCCCGGAGCGCGCGACGGCCACCCACGCCAGGCCCCAGGCGATCGCGGCAGCGACGGCGAGCCGCCCGCGCCCGCGCACGGCGAGGGCGACGCCGATCGCCGCCACCACCGCGAGGATCCCGACGGCCCACCAGTCCGCCGCCACGGCCCCGCCGTCGAACCCCGCGGCCGCGAGCGCCGCCGCCACGTTCGCGACGGTCGCCACGCAGACCCAGCCCAGGTAGAGGCCGAGCGTGCCGTCGACGAGCACCCGTTCCGCGACGCCGCTCGCAGGGGTCCGGACCAGGATCAGGAACGTCCGGGACAGCATCGCCAGGAGGGCGACGATGACCACGACGCTCCCCCACAGCAGGCCCGCCTGGACGGCGAGGATCCACGCCGCGTTGAGCAGCATCGTGGCCGCGACCGGGAGCCGCAGCCGCCGCTGCCTGGCGTCGAGCGCGTGCGCCGGGAGCCACTGGAAGACCGTGTACCCCGCGAGGCCGAGGTAGATGACGGTCCAGATCGAGAACGCGGGGGACGCCGGGGCCACGAGGGTCGCGTCGGCGGCGAGCGCGCCGCCCGCGGCCTCCGACACCCGGGTGCCGCCGAAGACCCCGACGCCGATCATCGACCCCACCACGCACACCAGCAGGCTGACGGTCACGGCGACCTGCTGCGGTCGCGGGGCGGTCGTCGTGTCGGCCATGGGCCCTCCTCGTTCGTCGGACGACGCCGCAGGCACGGCCGCGGCACCCTCCACCCTGCCATCGGCGACCGGATATTGCTAGCCTGGCTAGCGACCTGACGAGACGATCCTCGCCGACGACCCAGGAGGACGCGCATGACGACCGACGCGCCGCTGGTGCTGGTCACCGGCGCCACCGGGTACATCGGCGGCCGGCTGGTGCCCGAACTGCTCGCCGCGGGGTACCGGGTCCGCGTGCTCGCGCGCCACCCCGAGCGACTGGCCGCGCGAACCTGGGCGGACGACGTCGACGTGGTGGCCGGCGACGCCCAGGAGCGCGGCGACCTGCGTCGCGCGCTGGACGGGGTCGACGTCGCGTACTACCTCATCCACGCGCTCGGCGCGGGCTCCGGCTTCGCCGACACCGACCGTCGCACGGCGCGCGGGTTCGCGGAGGCCGCCGCGGAGGCCGGGCTGCGCCGCGTGGTCTACCTGGGCGGCCTCTACCCCGACTCCGCGGACCTGTCGCCGCACCTCCGCTCCCGCCGGGAGGTGGAGGAGATCCTGCTCGACGGCGAGGTCCCCACCGTCGTGCTGCGGGCCGCAGTGATCCTCGGCTCGGGCAGCGCGTCGTTCGAGATGATGCGCTACCTCACCGAGCGGCTACCTGTGATGGTCGCCCCGCGGTGGATCGACAACCGCATCCAGCCGATCGCCGTCCGCGACGTGCTGCGCTACCTCGTCGGGGCGGCGGAGGTGCCCGGCGACGTCAGCCGCGGTTTCGACCTCGGCGGCCCCGACGTGCTGACGTACCGCCGGATGATGCAGCGCTACGCGGCCGTCGCCGGGCTGCGGCCCCGGGTGATCCGCGCCGTGCCCGTGCTGACGCCGCGGCTCGCGAGCCTGTGGGTCGGGCTGGTCACCCCGGTGCCGCCGGCGATCGCCCGGCCGCTGGTGGGCTCGCTCGTCCACGAGGTGGTCGCGCGCGAGCACGACATCGCGCGGTACGTCCCCGACCCGCCCGAGGGGCTCGTCGGGTTCGACGACGCGGTCGCCCTGGCGCTCGCCCGGATCCGCGACCTCGACGTGCGGACCAGCTGGACGTCGGCGTCGACGCAGGGAGCGCCGTCCGACCCGCTGCCGGACGACCCCGACTGGGCCGGCGGCAGCCTGCTCGTCGACGACCGGGCGCGCGCCGTGGACACCACGCCGGAGGCGCTGTGGTCGGTGATCGAGGGCATCGGCGGCGCGCACGGCTGGTACTCGTGGCGCCTCGGCTGGGTGGCCCGGGGCGTGCTCGACCGCCTCTTCGGCGGCCCCGGGCTGCGGCGCGGCCGGCGGCACCCGCACCGGCTGGAGCCCGGCGACGCCCTCGACTGGTGGCGCGTGGAGAAGGTGGTGCCCGGGAGGCTGCTGCGGCTGCGCGCCGAGATGCGGCTCCCGGGCTTGGCGTGGCTCGAGCTGGCGGTCGAGGAGGGGCCCGGCGCGCGGCCCGTGTTCCGGCAGCGCGCGATCTTCTCCCCGCGCGGCCTGCCCGGGCAGCTCTACTGGTGGGCGATCAGCCCGTTCCACGGGATCGTGTTCGGCGGGATGCAGCGCAACATCGCGCGCGCGGCCGAAGCCGCTCAGTGACGCGCCCGGCGGGCGCCGAGCGGGCCGCCGAAGACCATCGAGATGCCGAGGACGAAGCCGAAGTCGTACCAGTTGCCGGTGTTGTGCACCTCGTACACGGACACGGAGTCGGTGAACAGGGAGACGACGAACGTGACCGGCAGGATCATCCCCTGCCACAGGCCCCACCAGAACCCGTAGGGCCCCGCCCCGCTGATCGTCGACGTGTCGACGCCCGGGTTCGGGCCCGCCGCGCACGCGCCCAGCAGCGCGAGGGCGACGACGGCGAGCGCCGCCGTCGCCACGACCCTCATCCGTCGGGCACCGGCCCGTCGCTCGGCCAGGGGCTCGCAGTCCATGGGTCCCACGATGGCACCGCCGTCGCCGCCGTGCGCGTCCGCGGGGCGGGTTCACCCCTCCCCGGGCCGCTGGCTCCCGACGGAGACGGGGATCCGCGCGGGCAGCGCCTCGAGCCGGTCGGCGGTCTCGTCCGCGCACGCGGCGAGCTCCCGCGCGATCTCGGCGCTGAGGCCGAGGTAGCCCGCCGGGTCGAGGAGGGCGCGCAGCTCGTCGTCGTCGAAGGCCTCGCTGACGACGGGGTCGCCGTGCAGCAGCTCGAGGAACGGGCGACCGTCGGACGCGGTCGCCTGCGCGACGGCGAACACGACGTCGTGCGCCCGCTGCCGCCCGATCTTCTCCCCGAGCGCGAGCATGAGGGACTCCGAGCCGATCATGCCCTCGGACAGGCGGATGTTCGCCCGCATCCGGCCCGGATCGAGCTCCAGGCCGTCCATCACCACCTCGAGGCGCGCGAGCATGTCGCCCGCCAGTACCGCCGCCGACGCCGAGACGTCCTCGAGCAGCGCCGTCATGGCGCCGTTCGCCTCCTGGTCGTGCAGCATCGACTCGAGCGCCGGGCCGGCCAGCGCGCGCAGCTCGGCCGACATCGTCTGCATGTCGAGGGCGAGCTGCGGGTTGCGTTTGTGCGGCATGGTCGAGCTGCCGACGGTGCCCTCCGGCACCGGCTCGAACGCCTCCGCGAACTCGGGCTGCATGAGCGTGTAGACGTCCCGGCCGATCTTCCCGATCGTGCCCGCGAGCTGGGCCAGCACCAGCACGAGCTCCACGATGCCGTCGTTGACCGACCGCGACGGCACCCGCATCGGGTGCAGCCCGAGCCGCCGCGCCACGCCCGCCTCGACCGCCCGGCCCGAGCCCCCGAACGACGCGAACGTGCCCGCCGCGCCGCCCATGAGCACGCAGAACAGCCGCTCGTCGAGCCGCTCCAACCGGTCGGCGTGCGCCGCGAGCTGGTCGATCCACACCGCCACCTTGAAGCCGAACGTCACCGGCACCGCGTGCTGGCTGTGCGTGCGGCCCGCCATCGGCAGCGCCGCGGACGACTTCGCGAGCCGGCCCGCCGAGCGCAGCACCCGGCCGAGCTGGCGCAGGATCGCGCGGTGCGCGTCGCGCAGCACCAGCACGTCCGCGGTCTGGGTGATGTTCTGCGTCGTCGCGCCCCAGTGCACCCAGCCGCCGTGCTTGGAGCCGACGGCGCGCGCGAACTCCTCGATGAGCGGCACCAGCGGGTGGCTGGCCTCCGCGGTCGCGGCGAGCACCCGCTTCACGTCGAGCTTCTCGATGCGCGCCGTGAGCGCGATGGCGCGGGCCGACTCCGCCGGGATCAGGCCGGCGTCGGCCTCCGCGAGCGCGAGCGCCGCCTCGACGTCGAGCCGCGCCTGCCAGCGGTTCTCCCGCGTGAACAGCCGCGCGATCCCCGGGTCCGGCACCCGGCCCTCGGTGAAGCGTCCGAACGGTGCGACGATCATGCGGCCCCCAGGGCGTCCGACGGCGGTGGGCACGATGATCGCCCCCGCCCGGCCCGCCTGTACAGGCCTCCCGCGCCCCCGCGGTGCGGGTGTCGGTGGAGCGCGGCAGTCTGGGCGGCATGAGCGACGAGACGACGACGCCGCGCGTCGCGGCCCTGGACGCCGTGGTCTTCGACGTCCCCGACCCGCAGGTCGCGGCCGACTTCTGGCAGCGGCTCACGGGTGCGGAGGTCGAGCAGCAGGGGTACGGCGAGGACTGGATCACGCTGAACACCCCCGACGGCTGGTCGCTCGCCTTCCAGCCCGCCCCCGCCCTGGTGCCGCCGCGGTGGCCGGGCCAGGAGCACCCGCAGCAGCTGCACCTGGACCTGCGCGTGCCCGACGTCGCGGCCGCCGTCGAGCGGGCGGTGGGCCTGGGCGCCGTCGTGCTGCGCGAGAACCCGGAGTGGACCACCCTGGCCGACCCGGCCGGGCACCCGTTCGACCTGTGCCACGCGCCCGACAACGACGGCCTGACGATCATGGGCCTCACCTTCGACGTGCCGGACGCGTCCGCCGCGGCCGCGTTCTGGTCCGGGATCCTCGGCGACCCCGTCGTCTACGACGCCGAGGGGATGGCGATGCTCGGCGGGGACCGGGCCCTGCTCTTCCAGCAGGTGGAGGGCTACTCGGCGCCGCGATGGCCCGACCCGGCGTACCCGCAGCAGCTGCACCTCGACCTGCAGGTCGGCCCGCAGAGCCTGGACGAGGCCGAGGCTGCCGCCCTCGCCGTCGGGGCGCGGCGGCTGCCCGGCGGCGAGGACACGTTCCGCGTGTTCGCCGACCCCGCCGGGCACCCGTTCTGCCTCTGCGCGGGCTGACCGGCGGTCCGGGGAATCATCCCGGCAGCAGCAGCGCGGGGCGGTCGGGGTGGTCCACCCGCACGACGACGTCCGCGCGCCGCTCGGGCTGCACCTCGCGGCGGTACCGCCCGTACGCGGCGAGGGTCCACGCGTCGTCGAGCGGCGTGTTCCGCGTCTCCGTCGCCGGTCGCAGCGCCAGGTGGACGGCGAGGTCGACGTCGAGCCCCCGGCCCAGCGCGAGCGACCCGTCCAGCACGACGACGGTGCCCGGCGGCGCCTCCTCGTACCCCGCGCGGGTGGAGCGCCCCGTGTCCGGGTCGCGCAGGCTCGGCAGCCAGCGGCCCCGCGTCACGACCGACCGCAGCACCTCGCGGTTGAGGCCCTCGACGTCGATCCACTCGTCCAGCAGCGCGTCGGCGTCCCGGCGGCCGCGCTCGAGGCGGAGCGACCGGGCGCGCAGGAAGTCCCGGACGCGCACGCGGGCGACCGGCCGTCCTGCCGCCCGCAGCGGCTCGACCAGCGCGTCCGCCAGCGCCTCCGGGTGGGTGGACGGGTGCCCGTCCACCAGCAGCCGCACCGGCCGGGCGTCGTCGCGGGCGAGGACCCGCCCGACGACGTGCGTCAGCACGCCGTCCGGGGTCACGGGCTCCACGCGCACGCCGTCATGCTGCCAGGTCGAGCCATGGTCTGATGCTCGGCGCGGCAGTTCGTGCCCGGCGCGGCAGTTCGGACTGCCACCGTGAGCCGGAAGTGCCGCGCCGAGCGTCGACCGTCGCCGCTCAGCGCGCGTGCTCGACGCAGCGGGTGGCGGCGGGCCGCGCCTCCAGCCGCGCGGCGGGGATGGGCCGGCCGCACACCTCGCAGACGCCGTACGTGCCGGCGGCGACGCGGTCGAGCGCGGCGAGGAGCTGGTCGCGCTCGCGCTCGGCCTCGGCCGCCAGCGCCGCCGCCTGCTGCCGCTCCCACGCGAGCGTGGCGCCCTCGGGGTCGTGCTCGTCGTCGGCGTTGGAGTCGCGCGCCGACTCGACGATGCCGTCGACGGCGCGGCGCTGCGCCGCCAGGCGCTCCTCCACCTCCGCGAGGCGCGCCCGCAGGCGGCCCTCGGCATCCGCACGGTCGGTCATCCCGGCAGTCTCGCACCGGCACGGGAAGTTCTCCTGACCGTCATCGACGGGCCACGCGGCCGCCCCCCGTCCGGACACCCGGCCCTCCTAGCGTCCCCGGCGACCCGCCAGGAACCCCGCCAGGAACCCCGCCAGGAGGACCACCATGACCGCACGACGCCGCACCCTGCTCGCCCCACCGGGGACGCGCACCGTCCCCGCCACGCTCGCGTTCGCCGTCGCCGCGGGGGTGTCCGTCGCCTCGTTCGGGGCGACGGTCGTCGCGCCGCCCGTCGCGACCGCCGCGCCGCTCGCCGCCGAGCCCGGCGACGTCGTCTACGCCCAGGACTTCGACGACGTCACGGACGGCGCCCTGCCGGACGGGTGGCAGGTCGGGGCGGGTGCGTGGGCCGTCCAGGACGGCCGGCTCGTGGGCGAGCCGGCGACGATCGGGCGCGTCACGTTCGGCCCGCACCTGGAGAACTATCGCCTCGAGGCGACGGTGCGCTTCGAGGCCGTCAACAACGCGTCGCGCTGGCTCGCCCCGATCCTCGACATCGCACCCGAGGGGGGCGTGCCGTGGTGGCAGGCCGCCATGCGCTCCACCACGACGGCGAGCAACGGCCTCGAGCTGGCCGAGCGCACGGCGGGGAACGCGTGGAACGTGCCGTCCACGGCGGCCGCGCCGTCCGACGCCGGCGTGGGTAAGGACGTGCGGATCGCCATCGAAGTGCAGGGCAACCACGCCACCTGGGTCTACGACGGCCAGGAGGTGCTGGAGGGTCGCATCGGCCGCACGGACGACGGCGTGCTCGGCTTCTCCGCCGACGGCGCACGCGTGAGCATCGACGACGTCGTCGTCACCGAGATCGAGCCGAAGCCCGTGGTGAACGAGCCCGGGGACCTGCCCGTCACCGCCGCGCACCGCGGCTACTCGGCCGTGAACCCGGAGAACACGCTCGCCGCGTACGCCGCGGCGATGAAGGCCGGCGCCGAGTACGTCGAGATCGACGTGCACACGACCGCCGACGGCGTGCCCGTCGTCCTGCACGACCAGACCGTCGACCGCACCACGGACGGGACCGGCGATGTCGAGTTCCTGCGGTCGCCGTACGTCGGGTCGCTCGACGCCGGCTCCTGGTTCAGCCCGGCGTTCACCGGGGAGAAGGTGCCCACGTTCGCGCAGGTGCTCGACCTCATGGGCACCGGCGGCTCCGACCTGCTGCTCGAGATCAAGGGCCCCGAGACGCGGGAGGAGGTGAACCGGACCGTCGACATGATCCTCGACGCCGGGCTGGAGGACCGCGTGGTGCTGCAGTCGTTCGACGAGAAGGCGCTGGAGTACGCGTACGACCGGGCACCGCAGATCCCGCTCGGGCTGCTGCGCGGCACCCTCGACGCCGACCCGGTCGCCACCGCGGAGCGCCTGCACGCCACGTACTACAACCCGTCGGGCTCGGCGCTGGCCACCCGGCCGTCCGTCGTCGAGGAGCTCAACGCCGCGGGCGTCGGCGTCTTCGTGTGGACCGTCGACTCCGCCGCCGACTGGACCCGGTTCACCGACCTCGGCGTCGAGGGCATGATCACCAACCGGCCCGGAGCGTTCGTCGGGTGGAAGGCGGCGCAGGAGCAGGCCGGCCCGGAGCCTGAGCCCGGCCCCGGCCTGCTCGCCCGGCTCACCGCGCTCGACCTGTCCACCGGGCAGGCGCAGCAGCTGTTCTCCGCCCTCGCCCACGAGGACTGGGACCGGCTGGAGCGCGTCGTGAGGAAGCACGTCGACGACCCCGAGCAGCGCGACGCCCTGCTCGCGGAGGTCGCCGAGCTCCGCGGCTGACCGGTCCTCGCACCGCCCACGCCCTCTGGCCCGTCGGGGTCAGAGGGCGTGGTGCGTCCAGCGGCCCGCGACGAGCGTGCCGGCGACGGTGGTGCCGCGCAGCGCGTCGGCGAGCGCGACCGGGTCGTCGTCCGGGAGCGCGAGCGGGTCGACGTCGAGCACGGCGAGGTCGGCGGGGCCGCCGACGGCGAGGCCGAGGGGCCGGCCGTCGACGGACGCCTCGAGCGCGGCGCGCACGTCGATGCGCTGCTCGGGGTGCCAGGGCTCGCGCCCGTCCCGCGACCGGGTGACCGCGGAGGCGATCGCCACCCACGGGTCGAGGGGCGCGACGGGGGCGTCGGACCCGAGGGTCAGCGGCACGCCCGCCGCCCGCAGCTCGGCCAGCGGGAACGCCCGGCCGTCCCGTCCCGGCCACAGCCGCTCGGTGACGTCCCGGTCGTCCATCGCGTGCTCGGGCTGCACGCTCGCCGTGATGCCGAGCGCGGCGAACCGGGCCACGTCGTCGGGGCGCAGCAGCTGCGCGTGCTCGACCGACCCGCGGGCCCCGGACGCCTCGAACGCGTCGAGGGCGAGGGCGTTGGCGCGGTCGCCGATGGCGTGGATCGCGCACCGCAGCCCGGCGGCGTGCGCGCGGGCCATGAGGGGCGCGAGCTGGTCGGTCGCGATGTTGAGGATGCCGTGCGCGTCCGGCCCGACGACGCCCTCGTACGCGTCGAAGCAGAACGCCGTGAGCGTGTTGAGCGACCCGTCGCTGATCACCTTGAGCGGCCCCTGCGTGACCAGGTCCGACCCCTGCGGGTCGCCGAGCGGGTCGCCGTGCCGCAGCCCGGCGTCGAGCACCGCGTCCAGGTGCTGCTCCCACACCCCGGCCCGCACGCGCAGGCCGTCCCAGCCGCCGGCCACCCGGCGGCGCCACGCGGTGAGGTTGTCCGCCACCTCGAAGTCGACGACGCCGACGACGCCCCGCGCGGCGGCCGCGCGGGCCGCGTCCACCACCAGGGCGTCCGCCACGGCGTCGTCCACCGTGACGATGCGCGGGCTGGCGGGCATCCACTCCTCCTCGCGCAGCAGCCCGGTGGGGTGCTCCGCGATGCCGAGGAAGCGCAGGCCGGCCGTCGACGCCCACGCGCTGTGCAGGTCGCCGGACAGGAGCACCACGGGGACGTCGCCCATGCCGGCGTCTCGCACCGCCGCGTCGAGCACCGCGGCGGTGGGGGTGTCCGGCCAGGTGGCCCACCGGAACCCGTACCCGACGAGCGGCGTGCCGCCGGTGGGCGGTGCGGCCAGGTCCAGCCGGTCGCGCACCAGGGCGGCGGCGTGCGCCGCGCTCGTCGCCGCGGACACGTCGAGGCGCTGGCGCACCATCGCCCACTGCGTGAGGTGCGTGTGCGCGTCCCACAGGCCGGGCACCACGGTGCGGCCGTCGACGTCGACCTGCTCCGGGAGGGTCGAGACCGGCACCGGGGCCGGGGCGCCCGTCGGCGTCACCGCGGCGATGCGGCCGCCGTCGAGCAGGAGGTCGACGGGCCGGCCGGGCCGGCCGGCGAGGCGGGCGTTCGTCAGGAGCAGCGCGGGCACGGGGCCACCGTAGACGGCGGGTGGCGCGACGCGCGCCGGTCAGGCGCCGACGGCGGCCTGCACGCGCAGCGCCTCGACGACCAGGGCGTGGTCGTCGGCCTGCGCCAGCCCGGACACGGTGACGACGCCCACGATCCCCACGCCCTCGACCCGTACGGGGAACGCGCCCCCGTGCGCGGCGTACTCCTGCAGCGGCAGCTGGTGCTTGGCGTTGAAGTCGTCGCCCCTGGCCCGGGCCCGCAGGCCGGTGAGGTACGACGACGCGCCGAACCGCTCCACGACGCGCACCTTGCGCTGCACCCACGAGTCGTTGTCCGGCGTCGTGCCCTCGCGCGCCGCGTGGAACACCTGCTGGGGTCCCTTGCGGACGTCGACCGTCACGGCCAGGCCACGATCCGTGGCGAGCTCGACCAGCAGGCAGCCGAGCTGCCACGCGTCGTCGTGGGTGAACCGGGTGAGCACGAGCTCGCGCTCCTGCTGCTCCACCTCGGCGACCAGGGCTGCGACGTCCTCCGTGTTCCCCATGGGGCCAGCGTCCCACGCCCGCCGCCCAGCGCCCGCCAACCGGTCCGCGGCGCGTCCGCGCGGCGCGCCGCACCGGGGTCGGTACCGTGCCCGCGTGACCCGACTGGTGCTCGTCCACGGCCGTGACCTCGACGGACGCGACCCGGAGGCGCTGGAGGCGCAGTGGCTCGGCGCGCTCGGGGCGGGCCTCGCGGCAGCCGGCTCGACGCTGCGGCCCACGGACGACGACGCGTCGTTCGTCTACTACGGCGACGCGCTGGAGCGGCTCGTCGACGGCGGCGCCCCGCCCCCGGTGACCGTGCACGCGCTGGCCGCCGACCCGGCCGCCCTCCCCCGGCTCGTGGGCGCGCTGCCGGACGGCGAGCTGCGGTTCGTGCTCGACGTCGTGCGCGAGGTGCTCGCCGCCGCCCGACGACGGCCCGACGACGAGGCGCCGTCGGTCGCCCCGCCGCCGGTCGAGGCACAGGGCGCGGTCGGCGACGCGCTGGTCGAGGCCGTCGTCGGCGCGCTGGCGCTCGTGGCCCGGTACGTGCCGTGGGTCAGCGCCGCCGTGCTGCTCACGCTCACCCGCGACGTGTACGCCTACCTGCACGACGACGCCGTCCGGCGGGTGATCGACGCGGGGCTCGCCGACGCGCTGGCGGACGCGACGTCGGGCGGCGGGCCCGCGGTCGTCGTCGCGCACTCGCTCGGCAGCGTCGTGGCGTACTCGGTGCTCTCGGATCGGCTCTCGGCTCGGCTCCCGGGTCGGTCCGGCGGGCCGGACGTGCCGCTGCTGCTCACGCCCGGGTCACCGCTCGGCATCCGGGCGATCCGCGACGCGCTCCGTGCCCGCGCGCCGCTGGCGTACCCCGCGCGCGTGGGCCGGTGGGTGAGCCCCCGCGACCCGCGCGACCTGCTCGCGCTGCGCGACCTCACGCCCGACGTCTTCCCGCTGCCGGACGGGTCGCCGTCGATCGAGGCCCTGCGCGTGACGAACCGGGCGCCGGGCTTCCACGCCGCGGCGTACCCGCTCGACGACGGTTCCTGGGCGGGCTACCTCGCGCTGCCGGAGGTCGCCGGGCCCGTCGGCGAGGCGCTGACGTAGCGCTCGCTCGCCGTCACCGTCCGGGACGATGAGGGACCGCTACGTCGCGGCGTCGCGCCAGCCGGGCAGCACGCGCTCGAGCGCGTCGACGAGGTCGATCGAGCTGCCGTCCTTGCCGCCCGCGCCGAGGATCATCGGCGGCCGCTGCGGCTCGACGCGCGCGCCGCGCACCCGGTCGAGCAGCGTCAGCGGCGCGGTGAGGACGTAGAACGCGCCGTCGGTCGTGACGGCCGCCGTGCGGTCGTGCCGCAGGTACCAGCCGCGCAGCGACGTGCGCGCCGTCCCGCGGCCGCCGTACCCCTTGACCTCCAGCGGCCCGGGCTCCAGCCCGGCGTCCGCCGCGGCCCGGACGAAGTCGCGCAGCAGCGCCTCCGCCTCCGTGTGCTCGGCGTCCTGCCGCGCGCGCAGCCGCTCCTCCTGCACGCGTGCCGCCTCCGTGCGCTGCGCCGCCCAGTCGTCGCTCACCCGGGCATCCTCCCACCCCGCCACGGGCCCCGAGTTGTCAGAGCCAGGTCGGGGTATGGGCCTTCCTGGCTCTGACAACTCCCCTGCGCTGCGAGTTGTCAGAGCTACGTGGGTGCATGGCCCCCGTGTCGCTCTGGCAACTCGCGGGGCGGGTCAGAGCTCGCGCTCGGCGTAGGCGACGAGGGCGTCGCGCACGAACGTCGCGCCCTCGGTGCCGCCGTAGTTCTTCGCGAACCGCGGGTCGGCCACGTACATCTCGGCCAGGCCGACGACGTACTCCTTCGTCGGCCGCCCGCGCTCGGACCCCGGCGTGCCGGGGATGCCGCCCAGCCAGGCGGCGTGCCGGGCGGCGAGCTCCTGCGCCTCGTCGGACGTCGGGTCGACGCCGCGGCGTGCGGCGTCGGCCCAGGCGTCGCCGAGCTCCTTCGTCCGCGCCTGGAACTCCTTCTGCTTCTCGGGCCCGAGCCCGCGCCACCACGCGTCGCTCCTCGCGTACGCGTCGGCGCCCCAGCGCTCGGTCACCTCCTCCTCGTACTGCGTGTGGTCGAAGCCGTCGAGCATGTCCTCGGCCATGAGCTGTTCTCCCTTCTCGATCGCGGTCACGGTCCGTTCCACCGAGGCGATCCGTCGCGTCAGCCGGTCCTGCTCGGCGCGCAGCTGGTCGAGGTGGCGGCGCAGCGCGCCGGCCTCGTCCGCCTGTTCGTCGAGCACCCGGCCGATGTCGGTCAGCGGCAGCCCCAGGTCGCGCAGCAGCAGGATGCGCTGCAGGCGCCGGATCGCCGCGTCGTCGTAGTGCCGCAGACCGCCGGGCCCGGTGCCCGACGGCGGCAGCAGACCGATCTGGTCGTAGTGCCGCAGCGTGCGGCTGCTCACCCCGGCGAGCCGGGCGACGTCCTGGATGGAACGGGTCATGACACCGACGGTAGAGGTTGACGCCGCGTCAACCGCAAGGCGCCAGATGAGGAACTTCCCATCCGCACCTCATGCGGGGGCCACGGAGCGCCCGGAGGATCGTCGTCATGAGCGACCGCACCGCACGCCGCATCGCCGTCCCCGCCGCCCTCGCCCTGACGCTCGGCCTGGCCCTCACCGCCTGCGCCGACGGTGCCGGCGACGGCGGAGCGCCCGCCGAGGAGACCGCCACGTCGTCCGGGGAGGACACCGCCGCCGACGACACCGCCACCGACGACGCCACCGACACCACCTCGCCGAGCGGGCCCATGGCGCCGGAGCACCGCACGGCCGCCGGGCTGCTGGCGATCGCCACCGCCGAGAAGAAGGCCGGCGGCACCGCCTACGCCATCGACGACCCGGACCGTGACAACACCTGGGAGGTCGACGTCGCGACCGGCACGATCAGCGTCGAGGTCGAGGTCAGCGCGGACGGCACCGAGGTGGTCCGCACCCAGGAGGACGACCTCGACGCCGACGACCGCCGCGCGCTGCCGGACGCGACCGTCTCGATCACCCAGGCCGTCGAGCGGACGGTCGCGAAGTCCGGCGGCGCCCTCGAGGACGCCGAGCTCGACGAGGACGACGGCCGCTACCACTGGTCGGTCACGGTGCTGGTGGACGGCGCGGAGACCGACTACCGGGTCGGCACCCAGGACGGGAAGGTCGTCCAGGAGCGCGGCGACGACTGACGCGCAGCCCCGACGGCCCGCCCCGGCGTCGCCCGGGGCACGCTCAATCACCCCCCGCGCCCGTTGACCGGCTACTGACGCCGGTGGGTCACTGGAGGTATGGCCCGCTCGGTCGACACCGACTACCTGGTCGTCGGCGCCGGGGCGGCCGGGATGGCGTTCGTCGACGCGCTCGTCGACCACGACCCGACCGCGCACGCGACGCTCGTCGACCGGCGTGCCGCGCCGGGCGGGCACTGGCTGGACGCGTACCCGTTCGTCCGCCTGCACCAGGCGTCCCAGTTCTACGGCGTCGCGTCCACCCGCCTCGGCTCCGGGCGCGTCCAGGAGGCGGGGCCGGAGCGCGGGATGCACGAGCGCGCCACCGGCCCCGAGATCACCGCGTACTACGCCGCCGTGCTCGCCGAGCGGCTGCTGCCGACCGGCCGCGTGGAGCTGCTCGGCGGGCACGAGTACCGCGACGGCCTGCTCGTCGACCTCGCGTCGGGGGCCGTCGTCGAGCCGCGCGTCCGACGGCGGGTGGTCGACGCCCGGTACCTCGCGCCGTCCATCCCGGCCGTGACCCCGCCACCGTTCGACGTCGACGACGGCGCCTCGGTCGTCCCCGCGGGCGCGCTGCCGGACGTCGGGGAGGCCCCCGCCTTCGTCGTCGTCGGGTCGGGGAAGACGGCGACCGACGCCGTGGTGTGGCTGCTCGGGCGGGGCACGGACCCGGACGCGATCCTGTGGGTGCGGCCGCGGGACCCGTGGATGCTCGACCGCGCCGCCGTGCAGCCGGACCCGGCGGTGTTCCTCGGCATGGCGGGGATCCTCATGGCCGCGGCCTGCGACGCCTCGTCTCCCGACGACCTGTTCCTGCGTCTCGAGGACGCCGGCGTCATGACGCGCATCGACCCCGCGGTGATGCCGACCATGGCCCGCACGCCGACGCTGGGGCGCTGGGAGCTCGAGCTGCTGCGGTCGGTGACGCGCGTCGTCCGCGACGGGCACCTGCGCCGCGTCGAGCCCGGCCGGCTGGTGCTCGACAGTGGCGAGGTCGCGGTGCCGCACGGCGCGGTCGTCGTGCACTGCGCCGCGTACGGCCTGCACGTACGCCCGGCGCTGCCGATCTGGGGCGAGCGGATCACGCTCCAGTCGGTGCGGGCGGGGTTCCCACCGTTCTGCGCCGCCCTGGTCGGCCACGTGGAGGGCACCCGCCACGACCGGCCCGACGCCGAGAAGAACGCCCTGTGCCCGCCGACGCCCTACTGGAGCACGCCCGCCGACTGGGCGGCCATGCAGGGTCGCGGCGCGCGGGCCGCCGCGACGTTCATGGCCGATCCCGACGTCGCCGCCTGGGCCCATTCCGTGCTGCTCAACCCCGCCCGGGTCCCGCCCGAGGAGACCGCACGGCCCGAGGTGCGCGCCGCCGTCGCGCGGTACCTCGAGTACGCCCCCGCGGGTATCGCCGGGCTGGAACGGATCGGCCGGGACGCCGGCGTCCGGGTCTGAGTCCTCCGACGTCAGCCGGCGAGCACCTCCCGCAGCCGCGCCGCGAACGCCGCCGGGTCGTTGCCCGGCGACCACTCGTTGGCCGCGAAGCCGCCGTGGTCGCCGGGGAAGACGGCCACGTCGAGGCCCAGCGCCGCGGCCAGCGCCTCTCCCCCGCGGCGCGGCATCGTGCCCGGCCCCTGCTCGCCGACGGCGGGGACCAGCCGCACGGTGGTGCGTCGCAGCGCGTCGAGGTCGGGCTCGAACCAGGGCAGCGCCTTCATGTTCCCGTTGAGCAGCAGGTCGTCGCGGGAGCCGTCGTCCTCCGTGGGCAGGCCGAACATCGCCGGGTCGGGGGCGGGCTGCGCCAGGTACTCCTCGGTGAGCGGCGCGTCCTGCATGGAGACCTGGATGAACTTCGCCATCGCGGGGCCGAACCCGTCGCGCTGGTACGTCTCGACGATGTCGCGGGTGACCTGGCGCTGCACGTCGCGGTCCTCGAGGAGCGCCCACAGCGGCGGCTCGTGCGCCACGACCGTGCCCAGCTCGTCGGGGTGGTCCACGATCCACGGCAGCACGTTGACCGCGCCGCCGCTGGAGGCGAACACGTCGACCGGCCCGTCGCCGAGCTCCGCGCGCGCCGCCCGCACCACGCGGTGGAAGTCGTCCGCGTGCAGCGCGACCGACACCTCGCCGTCGGGCGCGAGCGTGCTCCGCTCCGTGCCGCGCGGGTCGTACGTGACGACGGCGCGGTCGTCGAGGTGCTTGAGCAGCTGGGTGAAGCCGGACGCCGCCATCGGCGAGCCGAGGAGGAACAGCGGCGGGTGGCCACCGGGTGCGTCCGGCAGGCGGACGTCATAGGTGAGGACGGCGCCGGGCACGTCCAGGGTGTGGGTGGTGAGCTCGCTCATCGGTTCTCCGTCGGCCGGTGGGGGGTTCTTGGTTCTCATCCTGTGCTGAGGGGATGACGCCGCGCCAGCCCTGAACTCATCGGTCGTGACCAGGCACGACGGCGCCACGACGCGCCGGGCCCGGGAGCCTGCCCCCAGGCCTCGCCCGTCCACAGGTGAGGTCCGCGGCGCGTCCATGTCGCCCCACGCCCGGGAGGCTCGGCCACGGACGCCCACCCCGGCGCCCCGGACCACGAGGAGCCCGACATGCCCGTCGCGACGACACCCCCGCCCGCACCGCCGGCGCCCGATCCGGCACGGTTCGTCCCGCCCGATCTCGTCGACCTGCGCACCGCCTGGACCCGCGAGCGCGCCCTCGCCGCGGACCGGCCGCACCACGGCGGCCGGGACGGCGGGTGCCCGGGTCGGCACGGCTGGCTGCTCGACGACGGGCTCGACGTGCTGCTGGAGCCCGTGCTCGCCGGCTCGACGACGCCGGGCTTCTACCCGTTCGTCGCCCTCGACGAGCGGATCGCCGCGGGCCTGCTGGAGCGGCTCGACGAGGTGGAGCTGGCCACCCAGCGGCAGAACCTCGGCCCGTCGCTCGGCGCGGTGCTGCGGGCGGTCGTGCGGCACCCGGACCGCGTCCGCGCCCAGGGGTACGTCGTCGGGCCGCTGCGCTGCGACGAGCGGATCACCGTGACGGGGGTGCTGCTCCGGCCGGGCCGGGACGTGCCCGTCGGGCCGCGGCGCGGACCGGGCGACGGGAGCACCGACGTCCTGCGCGCCCTCGGCGAGCTGGGTGTCGACGACATGCACGCGCCCCCGGACGAGGTCGCGCCGTGGCGGGGCCGTCGGCCGGACGCCGGTGCGTCCTCGGGGGCGGACGAGCCGTGGTTCCGCGTCTGGTGGGACTGACCGTCCGGTGGACCGGCCGCGTGCCGTGGCGGCGCAGCGGGCGACTCACCACCCGGACCGACCCTGTGGATAACCTCGGCCGCCCCGAACCCGTCGTCGTTAGCGTCGTCCACGCGCCCCGGCGCAGGCACGGACGACCCGACGACGGACCAGGACAGGGACGGGATGACCCAGCTCGACCTCGACACCACGACCCTCGCCACGGCGGCCTCCGAGCTGAGGGATGCCACGTCATCGCTCGCCGAGGTGTCGGGCGGTCTGCTGGCGACGGCGGCGACGCCCGGCGCGAGCGGCGACGCCGGCCTGTCGGCCGCGCTGCAGGGCCTCGCGGCAGCGTGGCGCACCAGCCACGAAGCCGTCGTGGACGAGCTCGGGTCGCTGGGCGCGGGCCTCTCTCGCGCCGCCGAGGTCTTCGAGGGCGCGGAGCACGGGACGGTGCAGGACCTCGCCGCGCTGCTGGGCGGGTTTCGCTCGGCGGACCACGCGTGACGCCGGACGGGCGGACGGCGGCGCCGTGCGGCGAGCTGTGCCCGCTCCCCGGCAGCCCGCCCGCGCTGGTCGACGCCGCCGAGTCCGCATCGCGCACCGCGACACGGCTCGCGGACGCGCGCTCCCGGTTGCTGCGGGTGGGCGCATCGCTCGACACCCAGCGCAGCCCGGCCGTCGAGCGGGCGCGCGAGCGTGTCGCCGCCGCGGCCGACCACGCCCGGGCCAGCGGCGGCATGCTCGAGGCGGCGGCCTCCACCTTGCACCGCCACGCCGCTGTGCTCCACGACGCCCAGGCGTCGGCGCAGCGGGCGATCGACGAGCACGCGGAGGCCCTCCGCCGGGAAACGCGGTGGTACGCCGAGGTGGACGAGGCGCGTCGTTCCACGTGGAACATCGTCGCGGTCGGCGGTGGAGTAGTCGGCGGCGGAGTGGCCGGCGGTGGAGTGGCCGGCGGTGGGGTGACCGGCGGTGGGATGGCCGGCGAGCCATCGGTCGGCTGGTCCGGCGCGGCACGGTCGTCGGCGGGGTGGTCGCCGTCGGGACGGTCGACAGCGGGACGCCCGACGGGGTGGTCCGACGCGTGCGCCGTGCCCGGCGATCCGACCCAGGCGCACCTCCGGCTCGCCACCGCCGAGCGGGAGCTCGCCGCAGCGCGCGCGGACGTCGCCGCGGCGGCGGCACGGTGGCGTGCCGCGCGGGACACAAAGGACGACGCGTCACGACGGGCGGCGGCCGCGCTGTCGGCGCTCGCCGACGTCCGGGCGGTCCGGGCCGTCGTCACCGCGGGTGCCGACCCGCGGACGTTGGAGGCGTCCGGGGCGGCGGCGCGGCGGGTCGTCACGCTCCTGCCCCGGGCCGCGTCCGGCGGGGAGGAGGAGGCGCGGCGCGAGCTGCGCGCGGAGCTCCGGCGGATCCTCACGGCGCACGCGGACGACCCCGCGTTCTGGGCGGTCTTCTGGGACGGCGCCACGACGCAGGACGTGTACCTGGCCCTCGGCCCGACGGTGCTCGATCCGGCCCGCCCGCTGCCCGCCCGGCTGCGCACCGCGCTGGGCGACGGCGTCATGGCCTGGGCACGCACCGCGTCGGACCCCGAGCTCCGGGAGTTCGGTCGGGACGTCGTCGTCGGCATCGGCGACTGGCCGCTCGGACTGAGCGAGCGGTCGCGGCTCGCCGCGATTCTCCTGCCCGCCGAGCTCCCCGCCGTGGCGCACGCTGCCGCCGGCGACGCGCTCGACGCGAGATGGCGGAGCCGCGCCGACGAGGCCGCCGCGGCCACCGGCACCCCGGGTGCCCCCACGGGCGACGCCCTCGTCGACGCCACGATCACCGCCCCGATCGCCGTCGCGGTGCTGGCGGGGTACGCCCGGCACCCCCGGCTCGCGCTCGACCGGCTCGCCCCGGCGCAGGACACCCAGGTCGCGGGCAGCGTCCGGCGTTGGTTCGGGTGGGCCCCGAGCGGGGGTTGGCCCGACGGCGGGAGGGCCGTCGCGGGCGCGTATGCCGCCGCCGTGGACGAGGGGACGACCTCTCACCACCGTGCCGACCAGCGGCGGGCCGCCGTCCTCGTCTCGCACGCCACGCCGGCGCTGGCGACCGGTCTGACGGCCGGCCCCACGCTGGACGACCGCGCGAGCGCCGACGTCGCGCGGGCGTACGAGCCGTACCTGCCGTCGGTGGGCGACGCGACCTTGGCCCAGACCTTCGCCCGCGATGCCGAGGACGGCCCCGCAGAACCCGTCCCGGCGCCCGGGATCGACCCGGACGACAGCCTCGCCGCGGGCACGGGTCTGCGCGCCGACGTCCCCCAGCCGGAGCTCGACGCGTTCGCGCTGCGCGACGTCATCGCCGCGACGTCACGCTCCCCCGAGGCCGCGCAGGCCTGGCTCGGAACCACCGAGCGCTATGCGGCGTCGATGATCGAGGTCGCGACGTCCGGCGCCTACGACGTCAACTCCGAACCTCGCTACCACCTCGCGGAGCAGGTGCTGACCGGGGTCGGCGCGGTCACCGGGGCGATGCAGGCCGAGACGCTCGCCGCCGCCTACGACGAGGCGGAGACCCGCGAGGCGGTCATCTCGCTGGCGAGCGACGCGCTCGGGCTCGGCACCCTCGGCCGCAGCAGCGCGGAGGCTGTGGCCGCCACGGCGACCACCAAGGGCCTGGAGTTCCTCGACACGAGCGGGCCGATCGCCGACGCCCGGGCCGAGGTCGGCACCGTCCGGGACCAGACGTACACCCGATACGTGACGACGATCCACGACCTCTACCTCGCTCACGACCTCGACGCCGGCATCCCGCTCGACGAGGCGATGCGGCGCGCCGAGAGCACGGACGTCGCCGCCGACGACGACGCCGCCCTCCACATCGAGGGCGAGTTCCGTACGGCGTTCAAGCCCATGTCCGAGCCGGAGGAAGGAGATCGATGAGCACCCTCCTGAGGCGCGTCTTCGCCAACCCTCGGGTCACGCCGGGGGTGGTGATCGCCCTCCTGCTGCTGGCGATGGTGGCCGTCCCCCGGGCGCTCGACGCGGTGGAACAGCGCCAGGCGTTCCGTGAGCTCGAGCGGGCCCGGACGTGGACAGCCGACCCGTGGACCTTCACGCCCGTCGACTTCCCCGGCCGCCGGGCGGCCACGATCCCCGTCGAGCCGCGCTGGATGGTCCAGGACTACGAGACCGGGTGGCGCCTCGGGCCGGAACGGGCCACGGGACTCGCGCCGCTGTTCCATCTCTACCTCGCCAGGCCCATGAGCTACTGGTTCCCGGACGAGACGTCCGGCGTCTCCGGGGTGCGGGTCGACGACGTGGAGGTGTACAGCTGGGTCGTCACGCCCCGAGGCCCCGGCTTCGACACCGGGGACGGCTCGAGCCACGCGTGGCGCCTGCAGGGGGACGCTTCGCGGATCGCGGAGTACCAGCTGCCCGCACCGCGCCGGTGGGCCGAGGAGCGCGACGCCGAGCTCATGTCCGTCGGATACGTGGGCGCGCCGACCGAGCCTGCGTGGTGGACGTCGCACCTGGGCGAACCCTTCGAGCCGGGCGGGCCGGGGTACTTCGGCGTGACGGTCGACGAACGCACCTCCGACGGCACGTCGTCGCGGACCACGACCCTCGCCACGCGGGTCGACGGCTCGCTCGCGCTGGTCGGTGTCGTCGTGCCCGAGGGCGTCACACCCTCCGACGACCTCGAACCCGCCCTGTTGCTGGAGCGGCTCTTCCAGGGACTCCGGGCCCACCCGCCCGTCGCTCCGGGCGCGACGGACGGCTCGCAGGAGGTCACGCGGGACGTCGCTCAGGCCGACTCGCGCACCACGAGGGAGGTGGGCAGGGTGATCGCGGCGGGCTCCTGACCGTCCACGACCTCCAGCAGCAGCCGCACCATCTCGGCGCTGATGCGCTCGTAGGGCTGCCGCATCGTGGTCAGTGGCGGGTGCAGCTGCGCGGCGACGCCGGAGTCGTCGAACCCGCCGACGGCGACGTCGCCGGGCACGCTGCGGCCCGCGGCCTGCAGGGCGACGAGGGCGCCGGCGGCCATGAGGTCGGAGTGCACGAACACGGCATCGACGTCGGGCCGCCTCCCGAGCAGCTCGGCCATGGCGAGGCGCCCGCTCTCGCGGGAGTAGTCGCCGTGCGCCACCAGCCCGGGGTCGTAGGCGTCGCCCAGCACCTCGCGGTACCCCTCGAGGCGCAGCACGCCGCCCGGGGTGTCCATCGGGCCGGTGATGGTGGCGATGCGCCGCCGGCCGGTGTCCCACAGGTGCTGGGTCATCGCGCGGCCGCCGGACCGGTCGTCGGCGGCGACGTACCCGACCTTGCCCTCGTACCCGAGCGGCACGCCGCAGGCGACGGTGGGGATCTCGTGCCGCAGCAGCTCCCCCATCATCGGGTTGCCGCGGTGGGAGCTGATGAGCAGCACCCCGTCCACGTGCCCGGCCTCCAGGTACTGCGCCACCCGGCGCCGCTCCTCCGCCGTGCCCGCGACGAGCAGCACCATCGGCATCTCCCGCTCGGCGGCGGCGTGCGTGGCACCCCGCAGCAGCAGGGAGAAGTTGGGGTCCTCGAACAGCAGGTGCTGCTCCTCCGTGAGGAGGAACGCGACGGAGTTGGCCCGCCCCGTCACCAGGGAGCGCGCATGCGGGTTCGCGCGGTAGCCGGTGGTGCGGATGGCCTCCTCGACCGCGGTGCGCGCGTCCGGGGACACCCAGTGCCCGCCGTTGATGACCCGCGAGACGGTGCCCCGCGAGACCCCTGCGACCGCCGCGACGTCGCGGATCGTGGGCCGCTTCGCCCGGCCGTCGTCGGCCCCGTGCCCACCCGTACCTTCCACGCCCGCGAGTCTAGGGACCCGCGCGACCTGACCGGCACGAGGCCGCGTCACGACTTCACCGCGCCCGCGGCGAGGTCCACCTGCCAGAATCGCTGGAGCGCGAAGAACAGCGCGACGAGCGGCACGATCGACAGCAGCGCGCCGGTGATCACGAGCGTGTACATGGCGGGCTGGCTGGCGCCCTGGTTGAGCAGGCCGGACAGGCCCACCGTGATCGGGAACAGCTTGTCGTCGCCCAGCATGATGTACGGCAGCATGAAGTTGTTCCAGATCGCGACGAACTGGAAGAGGAACACCGTCACCAGGCCGGGCACCAGCATCGGCACGGCCACCTGGAAGAACGTCCGGGTCTCGCTCGCGCCGTCGGTGCGGGCAGCCTCGACCACCTCGTCCGGCACGGCGGCGGCCGCGTAGATGCGCGCCAGGTAGATGCCGTACGGGCTGATGATGCTGGGCAGCAGCACCGACCAGTACGTGTTGGTGAGGTCGAGCTCGGCCAGCAGCAGGTACTGCGGGATCGCGAGCACGATGGCGGGCACCAGCACGCCCGCGAGCAGCACGTTGAACACCGCGTTCTTGCCGGCGAACGTGTACTTCGCCAGGCCGTACCCGGCCATGGCGGACACGAGCGTGGACGCCGCGGCGCCGACGCCCGCGTAGAGGGCCGTGTTGAGCATCCACCGCCAGAACAGCCCGTCGCGGTAGGCGGACAGGTCGGCCACGTTGTCGGCCAGGTGGGTGGACGGCGCGAACGTGAAGCTGGAGAACAGCTCGGCCCCGGACTTCGTCGAGGCCACGACCACCCACACCACGGGCAGCAGGCAGTACAGGGCGCCCAGCAGCAGGACGGCGGTGGCCACGGCGGACGGCCGCTCGCCGGCGCCGCGCCAGGTACGGCGTCCTTGCCCGGTGGGACGACGGACGGAGGAACGCGCGGCCGGGGCGTCGGCGGGCAGCGGGCTGGTCAGCGTCGTCATGGTCACTTCTCCTGGCCGAAAGCGCGGCCCTGCACGAGGCGCAGGAAGCCGAACGAGAGCACGAACGTCGCCGCGGCGATGATCACCGACGTCGCGGCGGCCGAGTACAGGTCGCCGCGCGTGAACGCGTCGCGGTACACCTTCATCAGCGGGGTCCACGTGGTCGAGATCGCGTTGCTCAGCGGGCGCAGCGTGGTGGGCTCGGCGAACACCTGGAGCGTCGCGATCATCGAGAAGACGGCGGTCATGATGATCGACGGCGTGACGATCGGGATCTTGATGCGCAGGGCCACCGCCACCTGCGAGGCGCCGTCCAGCTCCGCCGCCTCGTACAGCTCCGACGGCACCGCCTTGAGCGCGGTGTAGATGACGATCATGTTGAACCCGGTGCCACCCCAGACGGCGATGTTCGCGACGGCGAGCATCACGAGGTCGCCGTCGAACAGCGACGGCACGTCCCAGCCGAACCGCTCGAACAGGTCGTAGAACGGGCTGACGCCGGGCAGGTAGAGGAAGCCCCACAGCAGGGACGAGATGACGGCGGGCACCGCGTAGGGCAGGAAGATCGCCGTCCGCGAGAACGTGCGCGTCCGCGCCCGCCGCGAGTCGAGGAGCAGCGCGAACAGCAGCGCCAGGCCGAGCATCGTCGGCACGACGATCAGCCCGTACAGCGCGACACGCCCCACGGACGCGAGGAACTCCGGGTCACCGAGCGCGGCCGCGTAGTTGGACAGCCCGGCCCACACCTCGGTGCGCGAGCCCGAGCCGAGGCCCAGCCCGCTCACCTTCTCCGTGCGGAAGGACAGGTAGACCGCGTACGCGATCGGCAGCGCCAGGAAGAGGACGAACAGCACGATCGCGGGCGCGAGGAAGCCCCACGGGGCGAGCCGGCGCCGTCCGGACGTGCTGGGCCCGGTCGCGCGGGCCGGCGGCGCGGCGGTGGTCGTGGTCATCTCAGGCGTCCCTCTCGGATCGGCGCGCTTCGTGGTCGACGACGAACGTGGTCGACGGCGTCGGGCCGCCCGGGGGGATCTCCCGGCCCGGGCGGCCGGCGTCGTCACTCGCTGACGTTGAAGCCCTGGTTCTTCAGGTCGTCGAGCGTGATCTGCTGCATCGCGCCGACGGCGTCGACGAACGCGCTGGCCTTCTTGGCCTTGGTCGCCTTGGCGAACTCGTCGTTGTACGCGGAGTAGGCGACGTTGATGTTCGGCCCGTAGGTGAACGGCTGCACCGTCTGCGCCGTCTGCGCCGCGACCTCGTAGAAGTCGGGCTGGTTGGAGAAGAACTCCGGCGGGTCGCTGAGCGCCTCGGTGCTCGCCGGGACGTCGGCCGGGTAGATGCCGGTCTCGTCCACGAGCGCCTGCACGGCCTCCGGGTCGGTGTTGAGCCAGGTGATGAACTCGGCGGCCTGCTCCGGGTGCTCGGACTGCGAGGTCACCGCGGTGGCCGAGCCGCCCCACGCGCCGGTGGCGGGCGCGGCGGCGTCCCACTGCGGCATGGGCGCCATCTCCCACTTGCCCGCGGTGTCGGCGGCGTTGCCCGACAGGACGCCGGGCGCCCAGATCGCCGACAGCCAGCCCACCTGGGTGCCGTCGTTGAGGCCGGCGTTCCACTCGGGGGTGTACATCGGCTTGTTGTCGATGACACCCTCCTCCACGAGGCCGCCCCAGTACTCGGCGACCTTGGTGGTGGCGTCGGAGTCGATGTCCACCGACCACGCGTCGCCGTCGATCCCGTACCAGGACGCGCCGGCCTGCTGGGTCATGCCGGCGAACCAGCCCGCGTCGTTGGCGGAGAACGTGCCGAGGTAGGCCTTCGGGTCGGCCTCGTGCACCTTCCGCGCCGCGTCCGCGTACTCGTCCCACGTGGTGGGGACGTCGATGCCGAGCTTCTCGAAGACGTCGGCGCGGTAGTAGAACTGCATCGGCCCGGAGTCCTGCGGCACGGCGTAGACGGCGTCCGACCCGAGGGTGACGGCGTCCCACACGCCGTCGGTGAAGTGCTCGGCGACGTCGTCGCCCAGCGAGCCCGAGAGGTCCGCGAGCGCGTCCGAGGACACGAGCTGCGGGATCTTCTGGTACTCGGCCTGCATGATGTCCGGCGCGCCTGAGCCCGCCTTGATCGCCGTGAGCAGCTTGGTGACGGCGGGGTCGCCGCCGTCCTGCTTGTTCACCGTGACCGTGATGTCGGGGTGCTCGGAGTTCCAGAGGTCGACGACCTTCTCCATGTTCGGCGTCCACGTCCAGAAGGTGAGCTCGACGGGGCCCGCGGCCGATCCGCCGTCGTCCGAGCCGGCGTCGTCGCCGCCGCCGGAGCAGGCGGACGCGAGCAGCGCGGTGGCGGCGGCGAGGGCCGCGATCCGGGTGCCTGTGGTCAGGCGCATGACTCCTCCTCGTCAAGGACCATCGCACCGCCGCGTCAGGCAGGGGGCGCTGGGCGACTCACGACAGTGTGGCTGTGCACGGTCACAGTAGCGACACGTCGCCCGGGATTGTCAACTTCCGGTTTCGTGGTGTTACCTAGTCGTTGCCCGGTCACGACGGCTGTGACCGAGCACAGGACTCAGCACAGCAGCGAGCACAGCACGCCGAGCACCAGCACCGACGCGAGGAGCCTCTTCCATGCCCGACGCCACGCCCTTCCGCCCGGGCCCGGACTTCGACGGCTGGCTGCCCGGCGTCGAGGAGATCTGCTACGGCGGCGACTACAACCCCGAGCAGTGGCCGGAGGAGGTGTGGGCGCAGGACGTCGCGCTCATGCGGGAGGCCGGCGTCAACCTCGTGAGCGTCGGGATCTGGAGCTGGGCGCTGCTCGAGCCGCGCGAGGGCGAGTACGACTTTGGCTGGCTCGACCGGCTGCTCGACCTGCTGCACTCCGGCGGCGTCCGCGTCGACCTCGGCACGCCCACCGCGTCGCCGCCGGCGTGGTTCTTCCGCACGTACCCGGACTCGCGCGTCGTGACGCGCGACGGCACCGTGCTGGAGTTCGGGTCCCGCGGCGCGGCCGCGCCGTCGTCGCCCGCCTACCGCCGCGCCGCCACCCGCATCGCAGGCGCGCTCGCCGAGCGCTACGGGAAGCACCCCGCCGTCGTGCTGTGGCACGTGCACAACGAGTACGGCGCGCCCGTCTCCGACGACTACTCCGACCACGCGCAGCGCGCGTGGCGCCTGTGGCTGCGCGCCCGGTACGGCACCCTCGACGCGCTCAACGCCGCCTGGGGCACCCGCTTCTGGGGCCAGGTGTACGGCGAGTGGGAGCACGTCGTCGCGCCGTCGGCCACGCCGACCGTCGCGAACCCGGCCATGCGCCTCGACTACGCGCGGTTCACCGACGCGATGCTGCGCGAGTGCTTCGTGGCCGAGCGCGACGCGATCCGCGCGCACTCCGACCTCCCGGTCACCACCAACTTCATGGCGGCGGCGTGCCCGTCCACCGACCTGTGGGCGTGGGCCCGCGAGGTCGACGTCGTCTCCGACGACCACTACCTCACCGCGGCCGACCCGCGCGGCCATGTCGGGCTGGCGATGGCGGCGGACCTCACGCGCTCGGTCGCGGGCGGCAAGCCGTGGCTCCTGCTGGAGCACTCGAGCTCGGCCGTGAACTGGCAGCCGCGCAACGTGGCCAAGCGGCCGGGCGAGGAGCGGCGCAACGCCCTGTCTCACCTGGGCCGCGGCGCCGACGGGATCCTGTTCTTCCAGTGGCGGGCCTCGCGCGGCGGCGCCGAGAAGTTCCACTCCGCGATGCTCCCCCACGCAGGCACGGGCAGCCGCGTCTTCCGCGAGGTGTGCGCGCTCGGTGCAGAGCTCGGCCGCCTCGGCGAGGTGCGGGGCTCGCGCGTGCGGGCCGACGTCGCGCTGCTGTGGGACTACGAGTCGCACTGGGCGCAGGACCTCGAGTGGCGGCCCAGCGTCGACGCGTCGCACCGCGAGCGCACCGACGCCTTCTACGACCGGCTGTGGCGGGACGGCCTCACGGTCGACATGGCGCACCCCGAGCAGGACCTGTCGGGCTACAGGCTCGTCGTCGCCCCGGCGTCGTACCTGCTCACGGCCGCCGCGGCCGACAACCTCACGCGGTACGTGGAGGGCGGCGGCACGCTGCTGGTCAGCTACTTCAGCGCCGTCGTGGACGAGCACGACCGCGTGCACGAGGGCGGCTACGGCGCGCCGCTGCGGCGGGCGCTCGGCCTCACGGTCGAGGAGTTCCTGCCGCTGCGGGAGGGCGAGACGCTCGGCGTCGTCGGGCTGGCCGACGGCGCCCTGGCCGGCGACGTGTGGGCCGACGACCTCGCGCTCGACGGCGCGCAGGTCGTGGCCACGTACGACGGCGGCCCGCGGCCGGGCGGCGCGGCGATCACGCGGAACTCCCTCGGCGCGGGCACCGGCTGGTACGTCTCGACGCGGCTGGACGTCGACGCGCTCGCCCCCCTCATGGCCCGGGTGTACGACGACGCCGGCCTCGCCCCCGCCGGCCTGCCCGCGGAGCTCGAGGTCGTGCGGCGGCACGGCGACGACGCCGTCTTCACCGTCGCGCTCAACCATGCCGCCTCCGACGCCAAGCTGCCCGACGTCGCGCCCGGCTCCACCGACCTGCTCACCGGGGAGGACGTCGCAGGCTTCGTCGTCGTCCCCGCCGGCGGGGCGCGCGTGCTGCGCACCCCGCACTGATCCCGCGAGTTGTCAGGGCCACACGCAGGTTGCCGTACTCGTGGCCCTGACAACTCGCCCGACGCGAAAGGACGATGATGTCGCACCGCAACCGCACGATCACCACGAGCCTGCTCGCCGCCGCCCTGGCGGCCGCCCTCGCCGCACCGGCGGGGGCCGCGCCCGGCGGCCGGTCCGCCGTCGAGCCGGAGAACGCGGGGTTCGACGCCGGCCTGGACGGCTGGGCCGTCACCGGCGACGCCGCCGCGACGACGGAGGCCGGGGGCCGCACCGGCGATCGGCTGACGCACTGGTCGGACGTGCCGTACGAGGTCACGACGTCGCAGCGTCTGGGCCGCCTCGGCACGGGCTGGTGGACGGCGAGCGCCTGGGTGAAGTCCGGCGGGCTGGACACCTCGACGCTGTCCCTGACCTGCGCGGGCGGCACGTCCGGCACCGTCACCCTGCCGCAGACGCTGCAGGACGACGCGTGGGTGCGCGTCGCCGTCTCCGCGCAGAGCCGCGGCGGCGACTGCACGCTCGCGCTCGCGACGTCGGACGACGCGGGCGGTGCGTGGGCGAGCGTCGACGACGTCGCGGTCGAGCGCGGCCGGGTGGCGCGCGACGTGCGCGGCGGCGACCTGTCCGGCCTGGCGAAGAACGAGGACCACGGCGCCACGTATGCCGACGTCGACGGCACGCCGGGCGACGCGGTGGAGATCCTCGCCGACCACGGCATGAACCTCGGCCGCCTCAAGGTGTGGGTGGACCCTGCCGACGGCTACAACGAGGTGACGCACGTCGTGACCACCGCGAAGCGCATCCAGGCCGCGGGCATGGACGTCATGGTCGACTTCCACTACTCCGACCGGTGGACCGACCCGGGGGCGCAGGGCGTGCCGGCCGCGTGGGCGGGGTCGAGCGTCACCGAGATGACCGACCAGCTCGCCGCGCACACCCGCGAGGTGATGACCGCCCTCGTAGACGCGGGGGTCGACGTCGCGTACGCGCAGGTGGGGAACGAGATCAACCCCGGCATGCTGTGGCCCTACGGCCAGACGTGGGACGTCGACCCCGACGACGGCGTCGCCGGCGCGCAGTGGGACGCCCTCGCCGGGTTCCTCACCGCCGGGCACGACGCGGTGAAGGCCGTCTCGCCGTCGACGCGGACGATCCTGCACCTGACGAACATCAACAACGGCATCGACGGGCTCACGTGGTGGTTCGACGAGGTCACCGCGCGCGACGTGCCGTTCGACGTCGTCGGCCTGAGCTACTACGGCTACTGGCACGGGTCGCTCGCCGACCTGCAGGAGGCCGTCGGCACCCTGTCCGCCCGCTACGACCGCGACGTCATGGTCGTCGAGACGGCGTACCCGTTCACGCTCGAGGACGACGACCCGGCCTGGGAGAACGTCATCGCCACCGAGGGCCAGCTCGTCGCCGGCTACCCCGCCACGCCCGAGGGCCAGGCGGCGGCGTTCCGCGCCGTGCAGGACACCGTCGCTGCCGCGCCCGGCGGCCGCGGGATCGGCGCCGTCTACTGGGAGCCGGCGTGGACGTCCGTCGCGGGCAACGGCTGGGACCCCGAGGACCCGGCGTCCGGCAACGCGTGGGAGAACCAGGCGATGTTCGACCACGACGGGCGCCTGCTCGGGCCCGTCGCCGCCGAGCTCGCCGCCGGCTGACCGGCGAAGGCGCGAGCTGTCAGGGTGAGCGCGCGGTATACCCCGCGCTCACCCTGACACGTCAGAGGTCGCGGAGGCGAGCGGCGGCCTCGTCGCGACGGCGGGTGGCGTCGGCGAGGGTGCGCTCGGCACGCTGGCGGGCGGCGACGGCGCCGCGCAGCTCGGCACCGACGGCGTCGGCCTCGTCGTCCAGCTCGGCGAGGCGGCGGCGGACGGCCTCGCGCTCGGCGTCGGTGCGGCGCGCGACCCCCTCGATGCGGCCTACCTCGGCGGCGGCCGAGCTCCCGGCGTCGCGCGCGGCGGCGACGTCGTCCTCCGCGTCGGCGAGCGCCTGCTCCGCCTCCTGGCGGGCCGCCGCCCGCGCGGCCTCCGCCTCGGCGGCCGCGCCGTCGTCGTCCTTCCGCGACCCGGCCCGACGACGTCCGCTGCGCGCCGCGCCCGGCAGGTCGGGCACGGCGTGCAGGTGCCGCGACGGCGCGCCGTCGTCGTCCACGGGCGCGATGCCGAGCGCGTCCGGGACGGCGACGGCGGACGCGACGTCGGCCCGCCCGATGCCGGTGGCCTGCAGCGGGCCGACGAGCAGCCCGCTGCGGACGGCGCGGCCGGCGTCGGCGTCGATCATCGCGGCGGTGAGCGTGGACTCGACCTGGGTGAGGACGGCGCCGGAGACAGCGGTACCCGCCTCGACGGCGAGCGACCTCGCCCGCGCCGCGACCGCCGCGACGAGCTGCCGCCGCTGCCGGGTGAGCTCGCGCAGGCGCTTCCCGTCGAGGTCGTCCTGCGCCTCGCGGAACGCGGCGCCGAGCTCGACCACCTGCTCCACCTGGTCCGCCTCGGCGCGCGCGAGCAGGTTGACCACCCAGGCCGCCGTCGACGGCTTGCGCAGCCGCTTCACGCGGTCGGCCGCCTCGTCCTCGCCGTCGGCGCGCAGGGCGGCGGAGCGGGCGTCGCGCGCGGGGACGAACGCCGCCGGCTCGAGGCCGTACAGCTCACCGGCGACCTCCGTCAGCACCTCCGCCAGCGTGGGCACCCTCCGAGAATCGAGAACCCCGCGCGCCACCGCAACCCCACCCGCGCGAGTTGTCAGAGCCAGGAGCATGTTCTTGTGGTCGTGGCCCTGACACCTCGGTGCGCCGCGGGCCTGTCAGGGCCAGGCGCGCGTTGTCGTGCGCCTGGCCCTGACAACTCGCGCCTAGGATCGTTTCGATCCCCATGACCGAGAACCTCTCCTCCGCGCCGGCGTCCGCCATCACGCCACCCGTCGACGAACGTCGCGCCACGATCATCCTGGTCGCGATGGCGCTGTCGACGTTCCTGTTCGTCACCGTCGAGTCGCTGCCGTCCGGCCTGCTCACGCTCATGGCCCCCGACCTGGGCCGGTCGACGTCCGAGATCGGCCTGCTCGTCACCGGGTACGCCCTCGTGGTGCTCATCACGACCGTGCCGCTGGCGCACTGGACGCGCGGCGTGCCGCGCCGGTGGGTGCTGTCCGCGTGCGCGGGCATCGCCGCCGTCGCGACGCTGTGGGCTGCGCTCGCCCCGTCCTACGAGCAGCTGTTCGCGGCCCGCCTGGTGACGGCGACGGCGCAGGCGCTGTTCTGGGCGGCCGTGGTGCCCGCGACGACGGGCCTGTTCCGGCCGGTGGTCCGCGGCAGGGTGATGACGCGCCTCGCGCTCGGCAACTCGCTCGCCCCGGTGCTCGGCGTTCCCGCAGGCACCTGGCTCGGCGAGCACACGTCGTGGCGGTGGACGTTCGCCGCCGTCGCCGCCCTGTCCCTGGTGGTGACGTTCGTGGTGCTGGTGCTGTTCCCCACGATGAAGCCGTCCGAGGGCGGGGCCAGCCGGGCGCCGCACCCCAGCCGTCGCCGCTTCGGGTTCCAGATGGTCACGACCGGCCTCGTGCTGACCGGCGCGTTCGGCGTCATCACGTTCGTCACGCAGTACTTCATCGAGGTCACCGGCTTCGAGCAGTCCGACATGGCCCGGCTGCTGCTCCTGCAGGGCGCGGCCGGCGTGATCGGCACCATCGTCGTGGGCCGGTTCATCGACGCGCGCCCGGTGGCGGTGCTGCTCGTGGCGCTCGCCGTGCTCACGGTGGCCCTCGTGAGCCTGTGGGCGTTCGGCGAGCAGCCGGTCGCCGCCGTCGCGTCCCTGGCGCTGTTCGGGTTCTCGTTCTCCTGCGTGCCGCCCGCCCTGTCGCACCGCGTGATGCTCGTGGCCCCCGGTTCCACCAACATGGGGGTGGCGATCTCGTCGTCCATGTTCAACGTGGGCATCGCGGCCGGCTCCGGGCTGGGCGCGGCGCTGGTCGCCGCCGTCGACGTGCGCGTCGTGCCGCTCGCGAGCGCCGTCGTCGTGCTGCTGGCGCTGCTCGTCTCCCTCGGCGAGGAGCGGTTCAACCCGCGCCTGCCGGGCGCGCACTGACCCGACCCCCGACGGCATCGAAGGAGGACCCGTGCTCGACGACGACCGCTGCCCCTGCGGCTCCGGCGACACGTTCGGCGCGTGCTGCGGCCCGCTGCTGCGCGGCGACCGGCCCGCCCCCACCGCGGAGGCGCTGATGCGCTCGCGGTACACCGCGTTCGCCGTCGGCGACGCCGCCTACCTGCGCGCCACGTGGCACCCGCGCACGCGGCCGTCGTCGCTGGAGCTCGACGACGACCAGCGGTGGCGGCGCCTCGTCGTGCTCGCCACCCATGCGGGCGGCCCGTTCGACGACGGCGGCGAGGTGGAGTTCGTCGCGCAGTACGTGCAGGCGGCCACGGGTGAGCGGGGCCGCCTGCACGAGGTGAGCCGGTTCGTCCGCGAGGGCGGGCGCTGGTTCTACGTGGACGGCGACGTCGGCGCCTGAGCGGCGGCCGGCTCCAGCCCAGGGTCGGACGCGGGTTCGAGCGACAGGTCGGACGCCGGCTCCGGCTCCCGCCGGAGCTGGTCGCCGTTGAGCAGCAGGTTGAGCAGGATGGCGCTGATCGCACCGGCGCTGATGCCGGAGTCGAAGATCAGCCGGAACCAGGTCGGGAACTCGGCGTAGATCTCCGGGCGCACCGTCGGGAGCATCGCGACGCCGAGGGACACGGCGACCACGAGGATGTTCTTGCTCGTGAACGTCACCTTGGTGAGCGAGCGGACGCCCGACGCCGCGACCATGCCGAACAGCGCGACCCCGGCGCCGCCGAGGACGGCGCTCGGCACGCCCTCGACCACCGCCCCGACCTTGGGCACCAGGCCGAGCACCACGAGGATGCCGCCCGCCATCGTCGCGACGTACCGCGACCCGACGCCGGTGAGGCTGACGAGCCCCACGTTCTGCGCGAACGCCGTGTAGGGGAACGTGTTGAACGCGCCCCCGAGCATGGTGGACAGCCCGTCGGCACGCAGCCCGTCGCCGAGGCGCTGCCTCGTCACCGGGCGACCGGTGATCTCGCCGACGGCGATCATGTCGCCCGTCGTCTCCGTCATGATGACGAGCCCCACGACCAGCATCGACACCACCGCTGCGAGCGGGAACGTCGGGAGGCCGAAGTGGAACGGGGTCACGACGGCGAACCAGCCCGCCTCCCCCACGCCCGACCAGTCCACCTTGCCCATGGGCAGCGCGACGAGGGTGCCCAGCGCGAGCCCGAGCAGCACGGAGATGCGGGCCAGCCCCGCGGGCGCGAACCGCTCGACGAGCACGATGAACAGCAGCGTGCCCGCCGCGAGCGCCAGGTCGGACGGCGCGGCGGAGGGGCCGTTGTCCGTGATCCACCCGGCGGCGACGTCCATGAGCGACACGCCGATGACGAGGATGACCGTGCCGGTGACGATCGGTGGGAAGAACCTCAGCAGCGCCGAGAAGAACGGGGCGACGAGGATCATGAACAGGCCGCACGCGATGGTGGCGCCGAAGACGGCGGTGATGTCGTACGTCGTGCCGATGGTGATCATGGGGCCGACGGCGGCGAACGTCACCCCTTGCATGAGCGGCAGCCGCACCCCGAACCGCCAGAACCCGAGGGACTGGATGATCGTCGCGACGCCCGCGACGAACAGGTCGGCACTGATGAGGAACGCCAGGTCCTGCGCGGAGTAGCCGAGGGCTCCGCCCACGATGAGCGGCACGGCCACCGCCCCGGCGTACATCGCGAGCACGTGCTGCAGCCCGAGCGGGAACAGGCGCGCGAGCCGCGGCACCTGGTCGACCGGGTGCCTCTCGGTGGTGCTGGGTGATGCCTCGGACATCGGTCGTCCCCTTCCGTCACCGGGCGCCTGGGCGGCGCGTCGGGACGACCGTAGGGAGCGACGGTTTCCGTGGGATCAAACAGAGTTTCCGGGAGGTGACATCTTCTCGGATGAACCTTTCACGGTCGCACCGTCGTGAGGACGACGACGTCGTGCGGCGCGAGCGGGAGGGTCGCGGAGGCGTCGTGGCGCGCGCCGGTGAGCAGGTCGGCGAGCGGCGTCCCGTCGCGCGCGACCGCGTCACGCACGGCGGCGGGGCCGGTCGCGAGCGCCGCGCCGAGGACGAGCGCCGCCGGCCGGTCGGTGTGGTTGATCGCGACGAGCGCGTCGCCGCGCCACACGGTCTCGACGCCGGGAGCCTGGGCACCGGACGACACCCCCGCCTCGTCGAGCGCCGCCCGCAGGACGCCCCCGAGCCCGCCGTCGGACCCGTCCTCGCACACGGCGAGGTCGGCCCCGACGTACCACGCGCGTCCCTCGCCGTGCCGGTGGTGCGCGACGGCGACGCACCCGGCCAGCGGGCCGTCGTCGTACGTCGCGAGCACGTCAGCCCCGTCGGAGCGGGTGCGCTCGCCGAGCGTCGAGGCGGTGCCGGGCCCGTGCCGCCCGTCGGACCACACCACTGTGCTCCCGCCGTCGGGCAGCGGCACCCACTCCTCCGCCGAGACGCCGAGCACGTGCCGCAGCGGCGCGGGCGAGCGCCCGGCGTGCAGGTGCGACAGCCCGTCCGCGACCCCGCCGAACGGTCCCCACACGAGGTGGCCGCCGCCCGCGACGTACGCGTCGAGGCGGGCCGCCGCGGCGCCGTCGAGCACGTACTGGGCGGGGGCGAGCACGAGGTCGTAGCCGTCCAGGGCGACGTCGTCGCGGTCCGCGGGCACGACGTCGACCACCACGCCGAGGCGCCACAGCTCCCGGTGCCAGGCCCGCAGCGTGGCGAGCGGGTCGAGGCGCGCGGTCGGGAGCGCGACCTGGCCGGCCGCCCACCACGACGTCCAGTCCCACAGGAGCGCGACGCGGCGGTGGACGGGCTCGCCGACCAGGCCCCGCAGCGCGCGCAGCTCGGCGCCCAGGGCACGGACCCCCTGGTGCACGGCCGTGTCCGCCCCGGCGACGGGCAGCATCGCGGAGTGGAAGCGCTCAGGGCCGGAGCGGGCCTGGCGCCACTGGAAGAACAACGCGCCGTCGCAGCCGTGCGCGAGCGCCTGGAGCACCTCGGTGCGCAGCCGCACGGGCGACTTGGTGAGGTTGTGCTCGCGCCAGCTCACCGCGCTCGCCGCCTGCTCCATGCGCAGCCACGACCCGCCGCCCGCGAGCCCGCGCGCCAGGTGGTTGACGAGCGCCGCGTCGGCGGGCGCGTCGGGGGACGCGGGGTCCGGGTAGGCGTCGTCGGCGATCACATCGAGGTCGGCGCGCCATTCGTGCGGGTCGATGCCGCCGAAGAAGCCCATGAGGTTGGTCGTGACCGGGCGGTCGGGGTCGTGGCGACGGATCACCGCCTTCTGCTCGCGGTACAGGCCGAGCAGCAGGTCGGAGCCGAAGCGGCGGAAGTCGAGCTCCTGCGACGGGTTGCGGTGGTAGGGGGCGACGCGCGGCGGCAGGATCTCCGCCCAGTCGCCGTACTCCTGCGACCAGACCGTCGTGGCCCACGCCGCGTTGAGCGCGTCGAGGGTGCCGTACCGGGCGCGCAGCCAGTCGCGGAACCGCTCGGCGCAGCGGTCGCAGAAGCAGACCTGGCCGTACTCGTTGCCCGCGTGCCACATCCGGACGGCGGGGTGTCCGGCGTACCGGGCGGTCAGCTGCTCGGCGATCGTCGCTGCCGCCGCTCGGTAGGCGTCGGACGACGGGCAGAACTGGTTGCGCGACCCGTAGCTCAGCACCGTGCCGTCCGCCGTCGTCGGCAACGACTCCGGGTGGCGGTGGCCCAGCCACGGCGGCGGGGACGCGACCGGCGTCGCCAGGTCGACGGCGATGCCGGCGTCGTGCAGCAGGCCAAGCACCTCGTCGAGCCAGCCGAAGCGGTACTCCCCCGGGCGCGGCTCGAGGTGCGACCAGCTGAAGACGCCCACCGTCACCAGGTTGACGCCCGCCTCCCGCATCAGCGCGACGTCCTCGCGCCAGACGGCGGGGTCCCACTGCTCGGGGTTGTAGTCACCGCCGTACAGGAGCCCCAGCTCGTCCGTCAGCCGTGCGAGACCAGCCGTCATGCCGCGATACCCCCGTGGACCGTCGAAGCGCTTCGATGCGGGGTCAGCCTACCCATCGGCGACTTGTCAGGACCAGGGCCGGGTATACACACCCCTGGCCCTGACAACTCCGGGGTCGGAAGGGCGGGGCGTCAGCCGGGCGTCGTCGCCGGGACGCCGGCACGCGGGTAGGCGCGGGTCTTCTCCGACGTGCCCATCCCCCAGCGCACGGCGCGGGTCGCGACGGTGCCCGCCGGGGCGCCGAGGGTGCGGCGGAACCAGGTGTCCACGCCCAGCGCGTCGCGCGCCCACGCCGGCAGCGTCGACACGGCGCCGGCGGCGAGCAGCGCGTACGGCGGGCGGGCCGGGCGCGGCAGCGGGGGCTCGCGCAGCAGGAACCGCACCGTGTCGAGCGCGGCCTCGGACGCCTCCAGCTCGGGCCGGTACGCCTCGATCGTCTCGCCCAGCTCGGCCACCGTCTCCGGCACGACGACGGCGCCCAGCGCCCGCGCGACCCGCGCCGCCTGCGCCACGTACTCGTCGGCTTCACCGGCAGTGAGCGGCCGCTCCCCGAACCGCTGGTGCGCGGTGAGGAACGAGTCCGCCTCCGCGGCGTGCACCCAGGTGAGCAGGTGCGGGTCGCCCGCGCGGTACGGCCGCCCGTCCGGGGCCTTGCCGCGCACGCGGTCGTGCACCGACCGGACGCGGTCGATCATCGCCTGCGCGTCGTCGGCCGTGCCGAACGTCGTCGTCGCGATGAACGTCGCCGTCCGCTCCAGCCGGCCCCACGGGTCGCCGCGATACCCCGAGTGCCCCGCCACGCCCGCCATCGCCAGCGGGTGCAACGACTGCAGCAGCAGCGCCCGCAGCCCGCCCACGAACATCGACGCGTCGGCGTGCACCCGCCCGACCGGGCTGTCCGGCGCGAACCACCGCGGCCCCGGCGTCAGGTGGATCCGGTCGCGCGACGCCTCCGCCTCCGGGCCCGCGACCTTCTCGAACAGCACGTCCCCCAGCCGCAGCCGGAGCCGCTCCACCGGGTTCGTCGCCGTCGTCATGCCGCCAGTATCCGCTCACACGTCCATCGGCGTGAGCACGGCGATGCGCCACCCGTCGTCCGTGCGGACGAGCTGGTACACGAACCGCTCCGTCCCGTCGTCGGCGCCCTCGTGCTGCCACGTCACGTCGGCCCAGACGCTGTGCGCCGTGGCGGCCACGACCCGCACGTCCGACGCCATGCCGGTGACGCCCTCGTACTGGCTCCACGACGACCCGAAGAACTGCTCCGTCTGCGCGCGGCTCGTCACCGGCAGCGACTGCCCGGGGAACAGGATCAGCGCCGGCACCGCGTAGAGATCGGCGACCGCCGTCTCGTCGCGGTCCAGCAACGCCTGCCGGTAGCGGTCGAAGAACTCTGCGGCCACGGTGTCCGGTGCGTCCGTGGGGTCGGTGGTCATGGCGTCCGCCTCCTCGCGGCGTTCTCGGTCGACAGGTCGACCGTACGCGCGGCCCCGGACAGGAACTTCTGCCCGCCTGACGTCGGTCCGGGAGGGGCGTCCCGGCGCTGGCTACGCTCGCGCCATGAGGAGAACCCGACCCGCTCGGTCCAGGAGCCAGGACGTCTGGACGTTCCTGGCCACGATCGTCGGGATTCTTGCTGTGGCCGGCGCGTTCGTCGTCGCGCTGCCCTTCTTGACGTCCCTCGCCGCCGACCTGTGACACGTCGGCCCGGCGGAGCAGCAGTGAGTTTCGCCGCGGCCGACGGTCACCATCGACACGCGGCACGTCCGGCCGGGCGGTCGCACCGATGACGTCAGGAGGCCCACCATGTTGAGACCGGTCGCAAGCGGTGTGTGGGCACACCAGAGCGAGCTGCTCCGTAACAACGCCGTCGTCGTCCAGGGGCGGAGCGGCGTTCTCCTCGTCGACCCCGGACTCACGGGCGACGAGCTGGCGTGCCTGGCGGACGATCTGCGCGACCTGGGCCAGCACGTGGTGGCGGCCTTCGCGACGCACCCCGACTGGGACCACGTGCTCTGGCACCCTGCGCTCGGCGACGCGCCCCGGTACGGCACCGCGCGCTGCGCGGACGTCCTGCACCGCCTGCTGTCGGCCCCGGACTGGAGGGCTCGCGTCGCCGAGGGCCTGCCGCCGGAGATCGCCGGGGAGGTGCCGCTCGACGCGTTCGGCCTCGTCGTCGGGCTGCCGGCCGGGGCGACCCGGCTTCCGTGGGACGGCCCGCCCGTCCGGGTCGTCGAGCACCCGGCGCACTCCCCGGGCCACGCGGCGCTGCTGATCGAGGAAGCCCGGGTCCTCGCGGCCGGCGACATGCTCTCGGACGTGTTCGTCCCCATGCTCGACGAGTTCGACGACACGAACGACCCGGTCAGCGACTACCTTCGCGGGCTGGACCTCCTGGAGCAGGCCGCCGGCGACGCCGTCGCCGTGGTCCCCGGGCACGGCTCGGTCGGCGGGGCCGACGAGCTGCGCGCGCGGATCGCGCAGGACCGCGCGTACCTGGACGCCCTGCGGGAGGGCAGGCCGCCGGACGACCCGAGGATCGGCCCGTCGGCCGAGCCCGGCTGGGAGTGGGTGAGCGACATCCACGAGGGTCAGGCCCAGAGCGTCGCCCGTCGGCGCGAGGCCGCCGGGACGGACTAGCGTGCCGCGGCGTGCGTCGTCACGGCGCCCTCCGTCGCGCCGTCGAGATGGCGCACGATCCGGTTGACGGCGTCGCGGCCGGCACGGTTGGCGCCGATGGTGGACGCGGACGGCCCGTAGCCGATGAGGTGCACGCGCGGCTCGCCGTCGACCTGGGTGCCGTCCATGCGGATGCCACCGCCGGCGGCGCGCAGGTGCAGCGGCCGCAGGTGGTCGAGGGCGGCGCGAAATCCGGTGTTCCAGAAGATGACGTCCACGGGGAGGGTCTCGCCGTCGGCGGTGACGACGCCGTCGGGCACGATGCGCGTGAACATGGGCCGCCGGTGGAGCACGCCGCGCGCCTCGGCGGCCAGCAGCGACGGCGTCTTGATGAGGCCGGTGACGGACACGACGCTCAGCGGCGGCAGCCCCTCGCGGACCCGGTCGGCGACCATCGCCACGGCGCGCGACCCGTCCTCCGGCTCGAAGGAGTCACGCCACACCGGCTCGCGGCGCGTGAACCAGAACGTCCGCGCCACGTGCGAGACCTCCTCCAGGAGCTGCACGGCGGAGATCCCTCCGCCGACGACCGCGACGCGCTGCCCGGCGAAGTCCTCCGCCCGTACGTAGTCGGCGGTGTGCAGCTGGCGGCCGCGGAACGTCTCCTGCCCCGGGTAGGCCGGCCAGAACGGCTTCGACCACGTGCCCGTCGCGTTGACGATCGCCCGCGCGACGACGACCCCGGACCGGTCGCCGCCCTCCCACCGGACGAGGAGGCCGCCGTCGCCGGCCTCCTCGACGCGGCGCACGCGCACCGGCCGGACGACGGCGAGGCCGAGCTCGTGCTCGTAGTCGCCGAAGTAGGCGGGCAGCACGTCGACGCTCGCCGCCTCGGGCTCGACGTCGGGCTGCTCGATGCCGGGCAGGTCGTGGATGCCGTTCACCGTGCTCATCCGCAGCGAGCGCCACCGGTGCCGCCACGCCCCGCCGGGCCCGTCCTCGGCGTCGAGGACGACGTACGTGCGCCCGCCGGACGCCGCACCGACCGCGGGCACGAACCCGCGCCGCCGCAGGTGGTACGCCGCCGACAGGCCCGTCTGCCCCGCGCCGATCACGACGACGTCCGCGGCGTGCGGCATGGCCTCGGTCGTCGTCATGCCTGCGGCAACACCGCCCGCGACGGTGGGCTTCCGGTGGTGCGTGTGGTCTCGCGCACCTCAGGGCCGTGTCGCCGGCGGGAGCTAGCGTCACGAGGCATGACCTACGCCAACGTCGGCACGCTGGGTGCCGCCCCCGGGAAGCGCGACGCGCTGGTCGCTCACCTCACGCAGCGCAGCGCGGAGCTCGCGGAGGCGGGGTGCCTCCTCTACGAGGTGGGCGTCAACGACGACCACCCGGACACGGTGTTCGTCGCCGAGCTGTGGACGTCGGCGGAGGCACACCGGGCGTCGCTGCAGCTCCCGGCCGTCCAGGCCTCCATCGCGGCGGCCCGCCCTCTGCTGTCGGGAGAGTTCGGCGGCTTCCGCTTCACGGTCGTCGGCTCGCCGCTGCGAGACTGACGCCCGGCGGACCGCAGGAGTCGGGCCGCAGCTCGATACGACACCGGGAGCCCCCTTGCCACGAGTGCGACGGCTCGACGTCCTCGTCCCCGACCACGACGCGGCCCGCTGCGCGTTCGCGGGCGCCACCGCGCGTGTCGTCAGCGTCTATGGGCGCGCGATCGAGGAGCTCGGCCTAGTCGGCCCCGTGTCGTCGATCATGGTGGTGGCACAGCGCCCGGACCGCCTGGACGCGCGTGAGGAAGGCGTCGTCGTCCTCGTGGACTGCGACCGCCCCGACTCCTCCGAGATGGTGCGGGTCCGCGTGCCCGACGACGTCGCGGACGCGGCACCACCGGACGTGACCCGCCTTGTCGCGGACGTGCTCGACGGGGCGCTGGCGCGACTCGCGGTGGCACGAGGCTGGGACAGCGCGGCGCTCTCCGCCGCGCTGGAGCGCGCACGGGCCGGCGTGGAACCGTCCTCCCCGGCGCGACGCTGGACGGTCCGCGCCGAGGGTCGCGGCATCACGGCGCCCGAGCAGCCCCACGAGCTCACGGTCGTCGGGGGCGGTCCGGACGACGGGGTCCCGGCGGCCTACCACCGCGAGCTGGACCGCCTGCTCGATCGGTTCTCCGACGACGCGATGCAGGCCTGGTGGTCCGGCTCGCCGGTGCGGATCGGCCAGGTCTGGTACTGGTTCGACACGCAGCGCCCCGGCGTCCGCGTCACCGTCACGCGGAGCGCCACCGCCGCCATCCACCGGCCCGTCAGGAGCATCCAGGACGCCGACCCCGTGATGCTCGCCCGCGCCGACGTCCGCGCCCTGCTCGAGCGGCTGGCGAGCCGCCTCGACCTCCCGCCGGCGCCGCTGCTCCCCGCCGAGGGCCTCCGGTAAGAAGGTCCCGACGAGGACGTGGCGGCGGCCTGTACCGTCGGGGGCCATGACCCTCACGACGGACGGTGCACGCACCGCGACGGTGATCGGCGGCGGCATCGGCGGCCTGGCGTCGGGTGTGGCGCTGGCGCGGCACGGCTGGGACGTCACGGTGGTCGAGCGTGCGACGTCGCTGGACCCGGTGGGCGCGGGGATCGTCGTCGCGCCGAACGCGGTGCGGTCGCTGGACGCGCTCGGCGTGGGCGACGCGACGCGCGACCTGGCCGCGCTGCAGGGCGAGCTCGGGCTGCGCCGACCGGACGGCACGTGGCTGGTCCGCGGCCGCGCCGAGGGCGCGGAGTCGGTGTTCGGCGACCGCACGCTGATGCTGCATCGGGCGCAGCTGGTGGGGCTGCTCGAGGACGCGCTGCCGGCCGGGGCGCTGCGGCTCGGCGCGACCGCGACCGTCACCGACCCGGGCACGACCTCGCGGCCGGCGCGCGTCACGACGACCGACGGCGCGGGCACGACGACGGAGGCCGACGCGGACCTCGTCGTCGCGGCCGACGGCATCGACTCCGCGACACGCACCCGGTGGTGGCCGAGCGCCACGGCGCCGGTCTCGGGCGGGTCGACGGCGTGGCGGTTCGTGACACCCGCGGTGCCCGGCGTCGTCGGCTCCGAGATCTGGGGCCGCGGGATCGTCGCCGGGGTGATGCCCCTCGCGGACGGGCGCGTCTATGTGTACGTCTCCGTGGCCGACGCCGTCGGCGTCCCGCGCGACCTCGACGAGCTGCGCGCCCGCCTCGCCGACTGGCACGACCCGATCCCCGCCCTGCTCGCCTCCGTCGACGACGCCACCGCGCTGCGGCACGAGCTGCGACACCTGCCCGCCCCGCCGACGTCGCTCGCGACCGGCCGGGTCGCGCTGGTCGGCGACGCCGCGCACGCGATGCTGCCGAACCTCGGGCAGGGCGGGTGCCAGGCGCTCGAGGACGGGGTGGTGCTCGGCGTGCGCGTCCGCCCGGACGACGACGTCGCGGCTGCGCTGCTGCGCTGGTCCGCCGAGCGGCGGCCGCGCGTGGCCCGGGTCATGAGGCTGTCGGCGCGGATCTCCGGGCCGACCCTGTGGACGTCGCCCGCCGCCACGACCCTCCGCGACGCCGGGATGCGCGCCGTCGGCCGCTGGACGGAGGCGCTGGGCGCACGCGCCCTGCGGCCGGTGATGTCCTGGCAGCCGCCCGAGGGTTGACCGTCGAGGTCAGCCCGTCACGCCTGGGCGAAGAGCTCCGGCCTCTCGTCCTGGATGTGGGTGATGTCCTGCAGCACGACGCGCAGGTGCTCGCGCAGCTGGGCGACGGCTGCGGGGACGTCCCCGGCGGCGAGTGCGTCGACGACCGCGGCGTGCTGCGCGACGAGGTCGGCCATCTTGCCCCCCTCGGGCAGAGAGAGGCGCCGCGCGCGATCCATCTGCGCCTTGGCCGATGCGACGATGCGCCAGGCGGACTCGTGCCCGCACGCGCGCAGCAACAGCTGGTGGAACTCCTCGTCGAGGTCGAAGAAGCGGGAGGCGTCGCCGTCGTGGTCGGCCTCGCGCTGGCGCACGATCAGCGCCCGCAGCTCCGCCACGTCGCCCGCGCCGACGTTCTCACCGCCGAGCTCCAGGGACGAGCACTCGATGGCCTCGCGGACGAACTGGGCGGCGACGACGTCCTCGTAGCGGATGGGGCCGACGAAGCTGCCGCGCTGCGGGAACACCTCCACGAGCCCCTCCTCCGCGAGCAGGATGAGACTCTCCCGCACGGGGGTGCGGCTGACCCCGAGCCGCGTGCCGATCTCCGCCTCGGACAACGGCGCACCCGGAGCCAGCTCGAGGGCGATGATCTGCCGGCGGAGCCAGGTGTGGACGAGCCTGCGGGTGTTCTCCCCGCGGACCCGAGCGGTCAGGAGCGGCGACTGCGACGACATGGGCTGATTCTGCCTCACGACCGCGATCTCGTGTTCTAGCGCACTAGTATGCTAGCGTCGCGCCGATCCACTGCGAGGAGGCAGCAGCATGAGCGGCACCCCGGCCCGCACCGTCGACCCGAAGACGCTGCGCAAGACCGTCGGCGCCTCCGTGATCGGGACGATCGCGGAGTACTACGACTTCTTCATCTACGGCACGGCCTCCGCGCTCGTGTTCAACAAGATCTTCTTCCCCGAGACGGACCCGCTCGTCGGCACCCTCGCGGCGTTCTCGACGTATGCGGTCGGGTTCTTCGCCCGCCCCCTGGGCGGCCTGGTGTGGGGGCACATCGGCGACCGCCTCGGCCGGAAGAAGGCACTGGTCTTCACCCTCCTGCTCACAGGACTCGGCACGTTCGCCGTCGGCCTCATGCCGACCTACGAGCAGATCGGCCTCTGGGCGGCCGCCATCCTCGTGGTAGTCCGCCTCATCCAGGGCTTCGGCGTCGGCGGTGAGCAGGGCGGCGCCGTCCTGCTCACGGCGGAGGCCTCGCCGCGGGACCGCCGCGGCTTCTACGCGAGCTTCGTCCAGCTCGGCTCGCCGGTCGCGTATCTCATCCCGACGGCGCTCTTCGCGAGCCTGCAGCAGTGGATGGACCCGGACGCCTTCCTCGCCTGGGGCTGGCGCGTGCCCTTCCTCCTGTCGATCGTCGTCGTCGCCGTCGGCCTGTTCATCCGCTCCCGGGTCGACGAGTCCGAGACGTTCAAGGCCGCCCGGGAACGCAAGGCCGCGTCCCACGCCCCGCTGCGCCAGCTCTTCGCGCACCGTCGCCGCGAGGTGCTCGGCGGCTTCTTCGCCAAGTTCGTCGAGGCCGCGATGTTCCCCTTCTACACGATCTTCCTGGTCGCGTACGCGGACAACAACGGCTACGACTCGGGCCTCGTGCTCGAGGCGGTCATCATCGCGATCCTCGTGGAGATCGTCATGATCCCGGTGTGGGGCCGCCTGACCGACCTGATCGGGCGTCGCCCCCTCTTCCTCGGGTTCGCGGTGCTGAACCTGGTCCTCATCGTCCCGGCGTTCCTCGCCGTGCAGTCGGAGAACCTGGCCTTCATCGTCGCGCTGCTGGTTGCCGGCCTGGGCCTCGGACACTCCGGGACGTACGCCCCGCAGGCGTCGTTCTTCCCCGAGCTGTTCGACTCGTCGGTCCGCTACTCGGGGGTCTCGGTGGTCTGGCAGTTCGGCTCCATGGTCGCCTCCGGGCCGTTCACGGTGGTCGCGACGGCGCTCCTCGTCGCCGCCGACGGCGGGTTCTGGCTCGTGGCGGTCTACACGGCGGTGCTGGTCGTCTGCTCGATCGTCGCGCTGCTGCTCCTCCCCGAGACGGCGCCCGCCCGCCGCGGGGGCCAGGAGTACGCCGACTGGCCGCTCTTCGACGAGTCCCCTGCGGAGCCCGTGGCCCGACAGCGATAGCCCGCGCGGGGTTCCCCGGTCGCTGTCGTCCTACGCTGGCACAGTCCCCACGCCAGCTGACCGAGGAGCTGAGTCCCGCGTCTTCCGACCCCCGCCCCACGAAGGACGCTCCCAGCGCTGCTGCGCCCGAGGGACAGCTCCACCGGAGCCTGTCCCTGCGGCACCTCGTCGTCTACGGCCTGCTGTTCATCGGCCCGACCGCGCCGATGGGCACGTTCGGCGTGCTGGACGCCCGCAGCAACGGCGCGGTCGCGCTCGTCTTCCTCGTCGCGACCGTGGCGATGTCGTTCACCGCCTGGTCGTACGCGCGCATGTCCGTCGCCGTCCCGAAGGCGGGGTCGGTCTCGGCGTACGCGACCGCGGGCCTGGGGCGGCGGGCAGGGTTCATGGCCGGCTGGATGATCGGCCTGGACTACCTGTTCATCCCGAGCCTGGCGGCGCTGTTCACCGGCATCGCCAGCCACGCCCTGTTCCCCTCCGTGCCGGTCTGGGTGTTCACGACGGCGGCGGTGCTGCTGATCACGGCGCTGAACCTCGGCGGGGTCAAGCTCGCGGCGACGGTGGGGTTCGTCGCGCTGGCCGTGGAGATCGTGGTGCTCGCCGCCTTCTGCGTCGGCGCCGTCGTCGTCCTGGTGCACGACGGCCCGGCCCGGCCGTGGCTGTCTCCGCTGACCGGGCTCGACGGGTTCACGCTGGTCGGCACGCTCGGCGCGGTCTCGGTGGCGGCGCTCGCGTTCCTGGGGTTCGACGCGATCGCGACGTTCGCCGAGGAGAGCACCGGCTCGCCGCGGCAGATCGGCCGGGCCCTGATCTTCTGCCTCGTCCTCGCCGGGGCGCTCTTCGTGCTCCAGACGTACCTGGGGGCGCTCCTGACGACGGCGACCCCGACGGAGCTGGCGGCGAACCCCGACCAGCAGGGCACCATCTTCTACACCACGATCAGCGACCAGCTGGGGGCCTGGCTCGGCACGACCGTCACGACGGCGCGGGCGATCGGCCCCGTGCTCTCCGCGCTCGTCGCGCAGGCCGCGGTGAGCCGCCTCATGTACGGGATGGCGCGCGACGGGCAGCTCCCGGCCCGGCTGGGGGCCGTGAGCCCTCGGACCGGCGTGCCCCGGGTCGCGATCCTCGTCTCGGCGGTCGCGACGCTCGTCATCGCCGTGGTGGCGGCGATCAAGCCCGACGGCCTCGACCTGCTGTCCTCGATGGTCACCGTGGGAGCCCTCACGGCGTTCGTCTTCCTGCACGTCGCCGTCATCGGGTTCTACGTGGTCGGCCGGCGCACCGACCGTCCGGTGCTGCACACGGTCGTCCCCGTCGTCGGGCTGGCGATCGTCGTCGCCGTGCTCGTCCTCGCCAGCCACCTGGCCCTGGAGGTCGCGGCCGGATGGCTCGTCCTGGGTCTGGTGATCATGCTCGTGCGCACCAGGAGGCGCGGCCCGTCCGCCGTCGGCGAACCCGGAAATTGAGTCGGGGCGGCTCAAGTTGAACCGGTCAGCAGCCACTCACCCGAGGAGGACAGCATGACCACCACCCTGACCCGCACCCCGTTCGCCGACGCCTGGCTCCGCGACCTGTGGACGCCGCGCCTCGCGACCGAGGCTCCCGTGCCCGCCGCCGACGTGTACCGCGACGGCGAGGACCTCGTCGCCCGCCTCGACCTGCCGGGCGTGAACCCGGCCGAGGACGTCACCGTCGAGGTCGAGGGCCGCAAGCTCGTCGTGCGCGGCGAGCGCAAGGACCAGCGCTCGGAGGAGTCCGAGGGCCGGCGCATCTCGGAGGTCCGCTTCGGCGCCTTCCGCCGCGTCGTCACCCTGCCGAAGGCCGTGGACGGCGACGCCGTCACCGCGTCCTACGACGCGGGCGTCCTGACCGTCACCGTCGCCGGCGTCTTCGCCGGCACGACGCCGCAGCGCATCGAGGTCACCAGCGCCTGATCCCCAGGCACCGCCCGACGGCGCCCGGTTGCACCCGCGACCGGGCGCCGTCGTCGTCTCCCGCCGGCGCGCCGTCACGCCCGCGGCCCCCGCCTCGTCGTCACCGTGAGCAACCGATGACGGGCGACGGAGCGAGGAGAGACGAGATGTCCGAGACGACGCAGGTCGTGGTGGTGGGCGGCGGGTACGCCGGCGTGACGGCGGCGAACCGCCTGACGAAGCGGGACGACGTGGCGGTGACGCTGGTGAACCCCCGCCCGCAGTTCGTGGAGCGGATCCGGCTGCACCAGCGGGTCGCGGGGACGCACTCCGCCGTCGTCGACTACGCGAGCGTGCTGGCGGACGGAGTACGGCTGGAGGTCGCCACCGCCGAGCGGATCGACGCCGCCGGGCGACGGCTGGTGCTGGCCGACGGCGGCACGCTCGGCTACGACTACCTGGTCTACGCGGCCGGCAGCACCGGCGCGACGCCGACGGTCCCGGGCGCGGCCGAGCACGCCTTCCCCCTCACGAGCCTGGAGGAGGCCGACCGGCTCGTGCCCGCCCTCGCGGCGGCCGGCCCGGCGGCGCGGGTGACCGTGGTGGGGGCGGGGCCGTCCGGCATCGAGACGGCGTCCGAGCTGGCGGAGCAGGGCCACGCGGTGACGATGGTCTGCGGCGACCTACTCGGGCCGTACCTGCACCCGAACGGCCGGCGGGCCGTCACGGCGGCGCTCGCGCGCCTGGGGGTGGCGATCGTCGCCGGGCCGGGCGCCACGGTGACCGCGGTGACGGCGGACGCCGTGCAGCTCGCCGACGGCCGCGACCTGCCGAGCGACGTCACCGTCTGGACCGCGGGGTTCCGCGCGGCCGGCCTCGCCGCCCGCAGCGGGCTGTCCACCGACGACGCCGGCCGGCTGCGCACCGACGAGACGCTCACCAGCGTGGACGACGACCGCATCGTCGCCGCGGGCGACGCGGGCACGCCGTCGGGCCTGGCCTACCGGATGAGCTGCCAGGCCGCAGGGCAGCTCGGCGCCGCGGCCGGCGACACCGTGCTCGCCCGGCTCGCCGGGCGCGAGCCGCGGCCGGCGACCGTCGGCTTCGTCGGTCAGTGCCTCAGCCTGGGGCGCGGCGACGGGCTGTTCCAGTTCGCCGGGCGCGGCGACGTCCCGGTCCGCGCGTTCCTCGGCGGCCGGCGGGGGTCCCGCGCCGGGGCGTGGCTCAAGGAGCTCATCTGCCGCAGCACCGTGCTGCAGCTGACCTGGGAGGCACGCCGGCCGGGGCTGATCCGCTACCCGGCCTTCATCGGCGACCCGCGCCGGCCGGCCGCGCTGCGCGACCGGCAGCAGGAGACCGTGCATGACACCGTGCAGGACACCATGCAGGAGACGACGGCGCCCGACGTCGTCCCCGCGGCCTCGGCGTAGTCCCGCCGAGCACGGCCGAGCCCCGGTGGCGGTCCACCGGGGCTCGGCCGTGCTCGTCGCGAGCGGGGCGGTCAGCCGACGCGCCGCCGGTACGCGGCGACGGCGAGGGCGTAGCCGACGACGAGGATGCCGACGAGCCAGGCGAGGGCGACCCAGATGTCGTTGCCGACGGGCTGCTCGGCGAACAGGGCCCGCACGGTGTCGACCACCGACGTCACCGGCTGGTTCTCCGCGAACCAGGCCACCGGGCCGGGCATCGTGTCCGTCGGAACGAACGCCGAGCTGATGAACGGCAGGAAGATCAGCGGGTAGCTGAAGGCGCTCGCGCCGTCCACGGTCTTCGCGGAGAGCCCGGCGAGCACGGCGAGCCAGGTCAGCGCCAGCGTGAACAGGGCCAGGATCCCGGCCACCGCCAGCCACGCCCCGAACGAGGCCCCGGTGCGGAAGCCCATGAGGAAAGCGACCGCGACGACCAGCGCGACCGACACGAGGTTCGCCACGACCGACGTCAGCACGTGCGCCCACAGGACGCTCGACCGGGCGATCGGCATGGACTGGAACCGGTCGACGATCCCGCCCTGCAGGTCGAGGAACAGCCGGTACGACGTGTACGCGACCCCCGACGCGATGGTGATGAGCAGGATGCCGGGCAGCATGTAGTTGATGTACGACTCGTCCGTGCCGAGGTTGATGGCCCCGCCGAAGACGTAGACGAACAGCAGCATGATGGCGATCGGCGTGACCGCCGTCGTGATGATGGTGTCGGGGCTGCGCAGCACGTGGCGCAGGGAGCGGCCGGTGAGCACACCGGTGTCGCTGAGGGCGTGGGTGGTCATCGCGATTCCTTTCCGGTGGCGTCCTCGTTCGCGGGGGTACCGACGAGGGCGAGGAAGACGTCTTCGAGGGACGGCTGCTTCTCGACGTACTCGACCTCCGCCGGCGGCAGGAGCCGCTTGAGCTCGTCGAGGGTGCCGTTCTGGATGATGGTGCCGCGGTGCAGGATCGCGATGCGGTCCGCGAGCTGCTCCGCCTCGTCGAGGTACTGCGTGGTCAGCAGCACCGTGGTGCCGTTGTCGGCGAGCGACTTGACGGTCTTCCACACGTCGATCCGCGCCTGCGGGTCGAGGCCGGTGGTGGGCTCGTCGAGGAACACGATCGGCGGGTCGCCGATGAGGCTCATGGCGATGTCGAGACGACGCCGCATGCCGCCGGAGTACGTCCCCGCGCGGCGGTCGCCGGCCTCGGTGAGCGAGAACCGGGCGAGCAGGTCGTCGGCGATCGCGCCGGCGTCGGGCAGGTGGCGCAGCTTCGCGACGAGCACGAGGTTCTCCCGGCCCGTCAGGACCTCGTCGACGGCGGCGAACTGGCCGGTGAGGCTGATCGACCGGCGCACGTCGCCGGGCTTCGCCGCGACGTCGTACCCGTGCACGGTGGCCGTGCCCGCGTCGGCCTTGAGCAGGGTCGACAGGATCCGCACGAGGGTGGTCTTGCCGGCCCCGTTGGAGCCGAGGAGGGCGAAGATGCTCCCCGGGGCGACGTCGAGGTCGACGCCGCGCAGCACGTGCAGCTCGCCGAACGACTTCTCGACGCCCTGCACCCGGATCGCGGGCCCCGAGGTCGATGCCGTGGTCTGTGGCGTGGTCATGTCCGTTGCTCCGATTCCTGGGTGGTCGTTCACGGCCGGCGGACGACGACGTCGCCGTAGCCGGTGCTGGCGTGGATCTCGGCCGTGGCCTCGTCGTCGACGGGGCCCTCGGCCGGGGTGAGCTGGTTGCGGACGCTCCCGTGCTCGGACGCGGCGTCCAGGTAGGCGGCGGTGCCCTCGGGCACCCCCACCTCGATGGAGCCGTAGGAGGTGGTGAGCCGGACGAGACCGGACTCGAGGTTGTTCACGCGGATGCCGCCGTGGGCGGACCGGGCGGTGAGGGTGCCGCGCACCCGGCTGACGAGGATGTCGCCGTTCGCGCCGTGGATCTCCAGGGAGCCGGCGACGTCACCGATGGCGGTGGTGCCGTTGCTCGCGCGGACCACGCCCTCGCCGGCCAGCTCGTCCACGCGGACGGAGCCTGCGGTCACCTTGAGGTTCACCGGACCGGTGGCGCGGCCGACCGTCACCGACCCGGCGGTGACCTTGGCGTCCAGGCGGTCGACCTGGTCGATGCGGAGGTCCCCGGCGGACGTCGTGACGTCGATGTCGCCGAAGCTCCCCTCGGAGTAGAGCGTGCCGGGCTTGCCGCGCAGGCTGGTGCCCGTGGGCGCCTCGATCGTGATGTCGGCGGTGCCGGCCGCGAACGGCAGCACCCACTGCTTCCACGATCCCGGGTAGGTGATCGAGATCGTCTCGCCGTCGCGGTCGACGCGGACCTCCTCGGCGGCGCGCACCGAGCCGGACTTGCCGGGCGTGGTGGGCAGCACGGTCACGACGACGTCGTCCCGCTCGGAGGCGACCACGTGCAGGTTGGCGAAGGGCACGTCCACGACGATCGGGACGGGCTGGGTGACGGGGAAAGTGGGCATGACGGGGCTCCAACAGTGGTGTCGGTGTGGTGTCAGGGGGGTCGGTGTGGCGGGGCGCCGTGGTGTCGCGGAGGGATCAGCGCATCCAGCCGGTGACGCGGACCGAGCCGCGCTGTTCCGGGGCGGCCTGCGCGGCCGGGCGCCCGGGGGCCTGCCCGAGCGCGGCGGCGACCGCCCGCACGAGCCACGTGTTCACGGAGACGCCGTCGCGGGCGGCGGCGGTCTCGACCTGCGTCTTGAGGTGGTCCGGCAGACGCAGGGTGGTGCGGGTGGTGGAGCCACCCTCGAGGTCGACGCTCACCGAGAATCCGGGGCCGTTCGCCTCCAGGGTCGGGCCCGATGTCGGCGCGGTCGGCTCGGCCGACGCAGTCGGTGCGCTGACGACGAACTCGGGCGAGCCGCCGCGGAGCCGGATGTCGACCGAGCCGGGGGCCAGCTCGGCGGAGATCTCGCCCGCCGCGTCGGACAGCGCCTCGAGCAGCACGAGCCGGGCGGCGGCGTCGAGCGGGGCGGTCAGGCGGGAGGCCAGCTCCCGCGCCTCGTCCCCGCCGGCGGCGGCTGCGGTGCCGAGCTGCTGCTGCAGCTCGTCGACGTATCTCGTGAGGTCCATGGCTCCACTATGACACCATCGTGGTGTCACCGCAACCCCTCTGACGTCATTTCTGGTGTCAGAGTGGTGCAGGGTGGTGTCGGGTGCTGTCACTCGGGGGCGTCGTCGCAGGTCAGGGCTGGTGCTCGCGGAGGATGCGGACCGCACGAGGCCCGACACCATGGAGCGCGAGGAGCTCGGCGTCGGTCCGCGCGCCGACCTCGGCGAGGGTCGTGACACCAGCGCCGGCGAGCGCGCGCGTGGCCGGGCGCCCGATGGCGGCGGGCAGGTCGCCCACCTCCCCGGGCTCGGCCGCGTCGGCGGCGGCGACGACCGCGGCGAGGCGGCGCGGTGCGCGGGCGGACCAGGCCCGCCGCACCCAGTGGTTGAGCTGCTGCCCGTCCAGCGCGCCCAGCGGGAGCCGCGCCCCGAGGAGCGTCGCGCCGCGGGTCAGCGGCTCCGCCCCGGGGACGGCGGCGAGGGCCGCGTCGACGTCGTCCGGGGCGAGGTGCAGCTGGACGACGTCGTCCCGCGTCACCGACGCGAAGCCCTTGCCGCGCACGGTGAACGACACCATGCCGAAGTGCGTGCCCTCGGTCGTCTCCGGCAGGGCGAGGGCGGCCTGGCGCAGCTGGGCGACCGTCGTCATCCCGCCACCCTGCCACGGGCTAGCGTGGCGTCGTGACCAGATCCCCGCAGGGCCCCGAGACCTCCGCGCGCGGCGTGCGCCTGTTCGACGACGTCCGCCCGGACGAGACCGACCGCGCCTACCTGCCCGGCATGAGCAGCGCATGGAAGATGCCCTGGTACGACGTGCAGAGCTGGTGGCGCCGTGCCGGGCGGCTGCACCGCCGCACCGTCGAGCTCGCCGGGATCACCGCCGGACAGCGGGTGCTCGACGTCGGCTGCGGCACCGGCAACCTCTCCCTCGCCGTCCTGCGCGCGGTGCCGGACGCCGCGGTGACCGGCCTCGACCCGGACGGCGGCGCCCTGCGTCGCGCGGCCCGCAAGGCGCGACGCCGGCGGGTGGGGCGGCGCGGCGAGCGGCGGGGCTCGCTCACGCTCGTGCGCGGGTTCGCCGACCGGCTGCCCGCCGCCGACGGGACGGTCGACCACGTGCTCTCGTCGCTCGCCCTGCACCACGTGCCGATGGACGAGAAGCGCCGGTTCGCCGCCGAGCTCGCCCGCGTCCTGCGCCCCGGCGGCACGGTCACCATCGCGGACCTCGACGCGCCGGGGCACGGGCACGGGGACGGGCACGACGGGCACGGTCACGGGAACCACGGCCACGGCTACGGCCACGGCGGCCGCCGTCACGGCGGGCACCGCGAGATCGGGGCGAACCAGCACCGGGAGGACAACGCCGACGGCGGCATCCAGCGCCTGCTCACGGACGCCGGGCTGGTGGACGCGCGGGAGGTCGGGCGCGCGACGTTCATGGACACGCCGGTGATGTGGGTGCAGGCGCGCCGGCCCTGACCCGCCCGAGGCACCCGCGACCGGCTCAGGCCCTCCCGGCCTCGGCCTCCGCGGCGACGAACTCGGGCGGCGGGGCGAACTGCGAGAGCACGAGGTCGGCGCCGAACGGGTCGCGGATCGTCGCCTCCCGGGTCCACTCGGTGTCCTCGGTCGCGTGCACGACGGCGCCCCCGCGCTCGGCGGCCTCGGCGGCGGCGTCGCGGTCGGCCACCGCGAACACGACCGACCAGTGCGCCGGGCCGTCCCCGGGCAGGACGCCGGCGACGACGTCGGCGAACCCAGGCGGCACGAGCTCCTGCCGCTCGTGGATGCCGGGGTCCACGGTGCGGGCCAGGTGGTCGCCGTACCCGGGCAGGCGCGCCATGCCCGCGCCCAGGTCGTCGCTGCGCTCCCAGCCGAGCAGCGGCCCGTAGAACCGCAGCGCGGCGTCGACGTCGGGGGTGAGCAGGTTGCTGAAGTTCCACGTGCCGGGCTCGTTGACGCGCTGCGCCCCGACGCGCGTGCCGGCCTGCCAGAGCCGGCTGGGCGCGCCCTCCGGGTCGACGATGCGCGCCATCCACCCCGCGGCCTGCCCGGGCGGGCCCACCTGCTGCGGGGGCGAGCTCACCACCCCGCCCAGCTCGACGACGCGCGCCGCCGCCGCGGCGACGTCGTCCACGGCGAGGTACGTGTGCCACGCCGGCTCGCCGTCGTACCCCGGGTCGGGCGTGGCGACGGCGGCGATCGCCGTCGCGTCGGTGCCGTCCCACGACGCCACGACGTACCGCCCGGGCGCCCCCGGCGGCAGCTTCTCGGTGAACCGCCAGCCGAACAGCGCGCCGTAGAACGCGAGCGCCGCGTCGACGTCGTCGACCTCCAGGTCGATCCAGCTCGGGGTCCCGTGCGGGTACGTCCGCTGTGTCATCTCCCCAGGCTGCACCGACCCCCTGACACCACGCCCGCCGACACCCACCGTTCATCCACAGGTCGCCCCACCCCTCTTCCGCCCGCGCCGCCGGCTCCCTACCGTGACGTCATGACCGCTCACCGCACGCTCGCCCGACACCGTGCCGTCCACCGCCCGACGGTCGCCCTCGCCGCCGCGCTGTCCCTCGGCGCGGGCCTCGCCGTGGCGCCGCTCGCCGCGAGCGCGCACGAGGGGCACCACGAGGAGCACGGGAGCCACGGGCATCCCCACGACCGCTCGCTGCGCGTGGCGACGTACAACCTGTCGCTGAACCGCGCGGCGGAGGGCGAACTGCAGGCGGACCTGGCCACGGGCGACGACCCGCAGGCGCGCACGGTGGCGGAGGTGATCCAGCGCGCGGACCCGGACGTCGTCCTGCTCAACGAGTTCGACCACGACGCCGCCCACGCGAGCGTGGACCTGTTCCGCGAGCACTACCTCGAGGTGTCGCAGGGCGGCGCCGAGCCGGTGCGCTACCGCTACGCGTACACCGCGCCGTCGAACACGGGGGTGCCCAGCGGCCTCGACCTCGACAACAGCGGCAGCGTGGGCGGCGGCAACGACGCCTTCGGGTTCGGCGAGTTCGAGGGGCAGTACGGCATGGTCGTGCTGTCCAAGTACCCGATCGACACGCGGAACGTGCGCACGTTCCAGCGCTTCCTGTGGAAGGACATGCCGGGCGCGCTGCTGCCCGACGACCCGGCCACCCCGGAGCCCGCCGACTGGTACTCCCCCGAGGAGCTCGACGTCGTGCGGCTGTCCAGCAAGTCGCACTGGGACGTGCCGGTGCGCGTGGGCCGCGAGACCGTGCACGTGCTGGCCGCGCACCCCACGCCGCCGACGTTCGACGGCCCGGAGGACCGCAACGGCCGGCGCAACCACGACGAGATCCGGTTCTGGGCCGACTACGTGACGCCCGGGACGACCTCGCGATACGTCTACGACGACCAGGGTCGGCGCGGCGGACTGAAGCCGGGCGAACGGTTCGTGATCCTCGGCGACCAGAACGCCGACCCGCTCGACGGCGACTCCGTGGACGCGGCGATCGACCAGCTCCTCGACCACCCGCGGATCACGGACCCGCGGCCGACGTCGGACGGCGCCGTCGAGGCGGCGGCCGTGCAGGGCGGCGCGAACGCGACGCACCGGGGCGACCCTGCCCTCGACACGGCGGACTTCGCGGACACCGCGCCGGGCAACCTGCGGGCCGACTACGTGCTGCCGTCGAAGGGCCTGCGCGTGCGCGACGCGGGCGTGTTCTGGCCGACGCAGGCCGACCCGCTGTCGCGGCTCACCGGCACCTACCCGTTCCCGTCCAGCGACCACCGGCTGGTCTGGGTGGACCTGCGCGTGGGCTGAGCCCCACGCCCGTCCGCGCGGGAAGGTGCCCGGGGAATCACCCGGGCTCCGGCCCCGGGTCACTGGCGAGCGCCCCGGGGCGGTCGCACGCTCGAAGGTGCTGTGCCGTTCACCGGGCACTCACCGTCGAGCCCCAGGAGATCCCATGAGACGCGCCCTCACCGCGGCCGCCGCGGCAGCCACAGCGCTGCTGCTTGCCGCCACGCCCGCCGCCGCGCACGGCGGCAAGCCCTCGCCGAAGCCCCCGACCGTCACCGACATCGCCGACGGACTGGTGACCCCGCTCAGCGCCGCCGTCGGCGCCAAGGGCACCTCGTACGTCACCCAGAACTTCGCCGGCCTGCTCACCGAGGTGGACAAGCACGGCGACACCACCGTCCTGTACGGCTCCGCGAACGGCGAGGAGGTGGGCGGCGTCTCCTACCGCGACCGCCGCCTCACGTTCACCGAGACCCTCATCGACGAGGAGACGGGGCCGGTGGCGTCGAGCATCAAGACGCTGCGCCTCGACAAGAAGGGCAACCCGACCGGGGAGGTGCGCACGCTCGCCGACGTCCGCGCGTTCGAGGACGCGAACAACCCGGACGGCGACGTCACCTACGGGTTCCGCGACGTCGACCAGGCCTGCCTGGACCAGGCACCGCCGGACGGCATCCCCGTCCGCTACCAGGGCATCCAGGACTCGCACCCGTACGCGACCACCCAGGCCCGGGGCAGGACCTTCGTCGCCGACGCCGGGATGAACGCGGTCCTGTCCGTCAGCGACCGCGGCCGCGTGCGCACCGTGGCGGTGCTGCCCGCGCAGCCGGCCGTCGTCACGGCGGACGCCGCGGCGATGTTCGGACTGCCGGACTGCGTCGTCGGCGAAACGTACTGGTTCGAGCCGGTGCCCACGGACGTCGAGGTCGGCCCGTGGGGCCAGCTCTACGTGTCGACGCTGCCCGGCGGCCCCGAGGACGACAGCCTCGGCGCGCGCGGCGCGGTCTACCGGGTGAACCCGTGGTCCGGGTCGGTGCGGAAGGTCGCGTCCGGATTCCTGGGGTCCACGAACCTCGCCGTCTCCCCGAGCGGGGACGTCTACGTGGCCGAGCTGTTCGGCGGCAGGATCACGCAGGTGACGCACCGCGGCCACCGCACCGTCGTCGAGACGCCCCTGCCCGGCGCGGTCGAGTGGTCCCACGGTGACCTGCTGGCCACCACGAATGTGCTGCCCGGCGAGGGCGCGCCGCCCGACGGCCACCTCGTGCGCGTCGACCTCTCCCGGTCGCACGGGCACGGCCACGGCCGCTGACCGCGGTCCTGCCCGCCGATCGAGCCTGCCGAGGCACCCCGGCCCGGGGCCTCGGCAGGCTCGGTCTCACCCGACGGGCACGGCGCTCGCCGGCGCGACCCGCCGCGCGGCGTCCCACACGCGGATGTCGTCGTAGGGGACGCCGGACAGCTGCTCGACGACGTCGCGCGCGGCCGGCGTCGCGTCGCCGGGGTCGCCGCCCGCCCGCAGCCGGTCGAGCTCGTCGACGAGCTGCGCGTGGGTCTGCCGCGTGAGCCGGAAGGTGCGGGCGACCACCAGGGCGGCGCCGATGAGCACCGCGACGCCGAGGGAGAGGATCGCGACGATCATCGCCTGCGCGGCGGCGGGCTGCGCCGTCTGGCCGTCGACGTAGCCGGACGCCTCCAGGAGCACGCCGGCGAGCATCGTCGCGACGGCCACCGTCGACTTGCGGACGAACGTCATCACCGCCGCGAAGACGCCCGCCCGCTTCTTGCCCGTCACGACCTCGTCGATGTCCGGGACGAACGGGAACACGTTCCACGGCACGAACACGAACACGGCCCGGCCCACCTGGTAGAGCAGGCCGAGGGCCAGCAGCCAGACCAGCGGGTTCGCCGGGGAGAGCGTGGCGACCGCGTACCAGCCCAGGGACGTCGCGAGCACGACCGAGAAGCCGACGGTCCACAGCGACCGTGGGCTGATCCGGGTGATCAGCCAGCCGGCGAGCACCGTGACGAGGATGCCGACGAGGCTCATCGACTGGATCGTGCCCGCCGCGGCGGCGGTCAGCCCGACCACCGACACCACGTAGTACACGAACACCGTGCTCCACGTGTCCATGGCCGTGAAGGACAGCAGGTAGATCGCGAGGTGCTTGCGGAAGGTCTTGATCCGCAGCGTCGACAGGTACTGGCGCAGCACGCCGGTCAGGCTGATCGGCTCGCGCTCGGCGACTGGCACCTCGTCGCGGGAGACGAACGTCTCCCACGTCGTCCCCCAGCTGATGAGGATCGCCCCGACGAAGACGGCCGCGAAGATGATCCCGTTGACGAGGAACGGCGTCGGCGAGTCCTCGCCCAGCGCCTTGAACAGCTCGGCCGGGACGAAGGTCGCGAGGAACGTCGCGAGGCCGGAGATCACGAGGCGCGCCGTCGACATCTTGGTGCGCTCGTCGTAGTCCGTCGTCATCTCGTTCGGGAGCGTCTCCCAGGGGATGAGGACGAGGGCGAGGACCAGCTCGAACATCAGGTACACCGCGAGGTAGTACCAGTACCCCATGCCGGCCACCCACAGGAGCGCGAACGTCACCATGAGCGGCGCGCCCACCAGCATGAGCAGGTGCCGGCGGCCGAACCGCTGCCCCAGCCGCGTGCGGTACAGCTCGTCGGTGAGGTGCCCCAGGACGAGGCTCACGACGGCGTCCACGACCTTGGCGATCGCCAGGATCGACGCCGCCTGGACGGCGTTCAGCCCGCCGTACGTGGTGAGGAAGAACAGGAGCCAGGCGCCGATGATGGCGAGGGCTCCGCCGCCCATGAGGTCGGTCATCCCGAACGTGATCGCCCTGCCGACCCCGATCCTGCCGCGGGGGGTGTAGACCCGGCGGTGCCGGTGCTCGTCGTGCATGGTGGTGCCTCTCGGTTCTTGCGTCATTGCTCGAACCCGCCCCGCCGGTCGGGACCGTCGGTGGTCCCGACCGGCCGGGCGGCGTCGTCGGTCAGGGCGTCAGCACCCGGGCCTGCTGCTGGGCGAGCACGCTGAGCTCGGCGGCCTTGAAGGCGTGCTCCTGCGTCATCGCGTTCTCGGTGCGCTCCAGGCAGTCGAGGATGAGCTGCCCGAAGTAGGGGAACCCGACCTGGCCCTCGGCGTTCAGGTGCTGCTCTCCCTCGCCGTTCACGAGGAACACGTGCCCGCCGCGCCGCTCGGTGGCGATGTTCACGTACTTGCGCAGCTCGATGTACCCCTCGGTGCCGAGGATGATCGTGCGGCCGTCGCCCCAGGTGCTCAGGCCGTCCGGCGTGAACCAGTCGACGCGCACGTACCCGGTGGCACCGTTGTCCATGACGATGCCGGCCTCGCCGAAGTCGTCCAGCTCCGGGTGGTCCGGGTGGTGGTAGTTCGCGATGGCGGCGTGGCTGATCTCCGCGTCCTTCGCGCCCGCGTAGTGCAGCATCTGGTCGAAGTTGTGGCTCCCGATGTCGCACAGGATGCCGCCGTACTTCTCCTTCTCGAAGAACCAGTCCGGGCGGCCGGTGCCGAGGCGGTGCGGGCCGAGGCCCATCACCTGCAGCACACGGCCGATCGCCCCGCGGTCGACGAGCTGCTCAGCCAGCACGGCGGCCTCGACGTGGATCCGCTCGGAGTAGTAGACGGCGTACTTCTGCCCGGTGCGGGCCGTGGCCTCGCGGGCGGCGGCGAGCTGGTCGAGCGTCGTCAGCGGCGCCTTGTCCGTGAAGTAGTCCTTGCCGGCCTCCATGACCCGCAGGCCGAGCGGCGCCCGCTCGGACGTCACCGCGGCGCCCGCGACGAGGCGCACCTCGGCGTCGTCGAGGATCTCCGCCTCGCTCCGCGCGACCCGCACGTCGGGGAACTTGCTCCGCATCACCTCGACCTTCGCCGGGTCGGGGTCGTACACCCACTTCAGGGTGCCGCCGGCGCCCGCGAGGCCCTCGCACATGCCGAACACGTGGCCGTGGTCGAGGCTGGTCGCCGCGAACACGAACTCGCCCGGCTCGACGACGGGCGCGGGCACTGGCTCGGGCGCGTAGGCGGCGCCGCTCGCGGTGCTCGCCGCGCTGATCGGGGTGCTGATCGGGGTGCCCGCGCTCATGCCTTGCTCCTCTCGCACGAACGCTGCGGTGCCTCGCTCCGGCAGCCCTCGTTCCTCGTGCTCCCTCCGCGGGGGCTCCTCGCGCTCATGCCTTCGCCCCCACCGTGATCGCGCCCGGCAGCTCGCCCACCGACGCCGTCTTCTCGAAGAACCGCGGCGCCCGCTCGATGAGGGTGCCGGTGCGGTAGTACGGGTCGTCGGGCGAGAGCGGCAGGTCCACGGTGCGGCGCTCGATGCCCGCCTCGTAGATGGCGGTGACCAGCTCGATGGCGCGGCGGCCGTCCTCGCCGTCGACGGCGGGACGACGGCGCTCGCGCACGGCGTCGAGCACGTCGGCGATCTGCCCGGCGTGGCCGGTGTGCGCCAGCGGCCGGTGCGCCGCCGCGACGGCCTCGATCTGCGCGACCCGCTCCGTGTCGTCCTCGTCGGCGGGGAAGCCGTTCGGGTTGGCCAGGTTCGCCTCGACCTTCCACGGCTGCGAGACGCGCGCGTTCCGGCCCTGCACCACGATGGCCTGCTCCTCGCCGTGGCTCACCACGGAGGCGGTGACCTCGGCGAGCGCGCGGTCGTACTGCAGCACGCTCACGGACAGGTCCTCGACCTCGGCGTTCTCGTGCGCCGCGTTGGTCAGCACGGACGTCACGGCCTTCGGCGAGCCGAGCATCCACAGGGTCATGTCGAGGTGGTGGATGGCGTGGTTGAGCGTGCAGCCGCCGCCCTCGCGCTCCCAGGTGCCGCGCCACCACAGGTCGTAGTACTCGGTGCCGCGCCACCAGGCGGAGCTGACCTGGGCGTGCGTGACCGGGCCGGCGAGGCCGGAGTCCAGCACCTCCTTGAGCGTCGCGATGTCGTCGCGGAAGCGGTTCTGCGCGACGACGGACAGCAGCCGCCCGTTGTCCTTCGCGGCGGCGATCATCGCGTCGCACTCCTCGAGCGACGGCGCCATGGGCTTCTCGACGAGCACGTCGACGCCGGCCTCCAGGGCCTGGATCGACAGGGCGGCGTGGGTGGACGGCGGCGTCGCGACGCTGACGAGATCAAGGCGCTCGGCGGCGAGCATCTCGGCCGCGTCGGTGTAGACGCGGGCGCCGTCGAGTCCGAGCTCGGCGCGCAGGGCCTCGGCCCGGCCGGGGGCGGGGTCGCACAGCGCGACGATCTCGCACTCCCCCGCGAAGCGCTGGTAGCCGTCGACGTGCGCCCGGGCGATCCCGCCCGTGCCGACGATCCCGATGGTGAGCATGGTTCCTCCGATGGAACGAGCTGGCTGGCGGTCCGGCATGATACGTATCATGCGACGGTGATCAGAGTGGCCGCCGTGCTGCGCGCCTGTCAAGGCGAGAGGTGAGGGAGGTCATACTGTGGCGGTGTCGAACCCACCCACCAGCCGCGACGTCGCGCGCCTCGCCGGGGTGTCGCAGGCGACCGTGTCCTACGCGCTCACCGGGCGCGGCACCATCTCCGCGGCCACCCGCGAGCGGGTGCTCCAGGTGGCCGAGTCCGTCGGCTACCGGCCCAACCTCGCCGCGCGGTCCATGCGCACGCGACGGTCCGGCCGGCTCGCCGTGGTGACCGGCGCGAGCCTCGACCACCAGGTCAGGCTGCTCACCGGCGCCGGGGAGGTGGCCGAGGAGGCGGGATACGTCATGGAGGCGCACACCGTCGACGGCACCGTCGAGGAGCGCACGGCCCGCGTCCGGGACCTCGCCGCGAGCGGCCAGTACGAGGGCGTGCTCACCCTCGTCCCCGTGCGGCCCGAGGCGCTCTCCGACCCCTCCGACCCCGCGACGCCCGCGGACGGCGGCGCCCCCGTCGTCGCCGAGGCCACGTTCGACGAGCAGATGCGCAGCCTCGGCAACCTCGCCGACGCCAGCGCCGTCGAGGTGCTGGTCAGGACCCTCGTGGCCGCCGGGTACCGCCGGTTCGTGCACGTCGCGGGCCCCGACCACTACGCGTCGGCCCGCGCCCGCCGCGACGTCTACCTGGCCTCCGTCGCCCGGGCCGCCGCCGACCCCGCCACGCCCGACGTCGTGTCCCTCGGCGTCGTCGGCGGCTCCTGGTCGGGCGACGACGCGCGGCGGGCCGTCGCCGAGATCCCCGCGGACGCGCCGCCCGTCGCCGTCGTCGCGGGGAACGACTACCTCGCCGCGGGCGTCGTGCGCGGTGCCGCCGAGCGAGGCTGGTCGGTGCCCGACGACCTCGTCGTCACCGGCTGGGACAACTTCGAGATGGGCGCGCTGATGATGCCGTCGCTCACCACCGTGGACGTCGACTTCCCCGAGGCGGGCCGCACCGCGATGCGCCGGCTCGTCGCGGCCGTCCGGGGCGAGCCCCGGCCCGACCCCGGCGCGCCGATCCACCACATCGTGTGGCGCGAGTCCACCGGCGGGATCACCGGGTCGGCCGACCCGCCTACCCTGGGCGCGTGACCGAGCCCCGCACCCTCCCCCCGTTCGCCTCCGACAACTACGCGCCCGCGCACCCGGACGTCCTGGCCGCGGTCGCCGCGGCGAACGACGGGTACGCCGTCGCGTACGGGGACGACCCGTGGACGGCGCGGCTGGACGCGCGCGTCCGCGAGGTGTTCGGCGCCGGCGCGCTCGCATTCCCCGTGCTCAACGGCACGGGAGCGAACGTCGTGTCGCTCACCGCGCTCTCGCCGCGCTGGGGCGGCGTCGTGGTGTCCGACGTCGCGCACGTCAACACCGACGAGAACGGCGCCCCCGAGCGGGTCGGCGGCCTCAAGCTGCTCGCCTGCCCGTCCGCGGACGGCCGGATCACGCCCGAGGACGTCCTGCGCTGGGCCGGGCAGCGCGACGACGTGCACCGCGCGCACCCGGCGGTGCTGTCCCTCACGCAGTCGACCGAGCTCGGCACGGTGTACCCGCTCGAGGAGCTGCGGGCGCTGGCGCACGTCGCGCACGGCCTGGGCATGGCCGTGCACGTGGACGGCTCGCGACTGGCCAACGCGGCGGCGACGCTGGGCTGCTCGCTGCGGGCGCTCACCACCGACGCCGGCGTCGACGTCGTCTCCCTCGGCGCCGCGAAGAACGGCGGCATGCTGGGCGAGGCCGTGCTGGTGCTCGGGCCCGACGACGCCCCGGATGCCGCGTCCGCCCGCGCGCGGGAGTCCGCGCAGGCCGCCGTGCCGTTCCTGCGGAAGGCGACGATGCAGCTCGCGTCCAAGACGCGGTTCGTCTCGGCGCAGCTCCTCGCCCTGCTCAGGGAGCCCGGCACCGCCGACGACGAGCCGCTGTGGCACCGCAACGCCGCGCACGCGAACGCGATGGCCGCCCGCCTGCGCGCGGGGCTCGAGGGGCTCGGCGGCGACGTCGTGCGCGTCACCCGGCCCACCGAGGCGAACGCCGTCTTCGCCACGCTCCCGCGCGCCGCCGCCGACCGGCTGCGCGCCGTCGCCCGCTTCTACGACTGGGCCGACGGCGAGGCGCCCGACCGCGTCGAGGTGCGGCTCATGTGCGCCTGGGACACCGCGCCGGAGACGGTCGACGCTTTCGTCGCCGCTGCCGCGGACGCCCTCGCGTGAGGTCGGTCATCCGGTGCTAGATCGGTCGGAATCCGGACCGAAGTCGCACCAGATGACCGATCTCAACGGAGCACGAGCGTCGGGGCCTCGAAGTCCTCCAGGTTCCGCAGCCGCCGCACAGGACTGAGCCCGACGATGACGGGCCCGAGCAGCAGCACGAACGCGGAGCCGAGCAGCACGGCCCGGCTGCCCACGTGCGCGGCGAGCACGCCGGCCGCGAGCGACCCGAGCGGGATCATGCTCCAGGAGACGAACCGCACGGTCGCCATCACCCGTGAGAGCAGCTCGGGCGGGCTGGCCACCTGCCGGTAGGTGCGCGTCACGACGCTCCCCGGCACCACCGACGCGCCGAACACCATCGTGCCGACGGCGAAGCACAGCCACCCGGCGGCGCCGGCGCCGAGCGGGATCAGCAGCGCGCCGGCGAACCCGACCAGCCCGTCGAGGAGCAGCACCCGCGCGGACCCGAAGCGCCGCACGAGCCACGGCGTGGCGGCCGCCGCGAGCAGGGACCCCACGCCGTCGGCGGCGAGCAGCACGCCCACCATGGCGGGCGGGGCGTCGAGGTCGCGCACCAGGTAGAGCGCGAACAGCCCGGCCTGCACGCCGCACAGGAGGTTGACGACGCACGCCCACCAGGTGGCGGGCGCGATCACCGGGTGCCGCACGACGAACCGCCAGCCCTCGGCGATCATCTGGCCCATGCCGGGCCGCCGCTCCCCGTCCCCGAGGGCGGGCTCGCGACGCTCGGGCAGCCGCCGCAGCAGCAGCGCCGACACGACGTACGACGCGGCGTCGACCAGCAGCGCGGGCACGGCCCCGACCGCCTGCACCAGGACGCCGGCGACCGACGGCCCGCCGAGCTGCGTGGCGGCCTGCGTGCCGGAGACGAGGCTGTTGCGGCTGGTCAGCTCGTGCTTCGGCACGACCGTCGGCAGGAAGGTGGTGTTGGCGGTGAAGAAGAACACCTCCGCCACGTTCACGGCGAGCGCCGCCAGCACGAGGTGGACCAGCGACAGCTCCCCGAGCCACCAGACCAGCGGGACGGCGAGGATCGCGGCGGCGCGCGCCAGGTCGGCCGCCACCTGCGTGGCGCGCAGCGGCAGGCGGTGCACGATCGCACCGGCGGGCAGGCCGAGCACCACCCAGGCGAGGTACGACGACGCGGCCAGCAGGCCCGTCTCGACCGGACCGGCGTCGAGCACGGTCACCGCCGCCAGCGGCAGCGCGACGGTCGTGACGGCGGTGCCGACGCCGCTCGTGGTGCTCGCGGCCCAGTAGGTCCAGAACGGCCGTGCACTCGTGGCCACCGGCCACCTCCTCGCTGATCGGACGCCTCGGTGACGGGCCGCCGGGAACAGGCGGCGTCGCGTCGTCGTTGGTAAGTTCCAAATTGGAACTTACACGACGGCGCGGGATGGACGCACACCCCGGCCCGGCGAGAGGATGGCCCCCATGCGCCGCGAGGACCTTGCCGACAGCGACTGCGGCATCGCGCAGTCCCTCGGCGTCGTCGGCGACTGGCAGAGCCTGCTGATCGTGCGCGAGGCGGCCGCCGGCGTCACCCGGTTCGAGGGCTTCGCCCGCGAGCTGGGGTTGTCGCGACGCGCGCTCACCGAGCGTCTCGCCGGCCTCGTCGAGCACGGCGTCCTGGAAAAAGTGCCCTACTCCGAGCGGCCGCCCCGCCACGACTACCGGCTCACCGCCCGCGGCGAGGGCCTGCTGCCCGTGCTGCTCGCCCTGCAGGAGTGGGGCACGCGGTTCGTCATGGGCGACGGCGCGGTGAGCGGCGCGCTGGGCGACGGCGACCTCGCGCGGGTCCGCGCGCTCGAGGGCACGCGGGTGCCCGACGTCGCGCTCACGGCGCACGACGGCTCCGCCGTGCGGCTCGCGGACCCCGACCGGTGGACCGCCCTGTTCTTCTTCCCCGGCGCCTACGCGCCGGGCACGGCCGGCTACCCGCCCCGCTGGGGAGAGGTGCCCGGCACGAGCGGGTGCACCCTCGAGTGCGTCACCTACGGCCGCCGGCACGGCGACCTGGCGGCCGCCGGCGCCCGGGTGCTCGGCGTGAGCACGCAGCACCCCGAGCAGCAGGCCGCGTTCGCGGCGCACGCCGACCTGCCCTACCTGCTCGCGTCGGACCAGGACGGGCTCGCCGCCTCCGCCCTGCGGCTGCCCGTGTTCCGCGCCGGCGGCTCCGACCGGCTCAAGCGCGTCACGCTCGTGGTGGACCCGGCCGGCGTCGTGCGGCACGTGCAGGCGCCGGTCACGGACCCGGCGCAGTCGGTCGACGACGTGCTCGCGCTCGTGCGCGAGCTCGCGGCCGAGGCACCGGCGGGGACGGCGGCGACGAGGGCCGGGCGTTAGGGTCGGAACGAACCGGAGCCGGCGGAAGGAACCCCCACGATGACCAGCCCGACCAGCCCCATCAGCGCCACCAGCACCTCGGGGCACCGCTACCCGCACGTCGCCGAGGCCTCCGTCCACGTGGCCCAGCCCCCGGAGCGCGTGTGGGCCGAGCTCATGCACCCCGGTGCCCGCTGGATGCTGGGCGCGAACATCGAGACGGACTTCCGCCCGGGCAGCCCGATCACCTTCGAGGGGCACTTCTTCGGCCGTCAGTTCGCCGACAAGGGGGTGGTGATCGCCGTCGAGCGGCCCCACCTGCTGCACTTCACCCACTTCTCGCCCCTGGCCGAGCTCACGGACGTGGAGGACAACTACCACGAAATTCGCATCACGCTCGAACCGGACGAGTCGGGTACGGTCGTGTCGGTGAGGCAGGAGAACATCGACACGGCCCAGCACGCGACGAACTCGCAGGCGCACTGGCAGGACGCGCTCGCGACCCTCGCCCACCGCGACGGTGCCCCTGCCCGGCACGCGTGACCCGGCGCCGGCCCGCCCGGGCCGCCGCCACCGCGCTCGCCGCGACGCTCGTCGTCGCCCCGCTCGCCGCGTGCTCCGGAACGGGCAGCGAGCCGTCGCCCGGGCCGGCGTCGCCCGCCGCGCAGGGCTCGCCGTCGCCGAACCCGTCGACGCCGGAGCCGAGCCCGACGGCGAGCGCCTCGCCGAGCGCCGCCCCCGCCCCGTCGCCGACCCCCACCCCCGAGCCCACCGGCAGCCCGGAACGCCCTGACGACGTCCTCGCGGGCTGGAGCCTCGAGCAGCGGGTAGGTCAGCTGCTCATGGTCGGGGTGTCGGTGAGCGACCCCGCCCCCGTGAGCGCGGACGCGATCCGCGACAAGCACGTGGGCAACGTGTTCCTGCACGGACGCAGCACGGCGGGCGTGGAGGCGACCCGCGCGCTGGTCGACGAGTACACCTCGCTGGTCTCCCGCCGCTCCACGCACGGGACGCCGCTGCTCGTGGCCACCGACCAGGAGGGCGGCCTGGTCCAGGTGCTGCGCGGCCCGGGCTTCTCCGACATCCCGAAGGCCACCGAGCAGGCCACGTGGAAACCCGCCACGCTGCGCGAGCGCGCGCAGGGCTGGGGCGACGAGCTCGCCGCCGCGGGCGTCAACCTCAACCTGGCGCCCGTGATGGACCTGGTCGACGAGGACGACGCCGCGGACAACCCGCCCATCGGCTACTTCGGCCGCAGCTACGGCTACACGCCGACGTCCGTGGTGCGCTCGGCGAACGCGTTCAGCGCGGGCCAGCGCGCGGCCGGCGTCGAGCCCGTGGTCAAGCACTTCCCCGGCCTCGGCCGCGTCACCGAGAACACCGACACCGAGGCCCGCGTGACCGACGACGTCACCACCCGCGACGGGGCGTCCGTGCGCGTCTTCGCCCGCGGGATCGACGCGGGCGCCCGCTACGTGATGATGTCGAGCGCCGTCTACGAGAAGATCGACCCCGACGCGCCCGCCGCGTTCTCCCCCGTCGTCGTGGAGGACGTCCTGCGCGGCGACCTCGGGTTCGACGGCGTCGTCATGACCGACGACGTGTCGGCGGCCGCCCAGGTGCAGGACCGGTCGCCCGGGGAGCGCGCCGTGGACGCCGTGGACGCCGGCGTCGACCTGGTGCTCGCGTCCGCCGACCCGTCCGTCGTGCCCGCGATGGCGGACGCGCTGGTCGCCCAGGCCCGCAAGGACCCGGCGTTCGCCGAGAAGGTCGACGCCTCCGCGCGGCGGGTGCTGGCCGCCAAGGCCGCGTCGGCCGGCTGACGCCCACCCCGCGTCGAGCTGGGGCGCGGTCCGCCGTCGGCGAACCTCGTTGACCGGGGCAGCCGCGCGGGTCTTGGCTGACGGCATGAGCACCTCGCCCTCGCTGGACCCGGAAGAGCTTCGTCAGGTCGCGTCGTCGTTCGGCGTCGACGCCGCCGCCTACGACCGCGCCCGCCCGCGCTACCCCGACGTGCTGATCGCGGCGCTCGCGGACGCCGCGCGCGACGGCGCCCCGGGCCCGACGCCGCGGGTGCTCGACGTCGGCGTGGGCACGGGGATCGTCGCCCGGCAGCTGCGCGCGGCGGGCTGCGACGTGCTCGGGGTGGACGTCGACGAGCGGATGGCGGAGGTCGCGCGGGGCGACGGTATCGACGTCGAGGTGGCGAGGTTCGAGGAGTGGGACCCGGCGGACCGGACGTTCGACGCGGTGACCGCCGGCCAGACGTGGCACTGGGTGGACCCGGACGCCGGCGCCGCCCGCGCCGCCGACGTCCTGCGCCCGGGCGGCGCGCTCACGGTGTTCTGGAACGCGGGCGACCCGCCGCCCGAGCTGGCCGCCGCGTTCGCCGAGGTCTACCGGGACGTGCTGCCCGGCTCGCCCCTCGCCGCCACGAGCACCGCGTCGGCCGAGACCGCCTACCGGCAGATGGTGGCGACGGCGGCCGACGGCATGCGTCGCACCGGCCGGTTCGCCGAGCCTCGCGAGCGTCGCGACACCTGGGAGCGCACCTACACGCGCGCCGAGTGGCTGGCCCTGGTGCCCACCACCGGCGTCGCCACGCGCCTCCCGGCCGCGCAGCTCGAGGCCCTCCTGGCGGGCCTCGGCGCCGCGATCGACGCCGCCGGCGGCAGCTTCGTGCAGCAGGGCTTCACGCTGTCGGTCGGGGCCGCCCGCGTCTGACGCCGGGCGGGGCCCGGCTCGGCGGGCGAGGATCGATCATGACCCGCACCTCGGCCCGTCACGCCGGCGAGGTCCTCGCCGCCGCGATCCGCACCCACGCGGAGGCGGTCCTGCGCGGGCACGACGACGTCCGGGCAGCGGCGGCCGTGCGGGCACCGGGCGCGCCGGACGCGGGGACCGACGCCGTGCACGACGCCCGCGTGGCGGTGCGCCGGCTGCGGGCCACGCTGCAGGTCTTCCGGGACTGCACGGCCCCCGAGCCGGGCACCGTCGCGGCCCTCACCTGGTGGGTGCGCACCCTCGGCGCGGCCCGCGACGCCGAGGTGCAGCGGGACGGTCTCGCGTCCCTGGCCGCCGCCCTCGCCCCGGGGTCTCCGGACGTGCACGCGGGGCTCGTCGTCCTGGACGGCGCGCTGCGCGCGGCCCACGACGACGCCCGAGCAGGGGTGCGGGCGGCGCTCGCCTCGACGCGCGCCCGCGACCTCACGGCCCGGCTGGGCGCGCTCGCGACGGCGCCGCCCGTCGTCGGCGACGCGGACGGGGACAGGGACGCCGCGGCGACGCTGCGCCCCGGCGTCGAGCGTGAGCTGGCCCGGGTGGCGCGGCGCACCGGGCCCGTCGCCGCGTCGCAGGGTCCAGACGGTGGCGATCGCCCGCCGGCCGCCGTCGTGCACCGCCTCCGCAAGGCCGCTCGCCGGGCGCGCTACGCCGCGGAGGTGCTCGCCACGTCCGGCGACCGCGCCACCGACCGCTGGGCGGCGGGCGTCGTCGCGCACCACCGCGAGCTGCAGGACCTGCTGGGCACGGTGCACGACGCGGACGTGCTGCGCGCGACCCTGGTGGGGCTGCGCGGGCCGCGCACCGCCGCGGCCGTCGACGCGTGCGTGCGGCTGGGCGACGAGCGCGCGGCGCAGGCCCTCGCCGCCGCGGGCGCCGCACTCCCCTGAGCCGGAAACGCCTTCGAGCAGGTGACGGTCAGTGGCCGCCGGAGACCAGGAAGACCAGGCCGAAGGCGATGGCCCCGACGACGACGCCCATGCAGGCGATCGCGCCGGCGAGGCGGGCGGGCGACGGCCGCGGGATGGCGACGGCGCGCGACGTCGGCGCCTCGTTCGCGTCGGCCCCGCGCTGCGCGGACGACGGGGCGACCGGACCGGCCGGCGCGTCGGCCGACGTCGTGCCGGCCAGCAGCCGCAGGCCGAGGGCGAAGAGGGCGGGGATGCCGGCGCCCACGATCAGGCCGGCCACGAGGACCTGGCCGAGCGAGCCCCACTCGATGATGTTCATGCTCCCACCTTCGGGTTGGACGGGGCGCTGACGGTGCCCACGGCGCCGACGGCCGGGGCGACGGAGGAGGCGGTGGCCACGGCGGGCACGGGACCGACGCGCTCGCCGCCGGCCTCGCCGGTGGTGGCGGCGACGGGCTCGAGGGACGCGCCCTTCTCCTCGTCCCACGCCTCGTTGACGTTGGTGTGGTCGACGGGCTTGCGGCGCGACGCGACCCAGATGGCCGCGGAGGCGACGACCAGCAGCAGGAAGACGGCGACGGTGCCGGCGGCGCCGCCGATGGACGACTCGAGCCAGTGGCACAGCGCGCCGACCAGGCCGGCCGCGGGGAGGGTGACCATCCAGGCCACGAACATGCGGCCCGCGACGCTCCACCGCACCTTGGCGCCCGGCATGCCGACGCCCGAGCCGAGCACGGACCCGGTGGCGACGTGCGTCGTCGAGAGCGAGAAGCCGAAGTGGCTGGACAGCAGGATGACGGCGGCGGACGACGTCTCGGCGGCCATGCCCTGGCGGGTGTCGATCTCGACGAGCCCCTTGCCGAGGGTGCGGATGACGCGCCAGCCGCCCAGGTAGGTGCCGATCGCCATCGCGAGGGCGCAGGACAGGATGACCCAGAACGGGACGTCCGAGTCGGCGGGGACGGCGCCGCCCGCGATGAGCGCGAGCAGGATGATGCCCATCGACTTCTGCGCGTCGTTGGTGCCGTGCGCGAGGGAGACGAGCGACGCGGAGCCGATCTGGCCCCAGCGGAAGCCGCGGTTCGAGACCTCCTGCGGCACGCCGCGCGTCAGCCGGGCCACGAGCCACGTGCCGACGCCGGCCACCAGGATGGCGACCAGTGGGGCGATCAGGGCGGGCACCAGCACCTTGGCGATCACGCCCTCCCACAGCACACCCGACGTGCCGACGGCGGCGAGCACGGCGCCCACCATGCCGCCCACGAGGGCGTGCGAGGAGCTGGACGGGATGCCGAACAGCCAGGTGATGAGGTTCCAGACGATGCCGCCGACCAGGCCGGCGAGCACGACGGGCAGGGTGATCACCCCGGCGTCGACGATGCCCTTGGCGATCGTGGCGGCGACGGCGAGGGAGAGGAAGGCGCCGACGAGGTTGAGGACGGCGGACAGCGCGACGGCGGTCCGGGGCTTGAGGGCTCGGGTGGCGATGGAGGTGGCCATCGCGTTGCCCGTGTCGTGGAACCCGTTCGTGAAGTCGAACGCGAGGGCCGTCACGACGACGAGCGCGAGCAGAAGCGTCTCGGTCACGGCACCCATCGTGGGGGGTGGAGCTGGGGGTTTTCGACCGTCGGTGGGCCGTTCGGTGAACTGTTCCGGGACTGTTCACCTGCTGTTCATCTAGCGGCGGCGTGTCGCGCTTCGCGTGGCGGGACGCGTCAAGGCACGGGCGGCCCGGAGCCCCCGTAGTGCGCCGCCAGGCGGCGCAGCCCCTCGTCGACGCTCACGGCCGGGACCCAGCGCAGGTCGCGGCGGGTGGCGCGCTGGTCGAACCAGTGCGCGGTGGACAGCTGCTCGGCGAGGAAGCGCGTCATCGGCGGCTCGTCGGTGCCGGGGCGCACGCGCCACAGCGCCTCGACGAGCCCGCCGGCCGACCGCGCGAGGCCCGCCGGCACCCGCCACGCCGGCGGCCGGACGCCCGCCGCCCGGCAGATCCCGGACAGCAGGTCGGCCACCGTGCGCGGCTCGCCGTTGGTGAGCACGTACGCCCGGCCGCCGACGACGTCGGGCGCGTCGTCCAGGCGGTCGAGGGCCGCGAGCATCCCGTCGGCCGCGTTGTCGACGTAGAGCGTGTCGATGAGGGCCGCGCCGTGGCCCAGCAGCGGCAGGCGGCCGTGGGCGGCGCGGTCCACGACGCGCTCCACGAGCTGCGTGTCCCCCGGGCCCCACACGATGTGCGGGCGGACGGCGACCACGCGCGGCCCGCGCCCCGGCCCGGCGTCGCGACCCAGCGCGAGCACCTCGGCGGCGGCCTTGGTGCGCGCGTACTCGCCGCGTGCGCCCTCGGGGTCGGCGGGCGTGGCCGGCGCCCCGACGAGCGACGTCCCCAGGTGCGCGACCGACGGCGACGACACCTGCACGAACCGGCGCACCCCGGCCCGTTCGGCGGCGTCCAGCAGGGTCCGCGTGCCGCCCACGTTCACCTCGTGGAACTCCGCCGGCGCCCCCGCCAGAGACACCTTGGCCGCGAGGTGCACGACGGCGTCGACGCCCGTGATGGCCCCGGCGACGACGTCCGGGTCGGTGACGGACCCTCGCACGTCGGCCGCGCCGTCGACGCCGGACGAGCGCCGCTGGAGGGTCCGCACGTCGTCGCCGCGCGCCACCAGGGCGCGGGCCACCGCGCCGCCGAGCAGCCCGGACGCGCCGGTCACGAGCACCGTCACGGCCGTCCCACCCGCCCGCCGGTCAGCACGCGGTCGGCCCAGGCGGCGAGCCGGATGCGGTCGATCTTGGAGTTGTGCCGGACGTCGGTGGGCATGCGCCCCACCACCAGCACCGCGGCCAGCGGCACCGGCGACGCGGCCCGCACCGCGGCGGCGAGGTCGTCGGGGGCGAGCCCCGACCGGACATGCCTCCCGGAGCGGTGCGCGTCGTCGAGCGGTTCCACGACGGCGACCGCCTGGTGCACCCCCGCGGGACCGACGCCGACGACGGCGGCGCGCCGCACCTCCGGGACGCGCTCCACGTGCTGCTCGGGGCCCACGGGAGCCAGGGGGCCGTCGGCGGTGCGCAGCACGTGCGCGAGGCGCCCCTCGATCCACAGCCGCCCCTGGTCGTCGAGGTGCCCGACGTCGCCCGTGCGGTGCCAGCGGCCCGGCGGGGTGTCGCGCTCGGCGGCCAGGTCCGTGAGCCACAGGCGGTCGTAACGCTCCTTGAGGTGACCGGCGCGCACCAGCACCTCGCCCAGCACGCCCGGGGCCGCCGACGGCGCACCGGTCGCGGCGCCGTCGGCGTCGAGCGCGCTGACCAGCACCTCGCCGCCGCCGACGGGGCGGCCTACGCAGACGCCGTCGTCCGGCGCCGTGGCCGCCTCCCGGATGCCGTCGAGCGTGATGTCCGTGACGAGCAGGCACTCCGTCATCCCGTACGGCGTGTGCGGGGTCGCGGCCGGCATGAGCGCGGCCGCCGAGCCGAGCAGCTCGGCGGAGATCGGCGCGCCCGTCGACAGGAACGTGCGCACGCGGGCGAGGGCCGCCCGGTCGCCGCCGTCCAAGGCGTCTGCGGTGTCGACGACGTTGAGGATGGCGGCCGGGGACAGGAAGACGATGCGCGCGTCGGACGCCCGCACGGCGTCGGCGACAGCACGGGCCGTGAGCGTGGCCGGCGACGACACGTCCATCACCGGCGTCACCGAGCGCGTGCCGAGGGCCGGCCCCAGGAGGGCGAACGGCGCGAAACCGGTGACGAGGCCCGTCTCGGGCCCGACGTCGAAGTGCGCCGCGAGCGCATCCCGCAGCGCCGACAGCTCGGCGTGCCGGTAGACGACGCCCTTGGCCGGGCCGGTCGACCCCGACGTGAACAGCACGGCGGCCTCGTCCTCGGGCCCCGGCTCGGGCGGCAGCGGGCGCCCCTCGCCGGACCGGGCGACGTTGACGAGCTCGTGCGTCACCCCGAGCGCCCGGCGCACGGAGGGCGCCAGCGGCTCGGCCGAGACCCGCACCCCGGGCCAGCCCAGCGCCCGCGCGGCGGCCAGGCCCTTGCGCTGCGCCACGACGAACCGCGGCCACGCGCCCCGCTGCGCGCGCGTCAGCCCGCGCACGCCCAGCCCGGCGTCCGCCACCACGACGACGGCGCCGATCCGCAGGCACGCGTACACCAGCGCCGTCAGCGTCGGGCCCGGCTCCACCAGCAGCGACACCCGGTCGCCGTGCCGTACGCCGATGTCGTGCAGTCCGGCCGCGATGCGCCGCACCTGCCGGTCCAGCGCACGCCAGCTCGCCGTGAACGGCCGGCCGTCGCCGCCCTGGGCCGCCATGTCCAGCACCGCCGGCGCGGTGTCGTCGGCCCGCGCGTCCAGCGCCGCCCACAGGGGCACAAACGACGGCGAGGGATCCGACGAGGCGGAGGGGTCGGCAACCTCGGGCACGGATGTACGAACTCCCGAAGTGGAGGGCCCCCTGGGGCCCGTGAACGCATCCGTGCCCGAGGTTGCCGACCCCTCCGCCGACAGCGAGGACAACCACGACAGCACCGGAGGAGCCCAGTCGACGTCCTCGGCGATCAGGTGCCCGGCGTCGGCGAACCGGTGCACGTGCGCGTGCGGCAGGCGGCGGACGAGGTCGTCGAGGTACCGGTCGGAGAAGATCGGGTCGTGCGGCCCCCACAGCAGGACGGCGGGCACGGTGAGGCGGGCCACGCCAGCGGCGATGCGGTCCAGCTCGGCCGCGCTCGGGTGCGCGGCGTCCGTGGGGATGTCGGCGACGAAGCCCTCGATGCCGTCGCGCTCGTCGGCGCTGAGGTACGGCAGCCGGTAGGCGGCGGCGACGTCGGCGGCCAGCCGCGGTCGGGCCAGCGCCAGGGTCGTCTCGAGGAAGGCACGGGTGGTGCGCGTGCCGAGGCGGTGCACGGGCCCGGCGAGGGCGAGGCGCAGCGGCGCGGGGATCGGTGCGTCGTCGGGCTGGTGCACGGCGGTGTTGAGCAGCGCGACACCGGCGAGCAGGTCGGGGTGGTCGACGGCCCAGCCGAGCGAGACGACGCCGCCCCAGTCGTGGCCGAGCGTCACGACCGGGCCCGTGAGGCCGAGCGCGTCGGTGAACGCGCCGAGGTCGGCGACGCGGCGAGCGAGCGGACGGTGCTCGCCGGTGCGCTGGGAGAGGCCCATCTCGAGCTGGTCGACGGCGACGACACGCCAGGCGGGCGTCCCGGCGTCCGCGGCGTCGAGCGCGTCGGCGACGAGCCGCCGCCACAGGTACGACCAGGTGGGGTTGCCGTGCACGGCGAGCACGGTGCCGACGGGCTCGTGCCCGCGCGCCAGCAGCTCGGGCCCGTTGTCGAGGTAGTGCCACGATGCGCCGCTCGCGTCGGTGAGCACGTGGCTGTGGCGCGGGTCGAGGCCGGGCAGGCCCGGGGGCACGGTGTCGGCGGGGCGAGGGGTCGTGGAGGGCATGGTGCGGGTCGCCTCCGTCACCACGCGAGCTCCAGCATCGCGGTGTTGATGCCGGACCCGACGCCCATGAGCAGCACGCGGTCGCCGGCGCTCAGGGAGTCCTGCTGCTCGACGAGGGTGATCGGCACGGACGCCGGCCCGACGTTCCCGTACCGCTCGTAGGTGGTGGGCACCTTGGCGCGGTCGAGGCCGACGGCCTCGACGATGGCGTCGGTGTGCACGCGGGAGACCTGGTGGGTGACGTAGCGGTCCATGCGCGCCCAGTCCCAGTCGGCGACGGCGTCCTTCCAGGCGTCGACGACGAGCTCGAGGCCGCCCTCGAGCAGCGCCTTGGCGTCGGTGAACATGCCCTCGGTGCTGCCCACGCACAGGTCGTGGAACCTCGTCGCGGCGCGAGTGACCCCGCCGAGCACACGGTGGCCCTCGGGGTGCTCGTCGGTGCGGCCCAGCACGGCGGCGGCGGAGCCGGAGCCGAGGGTGAGGGACGCGAACTCCTGCATGAAGTCGTCGCGGCTGCGGTCCTCCTGGAGCAGCCGCTCGATGGTGCGGTCGTGGATGACGTCGGCGTCCTCGCCGTCGACGACGACGGCGTACCGGACCTGGCCGGACTCGATCATCCCGGCGGCGAGGCTCATGCCGTTGATGAAGCCGAGGCACGCGTTGGCGACGTCGAAGTTCACGGCCGACGACGGCAGGCCGAGCCCGTGGTGCAGCCGCACCGCGACGGACGGCTCGAGGTGCCGGCGGGTCACGGAGGTGTTGATGAGCAGGCCGACGTCGGCGGGCTCGACGCCGGCGACGGCGAGCGCCTCGCGCCCGGCGGCGACGGTGGCGTCGTCCACGTCCTCGCCGGCGGCCCAGGCGCGTCGCTCGCGGACGCCGGCGACGCGCTCCAGCAGCGTGGTGGGGAGCCGCAGCCGCCGCAGCGCGGGGGCGAGCCGCTGCTGCACGGCGGCCGAGGTCCGCACCCCGGTCGGGATCCGGCTGGTCACGGCCAGCAGGGAGACCCCTGCGAACCGGGTGGTGGCGTTTCCTGACACACGAGCTCCAGACGACCGGTCGTGCGCGAGCGCACGGAGCCGGCTCAGCGACGAGTTGGCGGGGTCGCGCGACCCCGGCCCCGCGACGTTACGACGTCCGGGGCGCGCCCGCCGTTCCAACCCCGCGATGTGGGATCGGCCACGCAGGGTTCACCCGCGCCCCTCACCGGTCCGTCGGACGACGTTCACGGTCGGTCAGGCCGCGCCGAGGACGTCGAGCGTCCACGCGTGCTCGAACGCGATCTCCTCCCAGCGCGCGTACCGCCCGGAGACGCCGCCGTGGCCGGCGGACATCTCGATCTTCAGCAGCGCGGGGGCGCCGGCGGCCCGCAGCCGGGCGACCCACTTGGCGGGCTCCACGTACAGCACGCGGGTGTCGTGCAGCGACGTCGTCGCGAGGATCTGCGGGTAGGCGGACGCGTCGTCGGGCACGTTCTCGTAGGGGGTGTACCCCTTCATGCGGGCGTACACCTCCGGGTCGTGCAGGGGGTCGCCCCACTCGTCCCACTCGACGACGGTGAGGGGCAGCGTCGGGTCGAGCATCGAGGTGAGCGCGTCGACGAACGGCACGCCGGCGAGCACCCCGGCGAACAGGTCGGGCGCCAGGTTGAGGGCCGCGCCCACGGTGAGCCCGCCCGCGCTGGCGCCGTCGGCCACCATCCGCTCGGGCGACGTCCAGCCCGTCTCGACGAGGTGCCGCCCGCAGGCGACGAGGTCGGTGAAGGTGTGCTCCTTGGCCGCGAGCTTGCCGTCGTCGTACCAGCGCCGGCCCAGCTCTCCGCCGCCGCGCACGTGCGCGACGGCGAAGACGACGCCGCGGTCCAGGAGGCTGAGGCGCGGGACGGAGAAGTACGGGTCGATGCTCGTCTCGTACGCGCCGTACGAGTACAGGAGGAGCGGCGCGGGCTCGGCGCGCGTGCCGGAGCCGTCGAGCGTCACCGCGTCGCGCCGCCACACCAGGCTGATCGGCACGCGCGTGCCGTCCTCGGCCGTCGCCCACTCACGGTGCTGCGCGTACTCGGCCGGGTCGTAGCCGCCCAGCACGGGCTGCCGCTTGCGCACGTGCCGCTCGCCGGTGGCGAGGTCGACGTCCACCACCGTGGCGGGCGTGACGAACGACGTGTGCTGCACCCGCAGCAGCGGCTGCTCCCACGTGGGGTTCGCGTCGAGGGCCACGGAGAACAGCGGCTCGTCGACGTCGATCTCCCGCGCCGTCCAGGGCTGGTCGGCGGTCGTGCGCGCCAGGTCGACGACGGCGACGCGCGGCAGCGCCTCGCGCCGCAGGCTCAGCACCACGTGGCGGGCGAAGGCGTCCACGCCCTCGAGGCGCACGTCCGGGTCGTGGGGCACGACGACGCGCGCGGCCGCGGGGTCGAGCGGGGCTGCGCCGTCGTCGCCGGCCCGCGCGGGGACGTCGGTGACGACGAGCTCGAAGTTCTCCGCGCCGTCGTTGTGCAGCACGAGCAGCGCGTCCCGCGTCGCCCCGTGCTCGCCGTCGCCGTCGAGGACGGCATGCTCCACGGTGTACTCGACGTCGTCCCGCCGCTCCCACACGACGCGGAACTCGCCCGTCGGGTCGTCGGCCTCGAGGACGCGCGCCTCGCTGGTCGTCTTGGACCCGGCCTCGATCACCAGGTAGCGGCGCGAGCGCGTGAGCCCGACCCCGACCCAGAACCGCTCGTCGGGCTCCTCCAGCACCAGGACGTCGTCCGACGCCGGCGTGCCGACCTCGTGCCGCCAGATCCGGTACGGCCGCCAGGCGTCGTCGACCGTGGGGTAGAAGACGTACCGGCCGTCGGGCGTGAGCACGGCGCCCGGGAACGTGTCCTCGACGACGTCGGGCAGGTCCGCGCCGGTCGTCAGGTCGCGCACGCGCAGCGTGAACCGCTCGTCGCCCTGGGTGTCGACGGCGTAGGCCAGCCGCGCGCCGACCTCGGAGACGTCGAACGAGCCGAGGGAGAAGAAGTCGTGCCCGTCGGCGGCGACGTTCTGGTCGAGCAGCACCTGCTCGCCCGGGGGCACGGTGCCCGACTCGATCCGCGGCGGCGCCCACTCCCCCGCGGCGGGGACGCGCGCGTGGATCGGGTACTGGCGGCCCTCCTCGGTGCGCGTGTAGTACCAGGACCCGCCCATCCGCACCGGCACCGACAGGTCGGACTCCAGCGTGCGCGCCTTGATCTCGTCGAAGACCGCCTGCCGCAGCGGCGCCAGGTGGGCCAGCTGCGCCTGCGTCCACGCGTTCTCCGCCTCCAGGTGCGCCAGCACCTCGGGGGACTCCTTGTCGCGCAGCCACTCGTAGTCGTCCGCGAACTCGTCGCCGTGGTGCCGGCGGACGGTGGGGCGGCGCTCCGCGACGGGGGCGCGGTCGGGCGTGCGGTCGGGCGCGCGGTCCGGGACGGCGGCGGAGGTGGCGGGTGAGTCGGCGGGAGCGGTCAGGTCGTCGGGCACCCGGCCAGCCTAGGTCCGGACGGCCGACACCCGGATTCCGCCCGCACGATGCCGGACTGTGACCTGGATCTGTCATCTACGTCACATCTGGGTCGCTACACTCGCGGCACGCTCGCGAAACCCCGCGGATACATGGGGCCTTTAGTGTCCCTGCATCGACGGGGCGAGCGGGTGGTACCCCGGGCTCGCCCGGGGAACGACACCGACCTACGGAGGACCCGGCCGATGACGACGGACCGACCGACCAGGGCGATCGCGCTGCGCCGCACCGTGGCAGCGCTCGCGATCGCCCTCGCACCCGCTGTGCTCGCCTCGCCACCCGCGCAGGCCGCACCGGGATCGGATGCGACGGCGGCGCACACCACCAGCGCCGCCACCACCCTCAGCACGAAGGTCGCGGACGCCGTCCCGACCGACTGCAAGCCCGACGACTCGACCGCCTGCGTCGCCGTCGTCGTCATGAACGACGCGGGCGACCGGATCGCCGACGCCGAGGTGACCATCACCGGGCCCGGCGGCTTCGACGAGACGGTCACGACGACGGCGGACGCCCCCCTGTCGGTGGCCGTGCCCGAGGTCGGCCGGTACACCGTCACGATCGACCCGGCGTCCCTGCCCGCCGACGAGCAGCTGCCCGAGGGCGCCGAGACGACGCTCGAGGTGACCGCGCAGACGGGCGGCACCGGGCGCGTGGCGTTCGAGGTCGGGGGCGAGGCGGCCACGACGGCGCCCTCCGAGGAGGCCACGACGGCGGCACCCGGGGACGACGCCACCGCCGGCACCACCGACGAGGGCGTGGGCACCGCGCCGGAGGGCGACGCCTCGCAGCGCGCGTTCTCGTGGGGCCAGGTGTGGCAGCAGTTCGGCTCCGGCATCCGCTTCGGCCTGCTGCTCGCCCTCGCGTCCATCGGCCTCAACCTCGTGTTCGGCACCACCGGGCTGTCGAACTTCGCCCACGGCGAGCAGTTCGCGCTCGGCGCGGCGCTCGGCTTCATCACCATCAACCAGTGGGGCCTGTCGATCTGGGTCGGCGGTCTGCTGACGATCGCGGTCTGCGCCCTCACCGGCCTCGGGCAGGACGCCGCCATCTGGCGGCCGCTGCGCCGCCGGGGCACCCCGGTGATGCAGCTGATGATCGTGTCCATCGGGTTGTCGATCACGCTGCAGTACGTGATCCAGCTCCTCATCGGCGGCGGGTCGGAGCGCATCCTGTCGGCCAACCCGAAGCCCCTGACGCTGCTCGGGATCACGCTCAGCACCACGTCGTGGATCTCCATGGTCGTCGCGCTGGTGTGCCTGGTCGGCTTCGCGCTGTTCCTCACCCGCACCCGGCTGGGCCGGGCCACCCGCGCCGTGTCGGACAACCCGGCGCTCGCGTCGGCCACCGGCATCGACCCCGACAAGGTCGTCCGCGTGGTGTGGATCCTCGCCACCGCGTTCGCGGCGCTCGCGGGGATCATGTGGGGCATCTCGTACGGGTCGTTCAACTGGCAGCTCGGCGTGCAGCTCCTGCTGCTGATGTTCGCCGCCGTGACGCTCGGCGGCCTCGGCACCGCGTTCGGCGCCCTCGTCGGGTCGATCCTCATCGGCCTCGTCGTGGAGCTGTCCAACCTCGTGATCCAGAGCGACCTGCGGTACGCGTCGGCGCTCGTGATCCTCATCCTCGTGCTCCTGATCCGGCCGCAGGGCATCCTGGGCCGCCGCGAGCGGATCGGCTGAAGGGAGACCGACCATGGACGAGTTCCTCAGAATCCTCACCCAGTCGCTCGCCGAGCTCATCGCCCCGACGACGGCCGCGTACGCGCTCGCCGCCATCGGCCTCAACCTGCACTTCGGGTACACGGGCCTGCTCAACATGGGCCAGGCGGGCTTCATGCTGCTGGGCGCCTACGGCTTCGGCATCTCGACGATCGCCGGCGCCCCGTTCTTCGTCGCCCTGCTGGTCGCGATGGCGGCCGGGCTGCTCTTCGCCCTGCTGCTCGGCATCCCGACGCTGCAGCTGCGCGGCGACTACCTCGCCATCGTCACGATCTCGGCCGCCGAGATCATCCGCTGGATCGGGCGCTCCACCTGGCTGCAGGAGTGGACGGGCGGCGCGTCCGGCCTGCAGGGCCGTGACTACAAGGGCACCTTCCAGGACCTGTCGCCCCTGCCCGACGGGCGCACCACCATCGGACCGCTGGAGTACATCAACACCGGCTCCGACTCCTGGTGGACGCGGGTCTTCGCGTGGGGCGTCGTCGCGCTGGCGCTGCTCTTCGTCTGGCTGATCACGCGCAGCCCCTGGGGCCGCGTGCTCAAGGGCATCCGCGAGGACGAGGACGCCGTCCGCGCCCTCGGCAAGAACGTCTACTCGTACAAGCTGCAGTCGCTCGTGCTGGGCGGCGTGCTCGGCTCCCTCGGCGGCGTGCTCTACGTGCTGCCGATCACGATCGCTCCCGACGCGATGAGCCGCACGATGACGTTCTTCGTGTGGACCGTGCTGCTGCTCGGCGGGGCCGCCACCGTCTTCGGGCCCGTGCTCGGCGCGATGATCTTCTTCGGCGCCTACATGTTCATGCGCACCGGGATGCGCGCCCTGTCGGAGAACACCGGCGTGGGCGAGATCGTCAGCACCACCAACGTGGAGCAGATCGGCGGCATGCTGGTGGGTATCACGCTCATGCTCCTCGTGATCTTCAGGCCGCAGGGCATCCTCGGGAACAAGAAGGAGCTGGCCTTCAATGTCCGCTGACATGTCCGAAGAGACCACGGCCGGTCAGGCCGACCAGCCCGACCAGGCCGACCAGGCCGCCCACACCGCCGGCCAGCCCGAGTCCGTCGTCGACGCGGCGGCTGCGGCCGCCGTCGCCCCCACCTCCGCCGTCGCCGCCGAGGCCCGCGACGACCTCGCGCAGGTGGAGTCCGTCGTCGGGGCGTCCAAGCCCGACGCCATCCTCGTGGCCGACGACGTCGTGCGCCGCTTCGGCGGCATGACGGCGGTCGACGTCGACCACCTCGAGGTGCAGCGCGGCGCCATCACGGCGCTCATCGGCCCCAACGGCGCCGGGAAGACGACGTTCTTCAACCTGCTCACCGGCTTCGACACCCCGCAGAGCGGGCGCTGGAGCTTCGAGGGGAACTCCCTCGCCGGCAAGAGCGGCGCGCGCGTCGCCCAGGCGGGGATGGTCCGCACGTTCCAGCTCACCAAGGCCCTGTCGCGGCTCACGGTGCTGCAGAACATGCTGCTCGCGTCCCCGAAGAACCCCGGCGAGCGGTTCTGGCTCTCGTGGCTGCCGTTCACGTGGCGGGCGCACGAGAAGGCCGCCACCGAGAAGGCGATGGAGATCCTCGCCCGGTTCAAGCTCGACACGAAGGCCGGCGACTTCGCGGGGTCGTTGTCGGGCGGGCAGCGCAAGCTGCTCGAGATGGCGCGCGCCCTCATGACCGACCCGACGATGATCATGCTCGACGAGCCGATGGCGGGCGTGAACCCCGCCCTCGTGCAGTCCCTGCTGGGGCACGTGCAGGCGCTGCGCGACGAGGGCATGACGGTGCTGTTCGTGGAGCACGACATGCACGCCGTGCGGCACATCTCCGACTGGGTGGTGGTCATGGCGGAAGGCCGGATCGTCGCCGAGGGCCCGCCCACGACGGTCATGCAGGACCAGGCCGTGGTCGACGCCTACCTGGGCGCCCACCACGACACCGACCTGGGCGACGACTCCCTGCTCGACCCCGAGATCCTGGCCCGCCTCGAGGCCGAGGAGGAGAAGCGATGACCGACACGCTGACGACCGCGGCCCACCGGGGCGGCGTCCCCGAGGGGAAGGAGCTGCTGCTGCGGGCCGACAACCTCGTCGCGGGCTACATCCCGGGGGTGCACATCCTCGACGGCTGCTCGATCGAGGTAGGCAAGGGCGAGCTGGTGGGGATCATCGGCCCCAACGGCGCCGGCAAGTCCACGCTGCTCAAGGCGCTGTTCGGGCTGGTGAAGATCCACTCCGGCACCGTGACCCTGGGCGGGGACGACATCACCGGCATGAAGGCGAACGCCCTCGTGGCGCGCGGCGTCGGGTTCGTGCCGCAGACCAACAACGTCTTCCCGTCGCTGTCGGTCGAGGAGAACATGCGGATGGGGGTGTACCTGCGCCCGAAGGTCTTCGACGAGCGGTGGTCGTTCATCCGTGACCTGTTCCCCGTGCTGCACGAGCGCCGCACCCAGCGGGCGGGCGCCATGTCCGGCGGCGAGCGGCAGATGGTGGCGATGGCCCGGGCGCTCATGATGAACCCGTCCGTGCTGCTGCTCGACGAGCCCTCGGCCGGCCTGTCCCCGGTGCGTCAGGACGAGACGTTCCTGCGCACCCGGATGATCAACAAGGCCGGCGTGTCGATCATCATGGTGGAGCAGAACGCCCGCCGCTGCCTGCAGATCTGCGACCGCGGCTACGTGCTCGACCAGGGCAAGGACGCGTACACCGGCACCGGGCGCGAGCTGCAGTCCGACCCGAAGGTCATCTCCCTGTACCTCGGCTCCCTCGCGGAGGACACGAAGTAGGCCGGCCTGGTCCGCGGGCTGGTCCGCGCCGGTCGTCACGTGCCGGCGCGGACCAGCCCGCACTCGTAGGAGAAGATCACCGCCTGCACGCGGTCGCGCAGGCCGAGCTTCGCCAGGACGGCGCTGACGTGCCCCTTCACCGTGCCCTCGGTGACGTACAGGCGCTCCGCGATCTCGATGTTCGACAGGCCCCGGGCGACGAGCTCGAGCACCTCGCGCTCCCGCCCGGTGAGGCGGTCGAGCTCCGCGACCGTGCGGGGCAGCGGGTCGCTCTCCGCGCCGATGTGGCGCTCGATCAGCCGCCGCGTGATCGGCGGCGCGACGATCGCGTCGCCCCGCGCCACGGCCCGGACCGCGGACAGCAGGTCCGCGGCGAGGGCGTCCTTGAGCAGGAACCCGGCGGCCCCGGCCCGCAGGGCCGCGTACACGTACTCGTCGAGGTCGAACGTGGTGAGCACCAGGACGCGCGGCCCGTCCGGCAGCTCCGCCCGGATGCGGCGGGTGGCCGCCAGGCCGTCCGTGCCGGGCATCCGCACGTCCATCAGCACGACGTCGGGCCGCGTCGCGGCGGCGAGGTCGGCCGCCGCGGCGCCGTCCTCCGCCTCGCCGACCACCTCCATGTCCTCGGCGTTCTCGAGGATCATCCGCAGTCCCGTCCGGATGAGGTCCTGGTCGTCCGCCACGAGCACCCGGATCACGACGCCTCCCCGTCATCGCCGGCGCGGGCCGCACCGTCACCCGGCCCGACGAGCGCGCCCCCACCCGCGGCTCCCCCGCCGTGCGGGAGACGCGCTCGCACGACGTACCCTCCGGCCGGCCCGGGGCCGGCGGCCGCCTCGCCGCCGAGCAGCGCGGCCCGCTCCGCCATGCCGCGCACCCCGTGGCCGCTCCCCTGCCCGATCCGGCCGACGTCGCCCCGGGCCCCCGCCGCACGTGCACCACCGTCGTCGCTCACCTCGAGGACCAGCGCCCCCGCCTCGTACGACACCAGCACCTGGGCCGCGGCGCCGGGCCCCGCGTGCCGCATCGTGTTGGTGAGGGCTTCCTGCAGGATCCGGAAGGCCGCGGCGTCGACGGCGGCGGGCAGCGGCCGCACCGCGCCGTCGACCTGTACCGCGACGGGCGTGCCCGCCCGCCGCACGCCCTCGACGAGGGCCGCCAGGCCGGCCAGCCCCGGCACGGCACCCGGCCCCTCGTCGGGCCGCCCGTCCGGCGCCAACGCCTGGCGCATGTCGGCCAGCGACGCCCGGCCGGTCGCGACGATGGTGTCGAGCGCGGCGAGCGTGTCGGCGGGCCGCTTCTCGAACGCCGCGGCCCCGCCCTGCGCCTGCATGACGATGACGGCCAGCGCGTGCGCGACGACGTCGTGCATCTCGCGCGTGATGCGGGCACGCTCGGCGGCCACCGCGAGCGCCGCCTGCTGGTCCCGCTCGCGCTCGAGGTCCCGCGCCCGGGCCTCGAGCTCGGCGAGGTAGGCGCGCCGCGACCGAGTCCCCCAGCCCACCGCCCACGTCGCGGCCAGCAGCGGCCCGAGCACCAGGACGCCGCCCCAGGCGGTCGGCGCTGTGCCGCCGTCCGGCGCTCCGAGCGTCTCGCCGCCGGCAGCGAGCGGACCACCCAGGGAGCCGCCGGCGGCCACGGCGAGGGTCACGGCCGTCACGACCGCCAGGGCCGCCGCGAGCACCGTGAGCGACACCCGGCGCGGGCGACGGGTGCTCACCGTGGACAGCGTGAGGAGCACCGCCAGGTCGGCGGGTGCGGGGCCTGCGCCCAGGGCCATGCGGGAGACGGCGGCGAGCAGCGCGGCGGCGAACGTCGCGACGGGCCAGCGGCGGCGCACCGCCACGGCGACGACGCCGACCGTCGTCGCGCCCCACCACAGGGCCGGCGCCCCGGCCGTGGGACCCGCCGTCACCGTGGCCGGAGGACCGGCCACCGCCGTGGCGGCCAGCAGCAGCACGGCGAGGCCGGCGTCCGTGAGGAGCGGGCCGCGCAGGACGCCCCGGAGGGCCGGGGCGGGACTGTCCACAGCGTCCCAGGCTAGGCCCGGGGCCCGTCGGGGGACACCCGTCCCGGGTCGGGTTCCCGGACCTGACCTGGGAGGGGTGTGCGGTGGGGCACGCGCCGCCGAGCCTGGACGCATGGCTCCCACCCGTCACCGCGGCGACGCCTCCCGTCGGCCGAGCGCCCCTCGCCGGGCAGCGGCTGCCGCCGCCGTCGTCCTCGCTCCGGCGCTCGCCGGTTGCACGCCCGTGCCGGGGCTCGAGTGGGAGACGGTCGCCGCACCGGCCGACTGCCGGTGTGCCGACGGCAGCCCGTTCCAGTTCTGGGAGCGGCAGGCCGACGCGCAGCGCGTGGTGCTCTTCCTCAACGGCGGCGGCGTGTGCTGGGACGCGAAGACCTGCGCCTTCACGGGAGAGCACGGCGAGAGCGACGTCTACGACTGGAGCATCCAGGGCACCGAGCCGGAGAACCGGAACGGGCTGTTCGACGTGACCCGCCGGGACAACCCGTTCGCCGACTGGTCGTTCGTGTACGTCAGCTCGTGCACCGGGGACGCGCACCTGGGCGCCCGCGCCCAGGAGTACGCGGACGGTCCGACGGTCGAGCACCGGGGGGCGGTGAACGGCCGGGCAGCGCTCGACCACCTCGCCGCGCAGTACCCGGACGCCACGGACGTCGTCGTCATCGGCAAGACGGCAGGTTCGGTCGCGGCGCCGATCTACGGCGGCCTCGTCGCCGACCGGCTCCCCGACGCGCGGGTGACCGTGCTCGGGGCGCAGTCCGGCGCCTGGCCCGACCATCCGGACTTCGACGCGGAGGTCCTCGACGCGAGCTGGGGTGCGTACGACGCCGCCCCGGGCTGGGCGGTCGACGGCCTCGGGCCCACCGAGTGGGGCGTCCCGGCCTTCTGGGTGCAGGCGGGTCGGCACGACCCCGGCCTGGTGCTCGGCCGCTTCGACTACGCCTACGACCCGCACGCGGCGTCGGAGGTCACCGCCTGGTTGGCCGGCGACCCGCCGGACCTGCTCGCGCAGGTCGACGCCAACGAGGCGACGATCGAGGCCTCGGGCGTGCCGTTGCACAGCTTCACGGCTCCCGGCGAGGGTCACGGGCTCTTCGAGCAGGACGCGTTCTACACGATCGAGGTGAACGGGGTCCGGCTCGTCGACTGGATCGCCGACCTCGCCTCCGGCGAGCCGGGCGGCGACGTCCGCTGCGCGGACTGCGTCCCGTGACACCGGGGCGGAATCGAGCGGGGCCACGCCCTGGCACGACGACGGCCCGGACGCTCTGCGCGAGCGTCCGGGCCGTCCTCATGCCAGGTCAGCGACCGGGGATCACTCCTCGATCTTGCCCTCGATCTGGCGCTGGTAGGTGTAGGTGTTGTCGGCGCCGTACTTGTAGATGCCGATGAAGGCGGACGTCGGGTCGTTCGACTCGTTGAGCGGCCCGATGCCGGACTTGCCGACGTAGTTGATGTCGTCGCCGGCCTCGAGCGCCTTGACGCCCTCCTCGAACGTCTTCACCTCGGTGCCGCCGTTGGCCCCCGACACGGCACGGATGTTCTTCGAGATGGTCTCGCCGTCGGTGCCGTTGCCCTTGATCGCCGCGAGGGCCGCGAGGACCGTGGCGTCGTACGACTCGGCGGAGTACGAGAAGTCCTCGAGCTTGCCGTTCTGGTTCTCGGAGTACCAGGTCGTGAGCTGCTCGCGGAAGGCGTCGTCGGCCTGCGCGCCCGGCAGCGTGCCCTGCACGCCCTCGAGGGTGCCCTTGTCGAACTTGTCGCCGTAGTTCGACAGGTTGCCGTCCACGAAGTAGGTGGTGCCGTTGAAGTCCCACCCCTGCGAGACGAGCTCGTTGACGATGGCGACCGTCTCCTCGAACGCGACGATCGAGATGGCGTCGGGCTTCTGCGCGAGCAGCTCGGTCACCTGGGCGCCGAAGTTGGTCTCGCCAGGGGCGAACTCGTTGCCCGCGCCCTTGCCGCCGTAGACGACCTCGCAGCCGCCCTTGGTGACGGTGTCCTCGATGACGTCGCGCAGGCCGGTGCCGTACGCCTCGTTCTGCACGAGGAAGCCCACCTTGCAGTGGCCGTCGTCGAGGATGAGCGAGCCGTGCGCCGCGCCCTGCACCGTGTCCGGCGGGGCGGTCCGCGCGAAGAACTCGCCGTAACCGGAGAGGTCCTGCGCCGTGTTCGCGGGCGAGATCTCCATGACCCCGGCCTCCTCGAACTGGTCGACCACGCCGAGGGTGACGGCGGACGACGCGGCGCCGATCACGACGGAGACGCCCTTGCTGATGAGGTCGGTCGCCGTGCTCTTCGCGACGTTGAGGTCGGTGCTGTCGCCGGAGTCGCCCCACTCGACGCTCACGTCGTTGCCGAGGACGCCGCCGGCGGCGTTGATGTCGTCGATGGCGAGCCCCACGCCGGCGATCTCCGGCGGCCCGAGGAAGGCGAGGGTGCCGGTGACCGGCAGGATCGTGCCGATCTTCAGCGGCTCGGACGAGCCGCCGCCACCGCCCTCGGTGCTGTCGCCGCTCCCGCCGTCGGACGAGGCGCAGGCTGCGAGGCCGAGGCTGAGGACTGCCGCGAGGGCCAAGCCCTTGGCGGCCGTGGTGCGTCGGATCATGCTGTTCCCCTTTTGGAGGTAGGACATTCGCGGCTCAACACCGCATTCAGTGCCGCTGAACGTAGCGAGACTGTATGTCGGCGGCGTGTCGCGCGGGTCACTCCCTGGAGATCGTGACGAACCTGTTACCTGCATCACACTCGGCCCCGCGGGGCCCTGCGTCAGGCGCGGAACTGCGTGAACGACGCGGTGACCGGGTCGGCCCCGGTCCGGCCCTCCACGCCGGCCTCCAGCGCGTCGATCGACGCGACCTGCTCGGCCGACAGCTCGAACGAGAAGACGTCCAGGTTGGTGGCCTGGCGCGCGGCCGACAGCGACTTCGGGATGACGATCCGGCCCTGCTGCACCGCCCACCGCAGCACGACCTGCGCGGGCGTGACGCCGAGGTCGGTGGCCGCGGCCACGACGGCCGGTGCGTCCAGGTCGGCGCCGCGGCCGAGCGGCGAGTACGCCTCGACGGCGATGCCGAGCTCGCGGCACCGCTGCTGCACGGCGACCTGCTGGAACGTGGGGTGCACCTCGATCTGGTTCACGGCGGGGACGACGTCGGTCTCCGCGACGAGCCGGTCGAGGTGCTCCACCAGGAAGTTCGACACGCCGATCGCACGCACGGCGCCGTCGGCGAGGAGCTTCTCGAACGCGCGCCACGTCTCGACGTACAGGTCCTTGCTCGGGACGGGCCAGTGGATCAGGTAGAGGTCCACCTGGTCGACGCCGAGCGCGCGCCGGGAGTCCTCGAACGCGCGCAGCGCCTGCTCGAACCCCTGGTCGCCGTTGCGGAGCTTGGTGGTGACGAAGACGTCCTCGCGCGGCAGGCCCGACGCGCGCAGCGCGGCGCCGACGCCCGCCTCGTTGTAGTAGCCGGCGGCGGTGTCGACGTGCCGGTAGCCGAGCTCGAGCGCCTGCTCGACGTTCGCCTGGGTGCCGTCGTCGGGCACCTGGAAGACGCCGAGGCCGACCTGGGGGATCGCGACGCCGTCGGAGAGGGGCAGGGAGGGGACGGGGGAAGTGGTCATGACTCCTTTGTATCGGGCCCCTCCGACCCCGCGTCCACTGCGGTGACCACCCTGTGGACAAGCGGTGCGGCAACACTGGTGCCCGTGCTCGCGCTCGCGTACCGTTGTCCCCGTTGCAGTGCCTCGCTCGATCCGGACGGTCTCCGTCCGCGCCACGGCGATCGCGTCGGAAGGACTGATGCGGTCACCCCGGCGGACCTTGGTCTCAAGAGTTGACGACGATTCACCGTGATGCGCGATCTCGACGGTCGAGGTCGTCGACACCTCTTGAAGGAGTAAGCATGGCCACCGGAACCGTGAAGTGGTTCAACAGCGAGAAGGGCTACGGCTTCATCGCCCCCGAGGACGGCTCGGCCGACGTGTTCGTCCACTTCTCCGCCATCCAGACCCAGGGCTACCGGTCCCTGGACGAGGAGCAGCGCGTGGAGTTCGACGTCACGCAGGGCCCGAAGGGCCCGCAGGCGGAGAACGTCCGCCCGCTCTGATCTCACCGCCCGCCCGGCTGACGCCGGCAGCGTGAGACACCTGTGAGTCGCACGGCCCGCACCCCGTTCGTCGGGGTGCGGGCCGTCGCCGTTCGCGGGAACGCCTGCTCCCCGGCGCTCGTTGGACCGTCATGGGATTCCTCGACCGACTCCTCGGCAGAACGCACGACGAGCGCACGTACCACGGCGTGCCCGGCCGGCCCGACGACGCCCGGCCGCGCACCGGTGAGGCGCCGGGCAAGCACGGCTACGCGCCGCGCCCCGGCCAGCAGCCCGCCGGCCGGCCCGGCGCAGGCGACGCCGCCGCGCACCGCGACCCCGACGAGGTGGCCGTCGAGCGCTACCGGTACCTGCTGCGCACCGCGCCGCCGGACGCCGTCGAGCAGGCGCACGCCGAGGCGTTCGCGCGCCTGACTCCCGAGCAGCGCCGCCGCGTGCTCGAGGAGGTCGGCTCGGGTCTGCCCGCGAACGAGCGGGCCACCTCCGACGACCCGCAGTCCCTCGCCCGCATGGCCACCCGCGCCGAGATGCGGAACCCCGGCACGCTGGAGCAGAGCTTCCGCGGACAGGGAGGGTACGGCGCGCGCGGGCCGAGCTTCGGGTCGATGGTCGGCTCCAGCCTGCTGGGCACCGTCGCGGGCGTCGTCATCGGCTCGGCCGTGGCGAACGCCCTCTTCGGCCCGGCGTTCGGCGACCCCTCGCAGGACTTCGCGGGGGACGGCGGGGCCGAGGGCGGCGAGGCCGGCGCCGACGCGGGAGACGACGCGGGGAGTGACGCCGGGGCGGACGCCGGCGGCGACGCCGGGTACACCGAGGCCGCGGGCGCGGACCCCGGCTACGACGCCGGCGGTGACATGGGCGGGTTCGGCGACTTCGGCGGCGACTTCGGGGGCGGCGATTTCGGCGGCTTCTAGCCGCCCCGCACCCGACGGCTGCGGACGCGAGGATCGTCCGCCGGTCAGCGCGGCACGAGGTCGCGTTCCTGCGTCCAGGCACGAGGCAGTCGTGCGACCAGCGGGCGCAGGCCGACCACGGCGAGCGACACGACCAGCACCCCCAGGGCGAGCCCTGCCGCGACGTCGTGCAGGTAGTGCACGCCCGCGGCCAGCCGGGAGACACCGACCAGCAGCGCCGCCGGGACCGCGAACCAGGCGGCCCGTGGCACGGCGACGATGCACGCCGTGGCGAGCGCGGCGGCCAGCACGGAGTGGTTGGAGGGCCACGACCAGTCCCCGACCTCGGGGCAGACGAGCGCGGTCGGCACGTCCCAGACCCGGCAGGGTCGCTCCTCGGTCACGAGGACCTTGAGCGCCTCGCTGAGCAGGTAGGCGGCGATCACCCCGACCCCGCCGGACGCCAGGCGCCAGAACGCGGCGCGGTCGCGCAGGAAGGACCGGACGGCGAGGACCCCGGCCAGGGCGACCAGGGCCAGCAGGCCGAAGGACGCGACGCCGGCCGCGACCGCCGCCGGGGTCGAGGCCCCTGCGACAGCCGGCGCGACGGCGCGGTAGACGTCGGCACGCACCGGCCAGGCGAGCGCGGCGACCAGGGCGAGGAGGCCCGCGGCGGGCAGGGCCCGGGGCAGGACGGGTGACGAGCGGTGAACCATGCCGTCGAGGCTAGGGAGGCGCGGCGGCCCGCGGATCCACCCCGCGGCGACATCGCTCTGCGACCAAGGTCGGGGACGAAGGCCACCGGCCTCGTGCCAGGGGTGGATCCGCCCGACCGCACCGCCCCCGGAGAATGGACGGCATGACCACCACCCGGCGCACCGTGCTGGACGCGCTGGCCACGCTCCTGGTCGCCGTCGTGCTCGCGCTGCCCGTGCCGGGGCCGTGGACGACGCTGCTGGCGGCTCTGGGCGCCCTCGGGCTGGGCACCAGCCCGCGCGGGGCGCGCCTGCTCGGCCTCGCCGTCGTCCTCGGAGCGTCCGGAACCGCCGTCGTCTCGACCGTCGGCGTGGCCCCGTGGGCCGAGGGCGCCCGGGAGATGGTGTTCGCGCTCGCCACGGTCGGCCTGCCGTGGCTGACCGGGCTGGCCTGGCGCCTGCGGTCGCAGGTGCGCGTACAAGCGGCCGAGCACGCCCGTCAGGAGCGCCTCCAGCACCTGGACCGGGAGCGCCGGGCCCGGGACGCCGAGCGGCTTGCACTGGCGGGCGCCCTGCACGACGACCTCGGGCACGCGCTGAGCCTGGTCGCGCTCAACCTCGGCAAGCTCGAGCTGGACGGCTCCCTGCCCGCCGCCGCCCACACGACCGTGGAGGCGGCGCGGGAGCAGCTCACCGTGGCGGTCGAGCGCCTGGGCCACTCGGTGCGGATGCTGCGCAGCGGCCACGCGCCCGGGCTCGCACCGCAGGACCACAGCCTGGCCGCAGTGGTGGAGGCGTTCCGTGCCGCCGGTGCCACCGTCGCCCTCGAGGGCGACCCCGGGGCCGGCGCGGACACGTCCTGCGTGGTCCGTGTGGTGCGCGAGGCCCTGACCAACGCGACCAAGCATGCCCCCGGCTCTCCGGTCACGGTGGCGGTCGAGCCGCTCCGCGGTGGCAGCGCCCGCGTGGTCGTCACCAACCCCGTGCCCGCCGCCCGGCCGCCGTCCGCCGCCGGCGCGGCCAGCGGCCTGGACAGCCTGGAGCGCGCCCTGACGGCGCACGACGGGTCGCTCGCCACCCGCTCCCAGGACGGCACGTTCCGTCTGGAGGCTGTGGTTCCACCGTACCGGCATCGCGACACGGCGCCGGCGCCGGACCGGGCGGTCGTGGCGGTCGGGCGGCGCACGCTTCTCATCGGCGCCGGGCTGGGGCTGTGCGCGGTGGTGGTGCTCGGTGGGCTGGAGATCTTCGCCCAGGCGGAGACTCGTCAGGCCCTCCTGCCTGCCGAGGACTTCGCCCGCCTGGTCGAGGGGATGCCCCGCGACGACGCCAGGGCCCTGCTTCCCGCCCACGAGCTGCTGCCCGCGCCTGCCTCGCCGCCGGGGACGGACTGCCACGACTACGCGGTGGCGACCGACTGGCTCGCCGACGAGGCCGGGGACGCCTACCGGGTCTGCTTCACGGTCGACCGGGTGACGTCCACCGAGCTGCTGACCGGTGCGGAACGGTGAGCGCCGTGGAGACCCCCGCGGTGCGCGTCCTGGTGACCGACGACGAACCCCTGGTGCGTGCCGGGATCGTCGGGCTGCTGGGCACCGCCCCCGACGTGCGGGTGGTGGCGGAGGCTGACGACGGCGCCCAGGCCCTGGACGTGCTGCGGGCCCACCGTGTCGACGTGGCGCTGCTCGACGTGCGGATGCCGGGCATGTCCGGTCTGGAATGCCTGGCGCAGGCCCGCCGGGAGCACCTGGACGGGCGGTTCGTGTTCGTCACGACCTTCGGCGAGGACGAGTACGTCGCCCAGGCGATCGCCCTCGGGGCCGACGGCTTCGTCCTGAAGGCCGGCAGCCCTCGCGAGCTGATCATGGCCGTGCACGCCGCCGCCTCCGGCGGGGCGTTCTTCTCCCCCTCCGTGGCCCGCAGGGTCCTGGACGGGGCCCAGGCCGCGGGGTTCGGTCAGGCCCAGAGGGCCCGTGCCCTGTTCGACCGCCTGACGCCCCGCGAGCAGGAGGTGCTCCGCCTGGTCGGCGCCGGCCGGTCCAACGCGGAGATCGGTGCGGCGCTGGCCGTGGCCGAGGCCACGGTCAAGACGCACATGACCTCGATCCTGCGGACCCTCGGGGCCCACAACCGGGTCGAGGCCGCCCTCGTCGCTGTCCGCGCCGGCCAGGCCTGAACGACGGCTCCGCGGACGTCAGGCTCCGCCGCCCGACGCCGGGGCCTTCACCGCCCGCTCGCACAGCCCGAGGAAGGCACCGAGGCGCCCGAGGCCCTCGGGGGTGTGCGGCAGGTAGTCGGTGAGCTCGGGCGACCGCACGACGATCGCGCACCACTGCCCGCGCGAGATCGCGACGTTGACGCGGTGCCGGGACAGCAGGAACCCGGTGCCGCGGGGGACGTCGTGGGGCGACGACGCGGCGAGCGTGACGATCGCGACGGGCGCCTCGGTGCCCTGGAACCGGTCGACCGTGCCGACCCGCACGCCCTCGAGCCCGGCGTCGTCGAGCGCGCGGCGCACCGCCCACACCTGGGCGTTGTAGGCGGCGAGCACCACGACGTCGCGCGGCTCCAGCGGGCGTGCGGGCTGCCCGGTGCCCGGCGTCCAGGCCCGGCCGACGATCGCGGCCGCCTGCGCCGCCACCTCCCGCGCCTCCTCCGGCGAGGCGACGCCGCGGCCCTCGTGCCGCACGGTCACGTGGTGGACGCCGGGGGCCACGCCGTCGAGCCGCCGCGCGGCCGCGGACTCGTGGGCCTGCAGCCGGCCCTCGTACGCCAGCTGGGACACGGCCTCGCAGAGCGCGGGGTGCATCCGCCACGACCGCGCCAGGAAGTACCCGAGGCCGGGCGGCAGCACGTCGCGGCCGTCGGCGAGCCAGCCGAGCGCCGACCGGTCGACGGGCTCCGGGTGCCGCCCGCGGCTCACCTGCGGCAGCTGCTGCGGGTCGCCCAGGAGCAGCAGGCGTCGCGCCGACCGGGCGACCGCGATCGTGGACGCGAGCGAGAACTGACCCGCCTCGTCCACGACCAGCAGGTCGAGGTCCTCCTCCGGCCAGCGCCCGGGGTGGGCGAAGTCCCAGGCCGTGCCGCCGACGACGCCGGGACCGCGGCGGGAGAACTCGGCGAGGTCGTCCCCCGACAGCTCCGCGCAGAGGGCGGACGACGGTGCAGACGTCGGTGCGGGTGCCGCGCCGTCGGAGGGCCGCTTCCGGGCCACCCGGTCGGCGGGGACGCCCGCCTTCTCGACCACGGCGCGCAGCATGTTCTCGACCGCGGCGTGCGCCTGCGCGACGACGCCGACGCGCCAGCCCTCGGCCACCAGCGCCGCGATGACGTGCGAGCCGACGTGCGTCTTGCCGGTGCCGGGCGGCCCCTGCACCGCGAGGTACGACCGGTCGAGGTCGCGGGTCGCCGCGAGGACGGAGGCGGTGAAGTCGCCGTCCGTGACGTCGGGCAGCGGCCCGCCGGCGGCCAGGCGCGGCGGGCGGCGGCGCAGCAGGTCGGCGGCCGGGCCGTCCGGCAGCGCACGGTCGGCGTCCCAGGCGGCCAGCGCGCGACGCGCCACGTCCTCGAGCGCCTGCTCCTGCGGGTCGGCGCGCGGGCCGCTCGACGGCGTGAGGGCCATCGGCAGCGCGTCGAAGGTCTCCGCGCCGACGCGCACCTGCTCTCGGAGGAGCAGGACGTCCCGCTCCCCAGCCTCCGTCTCCCGGCGCACCGCGTCGACGATGGTCGCGCCGCCGTGGAAGCCGCGCACCGCGTTCGCGGGGACGGTGACCGCGTCGGGCGCGGGGTCGTCGTAGAGGACGAACGGCACGGCCCCGACCCCGAGCTCGGAGCCCTCCGACAGCCGGCCGACCAGCTCCAGCACCCGCGCCGGCGCACGTCGGCCGTCCTCGACGAGCCAGTCCTGGACGACGGTCGCGCGTTCCACGTGAAACGTGTTCCGACGGCCCTGCCACTCGTCCGGCGGCAGCTCGAGCCGCGAGTAGTGCTCGTGCCAGAACGGCTTGCTCTCCCGCCGCCAGTACCCCAGCGACGCACCGATCATCGCGAGGGCCTGCACCTCGTCGTCGCGAGCACCGCGGTCCTCGCCGACCCGCTCGCGCACCGCGGCCTCGAGGTCCAGCCGCCGCTCGCGGGCCTCCCGCACCGCCGCCTGCCGCGGCGTCTCCGCCGGCGCGGCGGCGTCGTCCTCCTCGGTGCGGACGACGACGCCGGGTGCGGCCGCGGCCGGGGACCCCGCCCGAGCGTCGACGACGTCGGCCGCCCCGCGCAGCCAGTCGAGCAGCCGGAGGGTGGAGACGCAGTCGTACCGGTTGTAGTCGGCGATGTCGCGCAGCAGGGCGTCGGCCTCGTCGTCCCGACCGGCGTCGCGGAGGGCCGTGTACTCGGCGTACGCGACGATGGACGCGGCCGCGGTGGTGACATCGCCCGACCGCAGCTCGTCGCCCATGTACAGGGGCTCGAGCTTCTTGATCGACTTGGACCGGTCGGAGATGCGCAGCGACGAGCGCACGACGGCGTAGAGGTCCACCAGCACACCGTCGCGCAGCAGCTGGTCCACCTCCTCCTCGTAGACGCCGTGGCGGGCCGCGATGGACAGCAGGTGCACCCGCTCGTACGACGCGTAGTGGTACACGTGCAGGTCCGGGTACCGCCGCCGACGCTCGGTGAGGTAGTCGACGAAGTCGACGAGCGCCCGGCGCTCCTGGGCCAGGTCGTGGGCCCAGAACGCGCGGAACGGCGGCGGCTCCCCGGCGGCGTCGGGCCGTTCCACGAGCCCGAACAGGTAGTCGAGGCCGGTCTGCTGCCCCCACTGCTCGCCCTGCGGGTCGGACCACAGCGGGTCGCCCTCGAAGTCGAAGAAGACGTCGCCCGGGCTGGGCGGCGGGAGGCGGCGCACGGCGGACGTGTCGGGCAGCTGCCAGCGGATGACGGCGGGCTCACCGTGGTCGTCGTAGGCCACCTCGCCGTCCCACGCCTCGTCCCAGGGGCCGGCACCGAGCTGCAGCCGCGCCTGGTCGCGCACGCGCTCGAAGCTGCGGGCGGGCATCCCCGCCGGCGGGTGCTCGGCCTTCGCGAGCTCGTCGATGGTCGCGATGCCGCCGGCGACGAGCTGCGCCCGCTGGTGCTCGTAGACCCCGCCCACGAGCAGGACGTCGCGGTGCGCGGCGGCCTGCTCCGCGCAGGCCGGGCACCGGCCGCAGGCGGTGAACCGCGCGTCGCCCCACGCGAGGGGCCCGGCGTCCGCGCGGTGGGCGGCGACGACGGCGCGCAGCCGGTCCCGGCGCTGCCGGAACACCGGCAGCAGCTCGGAGAGCCGGTGCGAGCTCGTGACGCGCGTGCCGAGCACGAGGTGCACGGCGTCGGTCGGGTCGACGTGCGCGGCGGCGAGCTGGTCGGCGTACGCGGCGAGCTGCAGCAACGCGGTCACCTTGGCCCGCCGCGCCAGCTTGGTCTCGACGACGGCGTACCGGGGCAGCGGCGCGGCGGCGTGCTCCCCCGGTCGCCCGGGCCCGACGTCGGGGTCGCCCAGCGGGTCTCGGACCAGGAAGTCGGCCCGGCCGTGGAGCTCGCCGTCGAAGAACGACGCCTGCGCGACGACGTCCGCCCCGGACTCGATCGCCGCGAGGGTCGCGCCGTGCGCGGCCTCCAGCCCGTCCCGCGTGAGCCGCGCCGGCGCCCCGACCTCGACGACGCCGCCGGGCCCGCCGTCCGACCGCCCGAAGCGGGCCACGTACTCGTCGAGGACGCGCCGCTCGTGCGCGTCGCCGAGGGCCGCCGTCCGCTCGAGCATGGCATCGGGCTCGGCGTCGGTCCGCGGGACGCGACCGAGCAGCTCGTCCAGCCGGCGCAGCAGCCGGAACTCGCACTCGGCGGCCACGACCAGGTCGCTCGGCGAGTACACGACCGTGGGCTCGCCGGCGGCGTCGGTGCTGCGGTCCGCGTCGAGGAGGAACATGCCCCCGGTCTACCAGCGGCGACCGACACCCCCGGCCGGGACGGCTACGCTGCCCGCTCGCGGTCGCGGCGGAACCGTCTGATCATCACCACGGACAACCCGAGGTAGACCGCGAGCAGCAACGCGCAGACGCCGGTGAAGATCCAGTCCCCCACCCTGACGCCCTCCTGGTCCGCGGCGGCGCCGTCCGTCGCGAGCACACCGACGGAGAAGGCCGTCAGCGCAAGGATCACGAACGTGACGACCAGCACGGCCACGATGCCGGTCAGGCGCCACCCACGGGACAGGTCGGGAACGAACTCCGCCGACAGGGCGAAGTCCCAGGTCGCGCGCCACCACGACGCCGGCTCCACCCGTTCGAGCAGGGGGGCCTCGGTGCGGTCGTCGAGGACGGCCAGCGATTCTCGGGGCAGCCCCAGGAGGGCGACCAGCCCGGCGAGTGGGTCACGGTCATGACCGGCGGCGACCAGCTCGCGGAGCCCTTCGGGGTCGACCTCGACACCGGCCTCCGCGGCGACGCCTCGGACGCCGGCGGCCCGCGCCTCGAGGTCGGGGCCACCCGGAGTCCACCAGCCGGCGCCCCAGATCGCCTCGGTGCGCTCGAACCTCCTGACGGTCGACGCCCCGCATGCGTCGCCCGTGCCCCGCCACAGACCGAGCGTCATCGACCGGCGCGACGATCCCTCTGCCAGCCCGATCATCAGGTGGTCGGCGTCGAGCGGGTCCTCCGTGCGCAGCACCGTCCAGAGGCCGTCCAGCTCGGTGACATCGACGGGGCCGATCTCGCGCGCCACCACCCGTGCCGCGAGCCGCGCGTCCGCAGGGTCTCCACGGTGCAGGACGACGGCCCGACGTGCCGATGCGGCGCCGAGCTCCGGGAGGTCGAACTCGACGCCGAGGGCCTCCACGAGCTGTTGGTCGGCGATCGCGAGATCGAGCCGCTCCTGCAGGCCGCCCGGGTTCTTCGGCCGGCCGAGAATTCGGCACAGCGCCCGCGTGGCGGCGAGCAGCTCGGTGTCCGTCGCCGGTACCTCCGACCAGTCCCAGGTGCGCGAGGCCCCGTCGACGTCCACGCGCATCCATGCCCGCTCGCCGCGCTCCTCGTCGAAACCCTCGTCCACGGCGAGGAGGGTGGCCAGGGATTCGAGCGGGCCGAGCGTCTCGCACCACACCGCGGTCAGGCCCGACGCCGACGTCGGGCCCACCTCGTCGAGGCCGTCACTGCCGGGGAGGCCCACGACGTCGGCCTGGGTCGCGCGCACGATCGCCAGCATGCGGTCAGCGTAGATACCTCCGACGCCCCCCGGGGACGCGGCCGTCCCGTCTTGCATGCAAGTTGGATGCAAGCGTAAGTTGCCCCGGGTGACCGCCTCCTCGACGCCCCCGCCGACCCCCCAGTCGCCTCAGACCGCGCCGCTGAGCGCCGCGGAACGCGCGTACCAGCACACCAAGGTGAAGATCCTGTCGGGCGAGGCGGCCGGCGGGGTGCTGCTGTCCGAGGGCGACGTGGCGGCGGAGCTCGGCATCAGCCGCACCCCCGTGCACGAGGCGTTCCTGCGGCTCGACGCCGAGCGGCTGCTCGCCGTCGCGCCGCGGCGCGGGGCCGCCGTCGTGCCGATGGCCCCCGACGAGGCGCGCGACGTGCTCGAGATGCGCGAGGCGGTCGAGCGCTCCACCGCCCGCCGCACGCTGGCGCACGGGCGTCCCGCGGCCGCCGTCGTCGACGAGCTGCGCACGCACCTCGACACCCAGCGTCGGGCCGCCGCGGCGGACGACGTCCAGGCGTTCGTCGTCGCCGACTCCGCGTTCCACGGTGTGCTCGTGCGGGCGTCGCGCAACCAGACCGCGATCCAGTTCATGGGGCTGCTGCGCGACCGGCAGCTGCGGCTCATGTTCCAGCACCTGCACGTCGGCGCGGACGAGGTCGCGGCCGCGCTCGCCGAGCACGAGGCGATGCTCGCCGCCGTCGAGCAGGGCGACGCCGACGCGTACTGCGACCTGCTGCACGACCACGTCCGCCGGCACCGGGGCGTCCTGTGAGGCGGCCGTGGCTGGGCGCGTTCGCCGCGCTGTTCGTCTCCTCCTGGGCGGGCAACCAGTTCACGCCCGTGCTCCTCATATACGAGGAGGTGCAGGGCTACGGCGACGCCACGGTCAACGCGTTCCTGGGCGTGTACGTGCTCGGCCTCGCTCCCGCGCTGCTCGTCGCCGGCACGCTGTCCGACCGGTTCGGCCGCCGTCCCGTCATGCTCGCGGGCACGGTGATCGGCATGGTCGCGAGCGCGGTGCTGGCGTTCGGCGCGCTGGGGCCCGTCCCGATCTACGTGGGCCGCCTGCTCGCGGGGATCACCGTCGGGACGGCCACGTCGGTCGGCACCAGCTGGATCAAGGAGCTCTCGCAGGTGCCGTACGACCGGCAGGCGGACGCCGGCTCGGGCGCCCGCCGCGCGTCGCTGGCGTTCACGCTCGGCTCCGGCGTCGGCGCGCTCGTCGCGGGCGCCCTCGCCCAGTGGGGTCCGTGGCCGGAGGTGCTGCCGTTCGTGGTGCACCTGGTCGTCACGGCGCCGTTCCTGCTGGTCGTGCTCCGGACGCCGGAGTCGAACGCGTTCGGCGGCGAGGCCGGGCCGTGGTGGCGCGGGCTACGGGTTCCGCCGGCCGGGCACCGCAGGTTCACGCGGGTGGTCGCCGTGGTCGCGCCCTGGATCTTCGTCGTCGCGGCGCTCACCTACGGCTACGCGCCCGTCCTGCTGCGCGACCGGACGGAGGGCTTCGGCGTGGCGTACGCCACGTTGCTCACCGTGGTCGCGCTCGGCGTCGCGGCCGTCGTCCAGCCCGCGGCCAAGCGGCTCGACGCCGTCGACTCCGCCCGCGGGCTGGCCGTCGCGGCGGCGGCGCTCACGGTCGCCGTGGCGTGCGTCGGCCTCGTGGTCGCGTCCGGCTCGCCGTGGTGGGGCGTGGGCGCCGCCGTCGTGGGCGGCGCGGGCATGGGGATCGGCCTGTCCTCAGGGCTCCTGGAGGTGCAGCGCATCGCCGGACCGCGCCACCTCGCGGGCCTCACGGGCGTCTTCTACGCCGTCGCGTACGCCGGCTTCCTCACCCCCGCGATCATGGCGGCGATCACCCCGCCGTTCACGACGGCGCAGCTCTTCGTCGTCCTGGTGGCGCTGGGCGCGGTGTCCACGGGGGTCGTCGTCGCGCACTACCGCAAGCACCTCCCGGGGGCCTGAGCGGGCCGTCGCCAGGGCGGACACATGGACCGGAACGGGCAGTTTCCGCCATAGTGGGGCCCGCTCGACGACGGAGGAGTGTCATGGCTGTGCGATTCAACCCGCCCCCGGGGTGGCGGGTACCCCCGGGGTTCCGCCCCGACGCGGGGTGGGTCCCCGACCCGGCCTGGCCGCCCGCACCGCAGGGCTGGGACTACTGGGTGGACGACGCCGCGTCCGTCCGGCCGGCCCGCCCGGAGTCCCCCGCCGAGGCGACGACCGTCATGGCGCCCGTCCCCGCGGCCGCCGCCGTCGCGCCCACCGCCGTCGCGCCCGCCGCCCCCGCGGCCGCCGTGACGACCGTCGCGGGCATGCCGCCGCTCCCCCCGGCGCCGGCGACCTACGGCGCACCCGTCGCGACCCTCTCCGCGCCCCCGCCCCCGCCACCCGCGGCCATCCCCGCCGCCGCCCCGCCGAGCCCCCTCGACGCCGAGGCGGACCGCGGCGCGGTCGCGACCGTCTCCGCGGCGCTGCGCACGGTCGGCGACCGGATCCGCACCAGCAGCGGCCGGCGTGCGGCACGCCAGGCCTCCGACCGGGCCGCCGAGGCCGCCGAGGCCTCGACCGCCCGCACGCGCACGGGCACCCGCGCGCGCGGCAGGCGCGGCGGGCCGCTGATCGCCGGCGTCGCCGTCGCCTGCCTGGCGCTCGGCTGCATCCTCGGCGTCTCCATCTCGATGATGCGCAGCTCGGACGCCGCCCAGGCCCTCGTGGACGCGGACCGCAAGGAGGCGGCCGCCGCCCAGGCCATGGACGAGGTGAACCAGGCGCGCCAGGACATCAGCACCCAGAAGGACGACCTCCAGAAGCGCGAGGCGGCGCTGAAGGAGCGCGAGAAGGCCGCCGAGGCCCAGGAGGCCGAGTTCGCGAACCAGAAGAAGGCGTTCGAGGACCAGCAGGCCCAGGAGCAGCAGCAGGCCGAGCAGCAGCAACAGCAGCAGGATCAGGCCTGGTTCTACTGGGACTGCAACGCCGCCCGCCAGGCCGGCGCCGCGCCCATCCAGAACGGCCAGCCCGCCTACCGCGGCGCGCTCGACCCGAACGGCAACGGCGTCGCCTGCGAGGACGGCGAGTAGCCGGCGGGCGACCACCGCACCTCAGCGGGCGACGGCGACCTCCGCCGTCGCGCCGTCGGAGAACGTGAGCTCCGCGGTGGTGCGCAGCGACGCCTCCCCGGGCGCCCAGACCGCCCACCAGCCGTCCTGCACGGTGGCCTCGACCCGCTCGCCCGCGGTCGTGACGACCGACACGGACGCGACGTCGGCGCCCACGCGCCCGTACGCGGACGTCAGCGCCCCGTCGCCGGTGTCGCCCTCGGACCACGACGCGGTCCCGGCCCCCACGGTCGTGACGTCGCGCGCCCCGGGCTCGTCGGCGACGGACGCGAGCACGGCGTCGCCGCCGACGACGTCGGTCGCGCCGGAGGCCCGCGTCGTGACCAGGCACTCGCCGGTCGCGCCGTCGCCGGCGAGCAGGACGTATGTGTAGTCGCCGCGCCGCTCGGCCAGGACGGGGCTGATCGGCACGTCCTCGACGTGCGGGCCGTCCTCGCCCTCGGTGATGCCGTGCGCCACCGACTCGCACTGCTGGACGTCGGCCTCCGCCGCGGCCGGCGTCACGGTGGCGGGCACGGCGGTCCACGACGCGTACGCGGCCTGCGGCGCCGGCCACCACACCACGGCGGCGGCCCCAGCCACCGCCACCACGCCGGCGGCCGCGGCACCCGCCAGGACGGCGGGGCGCGCGCGGCGGCGCATCGGGGTGGCCCGCCGGGCGGTGCCGAGGATCGCCTGGAGCGCGTCGTCGTCGGGGCGGCCGGGCGCGCGGAGGTCGCGCGCGGGGTCGAGGTCGGCGAGCTCGGCCATCATGGGCGACTTCATCGCGTCTCCTGGAGGTTGCGCAGCACGGCGGCCGTGTCCTGCTTCAGCCCGGAATAGGCGAGCAGCCGCTTCCGGGCGCGCGTCAGGCGGACGGAGAACGTGGACGGCCGGACGCCGAGCACCTTGGCGCCCTCGACCGCGGTCAGCCCGTCCCACGCGACCAGGGCGATGACCTCCCGGTCCGCGTCGGAGAGCATCTCCCACGCGCGCCGCAGGTCGGTCCGGTCGGCGGCGAGGTCGTCGGTGCCCTCCTTGCCCGCCTCCGGCTCCCGTTCGAGGCGGACGCCCAGGGCGCGCCAGCGGCCGTGGGTGCGCAGGTGGGTCGCGAGCACGTTGCGGGCGACCCCGAGGAGCCACGGCTTCGGGTCGTCCGGCACGTCGTCGAGGCGGCGCCAGGCGACGAGGAACGTCTCCGACACGACGTCGTCCACCAGCCCCGCCTCCACTCGACGCGCCACGAATCGGGTGACCACCTCGTGCTGCTCCACCCAGATCTGCGTCAGCAGCTCACGGGCACGGGCGTCCTCCACGATGAAACCTTTCCGTCCTACCCCTGGAGTTGCCGGCAACCCCCCGAGTGCTACACCGTAGTCACCGCGAGAGTCGACGACGACGCCGCGACAGCGCGCCGGAGCCCAACCGAGGAGCGACATGAGCCGAGGCAGGACCGTCAGAAGGAACATCGCCGCAGGTCTGGGTGCCGCCGCCCTGGCGCTGGGAGTGACGCTCACGGCGGTCGCGCCGTCGCAGGCGGCGTCCACCTCCGAGAACCTGCCGGGCGTGCCCGCGCCGGGCAGCCCGGCCAGCGAGTGGGAGGCATGGGCCGCGCAGGAGCGCGCCGCCGCCGAGGCCACCGACTGGAAGGCCGACTCCGCCGCCCGCGGCTGCACGCTGGAGGACGTGACGATCTCCGAGGAGGTCGACCGCGACTACAACCTCGCGATGGGCGCACCCGCCGACCTGGCGACGCACCGCGTCGACCTGCTCGAGGACTGCGACGACGCCGCGGCCGCCGTCGCCGACGGGGCGTCCACGGCCTCGCGGGCCGCGACGTCCGAGGCGAGCACCCTGGCGCTGCCGTCCGGCGACCGCTGCGCGTCCACCTCCGGCCCGGGCACGATGTGCCTCTCGAAGAGCAACGGGCGCATCTACGCGTCGTGGAAGTACCGCGGGTCCGGGTCGGTGACCGGGTTCCTGCGCATCTACCGCGTCTCGTCCAGCGTGAGCGGCTGCCCCACCGGCACCACCTGGCTGACCGGCGGCGACAGCAGGTGGTACAGCGGCGACACCCGCACCATCTCCAAGACCCGCACGTCGGCCGGCGGCTACTCCGCGCACATCTGGAAGAAGGTCACCATCGGCCACACCGACTGGGGCGGCGTCTGCTCGGTGCTCTGACGACCTGCCGCGCCGTGGGCGGCCTCAGAGCACGTGGGCGAGGAAGTCCCGCAGCCGCGGCTCGGACGGGTTGTCCAGCACGTCGGCGGGGGCGCCCTCCTCGACGATGACGCCGTCGTCCATGAAGACGACGTGGTCGGCGACCTCGCGGGCGAAGCCGATCTCGTGCGTCACGACGATCATCGTCATGCCGGAGCGTGCGAGGTCCTGCATGACGGCGAGCACCTCGCCCACGAGCTCGGGGTCGAGCGCGGAGGTGGGCTCGTCGAAGAGCATGAGCTCGGGGTCCATGGCGAGCGCCCGCGCGATGGCGACGCGCTGCTGCTGGCCGCCGGACAGCTGCGCCGGGTAGTGCTCGACGCGGTCCGACAGCCCCACGCGCTCGAGGAGCTGGAGGGCCCGCTCCCGCGCCTGCGCCTTGGACAGCCCGCGCACCTGCACGGGCGCCTCCATGACGTTCTCCAGCGCCGTCTTGTGCGGGAACAGGTGGAAGCGCTGGAAGACCATCCCGATGCGGGAGCGCTGCTTCGCGATCACCTTGGGGTGCAGACGGTGCAGCACGCCCTTGTCGTCGCGGCGGTAGCCCATGAGGTCGCCGCCGACGTGGATGGACCCGGCGGTGATCTCCTCGAGCTCGTTCACGCAGCGCAGCAGCGTCGACTTGCCCGACCCGGACGGGCCGAGCACCACGGTCACCGAGCCCCGCGGGACGTCGAGGGAGACGCCCTTGAGCACGTGCACGGCGTCGTGGCCACGACCGAACACCTTGTGCACGTCGCGGACCTCGACCATGGTCTCGGCGGTCGCAGCGGTCTCGACGCTCTCGGCCGACGCCGTCATGGGGTCACCTCCAGGAAGGGGTCGTCCTTGGTGGTGCCGGACGCGCCGATGAGGTCCTGCTTGCGCGGCTTGCGACCGGCCCGCGGGCCACGCCCGCCGTGCCCGCCGCGGCCGGTGCGGCCGCCGTCGAACCCGCGGCCGTAGTACCGCTCGAGGTAGTGCTGGCCGATCATGAGCACCGACGTGATGAGCAGGTACCAGAGCGCGGCGACGATGAGCAGCGGGATCGGCTGGAAGATGCGGCTGCCGATCTGGTTCGTCGCGTACGTGAGCTCGAGCGTGAACGGGATCGCCAGCACCAGCGACGTCGTCTTGAGCATGGAGATGGTCTCGTTGCCCGTGGGCGGCACGATGACGCGCATCGCCTGCGGCAGCACGATGCGGCGCAGGATCTTGGCGTCCTTCATGCCGAGCGCCTTCGCGGCCTCGGTCTGGCCCGGGTCCACCGACGACAGGCCGGCGCGGACGATCTCCGCCAGGTACGCGGACTCGTTGAACGCCAGGCCGATCAGCGCCGCCCAGAACGCCGTGATGACGTCCTGCGTGGTGAACGTCCAGAACTCCGGCCCGAACGGGATGCCGAGCGACAGCCGCGGGTACAGCACCGACAGCAGGCCCCAGAACACGAGCTGCGTGTAGATCGGGGTGCCGCGGAAGAACCAGATCCAGAACCAGGAGACCGACCGCATCACGGGGTTGTCGCTGCGCCGCATCACCGCCAGCAGCACGGCCAGGACGATGGCGATCGCCATCGAGCCGAACGTGAGGACGAGCGTCCAGCCCACGCCCCGCACCACGACGACGTCGCGCAGGTAGAGCCAGACGGTGTCCCAGCGGAAGTTGGGGTTGGTGACGAGCGCGTTGACCGCCATCGCCACCAGGACGAGGACGACCACGGCCGACACCCACCGCCCCGGCCGGGGCACCGGCCGGGCGTGCAGGGGCTCCGGCAGCTGGCCGGACGGTCGGTCTTCCATGCGGGTCAGCCTGCCGGGTTCAGCTCGGCCGTGTCGAGCACGGCCGCGCCGGAGCCCCAGGTGTCGGCGACCTGGGCGAGCACGCCGTCGTCCATGAGCTTCTGCAGCCCGGCCTGGACGGCCTTCGCGAGCTCCTCGTCGTCCTTGGCGACGACGACGCCGTACGGCGCGGCGTCCGTGATCTCGCCGAGCGCCTCGACGGAGCCGCCGGTCTGCTCGACGGCGTAGGCGATGATCGGCGAGTCCGCGTACATGGCCTGCAGCTTGCCGCCCGCGAGGTTGGTCGTGACGTCGGACTGCGAGTCGTACGGCAGCACGTCGACGGCGTCCTTGCCCTCGTCGGTGCAGGTCTTGCTGAGCTCGGCCAGCTCGTCCTGCTGGATGGTGCCGGTCTGCACGCCGACGCTGACGCCGCACAGGTCGTCGGGCGAGATGCCCTCCGGGTTGCCCTTCGCCACGGCGTACTGCGAGCCGGCGGTGAAGTAGCTGACCATGTTGACCGTCTTCAGACGCTCGGGCGTGACCGAGAACGCCGACATGCCGGCCTCGTACTTGCTGCCGATCGCGGGGATGATCGAGTCGAAGCCCGCGTTCTCGACCTTCAGCTCCAGGCCCATCGTCTTGGCGAGCGCGGTCGCGATGTCGATGTCGATGCCCACGGGCGTCGTGCCGTCCGCGTCCAGGAACTCCACCGGCGCGTACTGGAGGTTGGAGCCGAGCGTCAGCGTGCCGTCCTCGGCGACGGCGTCCGGGACGAGCGCGGCGACGGCGTCGTCCTTCTGGATCGCGTCGAGGTCGACGGCGGCGGAGCTGCTGCTGTCCTCGGACGCCCCCGGCGTCTGGCCGAGGTCCTGCGAGGCCGTGGTGCAGCCGGCGAGGGCGAGGGCGGCGACGGCCGAGGTGACGACGGTCGCCGCGAGGGTGTGGCGGGTGCGCATGGTGGGCTCCGAGGATCGTGCGAGGGGTCGATGCATGAGTATGCAGCCCGAGGAATTATTCTCCAAACCGGCTGGTGACGAACCCGACTCGCGGGGCCCGTCCCGGGGCATGTCTCCACCCTTACACTCGGACCGCACCCCGGCTCCCGCCTCCTGCGCGGTCCGGACCCGCGACGTCGCCGGTCGAGCGGGTGCACCCCCTTCCGGCCGCGCCGCCGCGGCCCTGTCGCCCACCCGCCGAGGAGTGATGCATGCCGCGCACCCGTCCGTCGTCCCGCACCATGCCCGCCACGAGGCCCGCCACGCGGCCCGCCCTCGGGGCTCTCGCCGCCCTCGCCGTCGGCCTGTCGGGCTGCGCGACGTCGGCGGGCGGCGGGACGGAGGGCGGCGACGGGCCCGACGGCACGCGGGTGGTGCTCGCCGACGCGCAGCCGCTGGGCGGCTACAACCCGGTGAACGGGTACGGCGAGCTGGGCGTCTCCCCGCTGTACGACGGGCTGCTGCGGCCGGCGTCGTCGGGCGACGACCGGCTGCCGGAGCTGGAGCCCGCGCTGGCCGCCGAGGCTCCCGCGGTGAACGACGACAGCACCGTGTGGGACGTGACGCTGCGCGAGGGCGTGACGTTCTCCGACGGCACGGCGCTGGACGCCGCGGACGTCGTCGCGACGTACGAGGCGGTGCTCGACCCGGCGTCGGCGTCCGAGGTGGCGGGCGCGTACCGGATGATCGCGTCGGTCGCGGCGACCGACGACCGCCGCGTCCGGTTCACGCTGAAGCACCCGTACTCGGCGTTCGCGTCGCGCCTCACGCTGGGGATCGTGCCGTCGGAGCGGCTCGACGGCGGCCCCGCCCGCGACTCCGCGCTCAACACCCAGCCCGTGGGCACCGGTCCGTACCGTCTGACGCGGCTCGACGCCGGCCAGGCCGTCTTCACCGGCAACCCCGACTACTGGGACGGCGCGCCCCAGGTCACCGAGCTCGTCACCCTGTACCTGCCCGACGACAACGCGCGCGCCCAGCGCGTGCGTGCGGGCGACGTCGACGGCACGGTGCTGCCGCCGGTGCTGGCCGCGTCGTTCGAGGACCAGGCCGGGCTGCGCGTGCAGTCGGTGCACACCGCCGACTGGCGCGGCGTCTCGCTGCCGGTCGAGAACGCGTTCGCGGGCGACCCCGCGGCGCGCGAGGCGATGAACCTCGCCGTCGACCGGGACACGATCGTCGACGGCGTGCTGGCCGGCCACGGCAGCCCCGCCGCGACGCCCGTGAGCGCCGTCTACGGCGACGCGTTCGCCGCCGACGCGACCTTCCCGTTCGACCGGGGGCGCGCGGGGCGCCTGCTCGACGACGCGGGCTGGCGGCCCGGGGCCGACGGCGTCCGAGCCAAGGGCGACGAGCGCGCCGCGTTCGACCTCTACTACCTGGCGTCGGACAGCCTGCGCCGCGACATGGCGGCCGCGTTCGCCGCCGACATGGCGACGATCGGGGTCGAGGTGTCCCTGCGCGGCGGCGACTGGCCGGAGCTGGACCGGCACCTCACCGACGCCGCGGTCCTGCTGGGCGGCGGCGAGCGCCCGTACGACCTCGACACCCAGCTGTACGACGTGCTGCACACCCGCTCCGCCGACACCTCGCCCTACGACAACCCGGGCGACGTCGAGATCCCCGGCGTCGACGCGCAGCTCGACCGCGCCCGCGCCAGCCTCGACGCCGACGAGCGCACCGCCGCGTACCGCGCGGTCCAGGAGACGTACGTGCAGCACCCGACGCACGTGTTCCTCGCGTTCGTCGAGCACACCTACGTGACGCAGGACGACGGCGCCCCAGGCACGGATGGCTGGGACCGCGGCCCGCTGGTGCTGGAGCCGCACGCGCACGGCGTGTCGTGGGGGCCGTGGTGGCACGTCGCGGGCTGGCGGCGGTGAGCGGCCGGAGCCCGCGGTGAGGGCCGGGGCCCTCGCGCGCCGCGCGGGCGACCTGCGCCGCGTCACGGTGCGCGCCGTCGCGTTCGGCGTGCCGGTGCTGCTCGGGGTGTCGGCGCTGGTGTTCGTGCTGGCCGAGCACTCGCCGCTCGACCCGCTCGCCGCGTACCTCGGCGCCCGCTACCAGGACACGACGGCGGCCGACCGGGCGGCGCTGAGCGCGACGCTCGGCCTCGACGCCCCGTGGTGGCGGGCCTGGCTCGCGTGGGCGGGCGGCCTGCTGCACGGCGACCTCGGCTGGTCGCGCGTGCTCACCATGCCGGTCGCGGACGTGCTCGCGCAGCGGGTGGGGTGGACGCTGCTCCTGTCGGGGACGGCGCTGGCGATCGCCCTCGTGCTGGGCGTGACGCTCGGGCTGCTGGCCGGGACGCGGCCCGGCGGCCGGCTCGACGCCGCGCTCGGCGGGCTCGCCGTCCTGCTCCAGTCCGTGCCGCCGTTCGTCGTGGCGCTCGGCGCGGTGCTGGTCTTCGCCGTCACCCTGCGGGTGGCGCCCGTGGCGGGCGTCGCCGAGCCCGGCGCCGTGCCCACGGTGGCCGGCGTCGCGGCACACCTCGCCCTCCCGGCGCTGGTGCTCGCCGCGACGATGCTGCCGTGGATGCTGCTCGGCGTGCGCACCGCCGCCGCCCAGGCCGCGGCGTCCGACGCCGTCCGCGGCGCCCGCGCCCGGGGCCTGCCCCCGCGCACGGTGACGACACGGCACGTGCTGCCGGTCTCGCTCGGCCCGCTCGTCATGGTGGTGGGCGCGCGCGTGCCCGAGCTGGTGGTCGGGGCCGTGCTGGTCGAGGAGGTCTTCGGCTGGCCCGGCATCGCCGGCGCCGTCGTGTCCTCCGCGCAGGCGCTGGACCTGGCGCTGCTCGCGGCGCTGACGGTCGTGACGACGGCGGCCGTGCTGGTCGGCTCGTACCTGGCCGACGTCGCGCAGCTGCTGATCGACCCGCGGGTGGTCGTCGATGCGTGACGCCCGCCGGCTCCTGCCCGCCCTCCTCCTGGGCGCCCTCGTCGCCTACGCCGTGCTGGCGCCCGTGCTCGCGGGCCCGACGTCGGTCGACTTCGGCGCCGCGCTGCGACCGCCGAGCCTCGCCCACCCGTTCGGGACGGACCACTCCGGGCACGACCTGTTCGTGCGCGTCGCCCAGGGACTGCGCGTGTCGCTGGTCGTCGCGCTCGGCTGCGCCGTCGTCGCGGTCGCCGTGGGCACGTCCGTCGGGGCCGTGGCCGCGTCCCGCGGCGGGCTCGTGGACGCCGCGGTGATGCGCACGACGGACGGCGTGAACGCGCTGCCGCACCTGCTGCTCGGCATCGTGGTGGTGGCGTTCTTCCCCGGCTCTCTGGTGGCGATCATGGCGTCGATCGCGGTGACGCACTGGCCCCAGGTGGCCCGCGTCATGCGGGCCGAGATGCTGGCGGTGCGGTCGTCGGCGTACGTCGACGCCGCGTACCTGGCCGGGGCGAGCCGCGGGCAGGTCGCGCGCGAGCACCTGGTGCCCACCGCGGCCCCGCAGGCGCTCGTCGCGCTGGTGATGCTGGTGCCGCACGCCGTCTGGCACGAGGCCACGCTGAGCTTCCTCGGCCTGGGCCTGCCGCCCGACCGGGCCAGCCTCGGCACCCTGCTCGAGATCGCGCGCGGTGACGTGCTCACCGGCGCCTGGTGGACGCTCGTCTTCCCCGCCGGCGTGCTGGTGCTCACCACGCTGGCCGTGTCCGGCCTCGCCCGCGCGTCGCGCCGACCGTCCCCCCGCTGTGAGCGGGCGTTTGGCCCCGTTTTCGGCCCAGAAGAGGGCCAAACGCCCGCTCACAGCACGTCAGGGGCGGCGGACGGCGACGTCGTGCAGGTGCGCGGCCTGACGCTGCGGCTGCCCGCGGGCGGGCGGTGGGTGCACGCCGCCACCGACGTCGACCTCACGCTGCGCGCCGGACGGGTCACCGCGCTGGTCGGTGAGGCCGGCTGCGGCAAGTCGGTGCTCACCTCCGCGCTGTGCGGGCTGCTGCCGCCCGGCACCCGGGCCACCGGGTCCGTCCGGATCCACGACGACGAGCTGCTCGGCGCCCCCGAGCCGGCCTGGCGGGCCGTGCGCGGCCGGGTCGTGGGGCTGTCGCTGCAGTCCGCCGCGGCGTCGTTCACGCCCGTGCGCACCGTCGGCGCGCAGCTCGCCGAGACGCTCGACGCGCTCGGGTCGACGGCGGGGGTCGCGGACCTGCTGGGCCGGGTCGGCCTCGACCCGGCCGCCGCCGACCGGTACCCGCACGAGCTGTCCGGCGGCATGGCGCAGCGCGCCGCCCTCGCCGCGGCGCTGGCGGGCGACCCCGACGTGCTGCTCGCCGACGAGCCCACGGCCGGCCTCGACCCCGCGCTCGCCGCGCAGGTGCTGGGCCTGCTGCGCGAGGTCGCCGACGCCGGCACCGCCGTCCTGCTCGTCACGCACGACCTGCAGGCGCTGGAGACGTCGGGCGTCGCGGACCGGCTCGCCGTCATGTACGCCGGGCGGATCGTCGAGGAGGGACCGGCCGACGCCGTCCTGCGCGCGCCGCGCCACGAGTACACGGCCGCGCTGCTCGACGCGCTCCCGTCGCGCGGGCTCGTGCCGATCCCGGGCACCCCGCCGGAGCTGACCGACCTCGACCCCGCGACGTCGTTCGCCGACCGGCTCGGGGGCGCCGGCCGCACCGCGCACGGCGTCGCCCAGGAGGTGCCCGATGGCGCTGGTCGCTGACGGCGTGAGCTGCTGGTACCCGGTCGGCGCCCCGCGCCCGGCCGGCGGTGTCGTGCTGGACCGCGTGCGCCTCGCCGTCGCCCCCGGCGAGATCGTCGGGCTCACCGGGCCGTCGGGGGCCGGCAAGTCGTCCCTGGGCCGCATCCTCGTCGGCCTGCAGCCGGCGCAGGAGGGAACGGTCCTCGTCGACGGCACCCCCGTGCCGACGCGGCGCGGCCGCATGACCGGCGTCGTCGGGCTGCTGCACCAGTCGCCGCGCGCGGCGACCAGCCCGCGCAGGCCGCTCGGCGCGATCGTCGCGGAGCCGCTGCCGCGCCGGGCGCGCGGCACCCGGGACGGGCGGACGCGGGTCGCCGACGCCGCGCTCCGGGTCGGCCTGACGCCGGACCTGCTGGGCCGCCTGCCCGCGCAGGTCTCCGACGGCCAGCTCCAGCGCGCCTGCCTGGCGCGCGCGCTGCTCGCCGCGCCCCGATACCTCGTGGCCGACGAGCCCACCGCCATGCTCGACGCCGCCACCACCGCCGCCGTCGCGCAGGTGCTGCGCGAGCTCGCCGCCGCCGGCACCGGCGTGCTCCTGGTCTCCCACGACCACCCGCTGGTCGACGCGCTCGCGGACGAGCGGGTGCAGCTCCCCCGCTGACGTAGCGATCGGTCGTCGTCCCGCTCGCTGACGGCGACCCATCGCTACGTCGCCGCCGCACCGGGGCGGGTACGGTCGCCCGGTGACCCCCGCCTCCATCGCGCTCGTGCTGACGGCGGCGGTGCTGCACGCGATCTGGAACGTCGCGGCCAAGCGCGTGACCGGCGACTCGCGCGTCTTCGTCTGGCTCTACGCCACGGCGTCGGCGGTGCTGTGGGTGCCGGTGGGGCTGGTGATCCTCGCGCGCGACGGCTGGCCGGACCTGGGCCCGCTGCTGCTCGCGGGCGCCGTCTCCGGCGTGCTGCACAACCTGTACGGCATCGCCCTCAACACCGGGTACGCGCGGGCGGACCTGGGGATCGTCTACCCGACGGCGCGCGGCACCGGGCCGCTGCTCACCATGCTCGTGGCGCTGGTCGTGCTCGGCGAGCACGTGGACGCCGTCAACGTGGTGGGCGGCCTGGTGGTGATCGCGGGCGTGGCGGTGGCCGCCAGCTCGGGCGCGTCCGGCGTCGACCCGTCGCGCGGCGTCGCGGGCGTGCGCTGGGGCCTCGCGACCGGCGCCGCCATCGCCGCGTACACGCTGTGGGACGGGCACGCCGTCACGACGCTCGCCCTCGACCCGGTGGCGTACTTCGCCTGCAACGCCGTGTGGCAGTCGGTCACGCTGACGCCGATCCTGCGCGACCGCGGCCGCCGCGCGGAGGCGGTCCGCATGAGCCGGCGGCACGTGCGGGAGATCGCGCTGGTGGCCGTGCTGTCCCCGCTGGGGTACATCCTCGTGCTGGTCGCGATGCAGACGTCGCCGATCGCGCTGGTGGCGCCGGCCCGCGAGTCGAGCATCGTCGTGGGCACGCTGCTCGCCTGGTGGCTGTTCAAGGAGCCGCGGCCGGCGGTGAAGATCGTCGGGTCGGTCGTCGTCGTCGCGGGCGTCGCGCTGCTCGCGCTGTAACCCGACGTCAGGCCGCGACGAACGGCCGCCACCGCGCCCACGTCGCGTCGACGACCGCGTCGGCCTCGTGCGCGTGCGGGGCCAGCACGCGGCCCAGCGCACCCGGCCCGGCGAGGGGCGTCTCCCCCGGGCCGTCGGCGGCGTCGGGTGATGCGCCCAGCAGCATGACGGAGGCGACGACGCGGTGCGCGCCGACGACGCCGGGCGAGGCGGTGAGCCACGGGTCGCGCAGGTCGAGGTCCTCGACGAGCAGCGGCCGGCCGGCGAGCCGCGCCCGGAACCCCGACCGCAGGGGGCCGCCGCCGGGCTCGTCCGCGCGGCCGAGCACCAGCGTCTCGCTGATCAGCGCCCGTGCGCCGGCGGCGAGCTCGACGGCGGTGCGGCGTTCGACGTCGGCGCCCGCCGTCACGACGAACGGCGCGCCCTTCCACACGAGCGCGCCGCCCTCGGCGACCGTGGCGTGCACGGCCCAGGACGCGCCGTCGCCGCCCCGCACGTCGTACGCGACGACGCCGGACGGCTCGATGAGCTCGAGCACGACGCCCGCCCCCACGCGCAGCTCCACCCGCACGTCGTCCCCCGCGAGCAGCAGGGCGAACGTGCCGACCAGCGCCACGCGGGCGAGCGGGCCGTCGACCAGCACCGGCCGCGGGCGCAGGTGCACGCTGCCGACGAGCTCGACCAGGCGGGCGCGCCCGTCGACGAGCTCGACGGTGACCCGGGCCGTGCCCGTCGCGCCGCCCGTCGATCCGCCCGCCGCGTCACGGCCGGTGCTGGTCGACGTGCTCACGCGTGCGCGTGCGTGGTGCCGTCGGCGTGGGTGTGCGGCGCCATCGGACCCGGGTCCTGCGCCACGTGCTGCCCGGCGCGGAAGCTGCGCAGCACCTCGCGGGCCCAGTCGCCCAGGCGCGTCACGGACTCCGGGTCGCGCTGGCTGAGCGCGAGCACGGGGCGGCCGTCGCGGGCCGCGCTCGCGTCGGCGACCATCTGCTCGGCGTCCACGCCGACGTAGGGCGCGAGGTCGGTCTTGTTGACGACCAGCAGGTCCGCCCGCTCGATGCCGGGGCCGCCCTTGCGCGCCACGTCGCCCCCGCCCGCGACGTCGAGCACGAAGATCTGCGCGTCCACGAGCGCCGGGCTGAACGTGGCGGTGAGGTTGTCGCCGCCGCTCTCGACGACGACGAGGTCGAGCGGCGCGAAGCGCTCCTCGAGGTCCTCGACCGCGAGCAGGTTGGGCGTGACGTCGTCGCGGATGGCGGTGTGCGGGCAGGCGCCGGTCTCGACGGCGTGGATCCGCTCGACGGGCAGCACGCCCGCCGACCGCAGGTAGCGCGCGTCCTCGTCCGTGTAGATGTCGTTGGTGACGACGGCCATGCTCAGCTCGTCCGCGAGCTCGCGGCACAGCGTGGCGAGGATCGTGGACTTGCCGACGCCGACCGGGCCGGCGACGCCGAGGCGCAGCGCCCGCGTGGGGACGTCCTCGTGGGTGTGGGTGTGGTTCTCAGGCAACGAAGATTCTCCTGGTTCTGTGCTGATGGGTGAGCGACCAGCCCTCCGCCTGGGGGGCGGTGGTCGCGGGAAGGTCGTCGGGGTGCCCGGCGGCGAGGGCCGCGCGCACCAGGGCCGCGACGTCCGGCTCGGCGGCGAGCACCCAGGCCGCCGCGTCCGCCGGGTCGCCCGGGGAGAGCTTGAGCGCCGCGGACGCCACGGCCTGCGCGTCGTCGTAGAGGCTCGCGCGGGCGGTCGCCTCCTCGTCGACGCCGAGGGCGGCGGCCACGCACCCGAGCGCGACTGGCCGCAGCGGCGCCCGGCCCAGCGCGCGCAGCGCGACCGTGGCCGGGTGGTCCGGCCGCAACCGCGCGCCGAGCCGCGCCAGGCCGCGCCCGAGCACCCCCTGCACGTCGCGCAGGGGAGCGCTCGGGGTCCGGGCCGCGAGCGCCTCCTGGACGTCGTCCAGCCCGAACCCGGCGTCCGGCATGGCGGCGCGGTGCGCGAGCACCGCCGCGGCGGCGTCCACGAGCCCGACCGTGCGCAGCCGGGCGCGCAGGTACCGGGGCACGTCCGCCTGCGTCATCCCGTCCGCCAGGCCGGGCTCGAGGCCCGCCGAGTACACGAGGCCGCCCACCGGGAGCCGGCCGTCGGCGAGCAGCAGCGCGCCGAGGCCGGCCTGTCCGGCCGTCATCTAGAACATCGAGTACCGCTGCGCCAGCGGTACCACGTCCACGGGCTGGGCCCGCACGGGCTCCCCGTCGATGCTGATGGCGAACGTCTCCGGGTCGACGTCGATGCGGGGCAGCGCCGTGTTGTTCGGCATGTCGAGCTTGGTGACGTCGCGGGTGGGCCGGATCGCCTCCAGCCGGCGCCGCAGCCCCAGCCGCTCCTCCAGCCCGTCGTCGAGCGCCGCCTGCGCCACGAACGTCACCGCGAGCCCGGGCGCCGACGACGCCTGGGCCGCGAGTGCCGGCCGCATGAACACCGGCTGCGGCGCCGGGACGGCGCCGTTCGGGTCGCCCAGCGGCGCGGCGACGATCGCGCCGCCCTTGATGACGGCGGCCGGGCGGATGCCGAAGAACGCCGGGTCCCACAGCACCAGGTCGGCCAGCTTGCCCGCCTCGACGGAGCCGACCTCGTGGTCGATGCCGTGCGCGACGGCCGGGCAGATCGTGTACTTCGCGACGTACCGGCGGGCGCGCTCGTTGTCCGCAGGCAGGCTGGAGCCCAGCGTGCCGAAGCGGTTCTTCATCACGTGCGCCACCTGCCAGGTGCGGCAGATCAGCTCGCCGATGCGGCCCATGGCCTGCGCGTCCGTCGACGTGATCGACAGGGCACCCATGTCCTGCAGGATGTCCTCGGCCGCCATCGTCGACGCGCGGATCCGCGACTCCGCGAACGCCAGGTCCTCGGGCACGCGCGGGTTGAGGTGGTGCACCACCAGGAGCATGTCGAGGTGCTCGTCCACGGTGTTGACGGTGAACGGCAGCGTCGGGTTCGTCGACGCCGGCAGGATGTTGCGCTCCCCCGCCGTGACGATGATGTCGGGCGCGTGCCCGCCGCCCGCGCCCTCGGCGTGGAAGACGTGGATGCCGCGGCCGCCGATCGCCTCCAGGGTGTGCTGCACGTACCCGGTCTCGTTGAGGCTGTCGGCGTGCAGGGCCACCTGGAGCCCGAACTCGTCCGCAGCGCGCAGCGCCGCGTCGATCGCCGCCGGGGTGGCGCCCCAGTCCTCGTGCACCTTGTAGCCGCCGGCGCCCGCGAGCGCCTCCTCGGCCAGCGCGTCCTGCGACACCGTGCTGCCCTTGCCGAACAGCAGCACGTTGAGGGGCAGGTCGTCGAGGGCCCGGTGCATCATCGCGAGCGAGCGGGCGCCCGGCGTCACCGTGGTGGCCTTGGACCCCTCGGTCGGGCCCGTGCCGCCGCCCACCACCGTCGTCGTGCCGGTGACGAGCGCCTCGCGCATCTCGATCTCGCTGAGGAAGTGCACGTGGGTGTCCACGGCGCCCGCGGTGAGGATCTTGCCCTCGCCCGCGACGACGTCCGTGCTCGGCCCGATCCGCAGGTCCGGATGCACGCCGTCCATGACGTCGGGGTTGCCGGCCTTGCCGATCGCCACGATGCGGCCGTCGCGCACGCCGACGTCGGCCCGCACGATGCCCCAGTGGTCGAGGACCACGACGTTGGTGATCACGAGGTCCGGAGCGCCCTCCGAGCGCAGGGTGGTGCCCTGGCCCATCGACTCGCGGATGGTCTTGCCGCCGCCGAACGTCGCCTCGTCGCCGCCCGCGGTGAGGTCCTGCTCGACCTCGATCCACAGGTCCGTGTCCGCGAGGCGCACCTGGTCGCCCGTCGTCGGGCCGTACAGCTGCGCGTACGCGCGCCGGTCGATCTGGGTCACCGGTCCTCCTCGCTGGTCGCGCCGCCCGCCGGGTTCGTCGGGTGGGTGGGCGGGCTCGAGCCGGGGTCGGTCGGCTCGACGTCGGCCGGGTCGCCGTCGTGCGCCTCGACCTCGCCGACGCGCATGGGCGTGGCCGACGCGTTCTGCGGCTCCGGGACGTCCACGCCGGGCGTGCCGAACGGCACCACGGGCCGCGGCTCGCGCTCCACCGACTCCGGCTCGCGCGACAGGTCGCGGATCTGCAGGCCGGGCACGAAGCGCCGGCCGCCGAGGGCGACGAGGTGCACGGTGCGGCTCACGCCGGGCTCCAGCCGCACCGACGTGCCCGCGGGCACGTCGAGGCGGAACCCGCGGGTGGCCTCGCGGTCGAAGCGCAGCGCCGGGTTGGCGTCGGGCAGGTGCAGGTGGGAGCCGATCTGGATGGGGCGGTCGCCGCCGTTGAGGATCACGACGCTCTGGCGCTCGCGGCCCGCGTTCAGCTCGAGCGGCTCGGGACGGGTGCGGATCTCGCCGGGGATCACTGGATCGGCTCCGTGATCGTCACGAGCTTGCGCCCGTCGGGGAAGGTGGCCTCGACCTGGAGGTTGGGGATCATCTCGGGGACCCCGTCCATCACCTCGTGGCGGCCGAGCACGGTGCGGCCGTCGTTCATCAGGTCGGCGACCCGGGCGCCCTCCCGGGCGCGTTCGATCACCCAGCAGGACAACAACGACACGGCCTCCGGGTGGTTCAGGAGGACCCCTCGCTCCCGGCGGTCGCGGGCCACCATGCCCGCGACGCTGAGGAGGAGCTTTTCCGTGTCGGACGGCAACAGCTGCATCAATCACCTCTCTGAAGTTCTCCCCCTCTCTTACACGTTCGGTATACCTTCCGGCAAACCCCCGAGGTGCCGTGTGGCCAGCGTCTCCCTATGCTCCGAGGATGATCAGGTTCCTGCTCCGGACGGCCGTCTTCCTGCTGGCTGCGGCGGTGGGCGTGCTCGTCGCCGCGTGGGTGTTCGCGGCCTTCGACCTCGAGACGTTCTCCATCTCCTGGTCCGAGCCGCTGGGCTTCGTGCTCACCATCGTGATCTTCGCGCTCGTGCAGGCGATCATCTCGCCGTTCCTCACCAAGGTGGCCCGCAACAACGCGCCCGCCCTGGTCGGCGGCGTCGGCCTGCTGTCCACGTTCGTCGCGCTCCTGGTCGCGGTGATCTTCACGGACGGGATCGACGTCGGCGGCGTCGCCGGGTGGATCATCGGGCCCGTCATCGTGTGGCTGGCGGGCATGCTGGCGGCGTTCATCCTGCCCCTCTTCCTGCTCAAGGAGGGCGTGGAGAAGGTCCGCGAGAACCGCGACGACGACTGACCCGAGGACGACGAAGCCGGACCCGCCCCTGTCGGGCGGGTCCGGCTTCGCTGTCCGGTCGAGGGACGCGCGCGAGGGATCAGGTGTCGCGCTCGGTGATCGCGTCGTCCTCGCGGTGGTCGTCGCCGCCGCCCGGCGGGTAGTCGGCCCGCTCGGGGCGCGCGCGCAGGGCGAGGATGCTCACCAGCAGGCCGCCCCAGACGACCGCCAGCGACAGCACCATGAGCAGGATCGCGGAGCCGTTCATCGGGCCGCCCCCTTCGTCGTCGACGCCGTGACCGGCGGGTAGGCGGGCCAGGCGACGAAGTCGTCCGGGCTGCGCCGCCAGCGCGGCAGCGTCAGCAGGACGGCGCCGACGACGAGCACCACCAGCGTGCCCCAGCCCGCGTAGAGCAGGTAGGTCTCGTCGTAGCCCTCGTACCCGTTCTGCACGAGGTCGACGATGCGCGAGACCAGCATGTACGCGAGCACGGCCGGCACGATCGCCCCGACGCACACGTACCACCAGCGGCCCACCTGGAAGGTCGAGACGGCGTTGAGGTGGTAGCGCAGCTCCGGGCTGGTGCGCAGCAGCCAGACGAGGAACACGCACATGAGCACCGCGGACGCCACGATGCCGACGTTGTTGGACCAGTTGTCGATCGTGTCCAGGGCGATGAGGCCCGTCGTCGTCGAGAAGCCGACGACGGACAGCACGGCCGCGACGACGCCGATCCACAGCACGGCCTTGCGGCGCGTGAGGCCGAACTTCTCCTGGAAGCCGGCCGCGACCACCTGCAGGATCGAGATGAGCGACGTGAACCCGGCCATCGCCAGCGAGAAGAAGAACAGCGCCCCGAACAGCTGGCCGGCCGGCATCTGCGAGACGACGGCGGGGAACGTCACGAACGACAGGATCGGCCCGCTGATGCCCTCGAGGTCGCCGACGGCGACGCCCTGCTCGTGCGCGAGGAAGCCGAGGGCGGCGAACACGCCGATGCCCGCCAGCATCTCGAAGCCCGAGTTGGAGAACGCCACGACCAGCCCCGGCGACGTGAGGTTCGCCTTGCGCTTCCGGTACGACGAGTACGTGATCATGATGCCGAACGCGACGGAGAGCGAGAAGAAGATCTGCCCGTAGGCGGCGATCCACACGTTCATGTCGCCGAGCGCGCTCCAGTCGGGCGTGAACAGGGCGTTCAGCCCGTCGGTGGCGCCGTCCAGGAAGACCGCCCGCACCACCAGCACGGCGAACGCGATCACCAGCAGCGGCAGGAAGACGACGTTCGCCTTCTCGATGCCCTTCGCCACGCCACCCACGAGGACCGCGATCGTCGCGACCCACACCAGCAGCAGCGGGATGAGCACCGCCGGCACGAAGTCGAGCGTGAACCACGCCCCGCCGTTCGCGACGTCGGACAGCTGCAGGTAGTCGCCCGTGAAGAAGCCGGCGGTGTCGTCGCCCCACTTCAGCGTGAAGGAGTAGACGAAGAAGCTCAGCGCCCAGCCGATGATCGCCGCGTAGTAGATCGCGATGACGAAGCAGATCATCACCTGGAACCAGCCCAGGGTCTCCAGCCACTTCTTGACGCGGCGGAACACGGTGGGCGGGCCGCCGCGGAAGCGGTGCCCCAGCGCGTAGTCGAGGAAGAGGATCGGGATGCCCGCGGTCAGCAGGGCGATCACGTACGGAACGAGGAAGGCGCCACCGCCGTTCTCGTACGCGACGCCCGGGAAGCGCCAGATGTTGCCCAGCCCGACGGCGGAGCCGATCGCGGACAGGATGAAGCCGACCTGCCCGGTGAACTGCTCCCGGGGTGGCGAGGTGTCAGTGGTCGTAGTGCTCACAGGCGTCGAACCTCCACGGTGAGGGGCGTCGCGTCAAACGTGTCTCACGCAACGATGCTGCCCGACCGCGCGGCCCGCGGCCACCTCGCGGCGTGGCGGGCAGCACGCCGCGCCGACCGTCAGCCCGCGAGCAGCCGGCCCACCAGCCCGCCGTGCAGGCGCCCGTCGGGGTCGAACCGCGCGGCCAGCCGCCGGAAGTCGTCGAACCGCGGGAACAGCGCCGTCGTCGTCGCGGCGTCGAGCGTGCTGACCTTGCCCCAGTGCGGCCGCGCCCCGAGCGGCACCAGCGCCTGCTCGACGGCGGGCAGCACGGCCCGCACGTCGTCCTCGCGCGGCAGCCACGTGAAGTGGAACGCCACGGACGGCTCGTCGAAGGGGCTGAGCCACAGGTCGTCGGCGGCGACGGTGCGGATCTCGCTGGTCTGCAGCAGCGGCGCGACCGTCGGGCCGAGGCGGCGCATCGCCTCGATCGCCGCGGCGGCGTGGCGGCGCGGCAGCAGGTACTCCGACTGGACCTCGTCGCCGTTCGACGGCGTGAACTCCAGCCGGAAGTGGCTCAGCCGCTCGTGCCACGGGCCGTCCACGCCGAGCTGCTCGGTGCACGCCGACGGGTCGACGCCCGGCAGCGGGTGCACCGGCACGTCCGACCAGCGCAGGAAGTCGGGGGCCAGCCCGCGGACCGCGGGCCGGTCCGCGCGGGCCACGGACTTGAACCACACGTGCCGTACCGCCGGCTCGTCCCAGCTGGTGAAGGCGCTCACCGAGTAGGCCGCGGAGGTGATGGCGTCGAAGCTCGCGACGAACGTGTCCCACGGGACGTCCGCCGCGACGTCCTGCCGCACCACGTACGCCGGGACGGTGCGGAGCTCGACCCGCGTCACGACGCCCAGCGCCCCGAGCGCCACGACCGTGCCGGGGAAGACGTCCGGGTCGCTCGCGCGCGTGATGCGCCGCAGCTCGCCGCCCGGCGTCATGATCTCCAGGCCCTCGACGGCGCTCGCGAGGCTCTGGTTCGTGTCGCCGGAGCCGTGCGTGGCCGTGGCGACCGCGCCCGCCACGGAGATGTGCGGCAGCGACGCCAGGTTGCCCAGCGCGCGGCCGGTGGCGTGCAGGGCTCGGGCCACCTCGCCGTAGCGCAGGCCCGCGTTCACGGAGACGACCTCGCCCTCGGCCCCGTCCTCGGCCGTGAGCGGCTCCACGGCCGGACGCCCGTCGTCGAGCCCGTCCACCTGGACGTGCACGCCGTCCGTGTCGGCGACGTCGTTGAACGAGTGGCGCGACCCCAGCGCGCGCACCCGGCCGCCGGCGGTGAGCACGTCGGCGAGCTCCTCCAGCGACGTGGGGCGCACGACGGAGCGCGCGGAGTAGGTGAGGTTCCCGGCCCAGTTGCGATGCACGGGACCACCCTGCCATCAGCGCGGACGGCGTGGCGGCTCAGTCCAGGTTCAGTGCAGGTACGTGTCGAGGTCCGCGACGGCGGCGTCCAGGGCGGCGCGCTCGGCCGGCGTGGGGTCGCGCAGCCACTGCACGTCCAGCGCGGTGCGCCCGGCCGGCCAGCGCCAGCGGCCCGCGACGACGCCGTCCACCGCCAGCGAGTGCACGTACGCCCCCGCCCGGTCGGGGGGCGGGAGCGCAGGGTCGAGCACGACGTGCCGCGTCTCGCGGTAGGACATGAGGAGCTCGTCGTACGCCTGCAGCAGGTCGGCGACCGGCCGGTCGGGACCGCCCTCCGGGCCGCCCCCGAGCCCTGCGCCGCCGTCCGCCCATGCCTCCGCCGTGGCCGCCGTCGCCACCAGCGTCAGGCCCTCGAGGTCGCCCGCTCCCGGCACCCGGACGGCCTCGCCCGCGTCGACCAGCGCGGCCAGCGCGGGCTCGAGGTCCCGCACGGTGACGTCGCTCCACAGGCGCAGGTCGTTGAGGGTCGCGAAGCCGCGCCCGGGCAGGTAGCGGCGCCACAGCTCGACGACGGCGGCCTCGGGATCGAACCGCTCGCCCAGCGGCCCGTAGCCGGCGGGGACGCGGTCGTCGAACGTCGCGTACGACTGGTGCTGCAGCTCCTTGCCCGCCGGCGGCGGGCCGCTGATCACGAGGCGCCGCAGCTCCGCGTGCATGAGCATCTGCGTGAACGCGAGGCCCGGCGCGTCGGGGTCGAGCGCCCCGCGGGCGACCAGCTCGGCCTTGATCTCCGCGCGCGTGCGCGGCCCGTCCGCGACGGCGGCGGCGACGGCGTCGGTACCCGGGCGCAGGTCGCCGAGGTCCCACGACCGCTCGGTGGACGCCATGAGCCTCTCGACCCGCGGGGCGGTGAGCTCGAGCAGCCACCGCGCGTCGCGCGGGCGCACGAGGTGCCACGTGGGACGCAGCACGTGGGTGCGCAGCAGGTCACCGTCGGCGAGCGCCGCGTTGAGGGCGGAGCGGCCCGGGCGGGACGACGGCGCCACCCGGCGCGAGAGCCCCCACAGCGCGGGCTGCAGCTCCTGCCCCTGCACCGCGAGGAGGGCGTCGACGACGGCGCTCGCGTCGGGCAGGCCCGGCCCGCGCAGGCCGGTGGCGGCGAGGCGCGCGGCCCGCACCGCGGCGCCGTCGACACCGCTGCCGCCGCCGACGTCGCTGCCGGTCGGGCCCGTCACCCGCTCAGCCGGCCCGACCGGCGGGCTCCGCCTCCGCGAGGGGGATGCGGCCGCCCATGCCGACCATGTCGAGCACCTCCGCGACCGCCTCGGACGGCTGGTAGAGGCTCACGGGCGTCCCCGTCTCCTGCCCCAGCATGTACACCTGCAGGATGAACGCGACCCCGGACGAGTCGATGAACGTGACGTCCCGGGTGTCCAGCACGACGGGGTGCGTGGAGCCCCGCGCCGCGAGCGCCGCCATCGCGTCGCTCGCCGCCTCGCGCAGCGCCGCGTCGACCTCGCCCCACAGGGTGAGGACGGTCGCCTCGTCAGTGGTCCGGGACGCGATCCCCGAGCTCGGCAGGGGGTCGCTGCTGCTGTCGATGTCCATGTGGTCGTGATGCTCCCGTGCGTGGGGCCGTGCGGCCTGGGGACGCCGTCTGCGTCCTCTCTGTACAGCGAACGGCCCGCGTCGAGTGTTCCCCCGTCAGACGGATTCGTCCAGCGTCCGTTCAATCCTGGCGGGTCGACGCCGGCCCGGCCGGCGCCGCGCGGGCGGGGCCCGCCGGTCCAGGGTCGTCCAGGTCGGTGACGTCCGCGACCCGGGCGTCGAGGATGCGAGCGAGGTCACCGCCGTCGACCGTCGCGGAGACGCCGTGGCCGCCGCCCCCGATCGACACCGGTCCCGCGTCCACGAGCCGCGAGTCCGCGACCACGGGCCAGGGCGTGAGCGAGCCGAACGGCGTGATGGTGCCGCGCTCGTAGCCGGTGACGTCGCGCGCCACCTCCTTGTCCGGCATCGACAGCCGGGACACCCCGAGCAGCGTCCGCAGCCGCGGCCACGCGATGGTGCGGTCGCCCGGCACCAGCACGAACAGGAAGTCGCCGTCCCCGCGGCGCACCACGATCGTCTTGATCACCTGCGACGGCGTGACGCCGCGCGCGGCGGCGGCCTCCGCGAGCGAGCGCACCGGGCCGTGGCGGACGATCTCGAACGCGATGCCGGACGACTCCAGCGCCTCGCGCGTCCGCCGCTCGCCGGGGGTCTCGGCGGGCGGCGTGGACGACGTCACTCGCCCGTACCCGTCACGACGAGGGTGACCTTGCTCCCCCGCAGGACGAGCTTTCCCGCCGCCACCTCGGCGCCCGCGACCAGGGTCCCCGTGGCCTCGGCGTCGTCCTCGACGCCGTCGGGGGTCGCGGCCGCGAACCCGCGCGACTCGAGCTCCTCCCGGGCCGCGGCGACGGTCAGCCCGGCGACGTCCGGGAGGGGTTCCGCCGCACCCCCGGTGATCCGGACGGTCGAGCCCTTGGCGACCTTGTCGCCGGCGCCCTGCGTCTCGACGACCAGGTCGTCCGCCCCGACGTCGCCCGACGTCTCGACCACGAACCCGAGGCCCTCGAGCTCCGCCCGGGCGTCGGCCACCGACCAGCCGGTGACGTCGGGCACCGTCACCTGCTCGGGGCCGCTCGAGACGTAGAGGGTCACGGACGAGCCCGCGGCCACCTCGGTCGAGGCGTCGGGATCGGTCCCCAGGGCGACGCCCGCCGGCCGCTCCGTGCTGTGCTTCTCGACCACGGTCACGGTGAGCCCGCGGTCGCGCAGCGCCTGCTTCGCCGCGTCGCCGGACTTGCCGGCCACGACCGGCACCGCCACCCGCTCCGGCGACGGCTCGGCCTCGGGGCCGCCCGAGACGACGAGCGTGACCGTGGAGCCGGCCCGGACCTTCGTGCCCGCGCCATTGGTGGTCACGACCGAGCCCTCGGGGACGTCGTCGTCCGCGCGCGTCACGGTCGTGACCTTCAGCCCGAGCGCCTGGAGCTTCTTCTTCGCCGTGGCGAGGGTCTGGCCGGAGACGTCCGGCACGGTGACCTTGGCGGGCGTGGCGGGCCGGTCGGACGATCCGCCGCCCGTGCCCGGGTCCTTCGCCCCGCCGCCGGACGTCGAGCCGGACGGCTTCGAGCCCTTGTCGGAGGTCCTGCCCTTCGCCGTGTCGCCCTTGGTCCCCTTGCCGTCCTTGCCGCCGGTGGCCTTCGAGCCGCCCTTCGAGCCGCTCGTCGTGTCGTGGGGACCCTTGCCGGCCTGCTCGGCCGCGGCCGTGGGGCCGCCGCCCCCCGCGACGTCGTCGGACGTCCACGCCCGGTCGGGGATCGGGCCGGCGGCGAAGAACTCGAAGTGCCACGGCTCGGGCTTCGAGCCGGTGGAGCGCGCCCACGACGGGTTGTCCCAGCCGTAGTCCGGCGCGTGCACCCGCATCCACGCGTGCTCGGCGGACGTGAAGGTGGAGATCGGGTAGCCCAGGTCGACGGCGAGGCCCCAGCCGTGGTTCGACGTGCCAGGCGTCGCCGCGAGCCACCCCTTGGTGGCCTTGACGCGGATCTGCAGCTCCAGCGAGCGGTACGAGTCGGTCATCGGGATGGGCACCCCGAACTCCTTCTCGTACTCCTTGCTCAGCGCGGAGAGCTGCTCGGCGGCGTCGCAGCGCAGCATGTGGCCGGGGGCGAAGTCGAGCGGGCACAGCGCGGACGCCGGGATGCGCCCGTTGGCGTAGCCCGCCGTGCTCGTGCCGTACCGGTCCACGACCTCGCGCAGGCTCGCCGTGAGCGTGGCGCGCGCGGCGAAGGTGCCGTCCATCCCCGCGGGCAGGATGCCCGCCTGGAGCGTCGTCGTCGCCGGGTCCAGGAGCGTGGCCAGACGCGTGGCGGCGACGACGACGTCGTCGAACGTCACCTCGTCGCCGTCGTGCCCGGCCTCGTCCGCGGGCTCCTGGTCCGGCTGCTCGGCGTCCGGCTGCTCGGCGTCCGGCTGCCCCGCGCCGGGCCGCTCGCCCGTGGCCGGGGGTGCGGGCTCGTCGGCAGGAGCAGGGTCGGTCGCGACCTGGTGCGCGACGGTCATGGCCGGCGGCCCGTCGGTCGCCGGGGGCACGACGTCGGGCGTCGTGTCGGGCGTCGTCGTCTCGGGCGTCGCGGGCGCCGGCAGCACCGGCGAGGGCACCTCGGCGTCGGCGGCTGCGAACGGACGGTCGGACGACCTGGCCGCCTGCTGCGCCAGGTAGGTGCTGAGCAGCATGCCGAGCTCGGCGGCGGCCTGGTCCACCGCGGGCGTCACCTTCCGGCCCGCCTCCTGGCCGGCGAGCTCCGCACGCTCGAGGACGCCCAGCACCTCCTGCAACGTCGTCGGGCCGGTCGACGCCGGCGCACCCACGACGCCGACGGAGACGCCCTCGCCCACGCGGCTGCCGGCGCCGACGTCGGGCGTGCGCTGGTCGGCGGCGAGGGTCTGGAGGGCGTCGGCGTTCCAGGGGAGCCCGGCGACGGGGGCCGCGAGGAACCCCGCGGCGACCACGCACGTCGCCGTCGCCGTCGCGAGCAGCCTGCCGACACGCACGCCCCGTCCGGTGTCCCTCGGAGACCTCACGACGACGAACCTCCCCCATCGGCACTGCTCAGGCGCTCGGATCCTGCCACACCTCGGGGTCGTCGTGTGACACGGGCGACAGGACCGTCCCTTCACTGTGCGTCACGCGCCACGCTCCTGCCACCCCTGCGACGAGAGTTCACGCGACGCTCATCCGCGCACCATGACCGGAGCAACCGTCACGGCGCCCTGATACGCCCCGCCCACCGGGGACGTCGCGCGGCAGACTGGGCGCATGACCACCGTCGACCTCAACAGCGACCTCGGCGAGGGGTTCGGCCGCTGGACGCTCGGCGACGACGAGGCGATGCTCGACGTCGTGTCGTCGGCCAACGTGGCGTGCGGCTTCCACGCCGGCGACCCGGCCTCCATCCGCCGCACGGTGGCCCTGGCCGCCGCCCGCGGCGTGGCCGTCGGGGCGCACGTCGGCTACCGCGACCTGGCGGGCTTCGGTCGCCGCGACATCGACGTCCCGTCGGCCGAGCTGCGGGCCGACGTCGTCTACCAGGTCGGCGCGCTGCAGGCGCTGGCCGCCGCCGAAGGCACTCGCGTCACCTACGTGAAGCCGCACGGCGCGCTGTACAACCGGGCGGCCGTGGACCGCCGCGTGGCGGACGACGTCGCCGCCGCCGTCGCCGCCGTCGACCCGTCGCTCGTGCTGCTCGGTCTGCCCGGCACGCTCGCGCTCGCCGCCGCCGAGGCCGCGGGCCTGCCCACCGCGGCGGAGGCGTTCGCCGACCGCGCCTACACGCCCGCCGGCACGCTGGTGCCGCGCAGCGAGCCGGGCGCCGTCCTGCACGACCCGGACGTCGTGGCCCGCCGGATGCTGCGGCTCGTCACCGAGGGCGTGGTCGAGGCCGTCGACGGCAGCGTGGTGCGAGTGCCCGCCGACTCCGTGTGCGTGCACGGCGACACCCCCGGCGCGGTCGCGATGGCCCGCCGGGTGCGGGCGGCGTTCGACGACGCGGGCGTCGCCCTCGCCGCGTTCGCCCCCGCGACGCCGGGAGCCTGAGAGTGGGCGGGCCGGAGCGGGTCCCGCCCGTGCGCGCCCTCCCTGTGCGCGTCCTGCCCGCGCGCGACGACGCCCTGCTCGTCGAGGTCGACGGCCTCGCGCACGCGCTCGCGCTGGACGCCTCGCTGCGCGACGACCCCGTGGCGGGCGTCGGGCAGCCCGTGCCCGGCGCGCGCACGCTGTTGGTCCCCTTCGACCCGTGGCGGCTGCCGGCGGCCCGCCTCGCGGACGAGCTGCGCGCGCGGGCGGGCAGTGCGGACATGGTCGTGGGACCGACCGGGGACGACGCCGGCGGGCGGCTCGTCGAGCTCCCCACCGTGTACGACGGCGAGGACCTGGCCGACGTCGCGCGGCTGCTCGGGTGCAGCCCTCAGGAGGTGGTGCGGCGGCACGCCGGGGCGTCGTGGGTGGTGGGGTTCGTCGGCTTCGCGCCGGGGTTCGCGTACCTCACCGGGGACGACGCCGGGCTGGTCGTGCCGCGGCGGGAGACGCCGCGCACCCGCGTGCCCGCCGGCTCCGTGGCGCTGGCGGGGCCGTACTCCGGCGTCTACCCGCGCTCCAGCCCGGGCGGCTGGCAGCTGGTGGGTCGGACCGACGTCGTCACCTGGGACGCCGACCGCGACCCGCCCACCCCGTGGGCCCCCGGCGACCGCGTCCGGTTCACCGCCGTGCGTGCGTCGGCCCGGGGAGCCGAGGCCGCTCGCGGCGGCACTTCGCGTTCGGCGCGGCAGTCGGAACTGCCGCCGCGAACCGAGACTGCCGCGCCGACGACGCCGGGCACCGGGGGGACGGGGATGTCGGGCGCGGCGGTGGAGGTCGTCACGCCCGGGCTGCAGGCGCTGGTGCAGGACCTCGGCCGCCCGGGGCAGGCGCACCTCGGCGTGTCCGGGTCCGGGGCGGCGGACCCGCGCAGCCTGCGGGCCGCGAACCGCGCGGTGGGCAACCCCGTCGGGGCGGCCGCCGTCGAGGCCGTGGGCGGCGGGCTGCGGCTGCGCGCCCGCGCCGACGCCGTCGTCGCGCTGGCCGGTGCCGACGCGAGCGCCGTCGTGCACCGCGGCGGCGACCCGGACGACGCCCGCCGCGCACCCCTGGCGCGGGCGTTCCGCCTGCGCGCCGGCGACGAGCTCGCGCTGGGCGCCCCGGCCCGCGGCCGGCGCACGTACGTCGCCGTCCGCGGCGGCGTCGACGTGCGGCCCGTGCTCCGCTCGCGCGCCACCGACACCCTCGCCCACCTGGGCCCTGCCCCCCTCGCCCCCGCCTCCCGGCTGCGTCGTGGGTGGGCTCACAACATCGGGGCGGTGGCGGTGGACGACGTCGGGGCGCCGGACGGCGCGGCGCTGCCCGCGCCGGGCGAGGTCACGACGCTCCCCGTCGTGCTCGGCCCGCACGACGACTGGTTCACCACCGACGCCGTCGCCGCGCTGCTCGACCAGCAGTGGCGGGTGACCGACCGCTCGGACCGGGTGGGGCTCCGGCTGGAGGGCGCACCCCTGACCCGCACGGCCGGCGCGCAGGGCCGCGAGCTGCCCAGCGAGGGCTGCGTGACCGGCGCGCTGCAGGTGCCGCCGGACGGCCTGCCGGTGCTGTTCGGCGTCGACCACCCGCTCACCGGCGGCTACCCGGTCGTCGCGGCCGTGGCGTCGACGCACCTGTGGCTGCTGGGACAGCTACCGCCGGGGGCGCTGCTGCGGTTCACGCCGACCTCCGCCGGCCCGTGAACCTCGAACCCCAGGCGACTTGACGAATTCATGGCCTTCTATAGACAGCCATGGGCATTCTCTGGGCAGAATGCGGCTCTGACCTCGAGACCGGGAGGGACCATGCGCCACCCTTCGACCGACGTCTGGCCGGGCGACCCGCACGAGGTCTGGCGGCGCGCCGCTGACACCACCGCCGGCACGCCGTTCCCGGCGCCCCCGCCCTGGCGCGACCTGGACGACTTCGTCCGCACCGTGACCGTGCCGCGCACCTACCTGGGTGCGGCCGGCCTGGTCGCGCTCGGCGGCCTCTGGCTCGGCGGCGTCGCCGTCGCCGCGCTCGTGCAGCTGGACAGGCATCCGATGCCCGACGACACGCCGTGGTACTTCCAGGCGGCCGCGGGCCCCCTGGTCGGACTCATGCCGTGGAGCGGCTACGTGGCGCTGGCGGTCGCGGTCGGCGCGGTCGGATGGTCGATCCTGCACGTCCGCCGCGGGCGGGCCCGGCGCGACGACACGGTGCGCGGCGTGCACGCCCGCGCCGTGGCCACCGGGTACGTGGTGCACAGCGGCTCGTCGTCGCTGCGCGTCGACACGGACGAGGGCACCGCGCCGACCCGGCTGCTCGTCGACGCGCGCCTCCCGGAGGCCGCCGCGGCGCGGCTGCGCGCCGCAACGCGCGCCTGGCTCGCGGCCCTGCAGGGTGACGCCGCCGCCACCGCGGCGGCCCGCGCACGGTTCGGCTCCCGGGACGCGGTGCCGCTCGCGGAGATCTTCGGGGCGGACGCAGCCGGCGGGTGGCTCGCCCGCGGCCCGGTCGACACGGCGCGCTGGCACCTGGTCGTGCCCGACGGCGATGCCGGCGCCGAGGACGCGCTCGACCCGTTCACCCTCTACGCCCTGCGCCACCCCCGCCCCGCGGAGGCGAGCGCCGCTCCCGACCCGACGGCGCTCGCGGCGCGGGACGTGGCGCCGCCTCATCCGTTCGGCTGACTCCCGGCGAGCCCGGCAGGCGATGTGGCCGTCCGGTGCCCGGAACCACGATGGATCCGACGCACCGACGCACCGGGCACGCACCGCCGTCCCGGGCACGAGAGAAGGACTGCCCCATGAAGCTCACGAAGTCGACGAAGCCCGCCACGATCGCCGTCTCGGCGCTGATCGCGCTGGGGGCGCTCACCGCCTGCAGCACGGGCGAGGCCGACGCGGCCGCGGGCGCGGGCACCACCGCGTCGCAGGAGGCCGCGGACCAGGAGGCGGCGCAGGACGCGCAGACGCCGTCGGACGTGCTCGCGTCGACCGCGTGGGAGACCACCGGCGCGACCGACGCCGACGGCGAGGACGTCCCGCTCGACGACGAGAACGTCAGCGCCTTCGTGGGCTGGGCGTACTTCGAGGCCGACGGCACGTTCACGATGTACAACCTGGACGACAGCCCGAAGATGCAGGGCGACTGGACGGTCGACGAGGAGGGCACGACCCGCCACATCGTCGCGAAGGACGACGCCGGCGAGGTGCAGTTCGAGCGCGACTCCGACATCGTCACGCTGACCGACGAGGAGTTCACCTACCGCGTGTTCCCGGAGGAGGGGAACACGGACGTGTACTACGACATCGTCCACACCCCGACCGACCACGAGGAGCCGGCCGCCTCCTGAGCCGCTGCTCCGCCCCGGCGAGCGCCCGTCCCTCCGCGGGGGCGGGCGCACGCCGTGCACGACGAAGCTCAGGCGAGGCGCGCCAGCAGGCTGAACGCGTTGGGGACGCGCCCGTCCCAGGCGGCGGCGTCGAACCCGTCGGGGCGCCAGAAGGGCTCAGGGTGCTCCTCGAGGTGCTCGATCTCGAACCCGGCACGCAGGCAGTCCATGACGGTCTCGGCGAGGGTGCGCTGCCGCTCCACCGCGCCGTGACCGGGGAACGTGTCGTTGACGTGCGACGCCGCGAAGTACCCGCGGTCCGGGCGCACCCGGATCTCGTCGGCGTCCCACGCCCACAGCGGCACCAGCGGGTGCGCCTCGTAGACGTAGAACCGGCCGCCGGGCCGCAGCAGTCGGCGCACCTCGGCGAGGAACGCGGGCAGGTCCGCGACCCAGATGAGCGCGCCCTTGCCGGTGTAGACGAGGTCGGCGCAGGCGTCGTCGAGCCCGCTGTCGGGCAGCGTCGCGCGGGTGTACCGGCAGGGCAGGCCCAGCTCGTCGGCCCGGCGCTGCGCGCTCTCCACCGGAGCCGGGCTGTAGTCCAGACCGTGCACGGACCGTGCGCCCAGCCGCGCCAGGGCGACGTCGTCCAGGTCGTGGCCGCTCATCGGGTGCACGACGTCGGCGCCCCGGACCAGCTCCCCGATCGCGGCGACCTCCGCGGGCAGCAGCCGGGCGGTGCGGGCCTGCTCCAGGTGCTCGTCGTACTCGTCGGTGTACTTGCGCGAGGCGACGGCCCACGCGGCTCGGGTGTCGTCGTCGACGGAGTCCATGCGGCCACCCTGGCACGGCCGCACCTCGACCCCCGCCGGAATTTCGTGCGCGGCTCAGGTGGCCGGGCGCTCGGCGGTCAGGGCCGCGCCCACCTGCCCGGCGAGCGTCGCCGCGACCCGCCGGCGGTCGAGGTCCGGCCGGCAGACCCGCGTCGACGACGTGAGCACGTACCGGCCGTGCACCACCCCGCCGTGCTCGACGAGCAGCTCGGTCACGTCGTCCACAGGCAGCCCGTCGCGCGCCACGTCAACGAGGCTTCCGCCGCGGGTCACGGTGCCGTCGCCGTGCAGGCGCGGCCGGGCCGGAGGGCTCGGGGCGGTGCCCGGGTCGAACCGGCAGGCGTCGATCCCCAGGACGTCGACGATCCGGCGCCCGACGGCGCCGACCAGGTCGCCGCCGCCCGCGCCGTCCGCGACGGCGCGGGCCGCGGTGACGATGCCGTCGAGGTAGCCGGCACGCTCGCTGGCCCGCGCCTGCTGGCGCCGGCCCCACAGGGCGATCTCGGTGACGGCGATCCCGACGACGAGGAGCAGCACCGCCGTCTCGACGTCGGCCGGGTCATCGATGGTGAGCCGCTGGTACGGCACGGTGAGGAAGAAGTCGAACCACACGCCGCACGACAGCGCGGCGAGGACACCCGCCAGCCGGCGACCGGACGCGGCGAACGCGACGACCACGAGCACGAGCCCGAGCGCGGCGTTCGTGTTGGCCACGCCGTCCCGGAAACCGGCGAGCACGGCGCAGGCCGCCAGCGGCACCACCAGCGCCGCCCACAGCACCAGGGCCGAGCCCTGCGTCGTCGTCCTCACACCTCCATCAACCGCCCGGCACCGGCCCGGCGTCAACGGGCCCGGGAGGCCCGCCCGTATGGCTTCCGTCAGGGTGCGCCCGGGCGCCGTATGGATCCCGTGAGGACGGGCCTGGAGGGCTTCCGGCGGGTGTTGCATCGACGTCGGCACCCGGGAAGGGCGCCCGGCCCGCCCCTCTTCCGGAGGCCGGCCGTCGGAATCGAAGTGGGGACGTGCTGGTGCTTGACGTCGTCTACGTGCTGGGCGTGATCGCCCTGTTCGCGCTGGTCGCCGGGATCGGGAAGGCGGTGGAGAAGCTGTGATCGTCGTCGAGCTCCTCGCCGCCGCGCTCGGCGTGGCCGCGCTGGTCTACCTCGTGGTGGCCCTCGTGAAGCCGGAGAAGTTCTGATGGGCTGGGTCGGGGCGGTCCTCGCGCTCGGGACCGTCGCCCTCGTCCTCGCGGCCGTGCACCGGTCGTTCGGGGACTACATGGCCACGGTGTACACCACGCCCCGCGACTGGCGGCTCGAGCGGGGCCTGTACCGGGTCCTCGGCGTCGACCCGCGGTCCGGGCAGACGTGGCAGGCCTACCTGCGCGGCGTCCTGACCTTCTCGCTCGTCGGGCTGCTGCTCCTCTACGCGCTGCAGCGCACGCAGCAGTGGCTGCCGTACTCGCTGGGGCTGCCCGCCGTCGCGCCGGACCTGTCGTTCAACACGGCCGCGTCGTTCGTCGGGAACACGAACTGGCAGTCGTACTCGCCCGAGCAGACCGTCGGCTACACGGTGCAGCTCGCCGGGCTCGCGGTGCAGAACTTCGTCTCCGCGGCGGTCGGCATGGCCGTGGCCGTGGCGCTGGTGCGCGGGTTCGCGCACCGCCGCACGGGCACGATCGGCAACTTCTGGGTCGACCTGGTCCGGGGCTGCCTGCGCATCCTGCTGCCGCTCTCGGTGGTCGGCGCGGTCGTCCTGATGATCGGCGGTGTCGTGCAGAACGTCGACGGCTTCACCGACGTCACGACCGTGGCCGGCGGGACGCAGAGCATCCCCGGCGGGCCGGTGGCCTCGCAGGAGGTCATCAAGCTGCTCGGCACCAACGGCGGCGGGTTCTTCAACGCGAACTCGGCCCACCCGTTCGAGAACCCCACGGCGTGGACCAACGTCGTCGAGGTGCTGCTCATGCTGGCCATCCCCTTCTCCCTGCCCCGCACGTTCGGGCGGATGGTGGGCGACCTGCGGCAGGGGTACGCGATCCTCGCGGCGATGGGCGTGATCTTCGTGGCGTCGTTCGCGGCGCTCACGGCCTTCGAGAGCGTCGGCAACGGCACCGCGCCCCAGCTCGCCGGCGGCGCGATGGAGGGCAAGGAGGCGCGCTTCGGCATCGTCGGGTCCACGCTCTTCGCCACGACGAGCACGACGACGTCGACCGGCGCCGTGAACTCGATGCACGACTCGTACACGGCGCTCGGCGGCATGCTGCCGATGCTGAACATGATGCTCGGCGAGGTCGCGCCCGGCGGCGTCGGGTCGGGCCTCTACGGGATGCTCGTGCTGGCCGTCATCGCGGTGTTCGTCGCCGGCCTGCTGGTGGGCCGCACGCCCGAGTACCTGGGCAAGAAGATCGGGCCCCGCGAGATCAAGCTCGCGAGCCTGTACATCCTCGTGACGCCCACCCTGGTGCTCGCGGGCACCGCGCTCAGCTTCGCGATCCCCGCGGTCCGCGAGAGCGTCGTCTCGACGTCGATCTGGAACCCGGGCGTGCACGGCATGTCCGAGGTCCTCTACGCCTTCACCTCCGCGGCCAACAACAACGGCTCGGCCTTCGCCGGCATCACGGCGAACACCCCCTGGATGAACACGGCGCTCGGCGTCGCGATCCTGCTCGGGCGCTTCGTGCCGATCGTGCTCGTGCTCGCCCTCGCCGGGTCGCTCGCCCGCCAGGACAAGGTCCCGGCAACGGCGGGGACCCTGCCCACGCACCGCCCGCAGTTCGTCGGGCTGCTCGTCGGGGTCGTCGTCGTCCTCACCGCACTCACCTACTTCCCCGTTCTCGCGCTGGGTCCCCTGGCGGAAGGGCTCGTGTAAGCCATGACCACCCTGATCGACACCCCGTCGTCCCCGTCCCCGTCGACGTCCCGCACCCCGGGCGGGGCCTTCTCCTGGGCCCAGGTGCGGGACGCCCTGCCCGGCGCGTTCCGCAAGCTCGACCCGCGCCAGATGTGGCGCAACCCCGTGATGTTCGTCGTGTGGGTGGGCGCCGCGCTGACCACCGTGCTCGCCGTCGTCGAGCCGTTCCTCGGCGGGCCCGCCGAGTCCGGCGGCACGGTCGTGCCGGGCTCCTTCACCGCCGTCATCGCGCTGTTCCTCTGGCTCACCGTGGTGTTCGCGAACCTCGCCGAGTCGGTCGCGGAGGGCCGCGGCAAGGCGCAGGCGGACACGCTGCGCCAGACCCGCACGGCCACCGTCGCGCACCGCGTCGTCGGGTACGACGACGCGGCCGACCCCGAGGCCCGCCGCGCCGCGCTCGAGGACGTGTCCTCGGCCGACCTGGCCCTCGGCGACGTCGTCGTGGTCGCCGCCGGCGACCTGGTGCCGGGCGACGGCGAGATCGTGCGCGGCATCGCGTCCGTGGACGAGTCCGCCATCACCGGCGAGTCCGCGCCCGTGATCCGGGAGTCCGGCGGCGACCGGTCCGCCGTCACCGGCGGCACGCGGGTGCTGTCCGACCGGATCGTCGTGCGCATCACCTCGAAGCCCGGCGAGACGTTCGTCGACCGGATGATCGCGCTCGTCGAGGGCGCCAGCCGGCAGAAGACGCCGAACGAGATCGCGCTGAGCATCCTGCTCGCGTCGCTGTCCATCGTGTTCGTGGTCGTGGCGCTCACCCTCAACCCGATCGCCTCGTACGCGGCGAGCCCGGTGAGCGTGGCGGTGCTGGTCGCCCTCCTCGTGTGCCTCATCCCGACGACGATCGGCGCGCTGCTGTCCGCCATCGGCATCGCCGGGATGGACCGCCTCGTGCAGCGCAACGTGCTCGCGATGTCCGGCCGCGCCGTCGAGGCCGCCGGCGACGTCACGACGCTGCTCCTCGACAAGACCGGCACCATCACCTACGGCAACCGGCAGGCGAGCGAGTTCCTGCCGCTGTCCGGCGTCGACGCGCGCGACCTGGTGCGCGCCGCCGCCCTGTCCTCCCTCGCGGACCCGACGCCGGAGGGCGCGTCGATCGTCGCGCTCGCCGCCCGGGTCGGGGCCGAGGTGGGCGACACCGCACCCGGCGAGGTCGTGCCGTTCACGGCGCAGACCCGCATGTCGGGCCTCGACGAGCCCGACGGCACGCAGATCCGCAAGGGCGCCGGCAGCGCGGTCATGGCCTGGCTGGGCGACGGCGGCGCCCCGGCCGCCCCGGTCGTCGCGGAGGTGGAGGACGCCGTCGAGCGGGTGGCGCGGTCCGGCGGCACGCCGCTGGTCGTGGCGGTCCGGGCGCCGGGCGAGCCAGGCCGTGTGCTCGGCGTCGTGCACCTCAAGGACGTCGTCAAGGAGGGCATCGCGGACCGGTTCGCCGAGCTGCGCTCCATGGGCATCCGCACCGTCATGGTGACCGGCGACAACCCGCTCACCGCCGCGGCCATCGCCGCCGAGGCCGGGGTGGACGACTACCTCGCCGAGGCCACTCCGGAGGACAAGCTGGAGCTCATCCGGCGCGAGCAGGCGGGCGGCAGCCTCGTCGCGATGACCGGCGACGGCACCAACGACGCCCCCGCCCTCGCGCAGGCGGACGTGGGCGTCGCGATGAACTCGGGCACGTCGGCCGCGAAGGAGGCCGGCAACATGGTCGACCTCGACTCCGACCCGACCAAGCTCATCGACGTGGTCCGCATCGGCAAGCAGCTGCTCATCACCCGCGGCGCGCTGACGACGTTCTCGATCGCCAACGACATCGCGAAGTACTTCGCCATCATCCCGGCGATGTTCATGGGCGTGTTCCCGGGCCTGGAGGCCCTCAACATCATGGGCCTGAGCTCGCCGTCGTCGGCCGTCGTCTCGGCCATCGTGTTCAACGCGATCATCATCGTGCTGCTCATCCCGCTGTCCCTGCGCGGCGTGCGGTACCGGCCCATGGACGCCTCGAAGACCCTCGGGCGCAACCTCCTGGTCTTCGGCCTCGGCGGCATCGTCGCGCCGTTCGTCGGCATCTGGCTCATCGACCTCGTCGTGCGCCTCGTCCCCGGCTTCTGAGCAGAGCAGGAAGAAGGAACACCCATGAACGCCACCACCCGCAGCACCGGCCGCACCCTCGGGGTCGCGGTCCGGGCGATGATCGTCCTCACCCTGCTGCTCGGCGTCGGCTACACGGCGGCGATCACCGGCGTCGGGCAGCTCCTGCTGCCCGCGCAGGCCGACGGCTCGCTCGTGCACGACGGCGAGGGGGAGGTCGTCGGGTCGGCGCTGATCGGCCAGGGCTTCGCCGACGCCGACGGCACGCCCCTGCCGCAGTACTTCCAGCCGCGGCCGTCGGCCGCCGGCGACGGCTGGGACGGCACCGCGTCGTCCGGCTCGAACCTGGGCCCGGAAAACCCCGACCTCGTCGCCGCGATCGAGGAGCGTCGCGCGGCCGTGGCCGCGCTCGAGGGCGTCGACCCCGCCGACGTCCCGGCGGACGCCGTCACCGCGTCAGGGTCGGGGCTGGACCCGCACATCAGCCCGGAGTACGCCGACCTGCAGGTCGCGCGGGTCGCCGCCGCCCGCGGCCTGCCGGAACGGGAGGTCGCGGACCTCGTCGCGAGGCACACTGAGGGTCGCGCCCTGGGGTACCTCGGGGAGCCCGTGGTCGACGTCCTGGAGCTCAACGTGGCCCTCGACGAGAGCACGGCCGAGCTCGGGAGGTGAGCATGGGTCGCGGCAGGTTGCGCGTCCTCCTCGGCGCGGCGCCGGGTGTGGGGAAGACCTACGCCATGCTCGAGGAGGGCAAGCGGCTGCGCGACGACGGCAGGGACGTCGTGGTCGCGCTCGTGGAGACGCACGGGCGCGCCGCGACGGCCACGATGGCGCGGGGGCTGGAGGTCGTGCCCCGCGCGGCCGTCGTCCACCGCGGCGTCGAGCTCACCGACCTGGACCTCGACGCCGTCCTCGCGCGGCGGCCCGACGTCGCGCTGGTCGACGAGCTCGCGCACACCAACGCGCCCGGCCTGCGGCACGCGAAGCGGTGGGAGGACGTCGACGCCCTGCTCGACGCCGGCATCGACGTCCTCTCGACCGTCAACATCCAGCACATCGAGTCGCTCAACGACGTCGTGCAGAAGATCACCGGGGTGGTGCAGCAGGAGACCATCCCCGACGCCGTGCTGCGCGCCGCCGACCAGATCGAGGTCGTGGACCTCGCGCCGCAGGCGCTGCGCGACCGGCTGTCCTCCGGCGTCGTCTACCCGGCCGAACGCGTGGACGCGGCGCTGTCGAACTACTTCCGGCTCGGCAACCTCACCGCGCTGCGCGAGCTCGCCCTGCTGTGGCTGGCCGACGAGGTCGACGCGGCGCTGCAGCACTACCGCACGGAGCACGGCATCGACTCCACGTGGGAGGCGCGCGAGCGGGTCGTCGTGACGCTCACGGGCGGCCCCGAGGGCGAGACGCTGCTGCGGCGCGGGGCGCGCATCGCGGCGCGGTCGGCGGGCGGCGACCTCCTCGCCGTGCACGTCACCAGCCAGGACGGCCTGCGCGGCGCGACCCCCGGCGCGCTCGCGCGGCAGCGGATGCTCGTCGAGGAGCTCGGCGGCACCTACCACCAGGTGGTGGGCGACGACGTCCCGACGGCGCTCGTGGAGTTCGCGCGCGGCGTCAACGCGACGCAGCTCGTCATCGGCGTCTCCCGCCGCGGCCGCCTCGCCGCCGCGCTCAGCGGGCCCGGGATCGGCGCGACCGTGACGCGCGAGGCCGGCAACATCGACGTCCACATCGTCAACCACGCCGCCGCGGGCGGGCGCGCCCGCCTGCCCCGCATGGGCGGCGCGCTGTCGGCGAAGCGCCGCGTGGCCGGCTTCCTGCTCGCGATACTGGGCGGGCCCCTGCTCACGTGGGCGCTCGTGTCGGTCCGCAGCGAGGAGTCGATCGTCTCCGACGTGCTGTCGTACCAGCTGCTCGTCGTCGTGGTGGCGCTGGTCGGCGGGGCGGGGCCCGCCGTCTACGCCGCGATCCTGTCCGGAGTTACGCTCGACTTCTTCTTCGTGGAGCCCATCCACACCATCACCGTGGGCGAGCCGCTGCACGTGGTCGCCCTCGTCCTGTACGTCGTCACGGCCGTGCTGGTGAGCGTCGTCGTGGACCGCGCCGCCCGCACGACGCGCGCCGCCCACCGGGCCGCCGCGGAGTCGGAGGTGCTGGCGACGGTCGCCGGCAGCGTGCTGCGCGGGCAGGACGCCGTGCAGGCGCTGGTGGCCCGGGCGCGGGAGGCGTTCGGCCTCTCCGGGGCGCGCCTGGTCGCCGGCGGGGTGGTGCTCGCCGCGGACGGCGAGGACGACCCGGCGGGCCCGCGCACGACGATCGACGTCGGCGACCGCGCCGTCCTCGAGCTGTCCGGCGGCGACCTCGCGGCCTCCGAGCGCCGCCTCCTCAACGTCATCGCGGTCCAGCTGCAGGCCGCGCTGGAGCGCAGCGACCTGGCCGAGGTGGCGAGCGAGGTGGACCAGCTCGCCGAGTCCGACCGCGTGCGCAGCGCCCTGCTGTCCGCGCTGAGCCACGACCTGCGCCGCCCCCTGAGCTCCGCCGCCGCCGCCGTGAGCGGGCTGCGCTCCGCCCGCGGCGCGCTGAGCGAGGCGGACCGGGAGGAGCTGCTGGCCACGGCCGACGAGAGCCTGACGGCCCTGGCCACCCTCATCACCGACCTGCTCGACGTGAGCCGCCTGGAGGCGGGCGTCCTCGCGGTCTCCAAGGCACCCGTCGAGACGGCGGACGTCGTGCTGCCCGCCCTCGACGAGCTCGGCGTCGGCCCCGGCGAGGTGGAGCTCGACCTGGACCTCACCGCGCCGAGCGTCGTCGCCGACTCCGTGCTGCTCCAGCGCGTGCTCGTGAACCTGCTGGCCAACGCGCTGCGGCACTCCCCCGCCGGGCGCCGGGTACGGGTCTCCACCAGCACGTTCGCCGGCACGGTCGAGATCCGGGTGGTCGACCACGGGCCAGGGATCCCCGCCGACCGGCGCGAGGACGTGTTCGTGCCGTTCCAGCGGCTCGGCGACACCGACAACACGACCGGCCTGGGGCTCGGGCTCGCGCTGTCCAAGGGGTTCGTCGAGGGCATGGGCGGCACCCTGACCCCCGAGGACACCCCCGGCGGCGGCCTCACGATGGTCGTCGCCCTCCCTGCCGACCGACCGGAGGCGACCGCCCCATGAAGATCCTCATCGCCGACGACGACCCGCAGATCCTGCGCGCCCTGCGGATCACGCTCACCGCGCAGGGGTACGAGATCGTCACGGCGACCACCGGGACGCAGGCGATCGCCCGCGCCATCGACCACCGCCCCGACGTGTTCATGATCGACCTGGGCATGCCGGAGCTGGAGGGGATCGACGTCATCCACGCCGTGCGCGGCTGGTCGGACGCGCCGATCCTCGTGGTGTCCGGGCGCACGGGCGCGGCGGACAAGGTCGAGGCGCTCGACGCCGGCGCGGACGACTACGTGACGAAGCCGTTCTCCATCGAGGAGCTGCTGGCCCGGATCCGCGCCCTCACGCGGCGCGTGGCGCACGAGGACTCCGACCCGGTGGTGCGGTTCGGCGACGTCACGGTGGACCTGTCCGCACACAGCGTCACGCGCGCCCGCGAGGGGCGGTCGGAGCACGTGCGCCTCACGCCCACCGAGTGGCAGATGCTCGAGCGGCTGGTGCGCAACCCCGGCAAGCTCGTCACCCGCCAGACGCTCCTCACCGAGATCTGGGGCTCCGAGCACGTGAGCGACACCGGGTACCTGCGGCTGTACGTGGCGCAGCTGCGCAAGAAGCTCGAGCCCGACCCCGCCTCCCCGCGCTACCTCGTCACCGAGTCCGGCATGGGCTACCGCTTCGACCCGGACGGCGGGGAGTCGTGAGGATCGGGCCCACCCCCGTATGCGTTCCGTGAGGTCCGGGTCCCCCGGGCCCGCCCCGCAGTAGACCGGAGGCATGAGCCTCACGACGCTGTTCACCACCCTGGTCCGGCACCGGCACGCGGCGCTCGAGGGGTGGCCCGAGGGCACCGAGCTCGCGGCCGACGACGTGCTCGTCGACCGGACCAGCCTGGCCCGGCTCGCCGAGCACTACCCGACCCCGCGCGTCTACGTCCCGGTCGGCGCGGACGTCGCGCGCGTCGACCGGTACTGGGGCGACGACGCACCCCGGACGGTCGTCCTGACGCGCGTGGTCGACGCCGTCCCGCGGCTCGGGGACGACGCCCGGCAGGCCTGGCTCGACGCCGACCTCGGCGGCTGCGCGGCGCTCGTGGAGCGAGCGCGGCTCGTCGGGCGGGCGTCGCAGGCTCCGGAGCGCCGGTTCACGCTGCACCCGGCGCCCGGCCGAGGCGGCCCCACCGCCTGGCTGCCGCGCGACCTCCGTCGCGGCGACGTCCTCGCCGTCCCCTGCGCCGGGCTGGTCGAGGCCGCCGCCCTCGCCCGGTGAACGGCCCCGGAACGCACCGGAGGCCCGGCGGGTCGTCCCCACCGGGCCTCCGTCACGCGCTGCGGGGCGTCAGGCCTTCGCGCCGGCACCCACCGGCTCGCGGCCGGCGTCGTCGGCCGCGGGCTCGGCCTGGGCGGCGTCGTCCTGCGCACCGTCCTGAGCCTCGTCCTCGTCGAACAGGTGCTCCGACGACGCGGCGCGGTACTGCTCGAGGTCGAGGATGCCCTCGCGCTTGGCGACGATGGTCGGGACCAGCGTCTGCCCCGCGACGTTCACCGCGGTGCGGCCCATGTCGAGGATCGGGTCGACGGCGAGGAGCAGGCCCACGCCGGCCAGCGGCAGGCCCAGCGTGGACAGCGTGAGGGTCAGCATGACCATCGCGCCGGTGAGACCCGCGGTGGCGGCGGAGCCCACCACGGACACGAAGGCGATGAGCAGGTAGTCGGTCAGCGACAGGTCGATGCCGAAGATCTGCGCCACGAAGATCGCGGAGATCGCCGGGTAGATCGAGGCGCAACCGTCCATCTTCGTCGTCGAGCCCAGCGGCACCGCGAACGACGCGTACTCGCTCGGCACGCCGAGGTTGCGCTCGGTGACGCGCTGCGTCACGGGCATGGTGCCCACCGACGAGCGGGAGACGAACGCGAGCTGGATCGCCGGCCATGCGCCCCTGAACCAGGCGACGACGCCGAGGCCGTTGACCTTGAGCAGCACCGGGTAGACGACGAACAGGACCAGCGCCAGGCCCACGTAGATCGCCACGGAGAAGGAGGCGAGCGAGCGCAGCGACTCCCAGCCGTAGGTGGCGACGGCGTTGCCGATGAGGCCCATCGTGCCCAGCGGCGCGAGGCGGATGATCCACCACAGCACCTTCTGCACGATGGCGAGCGCGGACTTGTTGAACGCGAGGAACGGGTCGGCCTTGGCGCCCGACTTCAGCGCGGCGATGCCGATGACCAGAGCGACCACCAGGATCTGCAGCACGTTGAAGCTGATGCTCGTGTCGCCGGTCTCGAGGTCGGTCGACGCCCCCAGGCCGAGCACGTTGGTCGGGATGAGGCCGTTGAGGAAGTCGAGCCACGTGCCGGTGCTGGACGGCGCGCCCTCGCCGTCGGCGACCGTGAGGGTCGTGTTGTGGCCCGGCTGGAACACGAGGCCCAGCCCGATGCCGATCGCCACGGAGATCGCGGCGGTGATGGCGAACCAGAGCAGCGTCTGACCGGCGAGGCGGGCCGCGTTGGTGACGGAGCGCAGGTTCGCGATCGACGCGACGATCGCCGTGAAGATCAGCGGCGGCACGATCGCCTTGAGCAGGGTGACGAACGACGAGCCGATGGTGTCGAGCGTCGTGGTCAGGCCGTTGGGCGTCTCGCCGTCGGCCTGCGGGCCGAGGGCCAGCGCCAGCCAGCCGAGCAGCACGCCGAGCGCGAGGCCCAGCAGGATCTGGACCGAGAACGACGGGAAGCGCAGCCCCTTGCGCTCGCGCGGCGGCGCGCCGGGGACCTTGGTTGCGGAAGACACAGATGAACCTTTCGCCGAGGTGCCGCGGGGCAGCACCGGGACAGCAGAGGGTGGGCGCACAGCGCCCGGGGGAGTGCGGGGACGAGCGGGAGGCCTCGCGCGGACCGGTCAGCGGCGGCGCGGGCTCCGGCCGTCGACGACGTCGTCGACGGTGGGCCGGAGGGTCAGCGACACAGCGCGCTGGCGACGCGACGGAAGTCGACGTCGAGGCGCGCGATGAGGGGGTGCCTCACAGGAACGCTGACGGCCACGGGAACTCCATGCTCGGTGGGGGAATCGGGGATCAGCCGGTCGAATGATCGACATGATCGAACGTAGGTATCGAACCCACGAATGCCAGACAGTAGCAGTGGGATACCACGATGCCCAGGGGATCCCCCGGGTGTGTGAGGCACCTCATGGAGGTCGTACGGTCGGCAGGTGACCTCCGCTCCCCTGCCCCGCGACCCCCTCTGGCCCCGCGCCGGCGCCTGGCCCGGCCCCGCCGACGCCACCGCCGGAACGCGCGCCGACCTGGCCCTGCTCGGCGTCCCCACGTGGCGCACGTCGCTGTCGACCACGGGCGCGCACGCGACACCCGCCGCGGTGCGCGACGCGCTGCGGCGCTACAGCCCGGCCCTGATCCGCGGCGCGGACGGCGCGCCGGTCGACCTCGGCGAGCTCGCCGTCGTCGACCACGGCGACGTGCACGAGCCGGACGGCCCGGAGGGCGAGGCCCGCGCTCGCGCCGCCGTCGGGGAGGCCCTGGCGGGGGCGCGCGCCGTCGTCGCGCTGGGCGGGGACAACGCGCTCACCGTCCCGGTGGCCCTCGGCGCCTGGGGGGACGACGTCGCGACCGCGGGGCTGGTCACCTTCGACGCGCACTACGACCTGCGCGACGGCGTCTCCAACGGCTCGCCCGTGCGGCGCCTGGTCGAGGCCGGGCTGGACCCGGCGCGCGTCGTGCAGATCGGCATCGCGGACTTCGCGAACTCCGCCGCCTACGCGCGCCGGGCGCGCGACCTGGGCATCACGGTCGTGACGCTCGACGACCTGCGTGCCCGCGGGAACGGCCCCGCCGGGCTGGGCGACGTCGTCCGCGAGGCCCTCGACGTCGCGGGCGCCGCGGGCGGGCCGGTGCACCTGGACGTCGACGTGGACGTCTGCGACCGCGCCGTCGCCCCCGCCTGCCCCGCGTCCGTTCCGGGCGGCCTCGCCGCCTGGGAGCTGCGGGCCCTGGTCCGCGCGGCGGCCACCGACCCGCGCGTCCGCTCCGTCGACCTCGCCGAGGTCGACGCCACCGCCGACGCCCCCGACGGCCGCACCGTCCGCCTCGCCGCCCTCTGCGTGCTGGAGGTCCTCGCCGGCCTCACCCTCCGCGCGAGGTAGTGACCCGGGCACTACCTCGCGGGATGGCCGTCCTTCCAGACCGCGTGCACGAGCGGGACGCCGGGGCGGTAGGCGAGGTGCGTGCGGCTCGGGGCGTCGAGGACGACGACGTCGGCGCGCGCGCCGGGCGCGAGGTGCCCGACGTCGTCACGACGCAGCGCACGGGCGCCGCCTCCCGTCGCGGCCCAGACGGCCTCGGCGACGGTCATGCCGATCTCGCGGACCGCGAGCGCCACCATGAGCGGCATGGAGCTCGTGTACGACGAGCCGGGGTTGCAGTCGCTGGCCAGCGCGACGACGGCGCCCGCGTCGAGGAGGCGGCGCGCGTCGGGGTACGGCTGGCGGGTGGAGAACTCGACGCCCGGCAGCAGCGTCGCGACGGTCCCCTGTGCTCCCCCACCCCACGACGCCGCGAGCGCCGCGACGTCGTCGTCGGACAGGTAGGTACAGTGGTCGACGGCGGCGGCGCCGAGGTCGACGGCGAGGCGCACGCCCTCCCCCGGCCCGAGCTGGTTCGCGTGCACGCGCACGCCCAGCCCGGCGGCCGCGCCCGCCTCCAGCACGCGGCGCGACTGCTCCGGGGTGAACGCGCCCGTCTCGCAGAACACGTCCACCCAGCGGGCGTGCGGCGCGCAGGCGGCGAGCATGTCGCCGACGACGAGGTCGACGTAGGCGTCGGCGGCGCCGGAGAACTCGGGCGGCACCACGTGCGCGCCGAGGAACGTCACCTCGTCGGTGACCTCCCGGGCGAGGCGGACGGCCCGCTCCTCGTCGGCGACGCTCAGCCCGTAGCCGCTCTTGGTCTCGAGCGTCGTGGTGCCCTGCGCCAGCGCCTGGTCGACGTGCCGGCGCAGGCCCGCCCTCAGCGCGTCGTCCGACGCCGCCCGCGTCGCGGCCACCGTGGTGCGGATCCCGCCCGCGGCGTAGGGGCGCCCGGCCATGCGCGCCTCGAACTCGGCCGACCGGTCGCCGGCGAACACCAGGTGGCTGTGCGAGTCCACGAACCCGGGGATCACCGCGCGTCCGTCGACCCCGACGACGCGGTCCGGCGCGCGGCCCAGCGCCTCCTCGACCCCGGACGCGACGTCGCGCTCGGGGCCCGCCCAGACCACGCGCCCGCCGTCGAGCAGCAGCGCGGCGTCGTGCATGAGGCCCGTCGGGTCGCCGTCCCCGAGGGCAGGGTCGTTCGTCGTGAGCTCGCCGATCCCCAGGATCAGCGTGGCCGGGTGCGACCCGCCCGGGTGCTCCACCTCGCGCACGTCACACCTCCGCGTCGGGGTCCGTCTCCAGCATGGGCACGCGCAGCCCGCCCCGCGCGGCGGCGGCCGCGGCGTCGTCGTACCCGGCGTCGACGTGGCGCAGGACGCCGAGCCCCGGGTCGTTGGACAGCACGCGCGCGAGCTTCCGCGCCGCGAGGTCGGTGCCGTCCGCGACGGACACCTGCCCGGCGTGGATGGACCGCCCCATGCCGACGCCGCCGCCGTGGTGCAGCGACACCCACGTGGCGCCCGACGACGCGGCGGTGAGCGCGTTGAGCAGCGGCCAGTCGGCGATGGCGTCGGAGCCGTCGGCCATGCCCTCCGTCTCCCGGTACGGGGAGGCGACGGACCCGGCGTCGAGGTGGTCGCGCCCGATGACGACGGGCGCGCTCACCTCCCCGGAGGCGACGAGGTCGTTGAACGCCAGCCCCGCGCGGTCGCGCTCGCCGTGCCCGAGCCAGCAGATGCGGGCGGGCAGGCCCTGGAACGCGACGCGCTCCTGGGCCGCGCGGATCCAGCGGTGCAGGTGGTCGTCGTCGGGGAAGAGGTCGAGGACGGCCTTGTCGGTGGCGGCGATGTCGCGCGGGTCTCCGGACAGCGCCGCCCAGCGGAACGGGCCCTTACCCTCGGCGAACAGCGGCCGGATGTACGCCGGCACGAAGCCCGGGAAGTCGAAGGCGCGGTCGAAGCCGCCGCGGCGGGCCTCGTCGCGGATCGAGTTGCCGTAGTCGAACACCTCGGCGCCCGCGTCGAGGAAGCCGACCATGCCCTCCACGTGCCGGGCCATCGACTCGCGCGCCCGGTCGGTGAACTCCTCGGGCTTGGCGGCGGCGTAGTCGTGCCACTCGTCCACCGAGACGCCGACGGGCAGGTACGACAGCGGGTCGTGCGCGGACGTCTGGTCGGTGACCACGTCCACGGCGACGCCGCGGCGCAGCAGCTCCGGCACGACCTCCGCGCTGTTCCCCTCGACGCCGACCGACAGCGCGCGGCGCTCCGCCTTCGCCGCCTCGACGCGGCGGACGGCGTCGTCCAGGTCGTCCGCCACCTCGTCGAGGTAGCGCTCGCGCACGCGCCGCTCCAGGCGCGACCGGTCGACGTCGACCACCAGGCACACGCCGCCGTTCAGCGCCACGGCGAGCGGCTGCGCGCCGCCCATGCCGCCGCACCCGCCGGTGAGCGTGAGCGTCCCGGCGAGCGTGCCGCCGAACCGCTTCGCGGCCACCGCGGCGAGCGTCTCGTACGTGCCCTGGAGGATGCCCTGCGCGCCGATGTAGATCCACGACCCGGCCGTCATCTGCCCGTACATCGTGAGGCCCTGCGCCTCGAGCCTCCGGAACTCCGGCCAGGTGGCCCAGTCACCCACGAGGTTGCTGTTCGCGATGAGGACGCGCGGCGCCCACTCGTGCGTGCGCAGCACGCCCACGGGCTTGCCGGACTGGACGAGCAGCGTCTCGTCGTCGGCCAGCGTCGTGAGGGTGCGCACGATGGCGTGGTAGCTCGGCCAGTCGCGCGCCGCACGGCCGGTGCCGCCGTAGACGACCAGGTCGTCGGGGCGCTCCGCCACCTCGGGGTCGAGGTTGTTCATGAGCATCCGCAGCGGCGCCTCGGTCTGCCAGCTGCGGGCGGTGAGCGTCGTGCCGCGCGGCGCACGCACGGGGACCGGAGTGCCGAGCTCGTGGGACATCGTCGTCTCCTTCGGGAGGTCGATCGGAGGGTCGGTGGAGCGGGTCAGCGGAGCGGGCCGACGGCGGCGCTCGCGGCCGCGACGACCGCGCCGCCCGAGACGAGCCGCGTCACGGCGTCGATCTCGGGGGCGAGGAACCGGTCGGGCCCGGGGCCGGGCACGGCGGACCGCAGCAGCGCGTGCACGGCCCCGGTGCCCGCGGCGGGCGCGAGGGCCGAGCTGGGGGCGCAGCGCAGGTCGAGGGCGCGGGCGGCGGTCATGAGCTCGACGGCGAGCACGCGGCCCAGGCCGTCGACGGCGCGGCGCAGCTTGCGCGCCCCGGCCCAGCCCATGGACACGTGGTCCTCCTGCATCGCCGACGACGGGATGGAGTCGACGCTCGCCGGCGCGGCCAGCCGCTTGAGCTCCGAGACGATCCCGGCGGCCGTGTACTGCGCGATCATCAGGCCGGAGTCGACGCCCGGGTCGTCGGCGAGGAACGCCGGCAGGCCCTCGTTGCGCGCGACGTCGAGGAAGCGGTCCGTGCGCCGCTCGCTCATGCTGGCGACGTCGGCGACGGCGATCGCGAGGAAGTCCAGCACGTACGCGACGGGCGCCCCGTGGAAGTTCCCGTTCGACTCGACCCGGCCGTCCACCGTGACCACGGGGTTGTCGATCGCGGAGGCGAGCTCGCGCCCCGCGACCGCCTCCGCGTGCTCGACGGTGTCCCGCGCCGCGCCGTGCACCTGCGGCGCGCAGCGCAGCGAGTACGCGTCCTGCACGCGGGTGCACTCGGGACGGCCGTCGGCGTCGAAGGTCCGGTGGCTCGCCACGACCGGCGACCCGGCGAGCAGCGCCCGCAGGTTCGCGGCCGACGCCGCCTGCCCCGGGTGCGGCCGCATCCCCACCAGGTCCTCCGCGAACGGCGCGTCCGAGCCGAGCAGGGCCTCCACGCTCGACGCCGCGGCGACGTCCGCGGTGCGGAGCAGGTCACGCAGATCATGGATCGCGAGGCACAGCATCCCGAGCATCCCGTCGGTGCCGTTGATGAGGGCCAGGCCCTCCTTCTCGCGCAGCTCCAGCGGCGCGATGCCGGCCGCCGCGAGCGCCTCCGCGGCGTCGACGAGCTCGCCGTCGGCACCCTCCGGCGTCGCGACGCGCACCGGCCCCTCCCCGAGCGCGGCGAGCGCCACGTGGGCCAGCGGCGCGAGGTCGCCGGAGCACCCGAGCGACCCGTACTCGTGCACGACGGGCGTGATGCCGGCGTTGAGCATCGCGGCGTACGTCTCCGCGACCACCGGTCGCGCGCCCGTGCGGCCGGTCGCGAGCGTGGCGAGCCGCAGCAGCTGCAGCGCCCGCACCACCTCGCGCTCCACCTCGGGCCCGGTGCCCGCGGCGTGCGAGCGCACCAGCCCGAGCTGCAGCTGCGCGCGCTTGTCCGTGGGGATGTGGCGGCGCGCGAGGGCGCCGAAGCCGGTGGAGACGCCGTAGTGCGGGCGGGCGTCGTCGGCGAGGTCCTCGACGACCGCGCGGCTCGCGGCCATCCCCGCCAGGGCGCGGTCGGTGAGGTGGACCTGCGCGCCGTGGCGGGCGACGGCGACGACGGCGTCGACGGTCAGCGGGTCGCCGCCGATCTCGACGACACGGTTCTCGGCGACGGCGCGGGTGGTGGTGACGGTCATGCCGCCAGCACACACCGTCCGCGGCGCGCTGGACACGGGTCCCGGGGAGGTTCAGTCTGGGATCCCAGACACCATGGCCCGCTCGTGGAGGAGGCCCGATGGCGGACGTCCCCGCGGCGCGCAGCACGCTGCGGGTGCTGACGCACCTCGCCGCGCAGGCCGGCCCGGTACCGGCGGCCGCGATCGCGCAGCACCTGGGCCTGCCGCGGTCCACCGTCTACCACCTGCTGTCCGTGCTGGTGGACGAGGGGTTCGTGACCCATCTCCCCGAGGAGCACCGCTACGGGCTGGGGACGGCGGCGCTGTCCCTCGGCTCGGCGTACGCGCGGCAGGCGCCGCTCGCCCGGCTGGCCCGGCCCGTGATCGCGCGGCTGGTCGAGACGACGGGCGAGAGCGCGCACCTCGCCGTCCTGCACGGTCGCGAGGTGCTGTACCTCGTGGAACAGCGCGCGCCGCACCGACCCAGCCTCGTGACCGACGTCGACGTGCGCCTCCCCAGCCACCTCACCGCCAGCGGCCGGGCGGTGCTGGCGCGGCTGCCCGCCCCGCAGGTGCGGGCGCTGTTCCCGTCGGCCGCGGCGCTCGCCGACCGCACCGGCGTCGGCCCGCGCACCCTGCGCGACCTGCGGGAGGTGCTGCGCGACACCCGCCGTCGCGGGCACGCCACCGAGGACGGCGAGGTCACGACCGGCCTCGCGTCGGTCGCCCACGCCGCGCTGGACCACACCGGCCACCCGGTCGCGGGCGTCGCGCTGACGTTCTGGTCCGACGACGTCGACGCCGCCCGCCGCGACGAGCTCGCCGCCGCGGCCGGTCGTGCCGCCGCCGAGATCAGCCGCCGCCTCGGCGCGCGCTGACCCGCCCCCTCCGCATCGAGCGTTCCGGGCTCAGTCGAGCCACTCCCGCGCGGCGGCGACGAGCGTCGCGACGCCGAGGTCGAGGGTCGGCTGCGGCGTCGGGGCGAAGAACGGTGAGTGGTTCGACGCGACGCCCTCGGGGAGCCGGCCCGTCGTCAGGTCGACGCCGGCGAACCGGGCCGGGTCGAAGCCGCCGAGGAACCAGTACACGAGCGGCACGCCGGCATCCGTCGCGAGCTCGCCGACGTCCTCCGACGCCGCCATCGGCGGCAGGGTCAGGACGGCGGGCCGGCCGCCGGCCGACTCGATGAGCGCCCGCTGCCCTTCGAGCGCGGCGGCCAGCACCGGGCGGGTGCGCTCGGTCGCGTCCGGGTCGTTGACCATGGCCGCGAAGGTGGTGATCGTCTCGACCTCAGGCGCCTCGGTGGCGCCCGAGGCGGCGGCCTCCGCCTCGACGATGCGGCGGATCGCGGCGAGCACGCGCTCGCGCACCGGCTCCGTGAAGGTCCGGACGTTGACCAGCAGCTCGGCGCGGTCGGGGATGATGTTCGGCTGGGTCCCGGCGCGAATCGCGCCGACGGTCACGACCGCCGAGTCGCCCGCCGCGACCTCGCGGGACACGACGCCTTGCAGCCGCTGCACCGTGGCCGCGGCCATGAGCACGGGGTCCACGGTGGTCTCCGGCATCGACCCGTGGCCCCCACGCCCGTGCAGGGTGATCCGCAGCGAGTCCGTGGCCGACATCGCCACGCCCGGCGTCACGCTCACCACGCCGGCGGGCGTGGGCATGACGTGCTGGCCGAGCACGACGTCCGGCGCGCCGCCGACGGTCGCGTACAGGCCGTCGTCGAGCATGGCCCGCGCGCCGTTGCCCAGCTCCTCCGCCGGCTGGAAGACGAGCAGGAGCGTGCCCGACCAGGCGTCCCGGCGCGCGGCGAGCTCGGCTGCGGCGCCGAGCAGGCAGGTGACGTGCACGTCGTGGCCGCAGGCGTGCATGACGCCGGTCTCCTGACCGTCGGCGGCCGTCGTGACCTGTGTCGACGCGTACGGCAGGTCGGTCCGCTCGGTGACCGGCAGCCCGTCCATGTCCGCGCGCAGCAGCACGCGCGGCCCCGTGCCGTTCGCCAGGACGGCGGCGACGCCCGTCCCGCCGATCCCCTCGTGCACGTCGTAGCCCCAGCCGCGGAGCCGGTCGGCCACGATCCGGGCCGTGCGGTGCTCGGCGAAACCGAGCTCCGGGTGGGCGTGCAGGTCGGTGTAGATCGCGGTCAGCTCGGCCGTCGTCAGCGCGCTCATGGCGTCATCCTGCCGCCGCGGGGCGTCGCCGTCCTGGGCAGCCGGGCGGTCGCTGTGTGCAAGATCTCCACGGCCCCATAAGGGAATGTTCAGGTTGGCAGGGCAGAATCGTGGCCATGACGTCAGCGACGACGAGCACCACGAAGGGCAAGACGACGACCCGTCTCGCCGCGGCCAGCCTCCTGGCCCTCGCGATGATGCTCGGCGCGTGTTCCGCCCCCGCCGACGTCGAACAGTTCATCGCCGACGCGCAGAGCCAGGCCGAGGCCATTGACTCCGACCTGCAGCGCATCGAGGAGCAGGTGACCGGCATCCCCGACGAGCTCCGTACCGACGTCACGAACGCGATGGCCTCCGCCCAGGCCGCGACCGACGAGGCGCGCGACGCCCTCGCGCGGGCCGAGCAGTCCCAGGACGGCGCGGTCGTCGCGCTCGAGGACGCGCAGGTGGCGCTCGAGGCGGCGTCGGCCGAGGTGAAGCACGTGACCGACGAGGCGCGGGAGAACGGCGCCGCGCAGGTCGCGGACCTGCTGTCCACGCTCCAGGAGCAGATCGACGCCCTGCGCGGCGAGACGGAGAGCGCCGCCGCCTGACGCGGCGGCGCCCGGGGCTCAGTCGGGGTCGCTCGGGTCGATCGGCAGGTGGTGGTCGAGGTTGACCGTGCCGCGCCGCCAGTACCCGGAGACGTGCACCTGCTCGGCGGGCAGGCCCAGCTCGCGCCGGAGGTGGCGGCGCACGGGCACGAGGTCGTCGGCCTCGCCGAGGCCGACGAACAGCTCGTCGGCCTCCAGCCCGCCCAGCGAGCGCACCGCCTCCGCGAGCTGCCCAGGGCCGTCGGTGCGGTAGAGGATCTCGACGGTCGCGCCGCCCAGCTCGTCCTCGACGTACGCCTCGTCGACGTCGTCGCCGATCTCGACGATCGCCGTCACCGGCACGCCGTCGCCGAGGGCGGCCGCCCAGCGGGAGAGGGCCGGCAGCCCGGTCTCGTCGCCGGCCAGCGTCAGCCGGCCGATGCCGTCCGGCACCCCGACGCTGCCGCGCGGGCCGGCGAGCACGACCTCGTCACCCTCGGCCGCCCGCGACGCCCACGCGGACGCCGGCCCTTCGTCGCCGTGCAGCACCCAGTCGACGTCGACCTCGGCCACCCCGTCGACCGTCCGCACGGCGCGCACGGTGAGGTCCCGGGAGATGGAGACGACGCCGGTCGGGCGTTGGAGCCCGCCGTCCGCGGCCAGGGTGGGGGCGTGCAGCTCCCCGGTGGCCGGGTCGGGCAGGAAGACCTTGACGTGGTCCTCCGGGCCGGGCGCCCGCAGCGCCGCGAGCGACGTCGGGGCGCCCGGGTCCGCGCCGTCGACGTCGCGGAACGTGGTGCGGCGCAGCGTGCCGGTGAGCTCGGTGACCGCGTGCACGCGCACGCGTCGGGGGACCAGGTCGAACGGGGTGCGGGGTCGCGAGAACACGCCTCGATTCCACCACGACGATCCGTTCGGCACGGAGTGGATCTGTTCGGCACCCTCCCCTGCCGAACAGATCCACCGCTTGCCGAAGTGACGGCCGAAATGGCTCAGCCGAAGAACACCCGCACGTCGGCGACGACGTCGTCGGGCACCTCCAGCGCGGCGTAGTGGCCGCCGCGCGGGAACTCCGACCAGTGCTCGATGCGCGCGTTGTCGCGCTCGGCGAACGCGCGGAGGGTCTGGAAGTCGTCCTTGAAGACGGCGACGCCGATCCGCCCCGTGCTGACCACCGGCTCGGCGCCGGAGCGCTGCTCCGCGTAGTGGTACCGCGCGGCGGTCGCGTAGGTGTTGGTCAGCCAGTACAGCGTGGCCTGGGCCAGCACCTGCTCCGGCCGGACCAGCGACGTCCCGTTGCCGAAGCTCTCGAAGAGCTCGTGGTACGCGAGCGTCGCGACGGGCGAGTCGGCCAGGCCGGCCGCCATCGTCTGCGGACGCGACGCGTTCATGACGTTGTACGCCCCGACGGACTGGAACCACTGCAGGTGGCCGAGCGCCGCGTACTCCTTCTCGCCGAACCCGTCCATCTCCCCCTCGGCGCCGGACGGGAACGAGAACAGCTGCAGCACGTGCGCCCCGAGGAAGCCCTCGGGGTCGAGGACGGCGAGCTCGCGCGCCACCATGGCCCCGCCGTCGCTGCCGTGGATGCCGTACGACGCGTAGCCGAGCCCCCGCATGAGGGCGTCGTAGGTGCGCGCGACGCGCGCCATCGTCCACTCGCCCACCAGCGGCGTCGAGAACCCGAAGCCCGGCATGGACGGCACGACGACGTCGAACGCGTCCTCGGCGCGCCCGCCGTGGGCCACCGGGTCGACGAGCGCGTCGATCATGTCGAGGTAGTCGAGCACCGACCCGGGGTAGGTGTGGGCGAGCAGCAGCGGCGTCGCGCCGTCGTGCCGCGAGCGCACGTGCAGGAAGTGGATCGTCTGCCCGTCGATGTCGGTCGTGAACTGCGGGTACGCGTTGAGCCGGGCCTCGACGGCGCGCCAGTCGAAGGCCTTCCAGCGCTCGACCATGTCGCGCAGGTACGACTCGGGGGTGCCGTACTCCCACGAGTCGCCGGGGGCGGCGGGCGCGAAGCGGGTGCGCTCGAGGCGCTGGTGCAGGTCGTCCAGGTCGGCCTGCGGCACGGCGACGGTGAAGGGGCGGAGCTCGAGGCGGGTCGTGGCGTTCATGGCGGGTCTCCCAGATCGTGAGCCGGGCCCGTGCCCCAGCTCCTGACAACCACGATAGGAACGGTTCAGGAACAGTTCTTTCCTCTATTCTGGACGGGTTCCGACGAGTTTCTCGGAGGTCTCGATGGGCTCCACGTCCGCGCGGCTGCTCGCCCTGCTGGGGCTGCTCCAGTCCCGCCCCGACTGGTCCGGCGCCGAGCTCGCCGACCGCCTCGACGTCACCGACCGCACCGTGCGCAACGACGTCGCTCGGCTGCGTGAGCTGGGCTATCCCGTCCACGCGGTGCGCGGCCCGGGCGGTCGCTACCGACTCGGCGCGGGCGCGCGGCTGCCCCCGCTCCTGCTCGACGACGGCGAGGCGGTCGCGGTCGCCGTCGGCCTGCGCGCCGCCACCGGCACCGCCGGCTTCGAGGAGTCCGGGCAGTCCGCTCTCACCAAGCTGGAGCAGGTGCTGCCGGACCGCCTGCGACGCCGGGTGTCGGCGCTGCGCACCGCCTCGACGGCGGGGCCGGCGAACACCGGCCCCTATACCGACGAGCCCGAGGTGGACCCGGAGGAGCTCACCGCGCTGGCCGCGGCGATCCGCGACCACGTGGGCGTGCGCTGCGACTACCAGGGCGAGCCGCTGGAGCTCGAGCCGCACCACCTGGTCGCGTGGCAGCACCGGTGGTTCCTCGTGGCCCGCGACCCGGCCACCGGCACCTGGGCGCCGTACCGCGTGGACTGGCTGCGCCTGCGCACCCCCGGCGGGCGGCGGTTCACCCCCGTCGAGTTCCCGGGCGACCTCACCACGTTCGTCGTGCAGGAGGTGGCGCGCACGGGGTGGGCGTTCCACGCGCGCGTCGTGGTCGACGCGCCCGCGCAGGAGGTCCTGGCCCGGATCAACCCGGCGGTCGGCACCGTCCAGCCGCTGCCCGACGGACGGTCCGTGCTCGTCACCGGCGGCGACAGCGCCGAGGTCGTCGCCGTCTGGATCGGCCTCCTCGGCCTCGACTTCCACGTCACGGAGCCGCCCGAGCTGGTCGAGCACCTGCGCGTGCTGGCCGCGCGCTACGCCCGCGCCGTCCCGGGCTGACGGCATGCTCGACCTGCACCCCGGGGTGCGTCACACTGTGCCGGTGAGCGATCCGTACCAGCCCGGTCAGCCGTACCAGGAGCCGAGCCAGCAGCCCCAGCCCGGCTACGCCGAGCAGCCCTCCCCGCAGCCGTCGTACCCGCAGCAGGGGTACCCCGCCGCGCAGGGCGCGTACCAGGGCCAGTACGCCCAGGGCCAGTACCCCCAGGCGCCGTACCCGGCGTACCCCGCCTACGCCCCGGAGCCGCCCGGCAAGACGATGGGCATCGTCGGCTTCGTGCTGGCGTTCGTCATCGCGCCCGCCGGCATCGTGGTGTCCGCGATGGCGCTGTCCGAGTCGAAGAAGGTGGGCTACCCGAACGCCCTCGGCAAGTGGGGGCTGTGGCTGTCCATCGCGTTCACCGCACTCTGGGTGCTGTACGTGCTGTTCATCGTGCTCGCGGTGTTCGGTGGCCTGTTCGCGTCGTTCGCCACGACCACGACGGTCGACGGGTACGGGATGTCGGTCTGACCTCGTCCGGTCAGGCCAGGACCCGCACCGGCGCACCCGCGGCCCACGCGGCGACGTCCTCGACGGCCTGGCCGTAGAACGTCCGGTACGTCGCCTCGGTGACGTAGCCGAGGTGCGGCGTGAGCACGGTGCGCGGCGCGGAGCGCAGCGGGTGGTCGGCGGGCAGCGGCTCGACGTCGTACACGTCGATGCCGGCCCCGCCGAGGCGGCCGTCGTGCAGCGCGGCGAGCAGCGCGTCGGTGTCCACGAGCGGGCCGCGCGAGGTGTTGACGAGCACGGCGGTGGGCTTCATCCGGTCCAGGTCGGCGGCGCCCACGATGCCGCGGCTGCGGTCGCTCAGCTTGTAGTGCACGGTGACGACGTCCGACGTCGCGAACAGCTCGTCCTTCGCGACGGCGCGCACCCCGGCTTCCTCGGCCGCGGCCGGGTCGAGGTGCTGGCTCCAAGCGACGACGTCCATCCCGAACGCCTGCCCGACCCGCGCCACGCGCGTGCCGAGCCGCCCGAGCCCGACGATCCCCAGCCGCCGGCCCTCCAGGTCGCCGCCGACGGTGTGCTGCCACCCGCCGTCGCGCATCGCGCGGTCCTCGGCGGGCACGTGCCGCAGGACGGCGAGGATCAGCGCCCAGGTGAGCTCCGGCGTCGCGTTCGTCGGGGACTCCGTGCCGCACACGACGACGCCCCGCTCGCGCGCCGCGTCCAGGTCGATGGCCGCGTTCTGCCGCCCGGTCGTCACGAGCAGCCGCAGGTCGGGCAGCCGCCCCAGCCGTGCCGCGGTGAACGGCGTGCGCTCGCGCATCGCGACGACGACGTCGTAGCCCGCGAGCGCCGCGGCCACCGCGTCGTCGTCGGGCAGCGGACGGTCGAGGAAGTCGACCTCCGCGCCCAGGCTCGCCCAGTCGGCGAAACGGTGGGCGACCCGCTGGTAGTCGTCCAGGACGGCGATGCGCACGGTGACCTCCTCGTTCGGCCCGGCTCTCGGGCGGTGCCGACGCTACTCGGGAAATGCCGGCGCGCTCGCGGCCGCGCGTGGCTAGCCTCGCGGGATGACCGACGACCGTGCCGACGACCGTGCCCACGACCTCGTGGCCAGGCTGGCCGACCTGCACCGCCGCACGACCATGGTCGGCTGGGACTTCACGGTCCTCGAGGGTGCGACGACCTCCGACGACCCGCCGTGGGACTTCGAGGCCGACAGCCTCGCCGCGATGCGGGGCGCGGGGCGAGGGATGGTCGTCGACCTGGGGACGGGTGGGGGCGAGCGGCTGTCCGCGCTGCTGGAGCGGCTGCCGGCCGGGTCCGGGGCGACGGTCGTCGCGACGGAGGGCTGGGCGCCGAACGAGCCGGTCGCGCGGGAGCGGCTCGCGCCGTTCGGGGTGCCGGTGCTGGCGTACGACGCCGAGGCGGACCTGCGGATGCCGTTCGCCGACGGCTCGGTGGACGTCGTCATGGCGCGGCACGAGGCGTACGACGCAGCCGAGGTGGCGCGCGTCCTGGCCCCGGGCGGCACGTTCCTCACCCAGCAGGTGGACGGGCGCGACACGTTCGAGCTGCGCGACCGGTTCGGCGTCGACGCGCCCTACCCGGACGTCCGGCTCGACCGCGCGCGCCCGGACCTCGAGCGGGCAGGGCTGACGGTCGACGTCGCCGAGGAGTGGCGCGGGCGGCTCCGCTTCGCGGACGTCGAGGCGGTGGTCACCTACCTCGCACTCACGCCGTGGACGGTGCCCGGCTTCGACCCCGCCGAGCACCCCGCGCCGCTCGCGGAGCTGCACCGTGCGGGCCCGGTCGATGTCACGCAGCTCCGCTTCCGCTGCTACGCCCGCAGGGCCTGACCGGTCGGCTGCACGCCGTCAGGCCGGTTGCGCCACGGCGAGGTTGGCCTCCCCCACCAGCTCGAGCAGGCGCGCCGCGGTGGGCTCGGCCGTCGGCGACGCGATCGCGGCGACCACCCACTCGGGCGTCCCGCGGGCGGGGAGCTCCAGCACGGCCAGCCCGGCGGCCTGCGGCTTGGCGGCGACGTGCTGCGGCACGACGGCGATGCCGAGGCCGCGCTGCACGAAGTCGAGCAGGGTGTGCACGTCGTCGACGCTCATCCGCACCCGGCGCTCGAGGTGCCGCCCGGCGAACGCGTCGTCGGCGAGCCGCCGGATGGCCCACTGCTCGCGGAAGTCGACGAAGTCGCGGTCGACGAGGTCCTCCCAGGCGACCGCGGGCGCCCCCGCGAGCGGGTCGGTGGCGTGGGTGAGCAGCACGATCGGGCGGCGGCCGAGCTCGAGGCGGCGCAGCGCGCCGAGGTGCTCGGTGGCGGCCACGAAGGCGACGTCCAGGTCGCCGCCGCGCACCTGCGCGGTGAGCTCGCGCGAGCCGGCCTGGGTGAACTGGACGTCCACGAGCGGGTAGCGCAGCCGGAACCGCTCGAGCAGGGGCGCGACGTCGACCACGCCGAGGCACTGCTCGGCGCCGAGCCGCAGCCGCCCGGAGAGCTGGTGGCTCGCCTGCACGACGGCGTCCCGGCCCGCGGCTGCCTGGGCGAGCATCCGCCGCGCGAACGGCAGCAGCGCCCGCCCGGCGTCCGTGAGCGCGACCTGCCGCGTGGTGCGCAGGAACAGGGCGGCCCCGAGCTCGCGCTCGAGGTTGCGGATCGCGGCGGACAGGCCGGACTGCGTGACGCCGCAGAGCGCCGCGGCGTGCGTGAAGTGGCCCTCCTCCGCCACCGCGACGAGGTACTCCATCTGCCGCAGCTCCATTGATCGCTCCCGGTGCTGAAACCTATGACGTCCAGTTGTTGGACTCATCAACGGTCCCTTCCTATCGTCGGGTGACCGACGACACAAGCCGCCGACGACATGAGGAGAGCCGTGGAAGCTCGCACGATCGGAAGCCAGCCCGTCAGCGCGATCGGGCTCGGCGGCATGCCGATGTCCATCGAGGGCCGCCCCGACGAGGAGCGCTCGATCGCCACCGTCCACGCGGCGCTCGACGCGGGGGTCACCCTCGTCGACACTGCCGACGCCTATCACCTGCACGCCGACGAGGTCGGGCACAACGAGGAGCTGATCGCCCGCGCGCTGCGCTCCTGGGGCGGAGACGCGTCCGCCGTGCTCGTCGCCACCAAGGGCGGCCACCTGCGCCCCGGCGACGGCTCGTGGACGCAGGACGGCCGCCCCGAGCACCTGAAGAAGGCCGCCAAGGAGTCCGCCCGCCGCCTCGGCGTCGAGGCGATCGGGCTCTACCAGTTCCACCGCCCGGACCCCGCCGTGCCGTACGCCGAGTCGGTCGGCGCGCTGGCCGAGCTGCTCGACGAGGGCCTCATCGTCCAGGCCGGCATCTCGAACGCGAGCGTCGCGCAGATCGACGAGGCGAACGAGGTGCTCGGCGGGCGGCTCGCGTCCGTGCAGAACCAGTTCTCACCCGCGTTCCGCTCCAGCCTCGTCGAGCTGGAGCACTGCGCGTCGCTCGGCGTCGCGTTCCTGCCCTGGTCCCCGCTCGGCGGGATCCGCCGGGCGGGCGAGGTGGGCACCGCGCACGCCGCGTTCGGCCGCGTCGCCGAGGCCCACGGCGTGAGCCCGCAGCAGGTCACGCTTGCGTGGGAGCTCGCGCTCGCGCCCGTCGTCGTCCCCATCCCGGGGGCGTCGCGACCGGCGAGCATCGAGGACTCCGCGCGTGCCGTCGACCTCGTCCTCACCGCCGACGAGCTCGCCGAGCTCTCCGGCTCCTGACCACCCACCACCGACCCAGCTCTCCCCCGATCGAGGAGGATCCATCATGCGAACCGTCCCCCTGGGCACCACCGGCCGCCAGGTCCCGAACGTCGTGCTCGGCCTCATGCGCATCCAGCAGCTGGACGACGACGCCGTCCGCGAGCTGGTCCGCACCGGTCGTGACGCCGGCATCGACTTCGTCGACCACGCCGACGTGTACGGCGACGACCTGCACGGCTGCGAGCGCCGTTTCGCCGAGGCCATGCAGCTCACGCCGTCGGAGCGCGAGCAGCTCACCATCCAGTCCAAGGCCGGCATCGTGCGCGAGGGTCCGTACTTCGACTACTCGTACGAGCACCTCGTCGAGTCGGTCGAGGGCTCCCTCCAGGCGCTCGGCACCGACTACCTCGACGTGCTCCTGCTGCACCGCCCCGACGCGCTCGTGGAGCCGGACGAGGTGGCGCGCGCGTTCGACCACCTCGAGTCGTCGGGCAAGGTCCGCGCCTTCGGCGTCTCCAACCACACGCCCGGCCAGATCGAGCTGCTCAAGAAGTCGGTGCGGCAGCCGATCGTCGCCAACCAGCTGCAGCTGTCGATCACGCACGCGCCGATCGTGGCGCAGGGCGTCGCGGCCAACATGGCCGGCGAGGACCAGTCGCTCACCCTCGACGGCGGCGGCATCCTCGACTACTGCCGCCTGCACGACATCACCGTGCAGGCCTGGTCGCCGTTCCAGGCCGGCTTCTTCACCGGCGTGTTCCTCGGCTCGGACGACTACCCCGAGCTCAACGCGGTGATCGACCGCCTCGCGGCGAAGTACGACGTGCCGCCCATCGCGGTCGCGGTCGCGTGGATCACGCGCCACCCGGCCGGGATGCAGGTGGTGCTGGGGACGACGACGCCGGAGCGCGTCGCGGGCGCCGCCCAGGGCTCGGACCTCCCGCTCACGCGGGCCGAGTGGTACGAGCTGTTCCGCGCCGCCGGGTACCGCGTGCCCTGAGCGCCGACCGGCCGGGACCCGCCACCACCGCCGATCACCGATCGCGGGTTCCGGCCGGTGCAGCCACCCGATCGCGAGCCAGGTCTCGGCGCCCTGGAGGCCGGCGTCGCTCGGCAGGCCCCGCCGGGCGTCAGCCGGCAGCAGCCTCGGTCTCCTCGTCGTCGAGGTCGCGCGAGCGCAGCACCTTCGACTCCCGCCACAGCAGGTGGGCGCCGGTCCACACGAGCATGCCGGCGACGATGCAGATGCACGGGAACAGGACGACGAAGTCCAGGGCCGTGCCGATCGGCGGCGCGCCCGGCATCGCGGACCGCAACGCCGGGAACGACAGCATGGTGGCCGACAGCCAGATGACGTTGGCGAACTCGAGCTTCTTCTTGAGGATGGCGCTGCCGATCGTGACGACGGCCATGAGCGTGGTCAGCAGGATCGCCAGGAGGTAGAAGACGACCAGGGTGACGCTGAGGGCGTCCCGGTTGCCGTCGAGCGTCACCGGGAGCACCGACACGCCGTCCTGCGTCGTCGGTTCGCCGACGGTGGCGGTGAGCACCCACGGCCGGGCGGAGTTCTCGATGGTCAGCTCGAACGGCACGTCCGCCCCGGTCTCGTCGTTCCGCACGCTCACCTGGAAGTTCGAGAACGGCCGGTCCCACGGGTAGAAGGTGTCGCCGCGGTCGAGGGCGAGCGTCACCGTCGTCGGGTCGACGATCGACTCCCCAGGGTAGGTGACGACCGACGTGGTCTGCCCGGCGGACACGATCTCGATGCGCAGGTTCTGCGACATCTCGCCGGCACGGTCGCCCACGTACTCGCCGTGCGGGATGGGCAGCACGGTGGCCTCGACGTACCGGTTCGTGAGGCTGACGTCCTGCGTCTTCATCTGCAGGGTCAGGTAGTCCTCCCCCGCCACCTCCTGCTGCCCGCTGATCGCGACCCCCGTCGAGCTGTTCAGCGTGCCCGACAGCGCGATCACCACGTAGTAGACGACCAGGAGCCCCACCACCACCGCGAGGATGCGCGGGGCGGGGTTGCGCCGCTTGCGGGGTGGCGCCGGCGGGGCGTCGTCCTCGGCCAGCATCTCCTCGACCTGTTGCGTCATGGTTCCTCCGTGGGTCGGCCGGGTCGCCGCTGGGCGACGGTGGCGGCGAGCGCGTAGAGCAGCAGCGTGAGCAGCACCAGGAACGAGCCGGGCTGGTCGGTGATCGCCGCGGCCAGCGCCTGCGTGTCGGTCGGCTCGTCGTCGGCGACGCGCGTGGTGACGGTGGTGCTGGTGGCGAGCGCGGCCGCAGCCTCCGAGGTGCCGCCCTCCCCGGAACCCGGGCCTCCGGCGGCGACGGCCAGCTGCTGGCGCGCGAGCTCGGGCGCGGTGAGCGCGTCCGCGAGGAGCCGGATGGTCACCTGCGCCGACTCCCCGGGCGCGAGCGTGACGGTGCAGGAGAACGTGGCGCGCGCGACGTCGCACGGCGCCTCCGGGTCCACCCGCACCGACCGGTAGACGAATCCCTTGCCCACCTGGCCGGAGAGGGTCAAAGTGACGGTCTCGTCCGTGGGGTTGGGGCCGAGCGTGGCGTCGAAGCGGCCGACCTCGCCGCGACGGATCTCGCCGGCGCGCATCTGCACGTCGAAGGTGAGGGGGCGGTCCACGACGACGGCAGCGGGCGGCTCGGCCGCCGGGGCCGCCGGCTCGTCGTCGCTCTCCTCCTGCTCGGCCTCCTGCTCGGCCTCGTCGTCCGGCGCCTCGGGCACGGCCCGATCGCCGGGATCGCCCGCCGTGCCCGACGGCGCGGGCGGCGTGCCCTGCTGCGCGGCGGGCGGCGCGACCTCCGGCGGGCCGGCCGCGCCCGGAGCGGGCGGGGGCGCCGACGTGGGCAGGGGGTCCGACGTCGGTGCGGGCGTCGGGGTCGGGGTGGGCGTGGGCGTGGGCGCCGGGGTCGGCGTGGGTGTGGGCGTCGGTGCCTCGACCGTCACGACGTACTCCGCGCCGGTGGCGGTGTTGCCCAGGTCGTCGGCCGCGGCGGGCACGAGCGGGTTCGGCCCCGTCGTGAGCCGGGGTTCGGGCCTGCAGGTCCAGTCGCCGCCGGCGGGCACGGTCAGCGGCCCGCAGACGACGTCGCCCGACGCCGTGCGCACGGTGAGCAGGCTGCCGGCCTCGCCTCGCCCGGTCACGGCGGCGCCGGTGTCCGTGGTGGTCGCCGGCCCGGTGATCCGCGGCGTCGCGGGCGGGGTCGTGTCGACCGTGTAGGTGACCGCCTCGCTCGCGGGGAACGGGTCGCCGGCGGCGTTCGTCTGGGTCGCGACGAGGTCGTGCGCGCCGTCGGCCAGGGCCGTGGCGGTGCACGACCAGGTGCCCTCGGCGGAGACGGTCGCGGTGCAGACCGTCGCACCGCCCGGGCCGTCGGTGACCGTGACGACGTTGCCCGGGCCGGCCGTGCCGGAGATCGCCGGCGTGGCGTCGGTGTCCCGCGTCCCGTCCGCCGGTACCTCGATGACGGCGGCGGGCAGGTCGTAGTACACGCGCGCCAGCCCGTTCCCCGGGGCGATGGTCGCCCCCTGTGCGGTCGTGCCGCTCAGGGGACCGAGGTACCCGGACCCACCGGACCCGTCGCCGCCCAGGTTGTCGTTGAGCGGGTTGGGGTCCGACGGGCCGCCGGCACCACCGCCGCCGCCGTACCAGCCGCCCCCTCCGCCGCCGCCGCCGTTGAAGCTGCTGCCGGCGTTCCCGCCCTGGAACCCCTGGCCGGCGGTGCCCGCCACGTACCCCGCCGGTCCGGACCCTCCGGCTCCCGGAGCCGTCTGCGACGCCGACCCGGCGCCCGCTGACGGCACCCCCGTGAAGCCGCCGGACTCGCTCGTCGCCCCGCCGCCCATGCCGCCGCCCGCGGCGTTGCCGCGGCCTCCGCCACCGCCTCCGGCGACGGCCACCATGGTGTCCCGCGCGGGGCCCGTCGCAGGGCCCTCGTAGAGGAACGTCCCGCCGCCACCGCTGCTGCCGCAGTACCCGCCGTCGCAGCCGCCGCCGGCGCCGCCGCCCCCGAAGGTGGTGCTCCGCGACCGGCCGGAACCCTGCTGCCCCACGCGGACGGAGTACGTGGCGCCCGGTGTCACCGTCAGCGTCCCCTCGGTGCGGCCGCCCTTGCCGTAGGCCGTGCCGGAGTACCGCCCGCCGTGGGCGCCGTTGAGGTCGACCCGGATCGTCGTGACTCCCGCCGGGATCATGAACGACTCGTCCTGCCCGGTGTAGGTGAGCTCCAGGCAGGTGTTGTACTCCGCGGTCGGCTCGCAGCGGGAGGGCGCCGCCTGCGCCGTCGGGCCCGAGGGCGCGGGCAGCGGCGCCGCACCGACCAGGCAGAGCGCGAGCGCGATGACGACGACCGCCCCGCGGCGCACCCCGGCACGCGACGCGGCGGGGCGCCGCCGCACGTCCCCCGGGCGTCGCGCCCCGCTGCGGTAGGAGTATGTCGCCACCGGACCTCGCCTGACCTCTGGACGCCGCCCCCCGCGACGTCCCTCGTGAGGCTAACCACGGGCACGCCGGAGCGCATGAGATAGACGTCTTAGCGGCCCGCGTCGAGCAGCTCCGGCGAACCGGCCCGGCGAGCACCGTCCCGCGTTCCGCATACGCTCTCGCAACATGACGGCGTGTGGGCTGGAGCGATGACCGTCCCCGCGCCGCGTCCGCGGCCCATCGTGCCCCTGCTGTTCACGGCGTACCTCGCCCTGGTCGTCTGGGTCGTCCTGTGGAAGCTCGACGTTCCCCAGGTGGGCGACGCGGGCCGGCGCGTCGTCAAGCTCGTGCCGTTCGCGGCTACCGCCCACGCGGGCGCCAGCGAGCCCGTCGAGCTCGTCCTGAACCTCATGATCTTCCTGCCCTTCGGCGTGTACCTCGGGCTGCTCGTGCCGTCGTGGCCGTGGTGGCGCGTCGCGGGCACGCTCGCCGGCGCGAGCGCGCTGCTCGAGGCCGCGCAGTACGTGCTGGCCGTCGGGAGCTCCGACGTCACCGACGTCGTCGTCAACACCGCGGGCGGGCTGGCCGGGCTCGGCCTCGTCGTCCTCGCGCGCCGGAGGCTCCGGGCCGGGGCGACCACGGTCGTGACCCGGTGGTGCGCCGCCGGGACGGCGCTCGCGCTGCTCGCGGCAGGGCTCTTCGTCGCGTCGCCCGTGCGTCTCACCGGGCCGCCGCCGGGCGACGTCGTCGTGGGCTGTGGCGACGGCCCGGCGCCCGGGCACGAATCACCTTGCCGAGGTTGAGAGAATGGGACGTCGTGAGCACCGAGCCCAGCCCCGCACCGCAGTCGTCGTCGGACGACGGCGGTGCGCGTCGACCCCAGGACCGGGGGCACGGCCGCGGCCGCGGCCGAGGTCGCGGCCGGGGCCGAGGGCGCGGTCGCGGGCAGGCGGGCCCGCGCCGGGTGAGCCGCGAGCAGCTGGAGAGGGCCGCCGCGCTGCGCGCCGCCGTCGAGGTGCCGCCGATCGTCTACCCCGAGCAGCTGCCGGTCTCGGCGCGCCGGGAGGACATCGCCGCCGCGATCCGCGACCACCAGGTGGTCGTCGTCGCCGGCGAGACGGGCTCCGGCAAGACGACGCAGCTCCCGAAGATCCTGCTGGAGCTCGGCCGCGGCCGGAAGGGCCAGATCGGGCACACGCAGCCGCGCCGGATCGCGGCGCGCAGCGTCGCCGAGCGCGTCGCCGAGGAGCTCGGCACCGAGCTGGGCGGCGTCGTCGGCTACCAGGTGCGGTTCACCGACCAGTCCAGCGACGACACGCTCGTCAAGGTGATGACCGACGGCATCCTGCTCGCCCAGATCCAGCGGGACCCGGACCTGCTCGCCTACGACACGATCGTCATCGACGAGGCGCACGAGCGGTCGCTCAACATCGACTTCCTGCTCGGCTACCTGTCCCGGCTGCTGCCGCGCCGGCCGGACCTCAAGCTCGTCATCACGTCCGCGACCATCGACTCCGAGCGGTTCGCGGCACACTTCTCGCCGTCGCACCTCGCCGAGATCGGCGGGGCGCCCGACGCCGTCGTCGACGTCCTGCCCGACCACGCGCCCGTCGTCGAGGTCTCCGGCCGCACGTACCCGGTCGAGATCCGCTGGCGCCCGCTCTCCCCGGACACGGACCCGGACCAGCCGAAGAAATCGAAGGCGCGCTCCGACGACACCGAGAAGTACCTGGTCACGGGCATCGTCGAGGCCTGCGACGAGCTGATGCGCGAGGGCCCCGGCGACATCCTCGTGTTCCTGTCCGGCGAGCGGGAGATCCACGACGCCGCGGACGCGCTGGAGGGGCACCTCAAGGACCGCGTGCGGGACGCCAAGCGGCCGGACTTCGTGGAGATCCTGCCGCTGTACTCGCGGCTGTCGGCGGCGGAGCAGCACCGCGTCTTCCAGTCGCACCCGGGCCGGCGGATCGTGCTGTCGACGAACGTCGCGGAGACGTCGCTGACGGTGCCGGGCATCCACTACGTCGTCGACCCGGGCACGGCGCGCATCTCGCGCTACTCCAAGGCCACCAAGGTGCAGCGGCTGCCGATCGAGCCGATCAGCCAGGCGTCGGCGAACCAGCGCTCCGGGCGCTCGGGCCGTGTGGCCGACGGCGTCGCGATCCGCCTCTACTCCGAGGAGGACTTCCTCGGCCGGCCCGAGTTCACCGAGCCGGAGATCCTGCGCACGTCGCTCGCGTCCGTGCTGCTCCAGATGATCTCCGTCGGCGTCGTGTCCACGCCCGACGACGTCGCGCGCTTCCCGTTCGTCGAGCCCCCGGACACCCGGGCCGTGCGCGACGGCGTGCAGCTGCTGACCGAGCTGGGCGCGCTCGAGACGAAGGACGGCGCGACACGGCTCACCGACGTCGGCCGTACGCTCGCGCAGCTCCCGATGGACCCGCGCCTGGCGCGCATGATCATCGAGGGCTCGAAGCGCGGCGTCGCGCGCGAGGTCGCGATCGTCGCCGCGCTGCTGTCCATCCAGGACCCGCGCGAGCGCCCCGCCGAATCCCGGGCCCAGGCCGACCAGCTGCACGCGCGGTTCACCGACCAGACGTCGGACTTCCTCACGGCCCTCAACCTGTGGGAGTACGTGCGCGGCCAGCAGCACGAGATGGGCTCGTCCGCGTTCCGCCGGATGTGCAAGGCGGAGTACCTCAACTTCCTGCGCATCCGCGAGTGGCAGGACGTCGTCGCGCAGCTGCGCGAGATGGCCAAGCCGCTCGGCATCGACATGTCGTTCAAGCCCCGGACGCCGTCGTCGGTCGAGCCGGTCGAGGCCGAGCCCGACTACCGCCTCACCTGGGACGACGACACCATCCACCGCTCGCTGCTGGCCGGGCTGCTCAGCCAGATCGGCATGCAGGACACGGGCGAGATCAAGGCGTCGTCGGTGGCGCACCTGCGCGGCGAGGCCCGCGCCCGCGCGCTGCGGCAGGCCGCCAAGCGTGCCCGCAACGAGTACGTCGGTGCCCGCGGCGCGCGGTTCGCGATCTTCCCCGGCTCGCCGCTGAGCAAGAAGCCGCCGGAGTGGATCATGGCCGGCGAGCTCGTCGAGACGTCCCGCCTGTGGGCGCGCGACGTCGCCCGCATCAAGCCCGAGTGGGCCGAGGAGCTCGCGGGCCCGCTCGCCAAGCACACGTACTCCGACCCGCACTGGTCCACCAAGCAGGGCGCCGCCATGGCCACGGAGAAGGTGCTGCTGTACGGCGTGCCGATCGTCGCCGACCGCCCCGTGCTCTACGCCAAGGTCGACCCGGAGGCGGCGCGCGAGATGTTCGTGCGGCACGCCCTCGTCGAGGGGCAGTGGACCACGCACCACAAGTTCTTCGCCGAGAACCGGCGCCTGCTCGCCGAGGCGGAGGAGCTCGAGGCGCGCTCGCGGCAGCGCGGGCTCGTCGCCTCCGAGGACGACCTGTTCGCCTTCTACGACGAGCGGGTGCCCGACGACGTCGTCAGCGCCGCCCACTTCGACCGGTGGTGGAAGCGGGCGCAGCGCGAGACGCCGGACCTGCTGACGTTCACGCTCGACCAGCTCGTGGACGCCGACGCCGTGGACACCTCCGAGTTCCCGGAGACCTGGACGCAGGGCGAGGTCACGCTGCCGCTGACGTACCAGTTCCAGCCCGGCGCGGCGGCCGACGGCGTCACCGTGCACATCCCGCTGTCGATCCTCAACCGGGTGGCTCCGGAGGGCTTCGACTGGATGGTGCCGGGCCTGCTCGACGAGCTGTGCGTGGCCACCATCAAGTCCCTGCCCAAGGCCGTGCGCGTGCAGCTCGTGCCCGCGCCCGACGTCGGCCGCGCCGTCGCCGGCTGGCTGCGCGAGAACACGCCGTCGTGGGAGGACATGACCCGCGCCGGCGACATGGCGGAGCCGTTCCACGTCGCGTTCTCGCGCGCCGTCCGCGCCTTGCGCGACGTCGTGATCCCCGACGACGTGTGGGACGCCGAGCGCGTCGAGCGGCTGCCCGCGCACCTGCGCATGACGTTCCGGGTCGAGGACGCCGCCCCCGCACGTGACCAGGGCGCCCGGAAGGGCAAGGGCCGCAAGGGCAGGGAACGGCGCCCCACCCCGGCGCCGCTCGACGAGTCCAAGGACCTGCTGTCGCTCCAGAAGCGGCTCGCCGCGCAGGCCGAGGCCGCCGTCCGCGCGGCCGTCAAGGGCGCCGTCGGGCTGGCGCTCGAGGAGGCGCGGCGGCAGTCCGGCGCGCCGGCCCCCGCGGAGGCCGCGCCGACGCCGGGCCGACCTGCCCCCGCCCGACCGGCGCCGTCCGCGACCGGCGGCGCCAGCGCCGTCGTCCCCGAGCAGACGGGCCTGACGACCTGGCCGGAGGGCCTGCCCGACGGCGCGCTCCCGGAGAGCGTGTCGACCGACCTGGGCGGCGGAGTCGTCGTGCGCGGGTACCCCGCGCTCGTCGAGGAGGAGGACGCGAGGCGCCAGCCGGCGGTCGCGCTGCGGGTGCTCGCCGACGCGTCCGGCCGCGACGCCGCGCACGCGCGCGGGGTACGCCGCCTGCTGCTGGCGGAGACGGCGCTGCAGACGGGCCGCATCACGTCGCGGTGGACGTCGAAGCAGTCGCTGACGCTCGCGGCCGCGCCGTACCGGAACACCGAGGCCCTGGTGGCCGACCTGCAGCTCGCCGCCGTCATCGCCTTGACCAGCCCCGACGCCAAGAAGGCTTCGGGCACCCCGACCGGCGGACCGGTCGCTGTACAGATCCGGGACGCCAAGTCGTACACAGCGGCGCGGGAATTCGTCCGCCGGCACCTGGAGGACGAGGTGCACCGGATCGTCGGGCACGTCGTCGCCGCGCTCGCCGCGTGGCGGACGGTCGAGGGCGAGGTGCGGGCGTCGTCGTCGCTGGCGCTGCTGGGCACGCTGCAGGACATCCGCGACCACGTCGCGGGCCTCGTCCACGACGGGTTCGTGTCCGCGACGCCGCCGCGGCGCGTGCCGCACCTGGTGCGCTACCTGCGCGCGGCGTCGTACCGGCTGGAGAAGGCGCAGACCAACCCGGCGCGCGACGCCGAGCTCGCCTGGCGCGTGCACGACGTCACCGAGGCCTACGACAAGGCGCGCGCCCAGTACGCCGCCGGGCCCGCCGACCCGGCGCGGGCGGCGGAGCTGGCCGACGTGCGCTGGCTGATCGAGGAGCTGCGCGTCTCGCTGTTCGCGCAGCAGCTCGGCACCGACGGCGCCGTCAGCGAGAAGCGCATCCGCAAGGTGCTCAGCCCGAACGGCTGGTGACCCGGCCTCCTCAGCAGGCGTCGTAGACGTAGCCGTCCTCGCCGGCGGCGACGAGGTCTCGGTCGCGCAGGATCGTCAGCGGCGCGCGGTCGTCGCGGGAGCACACGTCGTCGAAGGTCAGGCCGGCGTCGTCGAGCGCGTCGGGGTACTCGACCTGCAGCACGTGGTCGCCGTAGACGTCGGTGTACGCGGCGCACTCGTCCCACGCGGCGCACTCCTCGGTGACGGCCAGGTCGAACCCGAGCTCCTCACGGGCCACGCGGGTGATCTCCGCGGCGTTCTTCTGCGCGACGGCGAGCCCGGCGTCGTGCGCCAGGTCCACGTACGCGCGGGCCAGCGCGTGCGCCCCGGCCTCGTCGATCGCGTCGAACCGGGTCCACGTGTCGAGGTTGTCCAGCTCGACGGCGTCGAACCCGGCGTCCGCGCACCCCGTCACCACCGGCCCCAGCACCTCGAGGATCCCGGCGCGCTGCTCAGCGGTCGACGGGTCCAGCACGTGCTCGTCCGGCCAGTCCGGGTCGACGACGAGCCCGCCGTCGGCGTCGTGCAGCAGCAGGTCCTCGCGGCCCGCCCACAGGTCCGCCTGGTCGGGCTGCGTCTGGAAGCCGTTGACGTAGCAGACGGAGTACGCGCCGGGCAGCGGGTCGGCCGTCGCGTCGCGCACGACGACGTCGATCGCCGTCGGCCCGCTCCCCGTGCCCACCTCGTCGTACGCGCCGCCGAGCTGATAGTCGAAGGTCCCGCTCGTCGGCGGCAGCGCGTCCTCCCGCGACGGTCCCGGCGCCGCGACCGAGGACGCCGACGACGACGCCGACCCCGGGGCGCACGCCCCCGCCGTCGCGAGCACGAGGGCGGACGCGAGCAACGCCGTCGTCCACCGATCCGTTCTCCGTGCCACCGCCCGAGTATCACCTGGCCGCGGCGTGCGGCGCGCGTCTACGGTCGGCGCCATGCCGCTGCACGACGACGAGGTCCAGGTCACCGCCGACGACGTCCGCCGCCTGGTCGCGGCGCAGCACCCGGAGTGGAGCTCACTGCCGGTGACGCCGGTGCGGGAGTCGGGCACCGACCACCTGCTGTTCCGGCTCGGTGCCGACCTCGTGGCCCGGATGCCGAAGGTCGCCTGGGCCGGCGAGCACGCGCTCGCGGACGCGCGGTGGCTACCCCGGCTCGCCCCGCACGTGCCGCTGACGGTGCCCGCACCCCTCGCCGTCGGCCGGCCCGACGACGCCTACCCGTTCCACTGGTCGGTGGTGCCGTGGGTGCCCGGCGCCGCCGTGGCCGACCCGCTCGACCCGAAGGCCGCCGCAAACCTGGACCCCGCCGTCGCGGCCGCCGACCTGGGCGCGTTCGTCGCCGCGCTGCGCGCCGTCGACCCGACGGGCGGGCCGCTCAAGGAGGGCACCGGCCGCGGCGTCCCGCTGGCCCGCCTGGACGACGACGTCCGCCGCGCCACCGCCGAGGCCGGTGACCGCGTCGACGGCCCCGCCGTGCTCAAGGCGTGGGACCGCGCGCTGGAGGCGGCGTCCGATCCCGTGCCGGGCGCGTGGCTGCACGGCGACCTCATGCCGGGCAACCTGCTCGCCGACGGCGGGCGGCTCACCGCCGTCATCGACTGGGGCGCGCTCGGCGTCGGCGACCCGGCGGCCGACCTCCCGCCCGCCTGGTGGCTCTTCGCCGGTCGTGACCGCGACGCGTTCCGCGAGGCGGCCGGCGCCGGCCCGGGCGGCGACCTCGACGACGGCGCCTGGGAGCGCGGGCGCGGGTGGACGCTGGTGCAGGCCGTCATCGCCCTGCCGTACTACTGGGACCGCTGGCCCGCCTTCGCCCGCGCTTCCCAGCGGCGCGTCGCGGCCGCCGTCGCGGACTGAGCGCGACGGCTCCGCGTCAGGGTTCCTCAGGGTCGAACGGGGGGACCACCCGATACCGAGCGCGCGACGCCGCTCGTACCGTCGAAGCATGACCACACCGACCTCGACCCCGTACGTCCAGCCCTCCCCCGCGCCAAAGCGCAAGCTGTTCCGCCCCACGCACGGCCGCGTGCTCGGTGGCGTCTGCGCCGGCCTCGCCGACTACCTCGGCTGGAGCCGCGGCCTCGTCCGCGTGCTCTCCGTGGCGTCGATCCTCATCCCCGGCCCGCAGGTGCTCGCCTACATCGTGCTGTGGATCCTCATGCCCGACGAGGACAAGGCCCTGCGCACGGCCTGACCTCCCACGACTCCCCAGGAGGAACCGTGGAGCTCATCATCGAGCGTGGCGACCTCACGACCGTCGCCACGGACGCGATCGTCAACGCCGCGAACTCGTCGCTGCTGGGCGGCGGCGGGGTCGACGGCGCCATCCACGCCGCGGCGGGCCCGCGCCTGCTGGAGGCCTGCCGCGAGCTGCGGCGCAGCACCCTGCCCGACGGCCTGCCCGTCGGCGACGCCGTCGCGACCCCCGGCTTCGACCTGCCCGCCGCATGGGTGATCCACACCGTCGGCCCGAACCGGCACGCCGGCCAGACCGACCCCGCGCTGTTGGCCTCCTGCTTCAGCCGGTCGTTGGACGTCGCGGCGGACCTGCGCGCCCGCACCGTGGCCTTCCCCGCCGTGGGCGCCGGCGTGTACGGCTGGTCGCCCGACGACGTCGCGCGCGCCGCCCTCGAGGCCGTGCGGTCGTGGGACGACGCCAACCCGGCGGCGATCGACGAGGTCCGCTTCGTGCTCTTCAACGCGCCCGTGCTGGCCGCCTTCGAACAGGCCCTCGCGTCGGCCTGACCTGCGGGAACGGTTGTCCACAGGCGGTTGTCCACACCCTTGTGGCGACCTGGCACGGCCACTGGAGCTCAGCGCTTCGGGTAGCCCGCCTGCGGCTTGTCCTCGTCGATGTCCTCGATGTGCTCGAACTCGGTGGGCTCGTGCCGCACGGTGCGGTTGTACAGCCAGGTGATGAACGAGAGCACGATGCCGACGGCCAGCAGCCCGCCCGCGATGAGGTACTGCTCCTGCTGCTCGGCGCTGCGCGCCCACGGGCCGGCGAGGTACGCGCACGTGAGCGCCCCGAGCACGGCGAGCCACGTCTTCGTCCGGAAGTGCGGGTGCTTCACGGGCTGCTTGCGCAGCACCAGCAGGGCCACGTTCACGACCGCGAACACGACCAGGAGCAGCAGCGACGTCGTGCCGCCCAGCAGGGCGATGGCGTTGGAGCCCTCCTCCGTCGCGCTGGCGTTGACCACGTAGACGATGAGGCCGAACGAGATCAGCGTGGTCACGACGATCGAGACCCACGGCGTCTGGCGCGTGCGGTGCACCTTGCCGAAGCTGCGCGGCAGCACGCCCTGGTTGGCGAGGCCGTAGAGCAGGCGAGACGCCATGAGCATGTTGATGAGCGCCGAGTTCGCGACGGCGAACATCCCGATGAACGGGAAGATCGTGTCGAACGGCAGGCCGGGGGCACCGGCCGCGACGACCTGCGTCAGTGCGGAACCCTTCTCGGCGTCGGTGAGATCACCGACGGGCACGAGGGCGACGGCGGTGATCGCGACCAGCACGTAGATGAGGCCGGTGATCGACAGGCCGGTGAGCATCGTGCGCGGGAAGTCCCGCACCGGGTCCTGGCACTCCTCCGCCATGTTCACGGAGTCCTCGAAGCCCACCATCGCGAAGAACGCGAGCGTGGTGGCAGCGGTGACCGCGAGGAACACGCCCTTGTCGTCCGGGCTCTCGAACACGACCACCCGGGAGAAGTCGGCCCGTCCCTGGGTCATCCCCCACATGCCCACGAAGATGACGAGCAGCAGACCCGACAGCTCCACGAGCGTCAGCACCACGTTCGCCTTGACGCTCTCACCGACGCCGCGGAAGTTCACCAGCGCCACCAGCGTCATGAACCCGAGCGCGATCCACAGCAGCCCGTTGGTCCCGAGACCCAGGCCGAAGCCGTCGTTGAGGAAGCCCGCGAACGCGTTCGACGCCGTCGACGCCGACGTGATGCCCGAGCACATCACCATGAACGCGATGATGAACGTGACGAAGTGGATGCCGAACGCCTTGTGCGTGTACAGCGCGGCGCCCGCGGCCTGCGGGTACTTCGTCACCAGCTCCAGGTACGAGAACGCGGTGATCGTCGCCACGACGAACGCGATGAGGAACGGCGCCCACGCCGCGCCCCCGACCTCGCCCGCGACCTGGCCCGTGAGCGCGTAGACGCCCGTGCCGAGGATGTCCCCGACGATGAAGAGCAGCAGGAGCTTGCGCCCCATCACCCGCTTGAGGCCCGGTTCGGGGGCGGCGCCGCCCGCCCCGCCGCCGGCCTGGTCGATCGTCTGGCTCATCGCGACCTCCTGGATCCTCGGTGGACCGTCGTTGGCACCACCTCATGGAACCGCGCCGAGGCGGGACGTGCAGGGCGGCGCGCGGGCAGGCAGGGCAGAGTGGGCCCGCAACGAGGTCTCGCACGGTGCGGGTGCAGGGGGCAACCGGACTGACGAGGAGCAGGCGGGTGCGACGGACGGTGGTCACGGGTGCAGGGGCGGTCACGCCTGTCGGCGGCACGGTCGACGAGACGTGGTCGGCCCTCCGGGCGGGCGTGAACGGGGCCGGCGCGATCACGGAGGACTGGGCCGGCATGCTGCCCGTGCGTATCGCCGCGCGGGCGGACGACGCGTTCGCGGACGGGCTGAGCGTGCCCGAACGACGCGCCCGCGACCGGGTCGAGCAGCTGACGCTGGTCGCCGGGCGGGAGGCCTGGGCGTCGGCGGGGCTGTCGGACGTGGACCCCACGCGGCTCGGCGTGGCCGTGGGCACCGCGCACGGCGGCATCGCCACGACCGTCGCCATGCAGGACACCCTGGGGTCGGCCGGCTACCGCGGCGTGTCCCCGTACACGATCACGATGGCGATGGCGAACGGCCCGGCGGCGTACCTGTCCCTCGACCTGGGGGCCAAGGCCGGGGCCCGCGCGCCCGTGAGCGCGTGCGCTGCGGGGGCGGAGGCGATCGGGCAGGGCCGCGACCTGATCCGCTCCGGGGCGGCCGACGTCGTCGTGTGCGGCGGGGCGGAGGCCAGCATCGTGCCGCTGTCCCTCACCGGGTTCGGCCGCGTGCGCGCCCTGTCGACCCGCAACGACGAGCCGCAGCGCGCCTCGCGCCCCTTCGACGTCGGGCGCGACGGCTTCGTCATGGGCGAGGGTGCCGTGCTCCTCGTGCTCGAGTCCGAGGAGCACGCCCGCGCCCGGGGCGCGACGGTCCTGGGCTCGGTCGACGGCACGTCCCTCACCTCCGACGCGTACGACATCGTCGGCGGCGACCCGGTCAACCAGGCCCGGACCATCACGCTCGCGCTGCGCGACGCCGGCCTCGAGCCCGGCGACATCGGGATGGTGCACGCCCACGCGACGTCCACCCCGGCCGGCGACGTCACCGAGGCCCGGGCGCTGCGCACCGCCCTCGACAGCCCGCCGCCGGTGACCGCGACGAAGGCGTCGACCGGTCACCTGCTCGGCGCGTCCGGAGCGCTCGGCGCGCTGGTCGCGCTGCTGGCCCTCCGTGACGGCGTCGTGCCGCCCACGCTCAACCTCGACGCGCTCGACCCGGACGTCGACCTCGACGTCGTCACCGCGCCCCGCCCGACGACGGCGCGGCACGCGCTCGTCGACGCATTCGGCTTCGGGGGGCACAGCGCCGCGCTGGTGCTGTCGCGGGACTGACGGAGATCTCCGGCGGGCAGGTCAGGAGAGCACGGAGGCGAGGAAGTCCTCGACCGCCGCGAAGTAGGCCTCGGGCTGGTCGCGGCGCACGCAGTGGCCGGCGTCGGAGACGACGACGGTGCGCAGCAGCGGGTTCTCCGGCCCGGGCTCGGCGGGGGACGGGCCGACGCTGTCCCGGTCGGGCAGCACCAGCAGCGTCGGCACCGTCAGCCGGGCCACGAGGTCGGCCCAGCTGTCGGGGCCGAGGTGCAGCCCGTCGCGCAGGTAGTCGCGCTGCACCTGCGGCTTGCACCGCGCCCACGCCTCGGCCTCGGGCCGGCTCCACGTGCTCTCCGTGACGAGCTCCTCGAGCTCGCCGCGGGCGATGCGCGCGCTCACGCCGTCGACGAACGTGAGGAACCCGGTGGCGTGCTCGGCCGGGCTGGGGCCGCCGTCCGCCCGCGGCGGGTCCTCCAGCACCAGCGCCCGCACCGCCCCCGGGCGGGCGACGGCGGCGCGCAGCGCGAGCGCGCCGCCCATCGAGTGCCCCAGCAGCACGACGGGCTCCGGCTGCTCGTCGAGGACGGCGAGCACGTCCGCGAGCATCAGGTCGGCCGTGGCGTCCAGCTCGTCGTCCCGGAACCGCGGCGACGTGCCGTGGCCGCGCATGCTCGGCGCGACGATGCGCCAGTCCTGCTGCCAGCGCTCGACCAGGTCGGGGAAGTTGTCGCCCGCGTCGGACAGGCCGTGGAGCACCACGACGGTGGGAGAGTCCGCGTCGCCCGCGGTGTGGATCGTCAGCGCTGAGGTCACGGCCGGGAGCCTAGCGCCACCCCGGGTCGGGTGGCGCCAGGCTCCCGCGGTCACCAGGTCGGCCGGTCAGACCGTCAGCGGCACGACTCCGCGTCGTACGCGTGCGTCGACGGGACGCCGCCGGCGGTGACGGTCGCCTCCCCCGCCTCGAGGGTCCGGCCGTCCGCGGCGAACGGCAGCCGCCAGGTTGCACCCGGCTTCAGCACGTCACGCACCCGCGACTCCCCCAGGGCGGTTACGGTGACGTCGGTGCGCTCGTCGGAGTCGTTGGTCACGGTGACCTCGACGAACGGCTTGGCCCCGCGGCACCCGGTCGCCACCTCGACGGAGACCGGGCTCGTCGCCGACGAGAGCGCGGCGCTGAGCGGCGAGACGGTGATCCGGTCGACGAGCGGCGCCCACGCCGAGCGCATCGGGAAGTCCGGCCACACGTCGGACGCGTACGTCTCGCCGTCGAAGTTCGGCGCCTCGTGCGACGAGAGGGCGATCGTGTTCTCGCCCTCGTCGAGGTCGAGCACCACCGTCTTCTCCCAGAAGTTGTTCGCGTGGAACGTGTGCGGGAACAGGACGGGCACGCCGGTGCCGCCGTTGACCGACACGTCCGCCCGGCGGGCGAGCGGGTCGGGGTTGTAGTGCGAGGCGGGCGACTGCTCCGGGTTCGAGTACCGGAGCACCACGGCGTGCGGGCCCGCCTCGGCGGCGTCGACCCGGAACGTCAGCGTGTTCCCGTTGCCGGGCTCCCCGCCCACGTCCGTCACGGCCTTGCCGCCCTCGGCGAGGGAGAGGTCGGTGACGGCCGCCGAGCCGGCGAGCTCGGCGTCCTCCGCCTGGTACGCGGTGGCCGCGAGCGCGCCGGTCCCGGCCGCGACGGTCAGCCGGTCGAGGACCAGTCCGTCCGCGCCGCCGGTCACGACGACCTTGTTGACGCCGCCCCGCAGGTGCGCGGCGACCTGCTGCGCGTCCCCGAGCTCGAGCACGTCACGGCCGTTGACCGCGAGCGTGCCGGAGCCGGCGCCGAGCAGGTCGGCGCCGAGGGTCGCCTCGGCGTCGGTCGCCCCGTAGACCCAGAACGTCGCGCTCTCGCCCTCGGCGAGAGCCACGGCTCCCGCGCCGGAGACGTCGCCGAACGCGACGCCGTCGGGCAGGTCGTCCGCGGCGAACACCGTCCGGCCGCCGTCGAGCGTCGCGTGCTCCGCCTCGTACACCGACGTGGCGGCGTCCGGGTTCGGCAGGGACAGGGTGAGGCGGTCGACGATGGCGTCGCCCTGCGTCGCGCCGCCGTCGAGCCCCTGCGCGGCGAGGGAGATCGTGTGGGTGCCGGCGGTGAGCTCGACGGTCGTGTCGGCGTGGTCCCAGACCACCCACTTGTAGCCGAGCGGCAGGAACAGCTCCTGCTCGGCCGCGCCGTCGACCCGCACGAAGACGTTCGTCGGGCCCTGCTCGGCCACCTTGTCGAACGTGTTCAGGCTGTTGGCGAAGACGGACAGGTCGTAGGTGCCGTCCTGCGGCACGGTCACCTCGAAGTCCAGCACCCCGTCGGAGCCGGTGCGCAGGCCGCCGACGTCGTAGCCGCCGGAGGTGTAGAACTTGCCGACGTCCGCGGGCGAGCCCTCGGGGCCGTTCTTCGAGTAGCCGGAGCCCGTGTAGGTGGCGTCCTCGGCCTCGTAGCTGCCGTCCCACAGCGTGGGCGCGGCGCTCGTGGACGTCCCGACGCCGGCCGGCGTCACGACGATCTCGTACGCGGAGGACTCCCGCAGCAGCGGCAGCGTCTCGCCGTCGAACTCGACCGACACCTTCCCGTCGACGACGGACGCGGTGGTCTCCGCGAGGTGCCGCGGCTGGGCGGAGTCGCCGAGCTGGCCGGTCCACGGGATCTCGCGGACGGTCACCCGGACCTCGTCGCCGAACACGGCGGCGGGCACGTTCACCAGGTCCACCGGCGCGGCGCCGTCGGCCCCGCCGACGATGGTGCGCGAGACCTTCCGCTCCTCGTCGAGGCTCGACACGCCCTGCAGGGTGTAGTTCTGGCCCGGGAACGGCGGCGTGACCTCGACGGTGTGCCCGCTCATCCGCGAGTACGCGTTGAACAGCCACCACTGCCCGTTGCCACGGTCGGACTGCACCGCGGAGTCGGACAGGTTGCCGTCGATGTTCCAGTACGCGATGTCGGCGTCGACCTTCGAGTCCTCGATCGCCGAGATCCACTGGATCATCTGACCGGGCACCGAGGTGTGGTAGTTGAACGCGTACTCGTTGATGTTGATCGGCAGCTCGGTGCCCTCGAGGTCCGTCCCGGCGAACACGTCCGCCTCCCACTCGCGGTACGTCGCGACCGAGGTGCGGATCTTCTCGGGGTGGGACAGCTCGTGCCAGGTGATCACGTCGGGCACGGTGCCCGCCTCGACGGTGTGCTCGAGGAAGCCCTTCACCTGGCTGTACAGCACGCTGGTGTTGGGCCCGGCGATCCGCGCGTCGGGCATGCGGTCCCTGATGACGGCGTGCACGCGGTCCCAGGCGGCGAGGTAGTCCGTGGGGTCGTCGAGCCACGACGTGCCGTCGTAGCTCCACTCGCCGGTGCCGAACATGTTGCCCTCGGGCTCGTTGAACGGCACGAAGACCACGTTGTCCTGGTACTCCTGGGGGAGCTGGAGCACCTGGTCCACCTGGGTGGCGATCTTGTCGACGAAGGTGTCGAGCTTCTCCTCCGGGGTGTCCCCCGGCCACTGGTACGGGAACCCGCGGTGGATGTCCGTCATGTACACGTACACGTCGCCGTCGGTCGCGTCCGCGAGCGGCCGCACCACCTCCAGCGCGTCGGCGCCCGGGTGCTGGGGCCCGTCCTGGGCCTTGGTGGACACGGTGCGCAGGCCCATGCCCTCGATGAGGTTGTCGCTGGGCAGCCCCTCGCCGTACAGGCCGTACAGGGTGCCGGACGCGCCACCGTGGAAGTCGCCGGTGTCCGTGCCCAGGTCGACGGTCAGCTCACCGCGGTGCACCGTCACGGTGGCGGTCACGGCGACGCCGTCGGCGTCGCCCGGCACCGCCTTCCCCGACACCGTGAACTCTCCGGGCCGGGCGTACTGCGCCGGGTCGACGTCGTCCCAGACGATCGGCACGTCGCGGTCGTAGCCGTCCGAGAAGGACGCGCGGACGGCGGCGGGCAGGTCGGGCGCGGCCTGCACCGTCGTGCGGACCTCGAACGAGTCGGTGCTGAGGGCGGTCATGGTCGGGGACTCTCCCACGAGCTCGGCCACCTGGTCCGCAGCGAGCGCGGTGCGGTAGATGCGGAAGTCGTCGACGGCGCCGTCGAACAGCGGGTCCGGGTAGAACGACTTCCCGAGGAACCCGGCCGACGTCGCGCCGTCGGCCAGGAGCTGGCCGGCGCTGATCGAGGTGGGTGCCGACGCGACGGCGACGCCGTCCAGGTACGTCGTCACCCGCCCCGCCGACGTGTCGAGCGCGGTGGTGAGGGTGACCCAGTCCCCGGCCTGCAGCGGACCGTGGCCGGTCACCGTCGCCTCGCCGCCCCCGCCGCCCGTCGTGACGGCGGTGCGGAGGTTCCCGTCGCCGTTGGACGGCGTGGTGAACAGGTAGCGGGTGGTGTCGGTGCCGAGGTCGTAGACCCGCTGCCAGGCCCCGCCCTCGCCGTCCCAGCGCACGCGCGCGGACACGGTGAGGTCGGTGGCCCCGTCCAGCGCGCCGCGCGGGATCGTCACGTAGCCGCCGCCGGCGCCGCCGGGCAGCTCGAGCGCCTGCGTGCCGCCCTCGGCGTCGACCACGGTCGTGGCGCCGCGGATCGTGCCGTCGAGCCCGTTCCCCGACGAGTCGGGGACGGTGGAACCGTCGATGTCGTCCATCGTCCAGTGCAGGTCGGGGGCGGGCGGCTCCGCGGCCGCCGCCGGGACGCCCACGGCCAGCGAGGTGCCCGCGAGCGCCAGGGCCGTCGAGAGCGCGGCGGCCGTGCGGCGCCGGGCCTTTCTCTGCGTGCGTGGTGAAGGTGTCGTACTCATCGTCGAGTGCCTTCCGTGAGGGGATGTCGAAGGGTGCCGGCCGAGGCGGAGCGAGCGACCGCTCCGCCTCGGCCGCGTGTCAGCCGCAGCTGGCGGCGTCGTACGGGTGCGTCGTGGAGACGCCGCCGGCGGTGACGGTCACCTCGCCGGCGTCGACGGCGCGGGCGTCCGCGGCGAACGGCAGCCGCCAGGTCGCGCCCGGCTTCAGCACGTCGCGCGCCCGCGACTCGCCGAGGGCGGCCACGGTGACGTCGGTGCGCGTGCTGGCGAGGTCGGTCGCCTCGACGACGACGAACGCCTGCGCCCCGCGGCACTCGGTCGCGACCTCGACGCCCAGCGGGCTGGCCGGGGTCAGGGCCCAGAACCGGTCGGCGGTCTCCTCGTCGGTCGCGGTCGTGGTGTCGCCGGCCCCCTTCCCGACGGTGAGCGCGGCGTCCCGGCCGCTGCCGGAGGAGTCGACCACGGCGGTGCCGCCGTCGGGCTCGTCGAAGGCGTAGTGCGCCACGTCCCCGGCCGACGGCTGCCCGGCGGCGAGGTCGGCCACCTCGGCGGCGGACAGCGCGCGGGAGTGGATCGCGACGTCGTCCAGCGCGCCGTCGAAGGCCGGGTCGGAGCCGTACTGCGACTTCCCGATCCAGTTGCGGCCGTTCGAGGCGCCCAGGTCGGACGGCGAGATCGTGATCCCGTCGTTGGTGGCGACCGCCTTGCCGTTCACGTACAGCGTGCCGGTGGTGCCGGACACCGTGACCGTCACCTGCGACCACGTGTCGAGCGGAAGGTTCTGCCCGGGGTGGTCGAGGCGCTGCTCGCCCCCGGCGCCGCTGGTCGTGATGGCGAACCGCGGCCCGCTGCCGGCGTTGAGCGTGAGGAACATGCTCGAGCCCGAGCCGGACCCGATGTCGAACACGCGGGCCCACGTGGGCAGCGCGGCCGGCTTCACCCATGCGGTGAACGACCAGTCGCCGTCGAGCCCGTCGACGACGCCGTCCGGCAGGGTGACGTACGAGGACGTGCCGCACATGTCGAGCGCCGTCCCGACCTTCCCGGGCGCCCGCGGCCCGTCGGGGCTGCAGCTCGCCGACGGGGAGCCGTCGGTCCACTGGACGGCGGCGGCTCCGGCGTCGGTGCTCATCCCGTCCACACCCAGGGTCAGCCCGGTCCCGTAGTTGGCGAGCCGCACGTGCCCCTCGCCGTCCGGCACGAGCTGCCAGAGCTGCCCGTCGCTCCCGTCCGCCTCCTCGACGACCACGGGCGCGCCGTTGCCGTCCGTGCCCTCCGGCGCGGCGAGCACCAGCCCGCTCGCGAGGTCCGTCACGGTGGACAGGCCGGAGCCGGCGTCGCGCACCTCCCAGGTGCGCCCCTCGCCCGCCGCGGCCTGCACGGCCGCACCGTCCGACGTCCCGAGCGGGAGGCCGGAGTGCACGTTGTCGAGCGTGTACGTGCCGGCCAGGCTCGACTCCTCGCCCGCCGCCGACACGACGACGTGGTACCCGTACGCCGGGTTCATCACGACGGGCACGGTGATCGACCCGTCGTCGCCCACGGTGTACGTGGTGTCGGAGATCGTGATCGGCGCCGCGGTGGGCGTGGTGCGGCCGTAGGACGGCGTGGTCTCGAGCCGCACGTTCACCTCGTCGCCGAGCGCGAGCTCGTCGAGCCCGTTCACGACGATCGACGTCGGGCCGCTGTTGCCGCCCGCGATGACGCGCACCTCGTCCTTCGCGTCGTTCACCGACGCCGCCCCGTCCAGCGGGCTCTCGTTCGACGGCGGCGTGGTGGTGACCATCTGCCCGGACATGGCGGCGTACCAGGTGTACAGCCAGTACGCGCCGTTCGGGGCGCCGCCCCGGCTCACCAGCAGGTCGCCGAGGGTGCCGGACTGGTTCCAGAACGCGAGCTCGGCACGGTCGATGCCGAAGCGCTCGAACTTGGAGACGTACCCGACGAGCGGGCCGGGCAGGCCCACCTGGGACGGGGCCGCGTACTCGGCGATGTCGATGGGCAGGTCGGGCAGGCCCAGCTCGTCGAGCATGGCGCGCACCGACTCGACGTCGCCCTGGATCTTGGAGGAGCGGATCAGCTCGTGCCACTCCAGCACGTCGGGGACGGTGTTCGTCTCCTTGGCGAACTCGAGGAACTGCCGCATGTCGGAGATGTTGTCCGAGAAGCTCGGCCCCTGGATGGGGACGTCGGGGCCCAGCTCCTCGCGCAGCACGCGGTAGCTGAACTCCCACAGCTCCTCGAAGGTGCCGTTCTCCTCGAGCCAGGTGTTGTCCGACTCGTTCCACGGGGCGTAGGCGACGACGTTGGTCGCCCCCGACGCCTTGACGTCGGCCACGACGTCCCGGATGACGTCCTCCCAGGCCTTCCGGTCGGCGGTGTTCTCCCAGCTGAACTGGTACGGCCACCCCGGGTAGTAGTCGACGATCCGCACGACGATCCCCGCGTCGTGCCGCGCCGCCGTCCGCCACACGTCGAGGGTGTCGCCCGTCGGCTGCTGGCGGCCGCCCGGCGGCATCTGCACGAACGTGTTCGGCTTGATCGGCGCGATGAGGTCGTCGGACGGCACGCCCTCGTCGGCGATCCCGTACAACGACCCCGTGGCGACGTGCGAGACCTCGCGGAACGGCTGGTCGGCCTCGACCACCAGCGTGGAGTCGGGGCCGGGCCCCGACGGCGCGGCGGCCGTCGCGGTGGTGGCGGCCGCAGCGCCGCCGAGCCCGAGCGCGGCGACGGCGGTCGCCGCGGTCATCGCGACGACCCGGCGCCGGGCCGTCGTCGGGGTCGTTCTCTTCCTGCCAAGACGCATCTTCCTTCTCCTCGTGCGGGCGGCGGGCACGACGACGTGCCCACCGCGGACGTGGTGGTGCCTTTCTTGGTGGGTCTCGCCCCGGCGGGACCAGGACGTCGTGCTGTGCTCACCCCCTCCAGGTGACGTCGCCGGTCGTCCGTCCGACGACCTCGGGCAGCGCACCGTCGCGCAGGTACACGGGCACGACGTCGAGCGGGGCGTCCGCGCGGACGGTCCGGCCGCCGTCGTGCACCTCGCCGGTGGCGGCGTCGGTCCACCGGGCGCCCGCGGGCAGGTAGACGTCGCGCTCGCGCGCGCCCGCGGCGATGACCGGGGCGACGAGGACGTCGGGCCCCAGCAGGTACTGGTCGTCGACGTCCCACGCTCGCGGGTCGTCGGGGAAGTCGTGGAACAGCCCGCGCATCACGGGCTGGCCGTCGGTGTGCGCGGCGCGCATCACCTCCCGGAGGTAGGGACGGAGGGCCTCGCGCAGGTGCACGTACCGCTCGAGCACCCGGTACACGTCGTCGCCGAAGGACCACAGCTCGTTGGGCCCGCCGGAGCGCAGGCGCCGGGAGCCGTCGGCGGCCGTGACCTCCTCGTACGGCAGCCGGTCGCCGTGCAGCCGCATCACCGGGCTGAACGCGCCCACCTGGAACCAGCGCACCAGCAGCTCGTGGAACGCCGGGTCCGCGCCGTCGCCGGCGTGGAAGCCGCCGATGTCCGTGGTGAACCAGGGGATCCCCGCCACGCCCATGTGGATGCCGGCCGTGATCTGCCGCGCGAGGTCCTCCCACGTGGAGGAGATGTCCCCCGACCAGACGAGCGCGCCGTACCGCTGGCTGCCCGCCCAGGCGCAGCGCACGAGGTTCACGACCTCCTGCTCGCCGGCCGCCGTCTGCCCCTCGAACACCGCCCGGGCGAACGCCTGCGGGTACACGTTGCCCACCCGCGCGTACGGGCCGAGGTGGGTGCGGTAGGCGTCGTGGTCGTAGACGCCGAACTCGGGCTCGGCCTCGTCCAGCCAGTACGTGCGCACGCCGTGCGCGCCGTAGTTCCGCGCGAGCGTCTCGGCGAGCCAGGTCCGCGCCTCGGGGTGGGTGACGTCGAGGAAGACGCTCGGGCCCTCGAACGACATCTGGACGTCGACGCCCCGGTCCGACCGGACCAGGAGGTTGTTCCGGCGCAGGTGGGCGAAGTTCTCCGACTCCAGGGAGACCTGCGGCCAGACCGACACCATGAGCTCGACGCCGAGCTCGCGCAGCTCGTCCACCATCGCCGCCGGGTCGGGCCAGAACTCGTCCTCGAACCGGTAGTCGCCCATGTGCGGCCAGTGGAAGAAGTCCGCCACGATGACGTCGAGCGGCAGGCCCCGACGCCGGTGCTCGCGCGCCACCTCCAAGAGCTGCTCCTGGTTCCAGTACCGCAGCTTGCACTGCCAGAAGCCGAGACCGCGCTCCGGCATCATCGGGGCGTGCCCGGTGGCGTCGGCGTAGTTGCGGGCGATGGCGGACGGCGTCGCCCCGGCGGTGACCCAGTAGTCGAGCTGGCGCGTGGACTCCGCGTGCCACTCCGTCCGGTTGCGGGCGAACGTGGCGCGCCCGATCGACGGGTCGTGCCAGAGGAAGCCGTAGCCCGCGCTCGACACGACGAACGGCACGCTGGCCTGCGAGTTGCGGTGCGCGAGCTCGAACGTGGAGCCCTTGAGGTCCAGCACGTGCTGCTGGTACTGCCCCATCCCGGCGAGGCGCTCGCCCGGGTCCGCCTCGAACGACGCCGTGAGCACGTGGCCGTCGTCGCCCGGCCGGGGCCGGAAGTGCCGCGCCCGGAGGTCGAGCGACCCTCCACGGCCCAGCTCGCGGAACAGCAGCCGCCCGTCGGCGTCGTGGAACGCCAGCTCGCAGCGGGACACCTCGTACCCGACCGGCTCGTGGAACCACCGGGACGTCGTGAGCTCGACGCGGATCGCCCCGTGCCGCAGCGTGGCACCGTCGTCCCGGACCTCGACGCTCGCGCCGGCGTGCGCGGCCGGGTCGGGCGGCAGGAGCGCCCAGTCCGCGTCGTCGACGTCGCCCATCACCGTGGCGCGCACGCGCACGCTGTCGCGGCCCCACGGCTCGACGACGAGCGTCTCGCCGCCGCCGCGCCAGGTCAGGCGGGCGCCGTCGGCGCGGATGTCGCTGCTCGGCTGGTTCACCGGGATCTCCTTGGCAGGTTCAGACGGTCGGGACGAAGACGCGCATGGTGGACGGACCGCGCTCGGCCCAGCGGTGGTAGGGGATCAGCGGGAGGTCGACCGGTGCGGACCCCGCGGGCTCGGGCGGACCCTCAGACTCCGGCGGCGCCCCGTCCGGCCCGAACGGGGGCCTCCCCGGCGCGACCTCCGGCAGGGGCTCGACGCGCGCCGTCACGACGGCGCCGTCCCGGTGCTCGACGTCGTCCGGGACGCGTGCCGGGACGGCCGGGTCGACCCGCACCTGCTCCAGCGCGACGCCGTCCGGCAGGTCGACGGACTCCAGCGCGAGCACCAGCGGTCCGCGCTCGACGGCGACGGTGCCGCGGGCGGCGTCGATCCGCGGGTCGGGCCACGAGAAGCGCGGCGCGACGGGCAGGCCCAGCACCACGACGTCGCCCTCGCGCACCGCGACGTCGACCCAGCCGGGCGCGGCGGGGCGCACCACGCCGTCCGGTCCGGTGACCGTCGCGCCCGCGCCGCCCTCCTGCGACGCCCAGTGCGGCACGCGCAGGCGCAGCGTGACCGCGCGCGACCCCCCGACGGGCTCCGGACCGTGCGGCGCCGATCGCACCTCGACCCGCACCTCGCCGTCGTGCGGGTAGGCCGTGTCGACGCGCAGCACGAGCTCGCCGCCCGCGACCTCGACCCGCAGGTCGCCCGCCGCGTACTGGGCGAGGGTCACGACGGCGCCGTCGTCGACGAACGCGGCGTACGCCTGCCAGGACGCGAGGGTGCGCGCCACGTTGGTGGGGCAGCAGGAGACGTCGAACCACGGCGCGCGGACGCCGCCCTCGGCGCGCGGGTTCACGGCGTCGGGCAGCACGTCCGCGCCCGGCTCGCGCTGCTGCAGCGGGTTCGCGTAGAAGAAGGCGCGGCCGTCGGCGCGCGGGGACGTGGCGACGACGTTGTAGAGCGTGCGCTCGACGAGGTCCGCGTACCGCACGTCGCCGGTGGCGAGCAGCAGCCGCCACGACACCATGACCGACGCGACGCCCGCGCACGTCTCGCAGTACGCGCGGTCCGGCGGCAGCTCCCAGTCGTCGCCGAACCCCTCGTCCTGGTGCCGCGAGCCCATGCCGCCGGTGAGGTAGGTGCGGCGCTCCACCGAGCGCGCCCACTGGCGCTCGACGGCGGCACGCAGGTCGTCGTCGTGCGTGTCGACCGCGACGTCCACGGCGCCGGCCGCGAGGTACAGGGCTCGCACGGCGTGCCCGCGCCAGACGTCGGCCTCGCGCACCGGCACGTCGTCCTGGAAGTACGCCGGGCCGAGCAGCGCGACGGGGGCGAGCGTCCCGTGCCCGCGCCGCTCGACGAACAGGCGCGCCTGCTCCGTGTACCGCGGCTCGGCCAGGGCGCGGCCCAGCTCCGCCAGGCCCACCTCGATCTCCGGGTGTCCGCAGATCCCGTCGCTCCCGCCGCCACCGAACTCCCGGCACACGTGGTCCGCCGCGCGGCGCGCGACCTCGACGAGGCGGTCGTCCGGCCCCACGGTGCGGACCCGCGCGACGGCCGCCTGGAGCAGGTGGCCGGTGCAGTACAGCTCGTGACCGGACGACAGGTCGGTGTACCGCGCCGGCCGCCCGGGGTGCCCGAAGCAGGTGTTGAGGTAGCCGTCGTCGTCCTGCGCGGCCGCGACCCGGTCGACGAGCTTGCGAAACGTCGCGTCCACGGAGGGGTCGCCGGTGCGGCCGTGCTCCCAGGCGAGGGCCTCGAGCAGCTTGTAGACCTCCGAGTCGGAGAACTGCCAGCCGGGGCGGTCGGGACCGGTGGTGCCGTCGGCGACCCGGTCAAAGTTGGCGAGCCAGCCCAGCCGCTCCATCCAGTCCAGGCAGTGCTGGAAGGTGGCGCGCGCGTTGGTCTCCTGGAGGCGTCCCCAGAAGCCGCCGTCGAGCCGGAGCTCGCCGACGCCGAGGCCGCGGCGCGGTCCGGGCGCGTCGACCGGGCGCGCGGCGGGGTCGACGGTCAGAGGGGTGGAGGTCATCTGGCTTCTCTCGTCAGTCCTTGACGGCGCCCGCGGTGACGCCCGCGGCCACGTAGCGCTGCGCGACGACGAGGAGGACCGCCGCCGGCACGGACGCGACGACGGCGGTGGCCATGATCGCGTTCCACTGCGTGGTGTTGTTGCCGATGTAGTGGTAGATCCCGAGCGTGATCGGGACGAGGTCGCCGTTCCGGTTGAGGGTCGAGGCGAAGATGAAGTCCGACCAGGCCCACAGGAACGCGAACAGCGACACGGTGATCGTGGAGTTGCGGCTCAGCGGCACGACGACGGACCAGAACGAGCGCCACGCGCCCGCGCCGTCCACCCGGGCGGCCTGCAGCAGCTCGCGCGGGATGCCCGCCATGAACGCGGTGAACAGCAGCACCCCGAACGGCACGGCGATCGTGGAGTCCGCGACGATCAGCCCGCCGACCGTGTTGAGCAGGCCGAGCTTGTTGTAGATCGCGTAAAAGCCCATCGCCATGACGACGGCGGGGATCATCTGCGCCACCAGCAGCAGGAAGTTGAGCGTGCGGCCGCCGCGCAGGTGCAGCAGCCCCAGCGCGTAGCCCGCCGGCGCCGCGATGACGACGGTGAGCACCACGCAGCCGAGGCCCACGAGCAGGCTCGTGCCCAGCGCGGGGAGCTGCTGGTCCAGGACGGCGGAGTAGCCCTCGAACGTCGGCTCCCAGGGGAACCAGTGCGGCGGGTCGGAGCGCAGGTCGCCGGTCCGCGTGAGGGAGACGTTCACCATCCAGTAGACGGGGAACAGCATGACCGCGGTGAAGAGGACGCCGAGGGCCGTCTTCCACCAGGTCCTGCGGGTGTTGCTGCGGATGGTGGCGCTCATGAGTCCTCCTGTCGGCGCTGGAGCTGCAGGTGCAGGAACCCGAAGACGAGCGCGACGAGGATGAGCACGTTGCCCACCGCCGCGGCCGGGGAGAAGTCGGGCTGGCCGGTGCCGAACGCCTCGCGGTAGGACCAGACGGCGAACGTCGTGGACGCGTCGCCCGGCCCGCCGGTCGTCATGATCCAGATGACGTCGACGACCTTGAGCGTGTAGATGAGCCCCAGCAGGATCGTGATGAGGGAGACGGGGCGCAGCAGCGGGAACGTGATGCTCCAGAACTGCCGCCACGCGCCGGCGCCGTCGAGCGACGCCGCCTCGTAGACGTCGCCGGGGATGTTCTGCAGGCCCGAGTAGAGGATGACGAGGTTGAACGGGATGCCGAGCCAGATGTTCGCGATCGTCACCGACAGCAGCGCCGTGTCGGGCGAGGTGAGCCAGTTGATCTGCTCCGCGCCGAAGGCGCCGAGCACCGAGTTCACGATGCCGTTGTCGCTGTTGAGCATCCACGCCCACGTGGAGGCGGAGACGATCAGCGGCAGCAGCCACGGCACGAGGAACATCGCCCGCAGCGCGCCCGACAGCCGGAAGCTCGACCGGAAGAAGACCGCCAGCGCCAGGCCGATCGCGAACTGGAGCACGATCGAGCCCACCGTGAACAGCACCGTGTTGGTCAGGGCCGTCGGGAACGTCGACGAGGAGAACACCTCGGCGTAGTTCTCGAACCCGACGAACTCGGCGTTCCCCTGCACGAACGCACGGATCGTGTAGTCGTGGAGCGACAGGTCGACGTTGCGCCACAGCGGGTAGGCGTAGAAGAGCAGGAGGTAGACCAGGAGCGGCGCGGCGAAGCCGACGGCGGCCCACTGGCTCGCGGTGGGGCCGCGACGTCGCCGCCCCGTGGGCGCGGCGGGCCGTGAGCCCGCCGCGCCAGGCGGCGCTCCGCGCGTCCCGACCGCGGTCGGGGTGGTGGTCATGGTGCGTCCTTCGTCCGTGTGTGCGCTCACATGCCGCGAGCGCGTCGGGCGGATGGGGTCACGGGCGAGCCCGCGTCACTTGGTGCCGGACTCGGCGTCCGCCTGCGCCGTCTTGAGCGCCTCGGCCGGCGTGGCCGAGCCGGACAGGGCGTTCTGCACCGCCGTCCACAGGGCCTCGGAGATGATCGGGTAGTCCGTGCCGAGGCCGTCGCTGGTGCGGCCCTTGGCGTTCTGCACGGCCTCGACCCACGGCTCGAGCTCGGGCTTCTCCTCGAGCAGCGCCTTCTGCCCGTCCGCCGTCGGCGGGATGTAGTAGGCGAAGGTGTTGGCCGTCTCGACGAAGCCCTCGGGCGTCGTCATGCACTCGACGATCTGGCGCGTCGTCTCGTAGCGCTCCGTGTCCTGCTGGACCGGGGCCACGATGAACTCGCCGCCCGTCGGCGCCGGCGCGACGCCGCCGTCCTTGGCCGGGAGCTGCACGATGCCCGTCTCGAAGTCGGCCTCCGCGGCGCTGTTCACCTGCCAGGTGCCGTTCTCCACGAAGCCGAAGTCGCCCGTGAGGAACTCCTCCCACGTGGTGTTCTGCGAGTTCTGGATGACCGAGTTCGGCGCGTAGCCCTCGTCCAGCCAGCCCTTCCACAGCTCGAGCGCCTCGACCGCCTCGGGCGAGTCGAGGTCCGTGAGGTCGGCGCCCGCGCCCCAGAACCAGGGGAGGAACTGGAACGAGCCCTCCTCGGTGCCGATACCGGCGAACGTGATGCCCTTGTGGCCCGCGTCCGTGACCTTCTTCAGCGCCGCCGTCAGCGAGTCCCAGTCCGTGACCGACGCCGGGTCCACCCCGGCGTCCTTGAGCACGTCGGCGTTGTAGTAGAGCGACAGCGTGTTGGCGCCGATGGGGATGCCGTACGCCGCGCCGTCGACGACGCCGGCGTCGAGCAGGTTCTGGTCGATCGCGGACGTGTCCAGCCCGAACTCGTCGACAGTGGTGAGCATGCCGGTGTCCGCGAGGGTCGAGACGGCCGGGTTGTCGAGCAGGATGACGTCGGGCGACGTGCCCTCCTGCGCCGACAGCAGCGCCTGGTTGGTCAGCGCGGTGGTGTCGTAGGCGGTGCGCTCGATGGTGACGCCCGCCTCCTCGCCGCACGCCTGGACGCGCTGGGCCCAGTCGGACTTCTCGTCGTGCTGGGGGTACGGGTCCCACCAGGTGTAGGTGTCGTCGCTCCCGCCCGACGCCCCGGTGCCGGGCGAGTCGGGCGACGAGCAGGCGGCGAGCGAGCCCGCGGCCGCGAGAGCGGTCAGCGCCGCCAGGGCGACGGTCCTGCGCGGGGCGGTGCGGGTGAGGTGGTGCATGGCGGTTCCTCCTTGAACGGTGCCTCGGTCGACGGGTTCGACATTCGTCGAACCGGTTCGACGTTGAACGTCGGCGATGGGGTCGTGCGGTGCGGTGGTCAGCCCTGGCGGGGGGCGGCCGTGCTGCCCCGGTCGACGAGCTCGGGCGAGACGAACCGCACGACGTGCGGCTCGGCGGGCCCCGCCTGCCCCTCGATCCGGCGCACCAGCTCGCGCACGGCCATGCGGCCGAGGCGGTCGGGCGCGCTCTCGATCGACGAGTACGGCAGGGAGAACGTGCGGGCGAACTCGTCCGAGTAGCGCCCGACGACGGACAGGTCGGTCGGCGCGGAGAGCCCCCGCTCGTGCAGCACGGTGGGGAGCGCGGCCGCGGCCGCCTCGTTGTTGATGAGCAGTCCGGTGGCGGCCGGGTGGGCGTCGAGCAGCGCGTGCAGCTCCCGTCCGACGTCGGGCTGGCTCGACGGCGCGAAGACGGCGTGCAGCGTCACCCCGCGCACCCGGGCCGCCTCGAGGGCGGCGTTCTGCAGGCGCCACACGTAGGCGCCGCCCCGCTCGACCACGTGCTCCGGCTGGGAGACGAGCACCAGCTCGCGGTGCCCCAGGCGCTGGAGGTGATCGACCATGAGGCGGCCGGCCTCCTCGAAGTCGAGGTCGAAGACGTCGACGCCCGTGCAGTCGGCCGGCAGGCCCACCAGCGCCCCGGGCTGGGGCGCGTCGCGCAGGATCGGCAGGCGGTCGTCGTGCTCGGCGACGTTGAGCAGCACGATCCCGTCGACCATGCGCGAGTCGGTCATCCGCCGCAGCGCGTTGCGCCCGTCCGACTCCGTGGCGAGCAGGATGTCGTAGCCGAGCTCGCGGGCCGTGTTGGAGACGCCCAGCATGTACTGCAGCATCGCCGGCGCGAACTCGTCCTCGAGGAACTGCGCGAGCAGCCCGATCACGCGCGTCTGGGAGGTGGCCAGCGCCCGCGCCCCGGCGTTCGGGGTGTAGCCGAGCTCGAGGACGGCGTCCTGGACGCGGCGTCGCACGTCGGCCGAGATCGCGCGCTTGCCGGACAGCGCGTACGACGCCGTGCTGCGCGAGACCCCCGCGACACGCGCGACGTCTCCGATGGTGGCCACCGTGCCTCCTGATCGTCCTCGGACCGTCCACATCCTTGCGAACCGGTTCGACGGTAGCGTGCGCTGGCGCGACAGCGCAAGAGGGCACGGGGCGCAAGTTTCTGCCGCGTCCGGTCGCGCAAACGCATGCCTCGTCGAACCGATTCGCTCACGAGTGGGCCGGGACGGTGTCGTCGAGGAGTTCACCCGACCACGACGTGCCCGGCGGGCCCCGCACCCGCTCTTTCCTGGCACGTCGACGACGAGGTCGACGCCACCGCCCGCGCACGACCGGGCGGCGCCCACGTGCAGACAAGCGGAGGGTGACATGGACGCACCACCCCTGGAGGCGACGGACGCGCCTCCCCGGCCACGCCGGAGGACCAGCCGGACGGCGATCGCGATCATCGCGCTCCTGGCGCTGTTCGCCATCGTCGAGGGCACCACCCTCGCGTCGCAGGGCGCGCGGATCGACGCGTTGGAGAACGCTGTGACGCTGCAAGGACCAGCCGGACCCACCGGCCCCCCAGGGCCGCAGGGCGAGCCCGGCCCGCAGGGGCCGGCCGGACCGCGCGGCAAGGCGGGCCCCGAGGGCAAGCAGGGCCCTCCGGGCAAGGACGCCGACACCGCCCCGGCCGCCGTCGTCGAGCCGGACGCACCCGACGAGGGCACGACGGAGGCCGAGCCCGAGCCGCAGCCCGTGTACTACGAGAACTGCGACGCCGCGCGAGCTGCCGGTGCCGCGCCGGTCTTCGTGGGAGACCCTGGTTACGGAGGCCATCTGGATCGCGACGGCGACGGCGTCGGCTGTGAGTGAGGCCATGCGCCCGCGTCGTACCCGGTGATGCTTCCGAGCGGGGATGCCTCACCGGGTACGACGCCGGCAGAGTCCCTGCAGGACTGCGGGGCGCTCGGGGTGACATCCGGTCACGATTCGGGCGAAGGTTCCCCGCGCGCCTTGACACCGTGACGTCGCCGGTCGTGCGATGAGAGCGAGACCGGGGCGCAAGGAGGCGCCAGGCCGGTGCCGCGCGCCGCGCGCACCGACCCCCCACCGGCCCGAGGGCGTAGGGGTGAGGCAGATGCGAGGAGCTCCCAGGACGTCGGCGGTCGCCGCGGTCGCGGCCGTGGCGGCGTTGGCGTTGGCCGCCTGCGGCAGCAACGGCGGTGAGCCGGAGAGCGGCGGCAGCGGCAGCGGCGGCGCGGACGAGGTGGAGGTCTTCACCTGGTGGGCGGCCGGGTCGGAGAAGGCCGGCCTGGACGCGCTGGTCAAGGTGTTCGACGAGCAGCACCCGGACGTGAAGTTCGTCAACGGGGCCGTGGCCGGCGGCGCGGGGTCGCAGGCCAAGGACCTGCTGCAGACGCGCCTGCAGGCGCAGGACCCGCCGGACACGTTCCAGGCCCACGCGGGCGCGGAGCTGCAGGACTACATCGACGCCGCGCAGATCGAGCCCGTCTCCGACCTCTACGACGAGTTCGGGCTGACCGACGTCTTCCCGCCCGATCTCATGGACCGGCTGACGGCCGACGACGGCGAGATCTACTCGATCCCGTCGAACATCCACCGGGCCAACGTGGTGTGGTCCAACCGGCAGGTGCTCACCGACGCGGGGATCGACCCCGACGCCACGTACTCGGACCTCTCGGCGTGGATGGACGACCTGGCGAAGCTCAAGAAGGCTGGCGTCACGCCGCTCGCCGTCGCGCAGGCGTGGACGCAGGTGCAGCTGCTCGAGACGGTGCTGCTGTCCGACCTGGGCGCGGAGGGCTACTCCGGGCTGTGGGACGGGTCGACCGACTGGAAGGGACCCGAGGTCACGGCGGCGCTGGAGGACTTCCAGACGCTCATGGGCTACACGAACACCGACCGTGACGGCCTGGACTGGCCGGAGTCGCAGCAGCTCGTCATCGACGGCAAGGCCGCGTTCACCGTGATGGGCGACTGGGCGGAGGCGTCGTACGAGGAGCAGAAGCAGGAGCTGGGCACCGACTACTCGGCCTTCGCCGTGCCGGGCACGGACGGCGTGTTCGACTTCCTCGCCGACTCGTTCACGCTGCCCGTGGGCGCCCCGCACCCCGGTGGCGCGAAGGCGTGGCTGGAGACGGTGGGCTCGGCCGAGGGCCAGGAGGCGTTCAACAAGGCCAAGGGCTCGATCCCGGCCCGCACGGACGTCGAGATGTCGACCTTCGGCGAGTACCAGCAGTCCGCGGCCGAGGCGTTCAAGAGCGACACGATCGTGTCCTCGCTGGCGCACGGGGCCGCCGTCCCGGTGGCGACGCTCACCGCGATCACCGACGCCACCAGCAAGTTCACCTCGGGGGCCTCCGACCTGGCGGCGTTCCAGTCGGAGCTGGCCGCCGCGAACGCTGGCTGAGGCGCCGATGGCCACCGCCACGCGCAGGCGCGCGGGGGCGCGCCGGGCGGTCCGCCGCGCCGGCGCGCCCCTGCTCCTGCTGCTGCCCTCGCTGATCCTGGTCGGGGTGTTCGTCTACGGCCTCATCGTGGCGAACGCCCGCCAGTCCGCCACCGACAACCACACGGCCGCGCAGGCGACGGGCCAGGCGCCGACGACGGGCGTCGGGCTGCGCAACTACCTCGACCTGCTGGGCAGCGAGGAGTTCCAGCACTCGCTGACCAACCTCGTGCTGTACACCGTGGTGTTCCTGGTGGGCACGATGATCATCGGCTTCCTGTGGGCCTGGCTGCTCGACAAGCCGCTGCGGGGAGAGGGCTTCTTCCGGTCGATCTACCTGTTCCCGATGGCGGTCTCGTTCATCGCGTCGGGCGTGGTGTGGCGGTGGCTGCTCAACTCCAACCAGGACGAGCAGGCGTCGGGCCTCAACCGGCTGTTCCAGATGATCGGGCTGGACGCGCTGCAGAACAACTGGTGGAACAACGTGTCGGTGGGCATCGTGGCCATCGCGATCCCGGCGATCTGGCAGCTCTCCGGCTACGTGATGGCGCTGTTCCTCGCCGGCTTCCGCGGCATCCCCGTGGAGCTGCGGGAGGCCGCGCGGGTGGACGGCGCCAGTGAGTGGAAGCTGTACCGGCACGTGCTATTCCCGCAGCTGTCGCCGATCGCGCTCTCGGCGCTGATCATCATCGGCCACATGTCGCTCAAGGCGTTCGACCTCATCATGTCGATCTCCAAGCCGGCGAACTACCAGACCAAGGTCCCCGCCGTGGACATGTACGTGTTCAAGTCGGCCTTCGACTACGCGAACGCGGCCGCCGTCGGCACGATCCTCCTGGTGATCGTGGCGATCGTCATCGTGCCCTACCTGGTCCACACGCACCGGCAGGACAAGCGATGACCGCCGTCGTCGAGGAGGCCGGGCGCCCCATCGACCTGGGCCGTCGCGCCGCGCCGCGCGGCAGGTTCACCGTGGGCCGCACGCTGCGCTACCTGGTGCTGCTCCTCTTCGTGCTCGTGGTGCTGGTGCCGGTGTACGTGCTGCTCGTGACCAGCTTCAAGGGACCCGGCGACGCCGCCCCCACCCGCGCGTGGAACCTGCCGCAGGTGTGGACCACGGCCAACTGGGAGACGGCGTGGAGCACCCTCTCGCCCGCCATCGCGCGCACCGTGCAGATGGTGGTGCCGGCCGCGCTGATCTCGGCGTTCCTCGGGTCGCTCAACGGTTTCGTGCTGTCACGGTGGCGGTTCCCCGGTGCCGACCTCGTGTTCACGCTGATCCTGTTCGGCATGTTCATCCCGTACCAGGCGGTGATGATCCCGCTGAACCAGCTCGTGCTCGGGCTGGGAGTGCCGAGCGGCGTGCCGTCGCTGATCCTGCTGCACGTCGTCTACGGCATCCCCATCACGACGCTCATCTTCCGCAACTACTACATGACCGTGCCGCAGGAGCTCATCGAGGCCGCGCGGGTCGACGGCGCGGGGATGCTGCGCACGTACGCCTGGATCGTGCTGCCGATCTCCGTGCCGAGCTTCGTCGTCGTGCTCATCTGGCAGTTCACCTCGGCGTGGAACGACTTCCTGTTCGCCGTCTTCTTCTCCTCCAGCCAGAACGGGCCGGTCACCCTCGCGCTGAACAACCTGGCGAACGGCGCGCTGCTGCAGGACTACGGCGTCTCCATGGCGGGCGCGCTGTTCGCGTCGCTGCCCACGCTGCTCGTGTACGTGCTGCTGGGCCGGTACTTCATGGGCGGGCTGATGTCCGGGTCGGTGAAGGGCTGAACCGGCCGCGCGGGCCTGTGGACGACGGGCCTCGCGTGTCGGCAGGACCGGGCAGGCTGGGGGCATGACGACGACCACCACCGCCGCCCGGTGCTTCGGCGACGGCGACCCCCTGTACGAGGAGTACCACGACACCGAGTGGGGCGTGCCCGTGCACGGCGAGGCCGCGCTGCTGGAGCGGATCGCGCTGGAGGGGTTCCAGTCCGGGCTGTCGTGGATCACCGTGCTGCGCAAGCGCCCCGCGTTCCGGGAGGTGTTCGCCGGGTTCGAGCCGGAGAAGGTGGCGGCGCTCGGGCCCGACGACGTCGAGCGGCTGCTCGGCGACGCCCGGATCATCCGCAACCGGCAGAAGATCGAGGCCACGATCGGCAACGCCCGGGCCGTGCTCGCCATGCACGACGCCGGCCGCACGCTCGACGAGCTGTTCTGGTCGTTCGCTCCCCCGCCCCGCGAGCGCCGGCTGGGCGCCTGGGACACCGTGCCTGCCAGCACCCCCAAGTCGGTGGCCCTCGCCAAGGCGCTGAAGAAGGAGGGCTTTCGCTTCTTCGGCCCGACGACGGCGTACGCGGCCATGCAGGCCTGCGGGCTGGTGGACGACCATCTCGCCACGTGCCCGGTGGTCACCGGCGGGGCGCTCGGCGAGCAGCCTCCCGCCTGACCTGGTCGACTGTCCCCGTGACCGGGTTCTGGTGGGGCCTGCTGGGCAGCTCGTCGCTGCTGATCGGTGCCGCGCTGGTGCTGTGGCGGACGCCGAGCCGGCGGCTGACCGGCCTCATCATGGCATTCGGCGCGGGGGTGCTCATCAGCGCCGTCGCGTACGACCTGGTGGAGGACGCGTCGCGGTCGGCGAGCGGCTGGGTGCTGCTCGCGGGGCTGGCCGCCGGCGCGCTGACGTTCTTCGTCGGCGACCTGCTCATCGACCGGCGCGGAGGACGCGATCGCAAGCGGTCCACCGGGGCGCAGTCGGAGGGGTCGGGCGGCGCGATCGCGCTGGGCACGGTGCTGGACGGCATCCCCGAGTCGGTGGTGCTGGGCTCCACGCTGGTGGGCGGCGGCGGGGTGAGCGTCGCGGTGCTCGCCGCCGTGTTCATCTCCAACCTGCCCGAGGCGATGTCCGCCACGGTCGGGCTCCGCCAGGCCGGCGCGTCGACCGCGCGGCTGGCGCTGCTGTGGGGCGGCACCACCCTGGTCTCCGCCGTCGCTGCCGGGGTGGGATACGCCGCGCTGGGGTCCGCGGACCCGGCGACCATCGCCGTCGTGCAGGCCTTCGCCGCGGGCGCCCTGCTCACCATGCTGGTCGACACGATGATCCCCGAGGCCACCGAGTTCGGCGGCCCGGTCACCGGGCTCGTCACCGTGCTCGGTTTCGCCACCGCCTTCGGGCTGTCGGCGCTGGGCTAGGCGCCTGCCTAGGCTCGGCGGCGATGATCACCCCCGCGGCGCACTGCCCGGAGTTCGCTGACGAGTTCCGCACCGAGGCCGCGCGGCTCCGGGCGGCCCTGGTGCCGAGATGCAACCTAGATTGCACGAACCTCCGGCTATGTAACACGACCCTTGACCAAGGGTTGCGGGGCTGGCGCACGGCACGGCTCCAGGGTCGCGGCGCTCAGAAACCACCGATTCTGAGGCGCGTCAATAACCGGTTCTGGATGTTTAGAAACCTAGTACTACAGCCGTAGATCGTGATGTCTGACGGTATGCCCTTCGGCGGATATCGCGGCGGCGGCTCATGCCGTCGTGGGCGGTGCTTGCGTCGAGCAGGTGAACTTCGGGCAGTGTCTCGCCGGCCGTGTCGCTGAAGGTGCTGTAGTCCAGCGAGTGGAGTCGGCCGTCGTGGACCCACAGCTCGAGCAGTCCCAGGTGCTCGTCCCCGTCGATGACAGAGAGAGCTTCGATCGGACCGGCTGCGTGCGACGGGATCCTCGGCACGTCTGCCCCGGCAGGGACATCGATGCGGAAGCACGCGTCACCGTCGTGGTCCTTGCCACCCCAACGCGCGTGCGCGAGTTGCGCCCTGGCTTCCTCAGACCCTGGCCAGGTACCCGCGCAGATGTACTCCAGCAGAGCTGACTCGAGCGGTGTCAGGGCTACGCCCCGCCGTCGAGTCGAATCAGCGCTGCGCCAGAATCCGGTTCTGGACGTTTCGAAACCCGCCGCAGGCGGGCCATGCCGACAGGACTGACGGGAGCTCAGCGAGGCGCAGCTCGTGGTGGGATTGCGGTCATGTTCGTCCGCTTCCAGTCGCCACTCCCCGGCAAGCGCGGTGTACACACCGGCGTCTTCGGGCTCACCAACCTGCTCGGACGTGCCGGGCTCCTGACGCCCGAGGAACACGCGACGTGGCGGGCAGGGAACGACTGGTACAACGCTGCCTACCCCGATCCGATGGACACCGACCCGTCCGTCTACAACGAGACCGCGCACCCGCGCGCCACGGCGTGGTTCAAGGAGTCGGCTACCCACCTCCTCGATCGTGTGCCGCCATACCTCGCGATCCTCAGCGCGCACGGCGTGGAATGTGTCCGGGTCGAGTCGGACGACCCGGGGCGCGTGATCTACGAGGACCACGTTCAGATCGTCGTCGTGCCCCACGACCCGACCGCGTCGACCTCGGTTGATCCCACAGCCTGACGACTGCGGCCGGGACGCCCGTGCGAGTATTCGTATCCAACGCGAGAGATGGGGACGAGCATGGACCCGACGCGGGAGCGGTGGACCGCCGTGGGTACAGGTGCCGTGATCGTCGCTGTGATGGCTGGAACGTGGTTGATGTGCGAGAACGTCCTCGCGTGGCGCGACACCTTTCGACTTGAGGATCTCACCTACGCGCGCAACCAGGTTGACGACTTCGAGGCGTACCGGTCCGGTGGTGTCTTCGCGTCCGGGACGGCGTGGGCCGCGCTGGTCGTCGTGCTGATCGCCATCGTGCTCGCCACCGTGGCCGGTGTACGCGCCGGCAGATGACGTTTCACGTTCGCAGTTGTCAGTGCTGCCTGCCTCATAGCATTCGTGGCCGCCGGCGCGGTGCTTCCGTTCGGCCCGTTGGTCCTCCTGGTCTCCGCGCTTCCTGCCACGGCTGCCGTGCGTTCGTTGTCCCGGCCAGCGAACGGGCACCGTCTCGCCGATACCGGGCCACGCGGCCTGTAGTCGCTGCTTCCGAGCCCTGATCCGACGAGCCGGGTGAGCACGTCACCCGCGCCCGCGACGCTACTCTGGCCGCCATGGCAGCCCACGAGCAGGGACCAAGCGCTCCGACCCTTCCGAACGACGTGCCGCGCCCGGAGTCGTCGGCGAAGTTGCTCGGCACGGGTCTCGTCCTGCTCCTCGCGGGTTTCGTGCTGATGCAGGGTGGCATGGACTCCCTCTTCGGCGTGCTTGGTCTCCTCGTGGTCGCAGTAGGCGTGATCTCATTGGCATCCGGGATATACCGGGCCGCGCGGAACCTCGACTCGATCGCCGCTGTCTTGTACAACGAGTCACGGCGCCGCGACGGATGACGCACGGCCCACGCCTCCATACCGCCTCCCGGTGGACGCTCGGGGCCATCATGTTGCTCTCCATCGCCGCGGCTTCGGGCTGCTCGGCCCTCGCGGCTGTCGTCGATCGCACGGCGTACTGCCAACCGGAGGACCCGGTAGTCACCCCGCAACGCGTCGCACCCGGCGACGAGCTGCACATCGAGACCACCGGACGAGAAACCGGCGTGGACTGCGAGCCGCGCATGCCGGACCGCGCACGCTACGCGGTCTCGATCATGTCCGAGATGCCCGACAGTGACCCGGCCATGGGTCGCTACGCGGCAGCCCTCGGAGTGCTGGACCCGAGCAGCGACGGAGCTGCTGAAGGAACCGTCCGCATCCCCGGCGACATCCCAGCCGGCAAGGCGGAGGTATTCCTCAGCCTCCAGGGCGCCAAGACCATCTGTGAGCTCGACCCGAGCATCGGCTGCGCTAAGAACCCCTCCGCTCCGATCGACGTCAGCGACTGACGGTGGCTGCGGGAAGCAGCTATGACTGCTGGCTCCCAGGAGGGCACATATTCCTGGCGCTGCCAACCGGCGGCGCAACCTAGTTGCACGCCACCCGCGGCGCATCCGGGTCATTGCAAGATGCACCGGCGTGTCCATGCAATCTGCGCCGCACGTCGACACCTGGGCGACCGGGTGGGCTGGCGGACGACGTCGCGCCGCTCGCCTACCGGCGGATCGCGCACGGGCCGAAGAACCACGGCGTCTACGTGCGGGAGCACGACGGCGCGCGCACCCACATCCTGCACGTCTTCGCCGACGATGTCTCGGACACCTGCCCCCAGCGGTTGTTCCGCGACAAGCTGCTCCGCGACGCGACCGCGCGGCGCCGGTACGGCGACCTCAAGACCCGGCTCGCGGCCGAGCTCACCGACGGGCGGGAGTACACCGCCGGCAAGCGGGCGCTCGTCGAGGAGCTGCTCAACGAGGAGCGGGCGGCGCGCGGTCTGCCGCCGACGACGGCCTGGGACAAGTAGCCCCGGCCGCCGCCGCGGCGACGGCGTCAGACCGCCGAACGGTCGGCCTCCTCGACGGCGGCGACCTGCTGCTGCACCTCCCGGACGCGCGCGACGTCGAGCTTCTCGGACCGGTCGAAGCGGTACACGCCGTTCTGCTCCTGGAACACGTCGGTGAGCTGCGTGTAGCAGTAGCCGAACATCAGCGGGTCGCCGAGCAGCACCTCGGTGAGGCCGCGGAACCGGGCGTGGAACTCCTCCTCGTCCGCGACGCGCTGGCCGTAGCCCCACGACTCGGAGATGTCGTTCCCCGCGGCGGCGGCCGCCGCCTCCGGGTTCCACCAGATGCCCCCGTACTCGGAGACGAAGTAGGGCTGCCCCCGGTACGGCAGGGACATCGCGGCGTCGGCGCGCCGGTTCTCGTACGGCGCGCCGTCGGTCAGGCCGGCCTGCTGGCGGGCGAACTCCGCCGGGTCCTGCTCGTAGCTGTGCGAGTCCCAGACGTCGGTCTCGAGCACGCGGTGCGAGTACCCGCTCGCGTCGATCACCGGCCGCGACGGGTCCGCGAGCTTGGTGGCGAGGAACATGCCGCGAGTGACGTCGTCGAGCACGGTCAGCCGGTCGTGCAGGTCCTGGTGCGTCTCGTTGAGGGGGCACCAGCCGACGATCGACGGGTGCGAGTGGTCCCGCTCCAGCACCTCCAGCCACTGGGTGGTGAACGACGCCGTGGGCTGCTGGTTGTGGCCGACGGCGCCCTGCCCGCTCACGCCCCAGTCGCCGAACTCGCCCCACACGAGGTAGCCGAGCCGGTCGGCGTGGAACAGGAACCGCTCCTCGAAGACCTTCTGATGCAGCCGCGCGCCGTTGAACCCGGCCCGCAGGGCGAGCTCGATGTCGCGCACCAGCGCGGCGTCGGACGGCGCCGTCATGAGCGACTCGGGCCAGTAGCCCTGGTCGAGGACGAGGCGCTGGAACACGGCGCGTCCGTTGATCCGCACGGCCTGGCCGTCGATCGCGACCGACCGCAGGCCCGCGTAGGAGTCGACGGCGTCGACGAGCGCTCCGTCGCCGTCGCGCAGCTCCACCCGCAGGCCGTACAGGTGCGGGTCCCCCGGGCCCCACAGCCGCACCCTGTCCTCCGGGACGACGACGCGCAGCGCGGGCGCGAGGTCGACGTCGGCGCGGGCGGTCGCGGCGGCGACGACGCCGTCGGCGTCGGTGAGCGTCGCGGTGACGGTGTGGCCGGGGCGGTTCGCGGTGAGCGGCAGCACGACGTCGAACGCGCTGCTCGCGACGTGCGGCGTGATGCGCGGGCGCCGCAGGTGGGCGGCGGGCACGGGCTCCAGCCACACCGTCTGCCAGATGCCGGTGGTGCGCGTGTACTGGCAGTGCGTGTTGGCGTACCAGGTGGCCTGCTTGCCGCGGGCCTGGCGGGCGTCGCGCGGGTCGCGGGCCCGCACGACGACGGTCACGGTGTCGCCGGGCGCGGCCACGCCGTGCAGGTCGGCGGTGAACGGCGAGAAGCCGCCGCGGTGCCGCACCACCTCGGTGCCGTCCACCCACACGGTGGTGTCGTGGTCGACCGCGCCGAAGTGCAGCAGCACGTGCGTGTCATCGCCGTCGACGGCGGCCCACTCGGCCGGCACGGTCACCTCGCGGCGGTACCAGACCGCCTCGAGGAAGTCGGTGTCCCCGATCCCGGACAGCTCCGACTCGGGCGCGAACGGCACGGTGATGCTGCCGGCGAGCTCGCGGTCGCGCAGCCCGCGCTCGAGCCCCGAGTCGCCGCGGTCCACCTCGAACTGCCACGTGCCGTTGAGGTTGAGCCAGCGCTCGCGCACCACCTGCGGGCGCGGGTACTCCGGACGGGGGACGGCCGCACCGGCAGGGGCGGAGGGCGGGTCGAGGTGGGTGAGATGTGCCATGGCGGCTGCTCCGTCGCGGTCGACTGGTCGATGGTCCGGGCTGATTCAACCTCTGTGATCCAAAAAACGCAACGTTGTACCAGGGGGGCTCTCCCCGAGGGCGCCGTCAGCCCTGGCGCCGGGAGCTCTCCCGCACCAGCAGCCGGTGCGGCGCGACGACGTCCTCGGCGTCCCCTGCACCACCCTCCACCTGTGCGACGAGCCGCGCCACGGCGCGCTCCGCGATGCCGCGCACGTCGGGCGCCACGGTGGTGAGGCCCGGGTTCGCGTACCGCCCGTCCTCGGTGTTGTCCCACCCGACGACGCCGACGTCCTCCGGCACCCGGACGCCGTTGGTGCGCAGCACGTGCATGGCGCCGAGGGCCAGCAGGTCGTTGCCGCACACCAGCCCGTCGATCTCGCCGACGCGGGCCAGCACGTCCTCGACCGTCCGCGCCCCCGCGGCGCGGCTGTAGTCCGGCACGGGGAGCACCCAGTCCGGACGGGCCTCGAGCCCGGCGTCGCGCAGCTCCTCGACGAACCCGCGCTGGCGCGGCGCGCCCGAGCGCTCGGGCACGCCGGGCTCGGCGCCCAGGAACGCGAGCCGGCGGCGTCCGGTGTCCAGCAGGTGCCGGGTCGCCTCGCGCGCGGCCGCGACGTTGTCGATGCTCACGTGGTCGGTGGCGAGGGGCGCGCCGGGGTTCCAGGGCCGCTCGCCGAGCAGCACCATCGGCGTCGCGCCGCGCAGCTCGTCGACGTCGCTCAGGCTGAGGTCGAGGGGGCTGAAGACGATGCCGTCGATGAGCCGCACGTCGAAGCCGCGAGCCACGAGCCGCTCCGCGTCGGCGTCGCCCCGGGTCTCGTCGATGAGCACCCGGTACCCGCGGGACGCCGCGACCTCGATGGTCTCGTGGGCCAGCGTCGAGAAATAGGGCGAGTCGATCTGCGGCACCGCCAGCGCGAGGATCCCCGTGCGGCCCTGCCGCAACTGGCGGCCGGCGAGGCTCGGGCGGTAGCCGAGCTCGGCGATGACGCCCTCGACACGTTCGCGCGTCGCGGCCCCCACGCGGCCCGTGCCGTTCACGACGTTGGAGACGGTCTTCCAGGACACGCCCGCCGCAGCCGCCACGTCCTTGATCCCGGGCGCCCTGCGCCGCCCGCCGCGTCCGGGGGCTTCGTCCGTCGTCTCTGCCACACATCCTCCTCGTCGCGGGTGGCAGCTCTTGACGAGCGGCCTCCGGTAGTTCATCGTGGTCCAACGTTAGACCGCAACGTTGAACCAGCAGGGTGTGGAGTGACCGCCGTCACCGTCGCGCTTGACAGCAGCGGCGACGCTCGTCAGGCTTGCCAGCCATGCATGATACGTATCATGCAGGCGGGCAGAGGCCGTGGCGTGCGCGTCAGACGGCGCTTTGCACCCCGCCGGTACCGAGACAATGACGACCCTCGGAGTGATCAGTGACTGTGATCGGCGTATCAGGACCCGCGCAGCCCCCTGCACCGGCCCCACCGGGATCCGGACCGGGCGGCGCCTCGCGACGTCGCGCGGCACGCCGTCGTGAAGCCGGTGCGGGGTTTGCGTTCTTGTCGCCGTGGTTGGTGGGTTTCGTGGTGTTGACGGCGTTCCCGATGGTGGCGTCGTTGTATCTCGCGTTCACGGACTACGACTTGTTCCGTCCGCCGTCGTGGGTGGGGTGGGAGAACTTCACGAAGCTGTTCGACGACCCCCGTTTTTGGACGTCGGCGAAGGTGACGGCGATCTATGTGCTGGTCGGCACGCCGATCAAGCTCGCGGCGGCGTTGTTGGTCGCGATGGTGTTGAACATGAAGCACCGGGGCCAGGGGGCGTATCGGTCGATCTTCTACGCCCCGTCGCTGATCGGCGCGAGCGTGTCGATCGCGATCGTGTGGAAGGCGATGTTCATCGATGACGGCATCGTGGACCGCGTCCAGCAGCTGTTCGGGCTGCCGGCCGGGGGGTGGGTGGGTGACCCGTCCAAGACGATGCCGATGTTCGTGCTGCTG
>NZ_JBNOZM010000008.1:0-240594 GCF_050311655.1 Isoptericola variabilis
TCGCCCAGCACCAGGGCCGCCGCGTCCGACCCGAGGAAGTCCTCGCCGAGCACGAACGCCTGCGCCAGCCCGTTGGGCACCTGCTGCACCGCGTAGCTGATCGAGATCCCGAACTGCGACCCGTCGCCCAACAACCTCCGGAACTGCTCGGCGTCGTGCGGGGTCGTGATCACCAGCACGTCCCGGATCCCCGCCAGCAGCAGCGTCGACAGCGGGTAGTAGATCATCGGCTTGTCGTACACCGGTACCAGCTGCTTGCTCACCCCGAGGGTGATCGGGTGCAGCCGGGTACCGCTCCCACCGGCCAGGATGATTCCACGCATGGTCCATAGGCTATCGTCGCGAGCCGGTCCGTCCCGGACGGGTCGATGGACGGGCCGCGAGGCGCGCCCTCGGCCCTGTGACTGCTGAAGGAGCTGCTGTGTCCGCACCCGCCGACGCGTCCGAGCGTGTGGCCGCGCCGGCGCGCCCGCGCACGGAGGTGCGCACGGACGTGCAGGGCCTGCGCGCGCTGGCGGTGAGCGCGGTGCTGGTCTACCACCTGCTGCCGGGCACGGTGACGGGCGGCTACGTCGGGGTGGACGTCTTCTTCGTCATCTCGGGCTTCCTCATCACGTCGCACCTGCTGCGCCGGCCGGTGCGCGGCGTGGGCGACCTGCTGGAGTTCTGGGCGCGCCGGGTGCGCCGCCTCATCCCGGCGGCGACGGTGGTGCTGGTGGCCACGCTCGCGGCGACGCTGCTGTGGCTGCCGACGACGGTGCACGCCCGGGTGGCACGGGAGGTCGCGGCCGCGGCGCTGTACGTGGAGAACTGGGCGCTGGCGCGCTCGGCGACGGACTACCTGGCCGCGGACGAGCTGGCGTCTCCCGTGCAGCACTACTGGTCGCTGTCGGTCGAGGAGCAGTTCTACGTGCTGTGGCCGGTGCTGATCGGGCTGGCCGTCCTGCTCGCGGTGCGTCTGCGCGGGCGGGGGCAGTGGGTGCCGACGGCGGTGGTGGGGCTGGTCGTCGTCGTGTCGCTGGCGTGGTCGGTGCACCTGACGGGGACCAACCCGTCCGCGGCGTACTTCGTGACGACGACGCGGCTGTGGGAGCTCGCGCTCGGCGGGCTCGTCGCGGCGGCCGTGACGGCGCGTCCGTGGGGCCTGCCGGCCCCGGTGCGGGCGGCGTCGGCGTGGGCGGGCCTGGTGGCCGTGGTGGCGGCGGTGCTCCTCTTCGACGGGACGACGCCGTTCCCCGGCGTCGCGGCCGCGCTGCCCACGGTGGGCACGGCGCTGGTGATCGCGGCGGCCGCCGACGGCGCCCGGGGCGGGCCCGGCGGCCTGCTCGCGCTGCGGCCCGTGCAGTGGCTGGGCGACGTCTCCTACAGCGTGTACCTGTGGCACTGGCCGCTGATCGTCGTCGTGCCGTACGCGCTGGGGCACGAGCTGGGCGGCGTCGAGCTGGTCGTCGTCGTCGTCGCCTCGCTGCTCCTGGCGGCCGTGACCAAGCGCTGGGTCGAGGACCCGCTGCGCCGCCAGCCGCTGCTGGTGCGGCGCCGGGCGGCGACGTTCGGCCTGCTCGCGGTGTGCGTGGGCGTCTCCGCGGTCTGGGGGGTCTCGGCGGCCTCGGCCTCCGACGCGCGTGCGCACGAGGCAGTCGCGTCCGCCCCGGCCCGGGTCGCGGAGGCCGGCGAGTGCGCGGGCGCCGGCTCGGTGCGTGACGCGTCGTGCGACGTGCGCGGCCTGCTCACCCCGCCGGAGGCCGCCGCGCAGGACAAGCCCGCCGTGTACGCGGACGACTGCTGGAACGACCCGCCGTTCACGACCCGGAACAGCTGCACGTACGGATCCGACGACGCCCCTGTGCGGGTCGCGCTGCTCGGCAACTCGCACGCGGGCCACTGGGCGCCGGCGCTGGAGGCCGGGGAGGACGCGGGGGACTGGCAGGTCGACACGTACCTGCAGTCGTCCTGCTACCCGGTCGAGCAGCTGCTGGACTACGAGGCCGCCGACGACGCGCAGGGTTGCCTCGACACCACGCGGTGGGCGATCGACTCCGTCGTCGCCGGCGGCTACGACCTGGTGGTGATGTCGGCGCGCACCAACCAGCTCCTCGCGGACGTCCCGGACGACGAGCAGTCGGAGGCGGCTCAGGACGCGTACGCCGGCACACTGGCCACGTTCACCGACGCTGGCATCCCGGTGCTCGTGCTGCGCGACACGCCCGCGATGCCCGACAACGTCCCCGACTGCCTCGCCACCGGACCGGTCTCCTGGGACGAGTGCGGAGCACCGCCGTCGCAGGCCCTCGAGCCGGACCCGCTCGCGGCCGCGGGCCGTGCCGACACGTCGGGCCTGGTGACCGTCCGCGAGGTCACCGACCTCATGTGCGACGACGACGTCTGCCACCCCGTGATCGGTGGTGTGATCGCGTACTTCGACCACGGCCACCTCACTGCGACGTTCGCGCGCACCCTGACGCCGGAGGTCGCCGACGGCGTCCGCGCCGCGCTGCGGACGGGCGCCGCCGGCTGACCCCCGCTCAGCGGGCGGTGTGCCGGACGAGGACGTCCTGCACGTGGGTCCGCTTCGACCGCGGCACCAGGACCTGCTGGTCGTAGTGCCCGACGGCGACGAACGAGATGAAGACCTCGTTGTCGGGGATGTCGATGATCTTGCGGATCGCGGACTCCTTCGCGGTCCCCATCGCCGTGTTGAGCGAGCACGACCCGAGGCCCGTCTGGGTGAGGCCGAGCAGCAGCGACATCATGAACAGCCCGCCGTCGACGAACGGCTGGTTGCGCTCCGGGGCGAAGAGGAACGCGTCGAGGTCCGCCGTGACCAGCAGCAGGCGGGGCGGCATCGCGTAGCCGTTGAAGCCTCCCTGGATGTCCAGCACCGACTTGATGATCTGCGGGTCCTCGAACTGGTGCACCCGCGCGGCCTGGCGGTTGCACACCGACGGCGACTGCATCGCGATCTGCACGGCCCTGCTCACGTCCTCGTCGCTGACGGGCTCGTCGGTGAACTCGCGCACGCTGCGGCGACCGTAGACGACGTCGAGGAAGCCGCGGTGGTCGTCCTCGTCGAGGCGGATCTCGCGGACCTGCTCGGCGGGCAGCACACCACCCTCGTGGTGCCGGGTGTTGTCGATGAGGTCCTGCGCCGCCCCGGAGAAGAGCTGACGGAACGCGGAGACGTCGGTCTGGAGCGCGGCGTGGCGGTCGAAGTAGGTCTTCATCACGGCCGCGGAGCTCTGCACGTAGGGGTCGTCGGTGCTGTACCCGGCGGAGAGCCAGGCGTTCATCTCCTTGGCGAGCCCCGGGACGGCGATCTTGCCGAAGCCGGGGCGGAAGTTGCTGCGGCTCAGGCCCTTCTCGATGGCGTGGGCGTGGAAGATCATCCGCGCCCGGGCCCCGGACACCTTGCTGGCCTTGTGCGCGGTCTCGTAGGAGCGGACCTGCCGCTCCTGGTCGGCGAGGGCGAGCGCCATGGCCTGCTTGGCGAACCCCTGGGCCGGCGACTTCCCGGTCCTGCGCCGTGCCCGGGCGGCGACGCCGGCGGGGATCTCCTGGAGCGCGACGCTCCGGACGTCCGCGCCCGCCCGCCGCCCGGAGAAGTGCACCGCGCCCAGCATGACCTGGCTGAAGCCCGGGTCGGACACCTGGAAGGTGACGGTGTCCTGCCGCGCCTCGGACGACCCCTCGGGGAGGGTCACCTTGCCGACGACGCGGAAGCTCCCGGTCTCGGGGTTGCGGACGTGGACGTTCACGGTGCGGGCGTCGGTCCGGGGAGTCCAGTCCAGCGTGAGCTGGTAGGCCGATCCCGGGGTGAGCGCCTCCGGCAGGTCGGTCCAGACGAGGTTGCCGAGCACCGAGCCGCCACGCGCCACCTTCAGACGGGTGCCGGTCGCCTTCCGCGAGATGCGCCAGGCGTTGCTGCTCGCGGAGAACTCGGGGTTCGTCAGCGTGAACCGCTGGAAGGGGCGGATCGCGGCGGAGCCCGACGTGGCGGGGTCGAGCGCGGCCTTCAGCCACTCCAGCGACGACGCGCGGCCGGACTCGATGTACTCGCGCGCCTTGGTGAAGTCGATCTCCCGGGTGACGAACGGGTTCTCGGCGATCGTCGTGGTGGTGTCGGTCTCGAGGACGCGGCGCTGGTCGCCGAAGCCCAACGACGCCAGGAGGTTCTTGAAGCGGTCGGCTCCACGCTTCGCGTTGTAGATCGAGGAGAACGGCTTCTCGAAGATCGCGGAGAAGGCCGAGCCGTGGAAGCTGTCCGTGACCACGTAGCCGGCGTCGCGGTAGGCGCGCAGGAAGTTCTCGGGGGCGTCCTCGGCCAGGACCTCGGCCCGCGGCTCGTCCGCGAACAGCTCCGTCGCCTTCTCCCGCCCCTCGTCCGGGTTGGGGATGACCACGATCTTGTCGAAGCCCAGCTTGTCCGCGATCGCCTGCGCGACGGCCTTCTTCTCCGGGCTCGGGTCGAGGAAGAAGACGGCGAGGTAGTCGCCCTCGGGGCTGACCGTCGCCCTGTCCGCCAGGTCGCCGTAGTGCTCCTTCGGCAGCAGGAACACCGGGTCCACGACCAGCGAGGCCTTGACGCCGAAGACGTCCCGCGCCGTGTCGATCGCGTACTCCTCGCGCACGGAGATGGCCTTGAACTGCTGCAGGTGCCCGGAGTGCTTGGCCACGAACGGCACCTTGAACTTGTCGGTGCCGCGGTTCCCGAACGACGTGCCGTACGCGACCCGCTCGTTCTCCGGGCCGACGAAGTCCAGGAAGAGGTCGTCGTTGACGCGCCCGATCAGCGGGTTCCACAGCTGGTCGCTGCCGACGACGAAGGTGCGGGCGACGTCGTTGAGGCGGGGGAGCGCGGAGAAGTGCTCCTGCTCGGTGTGCTCGTACCCGACGCGCCGGGCGAAGTCCATCGACACGATGTCGGTGGGCCAGTGCACCCGGTAGCCGTTGTAGCCGAGCGGCTCGTGCACCATGAGCACCGAGCGGCCGAGGCTCTCGACGGCGCGGTTCAGCCCGTAGTAGGTGAGGATCGAGCCGTAGTTCTTGCCGTACCACCATCCGAGGATGGCGACGTCGTACGTCTTGGTCGGAGCGCTCATGCGTGCTGTCCTTCGCTGCTCTCGTCTGTGCTGTTCGCCTGGAACGTCGTGCGCCACTCCTCGACCGACGTGAACGACGGCATCGCCTCCCGGTAGCGGCGGCTCAGCGGCGCCCACTGGCTGCGCAGCTGTCGGTGCAGCTGCATGCTGCGGACCAGGTAGGCGCGGAACTTCTTCGGGTCCCGCACGTACATCGAGGCGCCGGTGCCGTCCGCCGACGTGACGACGGCGGAGTCGAGGTGCGACAGGCGCCACCACCGGGCGGCGGTCGTCGCGACCCGCTCCTCGGGCACCTCGAGCGCCTCGGGGCGCACCGCGCGCAGCTGCTTGGCCATCCCGGTCAGCGCCGAGACGACGGCGCGGGGCCTGCCTCCGGGCGCCGTGGGCACCTTGCCCTTGCGGGAGGGCCGGTGGCGCCGGGTGAGCGGGAAGGCGCCCGGGTCCTTCTCCACGACGGCGTCGGGGAACGTCGCGCGCAGCGCCCGCACCTCGGTCAGCGTGGAGCCGATCGTCGCGTGCAGGTGCTCGGGGCCCTGCAGCAGGTCCTCGAGGGCCCGCAGGCGCAGCTCGACGGCGGAGTACTGCAGCTGCAGCAGGTGCTTGACGTCGCCGGTGAAGCTCGCGCGGGGGAGCCCGCCGCCGCTGCGGTACGGCGAGTGCAGCATGGCCGCGAGCCAGCGGTTGCGCTGGTGGTAGTACGCCTGCCAGTCGATCGCGTCGTCCTTGTCGACCCACGGCACGTGCCACACGGCCGCCCCGGGCAGCGAGACGGTCGGGATGCCCTTGTCGGCCGCCCGCAGGCTGTACTCGGCGTCGTCCCACTTGATGAACACCGGCAGCGACAGGCCCACCGTGCGCAGCGCCTCGACCGGGATGAGGGACATCCACCAGCCGTTGTAGTCGACGTCGACGCGCTGGTGCAGCCAGGGGGTCGTCCGCAGGGGGTGCAGCGAGAAGTCGTGACGGTCGAACGTGTTCTCGATCTTGCCCCACCAGAACGAGTAGCGGTTGACCCGTTCGCCGAAGGTGTGCAGGCACGACTTCTCGTACATCGAGAACATGTGGCCGCCCACGATCGTGGGCACCCGCGCGAAGTCGCCGAAGGCGATCGCCCGGGCGATCCCCTCGGGTTCCGAGACGACGTCGTCGTCGAGCAGCAGCACGTAGTCGGACTCGCCGGCCTGCAGCGTCTCCGTCATGCCGCGCGCGAACCCGCCCGAGCCGCCCAGGTTCCCCTGCCGCACGAGCGACAGCCGGTCGCCGAGCACCGCCGCGGCCTCGGCGAAGTCGGGCTGCTCCTGGACGAGCTTCGTGCCCTGGTCGACCACGTAGACCCGGTCCACCAGGTCCTTGAGCGTGGCGTCCTCGCCGAGGGCGCGCAGCTGCGCGACGCAGTAGTCGGGGCGGTTGAACGTGGTGATCGCGATCGAGGCCGTCCCCTGCTTGCGCGCGTGCGACCCCGCGACGCTCCACGCGGCCGCCTCGAGGGTCACCGGGCCGTCGGAGGCGTACAGGTCGAACCAGTACCACCCGCCGTCGCCGAAGGACGCGAGCGTCAGGTCGACGTCGACGACGCCGTCCACGCTGTGGATCAGGCGCACCCGCTGCGGGTTCCCGCGCGCGTTCGACTTGTAGACCGCCACGGTGGCGGCTCCCGAGAGCCGGATGCTGAGCCGCACCTCGTCGACGTCGGTCCAGCGCCGCCAGTACCCGGCGGGGAACGCGCCGAAGTATGAGCCGAACGAGGCCTCGCTGCCGTGGTCGAGGCGCAACGACCGGCGCCCCAGGACCTCGGCGCCCGCCTCGGCGGGTGCGACGTCGGGGTGCGCCTCCTCGACCGCCCGCGCCATCGTGAAGTCCACGTACAGCGGGAGCGTGTCGGGATCGGCATCGGGAGGCAGCACCACCTGGTGCACGACGCGGCGCGCCACCGCGGTCTCCCTGGCTGTGTCGAGTTCTTCCATGAGAGTCACGCCTTACCCCCGAACACTGCGTCGAGCTTGTTGTCGACCATGGAGAGAGCGGAACCGATCGCCATGTGCATGTCGAGGTACTGGTAGGTACCCAGTCGGCCGCCGAAGTACACGTTCTTCTCGCCCTGCATGTGCTTGCGGTACAGCTGTAGCCGATCGCGGTCCGCCGAGGTGTTGACCGGGTAGTAAGGCTCGTCCCCGCGTTCGGCGAAGCGGGAGTATTCGCGCACGATGACGGTCTTCTCGCGATGGTAGTCGCGTTCGGGGTGGAAGTGGCGGAACTCCAGGATTCTCGTGTAAGGCACGTCGAGGTCGGCGTAGTTCATCACCGGTGTGCCCTGGAAGTCGCCGACCGGCAGCACCTCCTGCTCGAAGTCCAGGGTGCGCCACGACAGCTCTCCCTCGGAGAACTCGAAGTAGCGGTCGACGGGCCCGGTGTAGACGACGGGCACCTGTCCGACGGTCGAGGCCTTGTTGACCGGCTGGTCCTCGTCGAAGAAGTCGGTCTCGAGGCGGACCTCGATGCGCGGGTGGTCGGCGAGGCGCTCCAGCCAGGCGGTGTAGCCGTCGACCGGCAGCCCCTCGTACGTGTCGTTGAAGTAGCGGTTGTCGTACGTGTAGCGCACGGGGAGCCGCTTGATGATCGACGCGGGGAGGTCGGTGGGGTCCGTCTGCCACTGCTTGGCGGTGTAGTCCCGGATGAAGGCCTCGTAGAGGGGGCGGCCGATGAGCGACACGCCCTGCTCGTCGAGGTTCTCGGGGTCCCTGCCGGCGAGCTCGCCCGCCTGCTCGGCGACGAGCGCCCGGGCCGCGTCCGGGCCGTACGACGAGCGGAAGAACTGGTTGATCGTCCCGAGGTTGATCGGCATCGGGTACACCTCGCCCTGGTGCGTGGTGTACACGCGATGCACATATCGGGTGAACGCCGTAAAGCGGTTGACGTAGTCCCACACCCGCTCGTTCGAGGTGTGGAAAAGGTGCGCGCCGTACTGGTGGACCTCGATACCGGTCTCCGGTTCCCGGGCGCTGTAGGCATTGCCACCGATGTGGTGGCGCCGGTCGATCACGAGAACGTTCGCGCCGTACTGTTCGGCGAGCCTCTCGGCGACGGTCAGGCCGAAAAATCCCGAGCCCACCACGACAGCGTCCGTCATGCGACGACCTCCTCAAGAAACGAAAGCGGTGCCGTGGACGCACCACGGCGGGAGCATGGCCAGCAGGGTGTGCGGGCTGGTCACGGGAACCGAGGCTAGGGGCACGACAAGCCGCCGAAGGGCGAAATTGAACGGCGTCTCCTGATGATCGGAAAGTGTTCATCCGCGCGTTACCTGAACGTCGGACGAAGGTCCGACACCGCGGTTCGGGCGCGCTCGACGGGCCCGACGGCTAACGTCTGCTCGTGACGGTCGCAACGAGGCGACCGCACCTCTCGAAGGGGACACCATGAACCTGCGCACCACCCACCGCGCGCGTCTGGTGGCCGTCGGCGCCGCCACGGCCCTCCTGATCGCGGGCGTCGGCAGCGCCGCGGCCGCCGGGGAGACGGCGGCCGAGCCGCCGTCCACCCCGGTCCCGGTCGCCACCCCGGACGGCCAGACCTTCTCCTACGTCGTCAACGCCAAGCACGCGAACCCGGGCCAGACACGGCTGGCGGAGCGGGCCGTCGAGGCGGCGGGCGGCGTCGTCGTCCAGTCGTGGCCCGAGATCGGCGTCGTCGTCGCGCACGCGGCGCGGGCGGACTTCCGCGCCGACGTGGTGCGCCTCGCGCGCGGGCACGCCGTGGAGTCGGTGGGGGTCACCCGTACCGTCCCGGTGAGCGAGGGCACGCCCGCCGCCGCCGACGAGGTGCCGGGGGCCAAGGGCGGCCCCTGGAAGTCGAAGGTCACCAAGAAGCCCGGCGCGGGCGTCGAGGACGGGTCCGGCGCCCAGGCCGTCCCGGACCCGGGCGAGGCCACCCAGTGGGACATGGCGATGATCAAGGCCGACCAGGCGATCGAGATCAACCCGGGCTCGCCGGACGTGCTCGTCGGCGTGCTCGACTCCGGCATCGACGTCACGCACCCCGACCTGGCCACCCAGGTCGACACCGCGGCGTCCGTGAACTGCACGGCGGCGGGCCGCCCGGACACGTCGGCCACCGGCTGGCTGCCCACCACGTCGGACCACGGCACGCACGTGGCCGGCACCATCGCCGCCGCCGACAACGGCATCGGCATCGTGGGGGTCGCGCCGGGCGTGAAGATGGCGTCGGTGAAGGTCGTCAACGACGACGGCTTCATCTACCCGGAGTACGCCGTCTGCGGCTTCGTGTGGGCGGGCCTGCACGGCGTGGACGTCACCAACAACTCGTACTACATCGACCCGTTCGAGTACTGGTGCGACGACCAGCCCGACCAGGCGGCGGCGAAGGAGGCCGTGCGCCGCGCGATCGACTTCTCCACCGACCGGGGTGCCGTGCACGCCGCGGCGGCCGGCAACTCGGCCACCGACCTGTCGAACAACACCCGCGACACGGCGAGCCCCAACGACTCCACGCCCGTGGACCGCACCATCAACTCGGGCTGCGAGGACATCCCCACCGAGGCGGACGGCGTCGTGACCGTCTCGTCGGTCACGAGCACGGGCGCGCTGAGCTCGTTCTCGAACCGTGGCCTCGGCAAGATCGACGTGGCCGCCCCCGGCAGCGCCATCGTCTCGACCGAGCTCAACGGCACGTGGGACACCAAGAGCGGCACGTCCATGGCGTCGCCGCACGTGGCGGGCGTGCTCGCGCTCATGAAGTCCGCCCACCCGGACTGGACGCCGGCCCAGCTCGAGCAGGCCGTGCGCGACCAGGCCGACGACCGCCCGTGCGGCACCACGTCCGCCGGACCCGTGTGCGTCGGGACGCCGCAGGAGAACTCGTTCTTCGGTGACGGCCTGGTCGACGCGCTCGACGCGGTGACGCTCGGCTGACGCCGGGGCGGACCGCGCCGCTACCGGCCGGCGGCGTACCCCTGCGCCCCGCGGGGGTTCGCCGCCGCGCCGAGCACGCCGGTGGCGGGGTCGCGCGTGACGGCGCTGAGGCGCCCGAGCGCCCAGTCGCCGGCGAGGGTGAGCACGTGGCCGCGCTCGGCCAGCCCGGCGAGGACGTCGGCGCCCAGCCGGTCCTCGACGACGGCGCCGCCGGGCGTCCAGGTGCGGGGCCAGAACGACCCGGGCGCCGACGTCGTGTGCAGGGCGGGGGCGTCGATCGCCTCCTGCGGCGTGTAGCCGCCCACCAGCACGCGCAGCAGGAACGCGAGCTGCCACTGGTCCTGCTGGTCGCCGCCCGGCGACCCGCACGCGAGCACGGGCTCGCCGTCGCGCAGCACGAGCGTCGGGGTGAGCGTGGTGCGCGGCCGGCAGCCGGGCGTCAGGGCGGACGGCGAGGACTCGTCCAGCCAGGTCATCTGCAGCCGGGTGCCGAGGGCGAACCCGAGCCCCGGCACGGTGGGGGAGGACTGCAGCCACCCGCCCGACGGCGTCGCGCTGATCATGTTGCCCCAGCGGTCCACGACGTCCAGGTGGCACGTGTCGCCGCGGGTCGCGCCGGTCGCGTCGGTCACCAGGCCGTCGCCGTTCAGCGGCGCGGCGGCCGTGACGACGACGGTCGGCTCGCCGACGCCGGCCGCGGCGCCTCCGGTCGGCGCGCCGGGCAGCGCGGCGGCGGGGACGTCCGTGGCGTAGCTCGTGCGCAGCGGCGGGACCGGCGGCGTCGGCCGGCCCGGGACGTCGCCCGGGCGGACGTCGTGCGACGCGCGGTCGCCGATCAGCGCGCGCCGCGCTGCCGCGTACCGGTCGGAGAGCAGCACGTCGAGCGGCACACCGTCGCCCGCGTCGTCGCCGTACCAGACGTCGCGGTCGGCGAGCGCGAGCTTGAGCGCCTCGAGCACGGTGTGCGCGCCGAGCTCGGTGGACGGGTCGAGCCGCGCGTCGTCGAACCCGTCGAGGATGCGCAGCGCCTCCAGCAGCGCCGGTCCCTGCCCCCAGGCGGCCGTCTTGGCCACCGTGTACCCGCGGAAGTCGACCGTGACGGCGTCCTCGAACGTCGCTTCGAAGCCGGCGACGTCCGCCGCGGTGAGGACCCCCGCGTGGTCGCGGCCGTCGGCGTGCCGGTGCGGCGTGCGGACGAACTCCTCGGCCGCCTCACCGACGACGGCGCGCCATGCGCCGCGCGCGGCGTCGACCCCGGCGGCACGGTCGGCCCCGCTGGCGGCGGCGTCGGCCTCGGCGGCGACGAGGCGCTCGAGCACGGCCGCCAGCTCGGGGTTCGTGACGAGCTCGCCCGGCCGCGGGGCGCGCCCGCCGGGCAGCCAGCGCTCCGCCGACGTGGGCCAGTGCTCGCGGAACAGCTCCGCGACGCCCTCGATCGTGCGGCACACGGCGGCCAGCACCGCGTGGCCGTCGCGGGCGTACCCGATGGCGGGCGCGAGGGCGTCGGCCACGGTCCACGTGCCGTGGTCGCGCAGCAGCAGGAGCCACGCGTCGACGGCGCCCGGCACGGCGGCCGCCAGCGCACCCGAGCCCGGCACGAGGTCCAGTCCCTCGACGTCGCGGTAGTGCGCGATCGTCGCCCCCGCAGGGGCGGGCCCCTGCCCCATCAGCACCCGGGGCCGCCCGGGCTCGTCCGCCGTCGCGAGGATCGCCGTCATGTCCCCGCCGGGACCGTTGAGGTGCGGCTCGACGACGTGCAGCACGAACGCTCCGGCGACGGCGGCGTCGAACGCGGTGCCGCCGCGCTCCAGCACCGACTGGGCGCTCGCGCTCGCCAGCCAGTGCGTGGAGGCGGCCATCCCGAACGTGCCGCGCAGGTCGGGGCGCGTGGGGTGGGGAGCCGGGGGAGTGAACGTCATCGAGGATCCTCCGTGGTGTGTCCGAGGGCGGAGACGACGAGCGTGAGCACCGCGCTCACGCCCACGCCCCACGCCAGGTGGGCCTGCAGCAGCAGCGCCCCGGCGGCGGCGCCGGCGCAGATGAGGGCGATGGCGGCGATGCGCCGCCCGGAGTTCGTGCCGTGGCCGCCGGCGAGCCGCGAGTCGGCGGCCAGGCCGGTGATGGTCGACGTGACGACCACCGTCGTGACGTCCTTGACCGACAGATGACGCGCGGTCGCCGCCTGCATGCCCATCGCGAGCGCCAGCAGGCCGGTCACCGTGAGCTGGACGGCGTGCGGCAGGTCGTCGCCCGGCACGGCGAGCAGCACGGTGATCGCGGTCAGCAGCACCCCGACGGTCGCGAACATCGCGGTGGTGCGGGCCGTCCACCCCACCCGGACGGGACGCAGCACGACGCCCGCGACCACCGCACCGGCCATGAACGTGCCGAGCGCGAGCAGCGGGCCGACGACGGGCAGGTCGTCGCCGCCGGCGAGCGCCATGCCGAGGATGACGACGTTGCCCGTCATGTTGCCCGTGAACACCCGGTCCAGACCGAGATAGCCGACGGCGTCGGCGATCCCGGTGGAGAACGTCAGGGCGAGCATCAGCGCGAGATGGAGCCGGTCGCGGTCGCGCCGGAGCGGTCCGAGGAGAGGTCGGGGCACCCGGTCACCGTACCGACCACTGCCGAGACAGTTCAGGTCCCCGCGGGTCGGACGACCTCGCGGGGACCTGAACCGGCTCGCTGACGGGTCACTCGGCGGCGGCGCCGCCGGTGACCTGGTCGACGAAGTCGGGGTTCGCCTCGAGCCACGCGTCGACGGCGGCCTCCGGGTCGTCCTTGTACTCGTCGTCGTTGAACATGAGGTTCTCGAGGGAGAACAGTTGCTCGTCGTCGAGGGTGAAGGCCTTCAGCCAGCCCGCCAGCTCGGGGTAGCGGTCGGCGAAGTCCTTCGTGCCGTAGGTGTGGATCTCCTCGGCGTCGCCCATCGCGCCTTCGGGGTCCTCGAGGTCGCGGACCGGGAACTCGTCGTAGGCCCAGTGCGGCCGCCACAGCGTGACGGCGATGTTGTTGCCCTTGTCGGCGGCGCCCTTGAGCTCGGCGAGCATCGCCGGCGTCGAGGAGATCGTGTAGTCGAGTCCCTCCAGGCCGTAGGTCGGGATCGCCTCTTCCTTGGTCACCTTGGTCAGACCGGCGCCCGCCTCGATGCCGACCAGCTTGTTGCCGTAGTCGTCGGCGTACTTCGCGAGATCGCCGATGGTCTTCGCCGGCGAGTCCTCGTTCACCGCGATGGTGAGCTTGGCGTCGTCGTACCAGGTGCCGAGGTCGGAGATGTCGTCGCCGAACTTGTCGACGTAGTCGGCGTGCGTGATGGGCAGCCACGTGTCGAAGAGCACGTCCATGTCCCCGCCGGCCAGGCCGGTGAAGACCACGCCGATGTCGGCGGTCTTGGTGTCGACGTCGTAGCCCTTCTCCTCGAGCACCTTGGCCCAGAGGTTCGACACGGCGATGCCCTCGTCCCAGCCGGACGGGATGCCGATGGTGATCTCCTTCTCGTCACCCGAGGCGGTGTCGGAGCCGCCGTCGTCGCCCGAAGCGCAGGCGGCGAGGGAGACGGCGAGGGCGAGCGTGCCGCCGGCGGCGGCGACACGACGGGTGTGGCGTCCGAGATTCATTGGTTGTCCTTCCTGAAGGTGCCCGCGCGGCGGCGCGACGGCCGCCGCACGAGCGAGGAGCGGGAGCGTCAGCGCGTGGCCTGGAGAGCCTTGGCGACCGGCGAACGGTCGCCGAGGGCCGAGGTGACGCGGTCGAGGTAGATCGCGAGGAACACGACCGCGAGGCCGGCCTCGAAACCGAGCGCGATGTCGACGCTGGACAGCGCGCCCACGACGTCGCCGCCGAGGCCGCCGGCGCCGACCATGCCGGAGATGACCACCATCGACAGGGCGAGCATGATGACCTGGTTGACGCCCGCCATGATCGTGGGCATCGCCAGCGGGATCTGGATCTGGCGCAGGATGCGGCGGTCGGTGGAGCCGAACGCGCGGCCGGCCTCCACCACCTCGGAGTCGACCTGGCGGATGCCCAGCTCCGTGAAGCGCACGCCGGGGGCGAGCGCGAACACGATGGTCGCGATGATGCCGGGCACGGGGCCGGTGAGGAAGATGACGACCGTCGGGATCAGGTAGACGAAGGCGGGCATCGTCTGCATGAAGTCGAGGATCGGCCGCACCACGCGCGAGACGTGCTCGTTGCGCGCGGACCATATACCGAGCGGGATGCCGATCAGCAGGGCCACCACGGAGGCGAGCAGGACGAGCGCCAGGGAGTCCATGGCGTTGTCCCACTGGTCCATCGCCGCGATGAGGACGAAGCCGACCAGGGACCCGACACCGAGCTTCCAGCCCTTGGCCCAGAAGGCGATCGCGGCGAGCACGATGGCGACGACGAAGAACGGCGGGGTGCCGAGCACCCAGGCCAGGCCGTCGTAGATGGACTCGAAGAACGTCTTGATCGCGTCGAACAGCGGATCGAACGTGTCGGTGACCCAGCCGATCGCGGTCTCGATCCAGTCGCCGACCGGGACGCGGGGGACGAGGGTGTCGGTCGCTGCGGTGATCATGCCGGGGCTCCTTCCGTCGTCGTCCCGGCGGGTTCGTCGTCGCTCCGACCCTCCTGCGCCGTCCCGGGCGTCGAGACGTTCCCGTTCTCGACGGGCTCGCCCGCCATGGCCTCGAGCAGCGTCACGCGCGGCACGACGCCGACCAGGCGGCCTTCGTCGTCGACCACCGCGAGCGGCACCGCCGACTCCGCGGCAGGCGCGAACAGCTCGGCGATCGGGGTGTCCTGGTGCACCGACGTCACGTCGGCGTCGATGATCCCCTCGAGCTTCTCGACGCCCGCCTTGGTGGCACGCACCGCGTCGTCGGCGCGGACGAGCCCCTTGAGGACGCGGCGCCGGTCGACGGCGAAGGCACCCGACACCTCGGCGTCGCGCATCTCGCGCGCGGCCTGCCGGGGCCCGCCACCCGCCGGCACCGTGAGGCGCGGGCGCTGCATGACGGTCGACGCGGTGAGCACGCGGGACCGGTCGACGTCGGCCACGAACTTCTCCACGTAGGAGTTGGCCGGGTCGGAGAGGATCTGCTCGGCGGTGCCGATCTGCACGATGCGGCCGTCGCGCATGACGGCGATCCGGTCGCCGAGGTGCATGGCCTCGTTGAGGTCGTGCGTGATGAAGATGATCGTCTTGCCGAGCTTCTCCTGGAGCTCCAGGAGCTGCTCCTGCATCTCCGAGCGGATCAGCGGGTCGAGGGCGCTGAACGCCTCGTCCATGAGCAGCACGTCGGTGTCGGCGGCGAGCGCGCGGGCGAGGCCGACGCGCTGGCGCATGCCGCCGGACAGCTGCGACGGCAGCGAGTCCTGCCAGCCGGACAGGCCGACCATGTCGAGCGCGTGGCGCGCCTTCTCCTGGCGCTCCGCCTTGCCGACCCCCTGGATCTCCAGCGGGTAGGCGGCGTTGTCGAGCACCGTGCGGTGCGGCAGCAGCGCGAAGTGCTGGAACACCATGCTCACGCGGGTGCGGCGGAGCTCGCGCAGCCGCTTGCCGTCGACCTTCGCGAGGTTGGCGTCCCCGAGGAGGACGTCGCCCGCGGTGGGGGCCCACAGGCCGTTGAGCATGCGGATGAGCGTCGACTTGCCGGAGCCGGACAGGCCCATGACGACGAAGATCTCTCCGGGGGCCACATCGAAGGTCGCATCGATCACTGCGGCGGTGCCGAGGCTCTTCACCTCGTCGCGCGTGGCGCCGGCCTCGAGGCGGCGGACCGCCTCGGCGGGCTTGGGGCCGAAGACCTTGTAGACGCCTCGCACGGACACCGCGGGCGTCATGCCGGAGGTCTCGGTGGGCGTTGTGGTGGTACTGCTGTCTCCCGTCATTCGGGCAGGGCTCGCCACCTTCCATCACGTTCGGATGTACCCACGGTTCGCCGGGCGGTGCGTCGAGCACCGGTCACGGGTTCCCGTGCTTCCGCGGTTCCGGTGGGCACAAGGGCATCAAGCACCCTCCTACGCCGAAGGGTGCTCTGGCGAACCGAGAACCCCTGTCTGATTTGCGCTGTTCTCCCTTGTCGTCCTGGGGCTTTATCGGACTCTGGCCCCCGTCGAGGGTGAAATGATCGTTACCTGAATGTGATATTCACCGTGGCGCAGGTCACTTTTCGGGCCGGCGGGGTGTGGTCCGGGCCACCTTCCGGCGCGCCGTTCGGGTGAGGTTATGCCCCGGGTTCTTTCCTGATCGGGTAAAGAGGGGTGGCCTGCGAGGCCCCGCGCCGGGCCGCCGCCGACCCGTCGGAGACGGCGGGTGAAAACGTTCCATGAGCGGGTGAAAAACTCCCGCGCGGGGTCTGGCTCGTGCCGTCGGCAACTCTTGGACGTCCATACTCGGCGCACCCCCACGTCGGTCCGCGCCTGCATGCTGGCGTGCCGACGAGCGGCACCGAAGCCGTCGCGGCCGTCCGGTCGCGCACCCCGCCGCCGGCCGATGGTCGGCACTTCCCCCGGAGGATCCGTGGAACCCGTCCTCTCCCGCCCCGTGCGTGGGCGCGCTCCCGCGCTCGTCGCCACCCTCGCGCTGATCCTCGCGCCGCTGCTCGCCGCGCCCGCGTCCGCGTCCACCGAACCCGTCGTCGAGCCGTCTGCCACGACCGAGCCGACGGATGGGCCCACCGATCCGACGACCGAGCCCACCGAACCTGTGGACGTCACTGCCCCGGACGCCGCGTTGCTCGTCCTGGACGGCACGCCCAGGGTGGGGCAGGAGCTGTCCCTCGACCCGCAGTCCGCGCTGTGGGAGCCGGAAGGCGTGGCGCTCGACTTCACGTACCGCTGGTTCACCGACGACGTGGAGGTCGAAGGTGCGCAGGACGACAGCCTCGTCCTGACCCCCGCCATGCTCGGCAGCACGGTCAGTGTCGAGGTGACCGGCAAGGCCCCGGAGGGTGCCGTGGGCGGGGAGCCCAGCGACTCCGTCGTCGTGACCGCCGTCGACGCGGTCGCCTCGGGCGCCTTCGTGACGGCCGCCCTCCAGGTCACCGGCGACGCCCGCGTGGGGCAGACGCTCACCGTGACTGCGGACACGTGGACGCCGGCCGTCGACCTGGCGTTCGAGTGGCGCCGCGGCGACGTCGTCGTGGGCCAGGGCAGCACCTACGTGCCCGGCCCGGCCGACGTCGGCAGTGCGCTGACCGTGGTCGCGAGCGGCGAGGCGCAGGGTTACCTGCCCGCCAACGTCACGGCCACCACGGGGACCGTGGTCGCGGGGACGCTTTCGGGGGCCACCCCCACGGTGACCGGCACCGTCCAGGTCGGCAGGACCGTGACGGCGGTTCCCGGCACGTGGGCCCCCGCCGACGCCGCGCTGTCCTACCAGTGGCTGCGGTCGGGGACGCCGATCAGCCGTGCGACGAGCCCGACCTACACGCTCACAGCGGCGGACGCCGGCAAGGCGCTCCAGGTGACGGTCACCGGGACCGTCGAGGGATACGCGCCGGTGTCACGGACGTCCGCCGCCAGGACCGTCGCGAACGCCACCCTCACGACAGCCACCCCGACGCTGTCGGGCACGGTCCGCGTCGGGTCGAAGGTGACGGCCAGGGCCGGAACCTGGACCTCGGGCGCCACCCTGACGTACCAGTGGTATGCGTCCGGCAAGGCGATCTCCGGTGCCACCACGTCGGCCTACACGCCCACGGCGTCCGTGAAGGGCAAGAGCCTGTCGGTGCGTGTGACCGGGAAGAAGGCCGGGTACACCAGTGTCACGAGGTCGAGCGCCGGCAAGACGGTGGGGGCGGGCGTCTTCTCCGCGCCCGCGCCGAAGATCAGCGGCACCGTCCGCGTCGGGAACAAGGTCTCCGTGACGCGCGGGACGTGGAAGCCGTCCGCCACGACGTACCGCTACCAGTGGCGCGTCAACGGCGTGAAGATCACCGGCGCGACGAAGTCGTCGTACACGATCCCGTCGAAGTACGCGGGCAAGAACCTCACCGTGACCGTCACGGGCAGCCGCGCCGGATACACCACGAAGTCGGTCACGAGCGCGTCGTCCAAGGTGCTGCGCGTCTACTCGCGCACCTCCGCGCCGAAGGTCTCCGGCACCGCACGCGTCGGGTCCACCCTCAAGGTGAGCAGCCGCGGCACGTGGACGCCGACGCCGTCGTCGTGGAAGTACCAGTGGAAGGCCAACGGCACCGCGATCAAGGGTGCCACCGGGTCGAGCTTCAAGCTCACGGGCGCGCAGTACGGCAAGCGCATCACCGTCACCATCAAGGGCGTCCGCTCGGGCTACTACCCGACGTCGCGCACCAGTGCCGCGACCGCCGCCGTCGGCGCTCCCGCCGCCGTGCTGACGAAGGACGGCACCTACAGGGTGGGCACGCAGATCAAGCCCGGCACGTACATCACCTCGGGCAGCTCGGCGGGTTGCTACTTCGAGCGCCGTTCTACGGCGGGCTCCTCGCTGAGCGGCATCATCGCCAACAGCATCACGTTCGGGCAGACGATCGTGACGATCAAGAGCACCGACAAGTACTTCGTGACCGATGGCTGCGGCACCTGGCGCAAGTACTACGCCTACGGGTCGGTCCGGACCAGCACGGCGGCCGACGGTATCTACCGGGTGGGGACGAGCGGCGGGCAGCTGAAGCCGGGCCTCTACTACACGTCGGGCTCCTCCGACGGGACCGGGTGCTACGTCGCGTCGATGTCGAGCTTCTCCGCGGAGCTCGACTCGATCCTGGACAACGACTTCTTCGACGGTCCGGGCTACTGGCAGGTGCTCGCGAGCGATACGGCCTTCGAGACGGCGGGCTGCGTCTGGCGGCGCGTGTCGAGCTGAACCGGCAGGTCCCGAGCGCCGTCGTCCGTCATCTCGTCCTGGGGACCGGCCGGCGGCGGCGCTCGTTGCTGCGCCGCCGGTCGGGCCGGTGCGGCGAACTTCACCCGCGCAGTACCGGGTGAAGTCGGACATCGGCCGGTCTGAGCGCTCGGGAGCGCTCCCATACTTGACTCGCGACACCATCGTCCTGCCGAGTTCGGCCCACCCCAGGAGAAGCCCGTGAAGCACCCTCGTCCCACGCGCCGTGCCGGCCGCGTCGCCGCGCTCGTCACGGCTGTGACACTGCTGGCCGCACCGCTCGCGACCGTCCCGGCCACGGTGGCCGCCCCGACGGCGTCGGCCGCGGTGTCCACCTCGGTGACCGTCAAGAAGATCGCGACGAAGACCGCGCCGTACAAGAAGAAGGCCACGGTCCGGCCGAACGTCGTGGCCAAGGGCAGGGTCTCCGTGAAGTCCAAGACCCTCACGGTGAAGAAGTCCGGCACGACGATCGCGAAGAACAAGAAGTCCGTCGCGCTCAAGGCCGGCACGTACAGGGTGACCACGAAGGTCACCTACAAGACGTACACGCTGACGTCGGCCGAGAAGAAGGTCTGGTCGGCGACGAAGTCGAAGTCCAGGACGCAGACGCTGGTCGTCAAGCAGGGCAAGAAGCCGTCGCGTACGACCCCGGTCAGCGCGTACCACTGCCCGAGCTGGGCGCCGATCAAGGGCAACCGGACGACGGCGAAGAAGGGCGACTGGATCTATCACGTGCCGGGTGGCCGCTACTACAAGGCGACCAAGCCGGAGGAGTGCTTCACGACGACCGCGGCCGCGCGCAAGGCCGGCTACCGCGCGTCGAAGAACGGCTGACGCTCCCCGTCGCGCACCACGAACCGCGCCGGACGAGGCCGGCACCCGCTCGGGTGCCGGCCTCGCTGCGTCCGGGACGCGCCGCGGTCTACCCTGGGTGCTGGCCCGTGCGGACGCCGCCGGGCCACGCGCAGACGGGAGCCCCCAGCGCACACGGCTCATACCGCAGACCCCAGGAGGGCGACCATGTCCACGACCGCTGAGGCACCCGGCACGACGGGCTTCGACGAGGCTCCCGGGCGCTACAAGGTGCGCTCGCTCGCGCTGGCGGAGGCCGGCCGGCACCAGATCCGGCTCGCCGAGCACGAGATGCCCGGCCTCATGGCGCTGCGCGCCGAGTACGGCGAGGCGCAGCCCCTGGCCGGCGCGCGCATCGCCGGCTCCCTGCACATGACCGTGCAGACCGCCGTCCTCATCGAGACGCTGGTGGCGCTCGGCGCCGAGGTGCGTTGGGCCAGCTGCAACATCTTCAGCACGCAGGACGAGGCGGCCGCAGCGATCGTCGTCGGCCCGCACGGCACCCCCGAGGACCCGCAGGGCGTCCCCGTCTTCGCGTGGAAGGGCGAGAGCCTCGAGGAGTACTGGGACTGCACCGAGCAGATCCTCGTGTGGCCGGGCGCGGAGAACGGCCAGGGCGGCCCCAACCTCATCCTCGACGACGGCGGCGACGCCACGATGCTGGTGCACCTCGGCCTGCAGTACGAGCGCGCCGGCGTGGTCCCGCCCGACACGCTTCCGGGCGAGCCCGACCACACCCACGAGATGAACGTGGTGCGGGGCGTGCTGCGCCGGGCGCTGGAGTCCGACCCGCTGCGCTGGACGACGATCGCGCAGGGCATCGGCGGCGTCACCGAGGAGACGACGACGGGCGTGCACCGGCTCTACCACCTCGCCGAGGCGGGGGAGCTGATCTTCCCGGCGATCAACGTCAACGACTCGGTCACCAAGTCGAAGTTCGACAACAAGTACGGCATCCGGCACTCGCTGCCGGACGGCATCAACCGCGCGACGGACATCCTCATCGGCGGCAAGGTCGCGTTCGTCTGCGGCTACGGCGACGTCGGCAAGGGCGCGGCGGAGGCGTTCCGCGGGCAGGGCGCGCGCGTCATCGTGTCCGAGGTGGACCCGATCTGCGCGCTGCAGGCCGCGATGGACGGCTTCCAGGTCGCCCGGCTCGACGACGTGATCGGCGAGGCCGACTTCGTCATCACCACGACGGGCAACAAGGACGTCGTGCGCACCGAGCACATGCTCGCGCTCAAGGACAAGGCCGTCGTCGGCAACATCGGGCACTTCGACAACGAGATCGACATGGCCGGCCTCGCCGCCGTGCCCGGCGTCGTGAAGACCGAGGTCAAGCCGCAGGTGCACGAGTGGACGCTGCCTGCGGCCGATGGTCGTCCCGAGCGGTCGATCATCGTGCTGTCCGAGGGGCGCCTGCTCAACCTGGGCAACGCGACCGGGCACCCGTCGTTCGTCATGTCGAACTCGTTCGCCAACCAGGTGATCGGCCAGATGGAGCTGTTCGCCGACATGGCGCGCCCCGCCGAGGAGCGCCAGTACGAGCGGCAGGTGTACCGCCTGCCCAAGGTGCTCGACGAGAAGGTCGCGCGCCTGCACCTCGACGCCCTCGGCGTCCGGCTCACCGAGCTCAGCAAGGAGCAGGCCGAGTACATCGGCGTGCCGGTGGAGGGCCCGTACAAGCCGGAGCACTACCGCTACTGACCTGTCGGTCCAGGACCGGCTCCTGTGCACGTGGCCCTGACAGCTCACCCTCGCGGCGTGCTGTCAGGGCCACGCGCATGTTCCGGTGCTCCTGGCCCTGACAGCTCGCCGGGCGGGTACGGGGGACAGCCCCCGCGCGCAGGGTGGCTCGCCGGTTATCGGCTCGGCGCCGCGGGCGGCAGCCTGGAAGCATGACCAGCATGACGTCCACCGACGGCCAGGTGCCGCCGCCCGCGAACCCGCCGACCTCGCCGTCGTCCGCACCGTCGACCGCGCAGCCCGGAGCGCGGCCGGCGGCGTCCCCACGGGCGACGGCGGAGGGGGCGCCGCCGTTCCTCCTCGCCCCGTTCGACGGCCGGACCTGGCGCGCCTACGGCTTCCTGTGGCTCGCGCTGCTGCTCGCGCCGTTCGCGCTCGCGTACGCCCTGTTCACCGTGTCGTTCATGGCGGGCGTCGCGGTGACGGTCGTGGGCCTCTTCGTCGCCGGCGGCGTGCTGCTCGGGGCGCGCGGCTGGGCGTCGGTCTACCGGCGGATGGCGGTGCGCTACCTCGGCGTCGAGATCGCGGAGCCCGCGCCGCGTCAGCCGCGCAAGGGGTTCTGGCGGCGCCTCGGCGGCATGCTCGGCGACGCCACCGCCTGGCGCGGGCTGCTGTACATGGTGGTGACGTTCCCGCTGGCCATCGCGTCGTTCGTCGTGAGCACGGTGTTCCTCGTCGTCGCGCTCGGCGGGATGACGCACTGGTTCTGGTCACGGTGGCTGCCGCTGCAGCAGGCGGGCGACGGCACGTGGCACCGTGGTGCGTCGTTCGGCACGGACTGGTTCGTCGACACCCCTGCCCGCCAGCTCCTGCTCGCCGCGGCGGGCCTGATCCTGTTCTACCTGTGGCCGCAGGTGCAGTCGCTGTTCGTCGGCCTCTTCCGGCTGCTCGCCGTCGGGCTGCTCAGCCCCACGCGCGCCAGCCTGCGCGTCGCGTACGCGGAGCGGGCGCGCGCCGTCACGGTGGAGGACGCCGACGAGCGACTGCGCCGCATCGAGCGCGACCTGCACGACGGCACCCAGGCGCACCTCGTCGCCGTCGCCATGCAGATCGGCGAGGCGCGCGAGCTGCTGCGCGACGGGGCCGACGAGTCCGAGCTCGCGTCCGTCCTGGAGACGGCCCACTCCAGCACGAAGGACACGCTCGCCGAGCTGCGCGAGCTCGCCCGCGGCATCCGCCCGCCCGCGTTGGACGCCGGCCTGTCCGTGGCCCTCGAGACGCTCGCGGCGCGCGCCGCGCTGCCGGTGCGGGTGCACGCCGTCGGGCTCGAGGGCGCGGACCTCCCGCCCAGCGTCACCGCCATCTCGTACTTCGCCGTCGCGGAGCTCGTCGCCAACGCGACCAAGCACGCCCGCGCGACCGGTGTCGACGTCGTGGCGGGCGTCGAGCCGGTCGCCGACGCCGCGACCGGGGCCGCCGTCCGTGCGCTCGTGCTGCGCGTGCACGACGACGGCGTGGGCGGCGCCGCGGTGCGCGCGCCCGACGCGTCGGGCCGGGGCAGCGGCCTCGCGGGGCTCACGGACCGGCTGTCCGGCGTCGACGGGACGCTCCGGGTGGTCAGCCCGGCGGGAGGGCCTACGGTGATCACCGTGACCATCCCGCTGCCCGCCCCCGGGACCCGCCGATGACGGCCGCGCCGTCGACCGGTACGAGCCCGCTGCGCGTCGTCGTCGCCGAGGACTCCGCCATCCTGCGTGACGGGCTCGTCGCGCTCCTGTCGCGCCGCGGGTACGACGTCGTCGCGGCGGTGCCCGACGGCGACGCCCTCGTCCGCGAGGTCACGACGCTCGCCGCCGCGGGTGCGCTGCCGGACGTGCTCGTCGCCGACATCCGCATGCCGCCGTCGCACACGGACGAGGGGCTGCGTGCGGCCGAGGCGCTGCGCGCCGCGCACCCCGGCCTGCCGGTGCTGGTGTTCTCGCAGTGGGTCGAGACGCGCTACGCGTCCCGCCTGCTCGAGGGCGACCCGCGCGGCGTCGGCTACCTGCTCAAGGACCGCGTGGCCGACGTCGGGGACTTCGTCGCCGCGCTGGGCCGCGTCGCGGCGGGGGAGACCGTGCTCGACCCCGAGGTGGTGCGCCAGCTCATGGGCGCGCACCGCTCGCCGGAGGACGGCGTCGGCCGCCTGACGCCGCGCGAGAAGGAGGTCCTGGAGCTCATGGCCCAGGGCCGCTCCAACGGCGCCATCGCCGAGCAGCTGTACCTGTCCTACGGGGCGGTGGAGAAGAACGTCGCCGCCATCTTCACCAAGCTCGACCTGCCGCAGGACTCCGCCGACCACCGCCGCGTGCGCGCCGTCCTGCGCTACCTGGGCGTCGACGCCTGACCCGTGACCTGTCAGGACCACACGCAGGTATTCATGCGTGTGGTCCTGACACGTCGCGGGTTTCGCGAGTTGTCAGGACCACGACCACGTAGGGGTGCGCGTGGTCCTGACAGGTCGGCGGGGGTTGTCCCCCGGAGCGGTCCGGGGGAGAGGGCGGCCGGCGCGGGGGTCAGGCCCATGTCGGACGACGTCGCAGGTCACGAGGCTGGAAGGGTCCTCGTCGCCCAGCCTCAGGAGCCATCGTGGCCGTCCTCGACGCCCCCGCCCCGCACGCCCCGTCCGCACCGCCGCCGCTCGCGACGGCGCGCACCACCGCCCCCGCGTCCGCACCGACGTCGGCCCCGGACGCCGCCCGCCCGCGTCGGGCGCGGGACCCGTTCGTCGACGTCGTGCGGGCGCTGGGCACGCTCGGGGTGGTGCTGCTGCACTGGCTCATGGCGGAGGCCACCTGGGACGGCCGGACGCTCCTCGTCGGCAACGCGCTCGGGCACGGCGCCGGCTGGCTCGTCACCTGGCTGCAGCCGCTGGCCCTGCTGTTCTTCGCGGCCGGCGCCTCCGCCGGGTACCAGCGCTCCGTCACGACCGTCGGGGGTCGCGGCTGGGGCGGGACGATCGCGGCACGCCTGCGCGGCGTCGTGCGGCCGGTGGCGGCGTTCGCCGGGGCCTGGGCGCTCGCGGTCGCCGCGCTCCTCGCCGTCGGCGTGCCCGACGACGCGGTGTGGAGGATGGCGCGGATGGCTCCGCAGCTGCTGTGGTTCCTCGGGGTGTGGGTGGTGCTCATGGCGCTCACCCCGCTGCTGCGGGCGGCCTGGCAGCGGTGGCGGTGGGGCGCCCTCGCCGTCGCCGTCGCGCTGCCGCTCGCGCTCGACGCGCTGCGGTTCGGGCTCCCCGGAGAGGTCACCGGCGCGCTGGCCTGGGCCAACGTGCTGCTCGCGTGGGCGGCGCCGTTCCTCGCCGGGATCGCGTACGCCTCCGAGCGCACCGCCCCCCGCCGTCCCGCCCTGGACGGGACGGGCGCGCCCGCCGACCCGCTCGCCGGGCGCACCGCCCGGCTCCTCCTCGCCGCCGGGGCCCTCGCCGCGGTCGCCGCGACCGTCGTGCTGGTGGCGGCCGGGCCCTACCCGCTCAGCCTCGTCGGGATGCCCGGCGACGAGATCTCGAACCTCGGCCCGCCGACCGCGCCCGTCATCGCGCACGCCGTCGCCCAGGTGTGCCTGGTGCTGCTGTTCCGTGCCGCGCTGGTGCGCCGGGCCGCCTCCGGGACGGGAGCGCGGGCGGTCGGCGCCCTGGCCCGCCGGTCGATGACCGTCTACCTGTGGCACCTCACCGCGATGTTCGCCGTCGTCGGCGTGGCGCTGCTCGGCCTGGGCCAGGAGCTGCCGGCCGCGTGGGGCGCGGACTGGTGGGCGTCCCGACCGGTGTGGTTCGCGGCGTACCTGCTGGTGCTGCTCGGCCTGGTGCGCGTCTTCGGCCGCTTCGAGGACCGCCGCCGCTGACCGAGAGCGTTGTGGGTCAGCGGGGCGGGTCCGGGACGGCGTACGGCAGGCGGTGCAGGGTGGCGGCGCGGGCCTCGGCCCGCTCCTGCTCGGCCCTGCCGCGCTCCAGCTCGCGGTCGCGGCGCTCGTGCAGGACGGCGTGCAGGAAGGCCTCGGCGGGCGTGCCGGGCGGCGGGCCGGGGGCGACGAACGGCTCGATCCGGCCGGCGAGGTCGTCGGCCAGGCCCGCACGCGACGCGGGCGCCAGCCGGGGGGCGCGGTCGAGGAACTGCCGGGCGGCGAGGGCGAGCCCGTCCGGCAGGCGCCGGATGTCCGCGGTACGGGCCCAGACCGCCAGCTCCGGCGGCATGGCGAGCGGGACCGTGCGGCCGCGGCCGCCCCGCACCCGGATGACGTACGTGCCGGCGAGCAGATCCCCGAGCCGCTTGCCGCGGGAGTTGGACAGCGACGCGATCAGGGCCACGCTGCCGAACGTCAGCCAGAGCTCGCCGATGCCCACCAGCGCGCGCACGAAGGCGTGCCGGAACCGGACCGGCCCGCCGTCGTCGCGCACCACGCGCAGCCCGGTGATCAGCTTGCCCAGCGACCGGCCACGGCTCAGCGTCTCGACCGTCGTGGGGACCACGACCATCACGAGCACCGCCGCCACGACGCCGGCCACCCGGGCCCACTGCTCGTCGAACGCGACGTCCTGGAGGGCGACCACGATCAGCAGCGCGATCCCGACGACGGCGAGCGCCGCGAGGTCGAGCAGCGCCGCCAGCGCGCGGCTGACGAACGACGCCGGCCGCGCGTCGAGCACCACGCCCTCGCCGATGACGACCCCGTCCGTGACGCCTCCGTCGATCCCGCCCCGCATGTGCATCCCCCGCTCGTGCGACGTGTCCCGTGTGGAAGGCTAGCGGCCGTGGACCTCGACGCCTTCACCGCCGTGCACAGCCCGCAGTGGGAGCGCCTGCGCGTGCTCACCCGCAAGCGACGGCTGGACGGCGCGGAGGCCGACGAGCTGGTGCGGCTGTACCAGGCCGTCGCCACGCACCTGTCCACGGTCCGGTCCGCCGCGCCCGACCCCGTGCTCGTCACGAAGCTCTCCGACCTGCTGAGCCGGGCCCGCGTGCGCGTGGCGGGCACGCACGAGCCCGCCTGGGCCGACGTCGTCCGGTTCGTCGTCGTGACCGTGCCGGCCGCGCTGTACCGGGTGCGCTGGTGGACGCTCGCCGTCACCGTGGCGTGCCTCGCGCTCGCCGTCGTCGCCGGGTACCGCGTCGCCACAGACCCGGACGCCCTCGCGCTGATGGGCCCGCCCTCGGTGCGGGAGCAGTACGTCGACGACGCGTTCGCGTCGTACTACGACCCGGGGGCCTCCTTCGCCGCCATGGTGTGGACCAACAACACCCTGATCGCCGCGCAGTGCGTAGGCCTCGGCATCACCGGCGTCTGGCCGGCCTACGTGCTGATCCAGAACGCGGTGGGCGTGGGCGCCACCGGCGGCATGATGGCCGCCTACGACGAGCTGGACGTGTTCCTCCAGCTCATCGCGCCGCACGGGCTGCTGGAGCTCACCGCGGTGTTCGTCGCCGGCGCGGCCGGGCTGAAGCTCTTCTGGACGGCGGTGTCGCCCGGCCCGCGGCCGCGCACCGTCGCCCTCGCGCAGGAGGGCCGCGCGCTCGTCACCGTCGCGATCGGGCTCGCGGGGGCGCTCGCGGTGTCCGGGCTGATCGAGGGGTACGTCACGGGCTCCGCGCTGCCGTGGTGGCTCAAGATCGTCATCGGCGCGATCGCGCTCGCCGGCTTCTGGGTCTACGTCGTCGTGCTGGGTCGCCGCGCCACCGCGGCCGGGCTCACCGGTGACCTGGACGCCGACCGCGCCGGCGAGGTCGTGCCGACCGTCGGCTGACCGACACCCGCCTGTTCGGCGCGGGGCCGGTCAGAGCCGCCCGGCGGCCTTGAGCGCCAGGTAGGTGTCCGCGAGGCGCGGCGCGAGGTCGTCCGGGAGCGCCTCGACCACCTCGGCGCCGTGCTGGCGCAGCACGGTGGAGACGGCGGCCCGCTCGAGGTCGGCGCGGGCGGCCGCGGCCGCGTCGTACACGGCGGCCGCCGACGAGCGGTCCGCGCGCAGCCGGGCGGCGTCCGCGTCGGCGACGGCCGCGACGACCACCTGGTGGGTGCCCGACAGCCGATCGATCACCGGCAGCAGGCCGGTCTCGACGGCCGCCGGATCGAGGGACGTCAGCAGCACCACGAGCGAACGCTGCGAGACCCGCTGCCGCACCTGGCCGACGAGGCCGGGCCAGTCGGTCTCCAGCAGCGCGGGCTCGACCGTGGAGAGCGACTCGGCCAGCGCGGGCAGCAGCCGCGGGCCGGACGCGCCCGCGACCCGCGCGCGCAGCGCCCGGTCGTAGGCGAGCACCTGGACCCGGTCGCCGGCGCGGTCGGCGAGCGCCCCGAGCAGCAGGGCGGCCTCGATGCCGGCCTCCAGCCGCGTGCCGCCGAGCGACGACGGCGCGTCGTCGTCCGGACCCCCCGCCCGATCGGCGTCGGCCACGTCCTCGGGCACGGCCGCGGTGCCGATCCGCGCCGCCGAGGTGCGGCCGGTGTCGAGCACGATGACCACGCGCCGGTCGCGCTCGGGCCGCCAGGTCCGCACGACGACGTCGCCGCGGCGGGCGGTGGCGCGCCAGTCGATCGAGCGCACGTCGTCGCCCACCACGTACTCGCGCAGCGAGTCGAACTCGGTGCCCTCGCCGCGCACCTGCACGGCCGCCCGGCCGTCCATCTCCCGCAGGCGCGCGAGCCGGGAGGGCAGGTGCCGCCTGCTGGCGAACTCGGGGAGCACGCGCAGCCGGGCCGGCACGGCGATCGACGCCTGGCGGGCGGCGACGCGCAGCGGCCCGAACGAGCGGATCGTCACCGGCCCGGCGACCCGGTCGCCGCGGCGGGTCGGCCGCAACGGGGTGCGCACCCGGGCGGACTCGCCGGGCGGCAGGTCGACGTCGTGCCGGGCCGAGCCGGCCACCAGCGGCTCGCCGGCGGCGGCGCCGTCCGTGTGCACGCCCGCGTCCGGCACGAGCGACGGCGGCCAGGCGTCGCGGACCACGGCGCGCAGCCGGCGTCGTGCCGTGTTGGTGACCACCAGCTCCGAGCGGGCCGTCGTGCCGAGGCGCACCGACCGCGGCGTCCGGCGCTGGAGCGCGACGGCGCGCGGCGACGCGGCGAGCGCGACGTCGACGGCGCACACGGCCGCCACGACCAGCGCCCACGCCACGACCGTCCCCGGCACCGGGAACAGCGCCACCGGGATCAGCCCGAGCACCGCCAGGACGACGGCACGCCACGTCAGCGCCATCTCACCACCACATCCACCGTCACGACCACGCCTGCCCCCGACACCTCGCCGCCGCGCTCAGCGCGGGACGGGGACGGTCGCGAGTACGGTCGTCAGGACGCTCTCGGCGGTGACGCCCTCGAGCTCCGCCTCGGGCCGCAGCTGGACGCGGTGCCGCAGCGTCGGGTGCGCGAGCGCCTTGACGTCGTCGGGCGTCACGTACGAGCGACCGGACAGCCACGCCCAGGCGCGCGACGTCGCGAGCAGCGCGGTGGCGCCACGCGGCGACACGCCCAGCGACAGCGAGGGGGAGCGGCGGGTGGCGCGGCACAGGTCGACGGCGTAGCCGAGGACCTCGGGTGCGACCTGGACCTGGCGCACCTCGGCGCGCGCGGCGGCGAGCTGCTCGGGGCGGGCGACCGGCCGGACCCCCGCGGCGCCCAGGTCGCGCGGGTCGAACCCGGCGGCGTGCCGGGCCAGCACCTCGATCTCCTGCTCGCGCTCGGGCACGGGCAGCACCACCTTGAGCAGGAAGCGGTCGAGCTGCGCCTCGGGGAGCGGGTACGTGCCCTCCTGCTCCACCGGGTTCTGCGTGGCGATGACGACGAACGGGTCCGGCAGCGGCCGCGGCGTGCCGTCCACGGACACCTGCCGCTCCTCCATCGCCTCCAGCAGGGACGCCTGCGTCTTCGGGGGCGTGCGGTTGATCTCGTCCGCGAGCAGCAGGTTCGTGAAGACGGGGCCCTCGCGGAACGAGAACTCGGCGGTGCGCGCGTCGTACACGAGCGAGCCGGTGACGTCGCCGGGCATGAGGTCCGGCGTGAACTGCACGCGCTTCGTCGACAGGTCGAGCGACGCGCCGAGCGCCCGCACCAGCAGCGTCTTGGCGACGCCGGGCACGCCCTCGAGCAGCACATGGCCGGAGCAGAGCAGCGCGATGAGCAGGCTCGTCACCGCCGAGTCCTGACCCACGACCGCCTTGCCCACCTCGCTGCGCACGCCCGCGAGCGCGGCGCGCAGCTCGCGCGACGGCGTGCTCGCCGTCGCGGCTCCTGGCGCCGGGGGTGTCAGGGGCGCCTGCGGTGCCTGCGGTGCCTGCGTGGGCGCGGCGTCGCCAGGGGCGGTCGACGCAGTGGTCGACGGGGTGGTCTCGACAGGGGCCGCGGGCGGTGTGCCCTGCGGGTTCTCGTCGGGGGTCGTCACGATCGGTGGACCTCGCTCTCCAGGGTGTCGAGCCGACGCGCGAGCTCGGTGAGCGCGTCGTCGTCGTGGGGTGGTGGGCCGTACAACAGGTCGGCCAGGTCGTGCGCGGAGCGGCCGGTGGCACGTGCGACGGCCTCGGTGAGGGCCGTGGCGTCGGCGGACCGGGGCACGCCCAGGCGCCGCGCGACGGACTCGGCGGTGGCGGCGCGCAGGCCCGCGGCGGCGTGGCCGCGGGACCGGGCCCGCCGGTAGAGGCGGCCGCGGCCGCGGGTGGTCTCGGCGGCGCGGACCACGACGGGCAGCGGCTCCGCGACCAGCGGGCCCAGCCGGCGCGCCCGCCACACGGCGGCGACGAGCACGACCAGCAGCGCCCACAGGCCGACGACGCCGGCCCACGGCGGCAGGATGCCGGCGCCCGCGGACGGTGCGCCGCCCTCGCCGGTCGTGCTGGTGTCGAGCGGGTCGGGGACGAGCCACACGAGCGTGTCGCGGGTGCCCAGCAGGCCCAGCGCGAGCGCCGCGTCGCCGTCGTCCAGCACGACGCCGTTGGTGACGAAGGACGGGTCGTCGACGGCGGTCACGGTGCGCCCGCCGTCGGCCCCGGACGACCGCACCTGCGCGAGCGCCGCGGACCCGTCGGCCGGCCAGCACAGCGTCACGTCGGTGGCCCCGGGCTCGGCCGCGAGGCCCGGCGCGAGGCGCATCGTCCCGGCGCGCGTGGCGAGCGGCAGGTCGCACGACGGCTCGACGGCGCCCGCGGGCACGGGGACCCCGGGGACGCGGCCCACGGCGTCGTCGGTGGCCGCGCGCAGCAGCAAGTCGTCGGCGCCGAGGAGCACCAAGTCCGCGTCGACGCCGGCCAGTGCGTCGACCTGCTCGGGCAGCAGCATGCTCGTGGGCGTCACGACGAGGGTCGTGCCCGGTCCGGCCTCCGCGACGGCGTCCGCGACGTGGGTGACGTGCCGCACCTCGACGCCCTGGCGCCCGAGCACCTGCGCGACGGCCCGGGCCCCGTCCGGCTGCGCGTTGTCGGGCGCGTACGGGATGGTGGACGTGACCGGGCGCTGCACGGCCAGCACAGCCACCACGAGCGCGAGGACGCCGAGCACGAACAGCGTCCACCGGGCCCGCCGCCAGCGGTGCACGGTACGGCTGCGGCCGGTGCTGCCGTCGCCCGTCACCACCGGGGACACCACCGCGTCCGGCGAGCCCGCGCCCATGGCGGCGCCCCCGGGTGCGGCCGTCGCCGTCGGCGCCTGTGTCGTCTGCGTCGTCATCCTGCCCCCACCTCGCCGGACGCCGCAGCGGCGAGCGGCGCGGGCCGCAGCGCGCCCACCCGTTCGTCGAGGCCGCGCAGGCGGCGGTCGTCGTCGGGGCCGGCGGGGAGGGTCCCGTAGCAGACGTCGTCGAACAGGCGGGCCGCGTCGTGCAGCTCGGCGGCGACCGTGGGCAGCCGGGTGCCCGCGTCGTGCGCGGCCTCCTGCGCCGTACGGCCCGGGCGCTCGTCCAGTACGACCCGCTCCTCCAGGGAGCGCACGAGGGCGCGGAAGCGGTCGAGCACGGCCGCGGACCAGTCGCCGCGGGCCGCGGCGGCGTCCGCGGACGCCCGCAGCTCGGCGGCGGTGCGCTCGTCGTCGCCGAGCACGACGGCGGAGCGCCGCCGGCGGCGCACCAGGCGGACGGGCCCCGCGACCCACCAGGCGATCACGGCGACGAGCACCACGACGACCACGACGACGAACGCGAGCGGGAAGCGGCCCTCGCCGAGGGTCAGGCCGTCGAACAGGTCGCCGAGCCAGGTCAGCAGGCGTTCCAGCAGCGACGGCGTGGTCGAGTACTCGGGGCGGGACAGCTCCTCCAGGAGCCAGTCGTGCGCCGTCTCCCGGTCGGGGACCACGGGCACGCCGGCGGGCATGTCGACGACCAGGGCCGCCGCCACGACCCCGTGCGCCACCGCCGCCGCGCCGCTCACGCGAGCATGCCGGGCGGCGGACCGGGCCGGGGGCCGGGCGCGTCGCCGGGGCGGCGGCCGTCGGACGCCTGCGCGGCGGCCGCGAGCTGCACGTCCAGCCCCTCGCGGCGCATCCGCACGTCGATGTAGAGCAGCGCGACGACCGCGCCCACGAAGATCACGGTGATCGCCGCGGTGATGACGGAGGACAGGACGCTGACCACGAGCGTCGCCGTGGTGAGCGTCTCGATGCTGCCGCCGGTGCCGCCGATCATGCCCGCGACGACGCTGAGCGGGATCGTGATGATGTAGGCGGCGGCGCTCACGATGACCAGCGCGAGCAGGTAGATGCCGAACAGCCGCCAGAAGGAGCCCCGCGTCAGCCGCCAGGCGCGCGCGAGGGTGCGGCCCAGCCCCTGCCCCTCGAGCGCCAGCGCCGGTGCGACGAGCCCCACCCGCACGCCGAGCCAGACCATGACGACGACGTACCCGAGGCCGAGCACGAGCCCGAGGCCGATCGCCCCGCCCACGGACTGCTCGCTCACCGCGGCGACGAGCAGGACCAGGACGAAGAACCACACGAAGGCGAGCACGGCGCCGGCGAGCGTGCGCAGCAGGGACCAGCCGATCAGCCGGCCGACCCGGCCCTGCAGGCGTTCCCAGACCTCGCCGAGGCTCAGCTTCCGTCCGATGACCGACTGGCTCACCGAGACGGTGAGGATGCCCTCCACCACGGGCTGGGCCAGGAGCATGGTCAGGCTGGTGCCCAGCGACGTCGCCAGGGTCTGCGCCATGAGGTTGTCGAACCCGAGGTCGGCGAGCTCCGGGTCCGTCGCGGTCAGCGACGAGAACGACGACGAGATCGTCGGCACGATGAGCTGCGCGACGAGGACGCCCAGGACGGTCGCCACCAGGATCACGAGGGTCGCGGCCCCGAGCATGACCTTCGGGTTGTGGCGGATCGCGGTGAACGCGCCGTCGTAGATCTCGCCCAGCGACAGCGGGCGCAGCGGCACGACACCGGGCTTCGCCGCCGCCGGCACCGGCGGCTGCTGCGGGCCGTACGGGCTCTGCCCGTACCCCTGGCCGTACTGCTGCCCGTACTGGCCCTGCCCGTACTGCTGGCCGTACTGACCCTGCCCGTACTGCTGGCCGTACTGACCCTGGCCGTACTGCTGCCCGCCGCCGGGCGGCGCGGCGCCCTCGGGCAGGCGCTGGCCGTACCGGGGCGGCTCGGGGGCGTCCCCCCAGCCGGACGGCGGCTGGGGCTGGTCGGGCGTGCTCATCGCGGCCTCCCGGGCGGCAGGGCGGTCGGGTCGTGCCGACGCGTGCGTCGGCGGACGGGACTGTCGGGCTGTGCTGGTGACGTGACGTGTGCTGGTGGAACGCTGGAGGACCGGGTGTGACGCCGGTCGCCCCGACCCTAGTACGGCGCGGCGAGACCCTCACGCGGCTTTCCACCGGGCCGTTCCACGGAGCCTCTGCCGTGACTGGCATCATGGGTGCATGAAGTCCCGTGTCCTGGTGGTCGACGACGACACTGCGCTGTCCGAGATGATCGGTATCGTCCTGAAGTCCGAGGGGTTCGAGCCGACGTTCTGCGCCGACGGCGACGGTGCCCTCGTCGCCTTCCGCGACGAGCAGCCCGACCTCGTCCTGCTCGACCTCATGCTGCCCGGCAAGGACGGCATCGAGGTGGCCCGCGAGATCCGCGCCGAGTCCGGCGTCCCGATCATCATGCTCACCGCCAAGACGGACACGGTCGACGTCGTGCTCGGCCTCGAGTCGGGCGCCGACGACTACGTGACGAAGCCGTTCAAGCCCAAGGAGCTCGTCGCCCGCATCCGCACCCGGCTGCGCCGCAACGACGATCCGGGGCCCGAGCGGCTGCGCATCGGCGACGTCGAGATCGACGTCACCGGCCACAACGTGGTGCGCGACGGCGAGCGCATCAGCCTCACCCCGCTGGAGTTCGACCTGCTCGTGGCGCTGGCCCGCAAGCCCTGGCAGGTGTTCACCCGCGAGGTGCTGCTCGAGAAGGTCTGGGGCTACCGGCACAGCGCCGACACCCGCCTGGTCAACGTGCACGTGCAGCGCCTGCGCTCCAAGGTCGAGCGCGACCCCGAGAACCCGACGGTCGTGCTGACCGTGCGCGGTGTGGGCTACAAGGCCGGTGCTCCGCGCTGAGCCCGCCGCGCGCCGCGTCCGCCGGACGTGGCGGCGGTGGCGCGCCTGGACCGTCTCGCGGACCCGGTACCTCGTCCGGCGGTGGCGGTCGTCCCTGCAGCTGAGGGTCGTGACGTCGGCGCTCGCGCTGGGCGTCGTCGCCGTCGCGCTGCTCGGCCTCTACCTGTCGATCTCGATCCGCGACGGGCTCTACGAGCAGCGCGTCGACCGCATCGAGCGCGAGAACGCCTCCATGACGGAGCAGGTGCGCAGCGCCTTCGACACCTCGCCCGCGACGTCGAACTCCGACCTGCAGCTCCTCCTGGTGCAGATGGTGCGCACCCTCGCGGCGGGCGCGTCGAGCGCGCAGGACTTCCTCTTCCTCAGCACCCCCGACCAGCAGCGCCGGATCGGTGACCCGGGCACCCAGCCGGGGCTCAAGGCCATCATCAGCGAGGACCTGCGCGAGGCCACCCGGGCCTCCGACGGGCAGGTGCTGCAGTCCGTGCAGATCCCTGCCGAGTTCACCGACAGCGAGGCGCCGGAGCCGGGCGTCATCGTCGGGTCGACGGTCGAGGTGCCGTCCATCGGCACGTACGAGCTGTACGCGATCTACTCCCTGCAGGCCGAGCAGGAGACGCTGTCGTTCGTGCAGCGCACCCTCGCGCTCGGCGCACTCGCGATCCTCGCGCTGCTCGGCGCGCTCACGTGGGTCGTGACGCGGCAGACGGTCGCGCCCGTGCGGCGCGCCGCGACGGTCGCCTCGCGGCTCGCCGACGGCCACCTGGACGAGCGGCTCCCGGACGCCAAGGGCCAGGACGAGATGGCCACCCTCACCCGCACGTTCAACGAGATGGCCGGGAACCTCGAGGACCAGATCGCGCGGATGGAGGAGCTGTCGGCCGCCCAGCGCCGCTTCGTCTCCGACGTCTCCCACGAGCTGCGCACGCCGCTCACGACGATCCGGATGGCGGGCGAGGTCATCCACGCCTCCCGCGACGACCTCGACCCCGCCGCCCGGCGTTCCGCCGAGCTGCTGTACACCCAGCTCGACCGCTTCGAGATCCTGCTCACCGACCTGCTGGAGATCAGCCGGTTCGACGCCGGCGCCGCCGTGCTCGACGTCGAGCAGCGCGACCTGCGCGACGTCGTCGCCGCCGTGGCCGACACGTCGATGCCGCTCGCGGAGACCAAGCACGTCTTCCTGTCCGTGACGCTCCCCGACGAGCCGGCGACGGCGGACGTCGACCCGCGTCGCGTCGAGCGCATCGTCCGCAACCTCGTGGTGAACGCCGTCGAGCACGCCGAGGGCAAGCCGGTCGAGGTCACCGTGGGGGTCGACGCCGACGCCGTCGCCGTCGTCGTGCGCGACCACGGCGTGGGGCTCGCGCCCGAGGACCTCGACCGCGTCTTCCACCGCTTCTGGCGCGCGGACCCGGCCCGCGCCCGCACCACGGGCGGCACCGGGCTGGGGCTCGCGATCTCCCTCGAGGACGCCCGCCTGCACGCGGGCCGCCTCGAGGCGTGGGGGCGCCTCGGGGAGGGCGCGAGCTTCCGGCTCACCCTGCCGCGGCGCGCCGGGATCCGCCTGACGGGCTCACCCCTGCCGCTCGAGGGCCCGTCGACCGGCGTCACGGCACCGCCCACCGGGCAGCTCCCGGTCGTGAACCCGCCGACCGGCCCCACGCCCACGGCCATCCCCGAGCTCGGGGTCGTGGACGCCGACGGCGTGGACATCGCCCACGCCCCCGTCCCGCCCGCACGGGACGACGCCCAGGAGGAGGCCCGATGACGACGCCACGCACCCCCCGGCCGGCGCACCGTCGGCGCCGCCGGGCCGCCTCGCTGCCGGCCGCCGTCGTGACCCTCCTGACCGTGCTCGCCGTGACCGTCGCGTGCGCGCGCATCCCCACGAACGGGCCGGTGCGCGACGGCGACACGGAGCTGGAGAACATCAGCGAGATCGGCTACATCGCGTCCGGGCCGGCGGCCGGCGCCACACCGGACCAGGTGGTGCAGGGCTTCCTCAGCGTGGCGCAGCTCGGGCCCACGTCGAGCTCGTCGTTCGCCGTGGCGCAGGAGTACGTCACCGACGAGGCGTGGGAGGGCTGGGACCGGTACGCGCGCGTGCTCGTGCTCGAGGGGGACCCCGAGCTCGACCTCACCGACGTCCCCGCCGACGCCACCGAGGCGACCGTCGACGCGACCGTGCGCGTGGTCGCGACGCTCGACGAGCGCGGGATGTACACCGAGGAGGCCCGGACCAACGAGTTCACGGTGCCGTTCGGCCTGACACGCGAACCCGGCGGCGAGTGGCGGATCTCCCAGCTCGAGGACGGCCTCATGCTCCCGTCCGCGTTCTTCAGCCAGGCGTTCCACCCGACGACCCTCTACTTCCCGACGCCCGACCTCACCTGGTGGGTGCCCGACATGCGGTGGTTCCCGCGCCAGACCTGGCGCACCGACGCCACGAGCGAGATCCTGGCGGGCCCGCCCGAGTGGCTGCAGGACTCGACGACCACCGTCATCCCGGAGGGCACCTCGCTCGCCATCGACGCGGTGACGGTGACCGACGACGGCACCATCGACGTGAGCCTCACCTCCACGATCTCCCAGGCCAGCGCCCAGCAGCGGGCGCTCGCGGCGGCGCAGCTCCAGGCGTCGCTCGCCGAGGGGGAGGGGCGCACCGTCGTCCTCTCCGACCAGAACACGCCGCTCACGACCGCCGGCGCCGACGAGATCTCGGCGCCTCGGACGAAGGGCGAGGCGCTCGCGCTCGCCGACGGCAAGCTGGTGCGCGTCGTCGGGCGCGAGCTGCGCGAGCTGGAGGAGCCCGTCTCTCTCGACGGGCTCGACGCCACGGCCCTCGCCGCCGGCCCCGGCGACGAGCCGGTCGTGGTGCGCGACGGCGCGGAGCGCATCGTCCGCGTCAGCGGCGACGGCGCCCCCGACGTGCTGCTGTCGGGCTCGAAGCTGGTGCCGCCGTCCGTCGACCGGTTCGGCGCCGTGTGGAGCGCGCAAGGGTCGCAGCTCCTCGTGGCGATGCCGTCCGGCGCGGTGCGGAAGCTGGACGTCGACTGGCTGTCGTCGCGGACCGTGCGCTCGGTGCGCGTGTCGCCGGAGGGCGCCCGCGTGGTGATCGTCAGCGCCGGTCCCAGCGGCCGCCTGGTGCACGTGGCGGGCGTGGTCCGCGACGCCGAGAACGTCCCGACCGGCCTCTCGGCGCCCGTCCAGGTCGGCGCCTCGGTGTCCCAGGTGACGCAGGCGGTGTGGCAGGACGAGGCGGCCCTCGCCCTGATCGGCCAGGAGTCCGACGGCGACGGGGCCGTCTTCCTCGCCGGCGTCGGCGGGCTCGCCGGCCAGGGCGGTCTGTCGCGCGCGCAGCCCGGAGTCCCGGACCCGCGCTCCGTGACGGCGTCCGTCGGCACCGGGGCCATGCTCGCCGTCGACGGCGACGGCACCCTGTACTCGCGGCAGAGCTCCGCGCTGTGGTCGATGGTGTCCGACGGGGTCCAGCTCGTCGCCTACCCCGGCTGACGGCCGCGACGACACCGCCGCGCGACCGCAGGCCCCGAGGCTGCCCCCAGGCCGCCGTCGTCCCCAGGTCGTGGAGCGGTCTCCCGCGCGCAGCGGCGGGAGCGGCACGCTGCACGGGTGCCCCAGATCTCGACCGCCCCGCCCCGCATCCCGTCGCCGGTCGCCCGGCCCGACCGCGCCCGGCCCGACCCCGCGCCGCCGCCCGTGCGGTGGCTCCGCGAGCTCGGCCGGCTCGTCGTACCCGTGTCGTGCCCCGGCTGCGGTGCCCTGGACGTGCTCTGGTGCCCCGCCTGCGGCGCCCTGCTCGGCGGGCCCCCCGCCCGGGTCGAGGCCGCGGCGCCGCGCCTGGACCGGCTCGACGGCGTCCCCGTGCTGCCGGTCTGGGCGCTCGCGGCCTACACCGGGCCGATGCGGGAGATCGTCGTGGCGTGGAAGGACCGCGGGCGCACCGACCTCGACCGCCTCGTCGGCCCGCCCCTGCGGTCCGCGGCGCGCGCGGTCGCCGTACGCGCCGCGCCCGCCCTCGACGGGCGCCCCCTGCTCGTCGTCGGCGCACCCTCCACGACGGCGTCCCGCCGCGCCCGAGGACGCGACCACGTGCGCGTCCTCGCCCGCGCCACCGCGGCCGGCCTGCACGACGCCGGCCTCACCGCGACGGTCGTCCCGGCCCTGGTGCGGCGCGGGCGCGGGCGCGACCAGGTGGGGCTCGGCGCGCGCGCCCGGGCACGCAACCTCACCGGCTCCGTCGCCACGCGCGGTCGGCCGCTCGCCCGCGCCGGCGGGGCCCGCCCCGCCGTCCTCCTCGTCGACGACGTGGTCACCACGGGATCCACGCTGGCGGCCGCCGAACGCGCGCTCGAGGACGCCGGCGCGGACGTCCTCGGAGCTCTCGTGCTGGCCGCGACCCCGCCTCCCGGGGCCGTCACGAAAGAGGTGAGGAACCTCCTCGCCCCACCGGTATCCCTGGCGCACGAGAGGGGGTTAGCCTGAGGGTCCCACGCGGGCGAAGCGCCCCGAGACCACGGTCCGGGACGTTGGCCCGTGCGACCCACGAGCGGTCCGGACACGCGTCCGGCGACCCGGGAGGTGGTGCCGAGCACGGTGCCCCCCAGGGGGTGCCCAGACGGACAACTCGGGCCGCTCGAGCAGTGGGCGGCCTCACGACGAAGTGGAGCAACACGATGGAGATCGTCGTCGTCGGCAGGCACACGGAGGTGGCGGACAGGTTCCGCCGGCACGTGGAGGACAAGTTGAGCAAGGTCACCCAGCTCGCACCGGCCGCTCGCCGGGTGGACGTGGAGGTGACGCGCGAGAACAACCCGCGGCTCTCCGAGGTCCGGGAGCGGGTCGAGCTCACCGTGCACGACAAGGGGCCCGTGATCCGCGCGGAGGCCGCGGCGGACGACCGGTTCGGAGCCCTCGACATCGCGTTGGACAAGCTCACCGAGCGGCTGCGCCGGTCGCGCGACCGCCGCAAGGACCACCGCCGCCGCGCGAACGGCGTCCTCCCGTCCGTGGACGTCCGCCCCTACGACGAGGTCGCCGCCGCCGAGGCGACCGCCGAGACCTCCGCGCCCGTCGCGCTCGCCGAGCCCGGCGACGCCGTCGAGGAGCAGCTCGGCGACTCCCCGGTGGTGATCCGGCGCAAGCTGCACCACGCCGAGCCGATGACGGTCGACGACGCCGTCTACCAGATGGAGATGGTGGGTCACGACTTCTTCCTCTTCATCTCCAAGGAGACGGCCCGACCGTCCGCCGTGTACCGGCGTCGGGGGTGGACGTACGGCGTCATCGAGCTGGACTCGACCGTCGGCGGAGTGGAGCCGGTGACCGAGCTGACGTGATCTGGATGTTCTGACCGCAATCGCGGTTGCGGTCGGGGCGGGTAGGGGCTTCTTCGCTGGGACGCGTTCACGGGCGCCAGGGCGCCCTCCACTTCGGGAGTGATACGTCCCCGCGAAGAAGCCCCTACCCGCCCCTTCTTGCTCGCTTGCCGTCGTCGCGGGTCGAGCCCGTCGACACCCTTCTCGCTGGTGTGAGCCTGTCGAAGCCCGGCACGACGCGCACGGCTGACGGACGCGGTGTCGGTGGGGGTCGGCAGGATGGTCGGGTGGACTCCCTCTCGCTCGCGCAGGCTCGTCGCGTCGCCCTCGGTGCCCAGGGGCTGCACCGTGCCCGGCCGGGTGTCGGCGGCGGGGTGACGATGCGCCGGGCGATGGCGACCGTGGAGCAGCTGAACCTGCTGCAGATCGACTCCGTGAACGTGCTGGCGCGGGCGCACCTGATGCCGCTGTACTCGCGGCTCGGGCCGTACGACGTGGGGCTGCTGGACCGGGCGGCCGGGCGGGCGCCGCGGCGGATCGTGGAGACGTGGGCGCACGTGGCCTCCTTCGTGCCGGCCTCGACGTACCCGCTGCTGGAGTGGCGGCGGCGCAACTACCTCGGCGAGGCCTGGGGCACCATCGCGGGGGCGCCGCTCGCGCACGCGGCCGAGCTGGACCACGTGCGGCGGCTGGTCGCCGAGCGGGGGCCCGTGACGGCGCGCGAGATCCACGACGAGCTGGTCGCCACCGGGCGGTCCGGGCCGCGCTCGCGGGAGGAGTGGGGCTGGAACTGGACGACGGCCAAGCGCTGCCTGGAGTTCCTGTTCTTCACCGGCGAGGTGATGGCCGCGCGCCGCAACACGGCGTTCGAGCGCTGCTACGACCTGCCCGAGCGCGTGCTGCCGCCGGCGGTCCGGGCGGCGGCACCGGTGCCCGACGACGAGGCCGTAAGGCGCCTGCTCGAGCTCGGCGCCCGGGCCCACGGCGTGGGCACCACCCGCTGCTTCGCCGACTACTTCCGCCTGCGCGGCCCGGCCGTGCGCAAGGCGCGGGACGAGCTGGTCGAGGACGGCGTCCTCGTGCCCGCCGAGGTGCGTGGCTGGGACGAGCCCACCTACCGGCACCGGGACGCGCGGCTGCCCCGCCGGGCGCAGGCCCGCACGCTGCTCAGCCCGTTCGACCCCCTCGTGTGGGAGCGGCGGCGCCTCGAGGCGCTGTTCGACGTGTTCTACCGGATCGAGATCTACGTGCCCGCCCCCCAGCGGGTGCTCGGGTACTACGTGCTGCCCTTCCTCGAGGGCGACGCGATCACGGCGTTCGTCGACCTCAAGGCCGACCGGCAGGCGGGCGTCCTGCGCGTCCAGTCGGTGCACCCCACCGCCCAAGCCGGCCCCGACACCGCGGCCGCGCTCGGCGCCGAGCTGGCCGTGCTCGCGGGCTGGCTCGGGCTCGGCACGACGACGGTCGCGCCGGTCGGGGAGCTCGCGCCCGCGCTGGCTGGTGCCGTGCGCGCCGCGTAGGGCGCCGCGCTCCGAGCGCTCGTAGGATCGGCGCCACGACGACGGGCGCGCCGGCGTCGGTCGGGACCGCAGAAGGTCAGGAGCGCTGATGGCCACGGCCGTGCTGTACCTCGCCGCGGCGCTGGTCGGCGGGCTCGCGGCGACGCTGCTGCGGCTGCCGCCGTTGGTCGGCTTCCTCGCCGCCGGGTTCGCGCTCGGGGCGGCCGGGGCCCCGGACCTGCCCGGGCTGGAGACCGTCGCCGAGCTGGGCGTGGCGCTCCTGCTGTTCGCGATCGGCCTGAAGCTCGACGTCCGCTCGTTGCTGCGCCCGGAGATCTGGCTCACGACCGTGGCGCACCTCGTGCTGAGCGTCGCCGTGGCCGTCGGGTTCCTCGGCCTGCTCGCCGTCGTCGGGATCCGGCTGCTCGCCGACGAGTCGCTCGGCTCCCTGGCGCTCGTCGGGCTGGCGCTGTCGTTCTCCTCGACCGTCTTCGTGGTCAAGGTGCTCGAGGACCGCTCGGACACGACGGCGCTGTACGGGCGCATCGCCGTCGGCGTCCTGGTCGTCCAGGACGTCGTGGCCGTGGCGTTCCTCGCCGTCTCGACGGGGGAGCCGCCCAGCCCGTGGGCGCTCGCCGTCGTCCTCCTGGTGCCGGGCGCGTGGGTGCTGCGGCGCGTGTGGGACCGGGCCGGGCACGGCGAGCTGCAGGCCCTGTTCGGCGCGTTCGTGGCCCTCGTCCCGGGCTTCTGGCTGTTCGAGACCGTCGGGCTGTCGGGCGACCTGGGCGCGCTCGTGATGGGGGCGCTGCTCGCGGGGCACCCGCGGGCCACCGAGCTCTCCCGCTCCCTGCTCACCGTCAAGGACCTCGCGCTCGTCGCGTTCTTCCTGCAGATCGGGCTGCACGGGATGCCGGCGCCGGTCGACCTGGCGCTCGCCGGCCTGCTGCTCCTGCTGCTGCCTCTCCAGGCGGCGGGCTACGCCCTGCTGCTGTGGCTCATGCGGCTCCGTCGTCGCACGTCGTTCCTCGCGGGTCTCGCGCTCGGCAACTACTCGGAGTTCGGCATCATCGTCGTCGCCTTCGGGGCGACGGCGGGCCTGCTCGACGAGGAGTGGACGGTGATCGTGTCCCTGGCGGTCGCGGGAAGCTTCGTGGTCTCCGCGATCGTCAACCGGCGGGGGGTGGAGCTCGCGGCCCGCCTCACCGTGCTGCTGCCGCGCCGGGACGTCGACAAGCTGCACCCCGACGACCGGCCCGTCGACATCGGCCGTGCCGACGCCGTCGTCCTCGGCCTGGGGCGGGTGGGCTCCGCGACGTACCGGCGGCTGCGCGACGTGCACGGCCTGAGCGTCATGGGGGTCGAGCACGACCGCACGCGCGTCGACGCGCTGCGGGCCGAGGGGATCGCCGTCGTCCCGGCGGACGCCACCGACTCGGAGTTCTGGGCCCGGGTCAAGCGGGCCGGGCAGGTGCGCCTCGCCGTCCTCGCCATGCCGTTCCACAAGGCGAACCTCATCGCGCTGGCCCGGCTGCGCGCCGCGGGCTTCGCCGGTCGGGTGGCGGCCATCGCCCGCTACGACGAGGACGCCGCCGAGCTGCGCCGCCACGGCGCGGACGCCGTCTACCACCTGTACGGGGCGGCGGGCGCCGAGCTCGCCGACCGCGCCGCCGCCGACCTCGCGCCCGGCCCGGGCCGCGACCGCGAGCCGCTGTGAGCGGCGCCGGGCTGTTCGTCTGTCGCGAACCCGTGCCGGACTCCCAGGCTCTCGGCCTAGGATGACCGGGGTGTGACCCAGGCGACGGCGCGGACGTGCGATCCCGACCGCCCGTCGTCGCCCGTCGTCGCGCCGCACGGTCCCGGACATCCCCGGGGCGCCACCGACCCTGGAGTACTGCGTGCCTGCGATCCTCGAGAAGGTCCTCCGTCTTGGCGAGGGCCGGATTCTCAAGAAGCTCAACAGCCTCGCCGAGCAGGTCAACCGGCTCGAGCCCAGCTTCGAGGAGCTGAGCGACGCCGAGCTGCACGAGGAGACCGCCCGGTTCAAGGAGCGGCTCGAGCACGGCACCTCGCTCGACGAGCTGCTCCCCGAGGCGTTCGCCGCGGTCCGCGAGGCCGCGCGCCGCACCCTCGGCCAGCGGCACTTCGACGTGCAGCTCATGGGCGGCGCGGCCCTGCACCTCGGCAACATCGCCGAGATGAAGACCGGTGAGGGCAAGACGCTCGTCGCCACGACCGCCGCCTACCTCAACGCCCTCGAGGGCAAGGGCGTGCACGTCGTCACCACCAACGACTTCCTCGCGAAGTACCAGGGCGACCTCATGGGCCGCGTCTACCGGTTCCTCGGCATGACCACGGGCGTCATCCTGTCGGGCCAGACGCCGGAGGAGCGCCGCAAGCAGTACGCCGCCGACATCACGTACGGCACGAACAACGAGTTCGGGTTCGACTACCTGCGCGACAACATGGCGTGGTCGCCCGACGACCTGGTGCAGCGCGGCCACCACTTCGCCATCGTCGACGAGGTGGACTCGATCCTCATCGACGAGGCCCGCACCCCGCTCATCATCTCCGGCCCCGCCTCCGGCGACGCGAACCGCTGGTACACCGAGTTCGCCAAGGTCGTCCGCCGCCTCACCGTGGACACGGACTACGAGGTCGACGAGAAGAAGAAGACCGTCGGCGTGCTCGAGCCCGGCATCGAGAAGATCGAGGACTACCTCGGCATCGACAACCTGTACGAGTCGCTGAACACGCCGCTGATCGGCTTCCTCAACAACGCCATCAAGGCGAAGGAGCTGTTCAAGCGCGACAAGGACTACGTCGTCCTCAACGGCGAGGTCATGATCGTCGACGAGCACACCGGCCGCATCCTCGCCGGCCGCCGCTACAACGAGGGCATGCACCAGGCCATCGAGGCCAAGGAGGGCGTGCAGATCAAGGCGGAGAACCAGACGCTCGCCACGATCACGCTGCAGAACTACTTCCGCCTCTACGACAAGCTCGCCGGCATGACCGGTACGGCCGAGACCGAGGCCGCCGAGTTCCAGGGCACCTACAAGCTGGGCGTCGTGCCGATCCCCACCAACCGGCCCATGATCCGCATGGACCAGGCCGACCTCGTGTACAAGAACGAGGAGGGGAAGTTCAACGCCGTCGTCGAAGACATCGTCGAGCGGCACGCGAAGGGCCAGCCGGTGCTGGTCGGCACCACGAGCGTCGAGAAGTCCGAGCTGCTGTCGGGCCTGCTCAAGCGGGCGGGCGTGCCGCACAGCGTGCTGAACGCCAAGGAGCACGAGCGCGAGGCGTCCGTCGTCGCGCAGGCCGGCCGCAAGGGCGCCGTCACCGTCGCCACCAACATGGCCGGCCGCGGTACCGACATCATGCTCGGCGGCAACGCCGAGTTCCTCGCCGTCGCCGAGATGACCGAGCGCGGCCTGGACGCCGCGGAGGACCCGGAGGCCTACGAGGCGGCCTGGCCGGACGTGCTCGAGAAGGCCAAGCAGGCGGTGGCGTCGGAGCACGAGGAGGTCACCGAGCTCGGCGGCCTGTACGTGCTCGGCACCGAGCGGCACGAGTCGCGCCGGATCGACAACCAGCTGCGCGGCCGCTCCGGCCGTCAGGGCGACCCGGGCGAGTCGCGGTTCTACCTGTCCATGCAGGACGACCTCATGCGCCTGTTCAACTCGGGCCTCGCGTCCTCGATGATGGACCGCGCCGGCTTCCCGGACGACATGCCGCTCGAGTCGAAGATGGTGACGCGCGGCATCCAGAGCGCGCAGTCGCAGGTCGAGGCCCGCAACTTCGAGATCCGCAAGAACGTCCTCAAGTACGACGACGTCCTGTCGCGGCAGCGCTCCGTCATCTACGCCGAGCGCAAGCGCGTGCTCGAGGGCGAGGACCTGCAGGAGCAGGTGCAGCACTTCCTCACCGACGTGATCACGGCGTACGTGGAGGGCGCGACCGCGGACGGCAACCCCGAGGCGTGGGACCTGGACGCGCTGTGGACGGCGCTCAAGTCCGTGTACCCGGTGTCGATCACGCCGGAGGACGTCGTCGAGGAGGCGGGCGGCGTCGGCCGGCTGAGCCACGAGATGATCCTCGAGGAGCTGCTCTCGGACGCCCGCGTGGCGTACGAGGCGCGTGAGGAGTCCCTCGGCGAGGCGGCGATGCGGCAGCTCGAGCGCCGCGTCGTCCTGTCGGTGCTCGACCGCAAGTGGCGCGAGCACCTCTACGAGATGGACTACCTCAAGGAGGGCATCGGCCTGCGCGCGATGGCGCAGCGCGACCCCCTCATCGAGTACCAGCGCGAGGGCTTCCAGCTCTTCCAGGCGATGACGGAGTCCATCAAGGAGGAGTCCGTCGGGTTCCTCTTCAACCTCGACGTGCAGGTGCAGCAGCCCGGGGCCCAGGGCGCCCCCGGCGCCCCGGTGATCTCCGCGGCCAGCGCCGCCGCGGCTGCCCAGTCCGACGCGGGCCAGGTCGTGGCCGGCGCGACGACGCCGGCCGCCGAGGCCGCGCCGGTCGCGGAGCCCGAGGCACCGGCCGCTCCGGCAGAGGCCGAGCCGGCGCCGGCGGAGCCCGCCGGTGCGGAGGAGCCCGTGCTCCTGGCCAAGGGGCTCGACGCCCCGGCGCCGCAGCGGCTGTCCTACTCGTCGCCGAGCGAGGACGGCTCGACCACGACGACGGGCGCCCCCACGCGCCGCTCGCGCCGCGAGCTGCACGGCGAGGCCACCGCGGCGACCAGCGACGGCCGGACCTTCCCCGGCACGCCGCGCAACGCCCAGTGCCCCTGCGGGTCCGGCAAGAAGTACAAGGTCTGCCACGGCATCAACGAGGAGTGACCGGCGTCCCCTCGCGCGACGCCCTGAGCGTCGTCCCCACGCCGGAGCCCCGGCCCGCCGCGCGCGGGCCGGGGCTCCGGCGTTCTCCCGTCCGGCCGGTCAGCCCACCTCGAGGACGGCGACCCGCCACGCGCCGCGGCGTGCCTCCAGCCGGACGGCGGCGGCGCGCACCCGGCCGTCGTCGTCCAGGACGACGGTCGCCTCGGCCACGTCGTCACCGAGGCGCACGAGCCGGACCCGCCGCACCTGCACGGGCCGGTGCGGCTCCTCGTTCCGCAGGAGGTCGTGGGCGAGGCCGATCCGTGCGCGCTCGGCGAGCTGGTCGCGCACCTGGGGCGTCACCCAGCGGGCGAGCTGCGCCGCCGGCCGCTCCCCGCGCAGCACCTCGACCGCGGCGCGCACGACCGTGCAGCACTGCGCGGTCGGGTCGGGCAGCGGCGCGGGGGCGGTCTCGCGCAGCGGCCGTGCCGGGAGGTCCTCCTCCTCGGCCCGGGCACGACGGACGCCCTCGGCGCCGACCCGCACGTGCCGCGGGCGTGACGCCGGGCGGGTGCTCGCCTCGGGATAGCCCGCCGGGCCGGTCGGACGCGGCGGGGCCGACACGCGCAGGGCGCGCCGCGCGGGCGAGCGGTCGGCGGACGGCGCGTCGGCCATGCCCTCCGGGCGACGGGCCGCGCCGCCACCAGCGCTGCCACCAGCACCGTCACCAGCACCGCAGCCAGCGCCGTCAGGCGTGCCGTCGGCCGTACCGGCGTCCGGCCCGGTGCTCGACGTCGCGGGCGTGCCGCCGTGAGCCGGTCGCGCCGCGGGAGCGGCAGGACCGGTGCCCGGAGGCGGGGGAACGCTCGGTGCAGGGGCGGTCGGCGCGGTCGGCGTCGCGGTCATGGTGCCCTCCGATAGGTGCGTGAGTCGTGGGGACGTCGGTGCCGTCAGGCCGGGGCGCGCAGGATCTGGCCGGGCAGGAGGAGGTCGGGGTCCGCGCCGATGACGTCGCGGTTCTCCGCGTGCCAGCGCGTCACCTCGCGGAGGACCTCCGCGTCGGTGGGGGAGCCGCCGAGCGACCGGGCCGCGATGTCCCACAGCGTGTCGCCGCGCAGGACCACGCGCGTACCGTCGTCGTCCGTGACCGCGGCGGCATCTGCTTCCGCAGCCTGGCGGGAGACCGGGGCGGCCGCGAGCTCCTCGACGGGGACGTCGTCCGCCGCCTCGTCCTGGTGCTCGACGGCGGGGGCCGCGGGTGGCGCGGCGGCGTCGGCGGTGCCGAGCGACTCCCGGTCCGTCGGGGGCGCGGTCGGCTGTGCGTCGGCGTCCGTGGGCTGCCATCCGAGGTCGAGGACGACGGACGCGCCGTCGGCGCCAGGCGCGGCGGGCGCGGGGTCGGCCGCCAGGGCCACGGTCGGGGCGAGCGCCAGGCCCGTGCCGACACCGACGCCGACGGCGGTCCGGACGATCCGGCGGACGGCGGCGGGCGCGAGTCGCTCGACGGCGGCCTCGCCGGCGCGCCACCGGCCACCGAGCCGCGACGCGGCGACGCAGGCCAGGGCGAGCGCTCCGCTCAGGGCCAGCCAGGCGGCCGCGAGCAGCCCGGCGGCGAGCACGGCGAGCTCGACCCACCGGTCGACGGTGAGCCCGCCGGCCGCGGCGGCGCTCCGGGGGGCGAGGGCCGCGGCCCGCAGCAGCAGGGCGGTACCCGCGACGGCGGCCGCGGCCGTGAGGGCGACGAGTCGGCCGAGCCCGGTGGCGGTCCGGCTCGGGCGAGCGGACGCGTCGCGCCGTCGTGCGGGCTCGTCGCGGTGCGTGCTGCCGGACATCGAGGTCTCCTTCGTCCCGCCGCCGTCATCTCGGATCCTTCACAATGATGCCGTTTGATAGCGGTTGATGTGTTCTGGTAGTGGATATTGAAGCGGACTGGTGCCGGGTCTGTCCACCCGGGCATCCTGTGAGACACCGACCGTCGACGAGAGGAGCCTCATGACACCCGCGGGTCCGGCCAGGTGGGAGCGGCTCTTCGCCGACCTCGAGGCGCGCTTCGACGCCGAGCAGGCCGCGGAGCAGGAGGGCGCGGTCGCCGAGCTGACGCGGGCCGAGCAGGCGTCGATCTCGCTGGCCGACCGGTTGCGGGCCGCGACCGGCTCGGTGCTGCGGCTCGAGCTGCTCGACGGTGAGGGGATCGAGGGGCACCTCGCCCGCGTCGCCCACGCGTGGCTGCTCCTCGACGGGACCGGCGCCCGGGGACGGGTGCAGCACCTGGTGCCGCTGGACGCGCTCGCCTCCGTCGTGGGCCTCGGCCGGCTCGCGACGCCGTCGCGGGCCCGCACCAACGGCCTCGGGCTGGGACACGTGCTGCGCGGGCTCCAGCGCGACCGTGCCCGGGTGCTGGTCCGCACCGCCGGCGGGTCCGTCATCGGCAGGATCGGGCGCGTGGGCGCCGACCACCTCGACGTCGAGGAGGCGGAGCGCGCCCGGCCGGTCGTGCGGACGGTGCCGTTCGGTGCCCTGCTGCGCGTCAGCGAGGCGTGACGCCGGGGGCGCCCGGCGGGAGGGTCAGAGGTCGCCCGACGCGATCCGCTCGCGCGTGCGGGCGTACTGGTGCTCGATGTACTCCTCGAGCTTGCTCGCCTCGACCCGCCACACCTTCTTGGGGCCCACCTGGATGGCGGGCAGCTCGCCCGAGCGCACGAGCGAGTAGGCCTGGGTGCTGGAGATGTTGAGCATCTCCTGCACGTCCGCGAGGGAGAGGAACCGGCTGGCCATACGGGCAATTCTGGCACAGCGGTCACCGGCGATGACGTCGGTTGTCCACAGTGGTTGCCGGAAGCACGCCCGGGATACCTGATGATAGGTTCCGGCCCGATGCGGCGCCGAGGCCGCGTCCAGACACCCCGGAGGACGTCCGTGAGCACCGACCCCTTGCCGGCACCCGTGGCTGCGCGCCTGCGCCGCCCCACCTGGCGTGATCCCCGGCTCGTCGTCGGCGTCGTGATCGTCGCCGCGTCCGTGGCGCTCGGCTCGTGGGCCGTCTCCTCGGCGGGCCGCACCGTGCCCGTGTACGCGGCGGACGGCACCCTGACGCCCGGCGAGTCCGTGGACGTGTCGCGGCTGCGCACGGTCGACGTGCGGATCGACGCGGGCACGGAGCTGTACCTGCGCGCCGACCAGGAGCTGCCGGACGAGGTGGTCGCCCTGCGGGTGGTCGACGACGGCGAGCTCGTCGCCCGGTCGGCCCTCGGCGACGCCGCGGACGTCGACGTGCGCTCCGTCTCCGTGCCCGTCGACCAGGCCATGTCGTCCCGGGTGCGGGCCGGGTCCGCCGTCGACCTCTGGGCGACGCCCGAGGCGCCGGCGGGTGCCGTCGAGGCGGCCGAGCCGTCGCCGCTCGTCGAAGGGGTCGTCGTGGAGCAGGTCGACGACGGGGGCTCCGGTCTCGTCGTCGCGGACGGGGCCACGCTGCACGTCCTCGTGCCGTCGTCCGACCTGCCTGTCGTCCTCAAGGCGCTGTCGGTCCCCGGCAGCGTGACGGTGGTGCCGCAGGCGGGGGCCGGCGTCTGATGGGCGGCGTCACCGTCCTGTGCGCGGTGCGCGGCGCGGCGGAGCCCGACGTGGTCCTCGCCCTCGGCGCTCCCGGCTCGGGGGCGACCGTCACCCGCCGCTGCGGAGACGTGGCCGAGCTGCTCGCCGCGGCCGCGGCGGGCGCGGGCGCCGTCGCCCTGGTGTCCGGCGACCTGCCGGGCCTGGACCGGGAGGCGGTCGGCCGGCTGCACGCCGCGGGCGTCCGCGTGGTCGCGCTGGGCGACGACGGTGCGCCGGCCGCGCGGCTGCGTGCGCTCGGCGTGGACTCCGTCGTCGAGCGGTTCGACGAGGCCCCCCTGCTCGCCGCGGTCCGTGACGCGGCGCCGGTGCCCGCCGCCGGGTCGTCCGCCGGCGCGCCCGACCTGGTGCTGGGCCGCGGGGGACAGGACGTCGACGACCCGCTCGTCGGCGAGGACGTGCTCGGGTTCTCCGGCGCCGTCGCGGACGACGCCGAGCCTCGCCGTGGGAGCGTCGTCGCCGTCTGGGGACCCGTGGGCGCGCCGGGGCGCACGACGACGGCGCTCGAGCTCGCGGCCGCGCTGGGGGGTCTGTCCCGCGGGCGCCGGCGGCACGGTCGTGCCCGCCGCGAGGCGGCGGCGTCGGCGCCCGAGGAGGCGCTGGTCGTCGACGCCGACACGTACGGTGCGTCGGTGGCGGCCCGGCTGGGCCTGCTCGACGACGCCCCGGGGCTGGCGGCGGTCGCCCGCGCCGCGACGCACGGTTCGCTCGACCTGCCGACGCTGGCCCGCCACAGCCCGGTTGTCGGGGGCCGGTTGCGCGTGCTGACAGGGATCACTCGCGCCGCCCGGTGGCCCGAGCTGCCCTCCAGTGCGATCGAGGTGGTCCTCGAGCGCGCACGTGAGCTCGCCGACTGGACCGTCGTCGACTGCGGCCCGCTCCTCGAGGCGGACGAGCTGCTCATGTACGACACGCACGCGCCGCAGCGCAACGGCGCGACGCTCGCGGCTCTGGAGGCGGCGGACGTCGTCGTGGTGGTCGGCGCGGCCGACCCGGTGGGCATCCAGCGGCTCGTGCGCGGGCTCGAGGACCTGCGCGAGGTGCCGGTGCCGGTGTCGGGGGAGAGGGTGGTCGTCGCGAACCGCGTGCGCGCGTCGGCGGTGGGCGCGCGCCCGGAGGCGGCGGTGCGCGAGGCGTTGGCGCGCTACGCGGGCGTCGAGGACGTGCACGTGGTGCCCGACGACGCCGCCGGGCTCGACGGCGCGCTGCTGGCGGGTCGCACGCTCGCGGAGGAGGCTCCCGCGTCGCCGGTGTCGGTGGCGTTCGAGGCGCTGGCCCGGCGGGTGCGGGCCGCGGTCGTCGCGGCGGTGCCGGCGGAGGTATGAGCGCGGAGGTGTGAGCGCTCGGCTGCCGCTCGCGGCAGACTGTGCCCATGCGCATCTACGTTCCCACCACGCTGGACGAGCTCGAGGGCGCCGTGGTCGCCGGCGCCGGGGCGCGGTGGGACGTCCCCGCCCGCCGCGCGCACGCGGTGACGCCCGCCCTCGCCCGTGACCTGCCCGACGAGGACGACGAGAGCCGCGAGTACGAGGCCTTCCTCGCCGCCGCGGACGACTCGCTGGCCCTGGTGGCGGCCCGCCGGGCCGCCGTCCCGCTCCGCGTCGTCGTCTCCCTGGACGTGCCGGACGACGAGGTCACGGTGGCCGACGGTGCCGACGAGCCCAGCGCCGTCGACGTCGCCGCCCTGACCGGCGTGCCCGTCGTCGCCGTGCACGTCGACGAGCCCGAGGCCGCCGACGACGTGCGCGCGGTGCTCGCGGCCGCCGACGAGGAGAACGACGCCGAACGGTCCGGCGACGTGGGTGCGACGTCGGAGTCGGCGCTCGACGACGCGCTGCAGCGCGTCACCGACCGCGACCTGCTCTGGTACGACCCGACCGAGATCCCCCAGATCCCCCGACCCTGAGAGTGGGACCTCAGCCGAGGTAGACGAGGGTCTCGTCGTGGAGGCAGCCGTTGGTCGCGAGCGCGTTGCCGTGCCACGGGCCGGGGGCGCCGTCGAGCCCGGTGAAGCGGCCGCCGGCCTCGGTGACGATGGGGACGAGGGCGGCCATGTCGTAGACCTCGAGCTCGGGCTCGGCGGCGATGTCGGCGGCGCCCTCGGCGACGAGCATGTACGACCAGAAGTCGCCGTAGCCGCGGGTGCGCCACACCTGCCGGGTGAGGTCCAGGAAGCCGTTGAGCTTGCCGTGCTCCTCCCACCCGGACAGCGACGAGTAGGAGAACGAGGCGTCGGCGAGCGTGCTCACGCCGGAGACCGACATCCGCGACGCGGATGCGAGCGACTTGCCCGTCCAGGCGCCCGAGCCCTTCGCCGCCCACCAGCGGCGGCCGAGCGCCGGCGCCGAGACGAGGCCCATGACGACCTCCTCGCCGTCGGCCAGCGCGATGAGCGTGGCCCACACGGGGACGCCGCGCACGAAGTTCTTGGTGCCGTCGATCGGGTCGATGATCCAACGGCGCGCGCCGCTGCCCGCGGAGCCGTACTCCTCACCGACGATCGCGTCGCGCGTGCGCGCCCGGTGCAGCTGTGCCCGGATGAACTCCTCGGCGGAGCGGTCGGCGTCGCTGACGGGGGTGTTGTCGGGCTTCGTCTCCACGCGCAGGTCGAGCGCCTTGAAGCGGGACATCGTGATCGCGTCCACCTGGTCGGCGATCACGTGGGCCAGGCGCAGGTCGTCCTCGTACGTGCGCGCGGGCCCGCTGGTCGGGCTGGGAGACGGCTGGGTGTACGACACGCCTCACACGGTAGCGGTACCGCGACCTCGCCCGGGCCCCGGCGCGCGGGGGTGGGACAGAGCGGTCAGTCCCCCAGCAGGGCGAGCAGCTCGGCGGTGGTGCCGCACTCGCCGAGCCGGGGGAACAGCCGCGTCGTGCTGTGCTCGTGGTCCTCGGCGGAGCGGTCGGCCATCGCGTCGGTGACGAGGCAGACGTGGTAGCCGTGCTCGTGGGCGGCGCGGGCGGTGGACTCGACGCCGATGCTGGTGGCGATGCCCGTCAGCACGACCTGGGTCACGCCGCGGCGCCGCAGCTGGAGGTCGAGGTCGGTGCCGTAGAAGGCGCCCCAGTTCCGCTTGGTCACGACGACGTCCGACGCCGCGGTGTGCAGCTCGGGCGCCAGGACGTCCCAACCGTCGGGGCGGGCCGCCCCGCGCGGGGCGTCGGTGCGGCCGGGCACGCCGTCGGCGCCGTCGGGCGCTCCGGTGACGCGCACGAGGACGACGGGCAGGCCGCGGGCGCGGAACGCGTCGGCGAGCTCCAGGCTGCGGGCGAGGACGGCGTCCGCGGCGTGCGGGGCGGTCGGCGCGGCGAGGATGCCGGCCTGCAGGTCGACGACGACGAGCGCGGTGCGGGGGTCGAGGGTGGTGAAGGTCATCAGCGGTGCTCTCCGGGTGTCGGGACGGGAACGGCGTGGAAGGTCGTGGGACGGAGCCGCAGGGAGCGGTCGACGAGCGTGAGGACGCCGACGACGACGGCGCAGCCGGCCATCGCGAGGGCGAGGTCGTGCAGGCCCGACGTCGTGGGGCCGTCGGCGTACAGGGCGGCGATGGCCGCCGTGGACACCAGCGCGCCGAGGTACATGAACGTGCGCAGCAGCCCGGACGCGGCGCCGACGGTGGCGGCGTCGGCCTGGCGGGCGAGCGCCTTCTGGTGCGCGAGCCCCGCCAGGCCCTGCATGCCGCCGATGCCCACGCCGGCGAGGACCAGCAGCCACGTCGGGCTGGCGGGCTGCACGACGGCGAGGATCGCGCCGCCGGCCAGCAGCGACCCCGACCCGACCAGCAGGGCCGCCCGCACGGGGGCGCGCCGCCCGGTCGCCGACGCGACCGCGACGGCGACGACCGACGTCGGCAGCATCAGCAGCCCCGCGGTGGCCTCGCCCAGCCCGCGGCCCTGCTCGAGCCACTGCACGTAGCCGAACATGAACGCGTACGTGGCGGTGGCGGTGAGCAGGGCGCGGGCGTACGTGAGCAGCAGCGGGCGGTTCCCGGCGAGCAGCCGCAGGTCGATGAACGGTCGACGCGCCCGCAGCTCGTGCCGCGCGAACCACGCGCCCGTCACGACGGTGGCGGCGAGCACCCACCACGGTGCCGCGCCGACGAGCACGAGCATCAGGCTGGTCAGCGCGGCCGCGAAGAGCAGCACGCCGAGGACGTCGAGGCGCGCCGCGAGGCCCGGGCCGGCCGTCCGCGCGTCGCTCGGCGCGTCGGTCATGGCGAGGGCGGCGCCCGTCGTGCGCGGCAGCCGCAGGCCGCCCAGCACGAGGCAGGCGACCGCGAGCGGCACGTTGACCAGGAAGATCGCCCGCCAGCCGCCGACGCCCACGAGCAGCCCGCCGAGCGTCGGGCCGACGATCATCGTCACCTGGTTCGTGACCGCGAGGATCGTGAGCACCGTCGCGATGCCGCGGTCCTCGCCGGAGCGGTCGGTCGCGCGCCGCACGAGCCACATCGCCGCGGGGTAGGCGGCGCAGGTGCCGATGCCGAGCAGTGCGCGGGCCAGCACGAGCACGCCGAGGGACGGGGCCAGCGCGCCGAGCAGGCCGGCGACGCCGACGAGCGCCGCCCCGACCAGGTAGGGGCGCTGCGGCCCGACGAGGTCGACCACCCGCCCGACCACCGGCTGTCCCACCGCCGTCACGAGGTAGAGCGCGGTGACGAGCCAGACGGTCTGCGCGGCCGGGGCGCCGAACGCGATCCCGATGGGCACCAGCGCCACCGCGATCATCGACGAGTTGATCGGGTTGAGCAGCGACCCGAGCGCCAGCGGCAGGGTGAGGCGCCGGTCGTAGGCCGTCGGCATCGCGGCGCTCGCGGACTCGCGGCGGACCGGGTGGCGGCGGAGCAGCGTCACGCGCGGTCGGCCTCCCCGGTGGGTGCGTCGACCGCGCGTGCGCCGGCCGTGGGCGCGACGTCGTCGGGCACGCCGTCCGTGCGCGCGGGGTCGAGGAGCGTCCGGTCGAGGATCGCGAGGGCGGTGGTCACGGTGGCCAGCTCGTCGGCGGTGAGGCGCTCGCCCAGGGCGGTCGTGAGCCATTCCTGGCCGGCCTCGCGACGGCCCTCGACGAACGCGCGCCCGTCGTCGGTCAGGGAGATCACCTGGCGGCGGCCGTCGTCGGGGTCGGGGTCCCGGCGCACGAGGCCGCGCTCGGCGACGACGGCGAGGGTGGCGCCGAGGGACTGGGGCCGGACCCGCTCGGCCGCGGCGAGCGCGCCGGGCGACGCGGGCCCGTGCTTGGCGAGGCGGGAGAGCAGCGACGTCTGCGACGGCGTGAGCTCCCGGTTGTCGCTCAGCTCGAGGAAGCGGCGGCGCAGACGCCCGACGAGCGAGCGCAGCTCGCGCGCGGCGGCGGCGGCCGTGTCGACGGGCACGACGAGGTCGGGGGAGGAGGTCACCTCGTCACGGTAGAACTCGTCAGTCCAGGCTGACAAGTTGTGCCTGATGAGTCGCCCCGGGACGGACGGGTCGAGGCGAGCGGATCAGTCGGCGGCGTGGCGCGCGGTCAGCAGACGGCGGAACGACGCGACGCGCGCCTCGCGCGCCGGCCGGTCGTCGTCCGACGACGCGGAGAGCCAGTCGTCGAGCGCGCAGTCGGGGGCGTCCGCGAGGTGCGTGCACCCGCGCGGGCAGTCCTCGGCCACCTCGGCGAGGTCCTCGAACGCCTGCAGCAGGTGCTCGGTCTCGACGTGCGCCAGCCCGAACGACCGGACGCCCGGCGTGTCGACGACCCAGCCGTCGTGGCCGCCGTCGCCCCCGACCGGCAGCCGCAGCGCGACGGCCGACGTGGACGTGTGGCGTCCCCGGCCGGTGACGTCGTTGACGACGCCGGTGGCGCGGTCGGCATCGGGCACGAGCGCGTTGATGAGCGTCGACTTGCCGACGCCCGAGTGCCCCACCAGCACGGACGTCCGCCCGGCCAGCCTGGAGCGCACGTCCTCGACGCTCGCGGCGTCGTCCTGCCGCGTGACGACGACGTCGACGCCGATCGGGGTGTAGAGGTCGCGCAGGGGGGCGGGGTCGGCGAGGTCGGCCTTGGTGAGGCACAGCAGCACGTCCATGCCGGCGTCGTAGGCGGCGACGACGCAGCGGTCGATCATGCCGGTGCGCGGCTCGGGCTGGGCGAGCGCCGTGACCACGACGAGCTGGTCGGCGTTCGCCACGACGATGCGTTCGTAGGGGTCGGTGTCGTCCGCCGTGCGGCGCAGCACCGACGACCGGTCCTGGATCCGCACGATCCGTGCGAGGGTGCCCTCGTCGCCCGACGTGTCGCCGACGACGTCCACGCGGTCGCCCACGACGACGCGGGTGCGCGTGAGCTCGCGCGCCTTCATCGCGAGGACGGTGCGCTCGTCGGCGGTGCCGTCGTCGACCACGAGGGTGTACCGGCCGCGGTCGACGCCGGTCACCATGCCGACCTCGGCGTCCGCGTGCTCGGGGCGCTGCTTGGTGCGTGGCCGGGAGCCGCGCTTCGAGGGCCGCGCGTACTGCGCGTGCTCGTCGACGGCGCGGCGGGCCATCAGGCCCTGCCCTCCGTGACGGGGCCGGTGGCGGCGCCGAGCATCCGCTCCCACATCCCGTCGAAGCCGGGCAGGGTCTTGGCCGTGGTGCCGACGTTCTCCACCCGCACGCCCGGCACCCGCAGGCCCAGCACCGCGGCGGACGTCGCCATGCGGTGGTCGGCGTAGGTGCGGAACAGGCCGCCGTGCAGCGGGCGCGGCGTGATGACGAGCCCGTCGCGCGTCTCCTCGGCCTGCCCGCCGAGCCGTGTGATCTCGGTGGCGAGCGCCGCCAGCCGGTCGGTCTCGTGGCCCCGCAGGTGCGCGATGCCGCGCAGGCGGCTGGGGGAGTCGGCGAGCGCGGCGAGGACGGCGAAGGTCGGGGCGAGCTCGCCCGCTGCGTGCAGGTCCAGGTCGGCCCCGCGGACCTCGCCCGTGCCGGTGACGGTGAGGACGTCGCCGTCCAGGCGCGCCTGCGCCCCGAGGCGGCCGAACAGCTCGGGGAGCAGCGCGCCCGGCTGGGTGGTCTCCGTGGGCCAGCCCGGCACGCGCACGCTGCCGCCGCCCACCAGTGCCGCAGCGAGGAACGGGGCAGCGTTCGACAGGTCCGGCTCGACCCGCACGTCGCGCGCGGCGACCGGGCCGGGGGAGACCTGCCAGATGCCGTCGCGCGAGTCGTCCACCTCGACGCCGACGTCGCGCAGGGTGGCCACGGTCATCGCGATGTGGGGGAGGCTCGGCAGGGTGGTGCCGATGTGCCGCAGCGTGAGCCCGCGCTCGAAGCGCGCGCCCGCGAGCAGCAGGGCGGAGACGAACTGGGACGACGCCGACGCGTCGACGTCGACCGCGCCGCCCGTCACGCGGCCCGCGCCGTGCACGGTGAACGGCAGGTGGGTCGGCGTCCCGCCGTCGGGGGACGTGACGCGCACGCCCAGGCTGCCCAGCGCCGCGAGCACGGGGAGCATGGGCCGCACCCGCGCCTCGGGATCGCCGTCGAACCGGACCGGGCCGTCGGCCAGCGCCGCGACCGGGGGCAGGAACCGCATCACGGTGCCCGCCAGCCCGGTGTCGACGTCCACGTCGCCGCGCAGCGGCCCTGGGGTCACGTGCAGGGTGCTGGGGTCGTCGCCCTCGTCGATGCGGGCGCCCAGGGCGCGCAGCGCCCCGATCATGAGGTCGGCGTCGCGCGAGCGCAGCGCCCCGCGCAGGGTGCCCGCGCCGTCGGCGAGCGCGGCCAGCACGAGCAGCCGGTTCGTCAGCGACTTGCTGCCCGGCACCTCGACCGTCGCGTCCAGCGGCCCCGTCGCGACCGGCGCCGCCCACTCGTCGACGACGTCGGGGGCGGGCGGGGCGGCGTGCGGCGGGACGGCTGAGGTCATGGCTCCGAGGCTAGTTCACGGGCTGCCCTCGTCGCGGGCCGTCTCGCCGGCGAGGGTCCGTGCGGGGGTCGGTGTCAGACAGCCTCGGCGACCTTCGCCCGCAGCTTCGCGGCCTCGGCCTTCGTCGCCGCCTTCGCCGCGTCCGCCTTGGCCGCGACCTTGGCCGCCTCGCCCTTCGTCGCGGTCTTCACCGTCTCGGCCTTCGCCTCCGCGAGGCGGGCCGCGTGCGTCCGAGCCTGGCGCACGCGGTAGGTGACGCCCGGCCGGCCCTCGAGGTCCACGCCGGCGATGACGGCGGCGCCGACCTTGCCGAGGTCCTTGACGAAGGCCGCGGTGCGCAGGCTGCGCTCCGCGCCCTTGCTGGTGAACGGCTGGTGCGCGACGGCGAGCGGCGCGGTGAGCGCCGCCAGCGCGAGCGCGGCGGTGCGGGGCGTGCGGCCGACGGCGAGCAGGACGCCGGCCGCGGCGGTCGCCGCGCCGTGCGCCCGCACCAGGAGGCCGAGCTGACGGTCGCTGAGCGGCTCGGCCCCGACCGCGTCGGTGACGATCGTGGAGCCCTCGCGGGCGGCGTCCACGTGCTCGGCCGGGTGCAGCACGGCCTGGATCCCGTCGTAGACGAACGGGGCGGCCAGGAGGGGGCGGGCGATTCGGCGCAACAGCATGGGCCCACTGTGGCAGAGCCGACCCACGCTTGCGCGGCGACCGGCGGACGACAAGGGGAGCGGCCGGGCCGTGCGTCAGCCGGGGGCGCCGTCCCACCAGTCGGGGTGGGAGCGCGGGGGCTGCCGGGTGCCGCGCCCGTCGCGGCGGACGGTGCGGACGAGGCCGGAGGCGTAGGCGGCCAGGAGCAGGACGGCGAGGGTGACGGCGATGAAGGTCATGGCAGTAATGCTTCGCGCATCGTTGTTCTGCCACGAGTGGCAGAAGTGCCAACATGCGTCGACATCCCGCCATTCGGGTGGGACCATGGGAGGCATGATCCGGACCGTGGCCGCCGTCGTCGTCCCCGGCGTCGCGCCGTTCGAGCTCGGCGTCGCGTACGAGGTGTTCGGGATCGACCGCAGCGACACCGGCGGACCGGCCTTCGACTTCACGCTCTGCGCGCCCGAGCCCGGGCCCGTGATGACCAAGGGCGGCTTCCCCGTCGTCGTGGAGCACGGCCTCGAGGCGCTCGACGACGCCGACCTCGTCGTCGCGGTCGCGTACGGCATCGACGACGACGGCGCCGAGGTGCTCCCGCCGGCCTACCTCGACGCGCTCCGGGCGGCCCACGACCGCGGCGCGTGGCTGTTCGCCATCTGCTCCGGCGCGTTCACGCTCGCGCGGGCCGGCCTGCTCGACGGGCGCCGGTGCACCACCCACTGGATGTACACGGAACGGCTCGCGGCGGAGGTCCCCACCGCCGACGTCGACCCCGACGCGCTGTTCGTCGAGGACGGGCGCGTGCTCACCAGCGCCGGTACCGCGGCGGGGATCGACGCCGCGCTGCACCTCGTGCGTACGCAGGTCGGCGCCGACGCCGCCCGTGCCGTCGCGCGCCGCATGGTGGTGCCGCCGCAGCGCGAGGGCGGCCAGGCCCAGTTCGTCGTCGACCCGCTGCCCCGGGAGGGCGAGTCGCTGGCCGGCCTGCTCGCCTGGATGCGCGAGCACCTGGCCGAGGAGCACACCGTGCCGCGGCTGGCCCGTCGGGCCGCGCTGTCGGAGCGCACGTTCGCCCGCCGCTTCCGGCAGGAGACGGGCGCGACGCCGGCCGCGTGGCTGGCGCGGCAGCGCGTCGCGCGGGCACAGGAGCTGCTCGAGTCCACCGAGGCGCCCGTGGACGAGATCGCGCGGTTGGTCGGCTTCGGCAGCGCCCCCGTGCTGCGGCACCACTTCGCCCGCCAGCTCGGCACCAGCCCGGTCGCGTACCGCCGTCGGTTCGCCGCGCCGGTGGCGTCCTGACGCCGTGCACCGAGCCCGTCGAGCGGGAATGTCGCGGCCCCTTCCGGGGTTGCACACCGACGTGAGCACCCGCACCTCGACGACGGCGACCGCCGTCCCCGCAGCCGGACCCGCGTCCGTGCGGCTGTTCGCCGTACCCGACGACGCCCTGGTACCGGGCACGCGGGCCGCGGCGGCCGGCGGCACCACACTGCACACCCCGTGGATCGGAGGACCCCACCCAGTGGCTGGACTAGGCTCGACGGTGATGACCCAGGACCTTGGCCCGGCGAGCGGCGACGCGCCGCACGGGAGCACCGGGCGCACCCCGGACGAGGAGATCCCCGAGGACACGGAACGTGCCCCCGAGGGAGAGAGCAACGCGGCACGGGCCGCGCGCTTCGAGCGCGACGCCCTGCAGTACCTGGACCAGCTCTACTCCGCCGCCCTGCGCATGACGCGCAACCCCGCGGACGCCGAGGACCTGGTGCAGGAGACGTTCGCGAAGGCGTTCGCCGCCTTCCACCAGTACAAGCCCGGCACCAACCTCAAGGCCTGGCTGTACCGCATCCTCACCAACACGTTCATCAACAGCTACCGCAAGAAGCAGCGCGAGCCGCAGCAGTCCCAGGCGGAGGACGTCGAGGACTGGCAGATCGCCCGCGCCGCGTCGCACACGTCGCAGGGGCTGCGGTCGGCCGAGGCCGAGGCGCTCGACCGGCTCCCGGACTCCGACGTGAAGCGCGCGCTGCAGGAGCTGCCCGAGGACCGGCGCATGGTCGTCTACTACGCCGACGTCGAGGGCTTCCCCTACAAGGAGATCGCCGAGATCATGGGTACGCCGATCGGGACGGTGATGTCCCGCCTGCACCGCGGACGTCGGCAGCTGCGGGAGCTGCTCGCCGACTACGCCGCCCAGCGTGGCCTGGTCCCGGCTCGTGGAGGAGCGTCATGACCGACCCCATCACCCCCATCCCGCACGACCGGGCCGAGGGGGAGAACGAGTGCGAGCACGCCCTCGTGCACCTCAACGAGTTCCTCGACTCGGAGATGACGCCCGAGGACGAGCAGCGGATGCGCGCGCACGTGGCGCACTGCTCGCCCTGCCTGGCGGAGCTGAGCATCGAGGAGCTCGTCAAGCAGCTGGTCCGTCGCTCCTGCTCGGAGCGCGCGCCGGACACCCTCCGGGTGCGCATCCACGCGCAGCTGACCGTGATGTCCACGGCCGAGTAGGCCGCACGACCACGGCCCGCGAACGACGAAGGGCCGGGAACCCCGCGGGGTTCCCGGCCCTTCGACGTCTCTCGGCGAGACGTCCGGCGCCTGTGCTCAGGCGTTGGGACGCTTGCCGTGGTTGGCGGCGTTGCCCTTGCGGCTACGGCGCTTGCGACCGCGCTTGCTCATGGTGGTCTCCTCACGAAGGATGGACGAGGGGTCGGGTCCCATGGTCCCACACCCGAGGCCCGGGGTCGGAATCCGGGGCATCCCCGATCCGCACGTCCCCGGGCTCTGCCAGGGTGGTACCCGTCCCCAGCACAGCCCGAGCACCACAGGGAGCCTCATGAGCACGGAGTCGTGGGCGGTCGCCGCCCCGCAGACCATCGACGTCGAGAGCGCGACGGGGGTGACGCTCCGCCTGCAGGACGGGCGCGCCGACGTCGTCGCCGACCCGGCCGCGACGGGCGTGCGGATCGAGCTGCTCGAGGTGGGTGCCAAGCCGCTCCAGGTCGTGCGTGACGGCGACCGGCTGCGCGTGGGCTACGAGTCCTCCGTGCTCGACTCGGTCATGGCGAAGCTGCGCAACCCGCGCCAGAGCGAGCGCGCCGTCGTGCGCGTCGTCGTCCCGGTGGACGGGGCGGTCGACGTCGGCGCCCTCGGCGCGGACGTCGAGGTCGCCGGTGGTCGGAAGGTGGCGGTGAAGACCGTGACCGGCGCCGTGCGTGCGACGGGCACCACCGGCCCGATGACGCTCAAGACCGTCTCGGGCGCGCTGTCGGCCGAGGGGCACACCGGGGACGTGACGGCCAGCAGCGCGGCCGGGTCGATCGCCCTGGCCGGCGCCCTCGCGCGGGTCTCCCTGAACACCGTGTCGGGGGCCGCGACGGTCACCGCCACCCAGGCGAGCCCGCTGATCACGGCCAAGACCGTCTCGGGGGCGATCGACCTGCGCCTCCCGGCCGGCAGCCCGGTGAACCTCAAGGTGCGCGGTGCGTCCGGCCAGGTCGTCCTCGACGGCTCGGTGCTGCCGAGCGCCGGCGCGACCCTCGTCGTCGACCACGGCGAGCAGCCCGCCGACGGCCGCAGCGCCGCCTACCTGTCCGCGACGGTGACGTCCGCGCACGTCACCGTCGACCGTCGCTGACGGCGTCCGCCCGGACGTCCGCGAGGAGAGGAGCACGATGACCACACCGTCGACAGCGCCCGCACCCCACGTCGCCCTGCTGACCGACGCCTTCGGGCGGATCGCCGGGACGGCCCACCGCGTGCTCCGCGGGGCCACGACGGAGCGGCTGACGTACCGCCCCGACCCCGAGGCGAACACCGTCGCGTGGCTCGTGTGGCACCTGGCGCGCGTGCAGGACGACCACGTCGCGGACGTCGCCGGCACCGAGCAGCGGTGGACGGCGGGCGGCTGGGCCGCCAGGTTCGCGCTGCCGTTCGACGTCGCGGACACCGGCTACGGCCACACGCCGGAGCAGGTCGCGGCGGTCCGCGCCGACGCCGCGCTGCTGCGGGGCTACCTCGACGACGTGACCGCCGCGACCACCGCCTACCTGGAGAAGGTCACCGCCGAGGACCTGGAGCGCGTGGTGGACACCGGCTGGGACCCGCCCGTCACGCTCGGGGTGCGGCTCGTCAGCGTCGTCGGCGACGACCTCCAGCACGTCGGCCAGGCCGCGTACGTGCTCGGCCTGGCCGAGCGGGCGGGGGTCTGAGGGGCGCCGTGACGTCGACGAAGGACCGCCCGGTCCGGCGCCGGTTCCTGCGGCTGCTCAAGAACACGCTCAACCGCTGGACGACGCGCGTCGCCAGGTCCGGGAGGGGCCCGTTCTCCCTGGTGCGGCACGTCGGCCGGAAGACGGGGAACCGGTACGAGACCCCGATCATCGTGGCGGCCGTGCCGGACGGCTTCGTCGCCGAGCTCACGTACGGCGAGGACGTGAGCTGGTACCGCAACGTCGTCGCCGCGGGCGGCTGCGACCTGCTGGTGCGGGGAGCCGTCCACCACGTCGTCGCGATCGAGCCGTACCCCGTGGAGGCCGGTCGCCGGGCGTTCGGGTTCCCGGCCGGGCTCCTGCTCCGGGTGCTGCGCCGGCGCGAGTTCCGGCTGCTGCGCACCGCGGCGTCCGGCTGACCGTCACTCGTCGGCGGGCAGCCCCAGCCACGCGTGCCAGCCCGTGTGCAGCACGAGCCACGCCATGAGGCCGTAGCCGGCCTGCCCCGGGTAGGTCGAGCCGTTGGTCGCGAGGTCGGCCAGCCACTGCTCGTGCTGCGCCAGCGGCGTGTACGTGTCGACGTACGGCACGCGGCGCCGGTTCGCGACGTCGGAGAACGCGGCCGAGAGCTCCGCGATGCGGCCGCCGTCCTCCGGCCGTCCCGGCGGCGGGCCGACGACGAACGCCGGGATCCGGCTCGTCTCGGCCACGTCGAGGATGTTCGCGAGGTTGAGCCGCGACCGAGCCACCGAGAGCGACGAGTCGACGTCGTGCCGGCCGAGGGCCACGACGAGGCGGTTCTCGCACGTGTCCTCCGGGCCGAAGCGCGACTCCGTCTCCGCCTGCCAGCGGGCGCCGAGTGCCGAGCTGGTCTCCCCGGGCACGGCGAGCGTGAACGCCATCGCCGGCCGGCCGAAGCGGGTCCGGGCCATGACGCGCCCCGTCCACCCCAGGGCGCGGGCGTCCCCGACGCCCACGCTGAGCTCGTCGCCCACGACGCAGATGCGCACCTCGGTCTGGGTCACTGAGCCTTCACCGTCCAAGTCCTGTCTCGCAGTTGCGCGGCCATTGTCGCCGCACGCCCGGCCGCGACGCAGGATCCCACGCCGCACGGCTCCCCGAGTTGTCAGAGCCACAGGGGTGCATACCCCGCTGTGGCTCTGACAGCTCGCCGGTGCAGCGAGCTGTCAGAGCCAGGTCGGCAATTGGACCCCTGTGGCCCTGACAGGTCAGAGCAGGGTGGCGCCCCAGCGCACGACGTGCTCGTCGCCGGGGGCGAGGCGGACCAGGCGGTCGCCGGTGTTGAAGGCGTCGGCGACGCAGCTCATCGGCTCGGCGGCGAGACCGAACCGCTCGTAGCCGGTGATGTGGTCGGCCGAGCAGACCTGCCAGCAGTCCATGGACCCGTCCATCCAGATCGCGGCGGTGGTCCCGTCCGGGCGGCCGAGCCGGGCCCACGACAGGCCGGCGTCGTCGCGGGTGGCACCCGTCCACGCGTCGTCGAGGTCCAGGCCGGCGAGCGAGCGGGTGGTGCGCAGGTCGTACGGGCCGGCGACGGCCTCGGTGCCCGTGGGCAGCAGGCGGTCGTCGACGGTGACGTGCGTCGTGGCGTCCAGGCTGACCGTGCACTCGTCCAGGGCGGCGCCGCCGGTGGACAGCCACGGGTGGAAGCCGACGCCGTACGGCGCGGTCCCGGCCCCGACGTTGCGGGCACTGACCACGACCTCCAGGCCGGCGTCGGACACCGCGTACCGGGTGCGCAGGACGAGCTGGAACGGCCAGCCCTTCTGCGCGGGCAGGGCGAGCTCGAGGGTGACCGCGTCGTCGGCCACCTCGACGGGCGTCCAGCGGTACCAGCACACGAGGCCGTGCAGCGCCGTCCCACGGTCGGGCTCGCTCACCGCGACCTGGTGCTGCACGCCGTCGACCGTGTAGGCGCCGTCGCGCAGGCGGTTGGGCCACGGGGCGAGGACGGCGGCGTTGAAGACGGGGGCGGCCTCGTCCTCGGCGAACGGCACGAACACGTCGCGGCCGGCGACGGTGTACTCGCGCACCATCGCGCCGACCTCGGTGACGGTGGCCCGGTGCTCGCCGGAGGAGATGCGGAACTGCCGGCCCGACGGGGCGGGGACGGCGGGGGAGTCAGCGGTGTTCACGCTCACACCGTAGTCGGCACGCCGGATCGGTGCGGGCGTCGTAGCGTAGGGGAGCCAGATATCTGACGAGACGTCCCCTCGCGCGCGAGGGGTCCGCGCCACGGGTCCGGGGGGCCCGGGGTGCCACCGAACGGGGGAACGATGGAGAAACAGGTGCTCGGCCGCACCGGTCGGCTGGTGTCGGTCGTCGGCCTGGGAACCTGGCAGCTGGGTGCGGACTGGGGGACGGTCGACGACGACCAGGCCCGGTCGGTGCTGGATGCCGCGTTCGAGTCCGGCGTGACGTTCTTCGACACCGCCGACGTCTACGGCGACGGCCGCAGCGAGCAGGCCCTCGGGGCCTTCCTCGCCGACCACCGCGACGACGGGATCACCGTGGCCACGAAGATGGGCCGGCGGATGGACCAGGTGCCGGAGAACTACGTCCTGTCGAACTTCCGCGAGTGGACGGACCGGTCGCGCCGGAACCTCGGCGTCGAGACGCTCGACCTCGTGCAGCTGCACTGCCCGCCCACGTCGGTCTACTCCGACGACGAGGTGTACGACGCGCTCGACACGCTCGTCGCCGACGGCGTGACCGCCGCGTACGGCGTCTCCGTGGAGACGGTCGAGGAGGCGCTCACCGCCATCGCGCGCCCCGGTGTCGCGACCGTGCAGATCATCCTCAACGCGTTCCGGCTCAAGCCGCTGGAGCAGGTGCTGCCCGCGGCCTCGGCGGCCGGCGTGGGCATCATCGCGCGGGTGCCGCTGGCCTCCGGGCTCCTGTCGGGCCGGTACACCCACGAGACCACGTTCTCCGAGGACGACCACCGCACGTTCAACCGCGAGGGCAAGGCCTTCGACGTCGGCGAGACCTTCTCTGGCGTGCCGTTCGACGTCGGCGTGGACGCGGCCGCCCGCTTCACGGAGCTCGCGGGCTCGGCCCTGAACCAGGACCTCACGCCCGCGCAGGCGGCCATCGCGTGGGTGTGGCAGCAGCCGGGTGTCTCCACGGTCATCCCGGGCGCGCGCAGCCCCGAGCAGGCGCGGCTCAACGCTGCCGCCGGTGGCGCCGGCGTGCTCGGCCCGCTCTTCACCTCCGGGGTGCGCGAGATCTACGACGAGGCGATCAGGGAGCACGTGCACGACCGCTGGTGACGGCGGCCCGCACCACCAGCCGGACATCGTCCGGAACGGCGAAGCGCCCCTCCACCCGCGGGTGGAGGGGCGCTCTCGCGTCCGGGCCGGGCCGGTCAGGCGCGGTCGAAGGCCTGGGCGACCAGGACCTCCTGCTGCTCCTTGTGGCGCTTGGCGGTGCCGGCGGCGGTCGAGGCGGACGCCGGGCGGGACACCACGCGCACGCGCGGCATGTCCTCCGGGAGCGCGAGGTGCAGGAACGACCAGGCGCCCTGGTTCTCGGGCTCGTCCTGGACCCACACGACGTCGGCGCCCGGGTACTGCGCCAGCTGCGTGCGGAGCTGCTCCTCCGGGAACGGGTAGAGCTGCTCCAGGCGGACGATGGCGGTCCGGGTGTCCTGGCGGTTGGTGCGCTCGGCGAGCAGGTCGTAGTACACGCGGCCGGTGCACAGCAGCACGCGGTCGACCTGCGCCGCGTCCACCGTCGTGTCCGGCAGCACCGGCTCGAAGGTGCCCGTGGTGAAGTCCTCCACGCTGGAGGCCGCGGCCTTGAGGCGCAGCAGCTGCTTCGGCGTGAAGACGACCAGCGGGCGGCGCGGGCGGGCGTACGCCTGCCGGCGCAGCAGGTGGAAGTACGACGCCGGCGTGGACGGCTGCGCCACCGTCATGTTGTCCTCGGCCGCGAGCTGCAGGAAGCGCTCGATGCGGGCGGACGAGTGGTCCGGCCCCTGGCCCTCGTAGCCGTGCGGCAGCAGCATGACGAGCGAGGAGTTCTGGCCCCACTTCTGCTCCGCCGACGAGATGAACTCGTCGATGACGGTCTGCGCGCCGTTGACGAAGTCGCCGAACTGCGCCTCCCAGAGCACCAGGGCGTCCGGGCGCTCCACCGAGTAGCCGTACTCGAAGCCGAGGGCCGCGTACTCGCTGAGCGAGGAGTCGTACACCCAGAACTTCGCCTGGTCGCCCGACAGGTACAGCAGCGGGGTCCACTCGGCACCGGTGTTGCGGTCGTGCAGCACGGCGTGGCGCTGGACGAAGGTGCCGCGGCGGGAGTCCTGACCGGCGAGGCGCACCGGGGTGCCCTCCATGAGCAGCGACCCGAAGGCGACCAGCTCTCCGAAGCCCCAGTCGATGCCGCCCTCCTTCGCCATGAGCTGGCGCTTCTCCAGCATCTGGGCGAGCTTGGGGTGCACCGTGAAGCCCTCGGGGGCGGACACCTGGACGGCGCCGACGCGCTCGAGCACGGCGTGCGGGACGGCGGTCTGCCAGCCGACCATGTCGCCGGCGCCCTCCCGCTGCGCCTCCGGGCGCTCCAGGCCGAGGATCTCGTCGTCGCCGTCGGGCGCGGGGGCCTTGCCCGCCGACTTGGTCTCGGTGAAGACCCGCTCGAGCTGTGACTGGTAGTCCTGCAGCGCCTGCTCGGCCTCCTCGACCGTGATGTCGCCGCGCGCCACGAGGTTCTTCGTGTACAGCTTGCGCACCGACTGCTTGGCCTCGATGAGGTTGTACATCAGCGGCTGCGTCATCGACGGGTCGTCGCCCTCGTTGTGGCCACGACGGCGGTAGCAGACCATGTCGATGATGACGTCGCGGTCGAACTGCTCGCGGTAGGCGAAGGCCAGCTCGGCCACGCGCACGCAGGCCTCGGGGTCGTCGCCGTTCACGTGGAAGACGGGGACCTGGTAGCCCTTGGCGACGTCGGTCGCGTAGGTCGTGGAGCGCGACGACGACGGACCGGTGGTGAAGCCCACCTGGTTGTTGATGATCACGTGGATCGTGCCGCCGGTCCGGTACCCGCGCAGCTGCGCGAGGTTGAGCACCTCGGGCACGACGCCCTGACCGGCGAACGCGGCGTCGCCGTGGATGAGGATCGGCAGCACGGAGAAGCCGTCGCCGCCCAGGTCGATGCGGTCCTGCTTGGCCCGCACGATGCCCTCGAGCACCGGGTCCACCGCCTCGAGGTGCGACGGGTTGGCCGCCAGGTACACCTTCGTGGTGGCGCCCGACTCGGCCGTGAACACGCCCTCGGTACCGAGGTGGTACTTCACGTCGCCGGAGCCCTGCACGCTCTTCGGGTCGAGCTGGCCCTCGAACTCCTTGAAGATCTGGCCGTAGCTCTTGCCCGCGATGTTGGCCAGCACGTTGAGGCGGCCGCGGTGCGCCATGCCGATGCCGACCTCGTCGAGCCCGCCCTCGGCGGCGCGCGACAGGATGGCGTCGAGCAGCGGGATGACCGACTCGCCGCCCTCGAGCGAGAACCGCTTCTGGCCGACGTACTTGGTCTGCAGGAAGGTCTCGAACGCCTCGGCCGAGTTCAGCTTGCGCAGGATGCGCAGCTGGTCCTCGCGCGGGGTGCGGGCGTAGCCCGACTCGAGCCGCTCCTGGAGCCACTTGCGCTGGGCCGGGTCGGCGATGTGCATGTACTCGACGCCGATGGTGCGGCAGTACGAGTCGCGCAGCAGGCCCAGGATGTCGCGCAGCGTGTCCTTCGTCTTGCCGCCGAAGCCGCCCGTGGGGAACCGGCGGTCCAGGTCCCACAGCGTCATGCCGTGGTTCTGGATGTCCAGGTCGGGGTGCTTGCGCTGGCGGTAGGCGAGCGGGTCGGTCTCCGCCATGAGGTGGCCGCGCGAGCGGTAGGAGTGGATGAGCTCCGCGATGCGGGCCGGCTTGGCCGCCTCGACGTCGGCGTCCACGGTGTTGTCGCGCACCCAGCGCACGGGCTCGTACGGCACGCGCAGCGCCGCGAACACGCGGTCGTAGAAGCCGTCCAGGCCGAGCAGCTTGTTCGCGAGCACCTTGAGGAACTCGCCGGACTGCGCGCCCTGGATGATGCGGTGGTCGTAGGTCGACGTGATCGTCATGACCTTCGAGATGCCCATGCGGGCGAGCTGCTCCTCGGACGCGCCCGCGAACTCCGCGGGGTAGTCCATGGCGCCGACGCCGATGATCGTGCCCTGACCGGCCATGAGGCGCGGCACGGAGTGCACGGTGCCGATGCCGCCCGGGTTCGTCAGCGAGATCGTGGTGCCGGCGAAGTCGTCCATGCCGAGCTTGCCGCCGCGCGCCTTGCGCACGAGGTCCTCGTACGCGGCCCAGAAGCCGGCGAAGTCGAGCTCCTCGGCCTTCTTGACGCTGGGCACGAGCAGCTGGCGCGAGCCGTCCGGCTTCGCCAGGTCGATCGCGAGGCCGAAGCCGACGTGCGCGGGCTGCACGACGTGCGGCTTGCCGTCGATGCTCTCGTAGTGCGCGTTCATCACCGGCATGTCGGACAGCGCCTCGACGAGCGCGAACCCGATGAGGTGGGTGAACGAGATCTTGCCGCCGCGGCCGCGCGCGAGGTGGTTGTTGATGACGATGCGGTTGTCCACCATGAGCTTGGCGGGCACCGCGCGCACCGACGTCGCGGTCGGGACCTCGATCGAGGCCTCCATGTTGGTGACGACGCGCGCGGCGGGGCCGCGCAACTTCTGCACGTCGTCGGTGGCCTCGTCCTCGGTGGCCTTGGGGGAGGACTTCGCGACCTCGGCGTACGGCGCGGTCGAGGGCAGGGCCTCGGCGACCGGGCGGACGGCGCTCACCTCGGGGTCGGCCGGGACGGGGGCCGGCTTCGCGGCCTTCCGCTCCGCCTTGGCCGTCTCGGCGGCGGCGGTGCCCGACCGGCCGGCCGGGGCCGCGGGGGCCTGCGCGGGGGCGGCGGGCGCCGCGGCCGGCTGTGCCGGAGCCGCGGGCTGGGCCGACGCCGTCGGCTGGGCCGGGGCCGCGTCCGCCGCGGCGCCGTTGTGCTCACCCGGCTCGTAGTCGGCGAAGAAGTCCCACCACGCGGGGTCCACCGCGTTCTTGTCCTTCAGGTACTGCTCGTAGAGCTCGTCGACGAGCCATTCGTTGGCTCCGAACGCGCTCGCCACGCTGATCGACTCTGACCCGTCCTTCGGGGACACCACGCGCGGATCGCCCACTTTCACACAGTTGCAACTCGTTCGACCGGAAATGCGCCCGACAGCGCCGGTGCGCAGGTCCAGCCTACGTCCTTCGACGTGTCCCACCGGGGAGGCCGAGCGGCGTCAGACGGCCGTTCCCGGGCTCACGGCGCGGCATCGTGACCGTCCGGTAATGGGGTGGGCAACGACTCTTCGGGTCGACCCGATGACTCCGTGTTCCGACGTCATGTCCGGACCACGCGCGCCGTCCTGTGACGGGGGAGTGTGACCAACGTCACGACGCCGCCCCGGGCGTCGGCCCGGCGCGATCAGCCCGACGGCTCGGTCGTGACGCCGGGGGCGGGCCGGGCCTGCGCGGGAAGGGTGACGCGCATCGTCGCGCCGCGGTCGGTGTCGGCGACCTCCACGTGCCCGCCGTGCAGGTCGACCGCCCAGCGCACGATCGCGAGCCCGATGCCGGTGCCGCCGCTCGCCATGCCGGCGGGCGGCGCGGCGTGCGGGCGACCGGCGGCCGCCCCGCTCGCGAACCGCTCGAAGATGCGCCCACGGTCCTCGGGGGCGATGCCGGGGCCCTCGTCGCTCACCTCGAGGACGATGTCGTCGTCCACCGGGTAGGCGTCGAGCCGCACGGTGCCGCCGTGCGGCGAGTGCCGGATCGCGTTCTGCAGGAGGTTCGTGACCACCTGGCGCAGCCGCTCGACGTCGGCCTCCAGGGCGAGGTCCGGCGGGGTCACGTCCACGACGTAGCTGAGGCCCTTCGCCGCGTCGACCATCGACATCGCCTGCGCGGACTCCTCGAGGAAGTCGCCCACCGAGAACTCGCTGAGCACCAGCGCGGACGCGCCGGCCTCCACCCGCGACAGGTCCAGCAGGTAGGTGACGAGGCGGGTGAGCCGCTCCGTCTGCTCCAGCGACAGCTCGAGGGCCGACGGCGTCGGCTCGGTGACGCCGTCGACCATGTTCTCGAGCTGCGCCTGCAGCGCCGCCACCGGGGTGCGCAGCTCGTGCGACACGTTGGCGATGAGCTCGCGCCGCACGCGGTCGGAGGCGTCGAGGTCGGCCGCCATGACGTTGAACGCCTCGGCGAGCTGGCCCACCTCGTCGCGGCTCGTGGCGCGCACCCGGATCGAGTAGTCGCCCGCCGCCATGGCCTGCACGGCCGCCGTCATGTCCCGCAGCGGCGACGTCATGCCGCGCGCCAGGAGCTGCACGATCACCAGGGACAGGAAGATCGCCAGCGGGAGCGTGCGCGTGGGGCCCAGCTCGTTCTGCAGCCCGATCCACGTGATGAGGACGGCGAACGTCACGGTCGCCACGACGAGCACGCCGAGCTTGGTCTTGAGCGACCGCAGCGGGTCCAGAGGGCGGACGTCGGGCAGCCGGTGGTGCTCCTTGCGGCGGGGCGCGACCGGCCCTGCCGGCCCGGCGGCGTCGTCGCCGGGGGCGGGATCCATCAGGCCTCCGGCGGCTCGAACGCGTACCCGACGCCGTGCACGGTGCGGATGAGGTCCGGCCCGAGCTTGCGGCGCAGCGCCTTGATGTGGGAGTCGACGGTGCGGGTGCCGCTGGCGTCGGCCCAGTCCCACACCTCGGCGAGCAGGCGCTCGCGCGTCTGGACGGTCTTCGGCGAGCTCGCGAGCATGACCAGCAGCTCGAACTCGGTCGGCGTGAGGTGCACCTCGTCGCCGGCGCGGTGCACGCGGCGCTGTGCCCGGTCGATCGTCACGTCGCCCATGACCATCGGCGGGTCGGCGGGGGTGGTCACCGCGGCCTGCTGCGCGCGCTCCACGCGGCGCAGGAGCGCCTTGACCCGCGCCACCAGCTCGCGCATGGAGAACGGCTTGGTCATGTAGTCGTCGGCGCCGACGCCCAGGCCGACGAGCATGTCGGTCTCGTCGTCGCGCGCCGTGAGCATGAGGATCGGGATCGGGTTCTCCGCCTGGATGCGGCGGGTGACCTCGAGCCCGTCGATGCCCGGCAGCATCACGTCCAGCACGATGGCGTCCGGGTGCAGGCGGGAGGCGGCGTCGACGCCGGCGAGGCCGTCGCGCGCGACCTCGACCCGCCAGCCCTCGGCGGACAGCCGTTGCGCGATGGCGGCCGCGATCGCGGGCTCGTCCTCGACGACGAGCACGGTGGCGTTCTGCTGGCCCGACGTGCCCGAGGTGCCCGGGGTGCTCGGAGGGGTCGCGGTGGTCATGAAGCCATCTTGCACCGGCTCCCTGGGGGAGCGCTGAGTACACGCTGTCCGGGCCGACGACCGGCGGCCCCCTGTGGACCCCGACTCGCCCGTGCCCGCCGTCCCGATAGCATCGGAGCACGATGGACGAGAGTCGATATCGCGCGCGCCCGCCCGCGCCGTCCCACCGCCAGCCACGCCCTGCCGCCGGGAGCCGCCCGTGCTAGGCGACGTCCTCATGATCGTGCTGGGCGTCGTGCTCACCGCCGGTACCGCGGTGTTCGTCGCCAGCGAGTTCTCGCTCGTCACCCTCGACCCGGCCGTCCTGGGGGCCGACGACGAGGAGGGCGACAGTCCGTCGCCCGGCCGCGACCCGGCGCGACGCCCGTCCGACCGACGGGACCGCGCCGTGCGTGCCGGGCTCAAGCACCTGTCCACGGAGCTCAGCTCCGCCCAGGTCGGCATCACCATCACCACGATCCTGCTGGGCTACACCGCCCAGCCGGCGCTGCTGTCCCTGTTCTCGGAGGCGTTCGCGGCCACCGCGCTGGGCCGCGGCGTCGCGGGCGTGCTCGCGGGCGTGCTCGCGCTCGTCGTCGTCAACGCGTTCTCGATGCTGTTCGGCGAGCTGATCCCGAAGAACTTCGCGCTCTCCGCCCCGCACGCCACCGCGCGGCTCGTGGTCCCCGTGCAGCGCGTGTTCACCATGATCTTCCGGCCCCTGATCGTCGTGCTCAACGGCTCGGCCAACGCGCTGCTGCGCCGGGTCGGCGTCGAGCCGCGCGAGGAGCTGTCGGGCGCGCGCTCGTCGTCGGAGCTGCTGTCGCTGGTGCGCCGGTCGGCGCAGGAGGGCACCCTCGACCCGTCGGTCGCGACCCTGCTGACCAACTCCCTCGAGCTCGACGAGCTGTCCGCGCGCGACGTCATGACCGACCGGATGCGCATGGCCGTCGTCGAGCGGGACACCACCGCCGCCGAGGTCGTGGACCTCGCCCGGCGCACCGGACACTCCCGGTTCCCCGTGATCGGCGAGGACCGCGACGACGTCGTCGGCCTCGTGCACCTGCGCCGCGCCGTCGGCGTGCCCCACGACCGGCGCGGCGAGGTGCCGGCAGCCGCGCTCATGGTCGACGCGCCCCGCGTGCCGGAGACGGTCCGGCTCGGGCCGCTCCTCGTCGAGCTGCGGGGCCTCGGGCTGCAGATGGCCGTGGTCGTCGACGAGTACGGCGGCACGTCGGGCATCGTCACGCTCGAGGACGTCGTCGAGGAGCTCGTGGGCGACGTCGCCGACGAGCACGACCCGCGCCGCGCGGGGGTCGTGCGCGGTGCCGACGGGTCGTGGGTCGTGCCCGGGGTGCTGCGCCCCGACGAGCTGGAGGAGCGCACCGGCCTGGTGGTCCCGGAGGGCCCGGCCTACGAGACGCTCGGCGGCCTGGTCATGGCGGAGCTGGGGAGGGTGCCCGAGGTGGGCGACGAGATCGAGACCGACGGCGTGCTGCTGCGCGTCGAGGCGATGGACGCGCGGCGCGTCGAGCGGCTGCGCGTGCTCGCCGTCGACCCCGCCGGCCCCGGGCGCGGGGAGGCGGGCCGATGAGCACCGGGACCGCCCTGCTGGTCGGCGTGCTGCTGCTCGCCGGCAACGCGTTCTTCGTGGGCGCCGAGTTCGCGGTCATCTCCGCGCGCCGCAGCGCCATCGAGCCGCGCGCCGAGGCCGGCGACCGCCGCGCCCGCACCGCCCTGTGGGCGATGGAGCACGTCTCCCTCATGCTCGCGTGCGCGCAGCTCGGGGTCACCGTGTGCTCCACCGGCCTGGGCATCGTCGCGGAGCCCGCCCTCGCGCACCTGCTCGAGGTGCCGTTCGAGGCCCTGGGCGTCCCCGAGGCGCTGCTGCACCCGGTCTCCCTGGTCCTCGCGCTGGCGATCGTCGTGTACCTGCACGTGGTGCTCGGCGAGATGGTGCCGAAGAACCTCGCCGTCGCCGGCCCGGAGACGGCCGCCCTCTGGTTCGCGCCGCCGCTGGTGCTGCTCGGCCGCGCCGTGCGCCCGATCATCGCCGCGCTCAACTGGGTCGCCAACCACGCGGTGCGGCTCGCCGGCATCGAGCCGAAGGACGAGGTGGCCTCCGCGTTCACGGCCCAGGAGGTGCAGTCGATCGTCGAGCACTCGCAGGCCGAGGGCGTGCTCCAGGACGAGCAGGGCCTGCTCGCCGGGGCCATCGAGTTCTCCTCGCGCACCGCGGGCGACGTCATGGTGGCCGTCGACGAGCTGGTCACCGTCGGCCCCCGCAGCACGCCCGACGACGTCGAGCACCTCGTGGCGCGCACCGGCTTCAGCAGGTTCCCCGTCCGTGGTGACGACGACGCCCTGCGCGGCTACCTGCACCTCAAGGACGTCCTGTACGCGTCGAACGGCGACCGGTTCGACCCGGTGCCGGCGTGGCGCGTGCGCGCCCTCGCGTCCGTGCGCCCGGCCGACGAGGTGGAGGACGCGCTGCGCGCCATGCAGCGCTCCGGGGCGCACCTGGCCCGCGTCGAGGGGCCCGACGGCGTCCTCGGCGTCGTGTTCCTCGAGGACATCCTCGAGGAGCTCGTGGGTGAGGTCCGCGACGCCATGCAGCGGCGGCACTGACTCCGCACCGACTCCCGCCCGCGACGCCTCCGTGGCGTCCTCGGGTCGCCGGGCGTGAGCAGGGTGGACACCCTCCCACCACTCCGGTCCGCGGGCTCGGCCTGACCGTCTGTGGACGGGGACTTGGCGGGGGAGCCCGACCCCGTTATGGTTCCGTGACGGATCGGTCGTACGGCGCGTGCCGGGCACGCGACGACGGGCGGTCCGTGTTCAGGTCCGGACTCCTCGAGCGGCCATGGCGGCCGCCCGGGGCACGAGCGCGGAGGTGCCGTGGAGGCGACGTCGCAGGGTGACGCAGCCGCGCCGCGCTCCCGTCGCGAGATCCGGGAGGCCGAGCTCGCCCGGGCCGGCAAGAAGCCTCGCAAGCGCCCGTCCTCCACCCGCGGGGACCGCTCCGCCGGCCGGCACGCCGCACCCGCCGGGCACGCCTGGGTCACCCGGCTGACCGTGCTCGGCTCGCTCGCCGCCGCCACCATCGCCGCCCCCCTCGTCACCGACGACCAGGCCCACGGCGGCACCCCGTTCGACCTCGACACCCAGCCCACCGGCCCGTCCACGCTGGCGCTCCTCGAGCAGGGCGTCGACACCCCGCGCACCTCCCAGGGCATCGCCGCCGCACCCCGCGACGTGCGCGTCGAGGCGTCTGCCGCCAGCCGCACCGCCGAGCGCAGCCCCCTGCCCGGCTGCGACGCCGGAGCCTCCATCGACGGCGGCAACGGCAGCCTCGCCGACCACTCCCTCTGCGACATCTGGCAGCCCGGCGAGAAGCTGCGCGCCGACGCCGCCGTCGCCCTCAGCGCCCTCAACGAGGCGTTCCGCGTCCGCTTCGGCCGCGACCTGTGCCTCGTCGACAGCTACCGCTCCATCTCCTCCCAGTACGCCGTCAAGGCCAGCCGCGGCTACCTCGCCGCCACGCCCGGCACGTCCATGCACGGGTGGGGGCTCGCCATCGACCTCTGCGGCGACGAGTACCGCTCCAGCGAGGTCTACGGGTGGCTGTGGGAGAACGGGCCGGCGTACGGGTGGGAGAACCCGCCGTGGGCGCAGCGGGGTGGCATGGGGAACTACGAGCCGTGGCACTTCGAGTACAAGCCCGGCGTCGTGGAGATCACGACCTGGCACTGAGCGCTGGTTGAGCCTGCCGAAACCCGGCTCGCCGCCGAAACCCGGCTCGCCGCCGAAATACGGCTCGCCGCCGCGGGAGGTGCAGGATCCTTCGCGCGGTCGCGTTCACGCGCCCCAGGGGGCGCTCCACTTCGGGAGGGATACGACCGCGCGAAGGATCCTGCACCTCCCGCTCTCCTGATTCCTCGCCGTTCGCTGTACTACGGCCTTTCGTACCGCCGTGGCCTTCGGTCTCTCTCGCGCGGGGCGTGGGGTCGTGCGTCGCGCCGTCGACCCGTGTGGGCGACGGCGGGCTGCGGCCGGTGACCGTTGTCAGGCTGGCGCGCACGCCGGCGCAGCGTGCTGCGTGCTTCCGGTCACGTGGTGAGGGTGGTGTTGCCGCCAAAGTCGTCGCGGAAGCGGGGGCCCTGCGTGGCGAGCTCCTGGGCGTAGGCGGCGGACCAGCCGCGGAAGGGGTCGACGGCCAGGGACTCGTTGGAGAAGCGGCGGTCGTCGGTGAGCTCGGTGACGCAGAAGTCGGGGATCTGGAGGTCCGTGACCGGGCCCGAGCGCTCGCACTCCGCGACGATGAGCGGGGCGTTGGCGCCGCCGAAGACGTCGATCGACCAGCCGTCCGCACCCAGCCAGGCCGCGTAGCGGGTCTTGAGGACCTGGGCGCCGCCGCGGCGCACCAGCTCCGCGCCCACCTTCGGGTCGAGCTGGCGCTCCGCCTCGTACCGCGTGCCGCCCACCGACGGACCCTTGACCGTGACCGCGGCGAAGTCCACCCGGTTGCGGTACAGCTCCAGGACGTCGCGGGCGTCGCTGTCGGGCCCCAGCCGTGCCTCGACGCCCGTGGCCTGCACCCGCACGCGCAGCGCGTAGCCGCCGTCGGACAGGAAGTAGGACTGGACGATCAGGGCCGGGGCGTCGCGCAGCGCGTCCGGCAGGTCGCGGACGAAGAACCGGCGCTCGAACTCGAAGTCGGAGTAGTCGGCGGACATGGGTGCGAGCCTAGTGCGCCGCGGTGACGGCCCGGGCAAGGGGCCCGGCGAGCCCGGCGGGTCGGCTCAGGTGCGCCGCGCGCGCAGCACTCCCGTGCGCATCGGCAGGGTGAACTCGCCCTGTGCCGCCTCCGGCCGCTCGGCGAGGTAGGTGCGGATGCGTCCCGTCCGGACGGTGCGCTCCGCCTCCGGCATGACGAGCATCCCGGCGCGGGTCGCGAGCGTCGCCACGAGCGAGTCGGCCGTGCGGCGCTGGCCGTGCGGGAACTCGGCCCGCTCCGCCCGGCCCGACCATGCCTCGCCGGTGGGCGGGAGCAGGTCGGCGGTCGCGCGCCGCCAGGCGGTCGGGGTGTCCCGGGGGCCCACGGCCTCGGGCCCGCTCACCTCGGCGAGCCCGGCGACCCAGGCGACGTCGTCGTCCAGGAGGTTCCACAGCCCGGCCAGGACGCCGCCCGGGGCGAGCACCCGGGCGATCTCCGGGCCCGCGACCGCCAGGTCGAACCAGTGCAGGGCGTTGCCCGCGAGCACCGCGTCGACGGAGGCGTCCGGCAGCGGGATCGACTCGGCGCTCCCCGCCAGGGCGCGCACGCCCGGCAGGCCGCGGCGCAGCTCGGCCAGCATCGCGGCGTCGGGCTCGACGGCGACCACGTCGGCGCCCGGCACGACCGCCGGGTCGAGCAGGGTGGCGGTGAGCTTGCCCGTCCCCGCGCCGAGGTCGAGCACGCGCGGTCCCGGCGCCGCCCGCAGCGTCCAGCGCACCGCGGCCGCCGCGTAGTCGGGACGGTGCTCGGCGTACGCGACGGCCGCCGTCCCGAACGAGGACGCCGCGTGCGGGGCGTCCCGCCCGGCGCTCACGACGTCGTCCCGGGGACCTCGCGACGCGCCGGCCCGACGTACGCGGACAAGGGGCGGATCAGGGCGTTGGCCGCCTGCTGCTCCATGATGTGCGCCGTCCACCCCGTGACGCGGGCGGCGACGAACAGCGGCGTGAACGTGGGCGTGTCGAAGCCCATGAGGTGATAGGCCGGGCCCGACGGGTAGTCGAGGTTCGGGTAGATGCCCTTGCGCCGCACGAACTCGGACTCCAGCGCGTCGTAGAGGGCGGCCAGGTCGGGGCGGTCGTAGTGCTCGACCAGGGTGTCGAGGGCCGCCTTCATGGTCGGCACGCGGGAGTCGCCGTGCTTGTAGACGCGGTGCCCGAAGCCCATGATCTTGCGCTTCGCCGCGAGCGCGTCGTCGAGCCAGGTCGCGGCCCGCTCGGCGGTGCCGATCTCCGCGAGCGTCTCCATGACCGCCTCGTTGGCGCCGCCGTGGAGCGGGCCCTTGAGCGCCGCGATCGCGCCCACGACGGCCGAGTGCAGGTCGCTGAGCGTGGACGTGATGACCCGCGCGGTGAACGTCGAGGCGTTGAACGAGTGCTCGGCGTACAGGATCATCGACCGGTTGAACGCGTCGACCACCACGGGGTCCGGCTCGACCTCGAACGTCGTCCAGAGGAAGTTCGCGGAGAAGTCCAGGTCGTCCCGCGGGGCCACCGGCTCCAGCCCCTGGCGGCGGCGCTGCCCGTACGCGACGACGGCCGGCAGCGCGGCGAACAGCCGCACGCTGCGCGCGAGGTTGACCTCGGGGTCCGCCGCCGCCTCCAGGGCGGTGAGGCCCGCGGCCTCCCGGGCGCCGATGACGCTCACCGCCGTGCGCACCTCGTCCATCGGGTGCGCGGTGACGGGGAGCAGGTCGATGGCGGCCCGCACGTCGTCGGCGAGCGGGCGGTGCTCCCGCTCGGTCGCGCGCAGGACGGCGAGCTCGTCGTCGCTCGGCAGCTCGCCGTGCCACAGCAGCCACGCGACGGCCTCGAACGGGCGCGTCGCCGCCAGGTCCTGGACCGGGTAGCCGCGGTACAGCAGCGAGTTGGTCTCGGGGTCCACCTTGGAGACGGCGGTGACGTCGGCGACCACCCCCGCCAGCCCGCGCCGGACCTCCGGCTCGCCGGAGGTCTGCTCGCTGTGCTCGGTCATCGGTGCTCCTTTGCTGCGATGCGGGTGCGGCGGTGGGCGGCGCGCGGCCGCCGACCGTCAGCCGTGGTGGTTGTCGTCGAGGGAGAAGTCGAAGACGCTCGTGTCGAACGTCGAGTAGGCGGCGTAGTCGAGCAGCTCGTAGAGCCGGGCGCGGGTCTGCATGTGCTCCACCTGCCCGGCCAGCGAGCCTTCGGCGCGCAGGGCGTCCAGGCCGCGCTCGGCGGCACCCATCGCCAGGCGCAGCAGCGAGACGGGGTAGATGACGAGCGCCACGCCCGCGTCGGCGAGCTGCGCCGTCGTGAACAGCTCGGACTTGCCGAACTCCGTCATGTTGGCCAGCACGGGGACGTCGACGGCGCTCGCGACGGCCTCGAACTCCGCCAGGTCGCGCATGGCCTCGGGGAAGATCGCGTCGGCGCCCGCGTCGACGAGCGCCTTCGCGCGGTCGACGGCGGTCGCGAGCCCCGCCACGGCCCGCACGTCGGTGCGGGCCATGACCAGCAGGTTCTCGTCGCGGCGCGCGGCGACCGCCGCGCGCACCCGCTGCAACGCCGTCGGCTCGTCGACGACCTGCTTGCCGTCGAGGTGGCCGCACCGCTTGGGGTTCACCTGGTCCTCGACGTGCAGGCCGGCGACGCCCGCGTCCTCCAGGGCCTGCACGGTGCGGGCTACGTTCATCGCCTCGCCGAAGCCGGTGTCGGCGTCCACGAGCGTCGGCAGGTCGGTCATGCGCGCGATCTGCCCCGCGCGCGTCGCGACCTCGGTGAGCGTCGTCAGCCCGACGTCGGGCAGCCCCAGGTCGGCGGCGACCACCGCTCCCGAGACGTAGACGCCGTCGAACCCCTTGTCCTGGATCAGGCGCGCCGCGAGCGGGTTGAACGCGCCCGGCAGCTGCAGGAGCTCGCCGGAGCGCAGGCGCTCGCGGAAGGCGGCGCGCTTCGCGGCGGGGGTGGTGGCGGAGTAGAGCACCGGACGCTCCTTCTAGAAGATGCCGCGCGCGACCGGGTGCGTCGCGAGCGGGTCGGCGAGCGGCGTGACGGTGAGGCCGGACAGCTCGTCGGCGGTCAGCTCCGGCAGCCGCTGGGCGAGGTCGAGGAACCGCTCGGTCTCCTCGTCGGCCAGCACCCCGGCGGCCAGCGTGCGGAACTTCGCCACGTACTGCTCGCGCGCGAACGGGCGCGCGCCCAGCGGGTGCGCGTCGGCGACGGCGATCTCCTCCACGACGCGCGAGCCGTCCGCGAGCTCGATCTCCACGCGCCCGCCGAAGGACTTCTCGTCCGGGTCGCTCGAGTGGTACCGGCGGGTCCACTCGGCGTCCTCGGCCGTGGTGACCTTGCGCCACAGCTCCACGGTGTCCGGGCGGGCGGCGCGCTCGGGGGCGTAGCTCCCGACGTGGTCCCAGGCGCCGTCCTGCAGCGCGACCGTGAAGATGTAGGGGATCGAGTGGTCCAGGGTCTCGCGGCTGGCCGTGGGGTCGTACTTCTGCGGGTCGCCGGAGCCCGAGCCGATGACGTAGTGGGTGTGGTGGCTCGTGTGCAGCACGACGGCGACGACGTTCGCCGGGTCGCGCAGCTCGGGCCGCTCGGTGCCGAGCCGGCGGGCGAGGTCGATCCACGCCTGCGCCTGGTACTCGGCGGAGTGCTCCTTGGTGTACGTGTCCAGGATGGCGCGCCGTGCCTCCCCGGGGGCGGGGAGCGGCACGGTGTAGCGGGCGTCGGGCCCGTCGAGCAGCCAGGCGATCACGCCGTCCTCGCCCTCGTAGATCGGGCTGGGGGAGGTCTGCCCGCGCATCGCGCGGTCCACGGCCTCCACCGCCATCTTCCCCGCGAACGCGGGGGCGTGGGCCTTCCAGGTGGAGATCTCACCCTTGCGCGACTGCCGCGTCGCCGTCGTCGTGTGCAAGGCCTGGCCGACCGCCTGGTAGATGGTCTCCGCGGGCAGGCCCAGCAGCGTGCCGAGGCCCGCGGCGGCCGACGGGCCGAGGTGGGCCACGTGGTCGATCTTGTGCGCGTGCAGGCTGATGCCCTTCACGAGGTCCACCTGGATCTCGTAGCCGGTGACGATCCCGCGCAGCAGCTCGGCTCCGGTGCGCCCGAGGTGTTGGGCGACGGCCAGCAGGGGCGGGATGTTGTCGCCGGGGTGGGAGTACTCGGCCGCGAGGAACGTGTCGTGGTAGTCCAGCTCGCGGACGGCGACGCCGTTGGCCCAGGCCGCCCACTCGGGGCTGGTGCGCTCGGGGGAGCCGAAGACCGTCGACCCCGCACCGCCGCGCGAGACGGGGTGCGCCTCGGCCTGCGTGCGGGCCGCGAGGATCGGGCCGCGGCCCAGGGACGCCGTCGCCACCGCGGCGTTGTCGATGACGCGGTTGATCACCATGTCGGTGACCTCCGGCGTCGGCTCGAGCTGCTCGGCCCCGACCTCCGCGATCTTCCACGCGAGCTGCCCCTCGCGCGGCAGCGGCTCGTCGGAACGGTAGACGCGGACCTCGTGGTCGATCATGCGGGGGAGCCCTCCGAGTGTGCAGGCATCGTGTGCTGGCGCCGTCGCCGCCCGGGTCCGGGCTGCTCCGAGAACGTAACCCCCGGCGGGCGCGGGGTCCAATGAGCGGGGTCGCGCCGGCGCCGCCCGGACGGCGCGAGGACGTCGTGTGGCGGGCTTCACGAACGACGTGTCAAGGAACGGTGTCGTCGCAGGTGAGGAGGCTGCGCCGACGGTCGTTCCGGGTCCATGGTTGCCCTTCCGAACTTGATTCTCGGTCAAGGATCGGTAACGTGGCCGCCCATGTTCGGGCTCGACGTCCGCTCTCGGAGCGGGCGTCGGCTCCCTGTCACGGGCCGGGCCGCTGCGTCACACCGCGTGCACGCCGCGCCGGCCACGGAAGGAAACATGACCGCCGTACTCCCTCAGGAACCGACCGGCACCACCCCCGAGAGTGCCCCGGCGACCCGGGCCGCACGCCGCAGGCTGCGCGTCTCCGACGTCACCGTCGTCGACAACTCCATGCTCAAGAAGACGATCGGCGGCACCGCCGTCGGCAACCTCATGGAGTGGTACGACGTCGGCGTCTACGGCTACCTCGCCGTGACGATGGGTGCCGTGTTCCTGCCGCAGGCGTCGTCCGGCGTGCAGATCCTCTTCTCCCTCGGCGTGTTCGCCGCCACCTACGTGGCGCGCCCGCTGGGCGGCATCGTCTGCGGCCGCATCGGCGACAAGGTCGGCCGCCAGAAGGTGCTCGCCTTCACGCTGGTGATGATGGCGGCCTCGACGTTCCTCATCGGGCTGCTGCCCACGTACGGCGTCCTCGGCGTCGCGGCGCCGCTGCTGCTCGTGCTGCTCAAGGTGGTGCAGGGCTTCTCCACCGGCGGCGAGTACGCCGGCGTCACGACCTTCGTCGCCGAGCACGCCCCCGACCGCCGCCGCGGCTGGGCGGCGTCGTTCCTCGACTTCGGCAGCTACCTGGGCTTCGCGCTCGGCGCCGTCGTCGTGACGGTGCTGCAGGTGACGCTGGGGGAGCAGGCCATGCTCGACGGCGGCTGGCGCATCCCGTTCCTGGTCGCGGGCCCGATCGGCGCGTTCGCCGTGTGGTTCCGCCTGAAGATCGAGGAGTCGCCGGCGTTCCAGGCGCAGCAGGTGGCGGCCGAGGCCGCCAAGGACCAGGGCGCCGAGGTGCCCGCGGCCGCCGACGTCACGCTGCGCTCGCAGTGGCGCCCGCTCGCCGTCGCGATGGTGCTCGTGGCCGTCGCCAACACGGCCGGCTACGCCCTGACGAGCTACATGCCGACCTACCTCACCGACACCCTCGGCTACGAGGCGACGGCGGGCACCCTGCTCACCGTGCCCGTGCTGGTGCTGCTCGCCGTGATGATCCTCGTGGCCGGCCCGATCAGCGACCGCGTCGGCCGCCGTCCGCTGCTGTGGTTCGGCGCGGGCTCGCTCGCGGTGCTCGCGGCCCCGGCCTTCCTGCTCCTGGCGATGGGCCACGTGTGGTCCACGATCCTGGGCCTCGTGCTCATGGCGGTCCCGGTGGCGTGCATGGTCGGCGTGCAGGCGGCGACGCTGCCCGCGATGTTCCCCACCGCGGTGCGCTACCGCTCGATGGGCCTGGCCTACAACGTCTCGCTCGCGATCTTCGGCGGCACGACGCCGCTCATCGTGGAGTCGCTGACGCAGGCCACCGGGTCGAGCATGGCCCCGGCCTACTACCTCATGGGCTTCGCGCTCGTGGGCGCGGTCGCCGTCGGCTTCGTCAAGGAGAGCGCCGGCAAGCCGCTGCCGGGCTCCATGCCGTCGGTCGACACCGACGCCGAGGCCAAGGCGCTCGTCAAGACGCAGGAGAAGAACCCCGACCTCGACCTCGACGCGATGCCGGGTCTGGTTCCGGCGCACTGACCGTATCGACGTAGCGATCTCCCATGATTCCCCGGCCGGGAACCATGGGAGTCGCTACGTCGCGGGACAGAACGAGAGCGGCCCGTCACCTTCAGCAGGTGACGGGCCGCTCTCTTCGGTGCGCCTGAAGGGATTCGAACCCCCGACCTTCTGCTCCGGAGGCAGACGCTCTATCCACTGAGCTACAGGCGCGGGCGCCGGAGCGGAACCGCTCGGCACGGTGCACGAGACTACCAGCACCTGGGCGCGCGGTGGCACACGGCGACCAGCCGGCGCGCACCCGGCGGCCCGTCGCCTTTGTAGAATCGCCCGGTGACCCCCGACGAGCTCTCCGGAGCACTCAGCGCTGCCCTCGCCTCGGCCGTGGCCGACGGCACCCTCGCCCTGCCCGCCGACGCCGTCCCGGCCTCGGTGCACGTGGAGCGACCCCGGCAGCGCGAGCACGGGGACTGGGCCACGAACGTGGCGCTGCAGCTCGCGAAGAAGGCCGGCACGACGCCGCGGGCGCTCGCGGAGGACCTGGCAGCCCGCCTCGCGGCGACGCCGGGGATCAAGGCGGCCGACGTCGCCGGCCCCGGCTTCCTCAACATCACGCTCGAGGCCGGCGCGGCGGGCGAGCTCGCGCGCACGATCGTCACGGAAGGTGACGCGTACGGCCGCACGGACGCTCTCGCGGGCCAGGTGCACAACCTCGAGTTCATCTCGGCCAACCCGACGGGCCCGCTGCACATCGGTCACACGCGCTGGGCGGCGCTCGGCGACGCTCTGGTGCGGATCATGCGCGCGGCCGGCGCCGACGTGACGGCCGAGTACTACATCAACGACGCGGGCGCGCAGATGGACAAGTTCGCCGCGTCGATCCTCGCCCGTGCCAAGGGCGAGGACGTGCCCGAGGGCGGCTACCCCGGTGAGTACGTCGCCGAGCGCGCCGCCGAGGTGCTCGAGCAGGAGCCCGACCTCCTGTCGCTCCCGGCGGACGAGGCCCTGACGACGGCGCGCGAGCTCGGCTACCAGGCCCAGCTCGAGGCGATCCGCCGCACGCTCGACGCGTTCGGGGTGCACTTCGACGTCTGGTTCTCCGAGCGCACGCTGCACGACTCGGGCGCCGTGGAGCAGGCGGTCGCCCGCCTGCGCGAGCAGGGGCACGTCTTCGACGTCGACGGCGCGGTGTGGCTGCGCACCACCGACTTCGCCGACGACAAGGACCGCGTGATGATCCGCGCGAACGGCGAGCCCACGTACTTCGCCGCCGACGCCGCGTACTACCTGTCGAAGAAGGACCGCGGGTTCCCGGGCAAGATCTACCTGCTCGGCGCCGACCACCACGGGTACATCAACCGCCTCAAGGCCATCGCCGCGTGCGCGGGCGACGACCCGGAGACGAACATCGAGGTGCTGATCGGCCAGCTTGTCAACATCGGCGGCGAGCGCATGGGCAAGCGCCGCGGCAACGCGCTGTACATGGACGACCTCATCGAGTGGCTGGGCTCCGACCCGCTGCGCTACTCGCTCGCCCGCTACCCGGCGGACTCGCCGCTGTCCCTGTCGGGCGAGGAGATGCTCAAGCAGAGCAACGACAACCCCGTCTACTACGTGCAGTACGCGCACTCGCGCACCTGCGCCGTCGACCGGAACGCGGCCGACCGCGGCGTCGCGCGCACCGCCGCGGACGGCTCCGACGCCTTCGACCCCGCCCTGCTCACGCACGAGACCGAGGCGACGCTCATCGGCGCCCTCACCGAGTTCCCGCGGATCGTCACGCAGGCGGCCGAGCTGCGCGAGCCGCACCGCGTCGCGCGCTACCTCGAGTCCCTCGCCGCGGACTACCACAAGTGGTACCAGGAGTGCCGCGTGACGCCGTACCCGGACGAGGAGGTCACGGACACGCACCGCACGCGCCTGTGGCTGAACGACGCCGTCCGCCAGGTGCTGGCCAACGGGCTCGACCTGCTCGGGGTCACCGCGCCGGAGCGGATGTGACCGGCGCCGCCCCGGGGAGCGCGACGGGCGTCCTCGGCGTCCCCTGGTCGGCGGGCGTGCGCCGCCGCGACGACGGCGTCGTCGAGGTGGCCGGAGCGGGCGTCGACGCGCTCGCCGCCGAGCACGGAACCCCCGCCTACGTGCTCGACGAGGCGGACTTCCGGGCCCGCGCGCGCGGCTACCGCACGGCGTTCGCGACGGCGTTCGCCGAGGTGGGCGCCGGCGTCGACGTGTACTACGCGGGCAAGGCGCTGCTCACGGTGGCCGTGGCCCGCTGGGCCCGCGAGGAGGGGCTGCGCGTCGACACGGCGTCCGGCGGCGAGCTGGCCGTCGCCCTCCGCGCCGGCGTCCCCGGCGCCGAGATCGGCCTGCACGGCAACAACAAGTCGGACGCCGAGATCCTCGCGGCGCTCGACGCCGGCGTCGGCCGCATCATCGTCGACTCGCTCGTCGAGATCGACCGCGTCGCGGCGCTCGCGGCCTCCCGCGGGCTCGTCGCGCCGGTCATGGTGCGCGTGACGACCGGCGTGCACGCCGGCGGCCACGAGTACATCTCCACGGCGCACGAGGACCAGAAGTTCGGCCTCTCGGTGAACCGGGGCGCGGCCGACGACGCAGCGGGCGACCCGCCGGCGATGCGGGCGCTGCTCGCCGCGGCCGGGCGGCCGGAGCTGCGGCTGCTGGGGATCCACTCGCACATCGGCTCGCAGATCCTCGACCCGGCGGGCTTCGAGGCGGCGGCGCGCGTGGTGCTGCGGCTGCGCGCGGAGCTCGCGGAGCGCACGGGGGTCCTGGTCGAGGAGGTGGACCTCGGCGGCGGGTACGGCATCGCGTACCTGCCGGGGGAGGTGCCGCTCGACCCGGACCGCATCGCCAAGGACGTGGCGAGCGCCGTGGCGGCGGTCTGCGCCGAGCTGGGCACCCCGCTGCCGCGCCTGTCCATCGAGCCGGGCCGCGCGATCGTCGGACCGGCCGGCCTGACCCTCTACACGGTCGGCACGGTCAAGCCGGTCGCGCTCGACGACGGGCGCGTGCGGACCTACGTCTCGGTCGACGGCGGGATGAGCGACAACATCCGCCCCGCCCTGTACGAGGCGCAGTACCACGCGGAGCTCGTCGGCCGGACGTCGACGGCGGAGCCCGTGCTCGCGCGCGTGGTGGGCAAGCACTGCGAGAGCGGCGACATCGTCGTGCACGAGACCTGGCTGCCCGGCGACGTGCGCGCCGGGGACCTGCTCGCCGTCGCCGCGACGGGCGCCTACGGGCGTTCGATGGCGTCGAACTACAACCTGCTCACGCGCCCGCCCGTGGTGGCCGTCTCCGGCGGCGCGTCGCGCGTCCTGGTGCGGCGCGAGACGGTCGACGACCTGCTCGCGCTCGACCAGGGCTGACGCACGTCGTCGCCGCCCGTGGACGGCGGCCCGACGGCCGACGCGCCGCGGCTATCCTGACCCCGTCCCGGCATCCCGTTCCGAAGGTTCTCCCGTGCCTGCAGCCACCCCGTCCGGGCCCCTGACCGGGGCCGTCCCGCTTCGCGTCGCGCTGCTCGGCTGCGGCGTCGTCGGCTCCCAGGTGGCGCGGACGCTGATCGAGCACGCGGACGACCTCGCCGCCCGGGCGGGTGCGCGCCTGGAGCTGGTGGGCATCGCGGTGCGCGACGCCGGCCGCCCGCGCGACGGCGTCGGCACGGTCGTGCCGGCCGACCTGCTCACCGAGGACGCGGACGCGCTCGTCGACCGGGCCGACCTCGTCATCGAGCTCATGGGTGGCATCGAGCCGGCCCGGGGCCTCATCCACCGCGCGATCGCCGGCGGCGCGAGCGTCGTCACGGCGAACAAGGCGCTGCTGGCGGCGCACGGCCCGGAGCTCTTCGAGGCCGCCGACGCCGCGGGCGTCGACCTGTCGTTCGAGGCCGCCGTGGCGGGCGCGATCCCGATCGTCCGCCCCGTGCGCGAGTCGCTCGCGGGGGACCAGGTGCGCCGCGTGCTCGGCATCGTCAACGGCACCACCAACTACGTGCTCGACCAGATGACCACGCACGGGCTGGAGCTCGAGGAGGCGCTCAAGGAGGCGCAGGCCCTCGGGTACGCGGAGGCCGACCCCACGGCCGACGTCGAGGGGCACGACGCCGCGGCGAAGGCCGCGATCCTCGCGTCGCTCGCGTTCCACACCCGGGTCTCGCTGGCGCAGGTCGCCTGCGAGGGCATCACGGGGGTGACGGCGGCCGACGTCGCCGCCGCGCAGCAGACCGGGCACGTCGTGAAGCTGCTCGCCATCGCCGAGCAGACCGCCGAGGGCGTCTCCGTACGGGTGCACCCCGCGCTCGTGCCGGCGGCGCACCCGCTCGCCGCGGTGCGCGGCGCGTTCAACGCCGTCTTCGTCGAGGCCGACGACGCCGGCCCGCTGATGTTCTACGGCCAGGGCGCGGGCGGTCGCCCGACGTCGTCCGCCGTGCTCGGCGACCTCGTGTCGGCCGCGCGCGACCGGATGGTCGGCGGCCGGGGGCCGCGCGAGTCCGCGTACGCGTCGCTGCCGGTGCTGCCGCACGACGCCGCGGTCACGCGCTACCAGGTCCGCCTCGTCGTGGCGGACCGCCCCGGCGTGCTCGCCCAGGTGGCGCAGGTGCTGGCCGACCACGGCGTGTCGATCGACACCGTCCGCCAGGCGCCCGACGAGCCGTACGCCGTCGACGTCGCCGAGGGCACCGCCGCGCTGCTGCTCACCACGCACTCCGCCCGCGAGGCGTCGCTCGCCGCGACGGTCGCGGCGATGCGCGGCCTCGAGCCGGTGCACGAGATCACGTCCGTCCTGCGAGTCGAGGGAGCCTGACCATGCCTGCACACCAGTGGCGCGGTGTCATCACCGAGTACGCCGACCGCCTGCCCGCCCACGTGGCGGAGCGCGTCGTGACGCTCGGCGAGGGCGGCACCCCGCTCGTGGCCGCCCCCGCGCTGTCGGACCGGACCGGCGCCGACGTGCACGTCAAGGTCGAGGGCATGAACCCGACCGGGTCGTTCAAGGACCGCGGCATGACGACGGCGATCTCCGCCGCCGCTGGGCGCGGCGCGAAGGCCGTGGTGTGCGCGTCGACGGGCAACACGTCCGCGTCTGCGGCGGCGTACGCGACCCGCGCGGGCATGACCTGCGCCGTGCTCGTGCCGGACGGCAAGATCGCGATGGGCAAGCTCAGCCAGGCGATCGCGCACGGTGCGCGCCTCCTGCAGGTGGACGGCAACTTCGACGACTGCCTGGTCGCGGCGCGCAAGCTCGCCGAGGTGTACCCGGTCGAGCTGGTGAACTCCGTCAACCCGGACCGCATCGAGGGCCAGAAGACGGCGGCGTTCGAGATCGTCGACGCCCTCGGGGACGCCCCGGACATCCACTGCCTCCCGGTCGGGAACGCGGGCAACATCACCGCGTACTGGAAGGGCTACCGCGAGTACGCGGGCCTGGACGACGGCGCCGCGCACGGCGCGGTCGCGACCCGCACGCCGCAGATGTGGGGCTTCCAGGCCGCGGGCGCCGCGCCGATCGTCAAGGGGCACCCTGTCGACCAGCCGGAGACGATCGCCACCGCGATCCGCATCGGCAACCCGGCGTCGTGGGAGCAGGCGGAGACGGCGCGCGACACCTCGGGCGGCGTCATCGAGTCGGTCACCGACGAGCAGATCCTCGCCGCGCACCGCGTGCTGTCGGCCGAGGTGGGCGTGTTCGTGGAGCCGGCGTCCGCAGCCGGGGTCGCGGGTCTGCTCGCCCGCGCCGAGCGGGGCCTCGTGCCCGCCGGCGCGCGCGTCGTCGTGACCGTCACCGGCCACGGGCTGAAGGACCCGCAATGGGCGCTGCGCACGCCGGACGGCGACGACGTCGTGCCCACCCGCGTCGGTGCGGACGTCGTGTCCATCGCCGCGGCGCTCGGCCTCGACTGACACCCACCCGCTTCGACCGGATCCCGCGGAGGGGAACGATGCAGCTCGGCGCCGACCACGTCCTGGTCCGAGTCCCGGCGACCAGCGCGAACCTGGGCCCGGGGTTCGACGCGATGGGCCTGGCCCTCGCGCTGTACGACGACCTGGAGGTCGAGCTCCTGGCGAGCGACGACGTCGTCGTCGAGGTCGAGGGGCAGGGCGCGGGGGAGGTGCCGCTCGGCGAGGAGCACCTCGTCGTGCGCGCCCTGCGGCACACGCTCGAGCTCGCCGGCGCGCCCCGCACCGGGCTGCGGCTGCGGTGCGTCAACCGCATCCCGCACGCGCGGGGGCTCGGCTCGTCGTCGGCGGCCGTGGTGTCCGGCATCGTCGCGGCGCGGGCGCTCCTGGCCGACCCGCACGTGCTCGACGCGGCCGCGGTGCTGCGGATCGCCACGGAGTTCGAGGGGCACCCCGACAACGCGGCGCCCGCGATCCGCGGCGGCGCGACGCTGGCGTGGGTGTCGGGCGCCGGGCCCCGCGCCGTCGACCTCGACGTGGACGAGCGCATCGAGGCCACCGTGCTGGTGCCGGACGCCCGCCTGGCCACGAGCCGCGCCCGGGGCGTGCTCCCGGCCGAGGTGCCGCACGGCGACGCGGCGTTCACCGCCGGGCGGGCGGGGCTCCTGGTCGAGGCCCTGGCGCGGCGCCCGGAGCTGCTGCTCGACGCCACCGAGGACCGGCTCCACCAGGACTACCGCGCGAGCGTGATGGCGGGCTCGGCCGAGCTGCTGCGCGCCCTGCGCGCGGAGGGTCTCGCGGCCACGATCTCCGGCGCCGGCCCCACGGTCCTCGTGCTCACCGCGGGCGACGGCACGGGTCGGCTCGACGCCGTGCTGGCCGACCTCGTCGACGACGTCGCGGGCTGGCGCGCGCTGCGGCCCGGCGTGGACCACGACGGTGCGGTGGCGCGCCGGGTGACGGGCGGCGCGGCCGACGGCGCGTCGGCCTGGGGCGGGGTCTGAGGTGATATGATGCGGTGAGCCTTCGGGATCGACCGCGAGGGCACTCCCTCTCCACCGCACGGCGCGTTTACGTGCCCGGTCAGAGCCAGGTGCCCCGGTGGTCGCGATGCGGTGCAGGATCCGCCGCGACAGTCCCGCGAGAGGGTGAAACACCAACCCCGCCAGCCGACGTCGTCGTACCACTGATGCGAGGTTCCACGCGTCACGGCGCACCGCGCCGGACGGCAACCACCCCGGCCCCGAGATCTGCGGGCCGCATACGAGGGGGAAGGGTCCTTCGTGACGAACACCACCGACAGCCGGAACGGCGCCGCCGCATCCGGGAACCTGAGCTCGATGCGTCTGGCCGAGCTCCAGGCGCTGGCATCCGGCCTGGGCGTCAAGGGCACGTCCCGGATGCGCAAGAGCGACCTGCAGGACGCGATCCGGGCCGCGCGCGGCCAGGGCGCGCGCACCGCCAGTGCCCCGGTCGCCGCGGCGACCGCCGTGGCGCCCACGGTCCGCAGCGACGCCCCGGCCCAGTCGCCGGCCGACCAGGGCTCCGCGCAGCCGTCGGGTGACGCGCGCGCCCCGCGCGCCGAGGGCGAGGCCCCGCGGCGTTCGCGCCGCGCCACCCGCTCCGCCGGCTCGGCCGAGGGCGACGCCGCGCCGCAGCAGCGCGCGGCCGAGGCGCCCGCCGAGCAGCCCGCCCGGAACGAGCAGCCCGCTCGCAACGAGCAGCGTGCCGGCGAGCAGCGCGCGGCGCAGCAGAACGACGCCGACCGCGAGGCGCGCCTCGCCCAGCTCGCGGAGGCCGTCGCGGCCCCGCGCGAGCGCGGCGGGCGCCGCAACGGGCAGAACGGCAACGGCCAGAACACCGGCGACGGCGACGGCCAGCGCTCCGGCCAGGGCCGCGGCAACGACGGCTCCGGCCAGCAGCGGTCGGGCGGCCAGGGTGCCCAGGGCGGGCAGCGCGACGAGCGGCAGCGCCGCGACGAGGACGACGAGCGCGGCGGTTCGCGCCGTCGTCGGGGTCGCGACCGCGGCCGGGACCGCAAGCGCAACCGCGGCGGGCGCGCGGGCGGCCCGGACGTCGCCGGCCTGGACGACGTCGAGGTGCGCGAGGACGACGTGCTGCTGCCCGTCGCCGGCGTGCTCGACATCCTGGACAACTACGCCTTCGTGCGCACCAGCGGCTACCTGCCCGGCGCGGGCGACGTCTACGTCTCCCTCAACCAGGTGAAGAAGTCCGGCCTGCGCCGCGGCGACGCGATCGTCGGCGCGATCCGTCAGCCCCGCGAGGGCGAGGAGCCGCCGCAGGGCAAGAACGTGCGCAGCAAGTTCAACGCCCTCGTGCGGCTGGACTCCGTCAACGGCATGACGCCGGAGGAGGCGCGCCAGCGTCCCGAGTTCACCAAGCTGACGCCGCTGTACCCGCAGGAGCGGCTGCGCCTGGAGAACCCGGAGGCCACCCGCCTCACGCCGCGCGTGATCGACATCGTCGCCCCGATCGGCAAGGGCCAGCGCGGCCTCATCGTCGCGCCGCCGAAGGCCGGCAAGACGATCATCATGCAGCAGATCGCCAACGCGATCACCGCGAACAACCCCGAGGTCCACCTCATGGTGGTGCTCGTGGACGAGCGGCCCGAAGAGGTCACCGACATGGAGCGGACGGTCAAGGGCGAGGTCATCGCCTCGACGTTCGACCGCCCCGCGTCGGACCACACGATCGTCGCCGAGCTCGCCATCGAGCGGGCCAAGCGCCTGGTCGAGCTGGGCCAGGACGTCGTCGTGCTGCTCGACTCGCTCACCCGCCTCTCGCGCGCCTACAACCTCGCGGCGCCGGCGTCGGGCCGCATCCTCTCCGGTGGTGTGGACGCCGCGGCGCTCTACCCGCCGAAGAAGTTCTTCGGCGCGGCGCGCAACATCGAGAACGGCGGCTCGCTGACCATCCTCGCCTCGGCGCTCGTGGAGACGGGCTCGAAGATGGACGAGGTGATCTTCGAGGAGTTCAAGGGCACGGGCAACATGGAGCTGCGCCTGTCCCGCAACCTCGCGGACAAGCGGATCTTCCCGGCGGTGGACGTCAACGCGTCCGGCACCCGGCGCGAGGAGATCCTCATGTCGAAGGACGAGCTGGGCATCGTCTACAAGCTGCGCCGCGTCATGGGCGCGCTCGACCAGCAGCAGGCGATCGAGCTGCTGCTCGGCCAGCTCAAGAAGACCAAGACCAACGTCGAGTTCCTGCTGCACGTGCAGAAGACGACGCCGGCCGGGCTCTCGGACGAGAACCCGGGCGAGACGGTCTGACCGTCCCCGTGCGCCGGCCCTGCGGGGCGCGGCGCACGGGCGATGTCCGGGGCGCGTCCGCGTTCTGGCACAATGGTTCGTCGGCCTTCCGGTTCACGGCCCGCTGTCCTGCGGGGCGACCCGGTGGCATCACACCAAGGAGCATCATGAAGTCCGGTATCCACCCCGAGTACGTCGTCACCCAGGTGACCTGCACCTGCGGCAACACGTTCACGACCCGCAGCACCGCGACCTCCGGCAAGATCAGCGCCGAGGTCTGCAGCGCCTGCCACCCGTTCTACACGGGCAAGCAGAAGATCCTCGACACCGGTGGCCGCGTCGCCCGCTTCGAGGCTCGCTACGGCAAGAAGAAGTAGCGCCCCCGCCCTTCTGTGGGGTGAATGCGCCGGTGGTCCGCCCGACAACCTCTCCAGGGGCAGTCGGACGACGGGCCACCGGCGCTTCTGCTTTGCCGAGGTAGTCCGGCCCGAGCTGCTGAGCTGCCTCGCGGCGACCTGAGCTACCTCGCGATGACCTGAACTACTTCGTGCTCGACCGGGAGATGCCATGACCGACTCGTTCGCCGCCGCGCGGCCGCTGCTCGAGGAGCACGCCGAGATCGAGCGCGCGCTGGCCGACCCGGCCGTGCACGCCGACGCGGGGCGTGCGCGCTCGCTCGGGCGCCGGTACGCCGAGCTGAACCAGGTGGCGGCCGCGTACCGGGCGTGGGAGCAGGCGCACGACGACGCGGAGGCGGCGGCGGAGCTCGCCGCCGAGGACGCGGCCTTCGCGGCCGAGCTGCCGACCCTGCGGGAGGCCGCGGACGACGCGGCCGAGCGCCTGCGGCGCGTGCTGGTGCCGCGCGACCCGGACGACGCCCGCGACGTCATCCTGGAGATCAAGGCGGGGGAGGGCGGCGACGAGTCCGCCCTGTTCGCCGGCGACCTGCTGCGCATGTACCTGCGGTACGCCGAGCGCCGCGGCTGGAGCACGCAGGTGCTCGACGCGACGGAGACCGAGCTGGGCGGCTACAAGGACGTCCAGGTCGCGATCAAGGCGCGCAGCGTCTCCGACCCGGCCGAGGGCGTGTGGGCCAGCCTCAAGTACGAGGGCGGCGTGCACCGCGTGCAGCGTGTGCCGGTCACGGAGTCGCAGGGCCGCATCCACACGTCGGCGGCCGGTGTGCTGGTGCTGCCCGAGGTGGACGATCCCGGCGAGGTGGAGATCGACCCCAACGACCTGCGCATCGACGTCTACCGTTCGTCGGGCCCGGGCGGCCAGTCGGTCAACACGACGGACTCCGCCGTGCGCATCACCCACGTGCCCACGGGGATCGTCGTGTCGATGCAGAACGAGAAGTCGCAGCTGCAGAACAAGGAGCAGGCGATGCGCGTGCTGCGTGCCCGGCTGCTCGCCGCGCAGCAGGAGGCCGCCGCGGCGGCCGCGGCCGACGTCCGCCGCTCCCAGGTGCGCACGGTGGACCGCAGCGAGCGGATCCGCACGTACAACTTCCCGGAGAACCGCATCGCGGACCACCGCACCGGGTACAAGGCGTACAACCTCGACCACGTGCTCGCGGGCGACCTCGACCCGGTGGTGCGCTCGGCCGTCGACGCCGACGAGGCGGCGCGGCTCGCCGCGGCGGGCGGCCAGGGTGACTGACGCGGGGCCGGGCACGGCGCGGGACGTCGCGGACGACGAGCTGCCCCGCACCACCGGCGCGGCGCTCCGCCGGGCGACGGCGCGGCTCGCGGCCGCCGGCGTGCCCAGCCCGCGCGTCGACGCGGAGACCCTGCTCGCGCACGCGCTCGGCGTCGACCGCTCGGAGGCGCGGCGCCTCGCGGTGCTGGACCGGGGCCTGCCGGACGGCGCGGCCGAGCGGTTCGCCACCGACGTCGCGCGGCGCGCGGACCGGGAGCCGCTGCAGCACCTCACCGGCGTGGCGGCCTTCCGGCACCTGGAGCTCGCCGTCGGGCCGGGCGTGTTCGTCCCGCGCCCGGAGACGGAGCAGGTGGCGCAGGTCGCGATCGACGAGGCGACGCGCGTCGTGGCCCGCGAGGGCGCCGCGGTCGTGGTCGACCTGTGCACCGGGTCGGGAGCGATCGCCCTGGCGGTCGCGACCGAGGTCCCCGGCACCCGGGTGCACGCCGTCGAGCTGGACTCCGAGGCCCACGGGTGGGCGGCCCGCAACGTCGCCGCCGCGACGGGCGACCGGCAGGACGCCGTCGTGCACCTGGTGCGCGGCGACGCGCGCACCGCGCTGCGCGACCTGGACGGCCAGGTCGACGTCGTCGTCTCCAACCCGCCGTACGTGCCGCCGGGCGCCGTCCCGCGCGACCCGGAGGTGGCCGACCACGACCCGGCCGTGGCGCTCTACGGCCTGGGCGACGACGGCCTGGAGGTGCCGCGCGGCGTCACCGCGGCCGCGGCGCGGCTGCTGCGCCCGGGCGGGCTGTACGTCATGGAGCACGCGGAGGTGCAGGCCGCCGCCGCGCGCGCGATGGTGGCGGGCACGACCGTGGGCACGGTCGTGGGCACGGGCGTGGGCACGGCCGGGTTCGGCCCCGCGACCACGCGCGAGGACCTCGCCGGCCGGCCGCGGATGGTGGTGGCCCGCCGGGCGGCGACGGCGGCCGGGAACCCGCACCAGGACCCGCACCAGGACCCGCACGAGGACACGGACGACCGCCGGGCGGCGGGTCGAACCGTGACAGACTGAGCCCGTGAGCAGCGTGCACGACGTCACCGATCCGAACACCTGGGGCCCTGCGATCGACGAGGCGGTGAACACGGTCTCGCGCGGCGGCCTGCTGGTGCTGCCGACCGACACCGTCTACGGCATCGGCGCCGACGCCTTCGACGCGGAGGCCGTCGCGGCCCTGCTCGCGGCCAAGGGCCGCGGGCGCCAGATGCCCCCTCCCGTCCTCATCCCCGACGTCCGCACCCTCGACGGCCTGGCCACCGAGGTGCCCGACGGCGCGCGCAGGCTGGCCGAGGCGTTCTGGCCGGGCGGGCTCACGATCATCCTGCAGGCACAGCCCTCGCTGCAGTGGGACCTGGGGGAGACGCACGGCACCGTCGCGCTGCGCATGCCCGACCACCCGGCCGCCCTGGCGCTCCTGCGCCGCACCGGCCCGCTGGCCGTCTCGAGCGCCAACGCCACCGGCAACCCGGCCGCCCTCGACGTCGCCGACGCCCGCGCGCAGCTCGGCGACGCGGTGACCGTCTACCTCGACGGCGGCGACGCGCCGGGCGGGGTCGCCTCGACCATCGTCGACGCCACCGGCGAGCACCTGCGCGTGGTGCGTCAGGGGGCGATCACGCTCGAGGCGCTCAACGACGTCGCGCCCGTGCGCGGGGTCGACGAGCCGGACGAGGAGAGCTCTGGCGAGGCCGGCGACGCGTCCGGGGCGACGTCCGCCGACGGGACGACGGCGGGCGGGCCGGAGGAGCAGGGTGCCGCGCCCGCGGAGGAGTCCGCCGGGTGAGGGCCTACCTGCTCCTGCTGCTCGTCTCGGCGGCGGTCACGTACCTCGCCACGCCGGGCGCGCGGTGGGTCGCCCGCCGCACGAACGCGATCACGGCGGTGCGGGCGCGCGACGTGCACGTGCAGCCGACGCCCCGGCTCGGCGGCCTGGCGATGCTGCTCGGCATCGTCGTCGCGGTGGTGCTGGCGTCGCAGATGCCGTTCCTCGCGGGCGTGTTCGAGACGGGCCCGCAGGCGTGGGGCATCGTCGGGGGCGCCGTCATCGTCTGCCTGCTGGGCTGGGCCGACGACGTGTGGGACCTGGACTGGATGACCAAGCTCGCCGGGCAGGTGCTCGCGGCGGGGTTCATGGCCTGGCAGCAGGTGCAGCTGACGTCGCTGCCCACGCCGGACTGGCTGTTCATCACCTCGTCGCGGATCTCGCTGTTCCTCACGATCCTGGTGGTCGTCGTGGCGATGAACGCGGTGAACTTCGTCGACGGCCTGGACGGGCTGGCGGCGGGCCTCATCGCGATCGGTGGGTCCGCCTTCCTGCTGTACACCTACGGGCTGACCCAGCAGGCCACGCCGGAGAACTACGCCAACCTCGCGACGCTCATGATGGCCGTGCTGGTGGGCGCGTGTCTCGGCTTCCTGCCGCACAACTTCTTCCCCTCGCACATCTTCATGGGCGACTCGGGCTCGATGGTGCTCGGCCTCGTCTTCGCCGGCTCGGCCATCACGATCACGGGGAACGTCGACCCGGTCTCGATGGGCGCGACGCTCTCGGGGGCGCAGCGCGTGCCCCTGTTCATCCCGCTGCTGCTGCCGGTCGCGGTGGTGCTGCTGCCGCTGCTCGACATGGCGATGGCCGTGGTCCGCCGCCTCGCGGCGGGCAAGTCGCCGTTCCACCCCGACCGCATGCACCTGCACCACCGGATGCTGGCGCTCGGCCACTCCCACCGGCGCGCCGTGCTCATCCTCTACGTGTGGGCCGCCGTCTTCTCGTTCGGCGTGGCCGCGCTCGTGCTGTGGGACTGGAAGGCCGTGCTCGCCGGGCTCGCGGTTGCCGTCGTGGTGGCCCTGCTGCTCACGCTCGGCCCGCTGCGCACGCGCGGGCGCTTCCTGGACGACGACGTCGCCACCGGCAGCCACCCGGCGGTCGCGGCGGCGCACCCCGCGCCCGCGACCCCCCGCACCCCGACCCCGCCGGCGGTACCGCCGGCGCCCACCCTGACGACGCACGAAGGACGCCAGCGATGACGACGCCCGACACCCCCGGCCCGACTCCCGACCCTGCGGCCGACCCGGCCGGAGGCGCCACGGTCGAGCACGCCGCCGCCGCGGAGCGCCGGGTGCTGCGGACGGCGCTGCGGGACACGCTGCTGCTCGTCGGCGCCCTGGTCGTGCTGGGCGGAGGGATCGGCCTCCTGGTGGCCGGCCTGCCCGGCCTCTGGGGCGCGCTGGTGGGCGCCGCGATCGCGGCCTTCTTCTGCGCGACGACGATCTGGTCGATGATGCGCACCGTCGGCTCGAGCCCGGCGCGGATGGCGGCGTTCGTCATGGGGGCGTGGGTGGCCAAGATCGTCGTGCTCATCGTGGTGCTGGTGCTGATCCAGGGCCGCACGTTCTACGACCCGTGGGTGCTGCTCGTGGTGCTCGCGGTGGGCGCGATCGGCTCCGCGCTGCTCGACTACCGGGCCGTGAACAGCGGCCGGGTGCCGTACGTGCAGCCGTGACTCCGCCCGCCTGACCAGGGTGCTTGCGCCGGGCGACCATCCGTCGCCGGGGGCAACATCGTGCGCTTCTTCACAAGCCGCGTGATCTTGCCGGAAATTCTGCTCCCGGATGTCGGAGCACCTGTGAACATCCGGTAGGCTGTCCGCGAATCCATGACGGCCAGGTCCGATGGCGTGCCCGCCCAGCGGTGGAGCGCCCGGACCGTACGACCTCCGGGAGAATCCCCTGTCTACGCCAGCGATCCCCATGCTGCTCGCCGCCGAGGGCGGTGGCTTCGAAGCGCCGACGATCGCGGACTTCTTCCCGCCGGCCATCTTCTTCGAGGGCACGCCCTTCGAGTTCAACCGGATCATGCTGGTCCGCGTCATCATGGCGACCGTCCTGCTGCTGGTGTTCTGCATCGCCGCTCGTCGCGCCCGCCTGGTGCCCGGTCGGTTCCAGAACGGTGTCGAGATGGTCCTCGACTTCGTGCGGAACTCGATCGCCATCGAGGTGCTGGGCCAGGAGAACGGCCGCAAGTACTTCAAGCTGCTCGCGACGATCTTCTGCACCGTGCTGGTGATGAACATCGCCGCGGTGATCCCGTTCCTCAACATCGCGGGAACGTCCGTGATCGGCCTGCCGATCGTGCTCGCGGCGTGGACGTACGTCATGTACCTCTCCGCGGGTGTCAAGGCGCACGGGCTCGGCGGCTACCTGAAGAACTCGCTGTTCCCCCCGGGCGTGCCGAAGCCGCTGTACCTGCTGCTCGTGCCGATCGAGGCGCTGCAGGTCTTCATCCTGCGTCCCGCGACGCTCGTCATCCGACTGCTGGCCAACATGGTCGCCGGGCACCTCATGCTCGCGATCTGCTTCGCGGCCACGTCGTTCTTCCTCTTCGACTCCGCCGGCGCGATGAAGCTCTTCGGCGCTGGCACGTTCGTGGCGGGCGCGGCGTTCTTCTTCTTCGAGATCTTCGTGGCGGCCCTCCAGGCCTACGTCTTCGCGATCCTCACCGCCGTCTACCTCAACATGTCCGTCGAGGCGGAGCACTGACCGTCTCGCGGTTCCCGGCCTGAGCCGGACACCCGCTCCACCACCTGCAACCACAAAGAGACGCCGGGCCACCCGAGGCCCGGCGCCCAACGGAAGGAAACCCAGTGGACGTCACCACCCTCGCCGAGGTCTCCGGAAACATCGGCACGATCGGTTACGGCCTCGCGGCGGTCGGCCCCGGCATCGGCCTCGGCATCCTCATCGGCAAGACGATCGAGGGCATGGCCCGCCAGCCCGAGGTCTCCGGCCAGCTCCGTACCACGATGTTCATCGGTATCGCCTTCGTCGAGGTGCTCGCGCTCCTCGGCCTGGTGGCCGGCTTCATCGTCCCGGCGTGATGGCTTCCCCCCTGAGCACCTCGACCGCGGACGTCGCCGCGGAGGAGGGGACCCAGAACATCCTGCTGCCGCACACGCCGGACATCGTGTGGTCGCTGATCATCGTGATCATCGTCGGGATCGTGTTCTACAAGTACGTCCTGCCCAAGTTCCAGGCCGTGCTGGACGAGCGCACCGCGAAGATCGAGGGCGGCATCGCCAAGGCGGAGAAGGCGCAGGAGGAGGCCGCGGAGGCGCTGAAGGAGTACCACCAGCAGCTCGCCGAGGCCCGTGCCGACGCCGCGAAGACCCGCGAGGAGGCGCGCGCCGAGGGCACCGCCATCGTCGCGGAGCTCCGCACCAAGGCGCACGAGGAGGCCTCGCGCATCGTCGAGACCGCCCACCGCCAGATCGAGGCGGAGCGCCAGACGGCGGCCGTCTCGCTGCGTGCCGAGGTCGGCGAGCTGGCCACCGAGCTGGCGTCGAAGATCGTCGGCGAGTCGCTGCAGGACTCCGCGCGCCAGTCGCGCGTCGTCGACCGCTTCCTCGACGAGCTCGAGGCCGCGGGCGACGAGTCCCGCACGGCGTCGGTCGGCAACTCGGTCGGCAAGGAGGGCTGATGCGGGGCACCAGCGGAGCATCCCTCGCGGCGGCGCAGGAGCGGTTCGAGCCGGTCCTGCGGGCCGCCGGGGCCGACGCGAAGGCGCTCGGCGAGCAGCTGTTCGCCGTCGTCGCCGCCCTGGACGAGTCCGGTCCGCTGCGCCGGTCGCTCGCCGACCCGTCGCGCAGCCCGGAGGACCGCGCGGCCCTGGCGGGCCGCATCCTCGCGGGGGGCTTCGACGAGCGCGTCGTCGACCTCGTCACGGGCCTGGCGCGGTCGCGCTGGGCCGGCGACGCGGACCTCGTGGACGCCGTCGAGCGTCTCGGGCTCGACGCCGTGCTGGCGTCCGCCGAGGCACGCGGCACCCTCGAGACCGTCGAGGACGAGCTGTTCCGGCTGACCCGGGCGCTCGTCGGGCAGCGCGAGGCGCGCCAGGTGCTCTCGGACCCCGCGTCCGACCCCGAGCGCCGCGCGCAGCTCGTCGACACCCTGCTCACGGGCAAGGTCGACGACGTGACGCTCGTGCTCGCCCGGCGCGCCACGACCGCCCTGCGCGGCCGCCGCTTCGTGGCGACGCTGCTGTGGTACGGGGAGATCGCCGCCGAGCGTCGTCGCCGTCTCGTGGCCACGGTCACGAGCGGCAGCGTGCTCAGCCAGTCCCAGCAGGACCGGCTCGCCGGGCTGCTCGAGCGCGCCTACGGGCGCCCCGTGCAGCTCAACGTCACGGTCGACGCCGCCGTCATCGGCGGCCTGCGCATCCAGGTCGGCGCCGACGTCGTCGACTCCACCGTGCTGTCCCGCCTGGCCGACGCCCGTCGCCGGCTGGCCGGCTGAACCCCTAGGCCCAGCGCCGGCCCCGGTCGGCTACGCAGAACGTGAGGCCGCGCGATACGCGGCCACGACAGGAGAGAGCAATGGCTGAGCTGACGATCCGGCCGGAGGAGATCCGCGCCGCTCTGGACAGCTTCGTGAAGTCGTACGAGCCCGAGGGCGCGGTCAGCGAGGAGGTCGGCCGCGTCACCGTCGCCGCCGACGGCATCGCCTACGTCGAGGGCCTCCCCGGCGCGATGGCGAACGAGCTGCTGCGGTTCGAGGACGGCACGCTCGGCCTCGCCCTGAACCTGGACGTCCGCGAGATCGGCGTCGTCGTCCTGGGCGAGTTCACGGGCATCGAGGAGGGGCAGGAGGTCCGCCGTACCGGCGAGGTCCTGTCCGTCCCCGTGGGCGAGGGCTACCTCGGCCGCGTCGTCGACCCGCTGGGCAACCCGATCGACGGTCTGGGCGACATCGAGAGCGAGGGCCGCCGCGCCCTCGAGCTCCAGGCGCCCGGCGTCATGCAGCGCAAGTCGGTGCACGAGCCGCTGCAGACCGGCATGAAGGCGATCGACTCGATGATCCCGATCGGTCGCGGTCAGCGTCAGCTGATCATCGGCGACCGGCAGACCGGCAAGACGGCGATCGCGATCGACACGATCATCAACCAGAAGGCCAACTGGGAGTCGGGCGACCCGAACAAGCAGGTCCGCTGCATCTACGTCGCCGTCGGCCAGAAGGGCTCGACGATCGCCTCCGTGCGCGGTGCCCTCGAGGAGGCCGGCGCGCTCGAGTACACGACGATCGTCGCCGCCCCGGCGTCCGACCCGGCGGGCTTCAAGTACATCGCCCCGTACACCGGCTCGGCCATCGGCCAGCACTGGATGTACCAGGGCAAGCACGTGCTGGTCATCTTCGACGACCTGTCGAAGCAGGCCGAGGCCTACCGTGCCGTGTCGCTGCTGCTGCGCCGCCCGCCGGGCCGCGAGGCGTACCCCGGCGACGTCTTCTACCTGCACTCCCGGCTGCTCGAGCGCTGCGCCAAGCTCTCGGACGACCTGGGCGCGGGCTCGATGACCGGCCTGCCGATCATCGAGACCAAGGCGAACGACGTCTCGGCGTACATCCCGACCAACGTCATCTCCATCACCGACGGCCAGATCTTCCTGCAGTCGGACCTCTTCAACGCCGACCAGCGCCCGGCGGTCGACGTCGGTATCTCCGTCTCCCGAGTCGGCGGTGACGCGCAGATCAAGGCGATGAAGAAGGTCTCCGGCACGCTGAAGCTCGAGCTGGCCCAGTACCGCTCGCTCGAGGCGTTCGCGATGTTCGCGTCCGACCTCGACGCGGCGTCGCGCGGCCAGCTGGCCCGCGGTGCGGTGCTGATGGAGCTGCTCAAGCAGCCGCAGTACACGCCGTACCCGGTCGAGGACCAGGTCGCGTCCGTGTGGGCCGGCACCAAGGGCAAGCTCGACGACGTCCCCGTCGAGGACGTCAAGCGGTTCGAGTCCGAGATGCTCGACCACCTGCGTCGGAACACCTCGGTGCTCTCCACGATCGCCGAGACCGGCAAGCTCGAGCAGGACACCGAGGACGCGCTGGCCGCGGCCGTCGAGGACGTCCGCAACGGCTTCCTCAAGGGCGACGGCACCCCGCTCGTCGGCGGCGACGACGAGGGCGACGCCGCGGACGTCGAGCAGGAGCAGCTCGTCGTGCAGAAGAAGGCCTGAGCATGGCCGGTGGAGCCCAGCGCATCTACAAGCAGCGGATCAAGTCGACGCAGTCGCTGAAGAAGATGTTCCGCGCGCAGGAGCTGATCGCGGCCTCCCGCATCGGCAAGGCGCGGGCGCGCACCGCCGCGGCGGCACCGTACGAGCGGGCCATCACCCGCGCGGTGTCCGCCGTGGCGACGCACACGTCGACCAAGCACCCGCTGACGAGCGAGCGGCACGACACCGACCGCGTCGCGGTCCTCGTGATCGCGTCCGACCGCGGCATGGCCGGCGCCTACTCGGCGTCGATCATCCGCGAGACGGAGCGCCTGGTCGCGCAGCTGCAGGGCGAGGGCAAGCAGGTCGAGCTCTACGCGACCGGCCGCCGCGCCGTCTCGTACTACAGCTACCGCGGGCGTCAGCTCGCGGGGCAGTGGTCGTACGGCTCGGACAGCCCGGACTCGGACGTCGCCGGCGAGATCGCCGACACGCTGCTCGGGGCGTTCCTCGCCCCGGCGGACGAGGGCGGCGTCTCGGAGCTGCACGTCGTGTACACGCAGTTCGTCAACATGGTCACGCAGCGCCCGCGCGTCGTGCGGATGCTGCCCCTCGAGGTCGTCGAGGGCGTGGCCGTGCCCGGCGAGCACGACGCGTTCCCGCTGTACGACTTCGAGCCGTCACCGGAGAGCGTCCTGGACGCCCTCCTGCCGCGGTACGTGCGCAGCCGCATCTTCAGCTTCATGCTCGACGCCGCGGCGTCCGAGCTGGCCGCGCGCCAGCGGGCGATGCACACGGCGACGGACAACGCCGAGGACCTGATCCGTACCTACACGCGCCTGGCGAACCAGGCTCGCCAGGCGGACATCACCCAGGAGATCAGCGAGATCGTCTCGGGTGCCGACGCCCTCGCGGCGTCATGACGCCCACCCTGACACCCGGAACGAACCTTTCGAAGCGAGGCAAGCAATGACCGCCACCACCGTGGAAGCCCCGGTCGAGCACCAGAGCGGACCCGGCGTGGGCCGTGTCGCGCGCGTGATCGGCCCCGTCGTCGACATCGAGTTCCCCGAGGACGCGATCCCCGACATCTACAACGCCCTGACGGTCGACATCGACCTGTCGTCGCAGGGCGAGGGCGAGAAGTCCTTCACCCTCATGCTCGAGGTCGCCCAGCACCTCGGCGACTCCCTGGTCCGCGCGATCGCGCTGAAGCCGACCGACGGCCTCGTGCGCGGCGCCGTCGTCACCGACACGGGGGCGCCGATCAGCGTGCCCGTCGGCGACGTCACCAAGGGCAAGGTCTTCAACGTGACCGGCGACGTGCTGAACGCCGAGCCGGGCGAGAAGATCGAGATCACCGAGCGGTGGCCCATCCACCGCAAGCCGCCGGCCTTCGACCAGCTCGAGTCGAAGACGCAGATGTTCGAGACGGGCATCAAGTCGATCGACCTCCTCACCCCGTACGTGCAGGGTGGCAAGATCGGCCTCTTCGGTGGTGCGGGCGTCGGCAAGACGGTCCTCATCCAGGAGATGATCCAGCGCGTCGCGCAGGACCACGGCGGTGTGTCCGTGTTCGCCGGCGTCGGCGAGCGCACCCGTGAGGGCAACGACCTCATCGCCGAGATGGAGGAGGCCGGCGTCTTCGACAAGACGGCCCTGGTCTTCGGTCAGATGGACGAGCCGCCGGGCACGCGACTGCGCGTTGCCCTGTCCGCCCTGACGATGGCGGAGTACTTCCGCGACGTGCGCAAGCAGGACGTGCTGCTCTTCATCGACAACATCTTCCGGTTCACGCAGGCCGGCTCCGAGGTGTCGACCCTGCTGGGCCGCATGCCGTCCGCGGTGGGCTACCAGCCCAACCTGGCCGACGAGATGGGCCTCCTGCAGGAGCGCATCACCTCGACGCGCGGCCACTCGATCACCTCGCTGCAGGCGATCTACGTGCCGGCGGACGACTACACCGACCCGGCGCCGGCGACCACGTTCGCTCACCTGGACGCGACGACCGAGCTCTCCCGAGAGATCGCGTCGAAGGGTCTGTACCCGGCGATCGACCCGCTGACCTCGACGTCCCGCATCCTCGACCCGCGCTACGTGGGCCAGGAGCACTACGACGTCGCCACCCAGGTGAAGTCGATCCTGCAGCGCAACAAGGAGCTGCAGGACATCATCGCGATCCTCGGTGTGGACGAGCTCTCGGAGGAGGACAAGACGGTCGTGGCGCGTGCGCGCCGCATCCAGCAGTTCCTCTCGCAGAACACCTACATGGCGAAGAAGTTCACCGGCGTGGAGGGTTCTACCGTGCCGCTGAGCGAGACCATCGAGGCGTTCAAGAAGATCGCCGAGGGCGAGTTCGACCACATCGCCGAGCAGGCGTTCTACAACATCGGCGGCCTCGAGATGCTCGAGGAGAACTGGGCCCGGATCCAGAAGGAGTACGGGGCCTGACGGTCTCGTCCCGCCGCGTCGCCCCGCCGGGAGGCACCGCCTGCTGGCGGGGCGACGCGACCGCCTGACGAACCCCGCACGATCGGAAAGAGGACATGGAGATGGCAGAGCTGAACGTGGACCTCGTCGCGGCCGACCGCAAGGTCTGGTCCGGCGCGGCGCGCGAGGTCAGCGCCCCGTCCGTCGACGGCCAGGTCGGCATCCTCGCCGGCCACGCCCCGCTCCTCGCGGTGCTGCGCCCGGGCACGGTCAAGGTGTCGACGGCCCACGGGACCGCGGTCGAGGCGCACGTCACCGGCGGCTTCGTCTCCGTCGACGGCAACCTCGTGACGATCGTCGTCGACGAGGTCTCGGAGCTGTCCGGCCGCGAGCCGGCGCTGCGCTGAGGCAGGTGCCGGTGGCGTACGTCGTCTGGACCGCGGTGGCTCTCGTCGTCGCGCTCGGACTGGTGCTCGCCGCCGGCGCCTCCCGCCTGCGGACCCTCTCCCGGAGGGTCGGCTCCTTCCCCTGCCACGCCCGGCCCGCGGACGACCCGCAGGCCGCGTGGATGGTGGGGATCGCCCACTACGCCGTGGGCCGCATCGACTGGTGGCGCGGGTGGTCGCTCGCGCCGCGCCCGGCGCGCGTCTGGCGACGCGACGGGCTCTCGATCACCGGCCGCGCCCCGCTCGACCAGGCCGGTCAACCCGACCAGGTGCTGGTGCGCTGCCGCTACGACGGCACCGACTTCGAGCTGCTGATGTCCTCCGGCGCCTACGCCGGGCTGGCGTCGTGGCTCGAGTCCGCGCCCCCGGGGCGCCGCGACCTCGTCCTGTAGACCGCCCGCGTATCCTCCCTGGTGGCGTCGCCCGCGGCGCCCGCCCGCAGCACCCGCCACGAACGAAGAGGAGGACCGTGCGTCTCGTCGTCGCCCGCTGCTCGGCCCGGTACACGGGCCGGCTCACCGCCCACCTGCCGCTGGCCACGCGGCTCCTCGTCGTCAAGGCGGACGGCAGCGTCCTGCTGCACTCCGACGGCGGCTCCTACAAGCCGCTCAACTGGATGAGCCCGCCGTGCGTCATGGCGGTCGGCGACCCCGACGACGCGGCGCGGGAGCGCGGCGTCACGCAGGTCTGGACGGTGCAGCACCAGAAGTCCGACGACCGCCTCGAGATCGAGCTGCACGAGGTGGAGCACGACTCCGCCCACGACCTGGGCGTCGACCCGGGCCTCGTCAAGGACGGCGTGGAGGCGCACCTGCAGGAGCTGCTGGCCGCGCAGATCCACCTCCTCGGTGCGGGCCACACGCTGGTGCGCCGTGAGTACATGACGGCGATCGGACCGGTCGACATCCTCGCCCGCGACGGCTCCGGCGCGACCGTGGCGGTCGAGCTGAAGCGCCGCGGCGACATCGACGGCGTCGAGCAGCTGACCCGCTACCTCGACCTCCTCAACCGTGACCCGCTGCTGGCCCCGGTGCGCGGCGTCTTCGCCGCCCAGGAGATCAAGCCGCAGGCGCGCGTGCTCGCGACGGACCGGGGGATCGAGTGCCTGGTCCTGGACTACGACGCGATGCGCGGCGTGGACGACGTGGAGTCGCGCCTCTTCTGACGCCTCCGATGACGCCCGGTCGCGGTTTGTCAGGAAGGTTTCGGAATTCCTTCGCCCTGCGGCAGGATGGGCCCATGAGCGCTGCCATCCCCACGGCCCCCACCCCCGAGCCCGTCGCGTCGGTCGCGCTGCGCGGCCGCGTCGTCACCCCGCAGGACGACGTCGAGGACGGCGCGGTCGTCGTCGCGGGCGGCCTCGTGCGCTGGGTGGGACCCGTGGCGGCGGCGGAGCACGCCGACCCGGAGGTCGCCGCCGCGGTGGCCGCGGCCGCGGTCCCGGAGCCAGGCACCGTGCTGCTGCCCGGCCTCGTCGACCTGCACAACCACGGCGGGGGCGGCGTCGGCTTCCCCGACGCGTCGACCGCCGCCGACGCGCTGGTCGCGGTGCGCGAGCACCGCCGGCACGGCACCACGACGATGCTCGCGTCGCTGGTCACGGCCGACCGCGAGACGTTGCTGGTGCGGGCGGCCCTGCTGGCTGGTCTGGCCGACGCGGGCGAGATCGCCGGGATCCACGCGGAGGGGCCGTTCCTCTCGCACGAGCGGCGCGGCGCGCAGAGCCCGGCCGACCTCGTCGCCGGCGACGTCGGCCTGGTGCGCGACCTCGTCGAGGCGTCGCGCGGGCACCTGCGCACCATGACCGTGGCCCCCGATGTCGACGGCGTGGTCGGGCCCGACGGCGCGGCCGACGCGCTGGTCGCCGCCGGCGTCGTGCCGTCGCTCGGGCACACCGACGCGACCACGGAGCAGGCGGAGGAGCTCGTCGCGCAGGTGGCCGCGGCCCTCGCCGCCGCCGCCGAGGCCGGGGAGGCGCCCGCGCGCGAGATGACCGCCACCCACCTGTTCAACGGCATGCGCCCCCTGCACCACCGGGCGCCCGGCCCGATCGCCGCGTGCCTGGCCGCCGCTGCCCGGGGCGAGCTCGTCGTCGAGCTGATCGCCGACGGCGTCCACCTGGCGCCGGCGACGGTGCGGACGGTCGTGGAGACCGTCGGCGCCGACCAGGTCGTCTTCGTCACGGACGCGATGGCCGCCGCGGGCATGGCGGACGGGTCCTACGAGCTGGGTCCCATGGCGGTGACGGTGCGCGACGGGGTCGCCCGCCTCACCGACCCGGACGACCCCGACGGCGGCGCGATCGCAGGCGGCACGGCGCACCTGGTCGACGTGGTCCGCCACGCCGTCGCCGCGGGGGTCCCGCTCGTGGACGCCGTCCGCTCCGCGTCGTGGGTGCCCGCGCGTGTGCTCGGCCTCACCGACGTCGGCGGCCTCGTCGTGGGGCGGCGGGCCGACGTCGTCGTCACCGACGGAGACCTGCGCGTGCGGCGCGTGCTGCGCGGGGGCGTCGACGTGCCGCTCGGCTGAGCCGGCTCCGCCGCACCACCGCCTCGAAGGCCTTTGCGCTCGGGGCCGGGGACTCGGTAGCGTTGTTGAAGCGCTTCGACAGGGGAGCGTGATCCCAGCCGCACCGCCGCACCGCCGCGGCGCCCCGAGGAGGACCCGTGGACGTGCCTGCCTTCCGTGACCCCCGCCTGCCGGCGCCCGAGCGCGCACGAGACCTGCTGGCCCGGCTGTCCCACGACGAGCGCGTCGCGATGCTCCACCAGCACGCGCCCGCCGTCGAGCGGCTCGGGCTCGCGCCGTTCCACACCGGCTGCGAGGCGCTCCACGGTGTCGCGTGGCTGGGGGAGGCGACCGTCTTCCCTCAGCCGGTGGGGCTCGCGGCGACGTGGGACGTCGACCTGCTGCGCCGCGTCGGCGACGCGGTCGCGTCCGAGGTGCGGGCCAAGCACCGGGCCGACCCGTCCGTGAGCCTCAACGTGTGGGCGCCCGTGGTCAACACGCTGCGGCACCCGGGGTGGGGACGCAACGAGGAGGGGTACTCGGAGGACCCGCACCTCACGGCGCACCTCGCGACGGGCTACAGCCACGGCCTGCGGGGCGAGCACGAACGGGTGTGGAAGACGGTGCCGACGCTCAAGCACTTCCTCGCGTACAACAACGAGACCGACAGGTCGTCCACGAGCTCGAACCTCGACCCGCGCACCCTGCACGAGGAGGAGCTGCCCGCGTTCCGGGAACCCGTCGAGGCGGGCGTCGCCGGCGCCGTGATGCCGTCGTACAACCAGGTGAACGGCGTACCGGCGCACCTGCAGGGCGACCTGTTCGACGAGCTGCGGTCGTGGGCGCCGGGCTCCGTCGCGCTCGTCTCGGACGCCGCGGCGCCCGCCTTCCTCGTGACCCTGCAGGGCGCGGCCGCCGACCGGGCGGCCGGGAACGCCGCGATGGTGCGGGCCGGCGTCGACTCCTTCACGGACGACGACGCCGACCGTGCGCCCACGGTGCGACGGGTCGAGGAGGCCCTCGAGCGCGGCCTGCTCACCACGGACGAGGTCGACCGGGCGGTGCTGCGCCTCCTCGAGCTGCGGATCCGGACCGGCGAGCTCGACGGCGACGACGATCCGTACGCGCACGACGGCACGATCGACGCGCCGGAGCACCGGAGGCTCGCCCGGGAGGCCGCGGCGCGGTCCGTCGTCGTGCTGCGCAACGAGGCCGGGACGCTGCCGCTCGCCGCCGGGTCCGTGGCCGTGGTCGGCCCGCTCGCCGACGTCGTCCTCACGGACTGGTACTCGGGCACGCCGCCGTACGCCGTCACGCCGGCCGACGGGCTGCGCGCGGCGCTCGGTGCCGACCACGTGGAGGTCGCGACCGGGTCCGACGTCGTCGCGCTGCGGGTGGCGGGCTCCGGGCGGTACGTCGCGGTCTCGGCGGACGGGGCGAGCGTCGTGGCCGACGCCGCCGACGCGGGCAAGGCCACCCACCTGCACGTGACGGACTGGGGCGACGGCGTGCTGACGCTGCGCGCGGCGGCGTCCGGGCGCCTGCTGACCGGGGCGTCGTGGCCGTTGCGCGCCGACGCCGAGCGGGTGGGCGGCTGGGAGGTGCAGGAGAGCTTCCGCCGGCACGTCCACGCCGACGGCTCGTGGTCGCTGCTGCACCTGGGATCGGGCCGCTGGGTGCGGGTGCAGCGGGAGACCGGGGTGCTGTGCGCCGAGGGCCGGACGCTCGACGACGCCGCCCGGTTCGTGCCCCGGGTGCTGGAGTCGGGGGCCGCCCGCGTGGCGGAGGCCGCCGCGCGGTGCGACGCCGTCGTCGTGGTGGTCGGCAACGACCCGCACCTGAACGGGCGCGAGACGCAGGACCGCCCCCACCTCCTGCTGCCCGACGCCGCCGTCGAGGTGTGGCGGGCGGCCGCCGACGCGAACCCCCGCGCCGTCCTGGCGATCGTCTCGAGCTACCCGTACGTCCTCGGCCCGGGGGCCGACGACGCGGCGACGGTCGTGTGGAGCAGCCACGGCGGGCAGGAGCTCGGGCACGGGCTGGCCGACGTGCTGACCGGGGCGGTCGAGCCCACCGGCCGCCTCGCCCAGACCTGGCCGGCGCGGCCGGAGCAGGCAGGCGACCTCTTCGACTACGACACGCGCCGTCAGCAGGTCACCTACCGGCACCTGCCGGCCGACGACCGGGGCGTCCCGGCGTTCGCCTTCGGTCACGGCCTCACGTACGGCGAGGTGGCCTACGGGGGCCTCGAGCTCTCGCGGGCCGCCGTGGACGCCCCGCCGCCGACGCGCGACCACCCGCCCCTGCACCCCGCGGACCCCGGGGCCCCCGGCGTCCTCACCGCGCGGGTGACGGTGCGCAACGCCGGCGACCGGCCCGTCGACGAGCTGGTGCAGGTCTACTCGCTGGGCTGCGCGGCGGCCGACATCGCCACCCCCGTCCGCCTGCTGCTGGGCTACCGGCGCGTGCGCGTCGAGGCCGGCCAGGAGGCGGTCGTCGACGTCCCGTTCGACGTCGCCCGCCTCGCCGTCTGGGAGTCGGGGCCCGGGGGCGGGGCGCTCGACGGCGCGCTCCGCGTCCAGCCGGGGGAGTACGTCCTCGCGGCAGGCCCGTCCAGCGCCGAACTGCCGGCACGGAGCGGGCTGCGGGTGCAGGCGGGGGCGGCCCGGTGAGGATCGATCCCGAGGGCCGCACGGCCCAGGGCATCACCACGTTCGTCCTGTTCGTGGTTCTCAACGTCCTGTACCTGCTGGCCTGCCTGCCCGTCGTGACGATCGGCGTCGCCACGAGCGCGCTCCTCGAGGTCACGCTCCGGTACGCCGACGACGAGCGCGGGCACCTGGTGCGCGGGTTCGTCGTCGCCCTCGGCCGGAACGCCTGGCGGGGCACCGCCGCCTTCGTGGCCCTCGGGCTCCCGGCGGCGATGCTCGTCTACAGCGGGGTCTTCTGGCTCTCGCTGACCAGCGTGCTCAGCGCCGTGGCCGGGGCTCTCGCGCTGCTGGGCGCGTGCTACCTCCTCGCGGCGCTGCTCTACGCGCTCGCGCTGGTGGGCTGGTTCGACGCGCCGCTGCGGCGGACGGTGCGCAACGCGCTGCTCCTGCCGCTGGTCGAGCCGGCGCGCACCCTGCTGCTGGTGCTGATCCCGGTGGGGTCGGCCTGCCTCGCGCTCGTCGCCCCGCAGACGCTGTTCCTCGGCGCGACGATCGGGTTCTCGTTCGGCGCCTACGTCTGCGCCTTCCTGCTGCACGGCGTCTTCCGCCGGCGCCAGGCCCACCCCTCGGAGCTCGAGCCGGTGAGCCCGCACTCCGGGCAGTGAGCACGGGGTCGCGCACGGCGCGACGGCACGACGAAGGGCTCGGGCGTGGCGCCCGAGCCCTTCGACGTGCGACGACCGGCGACCGGTCAGCGCGTCGTGAACGTCAGCCGAACTCCTTGGCGACGGCCACGCGCGCCTCGTTCTGGGCCTTGGCGTTGCCCATGTCGAACTCGAGGACCTTGGCGTAGCCGAGGCCGTCGACGGTCTTCTGCATGTCCGCCAGGAGCGAGTCGAACTCCGCGTCGCTCTTCGCGAAGACCATCTTCCAGGAGTGCTCGATGATGGACGCCTTGACCTGGCTGCGGATGGCCTCGATCTCCGAGTCGTCCGCCGGGGCGGTGTAGCTCGAGCCCGGGGCGACGACGAGCTGGTTCTCGGCCTGCAGGTACTCCATGGTCGAGGTGGCGTCCCCCATCCGGGCGCTCCAGTCCTCGGACAGCGGGTTCTTCACCTGCTCCTGGTAGCTCGGCCAGAACGTGTAGTTGTACGGGAACTTCGTCTCCGGGTTGACGTCCTTGGGCAGGACGGTCGACACGTTGAGGGTCGACACCCCGTCCACGTAGGCGCCGCCGCCCCACTCGGCCGGCACGTCGGCGCCGCCCTCGCGGAAGACCTTGGTGCCGAAGTCGGTGAGTGCCGGCTCGCCGTTCTCGCCCAGCTCCCACGTGAGCCCCTCGGGCCCCGCGGCAGCGCCGGTCTGCGACGAGTTCATGTTGACGCCCTCGGGCGAGTACAGCCAGTCGATGAACGCCGCCAGGCGGGCCGGGTCCTCGGCGCCGGAGCCGATCCCGAGGATCTGCTTGCCGCCGTACACCTCGGCGCCGTAGGAGAAGATCTGCTGGTCGGCCAGCGGCGCGAGCTCGAAGCCCTTGCCGTCGGCCATGTTCGCGTCGGTGTTGTACGCCGACTGCCCGAGCCACGGCCACCAGGACAGCAGCACCTGGCCGTTCTGGTACTTGGTGAACATGGTGTCGTAGTTCTGGGTGGTCGACTCGGGGTCGACGAGGCCCATCTGGTTGGCGTCGTAGTAGAACTTCAGTGCGCGGACGTACTCCGAGTCGGAGTCGACGATGCTCTGGTAGTCGGAGCCGTCCGCCTTCGCGAGGACGAAGCCCATCTCGTCGTACCCGTAGAGGGTGGCCGGCTGCTTCGCCGTGACCATCATGTTCCCGTCCCAGTCCTTGAACAGGGAGACGGCGTACGCCTTCTGGCCGTTGTCGGCCTTGGGCTGCGCGTCCTGCATGTCCTTCAGGACGGGCAGGAGGTCCTCCAGCGTCCCGATCTCCGGGTAGCCGGCCTTGGCGTACAGGTCCCAGCGCAGGTAGGGCCCGAACGTGGGCTCGAGGCCCTCCGACGGCTCGGTGGGCTTGAGGCTCGACACGGAGGTCGGGAAGCCGTAGATGCCTTCCTTGCCCTCGTTGAGGTGCTGGACCGCCGGGTCGTACTGCGGCACGTTCTTCATCGACCCGTAGTAGTCGCTCGCGTCCAGGAGGAGGCCGCCCTCCACGAGCTCGTCCATCTGCTGGCCCTTGTCGACGACGACGAGGTCACCCAGGTCGCCGCCCGAGACGCGGGTGTTGTACAGGGTGTCACCGCCCCCCGCGACGTTGGGGGCGATGATGTTGAGCTCCATGTTGAACTTGTCCTTGACGACCTTCCCGAACCAGCCGTTCTGGATGCCCATGTAGTTGGCCAGGCCGTCGTAGACGTCGACGGTGATCGGGTCGGCCTTGGACCAGTCCTGGTCGAGGTTGACGTTGGTCGGCTCGTCGTCCGACCCGCCGGGCGAGCAGGCCGCGAGCGCGAGCACCCCGACCAACGGGGCCACCACCATGGCGACCGATTTCCTGAGTTTCATGACACCCCTTCGTGCGTGCGACGAGGCACGGTCAGCCCTTGACCGCGCCGAGCATGATTCCCTTGACGAAATAGCGTTGGAAGAGCGGGTAGATGAAGAGGATGGGGAGCACCACGAGCACCGCGACCGTCATGCGGATCGACGTCGGTGTCTGGGTGGTGGCCGCCGTGGCCAGGGCCCCCAGGTTCCCCTGAGCGTTCTGCGCCGCCTGCGCCAGGCTGCTCGCCTGGTTGGTGTACGTGTAGAGCAGGTACTGCAGGGAGTAGAGCTTCTGGTCGGTGATGTACAGCAGCGTGTCCTGGAACGAGTTCCACTGGGCCACCGCCGTGAAGATCGCCACCGTGGCGAGGATCGGCGTCATGTTCGGCAGGATGATCCGGAAGAAGACCCGGAGCGTCCCCGCGCCGTCGATCTCGGCCGCCTCCTGCAGCGAGGCGGGCATCGACTCCACGTACGTCTTGACGAGGATGATGTTGAAGGGCTGCACGATCGCCGGGAGGATGTAGACCCAGAACGAGTTCGTGAGCCCCAGCGTCTTCATCGTGATGTACATCGGGATCAGCCCCGCGCTGAAGTACATCGTGAAGATGACCAGCCGGTACCAGAGGGAGCGCTTCCACATCCGCTCCTGGGTGAACATGAAGCCGAGGAACGCGGACGCCAGCACCGTGCAGGCCGTGCCGATGACGGTGCGGGCCACGGACACGATCGCCGCGGCGGACAGCCCGTCGAGCTGCAGGATCTGCGCGTAGTTCGACAGGTGGAGGCCCTCGGGCCACAGCCGGACCTGACCCAGGGCGCTCATGTCGTTGGCGCTGACCGAGTTGATGATGAGGAAGTAGAACGGGTAGGCGCACAGGAGCGCGAAGAGCAGGAAGCCGGCGTAGTTGACGATCGCGAAGGGAACGTCGCCGCGCGCGCGCTTGAGGGCAGGGCTGGTGATCGACATCGTCTCGTCCCCGTTCAGATGATCGACGTGCCGCGGGCGCGCTTGGCGATCGCGTTGGCGGTGACGAGCAGGACGACGGAGATGACGCTCTTCAGCATGCCCAACGCCGTCGCCATCGACAGGCTGTTCCCGGTGATGCCGATGTTGTAGACGTACAGGTCCAGCACCTGGATGTGCTCCTTGTTGAAGGCGTTCTGGAACACGTAGTACTGCTCCATGCCGTTGTTGAGCATGTTCGCGATCGAGAGCACGAGCAGGACCACGTAGGTGGGCATCAGCTGCGGGAAGGTGATGTACCGCATGAGCTGGAAGCGGCCGGCGCCGTCGATGCGGGCGGACTCGTAGAGCGCCGGATCGATCGAGCTGATGGCGGCGAGGTACATGATCGCGCCCCACCCGAGGCCCTTCCAGAGGCTCCAGAGCAGCATCGTCAGCCACACGTGCTCGCCGGTGTCGAGGAACTTGATCGGCGTGGTGATGATGCCCCAGTCGTTCAGCACCGAGTTGACGAGGCCCGAGGTGGAGAAGAGCGAGAACGCGATCATGTAGACGAGCACCCACGAGATGAAGTTCGGGAGCGTCGTGAGGGTCTGCACCGCGTTCTTGAACCAGGGTGCCCGGATCTCGTTGAGGAGCATCGCGAAGAAGACGGGCAGCAGGGAGGTCGCGATCCCGAGGAAGCTCATGGCGAGCGTGTTCGCCATGACCTGCCCGATCTGCTGGAGCTGCGTGGGGGAGGACACGAGCATCCGGAACCACTGGAACCCGACGAACTCGCTGCCCGACAGCCCGAGGGCGGGCTTGTAGTCGTAGAACGCCGTCGCCCAGCCGACGAGCGGCAGGTAGGAGAACGCGAGCACGAGCACGAGGAACGGGAGGATGACGAGGAACATCGTCGGCGACGGCTTCTTGCCCCGGCGCCTCCGGTCGCGGCGGTGCGGCGACGGTTCCTCGCTCCGGCGCGCGCGTTCGCGGTCCGGTGCGTCGGCGGGGCCGCGGTCGAGCAGCGGCGCTCCCTGGGTGAGGCTCACCTGTCACTCCCTCGTGATGGTTCTCGCGCGCTCGGCGGCCACCGGCGGCCACCGTGTCGAAGCGCTTCGAATTGATATCACTCCCGTGACCGGTAGCGCAATGGTGTGCGGCGATCCGGAGCCGGGTCGTGACCTGTTGCCCGGCGCCCTCGCGGGGGTCGGGGGCTACCGCCGGGCGGTGCTGCCTCGGGTGGTGAGCACCGGCGTCAGCAGGCGGGTCTCCGCGTGCTGGCCGCCGTCGAGCCGGGACATGACGATGTCCACGGCGAGGCTGCCGATCGTCGCCGCGGGCAGGTCGATCGCGGTCATCGGGACCTGCTGGGCGAGCGCGACGTCCTCGGGGCACAGGGCGACGACGGACACGTCCTCGGGCACGGACCGCCCCGCGTCGCGCAGCCGGGACAGCACGTGCGGCAGGGCGCGCTCGTTGTGCACGAAGAGCCCGCTGGTGCCGGGGGCCTCCGCGAGGAGCTCGTCGACGACGCGGGCCACCTCCGCGGGAGCCCCGGGGCAGGCGACGACCTGCGCGTCGAGGCCGTGCTCCGGCGCGGCCTGCGCGAACCCGCGCATCACGCGGTCCACGTACGACGTGTGCCGGTCCACGACCTCCGGCGGCGCGCCGAGCATGGCCACCTGCCGGTGCCCGAGCTCGGCGAGGTGCTGCGCGGCCAGGCGGCCGGCGGCCTCGAAGTCCAGGTCGACGCAGGACAGCCCCGACGCGTCCCGGGGCAGGCCCACCAGGACGGACGGCTGCCGGGAGCGGGTGAGGATCGGGATGCGGGCGTCGTCCGCCTCGACGTCCATGACGACGAGCGCGTCCACCATCGAGCCGTTCGTCGCGCGTTCCAAGCCCTCGAGGTCGTCCTGGGTGAGCAGCAGGACGTCGTGCGCGTGCTCCCGCGCCCGGGTCACGACGCCCCCCGCGAACTGCATGATCACCGGCACGTCGATGCCGGAGCGCAGCGGGATCATGAGCCCGATGACCTCCGTGCGCGCCGAGGCGAGGGCGCGCGCGCCGGCGTGCGGCCGGTAGCCCAGCGTCGCGATCGCCTGCTCCACGCGACGTCGCGTGGGCGCGGAGATCGACCGCTTGCCGGAGAGCACGTAGGAGACGGTCGACGCGGAGACTCCCGCCGCCTTCGCGACGTCCTCGATGGTGGCCACGGGCTAGCTCCTGGGTGCGTGGGGGACGGCGGCGCCCGCGACCGGGAGGTCGGCGGGCACGTCGAGGATCACGGTAGCGCCCGCGGCCGCCGAGACGCTGGTTCCCGCGGTGGCCACGCCGCCGTGGCGCACCACGACGTCGAGCGCCCGGTCGGCCGGCGCGCGCAGCCGCGCCCGGGTGAGCGCGCCGTCGCGCCAGGCGAGGTCGACCTCGGCCCCGCCGCGGGCCCGCAGGCCGGTGACCTCGCCGTCGGGCCACGCCGGGGGCAGGGCCGGCAGCAGGTCGAGGCGGATCGCGCCGTCCTCCCGCCGGTGCGACTGCAGCAGCATCTCCGCGACGCCCGCCGTGAGGCCGAGGTTGCCGTCGATCTGGAACGGTGGGTGCGCGCTGAACAGGTTGGGGTACAGCCCGCCCCGCTGCCCGGCCGAGTGCCGTCCGTCGGGCCCGTCGGCGGGGCGCAGCGACAGCAGCACCTGGTCGTGGGCCCGCCCGCCCTCGCCGAGCCGCGCCCACAGCGCGATCCGCCAGGCGAGCGACCACCCCGTGGACTCCCGGCCTCGCAGCTCGAGGCTGCGCGCGGCGGCCCGCGCCAGCTCCGGTGTCGTCGTCGGGTCCAGGTCGCCGAGGGGATAGAGCCCCGCGAGGTGCGACAGGTGCCGGTGCTCCGGCTCCGCCTCCGGCACCTCCTCGCCCCACTCCAGCAGCTCGCCACGGGAGCCGACCGCCGGGTCGGGGAGCGCGGCCACGACGGCCTCGAGGCGGGCGAGCCACGGCTCGTCGGCGTCGTCGAGCCCGAGCGCGCCCGCGGCCTCGCGGCACCCGCCGGCCAGCGCGCGCAGCAGCGCCACGTCCATCGCGGCGCTCGTCGTGACGGCGGCGGGCTCGCCGTCGGGCGCGACGAACTGGTTCTCCGGCGACGTCGACGGGCTGGTCCAGGCCCGCTCCGGGCGCCCGTGGTCGCCCCCGGCCGTCTGCACCCAGGAGAGCGCGAACTCGCCCGCCCCGCGGAGCGCGGGCCACGCCGCGCGCAGCTCGGCGTCGTCGCCCGTGAACCGGTGGTGCTCCAGGAGGTGCTGGGCCAGCCACGTGCCGCCCTGCGCCCATGCGGACCACTTGGCCTCGCCGCGGCCGTTGCCGACGGGGGCCGCGTGTCCCCACGCGTCGGAGTTGTGGTGAGCGACCCAGCCGGCGGCTCCGTACAGGTCGCGCGCGACGGCGGCGCCCGGCCCGGCGGCGAGCCGGCGGACGTAGCGCAGCAGCGGCTCCTGGCTCTCGGCCAGCGCGGTCGTCCCGGCCGCCCAGTACGCCATCTGGAGGTTGATGTTCAGCGTGTAGCCGCTGCTCCACGGGCCCGGCAGCCACGGGTTCCACAGGCCCTGCAGTGTGAGGGGCAGGCCGCCAGGGCGGGACGACGACAGCAGCAGGTAGCGCCCGTAGTGGAAGGCGAGCGCCGCGAGGCCGGGGTCGGGGCGGTCGGCGGCGGCCGGCACGCGGCGGTCGGTCGGCAGGTCGACGGCGTCCGCCGGCGACGGCAGGGCCAGGTCCACCCGTCCGTACTGCCGCGCGTGCTCCGCGACGTGCGCCGCGCGCAGGCGCTCGCGGAGCGCGTCGACGGTCGCGTCGGCGGGCACGGGGGAGGCCGCGTCGTGGCTCGGGTCGACGGCCGCGAGCTGCGCCGCGAGGCGGTCGGCCGGCGGCGCGGCGTCCGCCTCGCCGGGCGGGTCGGTCGTGGCGGTGGCGACCAGCAGCACGTGCGTGCGCGCGACGCCGGTGCGCAGCGCGCCGTCGTCGAGCGAGTCGAGCATGGCGTCGTGGTCGGCGGCGGTGACCGCGACGGCCCCCGTGCGGCCGCGCGCGGCGTCGTACCGCAGCTCGCCCTCGGGGTGGTGCGACGGCGGGACGTCGACGGGAAGGTCGAAGGTCCGCACCAGTGCGGCGGGGGCGCCGGCCGGACGGGCGGCGTCGAGGGCCGTGCGCAGATCCGCGGCCGGGCGGGCCGAGGCGCGCAGCAGGCTCTCGACGCGCACCACCAGGCGGACCGGTCGCGCGGCGCGCACGGTGTGCACCACCGCGCCGCCCCGGGAGTCGGCCCAGGTCTCCTGCACGACGCGGCCGGCCACCGGGTGCTCCCACGTGTGGGTGGCGACGCCGGTGCGCAGGTCCAGCTCGCGCCGCACGACGCCGCGGGGAGGCGTCGGTGCGGGGGTCGCGGCCGCGGCGGCGGGCTCGTCGACGGGCTCGACGGCGACGTCGAGCTCGGCGAGCGGGAGGTACGCCTGCGCCCACGGTGTCTGCATCTCGGCGAGCAGGGCTTCGGCGCCGCGGACGTCTCCGCCGTCGACGGCGGCGCGCACGCGGGCGAGGTGCTCGGGGCCGCGGGCGCGCGCCCCGGCCAGCGGGTCGGCGTCCGGGGTGCCGGACCAGGCGGTGAGGTCGTTGAGCCAGAGGTGCTCGACCCCCGCGCGGCCCGCGCACATCACCCCCCGGCGGCCGTTGCCCACCGGGTAGGCCTCGACCCACCTCGTGGCGCTGCGGTCGGTGTGCAGGACGTGCGTCGTCGCGGGGAGTTCGCCCATGGTCGGCATGGTCGGAGAGCGTAGTGGCCGGACGCGAATCGCTTCGACCGTCCGGGCCGCCGCCGGTCCCGACGGTCGACCGGCCGAGGGTCGCCCGCTTGACGACCGTCCGCCCGAGGTCGATACTCACCGTCGAAGCGCTTCGATTTGATCGGCGCGACTCGACGCGGCGGGCCCGGGCACGGCCGCCGCGGCGCTGGACTCGACGAGGAGGACCCATGCTCCGCGGGGCACGGTGCGCGGGCGTGACGGCCTCGCGCGGCGAGTCCCGGTGCCCCGCGCCACCATCGACACGACAGCACGGAGTAGGTGCACCCTGATGAAGTTCACCGACGGTTACTGGCAGACCCGCCGCGGCATCGCACCGCTGTACGCGGTGGAGGTCGACGACGTCCGCGTCGACGAGGCGGCGGGCACGATGACCGTCTACGCCCCCACCGCGCGCATCCGGCACCGGGGCGACACGCTCAACCGGCCGATGCTCACGGTCACGTACTCGTCGCCCGCACCGGGCGTCGTGCGGGTCCGCGTCGAGCACTTCGCGGGGGCCGCGCGTCGCGGGCCGGAGTTCGCCGTGCGGGGTGAGCCGGGCTTCCTCCCGGTCGTGAAGGTCGACGAGACGGAGGGCGTGCTCGAGACCGGCGGCCTCACCGTGCGCGTGCACCGCGGCGGCGACTGGCACGTCGACGTCGAGCACGACGGCCGTGTGCTCACCTCCAGCCTGCCGAAGTCCGTAGGTGCGATGACCGCGACGTCGGGCCCGCTCGAGGGTGGCGCCTGGGTGCACGAGCAGCTGACGCTCGAGCCCGGGGAGCACGTGTACGGCCTGGGCGAGCGGTTCGGGCCGTTCGTCAAGAACGGGCAGTCCGTCGACGTCTGGAACGAGGACGGCGGCACGTCCAGCGAGCAGGCGTACAAGAACGTGCCGCTGTACCTGACCAGCAAGGGGTACGGCGTCTTCGTGGCGCACCCCGAGCGGGTGTCGCTCGAGGTCGCGTCCGAGGTGAACACGCGCGTCCAGTTCTCGGTCGAGGGCCAGTCGCTCGAGTACTACGTGATCGCCGGCCCGACGCCGAAGGACGTGCTGCGGCGGTACACCGCCCTCACCGGCCGGCCCGCTCGCGTGCCCGCCTGGTCGTACGGCACGTGGCTGTCGACGTCGTTCACCACCGACTACGACGAGGCCACGGTCACGAGCTTCGTGGACGGGATGGCCGAGCGCGGGCTGCCGCTGAGCGTCTTCCACTTCGACTGCTTCTGGATGCGCGAGTACCAGTGGTGCGACTTCGAGTGGGACCCCCGGGTCTTCCCCGACCCGGAGGGCATGCTCGCCCGCCTGCACGACCGTGGCCTGAAGGTGAGCGTCTGGATCAACCCGTACATCGGGCAGCGCTCGCCGCTGTTCGACGAGGGGCGAGCCAAGGGCTACCTGCTGCGCACCACCGACGGCGGGGTGTGGCAGTGGGACCTGTGGCAGGCCGGGATGGCGCTGGTCGACTTCACGAACCCCGAGGCCGCGGACTGGTACCTCGGCCACCTCGAGCGCCTGCTCGACCAGGGCGTGGACGCCTTCAAGACGGACTTCGGCGAGCGGGTGCCCACGGAGGACGTGGTCTGGCACGACGGCTCCGACCCCCGCAAGATGCACAACTACTACGCCGAGCTGTACAACGAGCTGGTCTTCCGCCTGCTCGAGCGGCGCCGCGGACGGGGCGACGCCGTCGTCTTCGCCCGGTCGGCCACGGCGGGCGGGCAGCAGTTCCCGGTGCACTGGGGCGGCGACTGCGACTCGACCTACGCCTCGATGGGGGAGTCCCTGCGGGGTGGGCTGTCGCTCGCGCTGTCGGGCTTCGGCTACTGGAGCCACGACATCGGCGGCTTCGAGGGCACCCCCGACGCCGGGGTGTTCAAGCGCTGGCTCGCGTTCGGCCTGCTGTCGAGCCACTCGCGGTTCCACGGCTCGTCGTCGTACCGCGTGCCGTGGGCCTTCGACGGCGACACGGACGGTGAGGCGGTCGACGTCGCGCGCCGCTTCACGCACCTCAAGATGTCGCTCATGCCCTACCTCGCCGCGGCGGGGGAGGAGGCGCACGCCGCGGGCACGCCGATCATGCGGCCGATGGTCCTGGAGTTCCCCGCCGACCGCGCGACGTTCGGTGTCGACACGCAGTACATGCTGGGCGGCTCGCTGCTCGTGGCCCCGGTCTTCCGGGCCGACGGCACAGTCGAGTACTACGTGCCCGAGGGCACCTGGACGCGGCTGCTCGACGGCGCGGACGGCGCGCACGCGGAGACGGTCACGGGTCCGCGGTGGGTCACCGAGACCCACGGCTTCGACTCGCTGCCGGTGCTGGTGCGACCGGGCACGGTGCTGCCGGTGGGCGCGCGGACCGACCGGCCCGACTACGCGTGGGCCGAGGGCGTGGAGCTGCGCTGCGTCGAGCTGCCGGACGGCTACGACGCCGTCACCTCCGTGCCGACGGGCGGGCCCGACGGCGAGGCGGCGCACTTCCGGGTCCGTCGCGCCGCCGACGAGGTCGTCGTCACGACCGACGACGCCCCGGGCGCCTGGACCGTCCGGGCGGGCGGGCGCACGGCCACGGCCGCCGGCCCCGGCACGGCCACCCTGGCCGTCTGAGTCGCCTTCCAGCATGCGATCCGTCGCGCCGTCCGCCGTCATGCCGCGACGGATCGCGTGCTCGAAGGCGACGCCGCCGGGTCCGGCCTGTTCCCGTGACCTACACTGATCACGCGTGGAAGCGCTCCCACACCCTCTCCGCCACCCGCCATGACCTCCAGGATCGAGGACCGAGAACCATGACCAGCACGTCCACGGCCACCGCGACCGAGACGGTCGACGAGGCGACGGCCGCCCGCACGTTCCCCGCCGACTTCCTGTGGGGCACCGCGACCGCGGCCTACCAGATCGAGGGGGCGGCGGCCGAGGGTGGCCGCGGCCCGTCGATCTGGGACACCTACTCGCACACGCCCGGCCGCACGCAGGGCGGTGACACGGGCGACGTCGCCTGCGACCACTACCACCGCTGGGCGGAGGACGTGGACCACCTCGACCGGCTCGGCGTCGGCGCCTACCGCCTGTCGATCTCGTGGTCGCGCGTGCAGCCCGGCGGCAGCGGCCCGCTCAACCCCGAGGGTGTCGCGTTCTACCGCGACCTGCTCGACGCGCTGCGCGAGCGCGGCATCCGGCCGTTCGTGACCCTGTACCACTGGGACCTGCCGCAGGAGCTCGAGGACGCCGGCGGCTGGGCGAACCGGGAGACCTCGTCGGCGTTCGCGCAGTACGCGCGGCACATGGCCGTCGAGCTCGGCGACCGTGTCGAGGCCTGGACCACCCTCAACGAGCCGTGGTGCTCCGCCTACCTGGGGTACGGCTCCGGCGTGCACGCGCCCGGCCGCACCGAGCCCGCCGCGGCGCTCGCGGCCGTGCACCACCTCAACCTGGCGCACGGTCTCGCGGCGCAGGCGATCCGCGAGGTGCTGCCCGGCGCCCAGGTGTCGATCACGCTGAACCTGCACGCGATCCGGCCTGCGGACGCGGCGTCCGAGGGCGACGCCGACGCCGTCCGGAAGATCGACGCGCTGGCCAACCGGGCCTTCCTGGGCCCCATCCTCGACGGCGCGTACCCCGACGACCTGCTCGCCGACACGGCGCACGTGTCCGACTGGTCCTTCGTGCGCGACGGGGACCTGGAGCAGATCCGCCAGCCCCTCGACGTCCTCGGCGTCAACTACTACTCCACGGTCACCGTGCGGCACTTCGACGGTCAGGGGGAGCGGTCGGAGAACGACGGCCACGGCGCGTCGAGCCACAGCCCGTGGATCGGAGTCACCGACGTCGAGTTCGCCGAGCAGCCCGGCCCGTACACGGCGATGGGCTGGAACATCGAGCCCTCCGGCCTCACGGACCTGCTGCTGCGGCTGCACCGCACCTACCCGAACCTGCCGCTCGCGGTCACCGAGAACGGCGCGGCCTTCGACGACGAGCTCGTGGTGGACGACGGCGAGCGCCGCGTGCACGACGACCGGCGCGTGGCCTACCTGCACGACCACGTCGAGGCCGTGGGCGCCGCGCGCGACGCCGGCGCGGACGTGCGCGGCTACTTCGCCTGGTCGCTCATGGACAACTTCGAGTGGGGCTACGGCTACTCCAAGCGTTTCGGCATCCTGCACGTCGACTACCCGACGGGCGAGCGCACCTGGAAGGACTCCGCCCACTGGTACAGCCGCCTCGCCACCTCCGGCGAGCTGCCCCCGGTCACCGCCGTCGCCCCCTGACGGTCGCCCGGTCCTGCCTGTTCGGCACTACGGTGCGGGCATGACCGCAGCGCACCCCGCCCCGCCGTCCGTCCCCGCCCCGGACGAGCGCCCCACCCGGTTCGACGACGCCCTGCGTGGGCGGTGCCAGGAGCGCCGGGTGCCGGCGCTGTCCGCCGCGGTGGGGCGCGGCGGACAGATGGTGTGGACCGGTACCGCGGGCTGGGCGCCGTCGACGGCGGGGACGGCGTTCCGGATCGGCTCGATCACCAAGCCCATGACGGCGGTCGCGGTGCTGCGGCTGGTGGTCGCCGGGCGCCTCGGCCTGAACGACCCGGTCGGGCGGCACCTCGCGGACGCCCCGGCTCCCGACGCCACCGTCGCCCAGCTGCTCACGCACACCGCGGGCCTGCCGGCCGAGCCGCCGGGGCCGTGGTGGGAGCGGCACGGCGCGGGCTCGTGGGACGAGCTCGTCGCGTCCGGCGTCGAGCCGCTCTGGGAGCCGGGGGAGCGCCACCACTACTCCAACGTGGGCTACGCCGTGCTGGGCCGGCTGCTCGAGGAGGCGCACGGCCGGTCGTGGGACGCCGTCCTGCGCGACGAGGTCTGGGCGCCGCTCGGCATGACCGGCACCGGCCGCACGCCCCCGGGCGACGCCGCGGTGGGCTACGCCGTGCACCCCGACGCCGACGCCGTCCTCGTCGAGCCCGTGGCCGCCTACGGCGCGATGGGGCCGGCGGGCGAGGTGTGGTCGACGCCGGCGGACCTCGTGCGGTTCGGGTCGTGGCTGGTCGGCGCGGGCGACGGCGCCGGCGCGGGCGACGACGTGCTCCCGCTCGCGTGGCGCCGTCGCATGGCGACGCCGCGCGCGGTGGTGGACGACGACGTCCCGTTCACGGCCGCCTGGGGGCTGGGGGTCTCCGTGCACCACGGGCCCGGGGCGGTCGGGGGGCCCGCCCGCCGCACCGTCGGCCACGGGGGCTCCGTGCCCGGGTTCACCGCGACGCTGCGCGCCGACCCCGCGACGGGTGACGTCGTCGCCGTCTGCGGCAGCTCGACCGCCGGGTTCGGCGACGCCTCGTTCCTGCTCGACCTCCTGGACGGGCCCGTGCTCGCGGCCGCCGAGGGCACGGGAGGGACGGTGGACGCCGAGCCCGGGGTGCTGGGCCTGGCCGGCACCTGGTACTGGGGGCCGACGCCGTACACGCTGTCCCCGCTCGCCGACGGCCGCCTGGACCTGAGCGCGACGGACGGGCGGAGCACGGTGTTCGCCCGGTCGTCCGAGGGCGGATGGATCGGCGTGGAGGGCGGCTACTGGCGCGGCGAGCGCCTCCGCCCCGTCGGGGTCGGGACGCCCGCGGAGGCCCTCGACGTCGGCACCTTCCACTTCACGCGTGCGCCCTACGACCCCGCGACGGCGGTGCCGGGCGGCGTCGACCCCGAGGGCTGGCGTCCCGTCCCGGTGCCGCCCGCCGCGGGCCCGGCCGCCGGGCGCGGTCCCGAGGCCTGACCGGCCGGCGCGGTGTGCGACACACCACCGCGCGCGACACGCCGACGAGCTCGACGAGATTTCGACCCGTTCAGCGCCGGGAATGTCCGATCTGCCGGCCTGTCCCGGCACGGGTGCGCGGGGGTCGGCCCGCCCCGGACCGCGGTGCGCGACGACCCGCCGTCGCGCACACGCTGTGGACGCCGGTCGCCCACTGCCTGTGGACATCCGGACGGGATCCGCACGGTGCTGCGGAACGGCGCCTCGAGGTGGTGTTGACGGAGCCTCGCCCACCCTGTGGACGAGGAGTGTCGGACACCCGTGGGACGCTGTTCATGAGCGTGTGAGGCGAGGGGTGTTCGACGAATGACAGCGGTGTCAACCACAACATGTCGGTCCCGCGCGCGCCCCGACCACTAGGTGTAGTGTTTGGAGCACGCGGGGCGCACAGCCCTTCGAACAAAGCACACCGGCGTAGTTCCACGGGCGTCATCCCTGGTCCGGGCTCTTTCGAGGCCCGTCGAGGGACCGGCTCGCAGGGCATCGGCACGGGTCGGACGAAGCCCCCCGGCGGGGAGCGCAGAGAGGGAGAGACACATGAGCATCACGGTCTACAGCAAGCCGGCCTGCGTGCAGTGCGACGCGACCTACCGCGCCCTCGACCGGAAGGGTGTCGAGTACTCCGTGGTCGACATCACCCAGGACGCCGAGGCGCTCGAGATGGTCCGCGGGCTCGGCTACCTGCAGGCTCCCGTCGTCGTCGCCGGTGACACCCACTGGTCGGGCTTCCGCCCCGACCAGATCGCCGCGGTCGCGGCGCAGCAGGCCGTCTCGGCCTGACCGCCGGCTCGAGCACGACTCGGCACAGACTCGACAACACGCGGGGCCTGCAGCGCGCGGCTCCCGCACCCCACGAACGGCCGGCGCCCCGGGCTTCGATCCCGACCCGGGGCGCCGTGCGTCTTCGGCGACAGGTTCTGCAGCGGCGTGGTCCGCGGCGGCGCCCGCGCCGGTCGGGAAGCAGCATCCGGGGGGAGGCTGAGCGCAATGGGTTCTCTCGTCTACTTCTCCAGCGTGTCGGAGAACACCCACCGGTTCGTCCAGCGCCTCGGCCTCGACGAGCTCGGCATGTCCGTGCACCGGATCCCGGTGCGCAAGACGGACGGCTTCCTCACGGTGACCGAGCCCTACGTGCTCATGGTCCCGACCTACGGCGGGGGCAACGAGGGCGGCGCCGTGCCACGGCGCGTGCGCGAGTTCCTCAACGACCCGCACAACCGGTCGCTCGTCCGCGGCGTCATCGCCGCGGGGAACACCAACTTCGGCGCTGCGTACTGCATCGCCGGCGACATCATCTCCGCGAAGTGCCAGGTGCCCTACCTGTACGCCTTCGAACTCCTGGGGACGGCTGAGGACGCCCGGCGCGTCCGTGACGGATTGGGACGATTTTGGCAACGACAGTCACTGATCTCGGCGTGAGCTCGACGACGGACCCGGAGCTCGCGGGGGCCACCCCCGTGCCGCTGCAGGGCGTGCAGCTCGACTACCACGCGCTGAACGCGATGCTGAACCTGTACGGACCGGACGGCAAGATCCAGTTCGACAAGGACCGCGAGGCCACCACGGCCTACTTCGAGCAGCACGTGGTGCCGAACACCATCCAGTTCGAGACGCTCGACGCGAAGCTCGACTACCTCCTCGAGAACAAGTACTACGACCCGGCCGTCCTCGAGAAGTACTCGCGCACGTTCGTCAAGGAGCTGTTCCGGCTCGCGTACTCGAAGGACTTCCAGTTCGAGTCGTTCCTCGGTGCGTTCAAGTACTACACGTCGTACACGCTGAAGACGTTCGACGGGAAGAAGTACCTCGAGCGCTTCGAGGACCGCGTCTCGATGGTCGCCCTCGGGCTGGCCGACGGCGACGAGCAGGTCGCGCGCGACGTCGTCGAGGAGGTCGTCTCGGGACGGTTCCAGCCGGCGACCCCGACCTTCCTCAACGTGGGCAAGGCGCAGCGCGGCGAGCCCGTCTCCTGCTTCCTGCTGCGCATCGAGGACAACATGGAGTCCATCGCGCGCGGCATCAACTCCGCCCTGCAGCTGTCCAAGCGCGGCGGCGGCGTGGCCCTGCTGCTGAGCAACATCCGCGAGCACGGCGCGCCGATCAAGCACATCCAGAACCAGTCGTCCGGCGTCATCCCCGTGATGAAGCTGCTCGAGGACTCGTTCTCGTACGCCAACCAGCTCGGGGCGCGCCAGGGCGCCGGCGCGGTGTACCTGCACGCGCACCACCCCGACATCATGCGGTTCCTCGACACCAAGCGGGAGAACGCGGACGAGAAGATCCGCATCAAGACGCTCTCCCTCGGCGTCGTCATCCCGGACGTGACGTTCGAGCTCGCCAAGCAGAACGCCGACATGCACCTCTTCAGCCCGTACGACGTCGAGCGCGTCTACGGCAAGCCGTTCGCCGACATCTCCATCACGGAGAAGTACGACGAGCTCGTCGCCGACGACCGGATCACCAAGACGACGATCAAGGCCCGCGACTTCTTCCAGACGATCGCGGAGCTGCAGTTCGAGTCCGGGTACCCGTACGTGATGTTCGAGGACACCGTGAACGCGGCGAACCCGATCAAGGGTCGCATCACGCACTCGAACCTGTGCTCGGAGATCCTGCAGGTCTCGACGCCGTCGACGTTCCACGAGGACCTGTCGTACGACCACGTGGGCCGGGACATCTCCTGCAACCTCGGCTCGCTGAACATCGCGAAGACGATGGACTCGCCGGACTTCCCGAAGACGATCGACACCGCGATCCGCGCGCTGACGGCGGTCTCCGACCAGACGAGCATCGAGTCGGTCCCGTCGATCAAGCGGGCCAACGACCTGGGGCACGCCATCGGTCTCGGCCAGATGAACCTGCACGGGTACCTCGCCCGCGAGCGGATCTACTACGGCTCCGACGAGGGCATCGACTTCACCAACATCTACTTCTACACGGTCGCCTACCACGCGATCGCGGCGTCGAACCGCCTCGCGATCGAGCGTGGCACCGCGTTCGGCGGGTTCGAGGACTCCAAGTACGCCACCGGGGAGTACTTCGACAAGTACACCGACGGCGAGTGGAAGCCCGCCACGGAGCGCGTCGCGCGGCTCTTCGCGGACGCCGGCGTGGCGATCCCGACGCAGGACGACTGGCGCGCGCTCAAGGCCTCGGTCATGGAGCACGGCATCTACAACCAGAACCTGCAGGCCGTGCCGCCCACGGGCTCGATCAGCTACATCAACAACTCGACGTCGTCGATCCACCCCGTGCCCGCCAAGATCGAGATCCGCAAGGAGGGCAAGCTCGGTCGCGTGTACTACCCGGCGCCGTACATGACGAACGACAACCTGGACTACTACCAGGACGCGTACGAGATCGGCTACGAGAAGATCATCGACACCTACGCCGCCGCGACGCAGCACGTGGACCAGGGCCTGTCGCTGACGCTGTTCTTCCCCGACACGGTGACGACGCGCGACGTCAACCGCGCGCAGATCTACGCCTGGCGCAAGGGGATCAAGACGCTGTACTACATCCGTCTCCGGCAGTTGGCTCTCGAGGGGACGTCCGTGGAGGGCTGCGTCAGCTGCATGCTGTGAGGACTGACAGATGATCTCCGTGGAGTCGAGCACCCGAAAGGCATTCGGTGTCGTCTATGGCGTGCGCCTGCGTGGTTCGGAGGAGTACCGGTACGTAGGCCTGACGACGAAGCGCCCAACGGTTCGCCTTCGACGCCACCTGAGCAACGCGCGGTCGGGTCGGAAGACAGCCTTCTACGACTGGCTTCGGAAGCACGCGGAGGAAGTCGTGGTCGACCCGTTGGACACCGAGTGGGGGAGCCTCGAATCGCTGGGGGAGTCGGAGATCATCTGGATCGCCTCGCTACGCGATGAAGGGCACCGGCTGCTGAATATCGCAGACGGCGGTCTTGGACCCACAGGTGTCGAGTGGACCGAGGAGATGCGCGAGGCGGCACGGCAGCGAGCGACCGGGCGGAAGGGTGTGAGCCGTCCGGGTCCGCTCGCCCCGTTCTACGGGCGGAGTCATACCGCGGAGCAGCGTGCGAAGTGGTCCGAGGAGAGGAAGGGCACCTTCGTCGGCCCCGACAATCCCAACTACGGCAAGTTCGGCAAGGACCACCCGAGCTTCGGCCACACGATGTCGGCAGAGTCGCGGGCGGCGCTGTCCGAGATGCGCAAGGGTGAACGCAACCCGAACTTCGGCAAGAAGGCGAGCGCGGAGACCCGAGCAAAGATGTCGGCTGCGCAGAAGGGCGTGCCCAAGCCGTCCAGTGCGCGGAGTGCGCACACCCGATACCACACCAACCAAGGGCGCTTCAGTCCTGAGTGCAGATACTGCACCGAGGACGCGAAATCGCCGGAAGGCACCTGAGGAAGAGGAAGATCGAGCCATGTCGCCCACGGGGAAGCTCAAGCTCATCGATCGCGTGACCGCGATCAACTGGAACCGGCTGCAGGACGAGAAGGACCTCGAGGTCTGGGACCGCCTGGTCGGCAACTTCTGGCTGCCGGAGAAGGTGCCGGTGTCGAACGACATCCAGTCGTGGCACACGCTCAACGACGCCGAGCGGCTCATGACCACCCGCGTGTTCACGGGCCTCACGCTGCTGGACACCATCCAGGGCACGGTCGGCGCGGTGTCGCTCATCCCCGACGCGCTGACGCCGCACGAGGAGGCGGTGTACACGAACATCGCGTTCATGGAGTCGGTGCATGCCAAGAGCTACTCGTCGATCTTCTCGACGCTGATCTCGACGCGGGAGATCGACGAGGCGTTCGCCTGGTCGGAGGAGAACCCGCACCTGCAGCGCAAGGCCGAGATCGTGCTCGACTACTACCGCGGCGACGACCCGCTGAAGCGCAAGGTCGCCTCGACGATGCTCGAGTCGTTCCTGTTCTACTCCGGCTTCTACGCGCCGATGTACTGGTCCAGCCGCGCCAAGCTCACCAACACGGCCGACCTCATCCGCCTCATCATCCGCGACGAGGCCGTGCACGGGTACTACATCGGCTACAAGTATCAGAAGGGCCTGGCGCAGGTCAGCCAGACCCGGCAAGACGAGCTCAAGGCGTACACGTTCGAGCTGCTCTTCGAGCTGTACGAGAACGAGGTCGAGTACACCGACGCCCTGTACGGCGAGCTCGGGCTCACCGAGGACGTCAAGGCGTTCCTGCGGTACAACGCCAACAAGGCCCTGATGAACCTGGGCTACGAGGCGTTGTTCCCCAAGGAGGACACGGCCGTGAACCCGGCCATCCTCGCCGCGCTGTCGCCGAACGCCGACGAGAACCACGACTTCTTCTCCGGGTCGGGCTCGTCGTACGTCATCGGCAAGGCCGTGGCCACCGAGGACGACGACTGGGACTTCTGACCCTCGCTGCCACCCTGCCGAACAGGCGGTCGCGCACCTTCTGAGTCATCGGAAGGTGCGCGACCGCCTGTTCGGCGTCGGGGTGACGGGTCACGCCGGAAGACGCAGCGCCGCGCCGACGACGAGCTCGAGGGTGGGGCGCGGGTCGGTCGGGTCGTGGCGGGAGATCGCGTGCAGCAGCAGCCCCTCGTAGGCGCCGGAGACGGCGACCATCGTCGCGCGCGCGTCGGCGGCGCCGAGCCGGCCCACCATCCGCTCGCCCCAGTCGAGGAGCGCCTCCCGGCCGCGGTTGACGCGCCCGCGCAGGTCGGGGTCGTGGCTCGCCTCGAGAAAGAGGACGAGACGGGCGGTCGTGGCGGCGCGGTCGGGGCCGGTCGCCTGCGCGAAGCCGGCGCACAGCATGTCGACGAAGTCGGCCGCCGACCGGGGCTCCGGCGCGGCGGACAGGCCGGCCAGGTCGCGGGCGGCGAGCTCATCGGCGACGCCCGCCAGCAGCGCCGCACGGGTGCGGAAGTAGTTCGACGTCGAACCGCGGGGGAGCCCGGCGCGCTCGTCGACGCGCCCGTGCGTCAGGGCGCGGAGTCCCTCGGTGCCGAGCAGGTCTACCGCCGCGTCGAGCGCGCGGCGTCGGGGCGGGAAAGGGGGTGTCACGGCGCCACCCTAGCCCAGTCACTACAATTCTAGTGACATGACACTATGAACGTAGTAACGTCGAGGCATGGACGAGAACGCGGTGAGCGAGACGTCGGCCGAGGTGCCGATGCCCGAGCTCGCCGGCGTCACCCACCGATGGGTCGACGTCGACGGGCTCGCGATGCACGTCGTCGAGCAGGGGACCGGTGACCCGGTGCTGCTGCTCCACGGGTTCCCGGAGCACTGGTGGGAGTGGCGCGGGGCGATCGGCCCGCTCGCGGCCGACCATCGCGTGGTGTGCCCCGACCTGCGCGGGTTCGGCTGGACCGCCGCGCCGCCGGACGGCTACACGGGCGACCGGCTCCTGGCCGACGTCGTCGGCCTGCTCGACGTGCTCGGCATCGATCGGACGCACGTCGTCGCCCACGACTGGGGCGCCCTGGTCGGCTTCCACCTGTGCCTCGAGCATCCCGAGCGCGCGGCCTCGCTGCTGAGCATGGGCGTGCCCCACCTGTGGCTCCGGTTCGACCCGCGGCTGCTGCTCATGATGCGGCACACGTGGTTCCAGGTGGTCATCGCCTCCCGGCTGACGGGCCCCCGCGCCCTGGCTCGGGGCCGGCAGCGGTTGCCGCGCCACCTGCTCCAGGAGTACGGCAGCGACGCTCCGGTGATGTCGGAGGCCGACGTCGAGGCGTACCTCGCGCCGCTGCGGCGGCCGGCCGGCGCGCGCGCCGGCTCGGCGCTCTGCCGCGACTTCGTCCGGCGCGAGCTGTGGGCGGTGCTGCGCGGCGCCTACCGCAACCTGCACCTGGCCGTGCCGACGGTCGCGCTGCTCGGCGAGAACGACATCCTCAGCAACCCCGCCCTGCTCGGCGGGTACGAGGAGCACGCCGACGACCTCACCGTCGACGTGCTCCCCGGGGTGTCGCACTTCATGGTCGACGAGCGCCCGGACCTCGTCGTCGACCGGGCCCGCGAGCTGTTCGCCCGCGCCGCATGAGGCGTCTCAGACGTCCGCGGAGTGCGCGCCCGTCACCGGAGGCTCGGCCGACCACGGGAAGGTGATCCACAGGTCGGTGTCCCGCCACGAGTAGTCGGGCCGGATGATCGTGCGCGGCTTGGTGTAGAGCACCACCGACCGGGCGTCGGCGCCCTGCTTCGCGAGCATGTCCATGACGAGCGCGAGCGTGCGGCCGGAGTCGGCGACGTCGTCGACCACGAGCACCTTGGACCCGGGCAGCTCGGACGTGTCCATGAGCGGCGGCAGCACGCGCGGGTCGTCGAGGGTCTTGCCGATGTCGGTGTAGAACTCGACGTTCATCGTGCCCACGCCCTTGGTGCCGAGGGCGTAGGCCATCGCCCCGCCGGGCACCAGTCCGCCGCGCGCGACGGCGATCACGACGTCGGGCAGGAAGCCGCTGTCGACGACCTGCTGGGCGAGCTCGCGGATCGCGACGGGCAGCAGGGTCCAGGTGAGGACCTCGCGCTCGGGGGCGGCGTCGCCGTCGGTGGACACGGGCGGCTCGGCGGGCGTGGGCTCTGCGCTCATGGCACCCGAGACTACGCGCGACGGCGGGCCCCCGTGACCGGGGGCCCGCCGTCGCGGTGCTGCTGACCTGGGGGGCCGTCGTCGTGACGTGCGGGACGTCACCACGACGGCGGGGGATCACTGCGCGTCGAGGATGTCCACGACGAAGACGAGCGGCTGCCCGGCGAGTTCGTTGTCGTCGCTCTTCTCGGCGCCGTACGCCTGGTCGGCGGGGATGACGAGCAGCACCTGGCTGCCGACGGTCTGGCCGGCGAGGCCGTCCGTCCAACCGGCGATGACCTGCTGGAGCGAGAAGGAGCTCGGCGTGCCCCGGTCCCACGAGGAGTCGAACGACTTCCCGTCGAGCGTCCACCCCGTGTAGTGCGCGGTGACCGTCTGGTCCTTCGTGACCTTGGCGCCGTCGCCCTTGATGAGGGTCTGCGCGACGAGGTCCTTGGGCGCCTCGTAGCCGTCGGGGATGGTCACCGACGGCTTGCCGGAGTCGTCCAGCGTGACGGTCGGCAGGCCCTTCTCGGGCTCGACGGCCGTGCCCTCGGCGCGCGTCGGGATCTTCGTCGCGTCGGTGATCTCGACGACGTTGACCATCGTGGCCGTCGAGCCGTCCTGGCCCTGCACGGGGTTGGCCACGAGCAGGCGGGCGCCGACCTTCTGCCCCTTCAGCGGCTCGGTGAGCACGCCGTAGTTCGCGTCCCCGAGGATGAAGCTCTGCGGCGCCTTCTGCTCCCAGCTGGAGCCCTGGGAGGAGCCGTCGGTGCCGAGGAACGCGACGGTGTCCATGGTGACCTTCATGCCCTCGGCGAGGTCGGCACCGGTGCCCTCGTCGATGACGCGCGACGTCGGCACCGACACCTCGAGCGGCGTCTTGAAGGTGACCTTCGGCTCTGCACCGACCTTGCCCTCGACCTTCACGGACTCGAGCGCGGCGATGTCCTCCTTGGTCGGCTCCGGGGCCTCGGTGGCCGGCGACGACGACGCGGAGGCGGACGGCGTGGCGCCGTCGCCGGACGAGTCGTCGGCGCAGGCGGTCAGGGTCAGGGCCGCGGCCAGCGCCAGCGCGGCGGCGGCGGCGGACGTGCGGAGCTTCACGGGGGAGTCCTTCGGTCGACGGGGACGAACCGGGCCACTGTAACGGCACGACCTGACCGTGCCGTCCAGGAATCCGGGGACGGACGTGGGCGCAGCACGGGAGGGTCCGGGTCGACGGCGCCGGTGACGGCGACGGGCGCCGGCCCCGGGCGACAATAGGTGTCATGCCGTCCCGTCGACCCTCCCGCAAGCGCCCGTGGGGCGCGGAGCCTCCCCCGCTCGACCTGGACCGCGCCCTGGGCGGCGTGCGGCGGGAGAGCGCGGCCGACGGCGAGTGGACGGTGCGGCGGCTGCGCGGCGGCGACAAGGCGTACCGCTGCCCCGCGTGCCGGCAGGAGATCCCGCCCGGCACGCCGCACGTCGTCGCGTGGCAGCGCGACGTCGTCGGGGGCGAGGCCGCGGGCCTCGAGGACCGGCGGCACTGGCACTCGTCCTGCTGGGAGCGCCGGGCCCGGCTGCGCTGACCGGCGCTGGACAGGCCCGGTCAGGACCGGCCGGGAACGCCGGGCCGAACTACGCTGGACGCGATGAACGACGACGCCGCCGGCGGAACCGCCGGACACGACACCGGACACCAGATCCGCTCGCTCACGATGCTGCCCGCCCGCCGTGAGGACGTCGAGCTGCACACCGCGGACGGGCTCACGCTCGTCGGCGAGCTCGCCCTCCCGGCCGACCGGGACCCGGTCGCGACGCTCCTGACGTTCCACCCGCTGCCCACGCACGGCGGCTACATGGACTCGCACGTGTACCGAAAGGCGGCCTGGCGCCTCCCCGCGCTCGCCGACCTCGCCGTCCTGCGCTTCAACACGCGCGGCACGTCGTCGCCGCGCGGCACGTCCGGCGGAGCGTTCGACGGCGGCGAGGCGGAGCAGTACGACGTCGCCGCCGCGATCGAGCTCGCCGAGTTCCGCGAGCTGCCGCGCCCGTGGCTCGTCGGGTGGTCGTTCGGCACCGAGCTGGTGCTCAAGCACGGCGCCGACCCGGCGGTCGAGGGCGCGATCCTGCTGTCGCCGCCGCTGCACCGTGCCACGGACGCCGACCTCGACCGCTGGGCCGAGTTCGGCCGTCCGCTGGTGGTCCTGGTGCCCGAGCACGACGACTACCTGCGCCCCGCCGAGGCCCGGCGCCGGTTCGCGCGCGTCCCGCAGGCCGAGGTGATCGGCGTCGACGGCGCGAAGCACCTGTGGGTCGGCGAGCCGGCGGTGCGCCGGGTCCTCGACGAGATCGTGGGGCACGTGCTGCCCGGGCACGCCCCGCTGCCCACGCACTACGACGGCGAGGTGCGGCAGGCCGAGACGGTGCCGCGATGAGGTAGTCCCGATGACGTTCCGATGACACGGCGATGACGAGGAGTCGACGATGACCACCACCTCTGCGCTGGCGACCTACCCGCTCCACGACGGGGCGGGCACTCCGGTCGTGCTGCTGCACGGCTTCCCGGTGGACCACCGCATGTGGGCGGCTGCGGCCCAGGCCCTGCCCGAGGGGGTGCGCGCCATCGGCGTCGACCTGCCCGGCCAGGGGCACTCCGACCTCGGCGGCATGCCGCCGAGGCTCGAGGACGTCGCCGACGCCGTGCACCACACCATGCGCGAGCAGGGCGAGGGCAACGCGGTCGTCGTCGGCCTGTCGATGGGCGGCTACGTCGCGCTCGCCCTGGCGGAGCGGCACCCGGGCTTCGTCGTCGGGCTCGGGCTCGTCGACACCAAGTCGACCGCCGACCTCGACGCCGCCCGCGCCAACCGGCTGCGGATCGCGGCCGCGGTGACCGAGGGGCAGACGCTCGACCCCGTGCTCAGCATGCCGGGCACGCTGCTCGGGCCGACGAGCGTGGAGAAGCGGCGGAACCTCTTCCCGCTGCTCGAGTCCTGGATCCGCGCGCAGTCGCCGACGGGCGTCGCGTGGGCGCAGCGCGCGATGGCGGCCCGCCCGGACCGCACCGACGTGCTCCGCACGTTCGACGGGCCCGTCTCCGTGGTGGTCGGGGCGGAGGACCAGGTGACCCCGCTGGTCGAGGCCGAGCACATGGTGCACGCCGCGCGCGACGGCGCGCTGACCGTCGTCCCGGCGACGGGGCACATGAGCGCCGTCGAGGACCCGGCCACCGTCGCCGCCGCCATCGGGCTGCTGCACCGGCGCGTGGCCGAGGAGTCCCACCCGCCCCGCTGGCCCTGGCAGTACCGGCCCGCGTCGACCAGCTGACCCGGACGCGAGACGCCGCGGGCCCGCCACCGGTCGGTGGCGGGCCCGCGGTGTCTCCGTGCGAGGCTCAGGCCTTGGACGGCGCCGGGGTCTCCTGCTCGGCCTCGCTCTCCGCCCCGGCGTCGGCGGCGTCGTCGGCGGGCTCGGACGGCTCCGGCGTGGCGTCCTCCACGGGCTGCTCGTCGGCAGGGTCCGGTGCGTCCGCCTCGGCGGGCTCGTCGTCGGGCTCCGCGACGGGCTCGTCGTCGGGCTGAGCGTCAGGCTCGGCGACGGTCGCGGCCGGCGGCGCGGGCGGAGCGGGAACGGTCACCTGCACGACGCCGAGCGGCTGGCCGGCGCCTGCCGGTGTCTCGGGCGCGGACTTCTCGGCGCCGAGCAGGCCGCGCAGCTCCTCGAGGTAGGAGTTGATCGAGTCGTGCCGGCGGGTGAGGTCCTCGAGCTGGCGGGCGGCGGTGGAGCGGTGGTTCTCCGCCTCGACGCGCGCGTCGTTGACCATCGTCTCGCTGAACTCGCGAGCCTCGGCGACGATCCCGTCGGCGGTGCGGCGGGCGTCCGCGACGAGCGCCTTGACGTACGCGTCGGACTCCGCGCGGACCTTCTCCGCCTGCTGCAGGGCCAGGGCGACCCGCTGCTCGGCCTCGGCCGCGTGCTCCTCGGCGGCGCGGACGAGCAGGTCCGTCTCCTGGCGGGCCGTCTCGTGGCGCGCGGCCGCCTCGTGCTCCACCTGCTCGCGGCGCTGCGCGATCTCGAGCTCGGCGTCGGCCAGGGCGGCGCGGGCCTGCTCGCGCAGCTGCTCGAGCTCGGTCGTCACGGCGTCCGATGCCTCGGCGGCCTGGTGCTTGGCCTCGGCGATGATGCGGGCGGCCTCCCGGCGGGTGCGCTCCAGGAGGTCGGTCGACTCGCGGTCGGCCTCCTCGCGCAACGCCGCGGCCTCCGCGGCGGCCTGCGCCCTCTGCTGCGCGGTGTCGCGCTCGGCCGCCACCCGCAGCTCCGTCGTCTCGCGCTCCGCGGTGGAGCGCTGCACGCCGATCTCGCGCTCGAGCGTGGCGCGCCGCTCGCTCTCCTCCGCGGACAGCGTGCTCGTGATGAGGGCGGCCTCGCGCTCCGCGGAGCCGACGAGCTCCTCGGCGCGGCGCTGGGCGGCGAGCAGCGTGCCCTCCGCCTCGGCGGCCGTCGTGGACCGGATCTCCTCGGCCTCGCGGCGGGCGCTGCCCAGCAGCTCCGAGGCCTCGGACTCCGCCCGGGCGCGCACCTGGCCGGCGGACAGCTTGGCACGCGCCATGATGTCGGCGGCCTGCTGGTTCGCCTGCGTGAGCACCTCGGTGGACTGCTCCTCCGCGGAGCGCAGCAGGCGCTCGACGCGCGAGCCGAGCCCGGCGTAGGAGGGCTTCTCGTTCTCCCGCAGCTGGCGCTGCGCGAGCGCGAGCTCCGAGGAGATCTGCATGGCGCGCGCGTCGGTGCTCTCGACGTTCCGGCGGGCCTCCTCGAGCGCCTGCTCGAGTCGGGCGATGTGACCGTCCACCTGCGCGCGGTCGTAACCGCGCATGGTGATCGGGAAGAGCGTGCGCTCGTCGGACACGTGCAGACCTCCGTACATGGTGGGTGCCCCGGCGTCGCCAGGATAGTGGCGGGGGCAGGGCGCCGATACTCGGGACATTCTTGCCCTGGTGGGACGAGTCGGACATCCTCCCACGCCGGGTCGGTGCGGCGCGACGGCGTCGCCCCGGCAGTGTTCCACGGGTCGTGACGACGCGCAGGAGCCGGGGCGAGCCCGTCGTACGCGAGTCGTGAAGGGTTCGTGAACCGCACCCTGCCGGGGCGGCCACGTGGACGGAGCCCCCCGCGCCGTCCCTATGCTGGACTGTCCACGTCGAAGGGAAAGCTCGGTGCTGCAACGCATTCTGGGCGGTGTCCTGGTCCTGGTCGGACTGGTCGCCGCCGCGCTCGGTGTCGCCTCGGCCACGGTCTGGCGTGACACCGACACGGTGGTCGCCACGGCCAAGCCGACCGGTGACGGCACGCTCGTCGTCACCGACCCCGGTGTCCTCGGGCTCGTCGGTGGCGACGTCACCGTCAGCGCGTCCGTCCCCGAGGGGCAGAAGGTCACCCTCGCCGTCGGTCGCGACGTCGACGTCGCGGGGTGGGTCGGCAACGACCCGTACTCGCGCGTGACGGGCCTGAGCGACTGGGAGAACCTCTCCGTCGCGGAGGGCGAGCCCGCCGACCCCGATGCCGAGGAGAAGCCGGAGACGGGCGCCGACCCGGCCGGGTCGGACATGTGGGTGGCCGAGGCCACCGACGAGAACAGCGTCACGCTGCGCTGGAGCGACCGCCCGGGCCGTTGGACGCTCCTCGCCGCCGGTGTCGGCGACGACGCGACCGCCCCGACGCTGGAGCTCAGCTGGCCGCGCGCCGTCACCACGCCGTGGCTGTGGCCCGGTGTCGGCGTGGGTGCCGTGCTGGTGCTCGGCGGGGCCCTGCTGCTGGTGCTCGGGGGCCGTCGCGCCCGCGCGCGCCGGGCCGACCTCGCGGAGCAGGAGTCGCGCGACGGCGACGGCACGGATCTGCACGACGACGGACCGTCGGCCGGAGGCCTGGGGGCCCCCTTCGCCCCGGTGCGGCCGGGCGCGGACGACGAGCCGGCCGCCTGGCCGCCGAGCCCGACGACCGACGCGGCGCAGGAGACCCCGGACAGCACGGAGGAGCCCTCCGGTGAGGGCGAGACACCGGACGACGGCGCCGCCCGGGACGAGGCCGCCGGCACCGCCGAGGTGCCCCTGGCCGGCCGCCTGCTGCGCCGGTCGCGGCGCCGCCAGCGTGAGGAGCCCGTCGACGCGCCGTCCGAGGCGTCGCCCGCGGCGGCCCCGGCCGCCACCGGCACGACGCCCGAGCCCGCGCCGTTCGGCGGCCTCCCCGTCCCCGCGCCGGCGGTGCCGGCCGAGCCGACCGCGCACCAGCCGGTGCCGGCCGAGCCCGCCGTCCACGAGCCCGTGCCGGCCGAGCCGCCCACGGCGACCGGTGCCCTGCGCATGACGCGGCGGGAGCTGCGCGCTCAGGAGGAGGCCCGCCGGGCCGCGGAGCAGGGCGGGATGACCCGCATGCTGCGCGCCATCACGGGCTCGATCCCCGCGGTGCGCCCGGCGCAGACCGAGCAGGCGTCCGAGCAGGCCGCCGCCCGACCCGACACGTCCACGCCCTCCGGCCGCGCCGCCGCCTGGCGCGCCACCTGGGGCTTCGGCGACGCCTCCCGCACGGGGCAGGCCGCCGACCCGACGACCGAGAACGACGGGGAGAACCGATGAACCGCCGTACCACCCGCGGACTTGCCGTGGCGAGCGCCCTCGTCGTCTCGTCGACGCTGCTCGCCGGCTGCGCCGACGAGCTGCCCCAGCCCCAGGCCGGGGAGGCGTTCACCGGGCCCGTGCTGACCAAGGAGCAGGACACCCAGGTGTTCACCGCGGTCGCCGACACGGTCGCGAAGGCCGACAAGGAGCTCAAGAGCTCCGCGTTGAAGCCCCGCGTGACCGGCCCGGCGTACGAGGTCCGCAAGAGCCAGCTCGCGGTGGCGAAGAAGCGCGACAACGCGGAGTTCGTCACGGACATCCCGAGCGAGTCCCAGCAGATGATCATCCCCACCACCGAGGGCTGGCCGCGCACGAGCTTCTCCATCACGACCAGCACGGAGGACCTCGAGACGCCGCGCCTGGTCGCGTTCGAGCAGGCGTCCGCGCGCTCGGACTACAAGATGTGGGCCTGGACGCAGCTCATCCCGGGGCAGAAGATGCCGGCGTTCGCGGACGCCGGGATCGGTTCCGAGGCCGTGGCCTCCGACGACGACACCCTCGCGGCGACGCCCGCGGACGCGCTGGCCCAGTACGCCGACCTGGTCACCCTCGGTGCCAAGAAGTCGTCGTTCGCCAAGGGGTTCGAGCTGCCCGACGGCGACCTGGTCGCCGCGGTCGCGGCCGACGCGGCGGCGTGGAAGGAGGTCCCCGGCTTCGAGGACTCCGGGACCGAGTACACGCAGAAGTACAAGGCGCGCAAGGACGAGGTCCGCGCGGTCCGCACGGCCGACGGCGGCGCGCTCGTCATGGGCGTCCTCGACGGCAAGACGACCGTGAAGGCGGAGGAGGGGGCCAAGGTGCCCGCCCTGTCCGAGACGCAGAAGGCCCTGCTCGGGGACGCCGACCAGACGAACACGCTCACGACGCGGTACACCGACATGGTCGCGCTGTACGTCCCGGCGAAGGACGCCGACGGCAAGATCCGCCCGCTCGGCTACTCGCACGTCGCGACGGCCGCCTCCAACTGACGCACCACCCGTCGGCGCCGCTCGTAGGATGTCGCCCATGACCAACCCCACGCCCGACCCGACCTTCAGCACGCGTGGCGCCGTCGACCTGTCGGCGCTGAACCGCCCGCAGTCGCCGCCCCCGGGGGAGCCCGGCGGCGCGCCGTCGGCGGGCGGCTACGTGCTGGACGTCACGGACGCGAACTTCCAGCAGGTGGTGCAGGACTCGACCACGTACCCGGTGGTCATGCTGCTGTGGATCCCCACCGACAAGGCCAACGCCGACCTCGGTGAGCTGCTGGGGCGGCTCGCCCAGGAGTACGCCGGCCGGTTCCTGCTCGGCCGCCTCGACGCGCAGGCGTACCCGCAGGTGGCGGCGGCCTTCCAGGTCCAGGGGGTGCCGACGGTCGTCGCGGTGCTGCAGGGCCAGCCGCTGCCGCTGTTCCAGGGCGCGGCGCCCGAGGAGCAGGTGCGCGGCGTGCTCGACCAGGTGCTGGCCGCGGCCGAGCAGAACGGCGTCACGGGCCGGGCCCCCGCCCAGGGCGCCGAGGGTGAGGCGCCCGCCGAGGACGAGGCCGCGGAGCCGGTCGAGGAGCCGCTGCCGCCGCTGCACCAGGAGGCGTACGACGCGATCGAGCGCGACGACCTCGACACCGCCGTCGCCGCGTACGAGAAGGCCATCAAGCAGGACCCGAAGGACGCCCTCGCGGTGGCCGGGCTGGCGCAGGTGCGCCTGCTGCAGCGCACCCGCGGCGCCGACCTGCAGGCGGCCCGGACGGCGGCGGCCGACGCCCCCGCCGACATCGACGCGCAGCTCGGCGTGGCCGACATGGACATGCTCGGCGGCAAGGTGGAGGACGCCTTCGCCCGCCTGCTCGAGCTGCTGCCCGGCGCCGACGCGGACGCCAAGGAGAAGCTGCGCGTGCGGCTGGTCGAGTACTTCGAGATCGTCGGCCCCACCGACCCGCGCGTGGTCAAGGCCCGCCAGCGTCTGGCGATCAGCCTGTACTGACCCGGGTCAGCCGGCCGGCCGAAGGACGAGGGCGCCGAGCGGCGGCACCCGCAGCGCGACGGAGTGCCGCCGCCCCTTCCAGGGGACGTCCTGCGCGTGCACGCGACCTAGGTTGCCGACGCCGGAGCCGCCGTAGACCTCGGCGTCGGTGTTGAGGACCTCGTCCCAGGCGCCGCCGTCGGGCAGCGCGAGGCGGTAGCCCTCGTGCGGCACGCCCGCGAAGTTCACGACCACGACGACGGGGTCGCCGTCGGCGGACCGGCGCACCCACGAGAGCGTGTCGTGGTCGGCGTCGTCGGCGTCGAGCCACTCGAAGCCGGCGGCGTCGAAGTCGCGCTCCCACAGGGCGGGCGTGGCCCGGTAGAGGGCGTTGAGGTCGCGCACCAGGCGCTGCACGCCCGCATGCCCAGGCGTCTCGAGCTGCCACCAGTCGAGGCCGGAGCCCTCGTCCCACTCGGCGTCCTGCGCGAACTCCTGGCCCATGAAGAGCAGCTGCTTGCCCGGGTGGGCCCACTGGTAGGCGAGGAAGGCGCGCACGCCGGCGAGCTGCTTCCAGCGGTCGCCCGGCATCTTGCGCAGCAGCGAGCCCTTGCCGTGCACCACCTCGTCGTGGCTGATCGGCAGCACGTACTGCTCCGAGAACGCGTAGACGAGCGAGAACGTCAGCTCGTGGTGGTGGTACCGCCGGTACATCGGGTCGTGGGCCACGTACCGCAGTCCGTCGTTCATCCAGCCCATGTTCCACTTCAGCCCGAAGCCGAGCCCGCCCGCGTCGGTGGGCCGGGTGACGCCGGGGAAGGCCGTGGACTCCTCGGCGATCATCATGACGCCGGGGGAGCGGCGGTAGGCCGTGGCGTTCGCCTCCTGCAGGAAGGCGATGGCCTCGAGGTTCTCCCGCCCGCCGCGCACGTTGGGCTCCCACTCGCCGGGCTTGCGCGAGTAGTCGAGGTAGAGCATCGACGCGACGGCGTCGACGCGCAGGCCGTCGGCGTGGAACTCCTCGAACCAGTAGGTCGCGTTGGCGACGAGGAAGTTGCGCACCTCGCGGCGGCCGAAGTCGAAGACGAGCGTGCCCCAGTCGGGCTGCTCCCCGCGGCGGGGGTCGGGGTGCTCGTACTGCGGGCCGCCGTCGAACCGCGCGAGCGCGAACTCGTCGCGGGGGAAGTGGCCCGGCACCCAGTCGAGGATGACGCCGACGCCGGCCTGGTGCAGCCGGTCGACCAGGTACCGGAAGTCGTCGGGGTGCCCGAACCGCGCCGTCGGCGCGTAGTAGCCGGTCACCTGGTAGCCCCACGACCCGCCGAACGGGTGCTCCGCCACCGGCAGCAGCTCGACGTGGGTGAAGCCCTGCTCGACGACGTACGCGGTGAGCTCCTCCGCCAGCTCGCGGTAGCCCAGCCCTGGCCGCCACGACCCGAGGTGCACCTCGTAGACGCTCACCGGGCCGGCGTGCGGGTCCGACGCCGCGCGGCGTGCCATCCACTCGCCGTCGGCCCAGTCGTAGCCCGAGTCGACGACGACGGACGCCGTCGCGGGCGGCACCTCGGTGCCCTTGGCGAGCGGGTCGGCCTTGGCCCGCCACACGCGGTCGGCGCCCAGCACCTCGAACTTGTACCGGGAGCCCGCGCCCACGCCGGGCACGAACAGCTCCCAGACGCCGCTGGCGCCGAGCGACCGCATCGGGTGCACCGTGGTCCAGCGGTTGTGGTCGCCCACGAGACGCACGCCGCGCGCGTTCGGCGCCCAGACGGCGAACGCCGTGCCCTCGACGTCGCCCAGCGCGCTCGGGAAGCTGCGGGGGTTGGCGCCGAGCGCCCGCCACAGCTCCTCGTGCCGGCCCTCGGAGATCAGGTGCAGGTCCACCTCGCCCAGCGTGGGCAAGAAGCGGTACGGGTCGTCGACGGTCTGGACGTCGTCGTCGTACCGGGTCCGGACCCGGTAGTCCGGCGCGTGCCGGGAGCCGTCGTCGTCGACGCCCGCCGGGACCACCGCCTCCCACACGCCCGCCGCCGCGTGCGCGGCGGGGTGCTCGGCCGGATTCTCGGGGTCGCCGGTCACGACCGTCACCTCGTCCGCCAGCGGCCGCAGCACGCGGACCACCGCCCAGGAACCGTCGTGCGGGGGCTCGCCGTCCAGCAGGTGCGGCCCGAGCACGGCGTGCGGGTCGTGCAGCGTGCCCTGGGCCAGGGCGGTCAGCACCTCGGGGTCGACGGGCGGTGGCGACGGCGTCATGCGGCCCACGATTCCACGGACGCATGTCGGGCGCGTTCCGACGCGCGGCCCGCGCTCGCGCACGGACGGAGGTCCGACGAGGCATACGATCCTGCTCGGGAAGCCTGCTCGGGAAGGGGAGCGGATGGCTCGGATCACGATCGCGGACATCGCGCGGCGCGCCGGTGTGTCCACGGGCGCGGTGTCCTACGCCCTCAACGACCGTCCGGGTGTCTCCGACGAGACCAGGGCTCGCATCCTCGGGGTCGCGGCGGAGCTCGGGTGGGTGCCGAGCCAGGCCGCCCGGGCGCTGTCCGGCGCGCGGGTGGAGACGATCGGCCTGGTGCTCGCCCGCGCCCCGGAGACCCTGGGCTTCGAGTCGTTCTACATGCAGTTCATCGCCGGGATCGAGCAGGTGCTCGCGGAGCGCTCGTACGGACTGCTGCTCCAGGTGGTGCCCGACATGGACGCCGAGACCCAGGCGCACCGGCGCTGGCACGCCGCCCGCCGCGTGGACGGCGTGATCGTGGTCGATCCTCGGAGCGACGACCCCCGGATCGCGGCGTTGTCGGAGCGCGACGCCCTGCCCGCGGTCGTCGTGGGAGATCCCGAGTTCGCGGGGAACCTGCCCGCGGTCTACACCGACGACGCCACGGCGCTCCGCGAGTGCGTGCGCTATCTCGCCGGGCTGGGGCACCGCAGGATCGGGCGTGTGTCCGGCACGGAGGGCTTCGGGCACACGACCATCCGCGACCTGGCGTTCGACGACGAGGCGGCCCGCGAGGGCGTCGCCGCCCGAGTCGCGCGGGCGGACTTCACGCCGGACTCTGGCGCGGCCGCGACCCGGTCCCTGCTGGACATCGACGACCCCGTGACCGCCGTGATCTACGACAACGACGTCATGGCGTTCGCCGGCCTCGGCGTCGCGCACGAGCTGGGGGCCCGCGTGCCCGAGGACGTCTCGCTGGTGGCCTGGGACGACTCGCCCCTGTGCCGTGCGGCCTACCCCCAGCTCACCGCGCTGAGCCACGACGTGACGAGCTACGGGGCGCACGTGGCCCGGCGGCTGTTCGAGCGGATGGCCGGGGCCGAGGCGCGGGCGTATCGCGACTCGACCCCGACGCTCACGGTGCGGGGGAGCACCGGCCCGCCCGCTAGGCCGGAGTGAGATGCAGGACGAACGCCTGGACCGGCCACAGCGTCGGCAGCTGCAGCCCGACCTCTGACAGCACTCGGCCGGTGAGGGTGACGGGCCCGTCGCCGAGCCAGCCCGGCGTCACCCAGCCCCAGCGTGACTCCCCGATCTCGTCCCGCAGCCGTACCGTGTAGCGACGCTCGGGATCGAGCCCGTCGATCCGCAGACGTTCCGCGAGCGCCTCTTCCGGTGACGCGACCGTCGCGACGGTGACGACGGCCTCCGACCGGTCCTGCGCGACCACGGTGCGGACCCGGAGCGCGGGGTCGGCCGTGTCGGGGTGCCGCACCGTGCCCGAGTGGAGCAGCCCGCGCAGCTCCTTGTAGAGGGACGCGAACGCGGCGACCCGCGCGGTCTCCTCCGGCGTGCAGCCGAGGATGTCCCACTCGAATCCCGCCGAGCCCTGCAGCGACGTGGCGATCCGGTACGACAGGTCGGTGGCGCGGCCGGACGAGTGCGCCGGCGACGGCCCGACGTGCGCGCCGACCAGCTCGGGGGGCAGCACCAGCTCGGTCCAGCGCTGGATGTCCTGCCGCTCCACCGGGTCGTTGGAGTCCGAGGCCCAGACCCTGTCAGTACGCGCGAGGATGCCGAGGTCGGTGCGCGCGCCGCCGGAGGAGCACGACTCGATCTCCAGCGCGGGGTGGTCCTCGCGGAGCCGGTCCAGGAGCCGGTACGTGGCGAGCGTCTGGGCGTGCGTGCCGGGCGCGCCGTCGTGGACGGGTTCGACCAGGTCGCGGTTGTGGTCCCACTTGATGAAGTCGATGCCGAGGTCCGCGACGAGGGCGGAGATCTGTCCTCTCACGTGCTCCCACGCGTCGGGGTTCGCCAGGTCGAGCAGGTACTGGGTGCGGAACGACAGGCCGTCGGGGGATGGCAGGGACGCCGGGTTGGCCAGGATCCACTCGGGGTGACGGCGTGCGAGGTCCGAGTCGAGGTTGATCATCTCCGGCTCGAACCACAGGCCGAACTGCATCCCCAGGCCGTGCACCAGTTCGGCGAGCGGCTCGAGGCCGTCCGGCCAGACGTCGCGGTCGACCACCCAGTCGCCGAGGCCCTTGGTGTCGTCGCGGCGCGCGGGGAACCAGCCGTCGTCGAGGACGAACCGCTCGACGCCGACCTCCGCCGCCCGACGGGCGAGCGCGAAGAGTCGCTCCGGGTCGTGGTCGAAGTACACCGCCTCCCACGTGTTGAGCACCAGCGGCCGGGCAGAGCGCGGGTGCTGCGGGCGCGCGCGGAGCCACGTGTGGAAGCGGGCCGCGACGCCGTCGAGACCGCTGTCCGACCAGGCGAAGTACGCCGTCGGGGCGCGGTAGGTCTCGCCCGGCTCCAGGACGAGCTCGCCGGGCCGGAGAAGCTCGCCCGCGCCGAGCAGCGAGACGTGCTCGGTGACCCGGTCGACACGGTGGCGCACGTCGGCGCTCCACCCCAGGTGGGTGGCCCAGACCCGGCCCTCCCCGGAACGGGGGGCGCGCTCGGAGGCGAGCGTCACCCACGGGGCGTCGTGGCCCCCGCGGCCCCGGCGCGACTCGCGCACCGTGGTTCCCCGCGGCATCGGTGTCGTGACCGGCGACTTCTCGCGCGTCCACCGGCCGCCGAACGTGGTGAGGTGGTCCGCGGTCTTCGGCACGGGCAGGGTCGCCTCGAGCCAAGCGACCTCCAGCCGGCCGGTGCCCTCGTTGACGATCTCGTGGTCGAGCACGACCAGGCCACCGGGACCGACCTCCACGCGGGTGCGCAGTGCGAGACCGCCGGCCGGGTCCGTGGCGGTGACGACGGCGGTCGCCTCGTCCGGACGGGCCACGACGGACTCCCACCGGGGGTAGACGGGGACGCCGGCGCGCGTGACGAGGAGGCCGGGGCGACCCGACCAGCCGTCCGAGTCCTGCGGCAGGATCGGGAGGCGCCAGGCCGCGTCGAGCGTGCCGGGAGGGGTCTGGCGGCTGGTGGCGCGCAGCAGGGCGTCGGCGGCGGCGCCGTCGAGGGGACCCAGGTCCGCACCCCAGTGCACGACGCTCGGCAGGCCGTGCGAGGGAAGGTGGAGGACGAGGGCGGTCCCGTCGCGGTGCAGGACGGCGTTCTCGGTGGTCACGGGGCTCCGATCGTTGCGGGCTGGTCGGGGGTGCGGTCGATGGGTGGGCGGGCTCCCGCCCTCGCCCCTCCCAGGGGAGGGGCGGCGTCGGGAGCACCGCGCAGGACGGTCAGGGCGCCGCCGACGGCGGCGACGGTGGCGACCTGACCGGACAGTGCGACCCGGGGCGGGCTGAGGGTGCGGCTGAGCGCGTGCTCGGACAGTGCGGCGTCGACCACCCGGCGGTACAGCGGCCCCGCCGTCGCGAACGCCGGGCCGGCGAGCAGCACGGTATCGACGTCGAAGAGGTTGACGAGCACGGTAGCCGCCTGGCCGACGCGACGAGCGGACGTGGTCAGCAGGGCGGCGGCGTCGGGGTCGCGGTCCCGTGCGGCGCGGGCCACACGTTCGAAGTCCGCGAGCGTGTCCTCGACGGCGCCCTGCACGCCCCAGCGCTCGGCGGCGCCCTCGTGGGCCAGGGCTTGGGCGACCACGGCCGCCGGGCCGGCCTCCGCCTGCGTGCACCCGCGGTTGCCGCAGACGCAGGGGGAGCGTGCGTCGGGGAGCGGGACGTGGCCGATCTCGACGGCGTTGGAGGCACGGCCGCGGTAGGCGACGCCGTCTACGACGACCGCCCCGCCGATGCCCGAGGCCATGTACACGAGCCCGAAGGTCTCGGTGTCGAGGTCCCGCGTCCACAGCTCGCCCACGGCCGCCGCGGTCGCGTCGTTCTCCAGCAGCACGGGCAGTCCTAGGCCGGCGGCCAGCCGTGCCGTGAGCGGGTACCTCTCCCAGGCGGGTGTGGGCTGGGCGGTGAGGAGCATGCCCCGTTCGCGGTCCTGCGGGCCGTGGGTGACGAGGCCGACCCCGAGCACCCGGTCGCGAGGGATGCCGGCGCTGGCGAGCAGGTCGCCCACGTGGTCGACCAGAGCCCCGACGGTCCGGTCGGGCGAGCGCCGTCCGGAGCCCCGCAGCCCGGCGCTCGCGACCGTCGCGCCGGCGAAGTCGACCACGACCGCCGTCGTGGTGGTCAGGTCCACCTGGATGCCCACGGCGTACCCGGCGTCGGCGGTGACGCTCAGCAGTCGGCGGGGCTGGCCGCGGCCGCGCTGCTGGACCCCCGACTCGTGCACGAGCCCGAGGTCCAGGAGCCCGCGCACGACGTGCGTGACCGTCGGGGAGGTGAGCCCGGAGAGCCGGGCGAGCTCGACCCGGCTGATCGTCCCGCGGGTCCGCACCAGGTCGAGCAGCCGGCGCGAGGACACGACCTGCGCCACGCCGTCGAGCAACATCCATCGCCTCCACCGTGAGTGACCTACAGCACTTGACCGCTTAAGTTAAGCATGGCAAGAATACCCACGAGCGCCGACGACGGCGCCGCTGGAGCCGGCTCTGGTGCCGGCACGAGAAAGGACCGCAGATGTTCCTCAGGACAGGAATCCGTCGGCGCGGCGCGGTGCTCGCCGGTGTCGCGGCCCTCGGTCTCGCCCTCGCGGCGTGCTCCGGGGGCGGCTCGGACGGCGGCTCGAACGGCTCGGGCGGGGGCGCGAGCAGCACGCTCGTCGCCTACACCGGTCAGGCCGGCGACTACCAGATCAACTTCAACCCGTTCTCGCCCTCGAAGATCGGGGGGCTCGGGACCATCTACGAGCCCCTGTTCTTCTACAACAAGGCCGAGGTGCGCGACCCGGTGCCGCTGCTGGGCACCGAGCAGTCGTGGAACGAGGACGGCACCGAGCTGTCGGTCACCCTCCGCGAGGGCGTGACCTGGAGCGACGGCGAGCCGTTCACCGCGAAGGACGTGGAGTTCACCTTCACCCTCCTCAAGGACAACCCGTCGATCAACAGCGGCGGCTTCGACGGGACGGCGAAGGCCGTGGACGACACGCACGTGACGTTCACCTTCGAGCAGCCCGCGTTCGTCAAGGGGCCGGACGTGATGAACACGCCGATCGTGCCCGAGCACCTGTGGAAGGACATCAACCCCGTCGAGGACGTCATCGAGAAGCCCGTGGGCACCGGCGCCTACCTGCTCGACGACTTCAAGCCACAGGCCTTCACGTACAAGGCGAACCCCGACTACTGGGGTGGCGAGCCCCGGCTGAAGAACATCCGCTTCCTGGCGCTGTCGGGCAACCAGGCGGGTGCCGACGCGATCGCCGCCGGCACCGTCGACTGGCAGACCGGGCCGATCCCGGACATCCAGAACACGCACCAGAACTTCCCGAACTACGACGCGTACACGCAGTGGCAGAACCAGATGGTGCTCGCCACGTGCTCGAGCGCCGAGATGGGGTGCGAGGGCCCGCAGACGGACCCGGCGGTCCGCCAGGCTCTGTACTACGCGATGGACCGCACCCAGCTCAACAAGCTCGCGTTCATGGAGACCGCGAACGAGATCTCGCCGGTCTTCACCCTGACGCCCAGCCAGGACGACTTCGTCTCGGACGCCGTGTCCGAGAAGACGGCTCCGATGACCGCCGAGCCGGACAAGGCCGCACAGATCCTCGAGGACGCCGGCTGGACGAAGGGCGCGGACGGCATCTACGCCAAGGACGGCGAGAAGCTCACGCTGACCGTCGAGGTCGTGACCGGGTGGACGGACTACATCACCGCGCTCGACACGATGGCGTCGCAGGCGAAGGCGGCCGGCATCGACCTGCAGACCGCGCAGTCCTCGTGGAACGAGTGGACGGAGAAGAAGGGCTCGGGCAAGTTCGAGCTGGCCATCGACTCCCTGTGGCAGGGGCCCGCGCCCGACCCGTTCTACCTCTACAACTACTTCTTCGACTCCGGCTCGGGGGCGAAGGTCGGCAAGTCGGCGGGCAACAACTACTCGCGCTACTCCAACCCCGAGGTCGACAAGGCGCTCGACGAGCTGGCCAAGCTGCCCCTCGACGACGCCGCCGCGCGCCAGCCGTACTTCGACACGATCCAGCAGCACGTCTTCGAGGACATGCCCTACGTGCCGATCCTCACCGGCGGCACGACGAGCGTGTGGAACACGGCGAAGTTCAGCGGCTGGCCGTCCGACGACGACCTCTACGCCTTCCCGGCCGTCTGGTCGGCGATGGACGCCGCCGAGATCTTCAAGAAGATCCAGCCTGCCGGCTGACATGACCCGAGACGTCGTCCCCGAGGAAAGCACCCTGCCGTGAACTACTTCCTGCGCAAGATGGGCTTCTACGTCGTGGCACTCTGGGCCGCGCTGACCCTGAACTTCGCGATCCCCCGGCTCCTTCCGGGCAACCCGGTCGACATCCTGCTCGCCAAGCTGCAGCAGCGCGGCGGCACGGTGACGCCCGAGACCCGGGAGGCCTACGCGCTCCTCCTCGGGGGCGACGACTCCCAACCGCTGTGGAACCAGTACGTCGACTACCTGAACAACCTCGTCCACGGTGACCTGGGGGTGTCGGTCAGCTACTACCCGGCGCAGGTCACAGACGTCATCGCGCAGTCGCTGCCCTGGACGGTGGTCCTGGTGGGCATCGCCACCGTGATGGCCGCCGTCCTGGGAGTGACGCTCGGAGCGTTCGTCGGGTGGAAGCCCGGCACCTGGCTGGACTCGCTGATCCCGGCGACCACGCTCCTGGCCGCGGTGCCCTACTTCTGGCTGGCGCTGATCCTGGCGTACTTCCTGGCCCGCGTACTCGGCTGGTTCCCGCTGCAGGGCGGCTACGACGTCGTCCTGGATCCCGGCTGGAACGCGGAGTTCATCCTCTCCGCCATCCACTACGGCGCCCTTCCGGCGCTGACGATCGTGCTCGCCTCCGTGGGCGGCTGGCTGCTCGGGATGCGCAACATGATGGTCTCCACGCTGTCCGAGGACTACGTGCTCACGGCCGAGGCCAAGGGGCTGTCGCCCCGCAAGGTGCTGCGCTCGTACGCGTCACGCAACGCGGTGCTCCCGTCGGTCGCCGGGTTCGCGATCTCGCTGGGCTTCGTCGTCTCGGGCTCGGTGATCACCGAGCAGGTGTTCTCCTACCCCGGCATCGGCGGGCGCCTCCTGGGGGCCGTGACCAACAACGACTACGCGCTCATGCAGGGGCTGTTCCTCGTGATCACGCTCGCCGTGCTCGGCGCGAACCTCGTGGTCGACCTGCTGTACGGCCTGATCGACCCGCGCACGCGAGCCCGGTCCTGAGAGGAGGCATCGACATGACGAACCTGAGCCCCGCGAACGAACCGTCCCTCGTCGACGAGGTCGAAGCCGAGGAGGTGGCACGCGAACGCGCCGGAGCCGCGCCGCGCTCCGGCTGGCGGATGCTGTTGCCCACGATGACGCCCTGGCTCGCCATCGGCCTCGTGCTGGTGGGTGTCATCACCCTCTTCGGCATCTTCGGCCCCTACCTGGTGGGCGACCCCCGACAGATCCGCGACATCGGACTCACGCCGCCGTCCGGAGACTTCCTGCTCGGCACCACGCAGACCGGCCAGGACGTGCTCGCCCAGCTGGCGTACGCGACCCGCGGGTCGCTGCAGATCGGCCTGCTGGTCGGCGTGCTGGCCACCGCCCTGTCCGCGTTCTTCGGCATCTACGGCGCCTACCGCGGCGGCTTCGCCGACGAGGCGTTCTCGCTGCTCTCGAACGTCTTCCTGGTGATCCCCGGGTTGCCGCTCGTGATCGTCATCTCCGGCTTCGTGCCGCGCGAGAGCCGCGGACTGTGGACCATCGCCGTCGTGCTGGCGGTGACGAGCTGGGCCGCGTCGGCCCGGGTGCTGAGGGCCCAGACCCTGTCCGTGCGCAACCGCGACTATGTGGCGGCGTCGAAGGTCTCGGGGGAGAAGCCGTGGCGCGTCATCGTCGTCGAGATCCTGCCGAACCTCCTGCCGGTGATCGCGTCGCAGTTCGTCTTCGCGGTCATCGCGGCGATCCTCGGCGAGGCAGGGTTGTCGTTCATCGGCCTCGGCGCGTCGAACTCCTCGACGCTCGGCACGATGCTCTTCTACGCGCAGAACGGCTTCGCCCTCTCGCTCGGAGCGTGGTGGTGGTTCGTCCCGCCGGGCCTGATGATCGCCCTGTTCGGCATGGGCCTGTCGCTCATCAACTTCTCGATCGACGAGATCATCAACCCCAAGCTCAAGAACCTGCGCCAGCACCGCAAGCGGGCCCGCAAGGCGGCCCGCCTCGAGCGTGAGCTGGCCCGTGCGCACCGCCGGTCGGGCACGCAGGAGCCGGACGCGGTCCGCGAGGCGGACGGCACGAAGGAGGTGTCCGCGCGATGACGACGACACTGGTGCACGACGAAGGGACGGCCGCCCGTGGCGGCCGGACGGAACCCGTCCTCACCGTCTCGGACCTCACGGTGGTCTACGAGGTGGAGCAGCCGGTCACGGCGGTGAAGGACGCGAGCCTGACGCTGCACCGCGGGGAGATCCTCGGCCTCGCGGGCGAGTCCGGCTGCGGCAAGACGACGCTCGCCTACGCGGTCAACCGCCTGCACCGGCCGCCGGCGCGCATCGCGTCCGGGAGCATCACGTTCCACGACCGCGACGGCTCGGACGTGGACGTGCTCGCCCTGGAGGACTCCGCGCTGCGCGCGTTCCGCTGGGACAAGCTGTCGATGGTGTTCCAGGGCGCGATGAACGCCCTCAACCCCGTGACCACCGTGCGGGCGCAGCTGCGGGACACGCTGCTGGCCCACCGGCCCGGCACGTCGCGGGCCGAGGTGCGTCGCCGGTCGGAGGAGGTGCTCACCCGCGTCGGCGTGGACCCGCGGCGCCTCGGGTCGTACGCGCACGAGCTCTCCGGAGGCATGCGCCAGCGCGTCATGATCGCGATGGCGATGCTGCTGGAGCCGCAGATCATGATCATGGACGAGCCGACGACGGCGCTCGACGTCGTTGTCCAGCGCGACATCCTGCGCGAGATCGTGCGGCTGCGCGACGAGCTCGACTTCGCGGTCGTGTTCATCACCCACGACCTGCCCCTGCTGCTCGAGATCAGCGACCGGATCGCCGTCATGCTGAAGGGCGAGATCGTCGAGCTCGACACCGCGCAGCGCCTGTACCGCGAAGCGCGCCACCCCTACACCCGCACGCTGCTGAGCTCGTTCCCGAGCCTGTCCGGCGAGCGGGGCGGCTTCATCCGCAGCGGCGTCGACGACTTCGCCGGCCCCGGCACCTGCGTGCAGAACGGTCAGGAGGACCGAGCATGACCCGCGTCCACGTGTCCGACCTGGTCAAGGACTACTCGATCCGCACGGGGCTGCGCCGGTCACGGCTGCGCGCCGTCGACCACGTGAGCCTCGACCTGGTCCCCGGGCGCACCGTCGCCCTCGTGGGGGAATCGGGCTCCGGCAAGTCGACGATCGCGAAGATCCTCACGCGGATGGAGAAGCCGACGTCGGGCACGGTCGACGTGCGCCTCGACGACGACACCCCGGTGCAGGGCTCGCTGTACCGGCGTCAGGTGCAGATGGTCTTCCAGGACCCGTTCGCGTCACTCAACCCGTTCCACTCGATCGAGCATCACGTCGCCCGGCCGCTGCGCATCCATCAGCGCACGCGCTCGGCGGCCGAGACCCACGAGCGCGTGGTCGAGATGCTCGAGCGGGTGAACCTCACCCCGGCCGAGGACATCGCGCCGCGGCGGCCGCACGAGCTGTCCGGCGGCCAGCGCCAGCGGGTCGCCATCGCCCGCGCGCTCGCCCCGGGCGCCCAGGTGCTCATCGCCGACGAGCCCGTGTCGATGCTCGACGTGTCGATCCGGCTCGGCGTCCTCAACCTGCTCGGACGCCTGCAGCGCGAGGACCGGCTCGCCGTCCTCTACATCACGCACGACCTGGCGACCGCCCGGCACTTCTCCGACGAGATCGTCGTGCTGTACCGCGGCCGGGTGGTGGAACGCGGCCCGGCGGACGCGGTCATCCTCGACCCGCACCACGACTACACCAAGCTCCTCGCGATGGCGGCCCCGGACCCCGAGCGGGTCGACCGGGTGACGCTCACCCAGGCGGGGACGGACCGCGGCGCGATCGACAACAGCGTGTGCTTCGACCACTTCGCGGGCGAGTGGCAGGAGGCCGGCGTGCCTGCGGCCCAGGCGCGCGGCGGGGCGGCCGCGCGGAGTGCCTCGTGACGCCCGCCGCGCCCTCCGCGCCGGCGCGCTGGCCGACCCAGGGCCTGTCCTACGGCGGCGACTACAACCCCGAGCAGTGGCCGCGGGCCGTGTGGGACGAGGACGTGCGCCTCATGCGCGAGGCGGGCGTCAACCTCGTGACCCTCGGCGTCTTCGCCTGGGGGACCGTGGAGACCGCCGACGGCGTGCGGGACTGGTCGTGGCTCGACGACGCGATCGAGCTGCTGCACGCCCACGGCATCGCCGTGGACCTCGCCACCCCCACGGCGGCGCCGCCGAGCTGGTTGCTCACCGCGCACCCCGACATCGCGCCCGTGCTCGTCGACGGGTACCGCGAGCCCGCCGGGGGGCGCAACGCGTGGTGCCCGGAGTCGGCCGTCTACCGCCGGTACGCGCTGCGCCACGTCGAGGCGCTCGCCCGCCGCTACGGGAACCATCCCGCCGTGCGCCTGTGGCACGTGGGGAACGAGCTCGGTGGCGGCAACGCACGCTGCTACTGCGACGACTCCGCGGCCGGGTTCCGGCGGTGGCTGCGTGAACGGCACGGCACGCTCGACGCGGTGAACGCGGCGTGGGGCACCGCCCAGTGGGGGCACCGGTACGGGGCGTGGGACGAGATCATGCCCCCGCGCGGTCGGCACGGTGCCCCCAACCCCGGGCTGTACCTCGACTACGAGCGGTACTCCTCCGACGCGCTGCTCGCGCACTACCTGGCGGAGAAGGACGTCCTCGAGCGGCACTCCGCCGTCCCGGTGACGACGAACTTCATGGTCGGGGCCGGAGCCCAGGTCGTGGACTACGCGTCGTGGGCGCCGCACGCGGCCGTCGTCGCCAACGACCACTACACGCTGGTCGGCGACCTCCCGATGGGCGACCGCGAGCACGACCTGGCGTTCGCGGCCGACCGGATGCGCGGCATGTCCTCGGGGCGTCCCTGGCTGCTCATGGAGAGCTCGACCGGCGGGCCCAGCTGGCAGCGGCGCAACCGCGCCAAGGATCCGGGGGAGATCGCGCGCCACTCGCTCGGGCACGTCGCGCGCGGGTCCGACGGCGTGATGTTCTTCCAGTGGCGGGCCTCGCGGGCCGGCGCGGAGCAGTTCCACTCCGCGATGCTCCCGCACAGCGGCACCCGGTCGCGGGTGTGGCGGGAGGTCGTGGAGCTGGGCGGCCACCTGCGAGCCCTGGCCGAGGTCGCCGGGACCGCCGTCGAGCCCGCCCGGGCCGCGATGGTGGTCGACGACCCGGCCGGATGGGCCCTCCAGCACGGCCTGATGCCGCACCGCGAGCTGTCGTACGGGCGCGAGCTGCGCGCGTGGCACCGGGCGCTGTGGGACCGTCACGTGGTGTGCGACGTGGTGCCGCCCGGCGCGGACCTCGACGGATACGACCTCGTCGTCGTGCCGTCGCTGCTGGTCACGGGCGACGACACCGCGGCCCGCCTCGCCGCCGTCCCCGCGCGGGGCGGCACCCTGCTGGTCACGTACCTCTCCGGCGTCTGCGACGCGGACGGGCAGGTCCGCACGGGCGGCTTCCCCGGCGCTTTCGCCGACGTGCTCGGCGCCTGGAGCGACGAGCTGTACCCCCTCGCCGAGGGTCGCGTCGTCGGCCTGGACGACGGCGGTGAGGCGACGGACTGGACCGAGCGTGTCCACCTCGACGGTGCCCAGGCTGTGGTCCGGTACTCCACGAGCTCGCTCGCCGGCGGCCCGGCGGTGACGCGTCGACAGGTCGGCGAGGGCGCCGCCTGGTACGTCTCCGCGGCGCTCGACGCCGAGGCCGTCGGGCGGGTCGTGGACCGGCTCGTCGCCGAGTCGGGGGTGCCGCGCGTCGTCGAGGCCGCGCCGGGGCTCGAGGCCGTGCGCCGTCGGGCCGGGGACCGCTCCTACCTCTTCCTCCTCAACCACACCGGCGACGAGCAGAAGGTCGCCGCCGCCGGTCACGACCTGCTGTCCGGGAACGACGTCGGGCCGCTGACCGCGGTGGCACCGGGCGGGGTGCGCGTGCTGCGCGAACCTCCGCACGCCGCGACAGACTGACCGGGTCACCCTGACCGCGCCCTCCCTGCGAACCACGAAGGACTCCTCTCCATGACGTACCTCCCCTCGACCTTCCGCGCCCTGCACCAGGGGTGGCGTCTCACCGCCGCGGAGCCGGCGGCCGACGCACCGGAGCACGCGGCGACGGTGCTCGCCGCCGGCGTCCCGGCCGTCGTACCCGGCGAGGCGCACCTCGACCTGCACCGCGAAGGGCTGATCGACGCGCCGTTCGACGGCGACAACGAGGCGGCGCAGCAGTGGATCGGCGACACGTCGTGGCGGTACGCGACGACGTTCGAGTGGCAGCCGGGCGACGCGGCGCGGCACGACCTCGTCGCGCTCGGCCTCGACACGGTGGCGACCGTGGAGCTCAACGGGACCGAGCTCGGGCGCACCGAGAACATGTTCCGGGCCTTCCGGTGGGACGCCCGCGGCGCGCTCCGCACGGGCGACAACTCCCTGGTCGTCACGTTCGCCGCGCCCGTGCCCGAGGCGCTGGCCCGCGCCGAGCGCGACGGGGTGCTGCCCTCGACCAACCACCACGAGTACAACCAGCTGCGGAAGATGGCCTGCTCCTTCGGCTGGGACTGGGGGATCGACGTCGCCGGCGCGGGCATCTGGAAGCCGATCGGCCTCGACTCCTGGTCCGGGGTGCGCATCGCCGCGGTGCGACCGCTGGTCGACGTCGTGGCAGGGTCCGACGGCGCGCACGACGGCGTCCTGGTCGCGCACGTCGAGATCGAGCGCGACGGGGTGGCGGCCGACGGCGAGGTCCCGCTGCGCGTGGCCCTCACCGGGCCGGACGGCGAGGAGCTCGTGGCCACGGGCAGCGTGCCGGCGGGGCGGACGGAGGGCACGGTGACCGTCGAGGTGCCCGGCGTGCGGCGTTGGTGGCCGGTCGGTCACGGGGACCAGCCGCTGTACGACGTCGAGGTCACGGCCGACGACGCCCGCTGGGCGGGGCGCGTCGGGTTCCGCACGGTGGAGCTGGACACGACCGCGGACGAGGCCGGGGCGCCGTTCCTGCTCAAGGTCAACGGCGAGACGGTGCTCGTCCGTGGGGCGAACTGGATCCCCGACCACGCGTTCCTCACGGAGATCGACCGCGACCGGTACGCGCGCCGGGTCGACGACGCCCTCGAGGCGAACGTCAACCTGCTGCGGGTGTGGGGCGGCGGCATCTACGAGTCCGACGACCTGTACGACCTCGCCGACGAGCGGGGCCTGCTGATGTGGCAGGACTTCCCGTTCGCCTGCGCCGCCTACAGCGAGGACGAGCCGATGCGTGCCGAGGTGGAGGCCGAGGCGCGCGAGAACGTCACACGGCTGAGCCCCCACCCGTCGCTCGTCATCTGGAACGGCAACAACGAGAACACGTGGGGCTCGGTGGACTGGGGCTGGGCCGGCCGGCTCGGCGGCCGCCCGTGGGGCGACCTGTACTACCGCGAGCTGCTGCCCGGCGTCCTCGCGGAGCTGGACCCCACGCGCCCGTACTCGCCGGCGAGCCCGTACTCGTTCGGCGACTACCGCCACCCGAACGACGAGCGCTACGGGACCATGCACATCTGGGACGTCTGGAACCGGGAGGACTACTCCGTCTACGCCCGCTACAAGCCGCGGTTCCTGTCGGAGTTCGGCTTCCAGGGGCCGCCCGCCTGGTCGACGCTCACGCGCGTGGTCCACGACGAGCCGCTCGACCCGTTCGGCCACCAGATGCTCGTGCACCAGAAGGCACACCTGGGCAACGCCAAGCTCGAGCGCGGCTGGCAGGGTCATCTGCCCGACCCGGCGTCGATCCGGGACTGGCACTGGACGACGCAGCTCAACCAGGCGCACGCCGTGCGGTTCGGCATCGAGCATGTCCGGTCGCTCACCCCGCACAACACGGGTGCGATCATGTGGCAGCTCAACGACAACTGGCCTGTGGTCTCGTGGGCGGCGGTCGATCACGACGAGCACCGCAAGCCGCTGTGGCACGCGCTGCGCGCCGCGTACGCGCCGCGGCTGGCGACCCTCCAGCCCCGCGCGTCCGAGGCAGCGCGTGCCGCCGCGTGGGAAGGGCTGGAGCCGGAGCCCGACACCGTCGCGCTCGTCGTCGTCAACGACACCGGTGACCGTCTCGCCGGGACCTGGACCGTGACGCGCGAGGGGTTCGACGGGTCGGTCCTGGCCAAGGCGACCGTCGAGGTCGACGCGCCCGCGCGGGGTGCCGCGACCGTGACGGTGCCCGCCGACGTCGCGACGTTCGTCGACGCGGCGACCGAGGTGCTCGTCGCCACCGCCGACGACCCGGACGCCGGTGTCGCCCCTGCCCTGAGGTACGGGGCCGAGGTCGTGGACCAGCACCTCGATCCGCAGCCGTTGCGGATCGAGGCGTCGGCCGTCGACGCGGGCTGCGAGCTGCGGGTCACCGCCACGTCGCTGGCGCGCGACGTCTTCTGCCACGCCGACGTCGTGGACCCGGACGCGCGCGTCGACTCCGGGCTGGTGACGCTGCGTGCGGGCCAGAGCGTGACGCTCCGGATCGCCTCGCCCGCAGCCGGCGACCCGGAGGCGTTCGCCGCCGCCGTGCGCACGGCGAACGACCTGCTCGGCGAGGTCAGCGCGGCCGGGTGAGCACGCGGTCGACGGCCGACAACGGGATGTGCACCCAGGTCGGCCGTTGCCGGGTCTCGTAGACCACCTCGTAGAGCGCCTTGTCCAGCACGAGGGCGGCGAGGACGGCGTCGGCGGTGGGCGGGTCGAGCTCGGGCGGGCGGCGGGTGGTCAGCCCGGTGACGGCGGCGGAGGTGTCGGCCGACTGGCGGTAGCGGGCGAGGAAGGCGTGCACGGACTCCGCCTCCCACCACGGGTCGGGCGCCCCGCCGACGGCGGCGGCGTACGCGAACGAGCGGACCATGCCCGCGACGTCGCGCAGCGGGAGGTCGGGCGCCGTGCGCTCGGCGGCGGGCCGCTGCGGCTCGCCCTCGAAGTCGAGGAGCTTCCACCCGGTCTCGCCGTGCAGGGCCTGGCCCAGGTGCAGGTCGCCGTGCACGGTCTGCAGGCGCAGCCGGGGCAGCCGGGCCTGGAGGTCGTCGAGGAGCGCGTCGATCGCGGGGGCGCGCGCGGCCAGGCCGGGCGCCTCGGCGACGGCGAGCGCCGCCCGGTCGCGCAGGCCCCCGACGAACGTCGCCGGGTCGAGCAGGGGGCCGGGCGGCATCGCCTGGCGCAGCACCGAGTGCAGCTCCGCCACGACGCGCCCGAGGTCCGCCGCGAGGTGCGCGAACGACTCGCCGCGGCCGGCGTGCTCGCACGCCAGCTCGAACCCGTCGCGGGCCCGCGGCACCAGCTCGCTGACGACGGCGAGGGCGGTGGACGTGCCGGGCGCGGTGGCCACCTGCAGGGCGCCGAGGAAGCGCGGCACGCCGTCCCAGCCGGCACGGGTCAGGGCGCGGGGGACGACGACGTCGGGGTGCGGTCCGGGGGTCACGGTGCGCAGGATCTTGAGCATCCCGCCGGTGCCGTCCGGCGACGGCACCCCCGGCAGCACGACGCTCGTGTTCGACTGCTCGCCCGCCACGACCTGGCCGCCGGCGACGAGCACGTCGTCCGGCACGCCGTCGCCCACGCCGCCCGCGCGCAGCAGGGCGAGCCAGCAGGCGGGGTGCGCGCCGCCGTCGTGCACGGCGACGTCGCCCGCGGCGGTGCGCACCTCGGCGACGAACCCCGGGCCGCGCGCCGCCGGGGCCGTGAGCACCAGCGGCACCTGCGCGACCACCTCGCCGCCCGGCACGCCGGGGCCGCGCAGCCGGACGAGGAGGACGACGACGTCGGCACGGTCGCCGTCGCCGTCGCCGGCGCCGCTGCCGTGCGGGGCGTCGTCGTCGAACGTCACCGCGAGCCACGGCTCGACGCGGACGCCCGCGGCGCTCACGCCGCCCGCGGGGAACCACCGCCGGCCGGGCAGCCAGGCCGCGAGAAGCTCCCGGACGCTCGGGTCGGGGACGTCCGCGGCCGGCCGCACGGCGGTCATGCCCGCTCGCCGCCCGTGGTCGCGCCGCCCGTGGTCGCGCCGCCCGTGGTCGCGCCGCGCGTCGTCGTGCCGTCCGGCGGCGTGAGGAGCAGCCAGTAGAAGTCGCGCGACCCCCACGTCATCGTGACGGTGCCGTCCGGGCCGACGTCGGGGAACCGGGCGCCGCCGAACAGGTCGGTGAGCGACCAGCCGGCCCGTCCGGGCACCCGCACGACGGACGAGCGCGCCGTCGCGGACAGGTTCGCCGCCACGAGCAGCGTCTCGTCCGCCGAGGTCCGGGTGAAGGCGATCACGGCCTCGTCGTCGGCCTCGAGCGGCGCGAACGCCCCGGTGCCGAACGCGGGGTGCAGGCGCCGCACGGCGAGCATCCCGTGCACCCAGTGCAGCAGCGACGACGGCTGCGCGAGCTGCGCCTCGACGTTGACGTGCTGGTAGTGGTGCACCAGCGACTGCACGAGCGGCAGGTACAGCTTGCCGGGGTCGGCGGTGGAGAAGCCGGCGTTGCGGTCGGGCGTCCACTGCATGGGGGTGCGCACGGCGTCCCGGTCGGGCAGCCAGATGTTGTCGCCCATGCCGATCTCGTCGCCGTAGTACAGGCACGGGCTGCCCGGGAGGCTGAGCAGCAGCGCGTGCGCCAGCTCCACCTCCTTGCGCGAGTTGTCGAGCAGCGGCGCCAGACGGCGGCGGATGCCGATGTTGGCGCGCATGCGCGGGTCGGGTGCGAACCACCCGTACATCGCCGCCCGCTCCTCGGTGGAGACCATCTCGAGGGTGAGCTCGTCGTGGTTGCGCAGGAACGTCGACCACTGCCCGCCGGGGGCGGGGATGTCCGGCGTGTCGGCGAGGATCTCGAGCAGGGGCCGGGCGCGCTGGTCCCGCATGGCGTAGTAGACGCGCGGCATCACCGGGAAGTGGAAGCACAGGTGGCACTCGGGCTCGTCCTCGGTGCCGAAGTAGTCGACCACGTCCTGCGGCCACTGGTTGGCCTCGGCCAGCATGATGCGGCCGGGGAACTCGTCGTCGATCATGCGGCGCACCCGGCGCAGGAACGCGTGCGTCTCCGGCAGGTTCTCGCAGTTGGTGCCCTCGGCCTCGAACAGGTACGGCACCGCGTCGAGCCGGAAGCCGTCCACGCCGACCTGGAGCCAGAACCGCGCGACGTCGAGCATCGCGTCCACCACGCGGGGGTTCTCGAAGTTGAGGTCCGGCTGGTGGTGGAAGAACCGGTGCCAGAAGTACTGCCGCCGTACCGGGTCGAACGTCCAGTTGGACGTCTCCGTGTCGACGAAGATGATGCGCGCGTCCTCGTAGCGGGTGTCGTCGTCCGACCACACGTAGAAGTCGCCGTACGGGCCCTCCGGGTCCGAGCGCGACGCCTGGAACCACGGGTGCTGGTCGCTGGTGTGGTTCATCACGAGGTCCACCACTACGCGGATGCCGCGCGCGTGCGCCGCCTCGATGAGCTCGGTGAAGTCCCCGATCGTGCCGTACTGGCTCGCGATCGACGTGTAGTCCGCGACGTCGTACCCGCCGTCCCGCAGCGGCGACGGGTAGAAGGGCGGCAGCCACAGGCAGTCCACGCCCAGCCACTGCAGGTAGTCCAGCCGCTCGGTGACGCCCCGCAGGTCGCCGGTGCCCGCGCCGTCCGTGTCCGAGAAGGCCCGGACGATGACCTCGTAGAACACGGCCGTGCGGTACCACTCCGGGTCCTCGGACAGGCCGGGCTTGTCCAGGGGCGGCGGCGCGGGCTGCGGTCGCGTGGGCAGCGCCTGCACCGGCACCTGGCGCGTGACGGGGCGCGGCACCTGGGGCGTCATCGGGGCACTCTCATGCGGGCCCGCTCACGTCCGGCCCGTCATGCGAGCCCGATCGTCAGGACGTGCGCGACCTGCTCGCGCGGGTCGAGGCGGACGTACGGGTGGGCGCCCCACGGGTACGTGGCCCCGGACAGCTCGTCGTGGGCGACGAAGAACGGCTGGTCCTCGACGCCGTCCGGCCGCGTGAGCCCGAGCGCCGCCAGGTCGAGGAACAGCGTGGACTCCTGCGTCGTCCACGGGTCCAGGTTGAGCACGACCAGCACGACGTCGTCCTGTGTGGCGCCGGGCCGACCCGCGGCGGGCAGGTGCTCGGCCCGCACGCGCCGCGAGAACGCGACGACCTGGTCGTTCGTCGTCGGGTGCATCGTGAGGTCGCGCAGCTGCTGCAGGGCCGGGTGGGCGCGCCGGATCTCGTTGAGCCGGCGCAGCAGGGTGGAGACGCCGACGACGTCGGCCCGCGACCAGTCCCGCGGCTTGTACTCGTACTTCTCGTTGTCGATCTGCTCCTCGACGCCCGGGCGGGGCACGTTCTCCACCAGCTCGTAGCCGGAGTAGATCCCCCACGTCGGCGAGCCCGTCGCGGCCAGGACCGCGCGCACCGCGAAGCCCGCCACCCCGCCGTGCTGCAGGTACGGGGGCAGGATGTCGTGCGTCGTGGGCCAGAACGACGGGCGGAGCACCGAGCCCTGTGGCCCCGAGACCTCCTGGAGGTACTCCTCGATCTCCTCCTTCGTGTTCCGCCAGGTGAAGTACGTGTACGACTGGTGGAAACCGATGCGCGCCAGGGTCTGCATCATCGCGGGACGGGTGAACGCCTCCGACAGGAAGATCACCTCGGGGTGGGTGGCGTGCACCTGCGCGAGCAGCCACTCCCAGAAGTCCAGCGGCTTGGTGTGCGGGTTGTCGACGCGGAACGCCGTCACCCCCCGGTCGACCCACAGCAGCACGATCCGCAGGATCTCCGCCGCGAGGCCCTGGGGGTCGCGGTCGAAGTTCAGCGGGTAGATGTCCTGGTACTTCTTGGGCGGGTTCTCGGCGTACGCGATGGTGCCGTCCGCGCGCACCGAGAACCACTCCGGGTGCTCCGTGACCCACGGGTGGTCGGGGGAGCACTGCAGCGCCAGGTCCAGCGCCACCTCCAGCCCCTCCGCGCGGGCCACGGCGACGAAGTCCCGGAAGTCCTGCTCGGTGCCCAGGTCCGGGTGGATGGCGTCGTGCCCGCCGTCCGGGGAGCCGATCGCGTACGGGCTGCCGGGGTCGCCCGGCTGCGGGTCCAGGGTGTTGTTGCGGCCCTTGCGGAACGTCGTGCCGATGGGGTGCACGGGCGTGAGGTAGACGACGTCGAAGCCCATCTCCGCGATCGCGGGCAGCCGCTTCGCCGCCGTGGCGAACGTGCCCGACCGCCACGTTCCGTCCTTGCGGCGCTTCGCGCCCTCCGAGCGGGGGAACAGCTCGTACCAGCTCGCCGCCAGCGCCAGCGGGCGGCTCACGCGCAGCGGGTAGGCGGCGCTCGCGGTCACGAGGTCGCGCAGCGGGTGGCGGCGCAGCGCGTCCTTGACCGCCGCCGTCATCGCCATCGCGAGGCGGGCCTCCGGCGGGCGGGTGGTGTCCGCCAGCTCGCGGGCCGCGGCCTCGAGGACGGCGGCGTCGGCCGACGGGCGGGTCGCCTGCAGCTCCGGCGCGACGATCCGCTCGAACAGCAGCCGCCCCTCCGCGAGCACGAGGTCGACGTCCTGCCCGGCGTCGAACTTGATCACCGCGTCGTGGGACCAGGTGCCGTACGGGTCCGACCACGCCTCGACGCGGAACGACCAGTCGCCCTCCGGGCCGGACGGGGCGTCGGGCTGGAGGAAGCCGCGGAACCGGTCCAGACCGGGTGCGACGTCGGCCATCGGCGCGGTGGAGTGCACGGTGCCGTCCGGGGCGAGGAGGACGGCGGTGGCCCCGACGGCGTCGTGCCCCTCCCGGAACACCGTGGCCTCGACGGGCACCACCTCGCCGACCGCGGCCTTCGCCGGCCAGCGCCCTCCCTCGACGACGGGGGAGAGCTGCAGGACGGGGATCCGTCCGATGGGCACGTGCGGCGTGGGCTGCGGAGACGTCACGGCCTCCACGCTAGCCAGCCGCCGCGCGTTCCGCGCGGTAGTGCCATGCGTCCTGCCGTAGGTCCCGCGGGGCACTACCGCGGTACGGGAGGCACTACCGGGTCGCGTTGTCCACAGAGCGTCCCCGGCGGCGTCGGGGTCCTGCCACGCTGGCGGCATGCCCGATGAAGCGCCCTCGTCGCGACGCGACAGCCGAGGCCGCGGGACACCGCCGTCCCACGGCCGAGAGCCCTGCCACCGGTCGTGACCTACGACGAGTCGCGACGATCCACCATCGAGCGTCGAAGGCGGCGCGGTGAGCTGGTACGGGTGGGGCGCGGCCAGTACGCCGGTCCGCCGCCAGCGGAGGCAGGGACCGCGCTGCAGCGGGAGCAGCGCGTGCTGGCCAGGATCGTCGCAGCGTCCCGGACGCTGCACACCGACTACTGCTTCAGCCACGAGTCGGCAGCGCTGCTGCACGGGCTGGGGGTCTACCGACTTGCCGAGGAGGTCCACGTCAGCCAGGCGTGGAAGCCGAAGGTGCGCCGGGAGCGGGGCACCACGTTGCGCAGGCACCCGATCGACGTCCCGGCGCGCGACCGGACCACGACGGCAACCGGCCTCCCGGTCACGACCCTCGAGCGCACGATGGTCGACTGCGCCCGGTGGCTGCCGGGCGAGCGCGGGCTCGTCGTCGCCGACTCGGGCCTGCGCGCGGGGGCCGACCGTCGCGTCGCCGCATCCGTCCTTGCCGAGGCGGCCGGGAGGCCCGGGGTGCGGCAGGCGCGGCGGATCCTGGAGCTCGCCGACGCGAGGTCGGAGTCGGTGGGGGAGTCGCGGCTGCGATGGACCCTGCACTCGGCCGGCGTCGAGGTGCCGTCCCTCGCCGTCGCCGTGGAGACCTGGCGTGGCACCGTCTGGGTGGACGCCGGCTGGCCGGACCTCAAGGTGGGAATCGAGTTCGACGGCGCGGTGAAGTACTCCGGTGGTGAGTACGGCGACCCACGTGAGCGGCTGCTCACCGAGAAGCGTCGTCACGACGCGCTCACGGAGGCGGGGTGGACCATCCTGCGTGTCACGTGGGACGACCTGTCCGATCCGGGACGGCTGGTCGCACGGATCGTGGGGGCGCTCGCCGAGGCGGCCCACCGTCGTCTCGCGAGGTAGTGCCTTCCGCCCTGTGGTAGGCCCGCGGGGCACTACCGCAGGGCGGGAGGCACTACCTCGGTGACCGGTGCCTGGACGGCAAGGTGGCGTCAGGCGTCGGCGGCGAGCGCCCGGCCGGTGGTGCGGCCGGTGTGCAGGCACCCGCCGAGGAAGGTGCCCTCCAGGGCGCGGTGGCCGTGCACGCCGCCGCCGCCGAAGCCGGCGGCCTCGCCCACCGCCCACAGCCCGTCGAGCACGGAGCCGTCCGCGCGCAGCACCCGCCCAGACGGGTCGCACCAGAGGCCGCCGAGGGTCTTGCGGGTCAGCACCGAGAGCCGGACGGCGAGCAGCGGGCCGTCCTTCGGCGTCGTCAGCGGCCGCGGTTTCGCGACCCGGATGAGCTTGTCCACCCGGTAGTCGCGGGCGGCGCGGGTGGCCACGACCTGCGGGTCCTTGCCCAGGCCGGACGCGACCTGCGCGTCTCGCGCCGCGACGACGGCGGCGAGCGCGGCCGGGTCCACGTGGCCCTTCGAGCCCGGGGTGGCGTCCACCAGCGCGTTCATCTTCGCGGCGAGCTCGTCGGTGGTGTCGGCCCAGAGGAACTCGGGCGACTCGGCGGCGAACCTCGCGACGGGCCCGACCGCCTTCGGCAGCACCCGCTGGGCGAGGAGCTTGACGTCCTTGCCGGTGAGATCGGGGTTCTGCTCCGAGCCGGACAGGGCGAACTCGGACTCCATGATCGCCTTGTTGAGCACGAACCAGGAGTGGTCGTCGCCGCGCCGCGTCACGTGCTGCAGCGCCCCGAGGGCGTCGAAGCCGGGGAACAGCGGGGCGGGCAGGCGTCCGCCGTCGGCGTCGAGCCACAGCGACGACGGGCCGGGCAGGATGCGGATGCCGTGGTTCGTCCAGACGGGCGAGTGGTTGGCGATGCCCTCCGGGTAGTGCCACATCCGGTCCTCGTGGACCAGGGCGGCGCCGGCGTCCGCCGCGATGCCGAGCATGAGGCCGTCGGTCGAGTCGGGGACGCCGGACAGCATGCGCTCGGGCAGGGTGCCGGCCTCGGGGTCCCAGTGCGCGCGCGCCAGGTCGTGGTTGGCGCCGATGCCGCCGGTCGCGACGACGACGGCGCCCGCCGCGATCTCCTCGCTGCCCACCACGTCGCGGTTCGACGGCGCGCCGCGGCCGCCGAACGGCAGACCGGCGAGCGGCTGGTCGGCCAGCACCTCGGCCCGCACCCCGGTGACGCGGCCGTCGGTCGTGACCAGCCCGGTGACGCGGCGGCGGAACCGCAGGTCCAGCAGGCCCGCGTCGCGGGCGGCGAGTGCCGCCTCCACGAAGGGCCGGATGATCCCGGGGCCGGTGCCCCAGGTGACGTGGAAGCGGGGCACGGAGTTGCCGTGCTCGGTCCGACCGTCGTCATTGCCCACCGTGTACCCGCCGCGCTCGGCCCACTGCACCAGCGGGAACCAGCGCACGCCCTTCTCGTGCAGCCACGAGCGCAGGTCGCCCGCGGCGAACTCGACGAAGCGTCGCGCCCACGCGTAGCCGTGGCGGTCGGGGCCCTCGCCGCGGTCGGCGCCCGGCGCAAACTGCGCCGAGCCCAGCCAGTCCGACCACGCCAGGTCGGCGGAGTCGTGCACGCCCATGGCGCGCTGCTCCGGGGAGCCGACGAGGAACAGGCCGCCGAACGACCACCAGGCCTGGCCCCCGAACGACGCCTCCGGCTCCTGGTCGAGCAGCACCACCCGGCGGCCGGCGGCGGTGAGCTCCGTGGCCGTGACGAGCCCCGACAGGCCTCCACCGATGACGACGACGTCAGCATCCATGCGCGCAGTCTGGCAGAGGTGGGGCGCGGCGTGAACGGGGTGAGCGGGTGGTGCGTTCTCGGGCCGCACGGGGAGGGGCAGCACCCTCGACGTCGTGCATCCCAGAGCGGTACCGTTCTGGGATGACGACGCAGATCGCCGTCCGCCTGCCCGACGAGCTCGTCGCGTGGATGGACCAGCAGGTGGCCGAGGGGAAGACGCGCAGCCGTGCCTCCGCCGTCGAGCGCGCGCTGCGCCGCGAGGTGCGCCGGCAGCTCGCCGAGCGCGACGCGCAGATCTACGCGGAGACGCCGGTCGACGAGGAGCTCGCGGCGTGGGCGAAGGCGCGCGACTTTCCCGAGCTCGACTGATGCGGCCGATCCACGTGGTTCGCCTCGACACGGCTCGACCGGCCGTGGTGCTGACTCGCGAGGTCGTGCGTTCGCGCCGGCACTGGGTCTCGGTGGCACCGGTCAAGTCGAGAGCGAGAGGGCTCGCGACGGAAGTGCGCCTCGGGACGCGCAACGGTCTTGATCACGACAGCGCGGTCGACTGCGACAGCATCCAGACGGTCCTCGTCAGCGACGTCGGCCGCCAGGTCGGCTTCCTCCTCGACGACCAGGAGGAGGACCTGGCCCGGGCGATCTCGACGGCGTTCGACCTGGAGGACTTCGGACTGCTCTGAGCTATCGCCCGAGGAAGACCTCGACGCTCAGCGACTCGAGCACGGCGTCCTCGGCCTCGTCGTCGGGGGCCTCGGGCCGGTCCCACGCAGAGCTCCACACCCGCTCCCACGCTCCGTCGCCGGGCGCGGCGGGCAGGGTGACCTCCGCGTCGTCGAGGCCGCCGTTGAGTACGAGCAGCACGGCCGCGTCGCCGTCGTCGGGCCCGGGTCGCAGCATCTGCAGCACGCGCCGCCCGGGCGTCTCCCACGCCTCGCGGTCCATCGGGGCGCCGTCGGCGGCGAACCAGAGCAGGTCGGTCTGGTCCTCGCCGGGCCGGGGCGTGCCGAGGAAGAACGAGTCGGCGCGCACGGCGGGGTGCTCGGCGCGCAGCGCGAGCAGGAAGCGGGTGGTGTCGAGGAGGTCGCGAGCCGCGTCCTCGAGGTCCCAGGACACCCACGAGATCGGGTTGTCCTGGGCGTACGCGTTGTTGTTGCCGCGCTGGGTGCGGCCCAGCTCGTCGCCGGCGGTGAGCATCGGCGTGCCGGCGGACAGCAGCAGCGTCGCCAGCAGGTTGCGCTGCGAGCGCCGCCGCAGCGGCACGACGGCGGACCACGGCTCGGTGGCGGTGTCGCCCGCGCCCTGGCCGTCCTCGGCGTCGGGCGCGTGCCCCTCGACGCCGTGGTTCCAGGACAGGTTGTGGTCCGAGCCGTCCCGGTTGTCCTCGCCGTTGGCCTCGTTGTGCTTGTGGTCGAAGGCGACGAGGTCGGCGAGCGTGAACCCGTCGTGCGCGGTCACGTAGTTGACCGACGCCACCGGCCCGCGCGCGAGCGGTGGGTCCGAGTGGCCGAACAGGTCGGCCGAGCCCGCCAGGCGGGTGGTGAGCTCGCGCAGCCCATGCATGGGCCGGCCGTGCGACCCCTCGCGCGCGGCGTCGAGCCAGAACCCGCGGGCGGCGTCGCGGGAAGCGGTCGTTCCACTCGGCCATGGGCGGCGGGAAGTTGCCGGTCTGCCAGCCGCCGGGCCCGACGTCCCACGGCTCCGCGACCAGCTTGAGGTTGTTCAGCACCGGGTCGGTCTGCAGCGCCACGAGGAACGGGTGGTCGGGGGAGAAGCCGTGGTCGCCCCGGCCCAGGGTGACCGCCAGGTCGAAGCGGAACCCGTCCACGCCCACCACCTCGGCCCAGTAGCGCAGCGAGTCCAGGGCGAGCTGCACCACCCGCGGGCGGCGGAAGTCGAGCGAGTTCCCCGTGCCGGTGACGTCCGCCAGCGCGGCCGGCGACGCGCCGTCGTGCAGGTAGTAGCCCGCGTTGTCGAGGCCGCGCCAGCTCACGTGCAGCGCGTCGTCGCCGCCCTCGCACGTGTGGTTGTAGACGACGTCGAGCAGCACCTCGATACCCGCGTCGTGCAGCAGGTGCACCATGCCGCGCACCTCGTCGAGGACGGCGGCCGGGCCGGCCTCGCGCGCCGCCCGCGTCGCGTACGCCGCGTGCGGGGCGAAGAACCCGAGCGTCTGGTAGCCCCAGTAGTTGGTGAGCCCGCGGGCCACGAGGTGCGGCTCGCTCGCGAACGCGTGGATCGGCAGGAGCTCGAGCGTCGTGACGCCCAGGCTGGTCAGGTGCGCGATCGTCGCCGGGTGCGCGACGCCCGCGTACGTGCCGCGCAGCTCCGGCGGGACGTCCGGGTGGGTCGCGGTGAGGCCCTTGACGTGCGCCTCGTAGACCACGGTGTCCGCCCAGGGCACGCGCGGTCGGCTCAGCGGCGGCGGGCCGGGGTGGGACGCGACGACGACGGAGTGCGGCACGAAGGCGAGCGAGTCGCGGTCGTCGGGGGCGCCGTAGCGCTCGGCCACCCACGAGCGGCCCGCCGGGGAGTCGGGGTCGTCCGGGTCGAGGGGTGCGCTCACCGCACCCAGCGTCTCTGGGCCGTAGGTGAGGTCGCCCACCAGCCCGCGGGCGTACGGGTCGACCAGCAGCTTGGCGGGGTTGTGCCGGTGACCCGCCTCCGGGTCCCACGCGCCGTGGGTCCGGAAGCCGTACCGCTGGCCCGGCCGCACGTGCGGCACGTGGGCGTGCCAGACGCCGTACACCGGGCCGTCGAGCGGGACCCTGCGCTCCGCGTAGCGCGCCGGGTCGTGCACGTCGCGGTGCGGCTCGACGACGTCGATGAGACACAGGTCCACCGCGTCCGCGTGCGCCGCCGCGACCGCGACGTCGACGCCGCCGTCCGGCGTCGGGTGCACCCCGAGCGGGGGGACGTGGCTGCGGCGCGCCGTCGGGCGCGTCAGCGGCGTGACCTTGGGTCGCGACTCCATGGGGACATGCTGCCCGGCGTTGCCGCCCACCGCTCGCCCGCAGGTCAGGGCAGGATCGAGTCCACGTAGCCGCCGTCGACCCGGACGGCGCCGCCGGTGGTCGCGGACGCGAGCGGCGAGGCGAGGTAGGTCACGAGGTTCGCGATCTCCTCCGGCTCGATGAGGCGCTGCAGCAGCGACTGCGGCCGGTGCTTCAGCATGAACTCGCGCTGCGCCTCGTCCCACGGCAGGTCGCGGTCGACGAGCTGGTAGACGAAGTCCTCCACGCCGCCGGTGTGCGTGGGACCGGCGATGACGGAGTTCACCGTGACGCCGGTGCCGGCCGCCGCCTTGGCGAAGCCGCGCGAGACGGCGAGCAGCGCCGTCTTGGAGGCGCCGTAGTGGATCATCTCGGCCGGGATGACGACGGCGGAGTCGCTCGCGACGTCGAGCACCCGGCCCCAACCGCGGGCGGTCATGCGGGGCAGGTGGTGGCGGATGAGGCGGACCGCGGCCAGCACGTTCACCTCGAAGTAGCGCCGCCACTCCGCGTCGGTGATCTCGAGGGCGGGACGGGACTCGAAGATGCCCAGGTTGTTGACCAGCACGTCCACGTCGGGCAGCGCGTCGACGGCGGCGGCGAACCCGTCGTCGGTGGCGACGTCGGCCACCACGGGCACCCCCTCGAACCCCTCGACGTCCCGGGCGAGCTCGTCGAGCGCCCGCCCGACGGAGCCCTCCGAACGACCGTTGATCCCGACGCGCGCCCCCGCCGTGGCGAGGCCGCGGGCGATGGCGAGGACGATGCCCTGCGTGGATCCGGTCACGAGCGCCGTCCTGCCGGAGAGGTCGATCCGCATCCCCCGACCGTAGGCGGCGTCACACTTGTCCGCCCGTGGACGCGGGGGCTGCCGGGGCGATGCCGCGGGTAGGCTCGACCCGTCGGTCGCGGCGCCTGCGGCCGTCGTCCCCACCGTGAGCTGGAGGTCGCGCCCGTGCGCATCGTCGTCGCCGTGAAGTACGTGCCGGACATCAACGCGGACCGACGATTCGTGGACTGTCGCGTGGACCGCGACCCGGGCGTCGGCACCCTCAACGAGCTGGACGAGAACGCCCTCGAGGCAGCGCTGCGGATCCTCGACGCGCTGCCCGAGGACGAGCGCGCGGCGAGCGAGGTCGTCGCCCTCACGGTCGCTCCGGCCGACGGTGACGTGGCGCTGCGCAAGTCGTTCCAGATGGGCGTGGACCGCGCCGTCCGCGTCACGGACGACGCCCTGGCCGGCTCGGACTACTTCGGCACCGCGACGGCGCTCGCCGCCGGGGTGCGCAAGCTCGAGGCGGACGGCGTGCCCGTCGACCTCGTCATCACCGGCATGGCGGCCCTCGACGGCCTCGGCTCCGTGGTCCCCGCGTTGGTCGCGGCCGAGCTCGGCCGCCCGGCGCTCACGCTGGCGAAGAAGGTGGCCGTCGCCGACGGCACCCTGACCGTCACCCGCGAGACCGACGAGGCCACCGAGACGCTCGCCGCGCCCCTGCCGGCCGTCCTGTCCGTCGCGGACACCGCGAACACGCCGCGGATGCCGAACTTCAAGCTGATCATGGCGGCCCGCACCAAGCAGATCGAGGCGTGGTCGGCCGCCGACCTCGGTCTCGATCCTGCCGCCGTCGGCACCGCCGGGGCGCGCACCGAGGCGGTCTCGGCCGAGCCCCGCCCCGCCCGCCCCGAGGTCGAGCTGGTGGTCGACAAGGGCGAGGGCGGCACCGCACTGGCCGAGTACCTCATCCGCAACGAGCTGGTCTGAGAGGACGCGACCGTGACGACTTCGACCGAACCCACCCGCAACCGCACCGTCCTCGTCCTGCTGGACCCGGCCACCGAGGTCCGCTCGGGCGCCCTCGAGCTGCTCACTATCGCGCGCGGCCTCGGCCGCGTCGAGGCCGTGACCCTGGAGGCGCCGACCGTCGAGGCGCTCGCCCAGCTCGGCGCGTACGGCGTCGAGACGGTGCACCAGGCCGAGGTGCCCACCGACACCCTCGCCGCCGCCGGGGGCGACGCCGCCCGCCACCTGCCGTCCGTCGTCGCGGCGACGCTCGCCGCCGCCGTCCGGCGCACCGACGCCGACGTCGTCCTGGCCCCCGCCACGTTCGCCGCGAAGGAGGCCGCCGCCCTGGCCGCCCACGCGCTCGGCGCCGGGCTGGTCATCGACGCCGCCGCGGTGGGGGAGGACGGCGACGGCCGCATCGTGGCCGGCAAGCGCGTCTTCGCCGGCGCCTGGGACACGCGGTGCGTCGTCACCGCCGACGTCGCCGTGCTCACGGTGCGGGCCAACGCCGTCGTGCCGGAGCCCGCCGACGCGGCCGTCGCGACGCAGGTCGACGCGCTGCCCGTCGAGCTCGCCGGCACGTCAGGCGTGGTCGTCACGTCGCGCGAGGTCAAGGTGCGCGCCCCGGGCCGCCCGACGCTCGAGGAGGCCGCCGTCGTGGTGGCCGGCGGGCGCGGCACCGGCGGTGACTTCGGGCCGGTCGAGGAGTTCGCCGACGCCGTCGGCGCCGCGATCGGGGCGTCGCGCGACGCCGTCTTCGAGGGCTGGTTCGACCGCTACATCGGCCAGACCGGCGTCACCATCGCCCCGCGCCTCTACGTGGGCGCCGGCATCTCCGGTGCGCCGCACCACCGCGGCGGCATGCAGGCGTCGCAGGTGATCGTGGCCGTGAACTCCGACCCCGAGGCGCCGATCTTCGAGATCTGCGACTTCGCCGTGGTCGGCGACCTCACCGACGTGCTGCCGCAGGCGGCCGCCGCCATCCGCGCGCACCGCGCGGGCTGAGCTCTCGATCCGTCGCGGGGTCAGCCGCCCGCGAAGGGCGGGAGCAGGTCGAGGCTCGCGCCGTCCGGCACGACGTCGGACGGCGCGGCGCGGCGGCCGTCGAGCAGCACGCTGCAGCGTTCCAGCACAGGCGCGGCCGCGGGGGTGACGGCGGCGAGGCGGGCGACGACGTCGGCGACGGTCGCGCCCGGCGGGACGTCGAGCGTCTCCTCCGACCGCCCGAGGGCGGCGCGGGCGGCGGCGAAGTAGCGCAGCGCCACGGTCTGCCCCAGGGCCCGCGTCGTCTCCAGCTGATCCGTCATCCTCATCCTCCGTGTCATCCCCCGATCGCGCTCATGGTGCGCTCGGGCTGGGTGAAGCCCGAGCTGTCGAGGTCGGTGCCCGAGCCGGTGTCGCTCATGCCGTGCCCGGCCTGCTTGGCCCACATGGCGGCGCGCCACAGGTCGGCCAGCACGGCGTCGTCGGCGCCCGCGCGCAGCGGCCCGAGCAGGTCGGTCTCCGTGTGCGCGAACAGGCAGTCGCGCACGCCGCCCTCCGCGGTGAGGCGGGTGCGGCGGCAGTCGTCGCAGAACGGCTCCGTGACCGACGCGATGATGCCCACGCGGCCGAGGCGCCGCCCCACGGCGCCCTTCCCGGCCCGCCCGCCCAGGTCCCGCACGACGAACCGTTCCGCGGGCGCGCCGTCGCGCGGCTCCTCGTCGGGCTCCAGGGCGAACCGGGTGCCGAGCTGCTCGCGCACCTCGGCCGCCGTCACCATCGCGGCGCGGTCCCAGGCGTGGTCGGCGTCCAGCGGCATCTGCTCGATGAAGCGCAGCTCGAAGCCGCGGTCCAGGCACCAGGCGAGCAGCTCGGCCGCGTGGTCGAGGTTGACCCCGCGCACCAGCACCGCATTGATCTTCACCAGGTCGAACTGCTGCGCCGCGGCGTCGATCCCCGCGAGCGTGCGGGCGAGGAAGGGCCGGCGGGCGAGGGTGGCGAACGTGTCCGGGTCGAGGGTGTCGAGCGAGACGTTCACGCGGTCCAGCCCGGCCTCGCGCAGCGCCGCCGCCCGGGAGTCCAGGCCGACGGCGTTGGTCGTGAGGCTCAGCTCCGGGCGCTGGGGGAGGGCAGCGCAGTCGCGGACGATCTCCACGAGGTCGCGGCGCAGCAGCGGCTCCCCGCCGGTGAACCGCACCTGCCGTACGCCCAGGTCGCGCGTCGCGATCCCGACGATCCGCACGATCTCCTCGCGCGTCATCACCGAGTCCTTCGGCAGGGTCGGCAGGCCCTCGGCCGGCATGCAGTACGTGCAGCGCAGGTTGCAGCGGTCGGTGAGCGAGACGCGCAGGTCGGTCGCGACCCGGCCGAACGTGTCCACGAGCCCGCCGGTGGCCGGCCGGTCCGCGGGCAGCCGCACGTCGGGCACCCCCGCGCCGGGCAGGCGCGGCATCCCGAGGGAGACGGTCGTCATCCGATCAGCTCCCCGCCCCGGTCTCGGTGACCGCCGTGGCGCCGGGGCCCGGGTCCTGCCAGGCGAGCGCGGACGACGTCGCGCGGTCGAGCGCGTCGGACGTCTCGCCGCGCGCCGCGGCCAGGCCGGCCGCGTAGCCGACCGCGTACGCGGTGACAGGGGCGGCGGGCCGCGCCACCTGGTGCGCGGCGTCGCGCGCGAGGTCGAGCACCGCGCCGACGTCCACGCTGCGCGGGGGCAGCCCGAGCTCCGCCTCGAGCGCGTCCACCCACCGGTCCAGCACGCTCGAGCCGGGCTCCGTGCCACGGGGGGTGGCGGGCGTCTGGTCGGTCATCGGTGTCCTCCCGGGCGGTCGGTCGGCGGTCGGGTCGTCGCGGGCTCCGTACCGTCGCGGGCCGCCACGACCGTGTGGCTTGCTGTGTGACTTGTGGTGTCGCTTGCTGCGTGGAGTCCTACCGTAAGCCGTCGCAGGTCGTCCCAGGTGTCGACGTCCGCGCTCACGCCGTCGTCGTCCGGCACCTCGGCGCAGGTGAGCTCCGCGACCAGGCGGCGCACCGGTACCCCGGCGAGGCCGTCGGCGCCCGACACCGCCACCTCGGCGAGGGCACGCCTCAGCGCGTCGCGCCGGTACAGACCCACCAGCCACTGCGCGTGGCCCTCGCGGACCAGGTACGCGCCGTCGTGGTCGGGGTCCGTCGGGTCGACGGCGGCGCGCAGCAGCGGCACGGCGTCGCCCGCCCGTGGCACGTCCACGGCGAGGACGAGCACCCACGGGGGAGGATCCTGACGCGCCGCCCGGGCCGCCGCCGCGTCGAGTGCCCGCAGCCCGGCGTCGAGCCCGGCGACGGGGCCGCCGAACGGCGGGTCCTCGCGGGTGACGAGCACGTCGCGGCCGGGCGGCACGACGGGGTCGGGCCCGACGACGACGGTGCGGTCGGCGTCGCGGGCCGCGGCCAGGGCGTGGTCGAGCAGCGACGCACCGTCGAGCACCACGGTCGGCTTGGGCACGCCGCCGAGGCGCGTGGCGCGGCCGCCGGCGAGGATCACGGCGTCGTGCCGGACGTCGTCTCGCGCGGAGGTTGCGCGGGCGGGCGCCACGTCAGGCCCCGGCGCCGAACGGCAGGTCGAGCGGCAGCACGTCGAGCTCGTCGCCGGCCTCGACCTTGTCGACGTCCGGCGGGACGAGGGCGAGCGCGTCGGCGCCGAGCAGGGCCGACGTCGCGTGGCCGCCCGGGCCGTGGTCGCTGCCCGGGGCCGTGGCGCGCGCGACCGCGCCCGACGGCAGCGTCCGCACCGGCACGACGTGCGTGCGTCCCGGCGGGCTCGGCCACGCCTCGGCGGCGACACGACGCACCGGGCGGGCGGGCGCACGGCCCGCGAGGACGGCGACCGCGGGGCGCACGAACAGCGCGAACGACACGAAGGCGCTCACCGGGTTCCCCGGCAGCGCCACCCACGGCACGCCCCGCCAGCGGGCCAGCGCCTGCGGTCGGCCGGGCCGCAGCGCGACGGCCGCGACGTCGACGTCCGCCAGCCGCGCGTCGTCGGCGTCGAGCACCGCACGCACGACGTCCGACGCCCCCGCCGACACCCCGCCGGTCGTGACGACCAGATCGACCGCAGCCGCACCCCCGGCGTCCACAACGCTGTCGAGGGCGGCGCGGAGGGCGTCGGCGTCGTCGGGGACGGCGCCGACGCGCACCACGTCGGCCCCGGCGGCGCGGGCGAGGGCGGCGAGCAGCAGTGAGTTGGAGTCGGGGATGTGGCCCGGGTCCGTCGCGACGCCGGCCGCACCGTCCTCCGAGGGCACCAGCTCCGAGCCCGTCGACAGCACGGCCACGCGCGGGCGCCTGTGCACCGGCAGTGCGGTGAGCCCGCCCGACGCCGCGACGGCGACCAGCGCGGGGGTGACGGCGTCGCCCGCCCGGCCGAGCAGGTCGCCGGGCCGCACGTCTTCGCCCCGGTGCCGCACGTGGGCCCGGGGCTGCCGGGCGAGGGTGACCTCGCGCTCCGTCGTCGGGCCGCCGGCGACGAACCGGCCCGTCGACGTCCGCTCGACCGGCACGACGGCATCCGCCCAGCCCGGCACGGGCGCGCCCGTCATGATCCGCACCGCGGCCCCGCCCGTGCTGTGGGCGGGAGCTTGGCCCTCGCCGTCGGCGTGTCGAGGGCGTGTCTCCCGCTCACAGCGGTCGGGGGGCGAGCCGGGGCGGAGGTCGCCGACGACGGACAGGGTCACGGGGGAGCCGTCGGCGGGGAGGTCGGCCAGACGCACGGCGTAGCCGTCCATGGCGGCGGCGTCGAACGGCGGGACGAGGGCGACGGCGTGCACGTCGGCGCCCAGCGCGCGCCCGGGCGGCTCGGCGGCGAGCGCGGCGAGCGGCACGTCGTCGATCGCCAGCGGCGCGACCCGCGCCAGCACGGCGGCGACGTGCTCGTCCATGCCGCGTGGGGTGCTGCGTGGCGTGCTCCGCGCGGTGCTCATGGGGCCACGCTAGGCCGACGACGTGTCGCCCGTGCGGCGCGGACCTCACGGACTGCCGGGCGCCGGGGTGAGGACGCGCGACCCGTCATCCGGCGTTCGCCTGCACGCGCCTGCGCACCGGGCCGAGCGTGAAGAGCAGGGTGAGCAGCGCGGTCAGCGCGAGCAGGCCGAACCCGATGCCGTAGTCGCCCTGCGCGCCGTAGACGGCGCCCATGATGAGCGGCGGGATGAAGCCGCCGAGGCCGCCGGCGGCGCCGACGACGCCGGTCACGGCCCCCACCGTCCCGGGCGGGGCCATCTTCGCCACGAGCGCGAAGGTCGCGCCCGAGGACCCGCCGAGCGCCGCCGCCATCGCGAGGAACGCGATCGTCGCCGCGGGGATCAGGGGCGGCTGGGCGATGATCACGGCGGCACCGACGGTCACGATCGCGTAGCAGACCAGGTTCACCGCGACGCCGCCCACCTTGTCCGACAGGGTGCCGCCGATCGGCCGGCAGACCACCGCGAGCACCACGAAGCCGGCGGTGCGGAACGACGCGTCGCTGGCGCTGAGGTCGTAGGCGTTCTGCAGGAACGTCGGCAGGTACACGCTGAACGCGACGAAGCCGCCGAAGCCGATCGCGTACAGCCAGGAGAGCTGGAGCGTGGCGGGGATCTTCAGCGTCGCCCACGTCCGCGCCCACATGCCCCCGCCGGAGCCCGGCGACCACGCCGGGGAGTCCTGCAGCAGGGCCCGCGAGGCCAGGGCGAAGACGGCCAGGAAGACCGAGACGATGATGAAGGGGGCGCCGTCGCCCCACGCGTCGCGGATCGGCACCGTGGAGAACGACGCGATCGCGGTGCCGCCCATGCCCGCGCCGAAGATGCCGATCGCGGTGCCGCGGCGGGCCGGCGGGTACCAGTTGTTCACGAACGGGACGCCGATGGCGAACGTCGTGCCGCCGAGGCCGAGGAAGAACCCGCCGATCAGCAGCCACACCAGGTTGTTCGCGACGAAGCCGATGAACAGCACGGGGAGGATCGTCAGCGCGCTGCACAGCGGGAACATCACCTTGGCGCCGAACCGGTCCGTGAGCGCCCCGATCGGGATGCGCCCGAGCGACCCGACGATCACGGGGATCGCGACGAGCACCGACACCTCGAAGTCGGACAGGTCGTACAGCTCGCCGTAGCTCTTGCCCAGCGGGCTCAGCAGCGCCCACGCCCAGAAGCAGATCGCGAACCCGATCGTCGCGAGGGTGAGCTGGGTGACGTTGCCCTGCACGGCCGGTGCGGCCGGCGCGTCGGCCGGTCCGGGGGTGGCTGCCGAGGTCATGTCTCCTCCTTCGGGTCCGGGCGGCGTCGGGCGACGCCGGCCCGGTCGGGTCGGGCAGGTCGGGTCAGCGGGGCGGCGTCGTGGTCGGGTCCCACCCGGGCCGCGGGGCCCGCGACGACACGGACGCCTCGCGGGAGCGGTAGACCACGTAGGGCCGGAACGGGTACTGCACCGGGGCGGAGAACGCGTGCACCAGCCGCGTGAACGGCCACAGCGCGAAGAGCAGCATCGCCGTGACGATGTGCACCTGGAACGCGGCCGGCACGCCCTCCATGAGCAGCGGCTGGGGCTGGAGGTACCAGAGCGAGCGGAACCAGGGGGAGATCGTCTCCCGGTAGTTGTAGCCGTGGCCGCCCGCCAGGAGCTGCGTCTGCACGGTGGCCCACGCCCCCGACAGCAGCGACCCGGCGAGGAACACGTACATGGTCTTGTCCATGCGGGTGGTCGCGAGGAAGACGGGCCCGGTGGAGCGGCGCCGGTAGATGAGGATGAGCAGCCCGGCGACGGCGACGACGGCGGCGAGCGACCCCATCGACGTCGCGATGAAGTGGTAGACGCCCTCGCTGATCCCGACCGCCTCGGTCCACGACTGGGGGATCACGAGGCCCAGGAAGTGCCCGAGCACCACGAACAGCAGCCCGAAGTGGAACAGTGGCGAGCCCCAGCGCAGCAGGCGCTTCTCGTAGAGCTCGCTCGAGCGGGTGGTCCAGCCGAACTTGTCGTACCGGTAGCGCCAGATCGACCCCACGACCAGGACGGCGAAGGTCACGTAGGGCAGCACGACCCAGAGGATGATCGTGTCGGCGGTCGCGTCCGTCAGGCCCATGGCAGGTCCTTCCCCTCGTTCCCGTACCCGGCGTCCCCGCCGTCCCCGTAACCGCTCAGCCCTACGAGCTCCGCGGGCGGCCCGGCGGCCACGAGGTCGGCGACGCGCTCGGCGGTGGCCGCGTCGACCGGCGGGAGGGTGAGGCTCACGGCCTCGACCGCCGCCGTCCAGGGCGAGCGCTGCGCGGCGAGGGCCGAGCGCAGCACCTCGATGCCGTCGCGGTGGGCCGCGAGCAGCGCGCCGGCGATCCGGGCGCCGTCGGGCCCGCCGCGGGCCGACAGCTCCAGGACGGTCGGCAGGTAGTCGGGCAGCTCGTCGCCGGTGGTCTCGAACCCGGCGGCCCGGTAGGCCTCGACGAACCGCACCAGCGCGGCGCCGCGCTTCCGGGTGTCGCCGGCGGCGTAGTACGACAGGTACATCGCGCAGCGACGCTTGAGGTCGAACGTCGCGACGTACCGGGCCTGCAGCGCGTCGGGGTCGCCGTCGAGCAGGGTCGTGGCGAGCCCGGCGAGGCGGTCGCGCACGGGTGCGGGCAGGTGCTCGACGGCGGCGCGCACCACGGGCGCGGCCGCGAGCGTCGCCTCGTCGGGGTAGGCGAGCAGCACGGAGGCGGCCATGTGCGCGACGGCGCGGTCGCCGTCGCCCAGCGCCACCGGCGCGAGCGGGTCGAGGCGCTTGGCGCGCACGCCCGGTCGGGGCAGGAAGGCCAGGCGGCTCACGACCGGCCCCCCGCGCTGTCGTCCGTGCCGCCGGCACCGCCGGAGTCCTCCGGCGGGAACAGGCCGCTGGGCCGGCCGTTGCCGTCCCAGTTGAGCAGGTTGACGCGGCCGGGGGTGGACGGGCCGTAGGGGGAGTCCGCCGTCTGCCGGGCGGCGAGCGCGTGGAAGTTCTCCACCGCGACCGGGGTCGGCTGCCCCGACGACGAGCCGAACGGCCCGGCCCCGCCCATGCCGGGGCCGCCCTCGAAGTCGAGGGAGCAGGCCATCTCCTCCAGCTCGCGCGCCACCTCGGTGTGCGCGGTGGGGATGACGTACCGCTCCTCGTACTTGGCGACGGCGAGCAGGCGGTACATCTCCTGCACCTGGTCGCCGGTCATGCCGACGGCGGCGGCGTTCTCCTCGGGGAACTCGCGTCCGAGGTTCACCTCGCGCATCCCCGACCGCATGGCGGCGAGCCGGCGCAGCACGCGCTCGACGGGCCCGGTGTCACCGGCGGTGAAGAGGCCGGCCAGGTACTCCAGCGGGATGCGCAGCTGCGAGATGGCGGCGAACAGGGTGCGGCCGTCCTCGCCGTCGTTGCCGGAGCTGGCGACGACGTCGACCACGGGCGACAGCGGCGGGATGTACCAGACCATGGGCAGCGTCCGGTACTCGGGGTGCAGGGGCAGCGCCACCTCGTAGTCGTGGATGAGCTTCCAGATGGGGGAGCGCTGCGCGGCGTCGATCCAGTCGTCCGGGATGCCCTCGCGGCGCGCCGCGGCGACGACCTCGGGGTCGCTCGGGTCGAGGAAGACGGAGCGCTGAGCGGCCAGGAGGTCGTGCTCGTCCTCGATGGCGGCCGCGGCCCCGACCTTGTCCGCGTCGTACAGCACGAGGCCGAGGTAGCGCAGGCGGCCCACGCACGTCTCGGAGCAGACCGTGGGCAGCCCGACCTCGATGCGCGGGTAGCACAGCGTGCACTTCTCGGCCTTGCCCGTCTTGTGGTTGAAGTACACCTTCTTGTACGGGCAGCCGGTGACGCACATCCGCCAGCCGCGGCACTGGTCCTGGTCGACGAGCACGATGCCGTCCTCGACCCGCTTGTACATCGCGCCGGACGGGCAGGAGGCGACGCACGACGGGTTGAGGCAGTGCTCGCAGATGCGCGGCAGGTAGAACATGAACGTCTGCTCGAGCTCCTCGGCGACGTGCTCGCTCATGTGCGCCAGGATCGGGTCGTCCTGCATGGTCGCCGTCGAGCCGCCGAGGTCGTCGTCCCAGTTCGCGGACCACTGGATGGACATGTCCTCGCCGGTGAGCAGCGACTTTGGCTTGGCCACCGGCGTGTGCTCGCCCTGCGGGGCGCTGAGCAGCATGTCGTACTCGTACGTCCACGGCTCGTAGTAGTCGTGGATCGACGGGAGCTTGGGGTTCGCGAAGATCGACGCGAGCTTCTTGGCCCGCCCGCCGGCGCGCAGCTTGAGCTTGCCGCGCCTGGTGCGCACCCAGCCGCCCTGCCAGGTCTCCTGGTCCTCGTAGGTGCGCGGGTAGCCGAGGCCGGGGCGGGTCTCGACGTTGTTGAACCAGACGTACTCCGTGCCCGTGCGGTTCGTCCACGCCTGCTTGCACGTCACCGAGCAGGTGTGGCACCCGATGCACTTGTCGAGGTTCATCACCATCGACATCTGGGCCATGACCTTCACGAGTAACGCACCTCCTGCGAGCGGCGTCGGATGACCGTGACCTCGTCCCGCTGGTTGCCCGTGGGGCCGAGGTAGTTGAACGCGTAGGTGAGCTGCCCGTACCCGCCCGCGAGGTGCGTGGGCTTCAGCAGGATGCGTGTCAGGGAGTTGTGGATGCCGCCGCGGCGCCCGGACGTCTCGGCGAGCGGCACGTCCACCGTGCGGTCCGTGGCGTGGTGCATGTACACGGTGCCCTCGGGCATGCGGTGGGAGACGACGGCGCGCGCGACGACGACGCCGTTGCGGTTGACCGCCTCGATCCACTCGTTGTCCGCCACGCCGATCTTCGCGGCGTCCGCCGGGCTCATCCAGACGTTGGGGCCGCCGCGCGACAGCGACAGCATGAACAGGTTGTCCTGGTACTCCGAGTGGATGGACCACTTGGAGTGCGGGGTCAGGTAGCGCACCGCGACGGCGGCGTGGCCCGTGCCGCTGCCGTCGGCACGACCGTCGTCGAAGGTGCCCGGGACGGGCGAGTCGCCGAACAGGCGGTGCAGGTCCAGCGGCGGCCGGTACACGGGCAGCTGCTCGCCCAGCTCGATCATCCAGTCGTGGTCGAGGTAGAAGTGCTGGCGGCCGGTGAGCGTGTGCCACGGCTTGAGCCGCTCCACGTTCACCGCGAAGGCCGTGTACCGCCGCCCGCCGTGCTCCGACCCGGACCACTCCGGGGACGTGATCACCGTCGTCGGGCGCGACTGCACGTCCGGGAAGGTGACGCGCTTGGCCTGGTCGTCGGCCGCGAGGTCCGCCAGCCGCTGCCCGGTGCGCTTCTCCAGGTGCTCGAACCCCTGCACCGCGAGGCGGCCGTTGGTGGTGCCGGACAGCGCCAGGATCGTCTCGCAGGCGTGGGTGTCGCGGTCCAGGCGCGGGCGCCCGGCCGCGGGGCCGGACGTCACCAGGCCGTTGACCTGCCCGAGCCGGCGCACCTCCTCGTCCGGCATGAACGCGACGCCCTTGGTGGCCATGCCCTTGGAGTCCGTGAGGGGCCCCAGCGCGGCCATGCGCGCCGCGAACGCCGGGTAGTCGCGCTGCACCACCTGCAGGCGCGGCATCGTCACCCCCGGCACCAGCTGGCGCTCCGCGGGTGGCGCACCCGCGTCCGTGAGCGTGCCGTGCGGCACCGCGAGCTCGTCGGGGGAGTCGTGCAGCAGGGGCGTCGCGACCAGGTCCTCGCGCACGCCCAGGTGCTCCACGGACATCTGCGAGACCAGCCCCGCCAGCGTGTGGAACGTGTCGAAGTCGGTCTTGGTCTGCCACGGCGGGTTGATCGCGGGGTTGAACGAGTGCACGAACGGGTGCATGTCCGTGCTCGACAGGTCGTGCTTCTCGTACCAGGTGGCCGCGGGGAGCACGACGTCGGAGAACAGCGTCGTGCTCGTCATGCGGAAGTCCATCGTCACGAGCAGGTCGAGCTTGCCGCGCGGCGCCTCGTCGTGCCACGTCATCGAGGCCGGACGGCGGTCCGCCGGCGCCTCGTCGGCCAGCGCGGACGCGTCCGTGCCGAGCAGGTGCTTGAGGAAGTACTCGTTGCCCTTGCCGGACGAGCCGAGGATGTTGGCCCGCCAGATCGTCAGCACCCGCGGGAAGTTCGCCGGGTCGTCGGGGTCCTCGCAGGCGAACCGCAGGTTGCCGGCCTTGAGCTCGTCGACGACGTGCTGCTCGGGCTCCTTGCCCGCCGCGCGCGCCTCGTCGACGAGGTCCAGCGGGTTGCGGTCGAACGTCGGGTAGCTCGGCATCCAGCCGCGCTGCGCCGACTCCACGAGGGAGTCCGCCGTCGTGCGGCCCGCCAGCACCCCCGGCGCGAGCGGGGAGGCGAGCGCGTCGGCCGGCATCCCGTCGTACCGCCACTGGTCCGTGGCCAGGTAGAACCAGCCCGTGCCGATCATCTGGCGCGGCGGTCGCGACCAGTCCAGGCCGCCCGCGTACTGCGCCCACCCGGTGATCGGACGGCACTTCTCCTGGCCCACGTAGTGCGCCCAGCCGCCGCCGTTGACGCCCTGGCAGCCGGTGATCGTGGTGAGCGTGAGGAACGCGCGGTAGATCGTGTCCGAGTGGAACCAGTGGTTCGCGCCCGCGCCCATGATGATCATCGAGCGGCCGCCGGAGTCCTCGGCGTTCTGCGCGAACTCCCGACCGATCTGTGCGGCGTCCGCGGCCCGCACGCCGGTGATCTCCTCCTGCCAGGCGGGGGTGCCCGGGGCCGTCGCGTCGTCGTAGCCGGTGGGCCAGTCGCCCGGCAGGTGCAGGTCCTTCCGCTCGACGCCGTACTGCGCCAGCAGCAGGTCGAAGACCGTCGTCACCAGGTGCCCGCCCACGCGCCGGGTCGGCACGCCGCGCGTCAGCACGCCCTTGCCGCCCAGGTGCTGCTGCTCGGCGGCATCGGCGCCGCTCGCCTCGTCGCCGTCGGGCACGATGTCGAACCGGGGCAGCAGCACCGCCGCGGTGCCCTGCTCGCCGGACGCCGCGCCGTCGGCCACCGACAGCAGCGGGTCGACGTCACCCAGGTCGAGGTTCCACCTGCCCTCGCCCGCCTCGCCGTACCGGTCGGCGAGGGTGCCGTTCGGCGCGACGACGGCGCCGTCGGCGCCCAGCAGCAGCGTGCGGAAGCTCGGGTTCGCCGCGCTCGAGGCGCCCGGCAGGACGGCGTCGTCCACGTCCGCGGCCGTGAGGAACTTGCCCGGCACGTACGCGCCGTCCTTCTCGTCCAGCCGCACCAGGAACGGCGCGTCCGCGTACCTCTTGAGGTAGTCGACGAACGGCGCGGTCCGCTTCTCGACGAGGAACTCGCGCAGGATGACGTGCCCCATCGCCATCGCCAGCGCGCCGTCCGTGCCCGGCTGCGGCGCCAGCCACTGGTCGGCGAACTTCGTGTTGTCCGCGTAGTCGGGGGAGACCGAGACGACCTTGGTGCCCCGGTAGCGCGCCTCGGCCATGAAGTGCGCGTCCGGGGTGCGGGTCACCGGGATGTTGGAGCCCCACATGACGAGGTACGACGAGTTCCACCAGTCCGCCGACTCCGGCACGTCCGTCTGGTCGCCGAACACCTGCGGGGAGGCGACCGGCAGGTCCGCGTACCAGTCGTAGAACGACAGCATCGTGCCGCCCAGCATCTGCACGAACCGCGCCCCGACGCCGTGCGACACCATCGACATCGCCGGGATGGGGGAGAAGCCCGCGACGCGGTCCGGGCCGTGCGCCTTGATCGTGTGCACGTGCGCCGCCGCGACGATCTCCGCCGCCTCGTCCCACGTGGCCCGCACCAGGCCGCCCTTGCCGCGCGCGCTCTTGTACGCCCGCGCCGTCTCCGGGTCGGACGTCAGCCGCTCCCACGCGAGCACCGGGTCGCCGCCCACCGCGGCCTTCGCCTCCCGGTACGCCCGCAGCAGCACGCCGCGCACGTACGGGTAGCGCACCCGCGTGGGGGAGTACGTGTACCAGGAGAACGCGGCGCCGCGCGGGCAGCCGCGCGGCTCGTACTCGGGGGAGTCCGGGCCCACCGACGGGTAGTCCGTCTGCTGCGTCTCCCACGTGATGATGCCGTCCTTGACGTACACCTTCCACGAGCACGAGCCCGTGCAGTTCACGCCGTGCGTGGAGCGCACCACCTTGTCGTGCGACCACCGGTCCCGGTAGAAGACGTCCCCCTCGCGCCCGCCCTTGAGGAACAGCTGGCGCAGGTCGTCCGACACCTCCCCCTTGCGCAGGTGCTTGCCGAGCCGCAGCAGGGCGTCGGCAGCCCCGGTCGGCGGCGCCGCCCCGAGGTCAGCGGTGACGGACGGGCGGGTGGTCGACATGCGCACTCCTGGGGCTGGGGGACCGAAGAGTCACTGCTTCGCATCATGGGCCCGGACCTGGGGTGGCGCATGTCGAACCTGCCTGCTCACAGGCCTGTCGCGACGGCTGTGCGTTCGTGCTCACGCGCATTTCACGCCTCGACGTCCGGGGGCGAAACACCGCCTTCCTAGCGTCGGACCACCGGCCCGACGACGCGCCGGTGATTCCAGGCCAGTTCGAGACCACCGCCCGGCGACGTCGGGCCCGCGCACAGGAGGACACACGATGGTTGCTCCGACCGCTGCCCCGGCCCCGGCCGTCGCACCCCCGGGCACGCACGCCCGCCCCGGCCGCTGGATCGACGACTGGCGGCCCGAGGACCCGGCGTTTTGGGCCGGCGGCGGACGTCGCGTCGCCCGCCGGAACCTCGTCCTGTCGGTGTTCGCCGAGTTCCTCGGGTTCTGCGTGTGGGCGCTCTGGTCGATCGTCGTGCCGCAGCTGCCCGCCGCCGGGTTCACGCTCACCACCGACCAGATGTTCTGGCTCATCGCGGTGCCCTCGCTGGTCGGCGCCACGCTCCGCATCCCGTACACCCTCGCCGTGCCGGTGTTCGGCGGGCGGACGTGGACGGTCGTGTCGGCGTCGCTGCTGCTGATCCCCACGCTGGCGCTGGCGGTCGTGGTGCAGCGGCCGGAGACGTCGTTCGGCGTGCTGCTCGCCGTCGCGGCGCTCGCGGGCTTCGGGGGCGGCAACTTCGCGTCGTCGATGGCGAACATCTCCTTCTTCTTCCCCGAGCGGGAGAAGGGCGCGGCGCTCGGCTGGAACGCCGCCGGCGGCAACCTGGGCACCGCCGTCGTGCAGCTCGTCGTGCCGCTGGTGATCGTCACCGGGGCCGGCGTGGCGCTGGAGCGCGCGAGCCTCGTCTTCGTCCCCTTCATCGTGCTCGCGGCGGTCCTCGCCTGGCGGTTCATGGACAACCTCTCGGCGGCGAAGGCCGACCCGCGGTCGTTCGCGGTCGCGGTGCGCGAGCCGCACACGTGGGTCATCTCGTTCCTCTACATCGGCACGTTCGGGTCGTTCATCGGCTTCTCCGGCGCGTTCCCCACGCTGCTGGCGGGCCAGTTCCCCGAGGTGAGCCTGTCGCTGGCGTTCCTCGGCGCGCTCGTGGGATCGGTCGCGCGACCGCTCGGCGGCATCCTCGCCGACCGCGTGGGCGGCGCCGTCGTCACCGTCGGGTGCTACGCCGTGATGATGGCCGGGGCGGTCGGCGCGATCTCCGCGCTCGGGAGCCACCGGTTCGGGCTCTTCTTCGCGTCGTTCCTCGTGCTGTTCGTCGCGACCGGCGTCGGCAACGGGTCGGTGTACCGGATGATCCCGGCGGCGTTCCGGGTCGCGGGAGCGGGGCGCGACGCCGCCGCCACGGCCCGCGCGGCCGCGGGTTGCATCGGCATCGCGGGTGCGGTCGGTGCGCTCGGCGGTTTCCTCGTGCCGCGCGGGTTCGCGATGTCGACGTCCCTGACGGGCTCGCTGGTGGCCGCGCTCTGGGTGTTCGTCGGGGCGTACGCCGTGATGGCCGTCGTCACCTGGGCGGTGTACGCGCGCCCCGGTACGGCGATGCGGGCGGCGCGCGTATGACGGCGCCCTCGGTCGGGGCGGGCGTCGCGACCCACTGCCCGTACTGCGCCCTGCAGTGCGGCATGGACCTCGCGCCCGCGGGCGAGGTGCCGGACGGGCGGGCCGCGCTGCCGGTGACGGTGACGCCGCGGCAGTTCCCCACCAACGGCGGCGGCCTGTGCCAGAAGGGGTGGACCAGCGCGACCGTGCTGCGCGCCCCCGACCGGCTCATGACGCCCCTGGTCCGCGGCGCCGACGGCGCGCTCGCGCCGGCGGCGTGGGACGACGCGCTCGACCTGGTCGCCCGGCGGCTCGCCGCGCTGGCGGCCGAGCACGGCCCCGAGGCCGTGGCGGTGTTCGGCGGCGGCGGGCTGACGAACGAGAAGGCGTATGCCCTCGGCAAGTTCGCCCGGACCGTGCTGCGCACGCCGTTCATCGACTACAACGGCCGGTTCTGCATGTCGTCGGCCGCGGCGGCGGGGAACCGGGCGTTCGGCCTGGACCGGGGGCTGCCGTTCCCGGTGACCGACCTGGCCGGTGCCGACGCGATCCTGCTGCTCGGCTCCAACGTGGCCGAGACGATGCCGCCCTTCGTGCAGCACCTCGCCGGCGCGCGCGCCGTGGGCGGGCTCGTCGTCGTCGACCCGCGCCGGTCGGCGACCGCCCGCCTCGCCGGGCCCGGCGAGGGGGTGCACCTGCAGCCTGTGCCGGGCACGGACCTCGTGGTGCTGCTCGCGCTGCTGCACGTGCTGGTGGCCGAGCGTCTCGTGGACCGGGAGTACGTGGCGGCGCGGACCACGGGGTTCGACGACGTCGCCCGGTCGGCCGCGGCCTGGTGGCCCGAACGGGCGGAGACGGTGTGCGGCGTGCCCGCCGAGGAGCTGCGGCGGGTGGCGCGGCTGCTGGCGGCGGCGTCGCCGTCGCGCGGGGGCCGCGGGGCCTACGTGCTCACGGGGCGCGGCGTCGAGCAGTCGGCGCAGGGCACCGCGACCGTGACGGCGGCGATCGACCTGGCCCTCGCGCTCGGGCTCGTGGGCCGGGTGGGGTCGGGGTACGGCTGCCTCACGGGCCAGGGCAACGGGCAGGGCGGGCGCGAGCACGGGCAGAAGTGCGACCAGCTGCCCGGCTACCGCAGGATCGACGACCCGGCCGCCCGCGCGCACGTCGCGGGGGTGTGGGGCGTGGACCCGGGGTCGCTGCCGGGGCCGGGCGTGCCCGCCGTCGAGCTGCTGACGTCCCTCGGCACCCCGGGCGGGCCGCGCGCGCTGCTGGTGCACGGCTCGAACGTCGTCGTGTCCGCGCCGAACGCCGACCGCGTGCGGGAGCGCCTCGCCGCCCTCGACCTCCTCGTGGTGTGCGACGTCGTGCCGTCCGAGACCGCCCTGCTCGCCGACGTGGTGCTGCCCACCACCCAGTGGGCGGAGGAGGAGGGCACGATGACGAACCTCGAGGGCCGCGTGCTCCGCCGGCGTCGCGCCGCGGACCCGCCGGGCGACGCCCGGTCGGAGCTGTGGATCCTCGCGGAGCTGGCGCGGCGCCAGGGCTCCGACGTCTTCTTCCCGACCGAGCCTGCCGCCGTGTTCGACGAGCTGGCGCGCGCGTCGGCCGGCGGTGTCGCCGACTACTCCGGGCTCAGCCACGCCCGGCTCGACGCGCACGAGGCCGCCGGCGGCCCGGGGCTGTACTGGCCCTGCCCCGCCACCCCCGCCGACCTGTCAGGACCACGCGAAGGTTCTGGTGCTCCTGGCTCTGACAACTCTGGGGACCGTGACTCGTCAGGGCCACGATCGGGTATTCACGGCCCTGGTCCTGACAGGTCGCGGGAACGGCACCCCGGGACGCCGCGCGTGTTCCTCGAGCGGTTCGCGACGCCGGACGGCCGGGCGCGGATGGTCGCGGTCGACCACGCCGGCCCGGCCGACGACGTGCGCCCCGACGCGCCGACGTACCTCGTCACCGGTCGCGTGCTGCAGCACTACCAGTCCGGCGCGCAGACGCACCGCGTGCCCGAGCTGGAGCGGCTGGTCCCCGACCCGTACGTCGAGCTGCACCCGCTGCTCGGGCTGCGGGTCGGCGTGCCGGACGGCGGGCGCGCCCGTCTGACCTCGGCGCGCGGCGTCGTCGAGGCGACCGCCCGCTGGACCGACGCCGTCCGCCCGGACACCGTCTTCATGCCCTTCCACTGGAGCGGCCCGGGCAGCGTCAACCGGCTCACCACCGACGCCGTCGACCCGGTCTCCGCGATGCCGGAGTTCAAGGTCTGCGCCGTGGCGGTGACGCCGGCCGACGCCGCCCCGGCCGCGGCGGCGGAACACGTCGAGACCCTGGAGGTCCCCGCATGAGCCACGACCCGCAGCTCGACTCGCAGCACGGCCTGCGCGTGCCGCACCGGGTGGTCGTGGTCGGGCACGGCATGGTGGGCGCGCGCCTCGCGGACGAGCTGTCCCGGCGCGACGCCGACGGCGCGCTCGACGTCACGGTGCTCGGCGCCGAGCCGTACGAGCCGTACAACCGGGTGCTGCTGTCCGACGTCGTCGCGGGCCGCACCGACGTCGCGGCGATCAGCATGCCGACGGTCGACGACGGCCGTGCTCGCGTGCTGCGCGGCACGACCGCGGCGGCCGTCGACCGCGACGCTCGCACCGTCGTGGCCGACGACGGCACCCGTCACCCCTACGACCACCTGGTCCTCGCCACCGGCGCCGCCGCGCGCCTGCCGGACGTGCCCGGCCTGGGCGACGACCCCGCGTCCCTGCCCGCCGGGGTGCACGCGCTCCGCACGCTCGACGACGCCCGCGAGGTGGTCGCCGCCACGGTGAACTCCCCGCGTGCGGTGGTGGTCGGAGGCGGGGTGCTGGGCGTGGAGGTGGCGCTCGGCCTCGCCGGTCGGGGCCTGCCCACGACGCTCGTGCACGGCGCGGGCGCGCCGATGGAGCGGCAGCTCGACGACGAGGCCGGCGCCGTCCTGCGCGCGGGCCTGGAGGCGGCGGGCGTGGCCGTGCGCACGGGGGTGCGGCCGCAGGAGGTGCTCGTCGTCGGGGGCCGGGCCGTGGGCGTGCGGCTCGACGGCGCGACCACCGAGCCCGGGGAGACGCTCGGCGCGGGCCTGGTCGTGCTCGCCTGCGGCACGGCGCCGGAGACGGCGCTGGCGCGGCGTTCCGGGCTCGCCGTCGAGCGGGGCGTCGTCGTGGGACCGGACCTGGCGAGCGTCACCGACCCGCGCGTCTTCGCCGTCGGGGACTGCGCGCAGCCGCCGGAGGGGTCGCGCGGGCTCGTCGCGGAGGGCTGGGACCAGGCGAGGCGGCTGGCCGAGCACCTGGTGGCGCTCGCTGCCCGGCCTCGCGCGGCGGCGGTCGAGGGTCCGCGCGAGCACCTGCGGCTGCCGGGCGACGGCACGTCACCGTCGATGGCGGTGCGCCTCGGGACCCTGCTGTCGTCGCGCGCGCCGGGGGCGCGGGCCGGCGGCGTCGACGCCCGGGGCACCGACGTCGTGAAGGTCAAGGCCGGGCCGCTGAGCGTGGTCGCGATGGGCCGCTGCGGCTCCGGCCGCGTCCCGGCGCCGGGGGAGCGGGCCGTGCGCCTCGGCGACCCGGCCGCGGGGCGCTACGTGGAGGCCGTGGTGGCCGGCGGCGTCCTCGTGGGTGCCACGTGCGTGGGCGACGCCCGCGTCGCCGCCGACCTCACCGCCGCCTACACCCGCCGCACCCCCGTGCCCGCCGACCCGGCGTTCCTGCTGCTCACGCCCGTCATGCCCGCCGCCGAGCCGGCGTCCAGCCCCGAGCACATGCCCGACGACGCCACCGTCTGCCGCTGCAACGGCGTCACGAAGCACGACGTCGCGGCCTGCGTGGCCGGCGGCGCGACGACGCGGGAGGCCGTCGCCCGCGCCACGCGCGCCACCACCGGCTGCGGCAGCTGCACGGAGGCGGTGTGCGGGCTGGTGGAGTGGCTGTCGAGCACGACGGCGAGGCCGGCGACGGAGGATCAGGAGGTCGGGGAGGTCCACTCGAGCGTGTAGCGGAAGAACAGCCGCTGCCGGAACCTCGCGCCCGGCAGCACGCGGCGGGCGGTGTCGCGGACCTCGCCGTACGACTCGCGTGAGTCGCGCATCGGCACGGGCGGGACGTCGTCGCCGAGCACCCCGGCGGGCACGCGGGATCGGCGCAGGCTCTTGGCCACCCCGACGACGGGATTGACGAACGACGAGACGAGGTCGACGGCGAGGTCGCGCGGCGCGCCGATCCGCGCCAGGCCGACCACCAGCAGCCGCCCGCCGGGGGCCAGGACGCCGGCGGCGTGCCGGAGGGCGGGCTCGAGGTCCATGTGGTGCAGGGAGGCGACCATCGTCACGACGTCGAACGAGCCGTCGGCGGGGACGTCCTCGAACCGGCCGTGCCGCACGGTCACGCCGGGGTCTCCCGCGAACCGCCCGGCGGTCACCTCGGCCATCGCGGCGTCCGCGTCCAGCCCGACGACGGTGGCGCCCGCGCGCCGCAGCCGGTCGACCAGCAGGCCGGTGCCGCAGCCGACGTCGAGCGCGCGGCGCCGGCGTCGCGGCAGCCGCCGCAGGATCCAGCCGTGGAAGTGGTCGTTGTGGTTCCACGGGAAGCGGTCGTTGAGCCGGCCGAGCCATCGCCCGCCGGCGCGGACCAGCGGGTTCGTCGTCGTGCGCGGGTCGAGCTGCGTCCTTGGTGTCGTCGGCGTCGTCGGCATGGACAGCGAGGGTAGCGTCACGACCGTGTCGCACCTCGTCCTGCTGTGCGGACCCGCCGGAGCGGGCAAGTCCACGCACGCCCGCCGCTGGGCGGCCGACGGGTATGCGGTCGCGTCCGTCGACGAGCTCGCCTGGGCGGCGGGGCACCCGGCCGTGCACCCGCTGCCCGACGACGTCGCCCGGGAGGTGGCGGACACGCTGCGGTCCCGGGTCGCGACGCTGCTGGACGCAGGGCGCGACGTCGTCGTCGACTCGTCGTTCTGGTCCCGCGCGTCCCGGGACGAGTACCGGGCGCTCGGGTCGGCGCACGGCGCGGACGTGCTGGTCGTCCACGTCGACACCCCGCGCGACGTCGCCCTCGCCCGGGTGGCCGCCCGGGCCGCCACGCACCCGCACGACGTCGTCCTGGCCCCGGAGACGGCCGCGGCGTTCCACGACGGCTTCGAGGTCCCGACGCCGGACGAGGGTCCGCTGCGGGTCGTCCCCGGCTGCTGACCTCCCCGCCCTCTCGCGGGGCGTGTTTCGCGCGTGAGGCAGATGTTCCCGTGAGGTAACCGCGGCCTGACGGCGGCGACACGGCGGCTTCCTAGCGTCAGCGCCATGAACGAGACGCAGGGCACGCCCCCCAGCCCCCGGCCGGACCCGCGGCACGTCGTCGTCGTGGGCGGCGGCATGGTCGCGCAGCGCTTCGTCGAGGCGCTGCGGGCGCGCGACGACGCCGGCACCTGGCGCGTGACCGTCTTCGCGGAGGAGCCGCGCAAGCCGTACGACCGCGTGGGCCTCACCCGCTACTTCGAGGTGCGCGACGCCGAGGAGCTCACGCTCGGCGACCCGGCGCTGTGGGACGACCCGCTGGTCGACCTGCACCGCGACTGCGCCGTCGCGTCGATCGACCGCGCGGCCCGCACCGTCACCGACCGCCTCGGCCGGGTGCACGCCTACGACGAGCTCGTGCTCGCGACCGGCTCGAGCGCCGCGATGCCGCCCATCGACGGCAACGACCTGCCCGGCGTCTTCGTGTACCGCACCATCGACGACGTCGCGGCGCTGCGCGGCTGGGTGGAGGCCAAGCGCGAGGCGGGGCGGGTCGAGACGCGGGGCGGCGTGGTCGAGCGGCCGGTGCGCGGCGCCGTCGTCGGGGGCGGCCTGCTGGGGCTGGAGGCGGCGGGTGCGCTCAAGGCGCTCGGCGCGCAGGCCACGGTGATCCAGTTCGGCACGCACCTCATGGACGTGCAGATCGACCTGGGCGGCGGGCACGCGCTCAAGCGGCTCATCAACGACAAGGGCATCTCCGTCCGCACGGACACCGCGACGAAGGCGATCCGCCCGCACCGCCGCACCGGGCACGTGGGCCGCATGGACTTCGCGGACGGCGGCCGGCTCGACGTGGACGTCGTCGTCATGGCCACGGGCGTGCGGCCCCGCGACGAGCTGGCCCGCGCGGCGGGGCTGGAGATCGGCGAGCGTGGGGGCGCCGTCGTCGACCTCACCTGCCGCACCGCCGACGAGCACGTCTGGGCGATCGGCGAGGTCGCCTGCATCGAGGGCCGCTGCCTCGGCCTGGTGGCCCCCGGCAACACGATGGCGGAGGTCGTGGCCGACCGGCTGCTCGGCGGCGAGGCGACGTTCCCGGGCGCCGACACGGCCACCAAGCTCAAGCTGTCCGGCGTCGACGTCGCGAGCTTCGGCGACGCGCACGGGCGCACCGAGAAGTCGGTCGAGATCGTGTGGGCGGACCCGCTGGCCGGCGTCTACAAGAAGCTCGTCATGGCCGACGACGCGCGCACCCTGCTGGGCGGCGTCTTCGTCGGTGACGCGACGCCTTACGCGTCGCTCCGGCCGATGCTCGGGGCGGAGCTGCCCGGCGACCCGAGCGCCTTCCTCCTGCCGGAGGGGACCGGGGGCGCGCCCACCCTCGAGCTGCCCGACGACGCGCAGGTCTGCTCGTGCAACAACGTCTCGGCGGGCACGATCCGCGGCGCCGTGACGGACCACGACTGCACGGACGTCGCGGGCGTCAAGGCGTGCACCCGCGCCGGCACGACGTGCGGCGCCTGCCTGCCGCTGGTCACCAAGCTCACGAAGACGGAGCTGGCGAAGGCCGGCGTCGAGGTGAGCAACGCCCTGTGCGAGCACTTCGAGCTCTCCCGCGCCCAGCTGTTCGACGCCGTGCGCGTGGCCGACCTGCACACGTTCAGCGAGATCATCGCCCGGTTCGGGCGGGTGCCGGACGGCGCGAGCGGCGCCGGCCGCGGCTGCGACATCTGCAAGCCCACCGTCGCGTCGATCCTGGCCAGCCTCGGCAACGGGCACATCCTCGCGGGCGAGCAGGCCACGCTGCAGGACACCAACGACCACCTGCTCGCCAACATGCAGAAGGACGGCACCTACTCGGTGGTGCCGCGCATGCCGGGCGGCGAGGTGACGCCCGAGGGGCTGATCGTCGTCGGGCAGGTCGCGAAGGACTTCGGCCTCTACACGAAGATCACCGGCGGCCAGCGGATCGACATGTTCGGCGCGCGCGTCGAGCAGCTCCCGGAGATCTGGCGGCGGCTCGTGGACGCCGGGTTCGAGTCGGGGCACGCGTACGGCAAGTCGCTGCGCACCGTCAAGTCGTGCGTGGGGTCCACGTGGTGCCGGTACGGCGTGCAGGACTCCGTCGGCATGGCCGTCGAGCTCGAGCTGCGGTATCGCGGCCTGCGCTCCCCGCACAAGCTCAAGCTCGGCGTCTCCGGCTGCGCGCGGGAGTGCGCCGAGGCGCGGGGCAAGGACGTGGGCGTCATCGCGACCGAGCAGGGCTGGAACGTCTACGTGGGCGGCAACGGCGGGCAGACGCCCCGGCACGCGCAGCTGCTGGCGGAGAACCTGTCGTCCGCCGAGCTGCTGCGCACCATCGACCGCTTCCTCATGCTGTACATCCGCACCGCGGACCGGCTGCAGCGCACCGCCCCGTGGGTGGAGGAGTACGAGGGCGGGCTCGAGGCGATCCGCCAGGTGGTGATCGAGGACTCCCTCGGCATCGGCGCGGACCTCGACGCCGCGATGGCGAGGCACGTCGAGGGGTACGAGGACGAGTGGAAGGCCGTGCTCGAGGACCCGGAGAAGCTGGCCCGCTTCGGCTCCTTCGTCAACGCCCCGACCACGCCCGACCCGACGCTCGCGTACGTCCCCGAGCGGGGGCAGAAGCGGCCCGCCACCGCGGACGAGGTCGCCGCCGGGAGCGCCGACCCCGAGCTCGTCTCCGCCCTCACCAGCCCCGTCCTCGTCGCCGGCCCCACCCTGGAGGTGCGCGCATGACCGCCCTGACCCCGATCCCCACCCACACGAGCACCGACGCGAGCACCGACACGAGCATCGTGGACGGCCCCGGCTGGACCGCCGTCTGCCCGCTGGACGCGCTGTCGCCGGAGCGCGGCGCCGCCGCCCTCGTGACGGGGTCGGACGGCGAGGAGCTGCAGGTGGCGCTCTTCCGCCTGCTGGACGGCACGGTCTGCGCCGTCCAGCAGCTCGACCCGTACTCGGGGGCGAACGTCATGTCCCGCGGCATCGTCGGTACCCGCCGGGGCACGCCCACGGTGGCGTCGCCGGTGTACAAGCAGGTCTTCGAGCTGCACACCGGCCGCTGCCTCGACGCGGCGGGCAAGGTGCCGCGGGGTGGGCTGGCGGGGGACCTCGCGTCGTACCCGGTCGTCGTGTCGGGCGGCGTCGTGCACGTGGGGATCGGATGACGACGCCGGGCGCGGCCCGCGGTCGCGTCACCCTGGTCGGCGCGGGGCCGGGCGCCGCCGACCTGCTCACCTACCGCGCCTGGCGCGCGCTGACCACGGCCGACGTCGTCGTCACCGACCGGCTGGTGCCCCGCGAGGTGCTCGACGACCTGGACGCCGGCGTCGAGGTCGTCGACGTCGGCAAGTCGCCGGGCCGGCACACGCTGCCGCAGGCCGAGATCGACGCGCTGATCGTGGCGCGCGCCCTGGCCGGTCAGCGCGTGGTGCGCCTCAAGGGCGGCGACCCGTTCGTCTTCGGCCGGGGCGGCGAGGAGGTCGCGGCCTGCCGCGCCGCGGGGGTGCCCGTCGACGTCGTGCCCGGGGTGTCGTCCGCGCTCGCCGCGCCCGCCCTGGCCGGGGTGCCGCTCACGCACCGGGGCACGACGACGGCGTTCCACGTCGTCACGGGCCACACCCGCGACGGGGACGCGGGCGGCGACGTGCTCGACGACGTCTCGGTCGCCTGCGTGACGTCCCGGGCGGCGACGCTCGTGGTGCTCATGGGCGTCGCGGCGCTGCCCGGGATCGTCGCCCGCCTGCTGGACGCGGGCGCCGCGCCGGCGACGCCCGTCGCTATCGTGGAACGAGGTTCGCTGCCCGACCAGCGGGTCACGCGCGTCGCCCTCGACCTGGCCGCCAAGCGTGCCGAGGAGGTCGGGGTCCGCGCGCCCGCCGTGGTCGTGATCGGCGACGTGGCCCACGAGGAGCTGCTGGAGGTCGTGCGTGACGCAGGAGGAGCCGCAGGGCAGTCCGGTGGCTGACACCGCGCAGGGGCCCCGGCCGGCGCTGGGTCAGGTGATGGCGGGCTGCACGGTCCTCGTCACGGCCGACCGTCGCTCGGGCGAGCTGGCCGCCGCGCTGGAGCGCCGCGGCGCCGCCGTCCGGCACGCGCCGGCGCTGAGCATGATCCCGCACGTCGACGACGACGCCCTGGTCGCCGCGACGCGCGCCCTCGTCGCCGACCCGCCCGACGTCGTCGTCGCGACCACCGGCGTCGGGTTCCGCGCGTGGATCGAGGCCGCCGACGCGCACGGCCTCGCCGACGACCTGCTCGCCGTCCTGGGCCGGTCGCGGATCGTCGCGCGCGGCCCGAAGGCGCGTGGCGCGATCCAGGCCGCGGGTCTCCAGGCGGACTGGGTCGCGGAGTCGGAGACGTCGGCCGAGGTCGCCGAGGTGCTCCTCAGCGAGGGCGTGAGCGGGCTGCACGTCGCCATCCAGCACCACGGGGCGGGCGCCGACGGGCTGGACGCCGTGTTCGAGAAGGCGGGCGCCCGGGTGTCCGCGCTGGTCGTGTACCGGTGGGGGCCGCCGCCCGACCCGGCCGCCGTCGAGGCCTCCGTGCGCGCCGCCGCGGCGGGCGAGATCGACGCCGTCGCGTTCACCTCCGCGCCGGGCGCCGAGGCGTGGCTGCGTGCCGTCGAGGCCCAGGGGCTGCGCGACGCGGTCGTCGAGCGGTTCGTCGACGGGTCGATGGTCGCGGCCGCCGTCGGGCCCGTCACCGCGCGTCCGCTGGAGTCGCGCGGCATCCCGACGCTGCAGCCGGAGCGCGGCCGGCTCGGCGCGCTGGTGCGGTCGATCGTCGGGCACTACGAGCACCTGGAGTCCGTCGCGCTCGCCACCGTCGCCGGGCCGCTCGTCATCCGCGCCCGCGTCGCCGTCCTGGACCAGCAGGTGCTGCCCCTGTCGCCCACGGGCGTCGAGGTACTGCGGCTGCTCGCCTCCGCGGGCGGCGACGTCGTCTCCCGCGAGCGCGTGCTCGACGTGCTGCCGGGCAGCTCCCGCGACCCGCACGCCGTCGAGGTCGCCGTCGCCCGCCTGCGCGACGCCACCGGCCGCCGCGACCTGGTCAGGACCGTCGTCAAGCGCGGCTACCGGCTGGAGCTGGCGCACGACGACGCGCGCTGGACGCGCTCCGAGGATCACGCCGGGTAGACGTCCACCTCCGCGGCCTTGACCGACAGCCACACCTGCGCGCCGGGCACGAGGGACAGCTCGGCGGCGGACTGCGGCGTGAGGTCCGCGGCGAGGCGGTCGGTGCGCACGCGCACGAGGTCGCCGCGCGGCTCGAGGGAGCGCACGGTGGCGCGGAACGCGTTGCGCGGGGAGCCGTGCTGCTCGTCGAGGTAGACGGCGACGGCGGCGGGCCGGAAGACGGCGGTCGTCGGCGTCCCGGTGGCGATCCCGTCGGGGGGAGTGCGGCCGCGCACCACCTCGCCGGTCGTCGTGAGCACGCCGTCGCCGGTCCACGTCCCGGCCAGCAGGTTGAGCCCGGCGATCGTCGCCGCGAACGTGCTGCGGGGGCGGCTCAGCACCTGGGCGGTCGGCCCGCGCTCGACGACCCGCCCGTCCTCGACGACGGCCACGTCGTCGGCCAGCAGCAGCGCGTCGAGGACGTCATGGGTGGTGATCACCGCCGTCTGCCCCTCGAGCAGGTGGCGGAGGGTCTGCCGCAGCTCGGGCGTGACGTCGACGTCGAGGGCGGCCATGGGCTCGTCGAGCAGCAGCAACCGGGGCTCGGCCGCGAGGGCACGCGCGACGGCGACGCGCTGCGCCTGCCCGCCCGACAGGGTCGACGGCGCGCGGTCCGCCAGGTGCGCGAGCCCGACCTGCTCCAGCCGCCGGTCCGCCGCCGCGTCGGCCGTGCGCCGTCGGGCGCCCTGGGAGCGCGGCCCGAACGCGACGTTCTGCCGCACGGACAGGTGCGGGAAGAGCAGCGGCTCCTGCGCGAGCAGCGCGACGTGCCGGTCGTGCGGCGGCACCCAGGTGCGGGTGCGGCCGCCGTCGGCGCGCACGAGCGTGCGGCCGTCGAGGGTGACGTGCCCGTCGTGCGGGCGCAGGGTGCCCGCCACGAGGCCGAGCGTGGTGGACTTGCCGGCCCCGTTCGGGCCCAGCAGGGCGAGCGTGCGGCCCTCGGCGACGTCGAGCTCGACGGCGAACCCGCGGGCGGGCAGCGTGGCGGCGAACGTCAGCGTCACAGGGGGCCCCGCTCCCGCCGCGTGGCGGCGATGACGAGCACGGCGACGACGACGAGCAGCAGGGACAGGGCGACGGCGGCGTCGGGGTCGGTCTCGCGCTGCAGGTAGATCTCCAGCGGCAGGGTGCGCGTGACGCCCTGCAGGCTGCCGGCGAACGTGATGGTGGCACCGAACTCGCCGAGGGCGCGGGCGAACGACAGCACCGCCCCGGACAGCAGGCCCGGCCACACGAGGGGGAGGGTCACGCGGCGCAGCACCGTCGTCGGGCGTGCGCCGAGCGACGCCGCGACCATCTCGTAGCGGGCGCCCGCCGTGCGCAGCGCGCCCTCGAGGCTCGTCACGAGGAACGGCAGCGCGACGAACGTCTGCGCGAGCACGACGGCCGTCGTCGAGAACGCGACCTGCAGGCCCGCGACCTCGAGCGTCTCGCCGAGCAGGCCGCGGCGGCCGAACGTGTACAGCAGCGCGATGCCGCCGACGACCGGCGGCAGCACCAGCGGCACCATCACCAGCGAGCGCAGCAGGTCGATGCCGGGGAAGCGGCACCGGGCCAGCACCAGCGCCATCGGGACGCCGAGCACGAGGCACGCGACCGTGCTCGCGGCCGACGTCTGCAGGCTCAGCAGCAGCGCCGCCCGCGCGGACTCGCTGGTGATCAGCCCCCAGTAGCTCGACCAGTCGACGCGCGTGGCCATCGCGACCAGCGGCAGCAGCACGAACAGCCCGCCCACCGCGGCGGGCACGAACGCCCAGCGCGGCAGGCCGACGGCGGCCTCGCCGGTGGATCGCGTCGGGGCTCGCACGGGCGCCTACGGGGCCGCGAAGCCGAACCCGGCGAGGGTCTGCTGCCCCTCGGACGAGAGGACGAGGTCGACGAACTGCCGCGCGAGCTCCGCCCGGTCCGAGTCGGCGACGGGCGCGATCGGGTAGGTGTTGACGGCCTCCGCCGACTCGGGGAGCTCGACCCCCTCGACGTCGTCGCCCGCGGCGGCGACGTCGGTGACGTAGACGAGCCCGGCGTCCGCCTCGCCGGCGGTGACCTTGCCGAGGACGTCGGTGACGCTCTGCTCCTCGCTCACCGGGCGCAGGTCGAGGCCGGCGGCGTCGGCGACCTTCGCGGAGGCGGCCCCGCACGGCACCTCCGGCGCGCACAGCACGAGCTTCACGCCGGGGCTCGCGAGGTCGGCGAGGGTCTCGACGCCGGCCGGGTTGCCCGGCGGGACGGCGATCTCCAGCGTGTTGGTGGCGAAGTCCTGCGGGTCGCCGACGAGGTCGTCTCCGACGAGCCTGTCCATGGTCGCCGTGTCCGCGGAGGCGAAGACGTCGGCCGGCGCGCCCTGCTGGATCTGCGCCACCAGGTCCGACGACCCGGCGAAGCTCAGCTGCACGTCCACGCCCTCGTGCGCCGCCTCGAACTGCGCCGCGAGGTCCTCGAACGAGCCCTTCAGCGACGCGGCGGCGAACACGGTGAGCGTCGTCGTGCCGGCGTCGCCGGTCCCGGACGCCGACGCGCCGCAGCCCGCCAGCGCCATCACCGTGAGCGCCGCGCCCCCGGCGGCGAGGGGCGTCCTCATGCGTCTCCTCCGTGCTGGTCCGGTCACGCCTCGGCCTCGATCACGACCGTTGTCGACTTGATGACCGCCACCGCCACGGAGCCGCGTTCCAGGCCCAGGTCGCGCACGGCCTCGCTGCTCATGAGCGACACGACGCGGAACGGCCCGCACTGCAGCTCGACCTGCGACATCACCGGGTCGCTCTGGATGTCGGTGACCAGCCCGACGAAGCGGTTGCGCGCCGAGCTCTTCATCCCGCCCGGCAGCGCCGGGACGGTCGCGTGCTCGCGCGCCACCATCGCCACCTCGTACCCGTCCACGACCTTGCGGCCCGACGTGTCCGTCGTGGACCCGAGCAGCCCGCGGTCGATCCACCGGCGCACGGTGTCGTCGCTGACGCCGAGGTACACGGACGCTTCCGAAACTCGCATGTGCGGCACGAAGAGGAGCATAGATCCGCAGGTGCGGACTCGGGAAGCCCGCGTTCCCGTCCAGCCCGCGCGTGTTCCCGAGGGGACGCGCCCCCACGCCCCGGGGCGGGCGCCTCGGTCGGGCGTTCGCTGTCCGCCGGAGACCTCGAGAGGCGGGGGACATAGGCTGACGCCCGTGCATGACGACGTGACGCAGCGACGGTCGGTGGCCGAGCACGCGGCCGCCGTGGCCGAGGCGGTCGAGCCCGCCCTGGCGGCGGCGCGCGAGCGCGCGTCCGCACGGGTGGACGTCGCGACCCTGCTGACGCAGGTGGGTGCCGGGGCCGGGCTGTCGCCGCGCGTGCTGGCGCGCGACGCGGTGGCCGCGGTGGCGCTGCCCGGCTTCGACAACTCCCAGATGGACGGGTACGCGGTGCGGACGTCCGACCTCGCGACGGCGACGCCGCAGGCCCCGGTGGCGCTGCCCGTCGTCGCCCCCGTCCCCGCCGGGACGCAGCCGCCGCCCCTGGAGGCGGGCACCGCGGCTCCCGTGATGACCGGGGCCCCGGTCCCCGCGGGGTCCGACGCCGTCGTGAGGATCGAGGACGCCGACCCGCCGCGGTTCCCGGACCCGGACGCCTCCGCGACGGTCCGGTTCGCCGCCCCCGTCGCGACGGGCGCCTTCGTGCGCGCCGCGGGCTCCGACGTCGCGGCCGGCGACGTGCTCGTCCCCGCCGGGACGCCGCTCGGCGCTCCGCAGCTCGGGGCGCTCGTCGCCGCCGGCGTCACGACCGTCGAGGTCGCGGCCCCGCCGCACGTGCTGCTCGTCTCCACCGGATCGGAGCTGGCCACCGCGGGCGCGGCGCTCGGCCCGGCGCAGGTGCACGACGCCAACGGGGCGGCGCTCACCGCCGCGCTCGGGCAGGCGGGCGCCCGCGTCACGTCCCGCGTCGCGCCCGACCATCCCGACGCGCTGCTCCGGGTGCTCGACGACGCGCCGGGCGACGTCGCCCTCGTCGTGACGACCGGCGGCGTGTCCGCCGGGGCGTACGAGGTGGTGCGCCAGACCCTCACGGACGCCTGGTTCGGGCACGTCGCCGTCCAGCCGGGCGGGCCGCAGGGCCTGGGCACGGTGGCCGTCGGGGGCGGCCGGCACGTGCCGCTCGTGGCGTTCCCCGGCAACCCGGTGAGCGCGTACGTGTCGTTCGAGCTGTTCCTGCGCCCGCTGCTCGCCGCGGCGACGGGTGCGTCGCCCGCCCGTCGGGCCACCGGCCGCGCGCCCCTCGCCGAGCCGCTCGACTCGCCGCCCGCGCTGCACCAGGTGCGGCGGGGCACGCTCGACGGCGACAGCCGCGTGCGCATGACCGGCGGCCCCGGCTCGCACCTGCTCACCCACCTCGCGGCCGCGACCGTCCTCGTGCACGTGCCGCCCGGCGTCGCGCACCTCGACGCCGGCGACCCCGTCGACTACCAGGAGCTCCGTTGACCGACCCGAACGACCCGACGCAGGGCCTGTCCCACTACCGTGCCGACGGCGCGGCGCACATGGTCGACGTGTCCGCCAAGGACGTCACGAAGCGGCAGGCCACCGCGACGGGCGTGCTGCGCACCCGCGCCGACGTCGTCGACCGGATCGCGTCGGGCGACCTGCCCAAGGGGGAGGCGATCGCCACCGCCCGCATCGCCGGGATCCTGGGCGCCAAGCGCACCCCCGACCTCGTGCCGCTGTGCCACCCGCTGCCGATCTCGGGCGTGGAGATCGACGTCGTGCCCGGCGGGGACGGTCCCGGTACGGTCGCGATCTCCGCGACGGTCCGCACCACCGGCCGCACCGGCGTCGAGATGGAGGCACTCACCGCGGTGACGGTCGCCGGGCTGACGCTCTACGACATGATCAAGGCCGTCGACAAGGCCGCCGTGCTCACCGACGTGCAGGTCGTCGCGAAGTCGGGCGGCACGTCGGGCGACTGGGCGCGCGCAGCGGCCGACGCGGGCGGGGAGGACGCATGATCGGCACCCACGAGCACCACGGCACGCACGACGACCGGCACCCCCGGCGCCGCGTCGCCGTCGTCGTCGCCTCCGACCGCGCGGCGGCGGGGGAGTACGAGGACCGGTCGGGACCGGCGGCCGTCGCGTGGTTCGCCGCCCGTGGCTGGCGCACGTCGCCGCCCGTCGTCGTGCCCGACGGCGAGCCGGTGCGTGAGGCGCTCGCCGCGCTGCTCGTGTCGGGCCCCGACGAGCTCCCGCACCTCGTCGTGACCAGCGGCGGCACCGGCCTCGGCCCGCGCGACCGCACCCCGGAGGCGACGCGTGCCGTCCTGGACCGCGAGGTGCCGGGGATCGCGGAGCTCGTCCGCGCGCGCTCGCTCGCACCGACCGACCCGGCGAAGCAGGCCGTGCCCGCGGCGGCGCTGTCCCGTGGCGTCGCGGGTGTCGCCGGGCGCACGCTGGTCGTCAACCTGCCGGGCTCCGTCGGCGGGGTGACGGACGGCCTCGACGCGCTGGCCGACGTGCTGCCGCACGCCGTCGACCAGCTCGCCGGCGGCGACCACCCTGTCCCCACCGACTCGCGTGGTAGTGCGTCCCGCACCGGGGAAGTGCCCGCGGGGTCCTACCGCGAGGCGGGAGGCACTACCTCGGCGACCGTGCTGCGCGCCGACGTCGTCGACTCGCCGCTCGACCCGCTGGTCGGGGAGCTCAGCGCGCTGGTGCGCGACGACGCGTGCGGCGCGGTGGCGACGTTCACGGGCTACGTGCGCGACCACGACGGCGGGCGCGGGGTCCTGCGCCTGCACTACGAGGCGCACCCGGACGCGGCGGCGGTGCTGCGGGCGGTGGCGGACCGCGTCGCGCGCCGCACGGCCGCGGCGACGGGGGACCGCGTCCGCGTCGCCGTCGTGCACCGCACCGGCGACCTGACGATCGGCGACGTCGCGGTGGTGGCGGCCGTGGCGGCGGGGCACCGGCAGGCGGCGTTCACCGCCGCGTCGGACCTGGTCGAGGAGCTCAAGGCCGAGGTGCCGATCTGGAAGGAGCAGGGCTTCGACGACGGCACGTCGGAGTGGGTGGCGTCGCTCGGCTGAGGTCGAACGCGCAGGTCACCTGCTGTTCACCTGAGGGTCGGTGTCACGACGGTCGCCCGCCACCGGTGCTCCCTACGTTCGGGCACGTCACCCCCTGTCCCACCCTCAGGAGTGCCCGATGACGATCGCCCCCGAGTCGCGCCCGCTGCTGGAGCTCGCGGCCACGCCTCACAGCCCTCACTACGCGCGCGGCAAGCGCAGCCCGGTCACGTGCCGGCTCAAGTGCGCCGACGCGTGCTCGCACCCCGCGCCCAACGAGTCCGCCAACGAGTACTTCCGCGACGTCGCGGCGCGGGCGCTCTCCCGCCGCGTCATGCTCGGCGGCCTCGCCGCCGCGGCCGCCACCGTCGTCGTCGGCGCCCAGGTGGCGGGCGCACCCGGCGCGGGCGCCGTCACCGCCGGCCGCGGGCACGGCGCGGGCAAGGGCCTCGCGTTCGGCGCCATCGCGCCGCAGGACGCCGCGGTCGACGCGTTCGTCGTGCCCGAGGGGTACGAGTGGTCGCCGATCATCCGCTGGGGCGACCCGATCCTGCCCGGTGGACGCGCGTTCGACGCCGCGCGCCAGACGCCGGAGCAGCAGGCCAAGCAGTTCGGCTACAACGTGGACTACCTCGACATCCTCCCGGCCGACCCGGACGACGTCCGCCCCCGGGGCAAGACGAAGCGCGGCACGCGTGGCCTGCTCGTGAGCAACCACGAGTACACCAACGCCGGGATCATGTTCGACGACTCGTACGACGCCGCCACGCGCCGTGCCATCGAGCGCGCGGCCTGGGGCCTGTCGGTCGTCGAGGTGCGCCGCGACCGCGAGGGTTCGCCGTGGACCTACTCGCGGATCAGCCGCTACAACCGCCGCATCACGGTCGACACCGAGTTCCGGGTGGACGGCCCCGCGGCCGGCTCGTACCTGATGAGGACGGTCGAGGACCCGACCGGTACCCGCGTGCGCGGCACGCTCAACAACTGCGCGGGCGGCACGACGCCGTGGGGCACCGTCGTCTCCGGCGAGGAGAACTACAACGCCAACTTCCGCGTCAACGGCAAGGACCCGCGCGACGCGCGGTACGGGCTCAAGGACGCGGCGACGAGCTACGGCTGGGAGCTCGACGACCCGCGGTTCGACGGCCGCAACCCCGGCTACGAGTACGAGAGCCACCGCTTCGGCTGGATCGTCGAGGTGGACCCGTACGAGCCCGACGAGGCGCCCGTCAAGCACACGGCGATGGGCCGCTTCAAGCACGAGGGCGCCAACGTCATCCTCTCGAAGCGCGGCCACGCCGTCGCCTACATGGGCGACGACGAGCGCTTCGACTACGTCTACAAGTTCGTCTCGAAGAACCGCTTCCGCGAGGGCAGCAGCCGTGGGGCCCGCCGCCACAACAAGACGCTCCTGTCCGAGGGCGACCTCTACGTGGCCCGGTTCAGGGGCGACTCCCCGGCGTCGGAGCTCGACGGCTCGGGCGCGGTGCCGTCCGACGGCGCCTTCGACGGCACGGGCGAGTGGGTCCCGCTGGTCAAGGACGGCGAGTCGCAGGTGCCGGGGATGACCACCGAGGAGGTGCTCGTCTTCACGCGGCTGGCCGCGGACGCCGTCGGCGCCACCAAGATGGACCGCCCGGAGGACGTGGAGCCCAACCCGCTCACCGGCCGCGTCTACGTGGCGTGCACCAACAACACCGACCGCGGCAAGGCGGGCAAGGAGGGCGCCACCGAGCCCAACCCGCGCACCACCAACCGCGACGGCCACGTGGTGGAGATCATCGAGGACCGCGGCGACCAGACCGCCACGACCTTCACCTGGAACCTGCTGCTCGTCGCGGGCGACCCGTCCGTCAACGGCTCCACGTACTTCTCCGGCTTCCCGGCCGACAAGGTGTCCCCGATCTCCTGCCCGGACAACCTCGCGTTCGACGCCGAGGGCAACCTGTGGATCTCCACCGACGGCGCGCCGTCGACGATCCAGAAGTGCGACGGCCTGTTCAAGGTGACCCTCACGGGCCGCCAGCGGGGCCGGGTGGAGCAGTTCCTGTCCGTGCCGCGCGACGCCGAGACCTGCGGGCCCGTCGTCGACTCGCGCGACGCGATGGTCTACGTCAACGTCCAGCACCCGGGCGAGGACGGCACCTTCGACGCGCCGAACTCCTACTTCCCCGACTACCTCGCCGAGGGCGAGCGGGCCCCCGCCGGCGCCTGGCGCGGCCCGCGGCCGTCCACGATCCAGGTGTACAAGGCCGGACGCGGCGAGCACCCCGGGAATGGCCAGGGGAACGGGCACGGGCACGGCAAGGACGGCGACGGCTGGGACGGCCCCGGGCCGTTCCCGTGGCCCCGCCGCCGCTGACCCCCGCCTGATCCGACCTGACGCATCGAGCGTGCTGACTTCGTCCTCGTTCCGCCCGGATGAGGACGAAGTCAGCACGCTCGTTGCTGTGCGGGACAGTTCGTAGACTGGGGGACCGTGACCACCCCCGAGGCGCCGGCCGGCGCCTACCTCGACCACGCCGCCACGACCCCCATGTCGCGGGCGGCGCTCGAGGCGTACGTGGCGGAGGCCGGGCGGACCGGCAACGCGAGCTCCCTGCACTCGGCGGGGCGCGCGGCCCGCCGGGCCGTCGAGGAGTCGCGCGAGTCCGTGGCCGCGTCGCTGGGCGCGCGCCCCAGCGAGGTGATCTTCACCGCCGGGGGCACGGAGTCCGACAACCTCGCCGTCAAGGGGATCTTCTGGGGCCGGCGCCGCACCGACCCGCGCCGCACCCGCGTGCTGGTGTCCGCCGTCGAGCACCACGCGGTGCTCGACCCGGCGTTCTGGCTCGCGGGGCACGCGGGGGCGGAGATCGTGCTGCTCCCCGTGGACGGCGACGGCCGCCTCGACCTCGCGGCCCTGCGCGCCGAGCTGACGGAGCACGGCGACGAGGTCGCGCTCGTCTCGGTGATGTGGGCCAACAACGAGGTGGGCACGCTGCAGCCGGTGCGCGACGTCGTCCGGCTCGCGCACCAGCACGGCGTACCCGTGCACACGGACGCGGTGCAGGCCGTCGGCCAGGTCGAGGTCGACTTCGCGGCCTCGGGCGTGGACGCGATGACGGTGACGGCGCACAAGCTCGGCGGGCCGATCGGCGTGGGCGCGCTGCTCGCCCGCCGTGACCTGCCGCTCGAGGCGGTGCTGCACGGCGGCGGCCAGGAGCGCGGCGTGCGCTCGGGCACGCTCGACGTGCCCGCGATCCGGTCGTTCGCCGTCGCGCTGGCGGAGACCGTCGCCGCACGGCCCGAGCGCGCCGCCGCCCTGGCCGCGCTGCGCGACCGGCTCGTCGCGGGCGTCCGGGGCGCGGACCCGGAGGCGGTGCTGCGCGGCGCCGACCCGACACCGCGCCCGACGTCGGACGACGGCGTCCAGTCGCGGCTCCCGGGCAACGCCCACTTCACCTTCCCCGGCGCCGAGGGCGACTCGCTGCTCTACCTGCTGGACTCCGCGGGCGTGCAGGCCTCCACCGGCTCCGCGTGCCAGGCGGGCGTGCCGCAGCCGTCGCACGTGCTGCTCGCGATGGGCGTGCCGGAGCTCGAGGCGCGCGGCGCCCTGCGCTTCTCCCTCGGCGCGACGTCGACCGCCGACGACGTCGACCGCCTCGTCGCCGCGCTGCCCCAGGTCGTCGAGCGGGCGCGCGCCGCCGGTCTCGTGTCCGCGCCGGCCCGGGCCGGAGGTGCGGCGTGAGGGTGCTGGCAGCCATGTCGGGCGGCGTGGACTCGGCCGTGGCCGCGGCGCTCGCCGTGGAGGCGGGGCACGACGTGGTCGGTGTGCACATGGCGCTGAGCCGCAACCGCGACCAGTTCCGCACGGGCTCGCGCGGCTGCTGCTCCATCGAGGACGCCGGCGACGCGCGCCGGGCCGCCGACGTGCTCGGCATCCCCTACTACGTGTGGGACCTGTCCGAGCGCTTCGAGGACACGGTCGTCGCGGACTTCCTGTCGGAGTACGAGGCGGGCCGCACCCCGAACCCGTGCGTGCGCTGCAACGAGCACATCAAGTTCGAGGCGCTGCTCGACAAGGCCACGGCCCTCGGCTTCGACGCCGTCGCGACCGGCCACTACGCCCAGGTCGTGACGCGCGAGGCCCCCGACGGCACGGTGACCCGCGAGCTGCACCGGTCGCCGAACGACGAGAAGGACCAGTCGTACGTGCTGGCCGTGATGGGTCCGGACCGGCTGGCCCGCGCGATGTTCCCGCTCGGCGGCTTCGCGTCGAAGGCGGAGGTGCGCGCGGAGGCCGAGCGGCGCGGGCTGTCCGTGAGCGCCAAGCCCGACTCCTACGACATCTGCTTCGTGGCCGACGGCGACACCCGCGGCTTCCTGCGCGACCGGCTCGGCTCGCGGCCGGGCGAGGTCGTCGACACGGCGGGGAACGTCGTCGGCGAGCACGACGGCGCGTACGCGTTCACGGTCGGCCAGCGCAAGGGCCTCGGCCTCGGCCGCCCCGCGGCCGACGGGCGCGCGCGGTACGTGGTGGACGTGCAGACGTCGACCAACACCGTCGTCGTGGGCCCGGCCGAGCTGCTGAGCGTGGACCGGATCGAGGCGGGGAAGGCGGTCTGGCTCGCCACGCCGCAGGAGCACGCCGACGGCGCCTGGCTCGACGACGTCGAGGTGCAGGTCCGGGCCCACGGCGCGCCGGTGCCCGCCCGCGTCCGGGCGACGAGCGCGGACGGCGCTCCGGCGATGGACGTGGAGCTCACCGGCCGCCCGCTGCGCGGCGTCGCGGCCGGGCAGTCGCTGGTCGTGTACCGCGGCACGCGCGTGCTCGGCCAGGGCACGGTCGCGCGGGCCTGGCGCGGCTGACGTCGCGTCCCGCACGGGACAGCGGGGGGTCAGCGCGGGGTCAGCGCAGGGTCAGTTCCGTGCGAGCCGCTGGCGGCGTGCCTCGTACAGCACGATCGACGCGGCGTTCGAGGCGTTGAGCGAGCTCGCGGACCCCGCCATGGGGATCGCCACGGTGACGTCGGCGGCCTCGCGCCACCCCTTCGACAGCCCGGCGGTCTCGTTGCCGACGGCGAGCAGCACCGGCCCGGTGAGGTCGACGTCGGCGGGCGCGGCGTCGCCGTCCTCGTCGGTCGCGACGACGGTCACCGGGCGCCCGGCGGCGCGGTGCGCGCCCACCCAGTCCATGACCTGGGTGTGCGAGGCTGCCCGGACCACGGGCAGCGCGAACAGGGAGCCGGTCGTGGCGCGCACGGCCTTCGGGTCGTACGGGTCGGCGGCATGGCCGGTGACGACGAGGCCGTCGGCGCCGAACGCGTCGGCGGAGCGCACCACGGCGCCGACGTTGCCCGGCTGGGTGGGGCGGTCGAAGACGACGCCCAGGAACGACGGCCCCACCGGGACGCGCGCCAGGTCGTCGTCGGGCATCGCGACGACGGCCAGCAGCTCGCTGGCGCCCTCGTCCTTCTCGGCGAGCTCCGCGAGCAGGTCGGGGGACATGGCGATCGTCTCGGCGCCCGTGGCCTGCAGCATGTCCTTGGCCCACGACGACAGGCGGCGGTCCGTCTCGTGCAGCAGCGTGCGCACCTGCCAGCCGTGCTCGACCGCCATCGTGATCGGGCGCACGCCCTGCACCAGGAACTCCCCGGCGCGACCCCGCTTGGTGCGGTTCGTGAGCAGCGTCTGGAGCTGCTGGAAACGGGCGTTGCGCACGGTGATCCGCATGGGCGCAGTCTCCCACGGGCGGACCCGGCGCCCGGCCACCGTGGTCAGCGGCGCAGCTCGTGCTCCCACCACACCTGGTCGCGCATCACCCAGTGCTCGGCCTCGAGCCCGTCCGCGACGCGGACCAGGTGCATCTCGCGCACGGTGAAGCGCCGGTGCGACGGCGCGACGCCGAGGAAGAACCCCGAGTGCAGGGCGCTGAACGCGACGTGCAGGGCCACGAGGTCGCCCTCGGTGACGGCGTGCAGCACCTCGACGCGCTGCTCGTCGAACGCGTCGTGGAACCAGTGCATCGTGGCGACGAGCGCGTCGGGGCCGCCGGCGCAGCCCGGCAGCACGTCGTGGTTCCGGAAGCCGGGCGCGAGCTGGCGCCGCAGCACCGCCTCCGCGCCCGACGGCATGGCGTTGGCGTGCACGCGGGTGGCGACGGCGCGGGCGGTCGACGGCAGGTGGGCCGGGAGCGCGCCGGACGGTGCGGAGACCGGCGCCGCGGGTGACGCGGGCGCCTGGTCGAGGATCACGGACATCGGGACTCCTTCGTCCGGCCGTTACGGTGCTCCGGGTGAGCGCCTGTGACGGCCGCTCCTATTCTTCGAGAGCAGCGAGTCGCCGCGGCGTGACGCGGCGCAGGAGGTGACGTGGTGGTGAAACCTGCGGCGACCCGTGCGACGGCCAGCCCGACGGAGATCGAGACGGGGTCCGGTGCGGTCGTGGGGGCGGACCGGTGACCGCGGTCTCCGGGCACGGCCCGTGGCCCGGCGGCCCGCGCGACGAGCTCGTGGCGCAGCAGACCGTGCTCGACGACCTGGCGGCCCTGCCGACCGGCGTCGACGCCGTGCCCTTCCTCACCCAGCTCACCGGCCGCGGGCCGGGGGCCGACGCCGTCGGGCGGACGGCGTCCCTGCTGGCCGAGATGCCCGTGGAGCTCGGCCCGCACGGGTGGAAGCTCGCCGACCACCCCGGCGTCGACGTGCGCCGCGCGGAGTCCCTGCGGCGCGAGGACCTGTCCGCGCTGGCGGTGGCGGCCGTCGGGCACGACGGCCCGCTCGCCGTCGAGCTCACCGGCCCGTGGACCCTCGCCGCCCAGCTCTGGTCCGCGCGCGGGGACCGCGTGCTCGCCGACGTCGGCGCGCGCCGCGACCTGTCCCTCGCGCTCGCCGAGGCGGTGCGCGGGCACCTGGCGGACGTGCGGGCCCAGGTCCCCGGTGCGACGCCGGTCGTGCAGCTCACCGAGCCCCTGCTCGGCCAGGTGCACGCGGGCGTGCTGCCCAGCTTCTCCGGCTACTCCCGCCTGCGGGCGGTGCCCGGGCCCGACGTCGTCGAGGGCCTGCGACCGGTCGTCGACGCCGCGCACGACGCCGGCGCCCGCGTCGTCGTGCACCTCGGCGCCACCTGGGTGGGCGTGCCGCCCGTCGCGCTCGCCGGGGCGGACGCCGTCGGGCTGGACCTCGGGGAGCTCGGCGGCGCGGGGGAGGCCGCGGGCTGGAACGAGCGCGCGTGGGAGCTGCTCGCCCGCGCCACCGAGCGGGGGATGGGCCTGTGGGCCGGGCTGCCGCCCGCCACGGTCTCGCAGTGCTCCGGACCGCAGCTCGGCGAGCTGGTCCGCCTGGTCGCCGAGCCGTGGCGCCGCATCGGGCTGCCCGCGGCCGGGCTGGCCGACGTGACGCTGCTCGCCGCGCCGCGGCGCAGCCTCGCGGGCCCCGGCACGCACCGCGCGGAGCTCGCGAACCTCGGACGGGTGGCGGAGGCGCTCGCGGAGCGCGCGGCGTCCTGATCCGGCCTGGCGTCCGGGACGGACCCGGGACGGTCGTGGGATCGATCCGCGAAGATCTCCGCGAGGTGCGGCGCGTGCTCCCGGACGGCCCTGGTGACTGCGTAGGCTGATCCTCGGCGTCGGCCCGCAGGGGGCACGGTGCCCGCGACCCGACCCCCGACCCGCGAAGGACACCCGTGACCAGCCTCCGAGCCGTGCTGTTCGACCTCGACGGCGTGCTCACCCCGACCGCCGAGGTGCACATGCGGGCGTGGGAACGCCTGTTCGCGCCCTACTGCGAGGCCCGCGGCCTCGCGCCGTACACGTCCGCGGACTACTTCGCGCACATCGACGGCAAGCCGCGGTACGACGGCGTGGCGGCCTTCCTCGCCTCCCGCGGCGTCGAGCTGCCGCGCGGCGCCGCCGACGACGCGCCCGGCGAGGACACCGTGTGCGCGCTCGGCAACCGCAAGGACGCCATCGTCAACCGGATGTTCGACGAGGAGGGCATCGCCCCCTACCCGGGCTCCGTGCGCTTCCTCGACGCCGTGACGGCCGCGGGCGCGCAGGTCGCCGTCGTCTCGTCGTCGCGCAACACGCCCGCCGTGCTCGCCGCGGCCGGGCTCACCGAGCGGTTCGCCGTCGTCGTGGACGGCAACGTCGCCGCCCGCGAGCACCTGGCGGGCAAGCCCGCGCCCGACACCTACCTCCGCGCCGCCGAGCTGCTCGGCGTCCCCGCCGCCGAGGCGATCGTCGTCGAGGACGCCCTGTCCGGCGTGCAGGCCGGCGCGGCCGGTCCGTTCGGCCTGGTGCTCGGCGTCGACCGCGGCGTCGGGGCGCAGGCCCTCGCTGCGCACGGCGCGGACCGCGTCGTCGCGGACCTGGGAGAGCTGGACGCGTCCGTCCTGGACGAGCCCGCCGACCGGCAGGAGGGCCGGGCATGATCCGCCGCACCGCCGACGAGCAGCGCTCCATGGACCGCCTGCGCTTCCCCGCCGAGCCCTGGCGTCTCGTGGAGGCCGAGTTCTCCGCCGAGGACCTCGGGGTCACCGAGTCCCTCTTCGCGGTGGGCAACGGCTACCTCGGGATGCGCGGCAACGTCGAGGAGGGGCGCGAGTCCCACTCGCACGGCACGTTCGTCAACGGCTTCCACGAGACGTGGCCGATCCGGCACGCCGAGGAGGCGTACGGCTTCGCCAAGGTCGGCCAGACCATCGTCAACGCGCCGGACACCAAGGTGATCCGGCTGTACGTGGACGACGAGCCGCTGCTGCTGCCGGTCGCGGACCTCGTCGACTACGAGCGCGCGCTCGACCTGCGGGACGGCGTCCTGCGCCGCGAGATCCTGTGGCGCACGCCGTCGGGCAAGCGGGTCAAGGTGGCGTCGGAGCGCATGGTGTCGTTCGTCGAGCGGCACCTGGGCGTCATGACGTTCGAGGTCACGCTGCTGGACGCGGACGGACCCGTGGCGATCTCGTCGCAGATCCTCAACCGGCAGGACGGGCAGGACGAGTACCACGTGCCCGCCGCGTCGCTGGGGGAGGGCTTCGACCCGCGCAAGGCGGAGGCGTTCGCGGGCCGGGTGCTGCAGCCGCAGACCCGCTGGGGCGACGACGAGCGGCTCGTGCTGTCCTACCGGTGCACCAACTCGGGGATGACGCTGGCCGTCGCGGCCGACCACCGCCTGGAGACCGTGGACGAGTGGGACGTGCGCACGCAGGTCGACGACGACCTCGCCAAGCACGTGTTCCGCGTCGACGCGAAGGCCGGGCACACGATCCGCCTCACCAAGGTCGTCACGTACCACACGTCCCGCGGCGTCCCGACGCGCGAGCTCGTCGACCGCTGCCGCCGCACCCTGGACCGGGTGCGCGCCGGCGGCATCGAGGAGCAGTTCGCCCACCAGCGCACCTGGTTGGACGACTTCTGGGCCCGGTCGGACGTCGAGATCGCCGGCCGCCCGGAGATCCAGCAGGCGGTGCGGTGGAACCTGTTCCAGCTCGCGCAGGCCACCGCCCGGGCCGAGGGCTCCGGCGTGCCCGCCAAGGGGCTCACCGGCAGCGGCTACGGGGGGCACTACTTCTGGGACACGGAGATCTACGTGCTCCCGTTCCTCACCTACACGAGCCCGCGGTACGCCCGCAACGCCCTGCGGTTCCGCTACCAGATGCTCGACGCCGCGCGCCGCCGCGCCAAGGAGCTGTCGCAGAAGGGCGCCCTGTTCCCGTGGCGCACCATCAACGGCGAGGAGGCGTCGGCCTACTACGCGGCGGGCACCGCGCAGTACCACATCGACGCCGACATCAGCTTCGCCCTGGTCCAGTACGTGCGGGCCACGGGCGACACCGACTTTCTGCGGCGCGAGGGGGTGGACATCCTCGTCGAGACGGCCCGCATGTGGGAGGACCTCGGCTTCTGGCGGGCCAACGGCGACGACAACTTCCACATCCACGGCGTCACGGGCCCGGACGAGTACACGACCGTGGTGAACGACAACCTGTTCACCAACGTCATGGCGCGGTTCAACCTGCGTGCCGCGGCGTTCGTCGTCGACCGCATCCGCGAGGACTACCCGGAGGACTACACCCGCCTCGTCGACCGCCTGTCCCTGGGCGTGCACGAGACCACCGAGTGGACCCGGGCCGCGGACCACATGTCCATCCCGTACGCGGACGGCATCGGCATCCACCCGCAGGACTCCCACTTCCTCGAGCGGGAGATCTGGGACCTGGCCGCGACGCCGGTGACCAAGCGCCCGCTGCTGCTGCACTACCACCCGCTGGTGATCTATCGGTACCAGGTGCTCAAGCAGGCGGACGTGGTGCTCGCGCTGTTCCTCCAGGGGCAGCACTTCTCCGCGGAGCAGAAGCTGGCCGACTTCGAGTACTACGACCCGCTGACCACCGGCGACTCGACGCTGTCGGGCGTCGTGCAGTCGATCGTCGCCGCCGAGGTCGGGTACCACGAGCTCGCGCTCGAGTACTTCGTGTCCTCGCTGCTGGTGGACCTGGCGAACCTGCACGACAACGCCGCCGACGGCGTGCACGTGGCGTCCGCGGGCGGCACCTGGTCGGCGCTCGCGTTCGGCTTCGGCGGCATGCGGGACCACGACGGCGTGCTGTCGTTCGACCCGCGTCTGCCGCAGGGCTGGGAGGCGCTGACGTTCCGCGTGCAGTGGAACGGCTCGCGCCTGCGCGTCACCGTGCGGCCGGACGAGCTCGAGCTCGTCGCCGAGACCGGTGAGGGCGCGAAGGTCGTGGTGCGGGGCGAGCAGGTCACGGTCGCCGCCGACGAGCCCGCCGTCGTCGCCCTCGACGGCCAGGGGCCGGTGCGCCCAGGCCGGCCCAGCCTGCGCGCGCTGTCCGGCAACCGCCGCGACGACGGCACCCTCATCACCGCGACGGTGCCCCACTCCTGACACCCGCACCCCGGAGGCGACCCGACCCGTCGGGTCGTCTCCGCGGGTGACGCTTGTCACCTCCGGCGACGGCGGGTACCTTCGTCGGTGATGCGCGTCGATGCGCATCGACGACGACGGCGTGGGACGGGGGACGACGGTGGCGAAGACCCCCACGAGCGCTGACGTCGCGCGCGAGGCGGGCGTGTCGCAGAGCACCGTCTCGTACGTCATGAGCGGCAAGCGGCCGATCTCGGAGAAGACCCGTCAGCGCGTCGAGGACGCGATCGCCCGCCTGACCTACGAGCCGCACGCCGGCGCCCGCGCACTGGCGGGGCACCGGACCAGCACGATCGCCGTGGTCATGCCGCTGCGCCAGGCGTCGGGGGCCCAGCGCCTCATGACGTTCGTGGAGGAGATCACCCTGGCCGCCCGCGCCCGGGACCACGACGTGCTCCTCGTGACGGCCGACGAGGGCCCGGCCGGGCTGCGGCGGGTGGCCGGGCGCTCGCTCTGCGACGCCGTGGTGGTCATGGAGGTCGGCAGCTCCGACGAGCGGGTCCGGCTGGCCCGGTCCCTCGCGCTGCCCGTCGTGTTCGTCGGGATCCCGGACGACCGGGAGGGCATCCACTGCCTCGACTTCGACTTCGCGGGAGCCGGAGAGCTCCTCGTGGCGGAGCTCGCGGGCCTCGGCCACGACACGGTCGATGTGCTGGGCTGGGGCGACGACGTCGTCGCCCAGGACTTCAACTACGTGCCGCGGTTCGCCGAGGGCGCCCGCCGCGCCGCCGCGGCGCACGGCGTCGAGCTCCGGTGGCACGAGCCGGACGACGAGCGGGGCCGCGAGGCCGTGCTCGACCGTGTCCTCGGGGGCGCCCGGGCGCGGTCCGCGGCGCCCGGGCTGGTGCTCACCGCGGCGATCCCCGAGACGCTGCGGGCGCTGTCCGAGCGCGGCCTGCGCCCCGGCCGCGACGTCGACGTCGTCGCCCTGGCCACCGACGCCGAGGGCGAGGCGTACGGCCTCACCGCCGTCCCGACCGAGCCCCGCGACGTGTCGCGGCGCGTGATGGAGCGGGTGTTCGCCCTCGTCGACCGCCACGGGCCGAGCGCGGGCGGCGCCGAGCTCGTCCCCGCCAGGATCGTCCGACGGGGGTCGACCCGGCAGGCCTGACCGCCGTCCGCGGACCTCTGGAACGTGACTCCGACCGCGGCTCCTGACCGCGACCGCAGCGAGACTCCGCACCGCTACCCGAACCGATGACGAGGAAGGTGGAGACACATGCAGCATCGATGCGCATCGACGGCGGGAGGAATGCCCGGGCGGGCTCCGGCCTGGCCCGGCCGTCCGGTCTCGCGCCGGGCCGTCACCACCGCCGGGCTGCTGGCGCCGCTGGCCGCGCTCCTGGCCGGGTGCGGCTCCGAGGGGCCGGGGACGTCGCCGCGGACCCTGCGCGTCCTCGACACGTACACCAACGACCCGGACCGGACGGTCATCGGTGCCGCCCTCGACGCGGCCGCGGCGAAGGTCGGCGTGACGCTCGAACGCGTCTCCGTCGCCGGCGACTCGCTGATCCAGCGCGTGCTCCAGCAGGGATCGTCCGGGACGCTCCCGGACATCCTCATGCTCGACAACCCGGACCTGCAGCAGATCGCCGCGACCACGGCCCTGCGCCCGTTCGACGAGGTCGGCGTGCCCACCGACGGGTACACCGACGGCGTCGCCTCGGCGGGCACCTACGACGGGCGGGTCTACGGGCTCGCCCCGACCGTGAACACCATCGCGCTCTTCTACGACGTCCGGGCCCTGGACGAGGCGGGCGTCGCGCCACCCACCACCTGGGCCGAGCTCCGCGAGGCGGCGTCCGCGCTGACCCGGGGCTCGCGCTACGGCCTCGCGTTCTGCGGCAACTCCACGTACGAGGGCACCTGGCAGTACCTGCCGTTCTTCTGGTCGAACGGGGCCGACGAGCGCGACATCGCGACGCCGGAGGCCGCCGCCGGGCTCGACCTTCTGGCCGGGACCGTCGCCGACGGCCACGCGTCCACGTCGGTGCTGAACTGGAGCCAGGCGGACGTCAAGGACCAGTTCGTCGCCGGACGCGCCGCCATGATGGTCAACGGTCCCTGGCAGATCCCCGAGCTGGAGACGATCGAGGGCCTCGAGTACGACGTCGTCACCCTGCCGGTGCGCGACCCGGCCACCCAGCGGCCCGTCGCACCCCTCGGCGGCGAGGTGTGGACCGTCCCCGCCACGGGGGACCGCACCAAGGAACGGCTCGCCGGTCGGGTCCTCGCGGAGTTCCTCTCGGACGAGAGCCTCGTGTCCATGGCGGCGGAGCGCTCCACCGTGCCCGGCCGGCCGGCACTCATCGAGCCGTTCCTCGAGCGCCGTCCCGAGATGGCCGCGTTCGCCGACCTCGTCCGCGGGGCCCGCGCCCGCACGGCCGAGCTCGGCGCCGAGTGGCCCGCGACGGCCACCGCCCTGTACACCGCCGTCCAGCTCGCGGTCTCCGGCCAGGCCACGGGGCTGGACGCCCTTGAGGAAGCGCAGGAGTACGTATGACGACGACCATCCGTGCCGCCTCGCCCGCGCTCGCGACGGCGCCCCCGCCGGCCCGGCGCCCCGGGGCGCGGCACCGCAACCGCCGGCTCGTCACGCTGCTGTTCCTCGGCCCCGCGGTGCTCTACCTGCTGCTGTTCTACGGGTACCCCGTCGTCCAGAACGTCGTGATGGGCTTCCAGCACTACACGATCTCGACGTTCTTCACCGGCGAGGCGCCGTGGGCCGGCCTCGACAACTACCGCGAGGTCGTCGGCAGCCCGCTGTTCCGCACAGCGCTGCTCAACACGGTCCTGTTCACGATCGGGTCCATCGCCGGCCAGTTCGTGCTGGGCCTCGCGGTCGCGTTGTTCTTCCGCCGCCGGTTCCCGCTCTCCGGCTTCCTGCGGTCGCTCATCCTGCTGCCGTGGCTCATCCCGCTCATCGCCGCCAGCGCCGTGTGGAAGTGGATCCTCGACACCGAGTCCGGCGCCCTCAACCGCGTGCTCGTCGGCACCGGCCTCGTGGACACGGGCGTGCCGTGGCTGAGCAGCACGTCGCTGGCCCTGGTCACCGTCATCGTCGTCAACGTCTGGATCGGCATCCCCTTCAACGCCGTCATCCTGCACGGCGGGCTGCAGGGCATCCCCGACGAGCTCTACGAGGCGGGCGCCCTCGACGGCGCCACCCGCTGGCGCGCCTTCCGGCACATCACGTGGCCCATGCTGCGGCCGGTCGTGACCGTGGTGCTGGTGCTCGGCGTCGTCTACACCCTCAAGGTGCTCGACATCATCCTCGGGCTGACGGGCGGCGGGCCCGCCAACGCCACGCAGACGCTGGCCACGCAGTCCTACCAGCTGTCGTTCGCCACCTTCGACTTCGGTCAGGGGGCCGCGGTGAGCAACATCCTCATCGTGATCTCGCTGATCTTCGCTGCCGTCTATCTGCGCCTCAACCGGCGCGCCGTGGATGAGTGAGGCCCATGAGCACCGTCCGACACCCCTGGCTCCACACCGCGGCGGGCATCGCCGTGCTCGCGGTGCTGCTGTTCCCGATCTACTGGATGGTCAACGCGTCGCTGCAGCCGAACGGGGCGACCGTCGACACGAGCTGGCTGCCGCTGTCCCCGGACCTCAGCGGCTACCGCACGGCGCTCGCGGACCAGGGCGCCAACCTGGTCACGAGCCTCGTGGTCGCCGTCGGCAGCGTCGCCCTGAGCCTGCTGATCGCCGTCCCGGCGGCCTACGCGCTGGCCCAGTTCCGGCTGCGCTGGGCCGGGCTGGTCCTGTTCGGGATCCTCATCAGCCAGATGATCCCAGGCATCGTCATCGCCAACGCCCTGTACGGCGCGTACGCCGACCTCGGCCTGCTGAACTCGATCCCCGGGCTGATCCTCGCGGACTCGACGGCGGGCATCCCGTTCGCGATCCTCATCTGCCGCGCCTTCATGCAGTCGCTGCCGCCGGCCGTCGTCGAGGCGGCCCTCGTCGACGGCGCCGGGCCGGTGCGTGCGTTCGTCTCGGTCGTGCTGCCGATCAGCCGCAACGCCCTCATCACGGCCGGCCTCTTCACCTTTCTGTTCACGTGGAGCGACTTCCTGTTCGCCCTGACCCTGACCACCACCGAGGACGTCCGGCCGGTCACGCTCGGCATCTACAACTACCTCGGTGCCTACGTGAACGACTGGAGCGCGGTGATGGCGACCGCCGTCCTCGCGTCCGTCCCCGCGATCGTCCTCCTCGTCGTCGCGCAGAAGTACGTCGCCGCCGGAGCCACCGGCGGGGCGGTCAAGTGACGCCCGCACGCCCCTCGAGCACCACCCACCAGAAACGGAGCACCCTCATGACCACCACTCCCGCACCGATCCGCGTCACCGTCTGGGGCGAGAACCGCCACGAGCAGCTCGAACCCGAGGTCGCCGCCCGCTACCCCGACGGCATGCACGGCGCCGTCGCGCAGGGCATCGAGGCGAACCTCGGCGCCGGGGTGCGCGTGCGCACCGCGACGCTCGACGACCCCGAGCACGGGCTCACCGAGGAGGTGCTGCGCGACACCGACGTGCTCACCTGGTGGGGCCACGCCGCGCACGGCGACGTCTCCGACGAGGTGGTCGAGCGGGTGCACCGGCACGTGCTGGAGGGGATGGGGCTGATCGTCCTGCACTCCGGCCACTGGTCGAAGATCTTCATGAAGCTCATGGGCACCACCTGCACCCTGCGCTGGCGCGCCGAGCACGACCGGGAGCTGGTGTGGACGATCGACCCGACCCACCCGATCGCCCAGGGCATCCCGCACCCCATGATCATCGAGGAGGACGAGATGTACGGGGAGTTCTTCGACGTCCCCGCCCCGGACGAGACCGTCTTCCTCAGCACCTTCTCCGGCGGCGAGGTGTTCCGCTCCGGTATCACCTACCGGCGCGGCTTCGGCAAGATCTTCTACTTCCGCCCCGGCGACCAGGAGTACCCCACGTACTTCCACGACGGCGTCCGCAAGGTCATCTCCAACGCCGTCGAGTGGGCCGTGACCCTGCGCCCCGAGCGGACCAGCCCCACCCTGCTGCGCTACGAGACCGAGGACTTCTACCGCGGCCAGGGCTACGGCGGCGCGCTGAACGACGAGGCGCGCGCCGCCGCCGCGGAGGCCGGGCTGTGAGCATCCCGCTCGTCCTCGTCGGCGCCGGCGGCATGGGCCGGGCGTGGCTCGCGACGATCCAGGCCGAGCCCGGGGCGGAGGTCGCGGGCGTCGTCGACCTCGACCTCGACGCCGCCCGCGGGGCGCTCGCGGACGCCGGCCTCGACGGCGTTCCGGTCGGGACGGACGCGGTCGCGCTCGCCCGGGAGACCGGCGCGCGCGCGATCGTGAACGTCACCGTCCCGGCCGCGCACCACCCCGTCACCACGGCGGCGCTGTTCGCGGGGCTGCCCGTGCTCGGCGAGAAGCCGGTGGCCGAGTCGGTGCCGCGCGCCCTCTCGCTCGCCGCGGCCGCCGAGGTGACCGGGGAGCTCTTCGTCGTGAGCCAGTCGCGCCGCTACAACCGCCAGCTCTTCGCCTTCCGGGAGCAGGCGCGCACCCTGGGCGACCTGGGCGTGCTCACCACGGAGTTCTTCAAGGCGCCCCGGTTCGGCGGGTTCCGCGACGCGATGGCGCACCCGCTGCTGCTCGACATGGCGATCCACCCGTTCGACACCGCCCGGTTCCTGCTCGGCGCCGAGCCCGTCTCGGTGTACTGCGAGGAGTTCAACCCCTCGTGGAGCTGGTACGCCGGCGACGCCGCGGCGACCGCGGTCTTCGAGATGACGGGGGGCGTCCGCTACGCCTACACGGGCAGCTGGTGCAGCCCCGGCCGGGAGACGTCGTGGAACGGGGCCTGGCGCCTGTCGGGACGGGACGGCACCGCGCTCTGGGACGGCGACCACGAGCCGGTCGTCGAAGGGCCGCGCGACGGGCTGCACGACGCTGCGGAGGGCGCCGACCCCGGCGACGGGATCGCCGGGTCGCTGGCGGCCTTCCTGGCGGCCCTCGACGGCGGTCCGACGCCCATGGGCGAGGTGCACGAGAACGTGCTCAGCCTCGTCATGGTGGCCGCGGCGGTCGAGTCGGCCGCCACCGGCGCCAAGGTGCTCGTCGACGACGTGCTCGAGCGCGCCTACACCGAGGCCCTGGCCACGGAGACGCGGGAGGACGTCCGCGCGCAGCTCGCGTCGTGGGCGTCGGTGCGCGCGGCCCTCGGGACGGCCTGACACCGGGGCCCGGCGGGCGCGCCCGCCGGGCCCCGGTGTCAGGCGAGGCGCTCGCGCAGGAACGTCCAGGCCAGCGCGGACATGTGCGCGGCCTGCGCGTTGTTGGCGGCGCCGCCGTGGCCGCCCTCGACGTTCTCGTAGTACGTCACGTCCGCGTCCGGCCCGCCCGAGGCCAGCATGAGCGCCGCCAACTTGCGCGCGTGGCCCGGGTGCACGCGGTCGTCCTTGGTCGACGTCGTGAACAGGACCGGCGGGTAGGCGCGGTCGCCGTCGAGCAGGTGGTAGGGCGAGAACGTGCGGACGAACTCCCAGTCGTCGGTGTCGGGGTCGCCGTACTCGGCCACCCACGACGCGCCCGCGAGGAGGTGCGAGTACCGCTTCATGTCCAGCAGCGGCACCTGCACCACGACCGCGCCGAACAGGTCGGGGTACTGCGTGAGCATGTTCCCGGCGAGCAGCCCGCCGTTGGAGCCGCCCTGCGCACCGAGGTGCTCGGGCGTCGTGATGCCGCGGGCCACGAGGTCGCGTGCGACGGCGGCGAAGTCCTCGTACGCCTTGTGCCGGCGCTCGCGCAGCGCCGCCTGGTGCCAGGCGGGGCCGTACTCGCCGCCGCCACGGATGTTCGCGACGACGTACACACCGCCGCGGGCGAGCCACGCCCGGCCCACCGTGCCCGAATACCCCGGCAGCAGCGGGATCTCGAAGCCGCCGTACCCGTACAGCAGCGTGGGCGCGGTGCCCGGCGTCGCCGGGTCGGGCTCGACCAGGTCCTGGCGGCCGACGACGAAGTACGGCACGCGGGTGCCGTCGTCGGAGGTGGCGAAGTGCTGCACCGCGACCATGCCGTCCGCGTCGAAGTACGCCGGGGCGGCCTTCAGTGGCTCCGGCTCGCCCGGCTCCGCGCCCGGACCGGCGACGGTCGCGAGCGCGAGCGTGGACGGCGTGAGGTAGCCGGTGGTCGTGACCCAGACGTCGTCGCTGTCCAGCGGGTCGACGGCGCGCACCCCCACGGTGAGGAGGCCGCCACCCAGCGGCAGCTCCGAGCGGGTCCAGGACGCGCCGGTCATCGTGTCGAGGGAGGTGTCGAGGGTCGCGTCGCCGGGCGGCGTGAGCACGTGCACGGCGTTCTTCACGTCGTCGAGCACGTTGACCACCAGGTGGTGGCGGGTCCACGCGGCGCCGACCAGCGACGTCGACGGCGTGGGCTCGAACAGGACGGTGAGGTCGCGCGAGCCGGCGAGGAACGCGTCCGCCCGGGCGGCCAGCAGCGAGCCTGCGGCGTAGGTGGTGCCCGCGGGCGTCCAGTCGTCGCGCAGCTCGACCAGCAGCCACTCGCGGTGGAAGCCGACCTCCGCGGACTCGGGCACGTCGATCTTCGTCAGGCGCTGGTCGGGCGTGCCGACCGCCTCGACGAGGAAGGTCTCGGACCGGTAGAAGGCGATCGAGCGGCTCACGACGTCGCGCTCGAAGCCCGGCGTGCGCGAGCGGCGCGCCGAGATGTACATGTCGTCGTCGGTGCCCTCGTACACGACGACGGCGTCCTCGACCGGCGTGCCGCGGCGCCAGAGCTTCACGATGCGCGGGTAGCCCGAGGGCGTCGTCGTGCCGGGACCGAAGTCGGTGAACACGTACACGGTGTCCTCGTCGGCCCACGCCAGGCCGCCCTTGGCGCCGGTGCGGCCGTCGTCGCGCGCGGTGTCGCGCTCGAAGCCGCCCTCGGCGGCCGGGACGAAGCGCTTGGCGACGAGGTCGAACTCGCGCGTGACGTCCGCGTCCGACCCGCCGGGGGAGAGGTCGACCAGCGCGCGGCGCCAGGGCTCGCCCTCGGCGAGCTGCTCCGGCGTGGGGCGCAGCAGTGACGCGCCGTGCCACACCCAGCTCTCGCCCTCCGCCGCGGCGAGCGCGTCGAGGTCGAGCACCGTCTCCCACTCCGGGGCGTCGGTGCGGTAGGAGTCGAGCGTGGTGCGGCGCCACAGGCCGCGCTCGTGCTCGGCGTCGCGCCAGAAGTTGTACAGGTGGTCGCCGATCCGGGACACGTCGGGGATGCGCTCGTCGGAGTCGAGCACCTCCCGGATCGCCGCCTCGGTCCCCGCGAAGCCCGGGGCGGCGCCGACGGTCGCGTGCGCGTGGTCGTTGCGCGCGCGCACCCAGTCCAGCGCCTCGGCGCCCTCGACCTCCTCGAGCCACGCGAACGGGTCCGGCCGGGCCGGGTCGAGCGGGGTCGCCGGGGCGGCGGGTGGGGCTGACGGTGGGGTGGTCTCGACGGGCTCGGCGGTCATGCTGGGCACCCTAGCCGCCGGGCGCGCCGACGGTCGGCCGGACCTTTCACCGCGGGGGTGCCCGTGGTAGAAACTCCTGGTCAGGGCATTGATCCCGCTATGGACGTTCCAGGGGTTTCGCGGAGAACGCCGCTTTCGAACGGCGCGGTCGCGGCCCCAGGGACCCGACCTTTCCACCCACGGGGGTGCGGTGAGCACGACGACCTCTGCCGGCTCGCGCGCGACGACGCGCGCCGCGGCCCGGCTACCCGCTCAGCTCTGCGCGGCCGCGGCCGTCCTGTGCCTCGCGGCCGTGCCGGTGCTCGGCGACCGGCTGACGCCCGCGGGCGCGGCGGCGCTGTGCGGCGGCGCCGCGCTGCTCGTCGTCGTCGCGGTCGTGGCGCTGTCCCGTGCCGCCGCGCGGGGCGACCGCGGACGCGCCGCGCTGCAGGCGGACCTCGACGCCCGGACGGCGGAGCTCGCGGCCGCCACGGGTGCGCTCGACGACGCGACCACCGAGCTCGCGCGGGCCCGCGAGGCCCGCGACGACGAGCACGCGGCCGTCGAGACCGCGGTCGTCGCCCTCGGGCGCAAGGTGCAGGCCTCGGCGCACCGCATCCAGGAGGAGGCGGCGCGCATGGTGCAGCGGCACGCGGCCGACCCGGACGTGCTCCAGACGTCCATGCGGATCGATCACGCCGCCGCGCAGCACGCGCGCCAGGCGCAGAACCTCGTCGCGCTCTGCGGTCGGCGACCGGGCCAGACCTGGGACGACCCGCTGGCCCTGCCCGACGTCGTGCGCGCGGCCGCCGGGAGGATCACGGCGTTCCAGCGCGTCGAGGTGTCCGGCGACCCGGGGCTGGCCGTGGTCGGGCGCGCGGTGGAGCCGGTCGTGCACGTGCTCGCCGAGCTGCTCGCCAACGCGACCCAGTGCTCGCCGCCCAGCACCCAGGTGCTCGTCGCGGTCCGGCAGGTGCAGCGCGGCGCCGTCGTCGAGATCGACGACTGCGGCGTCGGGATGGCCGCCCGGGAGCTGGACCGGGTGCGCGCCGTCGCCTCCGGCGCCCGGCCCGTCGGGATCGCCGATCTCGGGGAGGTGCCGCAGACCGGCCTCGCGGTCGTGGGGTCCTACGCCCGCGCCTTCGACCTGCGCGTGGACCTCAGCGAGTCCGTGTACGGCGGCCTGCGGGCCGTCGTCATGGTGCCCGCCGAGCTCGTCACCACCGCCGCCGCGGTGCCCGACACGCTCGCCCCGGGCGTCGACGAGCCGTGGCCGCAGCCGCCCGCCCGGGACGCGCGGCCCGAGGCCCGTCCCGAGGCTCGGCCCGCCCCCGAGTCCCCGGCTGCCGCGGCGTCCGGGCCGGACGCCGTGCCGACCCTGCCGCAACGGCGCTCGCGCCGCGCGGGCGAGGAGGCCACGGGCGCGCTGCGCGCGGTCCCGGCAGCGCCGACGTCCGCCCCGGCCGCCGTCGTCGCCGCGCAGACCGCGGAGGAGGCCGGGGCGTGGATCGGTGCGTTCTTCGCCGCCGACCGCGACGCCAGGCCCCCCGCGGACGCCGCCGCCGACGGCACCGCGACCGTGGACGGCACCGCGACCACCCACCCCAGCCAGCAGCCGTCCGCCGTGCCGGACGCGACCCCGGAGGACTCATGACGACCCCCACGACCGACGCGACGCCCGCGCAGGCGCACCCGGACAGCTGGATGCTCGACCTCGTCGCGGGGGTGCGGGGCGTGCGCCACGTCGTCGTGCTGAGCTCGGACGGGTTGGTCAAGGTCCGCACGGACGTCACGCCCCCGGACACCGCCGACAAGGTCGCGGCGGCGTGCGCCGGCCTCGTCGCGCTCGGCATGAGCATGGGGCGGGAGTTCGGCGCGGGCGACGCGCTGCGCCAGGTGCTCGTCGAGTTCGACGGCGGCTTCCTCTTCGTGCGCGGCGCGGGCGACGGGTCGCGGCTGGCGGTCGTGACGGACGCGGCCGTCGACCCGGGGCTCGTGGCCCAGCAGATGCAGGCCCAGGTGCTGATGATCGGCGAGCGCACGCTCGGCACCGACGTCCTGCGCCCCGCCTCTGTTCCCGCTGCCGTGCCCGCGCCCGTGCCCGCCGCCGGGGAGCCCCGATGACGGACGGCTACCGCGACCACCCGGTGCGCTCGTACGTCCTCACGGGCGGGCGGGCGCACCCCAGCCGGAACACGCTGCGGCCCGAGACGCTGCTGTGCGCGGTGGACGACGGCCGCGAGCTGCCCGTCGGCGCGGGCCGGCACGAGCGGGCGCTGCTCGAGACGTGCCGCGGCACCCTCGCCCTCGCGGAGCTCGCCGCGCACCTGCGCCTGCCCACCAGCCTGGTCGCCGTCCTCGCCTCCGACCTGCTCGACGCCGGCTACCTGGCGGTCCGCTCGCCGGCGAGCCACGACCTGCCGGGCGTCGACCTGCTGGAGGAGGTCCTCGATGGTCTCCGCCAGTTCTGAGCCGCCAGCCGTCGACCCGGCCTCCCTGCACCTCGCGCCGACGGTCGAGCGGTCGGTCAAGGTGCTCGTGGTGGGCGCGTACGGCGTGGGCAAGACGACGCTCATCGGCGCGGTGAGCGAGATCCCCGTGCTGAGCACGGAGGAGACGATCACGGCGGCCAGCGTGGGCGTCGACCCGCGGCTGGGGGAGAAGACCACGACGACGGTCGCGATGGACTTCGGCCGCGTCACGGTGGGCGGCACCACGGCCCTGTACCTCTTCGGCACCCCCGGTCAGAAGCGCTTCTGGGACCTGTGGGCGGGGCTCGCCGAGGGCGCGGTGGGTGCGCTCGTCGTGGTGGACACGCGCCGCCTGGAGGAGAGCTTCGAGGTGCTGGACCAGCTCGAGGAGCACACCGCGCTGCCGGTGACCGTCGTGGTCAACGAGTTCCCGGACGCGCCGCGGCACGCCACCGACGCCGTGCGCGCCGCGCTCGACCTGCCGCCCGGCACCCCCGTCGTCGCGGGCGACCTGCGCGAGCGGCGGCAGGCCGTGGCGGCGCTGCAGGCGCTCGTCGCGCACGCCGTGCGCCTGGCCCGCGCGGGCGAGGCCGCGTGAGCCTCACCGGGGCGGTGCGTGTGGTGCGGCTCGAGGACGTGGCCGACCGGCCGCTGCTCGCCGACCTGGCGGGGGCGCCCGACCCGGCCGCGCGGTACGAGGCGCTGCGCTCGCGCTGGGGCGCGCTCGCGCCGGTCGACCTCGAGCCCGGCGTGCCGGCATGGCTCGCGCTCGGCCACGCGGAGGTCGCCGCCGTCCTGCGCAACGAGGCGATGTTCTCCCGTGACGCGCGGCACTGGTGGTACGAGGCCGACGGCCTGGTCGGACGGCGTTCGGCGACCCGCGCGGTCCTCGCGCCGCGCGACGGCGCCCACGACCGCGACGGCGCGGAGCACCGGCGGCTGCGCACCCCGCTGGCCGACGCGCTGGGCGCCGTCGAGGACCGGCGCGTGCGCCGCACGACGGAGGTCGCCTGCGTCTCGGTGCTGGACCGCCTGGCCGCGCGCGGCGGTGCAGGCACGGCGGGCACCGTGGACCTCGTCGCCGACTACGCCGTCGACGTCCCGGTGCGGGTGCTGGCCGACCTGCTCGGCATGACGCTCGCGGACGCGCGCCGGATGCACGAACTCACCGTCGCCCAGCGCTCCGGCACGGAGGACGCGTACCCGGCGTCCCTCGAGGCGGAGGACCTGCTCGCGGGCTTCGTCGCCGGACGCCGGGCGGAACCGAGCGACGACCTCACGTCCGCGCTGCTCGCGCACCCCGCGCACGCGAACGACCTCGAGGTGATGGCCGCCGTCGCGCTCGTGTTCGCCACGGCGCACGACGCCGAGATCGCGTGGATCGCGACCGCGCTGCAGCGGCTGCTCGCGGACCCCGCGTTCGCCGCCCGGCTGCACGGCGGCCGCCTCTCCCTCGACGACGCGCTCGACGAGGTGGCCCGCGACGCGCCGCCCCTGCCGCACCTGCGGCCGCGGTACGCCCTCGCCGACGGCGAGCTGGGCGGACAGGCGATCGCGGCGGGCGACGCCGTCGTCCCCGCGGTGGCGGCCGCCAACGCGGACCGTGCCGTGCGGGGCGCCGACCTCTGGGAGCAGGCCGACGCCCGCTTCCACCTCACCTGGGGGACGGGCGCGCACGCGTGCCCGGCGCACCGCACGGCCCCGCTGATCACGCGGACCGTCGTGGGGCACGTCCTCGCCCGCGTCGCGGACCTGGAGCTCGCCGTCGCTCCGGCCGACGTGCAGCCCGTGCGCTCCGCCTGGGTCCGCTACCCCCGGGAGCTCCCGGTCCGCTTCCGGTGACCGCCGCCCGGCCGCGACGTCAGCCGAGCCGCGCGCGCAGCCGTCCGGGCAGGTGGCGGTACGCCTTCGGGTCCACCGGCAGCAGCCACTGACCGGCCCGCGTGGCCGCCGGCAGCTGGAGGTCGAGGTCCGCCAGCATCTCGTCGATCTGGTGCAGCGAGAACGGGATGACGTTGGTGCCGCGGGCGTGCTTGCCCTCGGTGCGCTTCTCCATCCAGTCCACGCGGTCGGCGACGAGCCGCCGTCGCTCGTCCACGGACGGCAGGTCCACGGCGTCCGCGAGGTGGGCGGCGGTCCACAGCGCGGCGACCTCGGCCGACAGCGGGCTGAACAGGGACGAGTTGTACCCGGCGAACGTCAGGTGCGGTACGTCGTGCGGCAGCACCTGCCGGTAGAGCTGGAAGTTGCCGCGGTCGTCGAGCAGGCGCGCCTGCAGGTCGTCGTCGAGGAACGGCACGCGCTGGTGGAAGCCCGTGCCGCACACCACGAGGTCCGCGCGCACGGTGGTGCCGTCGTCGAGCACCGCGACGGGGGCGCCGCCGTCGTCGACGCCCAGGCGCTCGATCTCGGCCTCGCGGCGCACGTCGATGGCCCCCGCGGCCACCTGCTCGAAGAAGCCGTCGGTGGCGAGGGAGACCGTGGAGCGGGCGATGTCGGCGAACTCGCCCCGCGGCACGAGCCCCAGCTCCCGCAGGCGGAACTGCTTGACGGAGACCGCGCCGACGCTGGCGAGCATCGACCTCCGCACGCCGTTGCCCGGGCCGTGCAGGAACTTCTCCATGCCGCCGGACACGGTCTCGTAGCGGAACAGGCCCTCGCCCATCCGGGTGAGCAGGAGGTACTTGTAGTTGAGCACGTTGCCGAGCCGCTTGGGCAGCTTCCACAGCAGGTGCCGCGCGACGACCTGGGTGCTCGCGGCGACCGGGGCGATCTCGGCGGCGACGTCGCACGCGGACTTGCCGTACCCGACCACGACGACGTGCTTGCCGCGCGCGTCCTCGAGGGACGTGAGCTGGCTCGAGGCGACGACCTTGCCGCCGGCGCGCAGCAGCTGCGCGAGGCCTTCGAAGCGCGGGATCACCGGGTCGGAGAAGATGCCGTTCGCGACCACGACGTGGTCGAAGCGCTCGGGCTCGCCGACCGGCTCGCCCGCCCGTCGTGCCGTGACGAGCCAGCCGTCCTCCGCGGGCGTGAGCTCCGCGCGCACCACCTCGGTGGACAGCCGGAGCGCGCCGCGCAGGTCGTGCAGGTCGACATACCGCTCGAGGTACGCCTGCACCTGCTGGCCGCTGGGCCACTCCGGGTAGTCCTTCGGCATGGGCAGGTCGGAGAAGGCGTACGAGCCCTTGTTGTTCTGGGTGGTGAGGCCCGAGTAGCGCCGGCTCGCGCTCCACACGCCGCCGACGTCGGGGGCCTTGTCGAGCACGGTGACGTCGTGCCCGAACTCGCGGAGCACCTTGGCGCTGGCCAGGCCGGCGAAGCCGGCGCCGACGACGGCGATCTTCATGAGCGTCCTTGCTGTCGGTCGAGAGGGGGCCAAATCGCCAGAATCGTAGCGGTTCGGACAGTGCGGGGACAGGCCCTCTCGCAGGTCGGGCGCGGTCGAGCGCCGGACCCGGCCGGTGTCGGCGGCTCGCGGCAAGATGGGTCCGTGACGGACACGGAGAACAGCTCGCTCGATTCTGCGCCGGACCCTGTGCTCGACGAGGCCGCCGCCCAGCGCCGCTGGGCTGAGCTGGTCGCCCTCGTCGAGGAGGACCAGCGCGCGTACTACGAGGACGACGCCCCCCGGGTGTCCGACGCCGAGTACGACGCGCGGATGCACGAGCTCGCGGCGATCGAGGCCGCGCACCCGGCGCTGCAGACGCCCGAGTCCCCGACGCAGCGGGTGGGCGGGACGGCGGCCGCCGGCTTCGCCACCGTCGAGCACGTCGAGCGCATGCTCAGCCTCGACAACGTGTTCTCCGTCGACGAGCTGCGGGCGTGGGACGCGCGGGTCGCCCGCGACCTGGGGGCGGAGCACGTCGGCTACCTGTCCGAGGTGAAGATCGACGGGCTGGCCATCGCCCTCCTGTACGAGAAGGGGCGCCTGGTGCGCGCGGCGACCCGCGGCGACGGCCGCACGGGCGAGGACGTCACGCAGAACGCGCTGCGGATCGCCGACATCCCGCGGCGGCTGGCGGGCGACGGCCACCCCGACCTCGTCGAGATCCGCGGCGAGGTCTTCATCCCCGTCGCGTCGTTCGAGCGGCTCAACGCACTGCAGGCGGAGCTGCGCGACCGGGTCGTCGCCGAGTCCCGGGCGCGGCACGACGGCCGGGCGACGTCCGCGCGCCCGTTCGACGAGGAGCGCGCCCGCGTCGCCGCGCTCCGCCGGTTCCCGCAGTTCGCGAACCCGCGGAACGCGGCGGCCGGGGGGCTGCGCCAGCTGCTCGACAAGAAGGAGGGCATGGAGCTCGAGGCCGGCGTCGCCCGCGTGGAGTCCCTGCGCCTGTACGTGCACGGCATCGGCGCGCTGCAGTGGACGGCGGGCGAGCACACGGAGCTGGCCCGGCAGTCGGAGGCGTACGAGCACTTCGCGCGCTGGGGCCTGCCCGTCTCGCCGCACAACCGCGTGGTCGAGGGGATCGACGGCGTGGTCGAGATGATCGAGTGGTTCGGCGCCCACCGGCACGACATCGAGCACGAGCTGGACGGCATCGTCGTCAAGGTCGACGCGCTCGCCGACCAGCAGCGGCTCGGCGCCACGAGCCGTGCCCCGCGGTGGGCCATCGCCTACAAGTACCCGCCCGAGGAGGTCACCACCCGGCTCGTGGCGATCCAGGTGGGCGTGGGCCGTACCGGCCGCGCCACGCCGTACGCCGTGATGGAGCCGGTCCTGGTGGCGGGGTCCACGGTGCGGCAGGCCACACTGCACAACCAGGACGTGGTGAAGGCCAAGGGCGTCCGCATCGGCGACATGGTCGTGCTGCGCAAGGCGGGCGACGTCATCCCCGAGATCCTGGGCCCGGTGACGGCGCTGGCCGACGACGGCTACCCGCGCGAGGACTTCGTCATGCCCGAGCGGTGCCCAGAATGCGGCACCCCGCTGCGGCCGATGAAGGAGGGCGACGTCGACCTGCGCTGCCCCAACGCGGAGTCCTGCCCGGCGCAGGTACGCGGCCGCGTCGAGCACATCGGCTCGCGCGGAGGACTCGACGTCGAGGTGCTCGGCGAGGTGACGGCGTCCGCCCTCACGCAGCCCGAGGTGCCCGAGACCCCGCCCCTGCGCACCGAGGCGGGCCTGTTCGACCTCACGCTGGACGAGCTGCTGCCCATCGAGGTCGTCGTGCGCGACGCCGAGACGGGCCTGCCCAAGGTCGACGACGACGGCGTCGCCCGGCGCCGGACGCCGTTCCGCAAGAAGGTCACGTACACCCGGGCCCGCCGCGCCGAGGCCGAGGCGGCGGGGGAGGCCCTGCCCGAGTACGAGCCGACGGCCGCGGCCACCAAGCTCCTCGACGAGCTCGAGCTCGCCAAGACCAAGGACCTGTGGCGCATCCTCGTCAGCCTTAACATCCGCCACGTCGGGCCCGTCGCCGCCCGGGCGCTCGCGGGCTGGTTCGGCTCGCTCGACGCGATCCGCGCCGCGTCGCGCGAGGAGCTGGCCGCCGTCGAGGGCGTCGGCCCGATCATCGCCGACGCGCTGCTGGCCTGGTTCGACGTCGAGTGGCACCGCGAGATCGTCGACCGCTGGCAGGCCGCCGGCGTGCGGACCTGGATCCCCGACCACCCTGGGCCGGAGGCGATGGCGGCGCAGGCGGACGCGGGCCCGAGCGGGCCGCTCGCCGGCCTCACGGTCGTGGTCACGGGCTCGCTCGAGGGCTACAGCCGCGACGGGGCGAAGGAGGCGATCCTCGCCGCGGGCGGCAAGGCGGCCGGGTCGGTCTCGAAGAAGACCGACTACGTCGTCGTGGGCGAGAACGCGGGCTCGAAGGCCGCGAAGGCGGAGGACCTCGGCCTGCCGATCCTCGACGAGGCGGGGTTCACCCGCCTGCTCGAGGGCGGCCCCGCGGCGCTGGGCGACGGCACGGACGGCGGCGCGGACGGCAGCGCGGACGGGGACGAGGCCGACTGACGCCCGAGACTACGATGCGCGGGTGCATGACAGCCCGCTTGCTCACCTGACACTGCGCGGCGCCCACCTCGTGGGCTCCGTGAACCTCCCGACCGCGCGCGACACGCTGCGCACCGTCGCGGCGCGGCTCGGCGTGCACGCCCGCCGCATCCCGGACGGCGAGGTGGGCGAGCGGTTCCACTGGATCCTGTTCCAGGGCGCGCGGTTCGAGGCGGTCGAGGGGCTGTCGCGCGTGGGAGACGAGCCCGTCGTCGTGGCGGGCTTCGACGTGCGCCCGCACGTGCTGGACGGCTCGGTGCCGGCCGACGGGCTGCGGTTCGGCCCCCTGGGCTACGCGGACGCCGCCCTCGCCTCCTACGCCGACTTCGCGGCCCTGCGCGCCGAGGGCGCGATCGCGCCGGGCACGCGGTTCCAGGTCGGCATCCCGTCGCCCCTGGCGGCGGTGACGACGTTCGTCGCGCCGGGCGACCGCGCGGCGGTGTACCCGGCGTACGAGGCGGCGGTGCTGCGCGAGCTCGACGAGATCCTCGCCGCCGTCCCCGCCGCCGATCTCGCGATCCAGGTCGAGCTCGCCACCGACTTCGCGTTCGTCGAGGGCGCGAACCTGGGCGGCGGCGCCGCGCGGGCCTGGTTCGACCGGGACGCGGGCGGCGACGAGGACGTCGTCCTGGGATGCGCGCAGCGCGCTGCCCGCGTCGCCGCGCACGTCCCCGAGGCGGTCGAGCTCGGCTTCCACCTCTGCTACGGCGACGTCGCGGAGAAGCACTTCGTCGAGCCGGCGGACACCGGGCACCTGGTGGCGATGGCGAATGCCCTGGTCGCGGCCCTGCCGCGCCCGATCACCTGGGTGCATCTGCCGGTCCCGATCGACCGCGACGACGTCGCGTACGTCGCGCCGCTCGGCGACCTCGCGCTGGACCCGGCCACCGAGCTCTACCTCGGCGTCCTGCACCACGAGGACGGCGTCGAGGGCGCGACGCGGCGGCTCGCGGCGGCCGCGCAGGTGCTGGGCGAGCGGACCGTCGGCGTCGCCACGGAGTGCGGCTTCGGTCGCGGCCCGAGCGAGCGCACCGCCGCCCTGCTGGACCTGCACGTCGCGGTGCTCGAGCGCGCGGCCTGACGTCCGGCGGCGCGGGAAGGGGGCCGCGCGCTCAGGGGCGGCGCGCGACGACGTCCCGCAGCGCCTGCCCGTCCGCCGCGGTGAGCGGCACGAGCGCGTCACGCGGCGGCGCGGTCGGCGTGCCCAGCAGGGTCGCGACGGCGTGCAGCGCGGCGAGGGGCCGCCCCGTCGCCGCGACCGCTCGGGCGAGGTCGTGGAGCCACGTCCGTGCGGCGTCGGCGGCCTCCGAGCGCCCGACGCGGGCGCGCCGGACGGCGACGTACTCGGCGGGGGCGAGGGCCGCGAGCCCGGTGTGCCAGGCGTCGGCGGGCTCGGCTCCGTCGGTCAGGGCCGGGTCTCCGCTCAGCCCGACGACGACGCCCGCGGCGCGCAGCGCGGCGACCCGCCCGGCGGGTCGGGACGGCAGCGACGCGGGATCCTTGACCGCGACCACGGAGCCGTCGTCGCGCAGCGTCGCGAGCAGGTCGGGGGAGACGTCGAACCCGAGCTGCACGGGCTTGTTGTAGAAGCACACCGGCGCGCCCGGCACAGCGGTCGCGACCCGCGCGTACAGGGCGCGCACCTCCGCGTCGTCGAGCGGCAGGTACGCGAACGGGGGCAGCACGAGCCCCGAGGCGCCGGCGTCGACCGCGGCCCTGGCGCGGGCGACGACCCGGTGCGCCGACTCCCCGGCCACGCCGGCGTGGACGGGGGCGCGGCCCGCGGCGGCGACGGCGACGCGGACCACGGCGTCGCGCTCGGCGTCGTCGAACGAGACCCCGGCGCCGGACGTCGCCAGCAGGACGACGCCGTCCACGCCCGCGGCGACGGCCGCGCCCACGAGGCCGGCCAGCCCGTCGAGGTCCACGGACCCGTCCTCGGCCAGCGGCGTGATCGGGTAGGCGAGGAGTCCGGTGAACGCCGAGGTCATGCCCGGCATCGTACGGACGGCGCCGTCAGGCCGTGAGCGCGTCCACGGCCTCCGGCGACAGGGCGTGGTCGGCCGCCATCGCGGCGGCGCCCAGCACCCCGGCCTGCGCCCCCGTGCGCGCGACGGCGATGCGCAGGTGCTGGGTGGCCAGCGGCAGCGACCGCCGGTAGACGACCTCGCGGATGCCTGCCAGCAGGTGCTCGCCCGCTTCGGCGAGGATGCCGCCGAGCACGATGACCGACGGGTTGAGCAGGCTGACGGTGGCCGCGAGGACGCTGCCGATCTCGCGGCCGGCCTGGCGCACGGCGCGGCCGGCGGTGACGTCTCCGCCGCGCACGAGCGCGACGACGTCGGCCGGCCCGGCGACGTCCAGCCCGTCGGCGCCCAGCCGGACGGCGAGCGCCTGGGCGCTGGCGATCGCCTCGAGGCAGCCCACGTTCCCGCACCGGCACACCACCTCCTCGGCGCCGGGGACGGCGACGTGCCCGATGTCGCCGGCCGCGCCCTGCGCGCCGCGCCGCAGCGCGCCGTCGGCGATGATGCCGGCGCCGATGCCCGTGGCGACCTTGACGAGGATGAGGTCGGAGACGTCGGGCCAGGCCATGCGGTGCTCGCCGAGCGCCATGATGTTCACGTCGTTGTCGACCAGCGCCGGTGCGTCGAAGTGGCCGCGGAGGATGCCGGGTACGTCGGCGTCGTCCCAGCCGGGCATGATCGGCGGGTTGTTCGGGTGCCCGGTCGCGTGCTCGACCGGGCCGGGCAGACCGACGCCGACGCCGGCCAGGTCGCCGACGTCCCGGCCCGCCGTCTCGAGCAGCTTCCGCCCGGCGTCCGCGACCCAGTCGAGCACGGGACGGGGCCCGTCGGCGATGGCGAGGGGCGCGTCGAGCTCGGCGAGCACGGTGGAGGCCAGGTCGGTCACGGCGAGCCGGGCGTGCGTGGCACCGAGGTCGACGCCGAGCACGACCTGCGACGACGGGTTGAACGCGAAGGTGGCGGGGGGCCGCCCTCCGGTGGAGGTCGCCTCTCCGGCGGGGGCGATGAGGCCGGCGGCCATGAGCGCGTCGATCCGCCCGGCGACGGTCGACCGGGCCTGGCCGGTGAGGGTCGCGAGCTCCGCCCGCGTCCGGGCGCGTCCGTCGCGCAGGAGCTGGAACATCTCGCCGGCCCCGGGGGTCCGAGGTCCGACCGCGGCGCCTTCCGTCATGACCGTAGTCAATCACGATCGAATAACACCCGTCTTTTGCTTGACTGTCGACAGAAGTGCGGCCTAGGTTCGGACGCATGGTCGACGTGGACCGCGACGACGCGGCACCGCCGGAGGGCAGCGATGCCCCCGCCCCCTTGCTGCGCATGGAGGGCATCGTCAAGCACTTCCCGGGCGCCAAGGCGCTCGACGGGGTGGACCTCGACGTGCTGCCCGGCGAGGTGCACTGCCTGCTCGGCCAGAACGGCGCGGGCAAGTCCACCCTCATCAAGGTCCTCGCGGGGGCGCACCAGCCCACCGCGGGCAAGATCGTGCTGGACGGCGAGGAGGTCGTCATCCCGCACCCGGTCGCGGCCCTGCACTGGGGCGTCGCGACCATCTACCAGGAGCTGGACGTCGTCGACGGGCTGACCGTCGCCGAGAACGTGTTCCTCGGCCACGAGCTCGACCGCGGCGGCTTCACCCAGCGGCGCGAGGCCACCTCCCGCACCCGCGAGCTGCTGGCGCGGCTCGGCCACCCCGAGATCTCGCCCCACCACGAGGTCGGCGGGCTCTCCGCCGCGGGCAAGCAGGTCGTGTCCATGGCGCGGGCCCTGTCCCACGACGCGCGGGTCATCGTCATGGACGAGCCGTCCGCCGTGCTCGACGCCGGGGAGGTGGAGAACCTCTTCCGCGTCGTCCGCGCGCTCACGGCGCAGGGCGTCGCCGTCGTGTACATCTCCCACCGCCTCGAGGAGATCCGCGAGATCGGCGACCGCATCACGGTCCTCAAGAACGGGCGCACCGTGGGCCGCGACCTCCCCGCGGCGACGACGCCCACGGCCGAGCTGATCCGCCTCATGACGGGGCGCAGCGTCGAGTACGTGTTCCCCGAGCGCCCGGGCGTCCCGGACGGGGCTCCCGTCGTGCTCGACGTCGAGGGGCTGGGCCTCGCGGGCACGTTCGAGGACGTGTCGTTCCAGGTCCGCGCCGGGGAGATCGTGGGCCTGGCGGGGCTTGTCGGCGCCGGCCGGTCCGAGATTCTCGAGACGTTGTACGGCGCGCGCCGCCGGACGTCGGGCGCCGTCTCCGTCAAGGGGCGTCGTCTCCGGGCGGGGTCGGTCGACGCCGCGGTGGCCGCCGGCATCGGGCTGTGCCCGGAGGAGCGCAAGAGCCAAGGCCTCGTCCTCGACGAGCCCGTCTACCGGAACGTCACCCTGTCGACGTTCGCGCGGTTCGCCCGCGGCGGCTGGCTCGACGAGCGCGCCGAGCGCGCTGCGGCGCGCGAGCAGGTCGCGGCCCTCGACCTGCGCCCCACCGACGTCGACCGCGCCGCCCGCACCCTGTCCGGCGGCAACCAGCAGAAGGCCCTGCTCGGCCGGTGGCTCGTGCACGGCTGCGACGTGCTGCTCCTCGACGAGCCCACCCGCGGCGTCGACGTCGGGGCGCGCTCCGAGCTGTACGCGCTCGTGCGCCGCCTGGCCGACGCCGGCACGGCGGTGGTCGTCGTCTCCAGCGAGATCCCCGAGGTCCTCGGGCTCGCCGACCACGTGCTCGTGGTCTCCGAAGGGCGCGTCGTGCACCGGGCACCCGCGCAGGACATCGACGAGCACGGCGTGCTCGACCTCGTGATGGAAGGAACCGCCGCATGAGCACCCAGGTCGAGACGCCGCCCGGCCGGGCGGCACGCCCCTCGTGGCTGTCCGGTCCCGCCGGCCGCACGATCGGGCTCGTCGTCGCGCTGGCCCTCGTCGCCGTCGTCGGCGTGATCACGGGCGGCGAGCGCTTCGCCAGCCTCGACAACGCCATGACCATCCTCCGGCTCGCGTCGGTGACGGGGGTCCTCGCCATCGGGATGACGTTCGTCATCACGGCCGGCGGCATCGACCTCTCCGTGGGCTCCCTGGTGGGGCTGTCCTCGGTGTGGGCCAGCACGCTCGCCACGCAGACGATGGCCGAGGACGTGCACTGGACGGTCATGGTGCTCACGGCGCTCGCGGTCGGCACGGCGGCGGGCGTCATCAACGGCGCGATCATCGCGTACGGCAAGGTCGTGGCGTTCATCGCGACCCTGGCGATGATGATCGCCGCGCGCGGGCTCGCGGAGATGATCTCCGGCCGTCAGACGCAGGTCGTCTCGGTCAAGGGCTTCCTGGACTTCTTCCGCGCCGACGTCATCGGCGTGCCGGTCCTCGTGTGGATCTTCGCGGTGGTCGCCGTCGCCGGCTGGTTCCTGTTCAACCGCACCACCTTCGGGCGCCGCACGGTGGCCGTGGGCGGCAACCTCGAGGCGTCGCGGCTCGCGGGCATCAAGGTGCAGCGCCACCTGCTGTACGTCTACGCGCTCTCGGGCCTGACGTCCGGCATCGCCGGCGTGATGATGCTCGGCCGCACCACGGCGGGCACCTCCACGAACGGCCTGTACTACGAGCTCGAGGTGATCGCGGCCGTGGTCGTCGGCGGCACGCTGCTCATCGGCGGCCGCGGCACCATCGTCGGCACCGTGATCGGCGTCGTCATCTTCGCGATGCTCTCCAACGTGTTCACGATCAACAACATGTCGATCTCCGCCCAGAACGTCGCCAAGGGCGCCATCATCGTGATCGCCGTCCTGCTCCAGCAGCGCTTCGCCCGGCGCTCCGCCTCCACCTGACGCACCGCCGTCCCGTCCCTCCCCGCAGCACCCCAGCACCATCCCGCACCGGGCCACCCGCCCGGCACGGCCGGACCGAATCGAGGATGATCACATGTCCGCACGCACCACGCTGGAGCGTCCTACCACCTTGCCGACGAGTTCAGCCCGGCGCAGCGCCGCGCTGGCCGCGGTGGCCGTGTCCGCCGTCCTGCTCGCCGCCGGCTGCACCAGCAACGAGCCGCCCGAGGACGAGAGCTCGGCCGCGCCGCAGGTCGCGGCCGAGGGCAACGACGAGCCGGGCGACAAGGTCGTCATCGGTTTCTCGGCCCCCGCCGCCGACCACGGCTGGATGGGCGCCATCACCAAGTCGGCGGTGGACACCGCCGAGCAGTACTCGGACGTCGAGCTCCGCCAGGCCGAGGCGACGAACGACGTCAACGTCCAGATCAGCCAGATCGAGCAGTTCATCAACGACAAGGTCGACGCCATCGTGCTGCTGCCGTTCGACGGCGCCGCGCTCACCGAGGTGGCCACGAAGGCGATGGACGCCGGCATCCCGGTCATCAACGTCGACCGCGAGTTCTCCAGCCCGTTCGCCGCCCGCGCCACGATCCTCGGCGACAACTACGGCATGGGCGTGAGCGCCGGCACGTACATCTGCGAGCAGCTCGGCGACAACCCCGACGCGATCGTCGCCGAGATCCAGGGCATCGAGTCGCTGCCGCTCACCCAGGACCGCAGCAAGGGCTTCGAGGACGCGCTGGCCGACTGCGGGCTCGACGTCGACCGCCGGGTCGCCGCGGACTTCACGGTCCAGGGCGGGGAGACGGCGACGTCGAACCTGCTGCAGGCCGAGCCGAAGATCGACGCCATCTGGAACCACGACGACGACCAGGGCGTCGGCGTCCTCGCCGCGATCGAGAACGCCGACCGCGACGAGTTCTTCATGGTCGGCGGCGCCGGGTCGCTCGACGTCATGGAGCACATCGAGGCCGGGGACACGCCGCTGCAGGCGACCGTCGTCTACCCGTCGACGCAGGCGGCGGACGGCATCAAGCTGGCACGCCTGGTGGTGCAGAACAAGAACATGGGCGACCTGGTCTCGGCCGGTGTCCCGCGCACCACCCAGCTGTTCGCGCCGGTGGTCACCAAGGACAACGTCGACCAGTACATGTCCATCGGGTTCCGGTCCTGAGACCCTCGGGACCGAGGCCCGCAGGCACGGCACGACCCGCACGTACGGAAGCATGAGCACGAGGGAAACGGAGGTCGCTCGATGAGCGAGCACGCCACGGCAGGGGGCACGCCGACGCTGGGCGTCGGGATGGTCGGGTACGCGTTCATGGGGGCCGCGCACTCGCAGGCGTGGCGCACGGCGCCGCGGTTCTTCGACCTCCCGCTCGCCCCGCGGATGCGGGTCGTGGCGGGCCGCGACGCCGACGGGGTGCGGGCGGCGGCGGACCGGCTCGGCTGGGACGACGCCGTCACGGACTGGCGCGAGCTCGTCGCCCGGGACGACGTCGACCTCGTCGACGTGTGCACGCCGGGCGACACGCACGCCGAGATCGCCGTCGCGGCGCTCGAGGCGGGCAAGCACGTGCTATGCGAGAAGCCGCTCGCGAACTCGGTGGCCGAGGCGGAGGAGATGGTCCGCGCGGCCGACGCCGCGGCCGCGCGCGGGGTGTACGCGGCGGTGGGGTTCACCTACCGCCGCGTCCCGGCGATCCAGCTCGCGCGACGCCTGGTCGAGCAGGGCCGGATCGGCGAGGTCCGGCAGGTGCGCGCGCAGTATCTGCAGGACTGGCTGGCCGACCCCACGACGCCGCTGTCCTGGCGGCTCGACAAGCAGAAGGCGGGCTCCGGGGCCCTCGGCGACATCGGCGCGCACGTCGTCGACCTGGCGCAGTTCGTCACGGGGGAGCGGCTGGTCGGCGTGGCGGGCATGCTCGAGACGTTCGTGCGCGAGCGTCCGGTGCCGGCGTCGTTCTCCGGCCTGTCCGGGGAGGCGGGGGAGGGCACCGGGCCCGTCACCGTCGACGACGCGGCGATCTTCTTCGGGCGCCTGTCGGGCGGCGGCACGGCGACGTTCGAGGCCACGCGGTACGCATGGGGGCGCAAGAACGCCATCCGGCTCGAGGTCAGCGGCACCCGCGGCTCGCTCGCCTTCGACTTCGAGGACATGAACCTGCTGCACTTCTTCGACGCGGAGGACGACGCCCAGGTGGCGGGCTTCCGCCGCATCGTCGTCACCGAGCCGGAGCACCCCTACGGCGGGCACTGGTGGCCCGCCGGTCACGGGCTCGGCTACGAGCACGCGTTCACCCATCAGGTCGTCGACCTGGTCGGCGACCTGGCGGCGGGGAAGCAACCCACGCCGTCGTTCGCCGACGGGCTCGCGGTGCAGCGCGTGCTCGACGCCGTCGAGCGCAGCTCCGACGCCGGCCACGCCTGGGTGGACCTGCCCGGCTGACCGCGCCCCCACCCGACGCCACGACCCGACGCCACCCCAGCACCGCCGACCTCGACGAGGAGAACGCATCATGGCACGACCGATCACCCTGTTCACGGGCCAGTGGGCCGACCTGCCCCTGGAGGAGGTGGCCCGCCTCGCGTCGGGCTGGGGCTACGACGGCCTCGAGCTCGCCTGCTGGGGCGACCACCTGGACCCGTGGCGGTGGGACGACGACGCGTACGTGCAGTCCCGCCTCGACCTGCTGGACCGGCACGGTCTCAAGGTGTACGCCATCTCGAACCACCTCAAGGGCCAGGCCGTCTGCGACGACCCGATCGACGAGCGGCACCGCGACATCCTGCCCGACGTCGTGTGGGGCGACGGCGACCCGGAGGGCGTGCGCCAGCGTGCCGCGGAGGAGATGAAGCACACGGCGCGGCTGGCGGCGCGGCTCGGCGTCGACACCGTGGTGGGCTTCACCGGGTCGTCGATCTGGAAGTACGTGGCGATGTTCCCGCCGGCGACGGAGGCGATGGTCGAGGCGGGCTATCAGGACTTCGCCGACCGGTGGAACCCGATCCTCGACGTCTTCGACGAGGTGGGCGTGCGCTTCGCGCACGAGGTGCATCCCAGCGAGATCGCCTACGACTACTGGACCACCGTGCGCACGCTGGAGGCGATCGGGCACCGGGAGGCGTTCGGCCTCAACTGGGACCCGTCGCACATGGTGTGGCAGGACCTCGACCCGGTGAGCTTCCTGTGGGACTTCAAGGACCGGATCTACCACGTGGACTGCAAGGACACGAAGAAGCGGATGGGCAACGGGCGCAACGGGCGCCTGTCGTCGCACCTGCCGTGGGCGGACCCGCGGCGCGGGTGGGACTTCATCTCCACCGGGCACGGCGACGTGCCGTGGGAGGACGCGTTCCGGATGCTCAACACCATCGGGTACGCGGGGCCGATCTCGATCGAGTGGGAGGATGCCGGCATGGACCGCCTGGTCGGCGCCCCCGAGGCCTTGGAGCTGGTGCGGCGCCTCGCGTTCGACGCCCCGGAGGCGGCGTTCGACGCGGCGTTCTCCCAGCGCTGACGCGTCTCCCACCGCGATGGCTCGCGACAGCGTGGCGCCGGGTGGTCCGGCGTCCTGATCGAAGGGGATCAGCATGACCAGTCGTACCGAGCTCGACCGCCGGACGTTCCTGCGTCTGGCGGGTTCCACGGTCGCGGTGGGGGCCGCGGCCGTCACGTCCACCGCCGCGACGGCGCCCGCGGCGTCCGCCGCCGGCGGCGGACGCCGTCTCGTCCCGCCGGGCAAGCTGGGCATCCAGCTCTACTCGATCCGGGACAAGGTCAGCTCGCTCGGGTTCCGGGCGGTCTTCGAGCGCCTCTCGACGCTCGGCTACCGGGAGGTGGAGTTCGCCGGCTACACGCAGGGCGGCGTCGGGGCGATCACGCCCGCGGAGATCCGCACGCTGCTGGACGACAACGGCCTCGTCGCGGTGGGCTCGCACCGGGGCATCTCCGACTTCGCCAGGAACCTGGAGGCCGAGCTCGACATCGCCGAGACCCTCGGGATGGCGCACGTCGGCACGGCCAACGCCCCGACGAACGACCGTACCGTCGGCGGCTACCTGGCGGCGGCCGAGCAGTTCAACGCGTTCGGTGCGGCGGCCGCGGCGCGCGGGCTGAAGTTCTACCAGCACAACCACCAGCACGAGTTCGGCTTCGCGACCGACGACCCGGCGACGCGCCTGTACGACGTCTTCCTGGAGAACACCGACCCGACCGCCGTCTACCTCGAGATGGACGTGTTCTGGGCGTACGTGGGCCGGCACCTCTACCCGGGGTTCGAGCCCGTGGAGTACGTGCTGGCCCACCGCGACCGGTACCCGATGTTCCACCTCAAGGACGGGCGGGTGAACCCGCAGTCGTCGAACGGCTACGACATCGTCGAGTTCGGGGTCGGCGACCTCGACTACCAGGCGTTCCTGGGGGCGCTCGCAGGTTCGGGACGCCAGCACGGCATCTGGGAGCAGGACAACGCGTCGACCGTCGCCGAGCCGCCGTTCCCCGTCGACTCCTTCGGCAACGCGGAGCGCAGCGCCGACGCGATCCTGGGCCTGCGCGCGGGGGGCTGACCCGGGGCCACGACTGCGGTGCGACGACGGCCGGGCGGCGTGTGCCGCCCGGCCGTCGTCGTGCGGTCAGGCCGGTCGGCGGACCATGACGACGTCGTCGTGCCGCACGCCGCCGACGTCGTAGGTGCGCGTGCCCGCGACCTCGAAACCGTGCTTGCGGTAGAAGGACTGCGCCCGCGCGTTCTGCGCGTTGGTGCCCAGCCACAAGGGTGCGCCGACGCCGACGGTGCCGGCGCGCTCGGCGACGGCCGCGATAGCGGCCTCCAGGAGTCGGGCCGCCACACCGCCGCCGAGCACGTCCGGGTGCACGTAGATCTTGGACAGCTCGGCGTACGGCCCGGCGCCGACGACGGCACGCAGCACCCGACGCTCCTCGTCACCGTCGGGCTCGCCGAACGACACGAGCGCGTAGCCGACCGGCGTGGTCGGTGTCGTCGGGGCGGTCGAGGAGTCGTGGTCGCCGTCGACGGCGACCAGGAGCGCGTCGGCGTCGGAGTCGACCCAGCCACGGACGGCGTCCGGGGACAGGCGCGCCGCCACGTGCGCGGCCATCGTGGACACCGAGGTCCCCGGTGGGCACGCCGACGGGAACGTGAGAGCGGCGAGCCACGCGACGTGGGCGCTCTCGTCGGCGCGCGCCGGCCGGACGAGGACGGAGGCGTGCGGCTGCGGGGGGTTCTGCGGGATGCTCACGGCACGATTCTGGACCTCGCAGCGAAGCCCGTCCGGGCGCGGGGAGCGGTGTGCCGGGCGTCACCGCGGACGGAGTTGGCCGGGCGCGCCGGAGCGTGTAATGTTCTACGACGTCAGCCCGACAGGGAGACGGACACCAAGGAGCACGATCCGGGAGACCGGAGCTCAGGTGGCCGCCCGGGGCTGGAACTCACATCGAGGATCAGGTCGCATTCGTGCGCCCCGAGCATCGATGCGGGGACTTTCCGGCTCTGCGTCGGACGGTCCGATCGGCTGGAAACAGGCGGTCGGAGCGGCCGAAAAAGTCTGGTAAGTTTGAGGGGTTGCCCCGGCGGGGCTGGGACGGAAGTTCTGGTTCTGTGGGTGTGCGTCGGTTGTTTGAGAAC
>NZ_JBNOZM010000009.1:0-15559 GCF_050311655.1 Isoptericola variabilis
TGGTGCTTGTCGTGGTGCAGCTCCATGATCTTGCCGCTGATGTGCGGCTCCAGGGCGCTGTAGTCGTAGGGCAGGTCGGGCAGGGTGTAGACGGGCATCTCGTCCCCTTCGTCGTCGCGGATGTCGTTGCTGGTCACGCTACGACCTGAACCCTTGTTGAGGTCAACGTGTTCCGGCCAACGTGTCCCAGGTCACCACGGTCACGACGTCCACGCAGCGCCGCCCGGGAACCGGAACTCCGCCACGGACTCCGGGCGCATCCGGGTGGAGTAGCCGGGCGCGGTCGGCACGACGTACGACACGCCCTCGCCGAAGTCCTGCACCAGGCACGGGTCGGTGAAGTGCTCGTGCAGGTGGTCGACGAACTCGGTGACGCGCCCGTCCAACGACCCGGACACGGCGACGTAGTCGAGCACGGACACGTGCTGCACCATCTCGCACAGGCCGACGCCGCCGGCGTGCGGGCAGACGGGGACGCCGAACTTCGCGGCCAGCAGCAGCACGGCGACGATCTCGTTGAGGCTGGCGAGGCGGCCGGTGTCGAGCTGGCAGTAGTCGGTGGCCCGCGCCTGGAAGAGCTGCTTGAACATCACGCGGTTGTGGCAGTGCTCGCCGGTCGCCACGCGCACGGGCGCGACGCCCTCGCGCACGGCGGCATGGCCGAGGACGTCGTCGGGGGAGGTGGGCTCCTCGATCCACAGCGGGTCGAACCGCTGGAGCGCGTTGACCCACTCGATGGCCTCGGGGACGTCCCACACCTGGTTGGCGTCGATCATCAGCGTGCGGTCCGGGCCGAGCTCCTCGCGCGCGATGCCGAGGCGCCGGACGTCGTCCTCGAGGCGGGCGCCGACCTTGAGCTTCACGTGCCGGTACCCGGCGTCCACGGCCTCACGGGTGAGGCGGCGCAGCTTCGCGTCGTCGTACCCGAGCCAGCCGGCCGACGTCGTGTACGCGGGGTAGCCGCGGCGCTCCAGGTGCGCGATGCGCTCGGCCTTGCCGGGCTCGGCGGCGCGCAGGATCTCCAGCGCCTCGTCGCGGGTGAGGGCGTCCGAGAGGTAGCGCAGGTCGGCGACGTCGACGAGCTGCTCGGGCGTGAGGTCCGCGAGCAGGCGCCACACGGGCTTGCCGGCGCGGCGCCCGGCCAGGTCCCACGCCGCGTTGAGGACGGCGGCCAGCGACAGGTGCACCACGCCCTTCTCGGGCCCGAGCCAGCGCAGCTGGCTGTCGGCGGTGAGGTCGCGGTAGACGGCGCCCATGTCGCCGACGACGTCGTCGACGTCGCGCCCCACCAGCCGCTCGGCCTGGTGCCGGGCCGCCAGGGCGACGACGTCCGTGCCCCGCCCGATGGTGAACGTCAGGCCGTGGCCGGCCAGCGGCTCGCCCGCGGTGTCGGTGCCGTCGGTGCGCAGGACGACGTAGACGGCCGAGTAGTCGGCGTCGGCGTTCATCGCGTCCGACCCGTCGGCCGTGCGGGAGGTGGGGAAGCGGACGTCGGTGATCTCGACGTCGGTGATGGTGGGCATGCGCACCTCTTCGTGGCAGGGAACTTCGTGGCGGAAAGATCGGATGACTAATGCCAACCTACCGGTGAAGTCCTCGGCGCGGCAACGAAGGCTCGGCCATCTCGGGCCGAGAGATCCGAGGATTGGGGTGGGGGTGTTCGGGCCGTCAGGCGCGCGTCGAGCCCCGCTCGACCAGGTGGACGGGGATGGTCACGTGCTCGTGCGGCGCGCCCTCGTCGGCCATCTGCTGCTCGAGCAGCCGCACGGCGGTGTGCGCCACGGCGTCGTAGCCGGGGTCGACCGAGGTGATCCCCGGCGGCACGAAGCGCGAGACGCCGAGGTTGTCGAACCCCACGAGCTGGACGTCGTCGGGGATGCGGACGCCGCGCTCTGCGAGCGCGGCGACGGCGCCGAACGCCAGGGTGTCGTTGACGGCGAACACGCCGTCGAACGCCATACCCTCCTCCAGCAGCCGGACGACGGCGTGGTACGCCGCCTCGGAGGTGAAGTCGGGCACCGGCACGACGAGGCTCTCGTCCGGGACGAGGCCCGCCGCCCGGTGGGCCTCCGCCCAGCCCGTGCGCCGGTCCGACTCCATGCCGGCCGACGGGTCGACGGTGGCGCCGAGGGCGACGACCCGGCGTGCGCCGCGCTCGATCAGGTGCGCGGTCGCCAGCCGCGCGCCCTCGACGTTGGCGAGGCGGACGTGGTCGAACCGCGCGGGCACCTCCCGCTCGCCCAGGAGCACGATCGGCGTGGACGTCGGGACCCGGTCGAGCTCGTCGCTGTGCAGGCCGGCCACCGAGAGGAGGACGCCGTCGTACATGCGCAGGCGCGGCAGGCTGAGCGACTCCATCTCGCTCCGGGCGTCCGCGCTGGTGCGCTCGACGACGAGGTGCCGGCCGCCGGCCTCGACCAGCGGGGCGATCCGGTCCGCGACCTCGCCGAAGTAGTCGTGGAACGTGGGCACGACGAGGACGACGGTGTCCGTGCGGCCGGCGCGTAGGTGCCGGGCCGTGAGGTTGACCTCGTACCCGAGCGACTCGACCGCCGCGAGCACCCGGTCGCGGGTGGGTTCGCCCACCCGCTTGCGCCCGGTGAGCACGTTGGAGACGGTCATCATCGAGACGCCCGCCTCCCGTGCGACGTCGCCCATCGTGACCATGCGCCACCTCCTCGTGGTGATCCTGCCAGGCCGCGCGCGACGCCGTCGCACCGGCCTTGACGCTCCGGTACGGCCGTGCGAAGGTCGGCGCGGATTAACGATAAACCGGATCGCTCGATCGACCCGGGAAGGCTTGACGCACGCACGACGAAGGAGACGTATGACGCGACGAGCGCTCGTGGTCCGCGGCGGATGGGACGGCCATCAGCCCGAGGCGGCCACGGACCTGTTCCTCCCCTTCCTGCGCGAGCAGGGGTTCGAGGTGCGGGTCGAGACGGACAACGAGGTGTACGCCGACGCCGAGACGATGGCGGCGACCGACCTGGTGCTGCAGTGCGTGACGATGTCGGAGATCGGCTGGCCCGCGCTGCAGGGGCTGCGTGCGGCCGTCGAGGCGGGCACCGGCCTGGCGGGGTGGCACGGCGGCATCGCCGACTCCTACCGGAACAGCTCGGACTACCTGCAGCTGGTGGGCGGGCAGTTCGCCACCCACCCGGGCAAGGAGCCGCACCTGCGGCACGGCGACCAGACCGACAACTACCTGCGGCACACGGTCGAGGTCACCGACCTGGGCCGCGAGCACCCGATCACCGCGGGCCTGGACGACGTCGAGCTGGAGACCGAGCAGTACTGGGTGCTGCACGACGACCTCATCGACGTCCTCGCCACCACCACCCACCCCGCGCCGGCGTGGCACCCGTGGCACCGACCGGTGACGTCGCCCGCCGTCTGGACGCGGCAGTGGGGCGCGGGGCGCGTGTTCGTCGCGACGCCGGGGCACTCCGTGGACGTGCTCGAGAACCCGACCGTCCGCACCATCGTCGAGAGGGGGCTGCTGTGGGCGAGCCGCTGACGGAGCAGGGAACCATGGGTAGGGGCATCGGCATCGGCATCGTCGGGCTGGGCGTCATCTCCCGCCAGTACCTGGACACGCTGGCCGGGCACCCGCGGGCGCGGGTGGCGGCCGTGACGGACCTGGACCGGTCGCGGGCGGAGGCGGTCGCGGCCCAGCTGCCGGGGGCGCGGGTGGCCGCGGACCTGGACGCGCTGGTCGCGGACCCCGACGTGCAGGTGGTGCTGGACCTCACGACGCCGGGCGTGCACGCGCACGTCGCGACGGCGTGCGCGGCGGCCGGGGTCGACCGCTACGGCGAGAAGCCGCTCGCGGTGGACCTGGCGGCGTCGCGCGAGGTGATGGCCGCGGCGACCGCGGCGGGCACCCGGACCGGCTGCGCCCCGGACACGGTGCTCGGCACGGGGGTGCAGACGGCGCGGGCCGCCGTCGCGGACGGCCGGATCGGGACGCCGACGGCCGCCGTCGCCACCTGGGTCGCACCGGGCCACGAGCTGTGGCACCCGAACCCGGACTTCTACTACGCGCGCGGCGGCGGGCCGCTGCTCGACATGGGCCCGTACTACCTCACGAGCCTGGTGCAGATCCTGGGGCCGGTGGCGTGGGTGCAGGGAGCGGCGTCGCGGTCGCGGGACGAGCGCACCATCGGCTCCGGCCCGCGGGCGGGGGAGCGGGTGCCGGTCGAGGTGGCGACGCACGTGACCGGCGTGCTCGGCCATGCGAGCGGCGCGCTGTCCACCGTGACGGTGAGCTTCGACGCCGTCGGCTCGCACGCGCGGCCGATCGAGGTGCACGGCACCGCGGGGTCGCTCGTCGTGCCGGACCCCAACCGGTTCGACGGCGACGTGGAGCTGCGCACCCTCGACGGCGGGGAGTGGGAGGTGCTGCCGCCGAGCGCTGGCTTCGTGGGCGCGGGCCGCGGTATCGGCCTGCTGGAGATGGTCGGGGCGGCCGGGCTGGGTGCGGCGCCGGCGTCCCCGCGCGCCGGCGGCGACGTCGGCCTGCACGTCATGGAGGTCATGACGGGCCTGCTCGACTCGGCGGACTCCGGCCGCCGCGTGGAGGTCACGACGGCGCCGACCGTGCCGCCGCTGGTGCCGCTGACGGCCGAGGCGACCTGGCACGGCGGTCGGGCGGAGGGCGCGGCATGACCGGGCTCGAGCACCGCCGCACCCGCACCGCCGTGACGCTCACGGACCACGACGGCAGCCCGCTGGCGCACGAGGACGTCACGGTGCGCCAGGTGCGTCACGCCTTCGAGTTCGGCTGCGCGGCGTTCGAGGTGGCGGACGCGGACGCCGCCTACCAGGACCTGTGGCTGGGGCTGTTCGACACGGCCACCCTGCCCGTGTACTGGGGGCGCTACGAGCCGGAGCGCGGCCGGACGGCCCTCGCCGACCTCACCGCGGCGGCGCAGTGGTTCGCCGACCGCGGGGTGCGTCTCAAGGGGCACCCCCTGGTGTGGCACACGGTCAAGGCGCCGTGGCTCGACCCCCTGCCGCTCGAGGAGGCGGAGCGGCTGCTCCGCGAGCGGGTGCGGCGGGAGGTGCGGGACCTTTCCGGCCTGATCGACACCTGGGACGCCATCAACGAGGTGGTGATCATGCCCCGGTTCACGAACGAGCCCGACGGCGTCCCCAACGCGATCACCCGCCTGGCCGCCCGGCTCGGCCGGGTCGAGATGGTGCGGCTGGCGGTGGACGAGGCACGCAGCCAGGGCACGTCGCCGCGCCTGCTGATCAACGACTTCGACCTGGGGCCGGAGTACGAGCGGCTGATCGAGGACCTGCTCGAGGCGGGGGTGCGGATCGACGCGATCGGGCTGCAGTCGCACATGCACCAGGGGTTCCGCGGCGTCGAGCAGCTGCTCGAGGTGAGCGACCGGTTCGCGCGATTCGGGCTGCCGCTGCACTGGACCGAGACGACGCTCGTGTCGGGGGACCTCATGCCTCCCGAGATCGACGACCTCAACGACTTCCAGGTCTCCGCGTGGCCGTCCACCCCCGAGGGCGAGGAGCGGCAGGCGGACGACGTGGCGGCGCACTACACGGCGCTCGTCTCGCACCCGGCCGTCGAGTCGATCACCTACTGGGGCATGGGCGACGCCGGGGCGTGGCTCGGCGCCCCGGCGGGGCTCGTGCGGGCGGACGGTTCGCCGAAGCCGGCCTACGACGCGCTGCGCGACCTGGTGCGCGGCGCCTGGTGGACGCCCGCGACGTCGTCGCGCACGGACGCGCAGGGGCGGGTCGTGGTGGAGGGCTTCGCGGGCACGTACGAGGCGTCGTGCCGGGGGAGGACGGTCGAGGTCGGCCTCGCCGTGGGCGAGGGGGCGGTCGAGGCGCGCCTGCCGCGCTGATCCGAGTGTCGGACGGGGGGTTGACCGGCCCCCGGCGGCGCTCTAGTTTAACGCTAAAATCGCACGGCGGCCGGGCAGGACGACGGTGCGCCACCTCGGGCGACGTGGCCCGGGGTTCTCGAAGGGGAGACACATGATTCGTGATCTGACGCCGTGGGGGCGCCGTCGGGCGTGGCAGCGGGGAGCGGCCGTCGTCGCCGCTACGTCGCTGCTCGCCCTCGCCGCATGCAGCAGCGACGGCGGCGAGGAGGGCGGGGCCGGCTCGGAGAACACCGAGGGGTCGATGACCGACTTCGCGGCCGACCAGCAGTTCAAGGCCACGGAGCCGATGGACGCCTCGATCCTGTGGACCGACTGGCCGGACCTGCCGATCAAGGACTCGTGGAAGCTCTTCGACGAGATCGAGAAGCGGACCAACGTCCGGCTGAAGCCCACCAACATCCCGTTCAGCGACGCCACCGAGAAGCGCAACCTGCTCATCAGCGCCGGCGACGCCCCCGACATCATCCCGCTCGTCTACACGGGTGAGGATGCGCCGTTCGTCTCCTCGGGCGCGGTGCTCCCCATGAGCGACTACGTCGACCTCATGCCCAACTTCCAGAAGTACGTCGAGGAGTGGGACCTGGAGGACATGATCGACAACCTCCGCCAGGACGACGGCAAGTACTACATGGTGCCGGGCCTGCAGGAGGTGTCGGTGCCGGTGTTCTCGATGGTCATCCGCAAGGACGTCTTCGACGAGGTCGGGGCCCCCGTGCCCGACACGTGGGACGAGCTGCGCGACGGGCTCGAGAAGATCAAGCAGAAGTACCCCGACTCCTACCCGCTCGCGGACGGCTTCGAGGCGCAGTCGATGCTCAACTACGCGTCCCACGCCTTCGGCACCGTGGCCGGCTGGGGCTTCGGCAACGGCACGTTCTGGAACGAGGACACCGGCCAGTTCGAGTACGCCGCGGCGTCCGACGGGTACAAGGAGATGGTCGAGTACTTCCACGGCCTCGTGGAGGACGGGCTGCTCGACCCTGAGTCGCTCACCGCGTCCAACGACGGCAACGGCGGCGGCAGCGTCTCCGAGAAGGTCGCGAAGAACGCCGTGTTCGCGGCGTCGGGCGCCGCCGGGACGGCCATCGAGTTCCAGACGGCGCTCCAGGCGGCCGACCCGGACGCCGACTTCGAGGTCGTCCAGATCGCCCCGCCGGCAGGGCCCGCAGGGGACGTCGTGGAGCCGCGCAACTTCTGGCACGGCTTCATGCTCAGCTCCGAGGCCAAGGACGACCCGCACTTCGTGGCGCTGGTCCAGTTCCTCGACTGGCTGTACTACAGCCCGGACGCCCGCGAGATGCTCCGCTGGGGCATCGAGGGCGAGACGTACACCAAGGACGCCGACGGGACGATCACGATCAACCCCGACTACTCGCTCGACGCCTTCAACATCAACCCGGACGGCAAGACCGACCTGCAGAAGGACCTCGGGTTCTCGACCTTCCTCGCGGAGTCCACCGAGTCGCGGGCGCTCAAGGAGTCGTACAACTCGAAGCAGTTCGTCGAGTACATGGACACCGTGCTCTCGACGCGCACGCCGCGCGACCCGTTCCCGCCGGCGCCGCTGACCGACGCCGAGCTGGAGCAGTCGTCGCTGATGTCCACGCCGCTCAAGGACACCGTGGACACCAACACGCTGAAGTTCATCCTCGGCGACCGGCCGCTGTCCGAGTGGGACGCGTACGTGGGCGAGCTCGAGGGGCAGAACCTCCAGGGCTATCTCGACCTCGTCAACGGGGCGCAGAAGCGCTTCGCGGAGAAGAACTAGCCGTCCCGACCCTGCCGGTGGCCGGCGGCCCAGCGCCGTCGGCCACCGGCCGCTCACGAAGGAGTGAGACATGAGCGCGACCCTGGACCGGGCGAAGGCCGACCCGGCACCGCCGGTGGTCGACGAACCCGCACCGCGGTCGAGGACGCGGCGGTCGTGGCGGCAGACGCTGCGACGCGACTGGCAGCTCTACGCCCTCGCCGTCCTGCCCGTGCTGTTCCTCGTCGTCTTCCGCTACGTCCCGATGCTGGGGAACGTCATCGCGTTCCGGCAGTTCCGGCCCGGCGGCAGCATCTTCGGCGAGCAGTGGGTGGGGCTGCGGTACGTGGACATGTTCATCCACGACCCCACGTTCTGGAAGGTCTTCACCAACACGGTGATCCTCGGCGCGCTCACGCTCGTCGTCTGCTTCCCGCTGCCGATCGTGCTCGCGCTGCTCCTCAACGAGGTGCGCAAGAAGGCCTTCAAGCGCACCGTCCAGTCGATCTCCTACCTGCCGCACTTCCTGTCGCTGGTGATCGTGGCCGGCATGGTCATGCAGCTGCTGTCGCTGCAGGGCACCGTCAACCAGATCATCGAGGGGCTCGGCGGGGAGGGCATCCCGTTCCTGCAGCGGCCGGAGTGGTTCCGCACCATCTACGTGGGGTCGGAGGTGTGGCAGACCGTCGGCTGGGGCACGATCCTGTACCTCGCGGCCCTGACCACCGTGGACACCTCGCTGTACGAGGCGGCGCGCATTGACGGCGCGAACCGGTGGCGGCAGACCTGGCACGTGACCATCCCCGGCATCCGCCCCACGATGATCACGCTGCTCATCCTCAACATCGGCACGTTCCTCAACGTCGGGTTCGAGAAGGTCCTGCTGCTGTACAACCCGCTGACCTACTCCACGGCCGACGTCATCTCGACCTACCTGTACCGGGTGGGTCTGATGTCGAACAACCTCAGCTACGCGGCCGCCATCGGCCTCTTCCAGGCGTGCATCGGCCTGGTGATGGTGCTGAGCGCCAACTTCATCTCGCGACGAGTGGTGGGAGCAAGCCTGTGGTGACGCAGAGCGGTATGACGCTGGCGAGCAGCGAGTCGCGGGCCGGGCGGGGCAAGCCGGTCGGCGCGCGGGACACCCGGGCGTACCGCGCGTTCACGGCGTTCAACACCGTGGCGCTGGTCGTGGTGTCCCTGCTGATGCTGTACCCGTTCGTCACGATCCTGGCGCAGTCCTTCAGCAGCCCCGGCGCCATCAAGGCCGGGATGGTGAGCTTCTGGCCGGTGGGGTTCAACCTCGACACGTACCGGGCGATGGCGCAGGACACGTTGTTCTGGACCAGCTACCGCAACACGGTCGTCTACACGCTGGTGGGCACCACGATCGCGATGGTGCTCACCACGACGTTCGCGTACGTGATCTCCAAGCAGCACCTGCGCGGCCGGGGCGTGCTCATCGGTGTCGCCGTCTTCACGATGTTCTTCAACGGCGGCCTGGTGCCGAACTACGTGTTGATCTCGTCGCTCGGGATGAAGAACACCATGTGGGCGGTGGTGCTGCCCGGTGCGCTGTCGGTGTTCAACCTGCTCGTGATGAAGTCGTTCTTCGAGAACCTCCCCGGCGAGCTGGAGGAAGCTGCGCAGATCGACGGGCTCGGCTGGTTCGGCATCTTCCGCCGCATCGTGCTGCCGCTGTCCAAGGCGGTGCTGGCCACGATGGTGCTGTTCTACGCCGTCGCCTACTGGAACGACTGGTTCGGGGCGTTCCTGTACCTCGACCAGAACGGCCTGTTCCCGGTCACCCTGTTCCTGCGCAACCTCATCGCCGGCGCGTCGACGACGGCGTCCGAGGGAGCGGCGGCCGTCGGGTCCACCACGCAGGCCGTCTCGGCGAACATCCAGTCGGTCACGATGATCCTCATCCTCGTGCCGATCGTGTGCATCTACCCGTTCGTGCAGCGCTACTTCGTGTCCGGCGTGATGCTGGGCTCGGTCAAGGGCTGAGGGAAGCTAGGAGAAGTTCTCTTCGAGCAAGGGATCCGTCGCGCCGTCCGGGTGGATGGCGCGACGGATCCCTTGCTCGAAGGCGACTCCGGTCAGCTCGCGGGGGAGAGGCTCATCTCTCCCGCGGGGCCCTGTCGGTAGGCGGTGAAGTACCCGTCGGTGGCCAGCGGGTTGTCCGCCGAGTCGTCCAGGTAGCTCCACACCGGCTCGCCGTCCACGCGCAGCACCACGCGGGTGCCGCCCTCCACGTCGACGGCGCCGAACGTCACCTCGTGGGTCGAGTTCGGCTCGATCACGGTGTTGGGGAACGTGTCGACCATGAAGACGGCCGGGCTCCACTTCTGCATCTCGATGACGTCCTCCTTGATGACCACGAGGTAGCCCGAGCTGCTGTTGGTCCACACGGGGTCGCCGGCGGTCTTCGACCGGACGGAGAACCCGAACCAGCCGCCGTTGAAGGCGCCGACGGACGTGTCGAACCGCAGCAGCTCGTCGCCGAACTTCCGGGGCGTGAAGCTCCACGCCCCGCGCGGCGCCAGGTGGGCCGCGCCGTCGGCCACCGTGATCCCCTCGCCCGGCGCCCAGGCGGCGGGATCGAGGATCTCGTCGCCCAGCGGCGTCACGGGGTGGTCGGCTGCCCGCACCGTCACGGCGGACGACGCCGCGAGGCCGGGCACCACGGTCGACGTCGCGGTGATCGTGGCCGTGCCGGCGGCGACGCCGCGGACGACGCCCTTCGCGTCGACGGTCGCGACGGACTCGTCGCTCGAGGTCCACTCCAGCCCGGTGCGCGTGGCGTCCGCCGGGGTGAACGACGGCGCGAGCGGGTGGGTCTCGCCCGGCTCGATCGTCGCCTCGGAGGGGGCCAGCGTCAGGCCGTCGGGGTCGACGCCCACCAGGGAGAACCGCACGTCGTCGAAGTCCAGCGACGCGAAGCCCTGCACGTAGAAGCCGACCTTGCCGGCCCCGTCGGGCGCCGGGTTGGCGCCCGCCACGACCTCCTCGCCGTCGAGCAGCACGCGCACGCCCGCGGCCGTCACCACGACGCGCACGTCGTACTGGGTGGCGGGCTCCAGCCCCTCGCCCGCGGGGAGCTTGACCTCCTTCACGGTGCCCCAGGCGGAGTCGAAGATCGTCCACGTCGAGCCGGCCGCCGCGTGGCGGTAGCGCACGTACCCGCCGGGCGTGGCCCCCGTGCGGTCGTAGACGAGCAGCTGCCCGCCCTCGGGCACCTCTGCCGGCGTCGTCACCGTGAAGTCGAGCGCGTACTCCGTGAAGGACCGGTCGAGCTGGGAGTTGGCGCCGTTCTTGATGCGGTAGACGTGGTCGCCGGTGCCGTCGTCGACGATCGCGCGGTTCGGGTCGGTGGCCCAGCCGTTGCCGCCCGTCTCGAAGTCCGTGAAGTGGAGCACGCCGTCGCCGGCGGCCACGGTCACGGTCATCTCGTCGCGGATGGCCGCGTCGGCCTTCGCCTCCGCGGTCACCGTCACCTCGCCGGGCGCGACGGCGGTGAGGATCCCCGCGGCGCTGACGGTCGCGACCTCCGGGTCGCTCGAGGTGTAGGTGACGGCCTGCTGGGTGGCGTTCCACGGCACCGCCTGCGCGGCCACCGAGACCTCGTCGCCGAGGCTCACCGCCAGGTGGTCCGCCGGCAGCACCAGCGACTCCAGGGCCACGCTGTCCGGCGTCTGCGACTGCCCGACGTGCCCGTCCGTGCCGATCTCGTCGAACGGGATGGCCTCGAAGCCGGGGATCTGGTCGAAGACGGCGGCGTCCTCGCGCAGCGTGTAGTCGCCGTTCGCCGCGTCGACGAAGCCCGGGTCGTCGTCCGTCACCCAGTTGGCGTCGTCTCCGGTCCCGTAGTTGAGCAGGTTCTTCGTGTCGAGCGCCCCCTCGGCGTTGACGTCGGGGTTGCGCTCGCGGTCCGGGTTCCAGACGACGTTCCTCGCGAACGTGCTCTTGTTCGGGAAGTAGTGGTTGTCCTCGAAGAAGTGGCCCAGCTCCGGGTACTTCTCCAGGTACGGCGTGCCGACGAAGTCCTTGTTGTCGGCGAACACCTTCTTCCACTTCGGCATGTAGACGCGGTCGACCGTGTTGCCCTCGCCGTCGCCCATCCACTGCGTGTAGTTGTCGTACGGCACGGTGGTGTCGACGAAGACGTTGTTCGTGGCGTCGATGTAGTCGGCAGAACCCGACTTGATGGCGTCGTTGCCCATGTCCACGAAGACGTTCTGGCTGATCTCCAGGTCCCACGTGAAGTTGTCGGCGTAGATGCCCTCGACGCCGTGCTTGGTGAGGCCGACGTCGTGGAAGTAGTTCTGCCGGAACACGTGACCGCGCTGCTGCGGCGTCTCGCCGGAGTTCATGTAGATCGCGCCGAGGTCCTGGAACGTCTTGCAGACGTCGTAGACCTCGTTCTGCTCGAACAGGTGGTCGTTCCCGTGCACGATGACGCCCGGGTGCGGCGCGTCGTTGATCTCGTTGCCGCGCGCGATGTTGCCGACCCCGTCGAACATCACGCCCGGGTTGTACGCCTTGTGGTAGTAGGCGAAGTCGTGGATGTGGGAGTTCTCGACGCGGTTGCGGCCGGGCTCGAGGGTCGTCTTGTCCCCGCCCTGGAGCACCACGCCGACGCCGCCCACGTGCCGGACGTCGCTGGAGACGACCGCGTGGTCGCGCCCGCCCCGGTTCACCGGGATGCCGTCGTACGTGTACCGCCCCGGCGAGTTGATGGACACGCCGCCGTCGCTGAAGTTCTGGATGTCGCTGTTCGAGATCGTCACGTGGCTGCCGCCGAGGATGACGGCGCCCAGGGCCCGCCCGTACTCCAGCACCAGGTCGTCGAACGTCACGTACGACGCCCCGTCCGTGCGGATCATCGGCTCGTCGAGCGTCGTGACGACCGGCGCCCCGCGCTCGGCCAGGAACGACGCGTTCGGCACCAGGTAGAGCATCCCGGTGTCGCGGTCGATGTAGTACTCGCCCGGCGCGTCGAGCTCCTCGAGCAGGTTCTGCGCGAAGTGGAAGTCGGGGTACCAGGTCTTCATCAGCCCGGACATCTCGCCGTACCGCAGCGTGATCGTGCGGGCGTCCGTGTCGATCTTCTCGATCTTGTTGTACGACCACTCCCAGCTCTGGCCGAAGATGCCGTCCAGCCAGACGTCCTTCGCCTCGCCCCAGTACTGCGGGCGGTCGTAGGAGTAGCTGAACGTGCCGCCGCGCTCCTGCAGGTCGGCGTCGTCCTTGGTGGGGCCGGGGTCGACGATCTTGTTCATCTGGACGGTGTCCTTCGCGGCGCCGGCGTTGGGCCAGCGCGCGAGGGTCATGTCCTCGCCGTCCACGTACAGCTCCATCGGCGGCGTCGTGCTGACGTCGTTGGCCTTCCAGTAGCCGTGCCGGCTGAGCTGGCCGTAGTCGTCGATGCCGAGCTCGCGCAGGTCGATCTGGAGGACGTCGTCGCGCGCGGACGTCTCGATGATCCGGTCGAGCACGGCCTGGTCGGTGACGGGGGAGAAGCCGTCGTACGGCAGCTCCTTGCCACCCGAGATCGTGGCCCGCTCTCCGGGGTAGGAGCGGTAGGTGATGGGGGCGTCCGCGGTGCCGGAGTCCTCCTCGCCGAGGAGGAAGGACTCCGAGCGCTCGTACGTGCCCTCGCGCAGGTAGACGACGACGCCGCGGTCGGGCAGTCCTTCGTCGGCCTTGAGCGCGCGGATGGCGTCGCGGGCGCCCTCGAGCGTGCGTAGCGGCTTGTTCTCGCTGCGCCCGCTCGCGGCGTCGTCGCCGTCGGGGGAGACGAAGAACGTCGCCCCCGCCTTGGACTGCGGCGCGGAGTGCGGGGGCGGTTCGGCGTGTGCTGCCGTCTGCGTCCCTGCGACGAGCAGGGACGTCAGCAGCAGGGCTGACAGTGGTCGCTTCATTGCGAGTGCTCCGACCTCTCGTGTGGTCACGGGGTTCTCGGGGCGACGCGGGTGCGGCGCGCCCGGATCGTCAAGCACCGGCAGGCTACATTAATCGATAATCGCTGACAACGGTGTGGCGTCGGCCCGGACCCGCTACGGTCGGACCCGTCCGTCACTCGAAGGAGAGCCCATGACCAGCAGTGGAACCCCGGAACGACTCGTCTTCGTCGGGGACTCCATCACCGACGCCGGCCGCGACCGCGGGGACGAGGCGTCGCTCGGCGACGGCTACGTCTCGCTCGTGGCGGCGGCCCTGCCCGACGCCGTCGTGCTCAACCTCGGCATCGGCGGCAACCGGGCCGTCGACCTCGAGGAGCGGTGGAAGCGCGACGTCGCGGCGTCCGCTCCCGACGTCCTCACCGTGTACGTGGGCGTCAACGAGACCTGGCGACGCTTCGACTCCGACGACCCGACGAGCGCCGAGGACTTCGAGGCCACGTACCGGCGGCTGCTCGCGAGGGTTCCGGGCAACCCGAGGCTCGTGCTGGTCGAGCCGTTCCTGCTCCCGGTGCGCGACGAGCAGCACGGCTGGCTGGAGGACCTCGACGGCAAGCGGGACGTCGTCGCCCGGCTGGCCGCCGAGACCGGGGCCGAGCTGGTGCCGCTGCACACGCTGCTGACCCGCGCCGCCCGGGACGGCGGCGCCGCGGCGCTCGCCCCGGACGGCGTGCACCCCACGCCCCCGGCCTCCCGGATGATCGCGGACGCCTGGCTGGCGGCGTACGCTGACGACGCACAAACGATTGTCGATAACGACCCGAGGAACGACGTGAGGCTGCACGGATGACGGACGCGCTCAGCTCGATCAGCGGCCTGGAGCGCGGGCTGCTGTCGGACCAGATCTACGACCTCGTGAAGTCGATGATCAAGACGTCGCAGCTCGCCCCGGGGGAGCAGCTCGTCGAGTCCCAGCTCGCCCGCCGCCTCCAGGTCAGCCAGGCGCCCGTGCGCGACGCGCTCAAGCGGCTCGCCCACGAGGGCCTGGTGACGCACGTGCGCCACCAGGGCAACTTCGTGGCGCAGTACTCCGACGAGGAGGCGCAGCAGGCCAAGCAGGCGCGTGTGGCGGTCGAGGCGCTGGCCGGCCGGCTCGCGTGCGGGCAGCTCGCGCCCGAGACCCGCTCCAGCCTGGAGAAGGTCATCGACGAGATGCACGGCGCCGTCGACGCCGGCGACCTACCCGCGTTCCGCGAGCTCGACTTCGGCTTCCACCGCGCCGTCATCGAGGCCAGCGGCAACACCTACCTGCCGCGCATGTGGGACATCATCGAGCCCAGCCTGCGGTCCATGCACCTGCTCGGCGACCCCGAGTTCACGGGCGACTGGCACCAGGTGGCCGACTGGCACCGCAGCCTGCTCGACGTGCTCGACGACGGCGACGCCGACGCCGCGTCCGCGCTCTTCGAGGCCCACGCCGCGGGCACGCTGCTGGACGACGAGTAGGGACCGGACCTGCGCGCCGGCCCGACGACGGACACGGCAGAGGCCCCGCGCCCTCGAGAGGGTGCGGGGCCGGTGCGCGCTGGGGCCGTCAGTCGGTGACGTCCTCGGCCCGGGCGCCACGCCGCCGTCCGGCGAGCACGAGGCCCGTGCCCGTGAGGACGATGAGCGAGGCGGCCGCCAGCAGGTCGGCGTCACCGCCGGTCTGCGCGAGCCGGTCCGGCCCCGTGACGGCTGCCTGGTCCTTCGCGGCGCGGTGTTCGGCCGCGCCCAGGTTCGCCGGGTCCGTCGCGTCCTCGGCCGCGACCACGACGCCTTCGTGGCTCACGTACACCGGCGCGGTCGCAGCAGAGCGCTGGCCGTCGGCCGCCGAGCCGGTACCGCCCCCCTCGGGTCGGCCGGAGCCCGGAGTGCTCGTCGGGTCGGTCGGGGCCGTGGGGCCGGTCGGCTCCGAAGGGTCCGTGGGGCCGGTCGGCTCCGAAGGG
>NZ_JBNOZM010000009.1:15659-237919 GCF_050311655.1 Isoptericola variabilis
TCGGTGGGGTCGGTGGGGTCGGTGGGGTCGGTGGGGTCGGTGGGGTCGGTGGGGTCGGTGGGGTCGGTGGGGTCGGTGGGGTCGGTCGGGTCGGTCGGGTCGGTCGGGTCGGTCGGGTCCTCGGGCTCGTCCGCCAGCGTCACACCGATCCAGTCCCAGGCGGTCGACGGACGGTCCAGCTCACCGAGGCCGATGAACCAGTGCTGGAACTCGGCGGGCTTCCATTCCCCGGTCTCGGGGTCGATCGTCCCCTCGCCGTGGTTGTTGTGGTCCCAGCCGGTGTAGAAGTGCGGGCTGCCCTGCTCGGTGCCCACGGCGGAGCCCCAGAGCTGGAAGGGCGGCAGGTCGGCGACGCTCGTCCCCGCCGGCACCCGGACGAACACCTTCTGGCCGGGGGTGACGCTGTCGACCACGCGGCCGCTCGCGTCCACCAGCACGACGCCCTCCGGCAGAGTAGTGCCGTCGGCGGTGCGCAGCTCGACGTGCACCTCACCCGTCCCGCCGACGAGCGAGGCGGTGAAGCCGTAGTCGGTCGACCCGTCGGCGTTGCGGACGTAGCCGTTGCTCGTGAAGCCTGGCTGCGGCATGACGGCGTTCGTCGTGAGCCCCTGCTCGATGAGCCAGGCCGCCGTCTGCAGGGTCGCCATGCGATCACTGGTGTAGCCCTGGTCCCAGTTGCGCGTCCAGTCCTCGTCGGACGCCTCGAACTGCTGCAGCGCCTTCTCGGACAGCGTCACGTGGTTGTTCTCGTCGACGTCGAAGAGCAGTCCCATGACGTCGTGACCGGTGGAGAAGTACCACACCGCGAACTGGGTGGCCTCGTACGCCGTGTAGTCCAGGTGCCGGTCCTGCTCGGCCTGCCACCACTCACGCACCTGGTCCTCCGTGTAGGTGCCGTCGTCGATCGACACCTGGTACCAGCCCAGGTAGGTCTCCCAGGGCGTGCCCGCCTCGACCGTCACGCCGGCCCGGTCGAAGAGCCGCTGTGCGTCGGCGCCGCGGGCGGTCATGTCGTTGCCGCCCCGGTAGCCGTTCACCAGCACGGTCTGCTGGGCGGACGTGTTCTCCCAGTGGATGCCCTCGGCGTCGGGCGTCACGCTCTCGTCGCCGGACCACGCGTGGTACCAGGAGCCGGCGATGTCGCGGTCGTAGACCATGTGGACCGTGCCGTCGTCGTCCACGAGCGTGTGGTGCAGGATGTGCAGCTGAGGCTGCCCGCCCCACCCGCTCCAGTCCTTGCCGGAGCCGCCCTCGGCGGGCTCGAGGAAGTACCAGTAGTCGCAGGGGAAGCCGTCCTGGCCGCCGTCGTGCCAGTGCGGCTCGTACGCGGGGGCCGGGTAGGCGGCCGACGTCCCGGCGAGCAGCATGGCCGACAGCCCCGCCCCCGTCCGCAGGCTCGACGACGGCACCTCCTCGGTGGCCGCGTCCTCGGTGGCCTCGCTCGTCTCGGCGGCGGGCGCCTCCTCGGCCGTCTCGGCCTGGTCCTCAGGCTGCGGTGCGGGCTCGGCCGTCGGCTCTGCCTCGTCCTCGGCTGCCTGCGGTTCCGCGGCGCTCTCGGCCGGCTGAGCGTCGTCGACGGTCTCCTGCCCGGGCTGCTCCGGGGCGGAGTCCCCCGTTCCCGTGGCGTCCTCCTGCTGGGCGCCGTCCCCGCTCTCGGGCTCCGGGGCGACGACCGGGTCGGAGGGCTCGGTCGGCTCGTCCGCCGTCGTGGACGGCGCGGCGTCGGACGTCGGCTCCGTCGTGGACCGGGGGGCCGGGGTGGGGGAGCCGGCGTCCTCCTGCGACTCCTCGGCCGTCGCGGACTCGGCGGGCGCGGAGGACTCCGGAGCGGGCGCCGGATCGGTGCTGTCCTCGCCGGCGAAGGCCGTCAGAGGTGCGCCCAGCGCGAGGGCGGCGGAGACGGCGGAGACGGTGGCTGTGCGACGGGCCTTCATGATCGTTCCTCGTGTCGGTGGGTCCCTGATGACTCCACCGTCGCGCCGGAGCACCACCCCGCGGCACGCCCGAACGTCGGTCGTCGGTACCGCCGAACGGCGGTATCTCACCCGGGTGCTCCCGCGCGCGGTCGCGCGCGGGCTGGCTAGGCTGGAACGGTGGATGCCGCACGGACGCGCGTCGACGCGCTCGTCGCGGCGGCCTGTGCGCTGGGCGGCCTGCTCCTGGTGCTGCTGCGGGCCGGTACCGACGTCGGCTGGGCGCCGGCCTGGGCGGAGATCGCCGCGCAGCTCGGAGCCGCGGGCCTCCTGCTCGCGCGGTCCCGGCACCCCCTTCTCGTGCTCGTCGGCTGCGTCGCGGCGAGCCTGGTCACCCCGGCCGTCGCAGCCCTCGGCGCAGCGCACGCCACCGGGCTGTACGTCGCGTCGTCGCGCGTGAGCCTCGGGGCGATGCTGGCGGTGGTCACGGTGTCATGGCCCACCTGGCTGCTCACCTCCGAGAGCACGGGCGCCAGCCTCCTGTGGACCGGGATCCTCGTGCTCCTCTTCGCGTTCGCCGCGGGGCGCCTCCAGCGGCTGCAGCAGGACGCCGACGCGGACGCCGCCGCCCGCGCGGAGGCCGCGGCGCGCGCGGCCGAGCGGAGCGCGCTGGCCCGGGACCTCCACGACGTCGTCTCCCACCGGATGAGCTACGCCGCGGTCGAGGCGGAGGTGGTCGGGACGACGGCGACCGACGAGGAGACGCGCCGAGCTGCGCGGGAGATCGGCGACAGCTGTCGGGCGGCCCTGGCCGAGATGCGCACCGTCCTGCGCACACTGACCGGCGATGCCGCGGGCGCCGCCGACGGTGACGGCGAGGAAGCCGCGCCGGACGTCCGCGACGAGGTCCAGGCACGGGTCGACGAGGCTCGGAGGGCCGGTCAGCCGGTGCGGCTCGAGGGCGCGCTCCCACGGCGCACCCCGCCCGACGTCGTCGACCGCACGATCCTGCGCGTGGTCACCGAGGGACTGACGAACGCCCTACGCCACGCTCCGGGCGCGGCCACCGTGGTCGGCCTGGACGTCGAGCCCGCGAGCCTGCGGGTCGCCGTCCGCAACGGGCCGCCGGACCGGGCGCCCACCGGGCTGACCACCGGCGGGTTCGGCATCGCCGGGCTCCGCGAGCGCGTGACGCTGCTCGGGGGCAGTCTGGACGCCGGGCCGACCGCCGACGGCGGGTTCCAGCTCACTGCCGTCCTGCCGAGGAGGTCCGCGTGATCAGGGTCGTGGTCGCCGACGACGAGGCGTTGCTGCGTGCGGGCATCGTGCGCCTGGTCGAGGCCGCGCCGGACCTCCAGGTGGTGGGCCAGGCGGCGGACGGCGCGGCTGCGGTGCGCCTCGTCCGGCAGGAACGCCCCGACGTCCTGCTCCTCGACATGCAGATGCCGGTCATGGACGGTCTCGATGCCACTCTCGCGGTACGCCGGGAACACCCGGAGACGGCCGTGGTGGTCCTCACGAGCTACCTCACCGACGACTACGTGCTTCCTGCGCTTCGCGCCGGCGCGGCCGGCTACCTGCTCAAGGACTCCAGGCCCGACGAGCTGCACCAGGGCGTCCGGGCCGCCGTCGCCGGCGACGCGATCCTCTCACCGGCCGTGGCCCAGCACCTGTTGAAGGCTGCGGGCGACGACGTCACCGGCCGACGGGCCAAGGCGCGCCGCGACGTCGCGCGCCTGGCGCCCAAGGAACGCGACGTGGTCGAGGCCCTTGCGGACGGCCTCTCCAACGCGGAGATCGCCGCGCGGCTCTTCCTCGCCGAGTCCACGGTGAAGGCCTACCTCGCGAGCGCCATGGCCAAGCTGGGCACCACGAACCGGACGCAGACGGCGATCGTGGCCCACGAGGCCGCCCTGCACTAGGGGGACCAGCCGGTCGAGGCGGCCCACGCCTCCGCCCGGGCGGTGATCTCGGCGATCAGGCCGCCCTTGGCGTCGGCGTAGTCGTTCATGCTCGGCCAGTCGCGCTCCGCGAGCTCGCGCTTGAGCGCGGCGTAGGCGTCGCGGTCGGCGGCGTCGTGCCGGAGCCGGTCGCGGAACAGCAGGTGGCTCCGCTCCCAGTCGCTGCCCGTGGCGCAGACGTGGACGTGCACGTCGCGCTCCGGCGTGCGGACCAGGCGGTGGCCGGGCTCGCGGACGCGCAGCTCGTACCCGGCCGCGAGCAGCGCGGGCAGGTAGGCGTCCTCGTCCTCGACGTCGGGCACGCTGACGTCGATGTCGACGATCGGCTTGGCCGCGAGCCCCGGCACCGACGTCGAGCCGACGTGGTCCACCCGCACCGCCGTCGGGCCCAGCGCGCCCACGATGCGCTCGCGCTCCCGCTCGAACCGCGCCGGCCAGGCCGGGTCCGGCTCGACAAGGACGATCTCGCGCTTCTCGATGCCGCCGATCAGCTCGACGTCGTCGCGCGGGCCTCCGCTCATGCCTGTGCCTCCCACTCCGGCGCGAGCACCGACCAGACCTCGATGTCCTGCCGCACCCCGCGGTGCTCGTGGTGCTCGCGCAGCACGCCGTCGCGCCGCATCCCCAGGCGGCGGGCGACGGCGATGCTCGACGCGTTGCCCGACGCCGCCCACCACTCGACGCGGTGGATGCCGCGCTCGCGGACCGCCCAGTCGATGATGACGCGCGCCGCACGGGTCACCAGGCCGCGGCCCGCGGCCGCCGGCTCCAGCCAGCAGCCCGCCTCCGCCGTGCCCTGCGCGACGTCCATCGTGCGGAACAGGACGCCACCCACCAGCGTGCCGCCCAGCCAGATGCCGTAGAGGCGCCCGGTGTCCGTGGCGGCCTTCTGGGCGTACGACTCGAGGAACGAGCGGCTCGACCCCAGGTCCGTGATGCGGTCGGGCAGGCCGATGAACCGGCCGACGAACTCCCTGCCACGGTCGATCGTGGCCAGCAGCTCCTCCGCGTGCCACGGCTCCAGCGGCCGCAGCTCCGCGCCGTCGTCGCCGAGGGACCTCGCGAACATCGTGCCTCCTTGGTGGTGGCCGGCCCCGCGCCGGCACCTGGGGATCCTTGCACGACAGGGCGTCGGGCGAGCGCGCAGACCCGGCGCGTAGGGTCGACGCGTGAACCGGACCGACCGCCTGTACGCGATCGTCGAGGAGCTGCGGGCGGTCGCTCCCCGCCCGCGGAGCGCGTCGTGGCTGGCGCACCGGTTCGAGGTGAGCCGGCGCACCGTGGAGCGGGACGTCAGCGCGCTGCAGCAGGCGGGCGTGCCCGTCTGGGCCGAGCCGGGGAGGACCGGGGGCTACTGCCTCGACCGGGCCCGGAGCCTGCCCCCGGTGAACTTCAGCCCGGACGAGGCCGTGGCCGTCGCCGTCGCGCTCGGCTCCCTCGCGGGGACGCCGTTCGCGGGCGGCGGGGCGACCGCGCTGCGCAAGATCCTCGCCGCCATGCGCGACGACGACGCGGCCGCCGCGCACGACCTCGCCGCCCGCGTGCACCTGCTCGGCGCGCCGTCCGACGGGCCGGCGGTCCCCGCCGTCCTCGCGGACGCGATCTCCGCGCGCCGTGTGCTCCGTCTGCGGTACACGGACCGCGACGGCGCCACGAGCACGCGCGACGTCGAGCCGCTCGGGTTCGTCGGGTCGTCCACCGGGTGGTACCTGCTGGCCTGGTGCCGGCTGCGCGACGGGATCCGCGCCTTCCGCCTCGACCGCGTCGACCGCGTCACGGCCACCGCCGAGCGTGCGCCCAGGCGCGTCGTGCGGCCCGAGGACGTCCAGGTGCCGGACGGGGACCTGCGGACGCTCACGCTGCTGGGCTGAGCGCCGCGACGTCGCGTCGGGAAGCCCCGGAAACACCGACGTCGGGGTGTCGCGGAGCCCCGCCACGCTGGTCGGGAGCCACGGGGGACCCGCGGCCGACCCCATCCCCGACCGGAGGAGCACCACCATGACCCACACCGCGAACCTCGTCTCCGTCCGCCTCATCACCGACGACGTCGACCGCCTGACGGCCTTCTACGAGCGGCTCACCGGAGTCGTGGCCGACCGCCCGTCGCCCGAGTTCGCCGAGCTGCGCACGCCGCTCGGCACCCTCGCCATCGGCAGCACCGCCACCGTCGGCCTGTTCGGGCCGGGGTCGGCGACGTCGGCCAGCAACCGCACCGCCATCGTGGAGTTCCGCGTCGAGGACGTGGACGCGGTGCACGCCGGCCTCGACGACGCGGTCGAGGTCGTCACCCCGCCGACCACCATGCCGTGGGGCAACCGGTCGCTGCTGGTGCGCGACCCGGACGGCACGCTGGTGAACTGCTTCGCCCCGGTGACCGCGGAGGCGCTGGCGCGGCTCGCGTGAGGGCGACGCGTCAGCGTCCGGCGCCGTAGAGGCGCGCCGCCGTCCCGGACCAGACCGCCGTCGCCGCGGCGCCGTCGAGCACCGGAAGGGCCGCGGCGGTGCGCTCGACGACCTGCGCGTACGGGGCGACGCGCGCGGACATCGGCCAGTCGCTGCCGAACAGGAGGCGCTCCGGGCCGAGCAGGTCGACGGCGGCGCGGGCGGCCACGGCGACGCGCGCGGCGTCGTGGGGAGCGGTGGTGTGGAGGCCCGACAGCTTCGCGTGCGCGCGGGGGCGGGCGGCGACGGCGGCGAGGGCGTCGCGCCACGACGCGTCGGGGTCGCCCGCGCCCAGGCCGAGGTGGCAGACGACGACGTCGAGGCCTGGGTGGCGCCCCGCGAGGACGGCGACGGCGGGGAGCTGCTCGGGGCGCACGAGCGTCTCGAGCACGCGGCCGGTCGCCGCGAGGCCCTCGCACAGCGCATCCAGCCCGGCGACGTCGGACAGGTCCGCGGCGCGGCCGGGGACGGCGAGGCGAATGCCCGCGACGGCCACGCCGTCGTCGATCACCGCCTGCGCCATGCCGGCCCAGGCGTCGTCGTGGCCGGGGCGGGCGTCGTACTGGAGCACGACCGGGCCCGGCAGCGGCCCGTGAGCGGCGGCCTGCCGAGCGAGCCAGCGCGCCTCGCCCTCGGTGTCCGCGGCCTGCACGGCGACGGCGGCGCGGACGGGCAGGGGGGACGTCGCGACGGCGCGGGCCAGGTCGTCCGGACCGACCCGTGCGGGCAGGCCCAGGTCGTCGCGGAACCAGGAGACCCGCATCGCCGCCGTGTCCCACAGGTGCACGTGCGCGTCCACGATCCCGTCCGTCCTGTCGCCGACCAGGCGGTCGGCACCGTCATGCGGTGCCATGCGACCCGATCACGGTGTCCACCGCCTGCTCGGCAGAGCCCGCGATCGCGTCGAGCTCCGTCCACAGGCGGTCGGGGACGGCGGCGTCGGCGGCGTCGGCGAAGACGTCGACCTCCGCGGGGGTGCGTGCCCCCACGACGACGGCCTCCACGCCCGGGACGCGCAGCGGCCAGCGGACGGCGGCGGTGGGCAGGTCGATCCCCTCGCGGTGGCAGGCGGCCGCCATGCGCAGGGCCCGGTCGACCTGGTCCGGCGTCGCGGGACGGTAGTCGAAGAACGGCGCGGCCACCGGGTCGGCGAGCAGGCCCGAGTTGTACACGGCGGCGCCGATCACGCCGACGCCGCGCTCGCGGGCGGCGGGGAGCAGGTCGTCCAGGGCCGACCGGTCCAGCAGCGTCACCCGCCCTGCGGGCATGACGACGTCGAGGGCGCCCGCCGCCTCGCGCACGAACCGCGCGACGGGCTCCGTCCGCATCATCCCCACCCCGACGGCCCGCACGACGCCCTGGTCGCGCAGGTCGAGCAGCGCGGGCAGGGCGCCATGCCTCGGGTGCAGCGCCTCGTCCACGTCCGCGGGGTCGTGCAGGTAGAGCAGGTCGACGCGGTCGGTGCCGAGGCGGGCCAGGCTGCCCTCCAGCGACCGGAGCACCCCGTCGCGGCTGAGGTCGCCGACGGTCCGGCCGCCCGGACCGCCGGTGGCGCCCGACGGGACGGGCCTGCCGTCGGCGTCGACGATCACGCGGCCCACCTTGGTGGCGATGACGACGGAGTCCCGGTCGACGCCGGCCAGGGCGTGCCCGAGCCGCAGCTCGCTCACGCCCTCGCCGTAGTGCGGCGCCGTGTCGAAGAACCGGATGCCCCGTTCCAGCGCCCGGCCGACCGTCGCCTCGGCGTCGGCCTCCGCCACCGGCGTGAAGAGGTTGCCGATCGGCGCGCAGCCGAGGCCGAACGACGACGCGGCGAGCCCTTCCGGCGCGTCCCCGGGAGCCTGGCCGGTCAGCGGGCGGAGCCCTGCGCGGAACGCCATGCCTCGAACTCCCCTCGGGTGTCGGGGGTGAGCGGGTAGTAGTCGCTGAGGCGGGCGCCCTCGTCGAGCCGCCGCCGGCTGAAGACCTCCCACTCCTCGTGGTCCTGCGCGGACGCCACCACCTGGTCGGCCATCGCCTTCGGGACGATGACGGGGCCGTCGTCGTCCGCGACGACGAGGTCGCCCGGCATGCACAGCACGCCGCCGACGGCGACGGGCACGTCGTAGGCCCAGGGGAACAGCTCGGACTGCGAGGCGTAGTGCGGGGTGACGCCGGTGGACCACACGGGCAGGCCGAGGTCGGCGATCTTGCCCGAGTCGCGGATGCGGCCGTCGACGACCATGCCCGCGCCGCCCTTGCGCTGGAAGTAGCGGGCGAGGATGTCGCCCACGCAGCCGGAGAAGCGGCTGCCGAACGCCTGGATCACCAGCACGTCGCCGGGCTGCACCGCCTCGAGCACGTGCCACAGCGCGGTGTGCCGCTCCACGTACTCCTGCTCGTCGCCGGCGGCGAGGTCCTCGCGCTGGGGCATGAACTGCAGCGTGAGCGCGGAGCCCACGACGCGGTACCCGGGCTTGAGCGGCCGCGGGCCCTCGACGAACGAGTGCCGGATGCCGAGGCCGTGCAGCTTCGCGCAGGCCGTCGCCGCCGACACCTGGCCGAGCCGCTCCAGCGCCTCCGCGTCCGCCCGCTCGTACGCCCCGCCGCGCACGGGCAGCGTGATCTCGGGGCGCACGAGCCCGGCGCCAGGGTCGGACGGCAGGGTGTCGACGGGCGTGAGCGCTTCGGTCATGGTCGGGCTCCTTCGTGGTGCTGGTGGTGACGTGGTACGCCGCCGGCGGGTGCGGTGAGCAGCACGACGTCGGCGCGGTGCGACGGCGGCAGCTCGACGAGCAGGTCGGGGGCGTCCAGCGGGACGGTCGCGGCGGTCCGTGCGCCGGGGCGACCGGCCGACGCGGTCGACGGGCCGGGCCAGACGCCGCCGTCCTCGCCGCGCACGACGACGCCGGTCAGGCGCTCCTCGCCGAACCGCGACGGCCGCACGCGCACGCGCCGGGCGTGGGTGGGGGAGAGGTTGACGAGCGCGAGCTCGACGCGGCCGGCCCCGTCGGCGTCGCGGTCGAGGCCGGAGACCAGGCCAGCGACGTCCGGCGGCAGTCCGGGGCGGCCCCGGTCGGCGTCGGTGTACGCGACGGCGGCGAACGGCAGCCCGCCGTTGTACAGGGTCTGCGGCGTGCCGGTGATCAGCTGCCCCAGCACCTCCGTCACGACGGGGTTGGCGCGCTGCCAGAAGTGCAGGTGCACGGTCTCGGGGTCCACGGGCTCGGCGTCCATCACGGCGACGCGGCGGGCGAGCTGGCCGAGCGCCATCGACAGCGCGCGCTCCGGGTAGTCCGGCAACGAGCCGTCGAGGAACGCGAGCCACGGGCCCTCGTGACCGGCCTCGACCTTGTCGCGGAAGGGCCGTACCTCGTCGGAGCCGGGGATGCCGTCGAGCACGCGGTCGAGGCGCTTGCGGTCGGCGTCGTCGCGCGTCCACCACCACAGCCAGGTGGGCAGGTCGAGCTGGAGCGGGCCGAAGTCGAACCAGCCGTCGGTGCCGAACCGGTACGGCACGAGCGTGGCGGGCTCCGCGGCGTGCGGGCCGAGGCGCTCCAGCCAGCTCCCGCGCAGGCTGAACGGCGTCTCGGTGACCGGCGCGGTGATCGCGTGGTCGAGGACCGTGTCGAGCATGGTGCGCACGAGGTCGAGCGGCCCGTCGTTGCGCGACCCGGAGGCCCCCGACACGAACGACGCGTTGATCGCGCCGATCAGCGTGCTCATCCCGACGGAGTGCAGGCCGTGCGGCCAGGTCCAGCCGTAGTGGCCGCCGTACCAGGCGCCGTCGTGCAGGCCGCCGACGACGCCGTCGGGCGCCACGTTGTCGGGCATGAGGCCGCCCGCCGCGGCGGCGCGCTCGCGCCAGCCGTCGACGTACCGCGCCACCCACGCGGCGGACGCGTCGTCGCCGTCGTACAGCCAGCGGTTGGTGACGAGCGACGTCGCGGCGAGGTTGACCGCCGTGTCGCCCGCCGCGCGGCGCTGGAGCTCGTCGCCCATGAGCTGCGCCTTGGCCGGGTCCTCGAGGTCGGACCAGCGCGCGATCCCGGGCAGCCCGTGCAGCGGCAGGCCGTACGGCTCCATGTAGTCGAGGGACGCGGGGTAGGTGAGCCACTCGGTGCCCAGCCCCTCCAGCGGTCCCCGCGCCCCGTTGTGCGGCGCCGTGACGATGTTGCGCGCCGGGTCGTAGTTGCCGTGCGCCGGGTCCGTGTACAGCGCCGCGAACCGGCGGGCGCGCTCGGCGAACCGCTCGTCGCCCGGGTCGGCCGCGCACAGCCCGTAGAAGAACAGCAGCGACTCGCCCTGGTGGAACCAGTCGTACCCGTTCTCGTACTCGCCGGTGAGCATGCCGCCCTCGGTGAGCTGCGCCGTCACGCCCTCGAAGTGGTGCTTCGCCGCCGCGAGGATCTCGTCGCTGCCGCCCAGGGCGTAGAACGCGGGCCAGTTGAAGAACGGCTCGTACAGGTCGTCCACGCCGTCGCGGTGCTCGAAGCCGCCCGCGTGCAGGATGCGCCCGTCGGGCCCGGTGTACCGGGCGGAGAACAGGCGCCAGGCGTCCTCCGTCGCGTCGAACAGGCGGCGCTCCAGCACGGCCCAGGCGGGCACCTCGTGCAGCGGCGTCGTGGGGATGCGGGGTGTCGCCGTCACGCTCAGCCCTTCGTCGCGCCGGCCACGAGGCCGCCGATGATGTGTCGCTGCATGAGGACGAAGAACAGGATCGCGGGGCTCACCGCGAGCAGCAGCGTCGGGAAGACGGTCGTGTAGTCGGTGGAGAACTCGCCCACCGCCGCGTACACGCCGGTCGTCACGGTGTAGATGCCGGAGCTCGGGCCCAGGATGATCTGCGGGCTGACGAAGTCGTTCCAGACGCTGATGGAGTTGAGCACGACGATCGTCGCGACCACCGGCTTCATGATCGGGAAGATGCACGACCAGAACGCGCGGATCTTGCCCGCGCCGTCCAGCGCTGCCGCCTCGTCGATGTCGCGCGGCACGGTGCGCAGGTAGGCCGCGAACAGGAAGATCGTCACGGGCAGCGTCGCCGCCGTCTCGAACAGGATGAAGCCCGGGATCGTGTTGATGAGCCCCAGCACCCGCAGCACGAAGACGACGGGGATCAGCGTCACCTGGCCCGGGATGAACAGGCCGGACACGAAGAGCAGCAGCAGGCCCAGGTGCCACTTCGAGCGGCCGCGCGCGATGACGTACGCGACCGGCGCCGCGAGCGCGATGCCGCACACGTTGACCAGCGCGACGAACAGCAGCGTGACGCCGTACGCGCGCACCACGTTGAACTTCTCGCTGGTGAGCGCGGCCTGCAGGTACTCCAGGCTGAACGTGTCCGGGCCGATGGCCAGCGGCGAGGAGATGATCGCGTCCTGCGGCTTGAAGGCGTTGATCACCATGATGTACAGCGGCACGACCATGACCAGCGCCACCAGGCCCAGCACCACCCACTTGAGGACGGTGCCCACGCCCGGCACGCGGCGACGGCGGGCGCGCGACGCCGGTCGCGTCGCGGGCGCCGGGGGAGCGGCCGGCGGGGTCACGGGGGTCGTCGGGTGCGTCGTCGTCGCCATCAGTCGGCCACCTTCTTCTCCGCGCCGCGCCGCGCGAACGTCACCGCGAGGCCGAGCACGGCCGTGACGATCAGCAGGATCACGGACTGCGCCGCGCCGAACCCGAGCTCGGACTGGCCGAACGAGTCCCGCAGGATCTGGTACACGATCGTCTGGGTCGAGCCGGCGGGCCCGCCGTCGGTGAGGGCCAGCACCACGTCGTACACCTTGAGCAGCCCCACCAGCGTGAGCACGAGGTTCACGGTGAACACCGGGGCGATGAGCGGCAGCGTCACGTTGCGGAACTGCTGCCACTTCGAGGCGCCGTCGACCGTGGCGGCCTCGTAGAACTCGGTGGGCACCGACTTGATGCCCGCGAGGAACAGGATCATGTTGAAGCCGAAGTGCGCCCACACGATCGTGAGGATCACGCTGGCCTTGGCGAACGTGACCTCGGTGAGGAACGGCAGCGGCGCGACGCCGAGGTGACCCAGCAGGCCGTTGACGGCGCCCTCGGGGGACAGCATCGCGGACCACAGGAACCCGATGATCAGCGAGCTGATGATGTACGGGTAGAAGAAGATCGTGCGCAGCAGGGTGTTCGCGCGGCTGTTGCCGGCGATGAGCGCGGCGATGAACAGCCCGACCGCGTTGCACAGCACCGTGCCGCAGAAGGCGACGACGGCCGTGAAGATCGCCGCGTCGACGGTGCGCGGGTTGCGGAACGCCTCCGCGTAGTTGTCGAAGCCGATGAACGTGAAGTTCAGGCTGTAGCCGTTCCAGTCGGTCAGGCTCAGCACGAACGCCAGGATCATCGGCACGATGAACATCGCCAGGAAGACCACGACGGCGGGGCCGCCCATGACGATGCCGGGCAGCCGGTCGCGCCACACGCGCGCCGCCGGGCGGCGGCGCGCGCGGGCGAGGGGGACGGTGGTCGCCATCGTCAGCCGATCGTGGCGGCGAACCAGTCGTCCATCGCGGAGTCGACCTTGTCGGCCGAGGTGCCGCCGATGAGCGCCTGCGTCTGCGCGTTGATCTCGTCCGAGTAGCCCGCGGGCAGCGTGCGCTCGCCGTAGCCCTGACCGGTCGGGGTGTACGCCTCGGCGGGCGTGTCCGCCACGATCTGCAGCAGCTCCTTGCCCAGGTCGTCCATCTCGTACTCGTAGCCGTCGCGGAAGTTGCCGTCGACCTCGAGCTGGGACGCGACCGCGTCCTGGTCGGTCACCAGGAACTCGACGAGCTTGGCCGCCGCGTCCTGGTTCTCGCTGGCCTTGAGGATCGAGTACGGGCTGGCGATGTTCGCGCCCATGGCGGGGCTGGCGACGCCGTCCACGGCGGGGGCACGGAAGACGCCGATCTCGGCCTTCTCCTCCGCCTTCGCCTCGGTGCCGGCGAACCAGCTGCCCATCGGGTAGATCGCGCTCTTGCCGGAGAGGAACGCCTGCTCGGCGTCGGGGTACTTGATGCCCAGCGCGTCCTTGGGGACGTAGCCCTTCGCGACCCAGTCGGCGTAGGTGGCGACCGCGTCGCCGTACGTGTCGGAGAAGGTGGCCTCGCCCGAGCTCATGTGTGCGAACCACTCCGGGTCCTGGCCGACGATCGACGGGAGGCCGAGGGCCTGGAGCGAGTGGCTGGTCATCCAGTCGCCGCCGGTCTGCAGCGGTGTCCAGCCCGCGTCCTTGAGCTTGCCGAGGGCCGCGGTGAGCTCCTCCACCGTGGTCGGGGTCTCGGTGATCCCGGCCTCCTCGAACGCCGTCTTGTTGTAGAAGAAGAGGCTCTGCAGCTGGAAGCCGATGCCGGCCATGTAGTACTTGCCGTCGATCGAGTACTGGTCGGCGAGCGGGCCGGAGGTCGCCCAGTCGTACTGGGACAGGTCGACCAGCTCGGGGGCGAGGTCGGTGGTCGGGGGCAGCGACTGCACGACGTCGGGCGCGTCGCCCGCGGTGAGCAGGCGGGGGAGGGCGGCGGCCACGCCCTCGGCGCCGGGGTTCTGGACGACGACGTCGATGTCGGGGTTGGCGTCCTCGAACGGCTTGACCAGCTCGTTCCAGTACTCCTCGGTGAGGTTCGGCGTCACGTTGACGAGCATGCTCACCTCGGTGGTGCCGCCGGACCCGCCGTCGTCGTCGGAGCCGGCGCAGCCGGTGAGCGCGAGGGCGGCGACCGTGAGCGTGCCCACGCTCGCCAGGGTGCGGTGCTTGATCATCGTTGATCCTCTCGGGTTGCCGCCCCGCCGGGGACGCTGCTTCGCGTGCCCGGGCGTTCGGCCTACGACTGTGGATGACGTCCGGTGGGGACGACTGGGACACTAATCGATAATCGTTGGATTGGGAAGGAGGTGTCTCGAGGCAGGTGATCTCACACCCGGGACGGCTCGGGGTGCGGCGCGTCGCCCATAGGCTGGGCGGGTGATCTCCGCAGCCCCCGCCGTGCAGCGGCCGGGCGGTACTCCGAGCGTGCCGCCGCGGCCCTGGTGGCTCGTCGCCGCCGGGCCCGCAGCCGTCCTCGTCGCCGTCCTCGCCGTGCTGAGCGGGGGAGCGTACTCCGGCGCCTTCCAGGCGCTCGGCGGCTTCACCGACCCGGGCGCCATCGTGCGCTACGGCCTGCCCGTGACCACCGTGCTCACCGAGCTGAGCGTCTCCGTGACCCTCGGCGCGCTCCTCGTGGCGGCCTGCCTGGTGCCGCCCGGCCGCACCCAGACGCGCGTGCTCACGACGGCCGGCGCCGCCAGCGCCGTGTGGGCCGTGGCCGCCGTCCTGCAGCTCGTGCTGCGGTACGCGAACATCTCCGGGACCTCGCCGGCCTCGCCCGCGTTCGGTCAGGGGCTCGCCCAGTTCGTCACCGAGCTCGACCTCGGCAAGCTCTACCTGGCGATCATCGTGGTCGCCGCCCTCACGTCCGCGCTCGCGATGGCGGTGCGCGGGCCGGTGGGCGCCCTCTGGACGACGATCCTGCCGCTCGCCGCCCTCGCCATGCAGTCCACGACCGGCCACGCGTCGGGCGCCGCGAACCACGAGCTCGCCGTCGGCGCGATGCTGCTGCACCTGGTCGGCGCCGCCGTGTGGGTGGGCGGCCTGGGCGCGCTGCTCGTCACCGTCCTCACGCGGGAGGAGGGGCGCGACGACGGCCGCACGGCCGCGGCCGCCGTCGCCCGCTTCTCCCCGGTCGCGGGGTGGTGCTTCGCCGCGGTGGGCGTCTCCGGCATCCTCAACGCGTGGCTCCGCATGGAGTCGTGGGGCGACCTGCTCACCCCCTACGGCGTCCTGGTGCTGGTCAAGGCGCTGCTCATGGTGGCGCTGGGCGCGTTCGGCTTCGCGCACCGGATGTGGGTCGTGGACCGGCTGGGCCGGGCCGACTCCGCGGGCGCCGTCCGCCGCCTGTTCTGGCGGCTGCTCGCCGTCGAGCTGCTCGTCATCGGCGCCGTCTCGGGCGTCGCCGTGGCGCTCGGCTCCACCGCCCCGCCCGTGCCGGACGAGGTGCCGGTCGACGTCACGCCCGCCTTCCAGCTCACCGGCCAGGCGCTGCCGCCCGAGCCGACCATAGCCCGCTGGTTCACCGAGTGGAGCCTCGACCCGCTGCTCGCGTTCGCCTGCGTGGCGGGCCTGGTGGTCTACCTGCGCTGGGTGCGGCGGCTCGCGCGCCGCGGCGACAGGTGGCCGCTGGGGCGCACCGTGTCGTGGTTCCTGGGCATGGTCGTGATGTTCTGGGTGACCAGCGGCGGCCCGGCGGTGTACGGGCACGTGATCTTCAGCGGCCACATGGTGCAGCACATGATCCTGGCGATGCTGGTGCCGCTGTTCCTCGTGCTGGCGGCCCCCGTGACGCTCCTGCTGCGCGCCATCGGAGCCCGCAAGGACGGCAGCCGCGGCCCGCGCGAGTGGGTGCTCGGCCTGGTGCACTCCCGGTTCGGCCAGTTCATCGCCCGCCCGGTGGTGGCCGCGGTGCTCTTCGCCGGCGGCATGATCGCGTTCTACTACACGCCCGCGTTCGAGTTCGCGCTGCGCAACCACGCCGGGCACGTGTGGATGATCGTGCACTTCACGCTCGTGGGCTACCTGTTCGCCAACGCCCTCGTCGGCATCGACCCGGGCCCGAAGCGCCCTCCGTACCCGCAGCGGCTGCTGCTGCTCTTCGCGACCATGGCGTTCCACGCCTTCTTCGGCGTCGTGCTCACCTCCGGCACCTCGCTGCTCGTCGCCGACTGGTTCGGCAACATGGGCCGGCCCTGGGGCCTGCCCGCCATCGAGGACCAGCAGCGCGGCGGCGGCGTCGCGTGGGGCATCGGCGAGCTGCCGACGCTCGCGCTCGCCATCGCCGTCGCCGTGCAGTGGACGACGTCCGACGAGCGCGAGGCGCGCCGCCGCGACCGCAAGGCCGACCGCGACGGCGACGCCGAGCTCGAGGAGTACAACGCGATGCTCGCCAAGATGGCCGACCGCGACGAGCAGCCGAAGTAGCTCACTGCCCCGCGGAGCTCGCGACCACCTCGCGGTGATGCGGGGACGATCCCCCCAGCGCGACGACGTGCGCGGGGACGGGCTCGCGCGTGTCGGCGTCGGGGACCGGGGCACCCACGACCCGGCGCACCGGCACGTGACCGCCCCAGCCGCCCGCGGCGACGTCGGCCGGGTCGTCGACGGGCGCGCCGGCGCGGGCCTTCATCGACGCCTCCCGCAGCGGGACGGCGAGCACCGCCGTCGCGGCGAGCTCCTTGCGGGTGGCGGGCCGCAGGGTCGCGGACCGGCCGGGCGCCATGTGGTCGACGATGGCGTCCAGGGCCCGGGCGCGCTCGGCATCGTCGGTGACGAACCGGGCCCTGCCGATCACCACCGCCGACCGGTAGTTCATCGAGTGGTGGAACCCGGACCGCGCCAGCACGAGCCCCTCGAGCTCGGTGACCGTGACGCAGACGGTCGCGTCCGTCGCCCCGACCAGCCAGCGCGCCGCCACCGACCCGTGCACGTACAGGGTGCCGCCGTCGTCGGGGCCGTCGAGGTCGACGGCGTACGCGCACGGCAGCACGACCGGGTGCCGGTCCGCGCCGTCCCCGACGTCGACGCCGAGGTGGGCGACGAGCCCGTCGGCGAGCAGGGCGTGCAGCGCGGCCCGGTCCGTCACGGCACGGTTCCGGCCGCGCCGGACGGTGGACCTCGGGGTGGGGGAGAGGGTGTCCATGGCGCTAGCGTGCTGCCCGGATGGCCCGTCGTCACGAGCCATTTGCGGCGAGGTTCAGCAGGCCACTTCGCCGGGTGACCCCCGCCCGTCCCGATGAGGAGTCCCGATGCCCGCGCTGCCCGTCCGCCTCGACCGCGCCGGTCGTGACCCGCTCGGCGCGCAGCTGTCCGCCCAGGTGCGCGACCTGGTCTCCCGCGGCACGCTGCGGCGCGGCGACCGGCTGCCCAGCACGCGCGCGCTCGCCGCGGACCTCGGCGTCGCACGGTCGGTGGCCGAGCAGGCGTACGACCAGCTCGTCGCCGAGGGGTGGCTGACGGCGCGCCGCGGGGCGGGCACGTTCGTCGCCGCGGATGCCGTGCCGCGGACGACGACCCGCGCGGCGGCCGGGCCGCGCCGGCCCGTGGCCCAGGGTGGCGGGCTCGTGCGCCTGAGCACCGGCGAGCCGTGGATCGACCCGCGCCACCGCGCGGGGTGGCGGCGGGCGTGGCGGGAGGTGTCGGCGACGACGCCGCCGCGCGGCTACGACGACCCGTGCGGCCTGCCCGCGCTGCGGGCGGCGCTCGCGGAGCGGCTCGGCCGGACCCGGGGCCTCGTCGTCGACCCCGACGAGGTGGTGGTCACCGCCGGGACGACGGCGGGGTTCCGCGACCTCCTCGGCGTGCTCCCCGCGGGACCGGTGGGCATCGAGGACCCCGGGTACCGCGCGGCCGTCGCGACCGCGCGCGCCGCGGGCCGTGCCGTCGTCGACCTGCCTGCGGAGGCCCGCCACGACGAGGCGGCCCTGCGCGGCCTGGCCGCCGCGTACGTGACGCCGGCGCACCAGCACCCGCTCGGGCGGGTGATGCCGGCCGACGACCGGCGCTCGTTGCTGGCCGCCTCACGGGCCACGGGCGCGGTGGTGGTCGAGGACGACTACGACTCCGAGCTGCGGTACGACGTGGCCCCCGTCCCCGCGCTGGCGGCGCTCGGCCGCGACCGGGTCGCCTACCTCGGCACCGCGTCGAAGTCCGCGCCGCCCGGGCTGCGGATCGGGTGGCTCGTGCCGCCGCCCCGGATGCTCGACGACGTGGCGCGGCAGCGCGCCGTCCTGCACGACGTCGCCGCGTGGCCCACGCAGCGCGCCCTGCTCACGCTGCTGCGCGACGGCTGGCTCGACGCCGTCCTGCGCACCGCCCGCCGCGTGTACGCCGAGCGGTCGGCCCGCGTCGCCGCGGTGCTCGCGCCGCACGCCACGCCGGCGGCGACGTCCGCCGGCATGTACTCGACGTGGCTGCTGCCGCAGGACGCCGCGCTGTCGGCCCGCGACGCCGCGCGGCGCGCGGGCTTCGACCTGCCGCTGCTGTCCGACCTGTGCCGCACCGCCGGCGACACGGGCGTCGTCGTCGGCTTCGGCGGGGTGGACGACGCCGAGCTCGACCGCGCGCTGGCCGCGATCCGGTCCGGGCTGGGCGGGTGAGGTCCTAGAGGAGGCCGTCGACGACCTTCGCCGCGAGGCCCAGCGCCGTGGTGGTGCCGAGCCCGTCCGCGACGGTGACGGTCGTGACGCCGGGCGCCGGGTCGGTCACGACGAACGGCGTGCCGGCGAACGGCCCGCGGCGCGGGCGGGGCACGGCGAGGTCGGGCACCGACCAGCGCCGCCGCACCTCGACGGGCCGCCCGAGCAGGGCCTCCGCCTCGCGCAGCAGCAGGGCGTCGGCGGCCTCGGAGCGCTCGGGGTCGCGGTCGAGGCCGGCGTCGTCGCGGCGGTCGGCGTCCGTGCGCCGGGCCTCGCCGAGCAGCAGGGTGTCGCCGTGCGGGGTGAACGCGAGGTGGACGCCGGCGTCGAGCAGCTCCGGGGCGCTCGTGCGCAGCCGCTCGCGCACGTCCGCCAGCGCGGGGGAGTGCGCCGTGGCGGCGTCCCGAAGGAGGCTCGTGCCGCCCAGCACGGCGGGGCCGGCGGCGTCGTGCCGGCGGCCGGGCGCCGCCACCCGGAGCACCTGCCGCACGTCGGGGCGCAGCCCGGCGCGTGCCGCCTCGTCGGGGAAGAACCGGTCCAGGTCGGGCCCGACGGCGACCAGCACGCGGCGTGCCACGACCTCTCCGCGGGACGTGCGTACCAGCGTGCGGCCCGTGCCGGCCTCGAAGGTGAGCGCCGTCGTCGACCACGCGACGTCGGCGCGCGGCCGGGAGTCGAGCGCGGCGGCGAGCGCCCGGAGGGCGTCGCGCGGCTCGATGCGCAGGTCGAGCGGGAGGAAGGCGCCACCCACGACGTCACCCACGCCGTCGCCCGCGCTCACCAGCCCGGCGCGCTCGGCCGCCTGAGCGCCGTCGAGGAGCAGGGCGTCGCCGTCGCGGGCGGCCACGAGGTCGTCCAGCACCGCGAGCTCGTCCGCGGAGCGTGCCACGACGACGGCGCCCGTGTCCTTGACCCAGAACCCGGCCTCCCGGCCGAGCTTCAGCCAGCGCTCGCGCGACGCCAGCGCGCAGGACAGGGTCGCGGCGTCCTGCGTGGTGACGGCGACGTGCCCGCTGCGCCGGGCGGACGCGCCGTCGGGCCGCGGGTCGCGCTCCACCACGAGCACCGAGCTCCCGCGGGCGTGCGCCTCGAGCGCGTGCGCGAGCCCGACGATCCCCGCCCCGACCACGACCAGGTCGGCGGCGGCGGGCAGCGGGGGCAGGTGGGCGGTGCGGGGCGACGGCGGTCTCACGACCAGACCGTGCCCGATCGCGCGGCGCCCGCTCAACCGCAGGGGACGCCGTCGCGCACAAGTTCAGCGAACGTTCATCCCGTGTTCCCCGTGGCGGCCGCTCGACCGCCCGTTCGGCCAGGGCTGTGGTAGACCGGGGCGCGTGAGCGACGACGCCCCCACGCCCTTCGACGACCTCGACCGCTACCTGGAGCTCCCGCGCGTCGGCGGGCTCGCGCTGAGCCCGGACGGCACGCGCCTCGTCACAACCGTCCAGACGCTCGACGCGAAGCGCACCGGCTGGACGACCGCCGTCTGGGAGGTGGATCCCGCCGGCGTCGCGCCGGCCAGGCGCCTGACGCGCAGCCGCAAGGGCGAGTCGTCGGCGCTGTTCGCGGCGTCCGGCGACCTGCTGTTCACGTCCGCGCGGCCCGACCCGGACGCGGAGAAGGACGACGACGAGCCGAAGGCGGCGCTGTGGCTGCTGCCCGCGGGCGGCGGCGAGGCCCGCGTCGTCGCGACGGCGCCCGGCGGGGTCGGCGGGGTGCTCGCCGCCCGCGCGGCCGACGTCGTGTCCGTCTCCGCGCCGGTGCTGCCGGGCGCGGCGGACCTCGCGGAGGACGAGGCCCTGCGCAAGGACCGCGCGGACCGCAAGCTCTCGGCGATCCTGCACGCCGGCTACCCGGTGCGGCACTGGGACCACGACCTGGGCCCGGACGAGGTGCGCCGGTTCGTGGGCACGCTCGGCGGTGACGACCGGCCCGCGCTGCGCCAGCTCAGCGGGCCGGGGCGCCAGCTCGACGAGCACGAGGCGGACCTCGCGCCGGACGGCGCGACGCTCGTCACGACCTGGGGCGTGGCCGACCCGGGGGCGGCGCGCCGCGTCACGCTGGTCGCGCTCGACACGGCGACGGGGGAGCGCCGCACCCTGGTGGACGACCCGGACGCGGACGCCTTCGCCCCCGCGGTGTCCCCCGACGGGCGGTGGGTCGCGTTCGGGTCGGAGACCATCACGACGCCGGTGCAGGCGCCGCAGGTGCGGCTCGGCCTGGTCCGGCTCGACGGCGGCGACGGTGCGGCCGCCGAGCCCGAGGTCCTCGCCGACGACTGGGACCGCTGGCCGACGTCGGTCACCTGGCTGCCCGACGGGTCGGGGCTGGTCGTGACCGCCGACGAGGACGGCCGCGGCCCGGTGTTCCTGCTGACGTTCGGCGCCGGCGGGCCGGGGGCGGGCGAGCCGGTCACGGTGGAGCGGGTGACGGGCGACGACGCGTCGTTCAGCGACGTCAGCGTGGCACCCGACGGCTCCGCGCTGTACGCGCTGCGCAGCAGCTACGCCGCTCCGGCGGAGCCCGTGCGGATCGACCTCGCGGCCTTCCTCGCGACGGGCGTCGCCGGCGAGCGCGCCCCCGTCGCCGCGGACGCGCTGCGCGGCCCCGTGCCCGCCCCCGCGCTGCCCGGCACGCTGACCGAGGTCGAGACGACGACGGACGACGGCGCACGCGTGCGCGCGTGGCTCGCGCTGCCGGAGGGCGCGTCGTCCGACGACCCCGCCCCGCTGCTGCTGTGGATCCACGGCGGACCGCTGAGCTCGTGGAACGTCTGGAGCTGGCGTTGGAACCCGTGGCTGATGGTGGCGCGCGGCTACGCCGTCCTGCTGCCCGACCCGGCGCTGTCCACCGGGTACGGGCAGGACTTCGTGCAGCGTGGCTGGGGCGCGTGGGGCGGCGCGCCGTTCACCGACCTCATGGCGATCACCGACGCCGTCGAGGCGCTGCCCGAGATCGACGCGACCCGCACCGCCGCGATGGGCGGGTCGTTCGGCGGCTACATGGCGAACTGGGTGGCCGGGCACACCGACCGGTTCCGCGCGATCGTCACGCACGCCAGCCTGTGGGCGCTGGACCAGTTCGGCCCCACCACCGACCACGCCTACTACTGGCAGCGCGAGATGACGCCCGAGATGGCGGAGGCGAACAGCCCGCACCGGTCGGTCGCCGACATCCGCACGCCGATGCTCGTGGTGCACGGCGACAAGGACTACCGCGTGCCGATCGGCGAGGGACTGCGGCTGTGGCGCGAGCTGCTCACGGACTCCGGGCTCCCGGCTGACGACGACGGCACCACCGTGCACCGCTTCCTGTACTTCCCGGACGAGAACCACTGGGTGCTCGCGCCGCAGCACGCCAAGGTCTGGTACCAGGTGGTGCTGGCCTTCCTCGGCGAGCACGTGCGGGGCGACGAGCCGGAGCTGCCCGCCTACCTCTGAGGTCGGCGACGTCGCACGCGGCGGACGGGAGTCAGGCGGGCGTGACGATGAGGTCCACGAGGACCTCGAGCATGGCGCTGGCGTCCTTGCGGGCCGTCTCGGCGGGGAGCATCGCGGCGCGCTGACCGGCCTCGTGCGCGCCCAGCAGCAGGTCGATGGCGACGTGCTCGTCGACGGCGAAGCGCAGGCCGAGGGCGGACATGACGCGGTTCAGCGCGGCGATCATCTCCCCGCGGAGCACCTGCTGCTGGTCGACGTAGCGCTGGGCGATCTGCGGGTCGCGCAGCGCGAGGAGCTCGAACTCGAGCTCCATGACGCACCACGACGCCTTGGCGGCCTGGTCGGGCAGCACCGACGCGATGACCTCGCGCACCGTGGCGCGGAACCCTTCCGGCGTCTGCAGGGCGGCGGGATCGACGGTGGTCACCGCGCGCTCGAGGGCGCCGAGGTGGCCGCGCGCCTCCCGCTCCGTGAGCGCGAGGAACAGCTCCTCCTTGCTCGCGAAGTTCGAGTAGAACGCGCCGCGGGTGAAACCGGCGGCCTCGCAGACCGCCTCGATCGACGCGGCCTGGACACCCACCTGCGCGAACACCTCGAACGCGGCGTCGAGCAGCCGCTCGCGGGTGCGCTCGCGCCGCGGCGAGCGCTCGGGGGCGACCGTAGCCTCGTCGGACGTCGCGCTGTCGGTGGTCAGTGGTCCTCCTCGGGTCCGCCGGGGTGCCGGCTGGGAACGGGCGGGGAGCCCGCCCGCACCGGTTCACTCTAGCCAATACATCCGTGTATCGGATACCTTCCTGTATCGGATACAGTGCCGTATCGAACCCCTGCTCCGTCGTCCCGGGAGAGCCTGTGTCCTCCGTCCTGTACTCCCTCGGCCGTTGGGCCGCCCGGGCCCGGCGGCTCGTCGTCATCGGCTGGGTGCTCGTGCTCGCGGTGGTCGGCGGTGCGGCCGGCCTGCTCTACCAGGGCTTCGACAACTCCGTGACCATCCCGGGCACCGAGTCGCAGGACGCGCTCGACAGCCTGTCCGCCACGTTCCCGCAGGTCAGCGGGTCGTCGGCGCAGATCATCGTCGTCGCGCCGGACGGCTCCACCATCGACGACGCCGCGGTGCGCGGCCCGATCGAGGACACGGTCGACGACCTCGGCGAGCTCGACCAGGTCGCCGCCGTCACGTCGCCCTACGACGACCAGATGGCCGCGTCGGTCAACGACGACGACACGGCCACGCTGCTGACGATCCAGCTCGACGGCGACCAGTCCGTCATCACCGAGGACACCAAGGAGTCGCTGCGCACCGCGAGCGACGACCTCGCCGCCGCGCTCCCGGCCGGGTCCCAGGCCAGCCTGGGCGGCGAGCTGTTCAGCGTCGAGTTCCCGGCCCTGAGCATCATCGAGGCGATCGGCGTCGTCGTCGCCCTCGTGGTCCTCATCATCACGCTCGGCTCGTTCGTCGCCGCCGGCCTGCCGCTGGTCAACGCGCTCATGGGCGTGGGCGTGTCGATGCTCCTGCTGCTCACGGCCACCGTGCTCGGCCCGATCAACTCCACGACGCCGATGCTGGGCCTCATGCTCGGCCTCGCGGTGGGCATCGACTACGCGCTGTTCATCGTGTCCCGGCACCGCGAGCAGCTCGCCGCCGGGCTCGAGGTGGACGAGTCGATCGCGCGCGCCACCGCGACCGCGGGCTCGGCCGTCATCTTCGCCGGCCTCACGGTGATGATCGCCCTCGTGGGCCTCGGCGTCGCCGGCATCCCGTTCCTCACGGTGATGGGCATCGCCGCCGCCGTGGCCGTCGGCATCGCCGTCCTCGTCTCGCTCACGCTGCTGCCCGCGCTGCTGTCGTTCTCGGGGGAGCGGCTGCGACCGCGCGCCCCGCGCGCCGCCCGCAAGGCGAAGGGGAAGGCCAAGCGTGCCGCCGCGCCCGCGGACGGCGTCCACCGCAACCGGTTCTTCGACGGCTGGGTCCGCGGCGCCACCCGCTTCCCGGTCCTCACGATCGTGCTGATCGTGGGCGCCATCGCCGCCCTCGCCTGGCCGGCCACGAACCTCCGCCTCGCGCTGCCCGACGCCGGCACGCTGCCGGAGGACAACAGCGCCCGCGTCACCTACGACCTGGTGGGCGAGGAGTTCGGCGAGGGCTTCAACGGCCCGCTGATCGTCACCGGCTCGATCGTCACCAGCAACGACCCGGTGACGCTCATGGACGACCTGGGCGACGAGATCGCCGCCCTGCCCGGCGTCGCCGACGTGCCGCTGTCCACGCCGAACCCGTCCGCCGACACCGGCATCATCCAGGTGGTCCCCGAGGGCGGGCCGACGTCGCAGGAGACCAAGGACCTGGTCAACGAGATCCGCGACCAGCACGACCACTACCTGGAGAAGTACGGGGTCGACCTGTCCGTCACGGGCTTCGCCGCGGTCGGCATCGACGTCTCCGACAAGCTGGGCGCCGCGCTGCTGCCGTTCGGGCTCGTCGTCGTGGGCCTGTCGCTCGTGCTGCTGACGATGGTGTTCCGCTCGATCTGGGTGCCGGTCAAGGCCTCGCTCGGCTATCTGCTGTCCGTCGGCGCGGCCTTCGGCGTGGTGACTCTCGTGTTCGAGAACGGCGTCCTCGCGGACGCGCTCAACGTCACGAAGCTGGGCCCGGTCATCAGCTTCATGCCGATCATCCTCATGGGCGTGCTGTTCGGCCTGGCGATGGACTACGAGGTCTTCCTCGTCTCCCGCATCCGGGAGGACTACGTGCACGGCGGCGACGCCCGCCGCGCGGTGCGCACCGGATTCCTCGGCTCGGCCAAGGTCGTCACGGCCGCCGCGGTCATCATGTTCGCCGTCTTCGTCGCGTTCGTGCCCGAGGGCGACATGACGCTCAAACCCATCGCGCTCGGCCTCGCCGTCGGCGTGCTCGTGGACGCGTTCGTCGTGCGCATGACGCTCGTGCCCGCCGTCCTCGCCCTGCTCGGGGAGCGGGCGTGGCACATGCCGCGCTGGCTCGACCGCATCCTGCCGACGTTCGACGTCGAGGGCGAGGGCCTCACCAAGGAGCTGCGGCTCGCGTCGTGGCCGGAGCCCGGTGCGACGGACGCCGTCGCCGCGCGCGACCTCGAGGTCGCCGGGCCGGACGGCTCGCCGGCCCCGGTGGTCGGCCCGGTCAGCGTGCGCGTGCCCGACGGCGGCGCCCTCTGCGTGCACGGCGACGCCGCGGCCCCCGTGACCGCGCTGCTGCTGGCGCTCGCCGGGCGCATGGCGCCCGACGCCGGGGCGGTCAAGGTGACCGGCCTGGTGCTGCCCGAGCGCGCCATGACGGTGCGCGGCCGCGTCGCCGTCGTCGACGCCCTCGCCGAGCACGGCCGCCCCGCCGCGACGGTCGACGCCGCGGTGCGCGACGGCGCCCGGGTCGTGGTCGTGGACCGCACCGACGCCGTCGCCGACCGCCCGGCCCGCGAGGCGCTCGCCGCCGCGCTCGCCCGGGCGAGGCGCGGCGGGACGGCCGTGCTCCTGGGCGCCAGCGGCGTCGCCGCGACCGACCTGCTCGACGACGGCACCGGCCGCGAGGTCGCCGTGCTCGACGTCGGCGCCGGCTGGGGCGCGCCGAGCGTGCTCACCGGGGCGGACGTGCCGCCGCCCCCGCCCGGTGCCGGGCACGACCCCGCGCCCGTGGAACCTGACCCCGCGGGGGCCGACGAGACCGACGACCACATCGAGGGTGACACCCACGTGCAGGAGGTGCGGGCATGACCGCCCCGACCATCGCCGCCCGGACGGCCCGCGACCCGTGGCGCATCGCCGCCGTCGCGCTGCTGCCGATCATGGTGCTCGGGCTGCTGCTCGCCGCGCTGTGGAACCCGCAGGACCGGCTCGACCAGGTGCCGGCCGCCATCGTCAACCTCGACGAGCCGGTCGAGGTCCAGGGGCAGACCGTGCCGCTGGGCCGCCAGCTCGCCGCCGGGCTGGTCAGCGGCGGCGAGACCGCCGACGGCGCGAAGGCCGCCCGGCCGGCCGACGACGCGACCAACTTCGACTGGACGATCACCGACGAGGAGTCCGCGGCCGACGGTCTCGCGAACGGCACCTACTCGGCCGTCGTGACGATCCCGGAGGACTTCTCCGCGGCCGCCACGTCGTACGGGAACGACGACCCGTCCGAGGCGCGGCAGGCGACCATCGACGTCAGCACGCCGCCCGGCGGCCGCGTGGCCGACGACGCGCTCGCCCGCGTGGTCGCCGCCACCGCGACGTCCGTCATGTCGAGCACGCTCACCGAGACGTACGTCGACAACGTGCTCGTCGGCTTCAACGAGCTGTCCGACGGCATCGGCGAGGCGCAGGACGGCGCCACGCAGCTCGCGGACGGCGCGGGCGACGCCGCGGACGGCGCGGACCAGCTCGCCGACGGCGCCGGTCAGCTCGCCGACGGGGCGGGCGACGCCGCCGACGGCGCGTCGCAGCTCGCGGACGGCGCCGGACAGCTCGCGACCGGCGCGTCGAGCGCCGCGACCGGCGCGTCCGGGGTGGCCTCCGGCGCCTCGGGCCTCGCGGACGGCGCGGGGAAGCTCTCGTCGGGCGCCTCGCAGGTGGCCGACGGCGCCCGCGGCGTCGCCGGCGGCATCGGCGAGAGCGCGGCCGGCGCCGACGACCTGGCGAAGGGCGGCGACGACCTCGCCGCCGGCGCGACCCAGGTCGCGAAGGGGAACCGGCAGCTCGCCGACGGCGTCGCCGAGCTCAACGAGAACGTGCCCGACGTGGCAGCCCTCAAGAAGTCGCTCGACGACGCCCAGGCCCGCACGAACGAGTTCGCGGCGGCCGCGGGTGCCGCGCTCGGCTGCGACGTGAACCCGTCGACCGAGGCCTGCAAGGCCCTCGACGACGCCCTGAGCGGCATGGCGAACGACTCCTCGGCGGTGCAGGACACCATCGACGGCATCGTCTCCGCGCGCGAGCAGCTCGACGCGCTCGCCACGCAGACCGACCAGCTCGCGACCGGCGCCGAGGGCGTCGCGAGCGGCGTCGCGGGCATCGCCGACGGCAACCGGGACCTCGCGAAGGGTCTCCGCCAGCTCCAGGGCGGGGCGTCGCAGGTCGCGGACGGCGCGGACGGTGTCGCGTCGGGTGCGGGCGAGCTCTCGGGCGGGGCGGACCGGCTCGCGTCGGGGGCGTCGCAGCTCTCGACCGGCGTGGGCCAGCTCGCCACCGGGGCGACCGGGGTGGCGTCGGGGGCGACCGACCTGTCGTCCGGCGTCGGCCGGCTCGCGACGGGGACCGAGGGCATCGCGACGGGCGCGGGCGACCTGGCGGGCGGCGTCGGGCAGCTCGCCTCGGGTGCGGGCGACCTGTCCGACGGCCTGGGCGAGGCGAAGGACGGCATCCCGACGTACACGGACGACGAGCGCCAGACGCTCGCGTCGGTGGTCGCCGAGCCGGTGGCGGCGCCGTCGGCGTCGGGCATCAGCACGGGGGCGTCGGGGCCGCTGTTCGCGGTCGTGGCGCTGTGGCTGGGCGCGCTGGCCCTCATGACGGTGTTCCCGCCGGTCGTGGCGCGGGCTCTGGGCTCGACGCGCGACTCCGTGCGGCTGGCGCTGTCGGCGTTCTGGCTGCCGGCCGCCGTCGGCGCGGGCACAGGAGCGCTGGTCGGCGTGATCCTCGCGGCGGTCGAGAAGCTCGACGCCGGGGGCTGGGTCGGGGCGATCCTCGTGGGCGCCGTGACGTCCGTGGCTTTCGTCGCGGTGCACCAGGGCTTCCTCGGCTGGCTCGGCAACCTGGGCCGCGGGATCAGCCTGCTGATCGCCGTCCTGCTCATCGCGACGGGCGTCGTCGCGACCGTGCCCGCCGCGCTGCAGGGGCTGGTCGACGCGCTCCCGGTCGGCGCCGCGCGCGACGCCCTGACGGCGGTGGTGGTGCCCGCCGCCGGCGGCCTGCCGATGGGCGTGACCCTGCTCGTGCTGTGGGGCCTGGGCGGCCTGGCGCTGGCGGCGCTCGTCACCGCGCGCGGCCGGCGGCTCGGCGTGCGGCGGCTGCTGCGCGCCTGATCAGCTCAGCAGCCCCGGGCAGCGGGCGGCGGCGCGCTGCCAGCGCAGCACGAGGAGGGCGTCGGCGCGCCGCCGGGCGGCCTTGCCGAGGTGGGCGACCTGGCGGTGCTCGAGGAGCGCGTGCAGGTCGTGGTCCAGCGCCCAGGCGAGGGCGCGTCGGACGTCGTCGAAGTCGGGCGCGAGCAGGGATGGTGCGGGTCTCACGCCGGGAGAGATGTCCGACTCGCCGGTTTGTGACATCGGGGTGTGTCACAGGTCTGCACCAGACTCGCCGCATGGACCTCACCCAGGCGCGCGAGACCAAGGCGCAGCTCACCGACTTCGCCCGTGACCTGGCCGAACGGCACGGTGTACCGGCCAGCCCGTACGCGGTCGGCGACGACGCGACCCCGGCCGACGTGGTCCGCGCGCCCACCCTCTCGCTGGGCCTCGCGCCCCACGGGGACGGCGAGTACGGCATCGCCGTCCGGTACCGGCTCGGGGTCCCGACCGCGCGGTCGTTCGTGCGTCGGCTGGCCGCTGAGGCGGGCGACGCCGTCGACGTCCGCCGCACCGGGCGCATCCGGACGCTCGCGGCCCAGGTCCGCCCTCCGGTCGCGACGGCGCGCGCCCTGGGTGAGACCGACCGGGTGCGGCCGCTGCGGCCGGGCGTCTCGATCGCGCACGTGGACGTCACCGCGGGCACGCTCGGCGCGTTCGTGGCCAGGACCGGCGAGGAGGGCGCGCGGTACGTCCTGTCGAACTTCCACGTGCTCGCCGGGTCGCCGTCCGCGCGGGTGGGCGACGTCGTCGTCCAGCCGGGCCCGGCCGACGGCGGCCGCGCCCCCGCGGACCGGGTCGGCACGCTCGCGCAGGTGGTGCCGCTGACGCCGGGCGAGCCGGCCACCGTCGACGCCGCGCTCGCGCTCCTGGACGAGGGGATCGAGACCGACCCGACGTACCCGGTGGGCGCGGTGACCACCACCGCCGTCGCCACGGGCGGCGAGGCGGTCGCGAAGATCGGGCGCACCACGGCGCACACGCAGGGCCGGGTCACGGCGATCGAGATGGACGACGTCGTCGTCGGGTACGGCGACGAGCTCGGCGCCCTGTCCTTCGACAACCAGATCGAGGTGGAGGGCGTCGGCGGCGCGTTCTCGCGCGGCGGCGACTCCGGGTCGCTCGTCTACCGGGAGGACGGCGTCGCGCTCGGCCTGCTGTTCGCGGGCTCCGAGACGGGCGGCGCCGACGGCACGGGGCTGACCTACTGCAACCCGGTCGACGCCGTCCTCGAGGCCCTGGGCGTCACGCTCGCGTGACGCCCAGGGGGCGGCTCAGCCCCAGGTGAGCAGGTCCTCGCCGTGCTCGACGAGGGTGCCGACCTGTGCGAGGTGGTCCACGGCGTCGGGCGTGGCCTCGAGCGCGACGACGGGGCAGACGGCGGACTTGCCGCCCTCGCGCACCGCCGCCGGGTCCCAGGTGACGAGCACGGTTCCGCGCTGCACGGCGTCGCCCTCGGACGCGTGGGTCGTGAACCCCTCGCCGCCGAGCTTGACGGTGTCGATGCCGAGGTGCACCAGCACGGCGCGGCCGTCGTCGTGCTGCACGACGAACGCGTGCGGGTGCAGCTTGACGATCGTGCCCGTGATGGGCGCGACCGCCTCGCCCCCGCGGACGCCGTCGGGCTCGATGGCCAGGCCGGGGCCGACGAGGCCGGCGGAGAACACCGGGTCGTCCACCTCGGACACGTCGACGACGGTGCCGGTGACGGGCGCGAGGACGGTCAGCGCCGTCATCAGCGGAGGTCCTCGATGTCCGAGGCGAGGGTGTCGGCCTCGGGGCCGACGATGACCTGGATGGCGACGCCGGAGCGCACGACGGCGATGGCGCCCGCCTTCGTGAGGTCGGCGTCGATCACCTTGGCGGGGTCCTCGACCTCGACCCGCAGCCGGGTGATGCACGGCTCGAGGTCGATGATGTTGTCGTCGCCGCCGAGCGCGTCGAGGATCTGCTGTGCCTTGCTCATGATGCTCCTTGGTGGGTCCGGGTGGAGATTCCGGGGTCGGTGGGTGCGGGAAGGCCTTGGCTCACGCGGGCTGGCGCGAGGTCACATGAGCTCGGCGAGGTCGGAGGCGATCGTGTCGACGCGCGGGCCGACGACGACCTGCACGACCCGCCCGTTGATCATCACGCCGAACGCGCCGGCGCGCTTGAGCAGCGCGGCGTCGACGAGCGTCGGGTCCTTGACGAGGGACCGCAGCCGGGTGGTGCACGGGTCGATCTCCTCGATGTTCTCCACCCCGCCGAGGCCGGCGAGGATCGAGGCGGCGAGCTGCGCGTCGGGGTCGGGCGTGCTCATCGAGGGCTCCCTTCGGGGATGCGTCCGGGCTGGACGGGGTGCTGCTCGGGCTTCCCCGTGCCGCCGTCGGCGGGTCGGCGGCGGGGGACCAGCGTGGGTCGTGCCTCGCGCAGCGGGACGAAGACGCTGTAGCGGTCCCCGCGGTAGGTGGCGCGGGAGTACATGACGGCGGCGTCGCCGCCGAACGTGCGCCTGGCCGTGCGCATGACGGCGCGGGAGCCCTGCATCTGCAGGGACTCGAGCTCGTCGGGGGTGGCGTCGGCGGCCGTGATGACCTCCTCGCCCCAGGTGGGGTCGAGGCCGCGCTCGCGCAGCGCGGCGTAGAGGCTGTCGGGCACGCCGTCGTCGAGCAGGTCGGGGGCGAGGTCGACGGGGATCCACGACTCCTCGACGCTCATCGGGTTGCCGTCGGCCGTGCGCAGCCGCACCACGTGGTGCACCGGGACGCCGACCTCGCGGTCCAGCGCCTCGGCGACGACGGCGGGCGCGGGCAGCTGCTCGCAGCGCAGCACCGTGGCGCCGGGGGTGAGGCCGCGGCGGCGGGCCTCCTCGCCGAACGTCGTCAGGCGCATCTCGAAGTCGGCGCGGGGCGGTGCGACGAACGTGCCGCGGCCCTGCGCGCGCTCGAGCACGCCCTCGGTGACCAGCGCGTCGATCGCCTGGCGCACGGTCATGCGGGAGACGCCGAACTTCTCGGTGAGGCTGCGCTCGGACGGGATGGCGTCGCCGACGGCGAGCTCGGTCGTGACGAGGTCGGCGAGGAACGCGCGCACCGCGAGGTACTTGTGCTCGCCGGAGCGAGCGCCGTCCCTGACCATCCGCGTGTCCTGTCCTGCCCTGTGATCGGCATCGATCGGTGTGCTGTGCGACATCGGGACCAGTATCGGGCGTCGCCGCCCGCGGCCGGTGCCGCGACCCCCCGCCGGAAGTGCGGGGTTGACACATCATGAGGTCTAGACCACTCTTCCTGCAAGTGGTCCAGACAACCTGCCCGTGGCAGCGTGTGGATCACCGGCAATGACGCCCCGACGTCGCGACACTGCCGCCGGACGACGCAGGCACGGCCTGCCGGACATGCCCGCCCCCGGGCCATCCATCGGAGGAGAACCATGACCACGGTCGCAGAGACCAAGCAGAAGCGGGGAGTCCCCGGCCTGGCGCAGCTGCAGCGCGTCGGCCGTTCGCTGATGCTGCCCATCGCCTCGCTGCCCGCCGCCGCACTGCTGCTGCGGATCGGCCAGCCCGACATGCTCGGCGCGATCGACGTCGAGTGGGTCCAGACCGTCGCCACGATCTTCGCCGCGGCCGGCAGCGCCCTCCTGGACCACCTGCCGATCATCTTCGCGCTCGGTGTCGCGGTGGGCTACGCCCGCAAGGCGGACGGCACCACCGGGCTGGCGGCCCTCGTCGGCTACCTCGTGTTCTCCGGCGTGACCGAGGCGCTGTCCCCGCAGATCCTCGGGGAGCCCGCCGCGGGCCAGGAGCAGGAGCTCATCAACTACGGCGTCCTGGGCGGCATCGCCATCGGCCTCACCGCCGCGCTGCTGTACCAGAAGTACTACCGGATCAAGCTGCCCGCGTACCTCGCGTTCTTCGGCGGCCGGCGCTTCGTGCCGATCGTCACCGCCGGTGCCTCGCTGGTCATCGCGGTCGTCTTCTCGTACGTCTACCCGGCGTTCGACTGGCTGTTCAACGAGCAGATCGGCACGTTCGTCACGGGGTCCACCGTGCTCGGCGGCTTCGTCTTCGGCACGCTCAACCGGCTCCTCCTGCCGTTCGGGCTGCACCACCTGCTCAACTCGCTGCCGTGGTTCCAGTTCGGTTCGTTCACGACGGCGTCCGGCGACGTCGTCCACGGCGACATCGCCCGCTTCCTCAACGGCGACCCGACCGCCGGCACCTTCATGACGGGCTTCTTCCCGATCATGATGTTCGCCCTGCCCGCCGCCGCCCTCGCCATGATCCACACCGCCAAGCCGCAGAACCGCAAGGTCATCGCCGGTGTGCTCGGCTCGGCCGCCCTCGTCGCGATCGTCACGGGCGTCACGGAGCCGCTCGAGTACGCGTTCGTCTACGTCGCCTACCCGCTGTACGCGATCCACGCCGTCCTCACCGGCGTCTCCCTCGCACTGGTCAACGCGCTCGGCATCCACAGCGGGTTCGGGTTCTCCGCGGGCGCCATCGACTACTTCCTCAACATCGGCATCGCGACCAAGCCGTGGCTGCTGATCCCGATCGGGCTCGCCTACGCCGTCCTCTACTACTTCCTCTTCCGGTGGGTGATCACCAAGTGGAACCTCAAGACCCCCGGTCGTGAGGACGACCCGGAGGCCGTGGCCGCCGTCGAGGGCGAGCAGGCCGCCGAGGCGCAGAAGGCGGACGCGGCCGCCGCGCGGGCCGGCTCGCCGGACGGCGGCGCGTCCCCGAAGGGCAAGGACGCGGTCTGATGAGCACCACCCTCACCGGTGCCCCGGTGAGCCCCGGGCGGGCGGCCGGCGTCGTCGTGACGATGCCGGCCCCCGTCCCGGAGCCCCCCGAGGCGACGATCGACGCCTCCGGTGCCGACGACGCGGTGTCCCGACTGGGCGCCGCGACGTCGGCCGTCCGGGACCGCCTCGCCGCGCAGGCGGCGCAGGCCACGGGGACGGCGGCGGACGTGCTCGCCGTGACGGCCGCGATGGCGGCCGACCCCACGCTCGCGTCCGACGCCGAGCGGCGCGTGCGCGAGGAGTCGCGCACGCCCGAACGGGCCGTGTGGGACGCCGCGAACGCGCTCGCCGCGCAGCTCGAGCCGCTCGGCCCGCCGCTGAGCGAGCGGGCCCGCGACGTGCGCGACGTGCGCGACCGCATCGTCGCCGAGCTCACCGGGGTGCGGCCGCCGGGCGTCCCCTCGCCCGGCCACCCGTTCGTGCTGGTCGCCGAGGACCTGGCGCCCGCCGACACGGCGACCCTCGACCCGGAGGCGGTCGTCGCGATCGTCACCAGCGGCGGCGGCCCCACCTCGCACACGGCGATCCTGGCGCGGGCGCTCGGCATCCCCGCCGTCGTCGCCGCCCGAGGCGCGGAGGGTCTCGCCGACGGCGAGACGGTCGTCGTCGACGGGGGTGCGGGCACCGTGCTGCGCGACCCGTCCGACGCCGAGGTCGAGGCCGCGCGGGCCGCCGTGCGCGTCGAGCGAGAGTTCGACGGCCACGGCCGCACCGCCGACGGGCACCGGGTGGAGCTGCTCGCCAACGTGGCCGACCCGGAGGCCGCGCAGGCCGCCGTCGCGGCGCACGCGGAGGGCGTCGGGCTTTTCCGCACCGAGTTCTGCTTCCTCGGGCGCGACGTCGAGCCGACGGTCGAGGAGCAGGTCGCCGCCTACCGCGGCGTGCTGTCCGCGTTCGCCGGCCGCAAGGTCGTGGTGCGCACCCTCGACGCCGGGGCGGACAAGCCGCTGCCCTTCGTCACGGCCGAGGACGAGCCCAACCCGGCGCTCGGCGTCCGCGGCCTGCGGACCGCCGTCGCCCACCCCGAGGTGCTGGACCGGCAGCTGCAGGCCATCGCGGCGGCCGCCGAGGCGGAGTCCGCCGACGTGTGGGTCATGGCGCCGATGGTCGCCACGACCGACGAGGCGCGGTCGTTCGTCGCTGCGTGCGAGCGGCACGGGCTGCGCCGGGCCGGCGCGATGATCGAGGTGCCCGCGGCCGCGCTGCGCTCGCGGTGGGTCTTCGAGCACGCCACGTTCGGCAGCATCGGCACCAACGACCTCACCCAGTACGCGATGGCCGCCGACCGGATGCTCGGTGACCTCGCCGCGCTGTCCACGTCGTGGCAGCCCGCCGTCCTCGAGCTGGTGCGCGCCACCTGCGAGGGCGCGCACGCGCACGGCCGCCCGGTCGGCGTGTGCGGGGAGGCGGCCGCCGACGCCGTCCTGGCCCCCGTGCTCGTGGGGCTCGGCGTGAGGTCGCTGTCCATGACGCCGCGGGCGCTCGCGGACGTCGCGGCGGTGCTGGCCGAGGTGTCGTTCGTGCGGTGTCGCGAGCTCGCCCAGGTGGCGCTGGAGCAGCCCGACGCCGACGCCGCGCGTGCCGCCGTCCGGCGCGAGCTGGCCGACGTCCTGGAGCCCCTCGGCCTCTGAGAAGCCCGGCCCGAATGTTGTGAGCGCGATTTCGGGGACTATTCGATCGCGAATAGTCCCCGAAATCGCGCTCACAACATCCGCGGGGCGAGAGCTCAGGCGAAGAGCGCCGTGCCGTACTTGAGCAGGACGGCGGCGGCGAGCAGCAGGAACCAGGCGGCGGTGAGGATGCCGAACGCGCCCGAGCGCACCAGCGACATCGCCCACGCCTGCACCCGCGCGGGCCAGAAGAGGTTGTCCTCGAGGATGTTCCAGTGCAGCATCGACGCGAAGACGAGCGTCGTGGAGACGGTGATCGTCAGACACCACGGGCAGAGCGCGCCGATGACGAACATCGACTGCCAGAACAGCCAGTACGCGAAGACGAAGCCCAGCAGGTAGACGGTCTGGGCGGCCGTCATGAACCAGCGGGGAAACCGCACGCCCGCCAGGCCCGCGACGGCCACGGTGATGACCACGGACTCGGCGATCAGCCCGAGGAACGCGTTGGGGAAGCCGAACAGGCTGGCCTGCCACGACGTACCGACCGTGCCGCACGAGACGACGGCGTTGATGTCGCACGCCAGGGCGGCGTCCGGGTTCGCGGCGAGCTCGACGGCGTCGACCGACAGCACGAAGGCCGCGACCAGCCCGACGAGCGCGCCGACGAGCATCTCGCCGAACAGCCAGCCGGCCGAGTGGAAGAACCCGCTCGGCCGGGCGGGCCGGTCCGTCAGGCCACCGCTTCCTGCGACAGGAACTCGACGAGGGCGTCGAGCGCGGTCGTGGCGTCGTCGCCGTCGGTCTCGGTGCGCAGCACCACCTCGTCGCCCGCCGAGGCGCCGAGGGTCATGATCCCGAGGATGCTCGCGGCGTCCACGGCGTCGCCGCCGGCGGTCTTGGCGATCTTCACCGGCACCGGCTGCTGGCCGGCCTTCTGCGCGAAGAGCGCGGCCGGGCGGGCGTGCAGGCCCTCGGTGATGGCGACGACGACGGTGCGTTCCACGGTGTCCTCCGAACGAGAGGTGGTCTGGACCAGTTCATCGTAAGGAGGAGTCGCCGGGTTGGGAAGTCCCGCGTGCCCGGTCGATCGCCATGCCCACGGAGTCGAGCAGCCGCTCCAGCGACGCCTCGAACGGCGTGGCCTCGGCGTCGAAGCCGCCCGCGTCCCAGATCCGCAGCATGGTGGGGTAGCGCTTCGGGTCGAAATGGTCCACCCAGAAGCTGCTCATCGACGTCCAGTACTCGTCGTTACTCTGCCCGGAGGCGTCCTTCTCCGCGGACTCCGCGACGGTGGAACGCGCCAGCCCGCGCACGAAGGCGTCGACCAGCCCGACGATCTCCACCACCTGGCGCTCCGGCAGCCCGGTGTCCACGAGGGTGCGCAGCCCGCACTCCTGGGCGTCGAGGACCGACGGGGTGAGCGGCAGGCGCCACATGTTGGTCTGCAGGATCCACGGGTGGCGCTGGAACAGCTCCCAGTGCGCGCGGGCGTACGCGGCGAGGCCGTCGCGCCACGTCGCCGTCGCGGGCGGCAGCGCGAGCTCGGCGAAGGCCCGGTCGATCATGAGGTCCAGCAGCTCCGTGCGCCCCGGCACGTACGTGTAGAGCGACATCGCACCGACGCCGAGCCGCGCCGCGACCTTCCGCATCGACAGCCCCTCGAGCCCCTCGGCGTCGGCGATCGCGGTGCCCGCGCCCACGACGTCCTCCAGGGTGAGGCGGGCTCGGCGGCCGCGGCCGGACGGTTGCGGCGGGTCCCACAGGAGGGCCAGCCGCCGCACGACCTCGGGCGGGCGGGGGACGCCGTCGTCCGGCGGCCCGGGCGAAATGCTCGACATGGCTCGTCATCCTCCCACCTGTGCCGGGCGATCGGCGCCGCGGTGCTCGAGCGCGCCGGCGCCCAGGTCTTGTCGGACCCCCTGGCTAGAGTCGAGACTAGTTCCAGTACAGCGTACGAGAGAGGGGATGGTCATGATCCGAGCACGAGGGCTGACCAAGACGTTCAGCCGTCGCAAGGAGACCGTCGAGGCGGTCAAGGGGATCGACGTCGACGTCGCGGAGGGCGAGCTCGTCGCCTTCCTCGGCCCCAACGGGGCCGGCAAGTCCACGACGCTGCGGATGCTCACCTCGCTCCTGGAGCCGACGGCGGGGGAGGCGACCGTGGCCGGGTACGACGTCGTCGCGCACCCGGCCCAGGTGCGGGCTCGGCTGGGCTTCATCGGTCAGGGCAACGGGGGCGGGTTCAGCTACAAGGTGGTCGACGAGCTCCACAACCAGGGCCGTTTCTACGGCCTGACCCCGGAGGTCTACCGGGAGCGCGCCGCCGACCTCATGGCGGCGCTCGAGCTGGGCGGCCTCGAGAAGCGGTCGGTGCAGTCGCTGTCGGGCGGCCAGCGGCGCCGGCTCGACGTCGCGCTCGGGCTCATGAACCACCCGCCGCTGCTGTTCCTCGACGAGCCCACCACGGGCCTCGACCCGCACTCGCGGGCCAACCTCTGGGGCCACATCACGGCGATGCGCGAGCGGTACGGCATGACGGTCGTGCTCACGACGCACTACCTCGACGAGGCGGACAGCATGGCCGAGCGCGTCGTCGTCATCGACCACGGCGAGATCATCGCGGACGCCGCGCCCGACGCCCTCAAGCGCCGGTACGCCGACGACACCCTCACCGTCGTCGTCGCGACCGACGACGGCGCGGCCGTCCGGGCCGCGCTGCCGGACGGCCTGGGCGACGTCGAGCTCGCCGCCCACGACGCCGGGCTGTGCGTGCGGGTCGGCACGGCGCAGGGCGCCGAGACGCTGCCGGTCGTCATCGAGGCGCTCCGGGTGGCAGGCATCGCCACGACGTCGGCCAGTGCCCGCCAGGCCAGCCTCGACGACGTGTTCCTCAACCTCACCGGTCGGAGCCTGCGCGAGGAGGCGGCCGCGTGACCGCGAGGAGCCCCCGCGGAGGGGCGCCGAGGGACGAGGTGCACCGGAGCGAGGCACCGCAGTGGGCACGCCAGGAGGGAACAGCATGACCGAGCAGACGACCACCACGACGTCGGCACCGCACGAGGCGGCGCGGATCGTCACGCGCACCGGGCCGGGCAAGTTCGTCACGGACACCGGGGCGGTGTTCACCCGCGAGATCCTGCTGGTGCTGCGCGACCCGTTCACGCTGATCTTCTCGTTGCTGCAGCCGCTGATCTTCCTCGGGCTGTTCGGGCCGCTGCTCACGGGCACGTTCGGCGGCGGCTTCGGAGGCGGCGGCGCGAGCACCGCGGACACCCTGCAGTGGTTCGTGCCCGGCGTGATCGTCATGATCTCGCTGTTCGGCACGTCGATGACCGGATCGAACCTCCTGTACGAGATCATGACCGGCTCCTACGAGCGGGTGCTCGCCACCCCGCTGGACCGCTCCGCGATCCTGGTGGGCCGGGCGCTCAAGGAGTTCGCGCCGCTGCTGGTTCAGGGGCTCATCATCGCGGCCGTGTGCATCCCGTTCGGGTTCACGTTCCACGTGCTGCCGGCGCTCGCGGGCCTGGTGCTGCTCGGCGTCTTCGGCGTCGGGATCGGGGCGCTGTCGCACGCGCTGGCGCTGGCGTCGAAGAACCGCGAGTGGCTGTTCTGGGGCGTGCAGCAGTCGCTGCTGTTCCCGCTGCTCATCCTGTCCGGGATGATGCTGCCGCTCGAGGCCGGCCCGTCGTGGATGCAGACGGCGGCGAGGTTCAACCCGCTCACCTACATGGTCGACGCCGAGCGCGTGCTCTTCGGCGGCACGTTCGCCGACAGCGCCGTCCTGTGGGGCGTCGTCGCCGCGGCCGCCACCTGCGCCGTCGGCCTCGTGGTCGGCATCCGGGCGACCCGCAAGGCCGTCTGACCCGCCTCGATCTCGCCGCTCAACGGCCGGTGTCGTTCATCTCGTCCGGGTGCGAGCCGATGCGCTCGCCCCGGTCGAGGCCGGTGATGGCGGCCATGTCGTCGCCGGAGAGCTCGAAGTCGAAGATCTCCAGGTTCTCGCGGATGCGCGACGGCGTCGCGGACTTGGGGAAGACGACGTCACCGCGCTGCACGTGCCAGCGCAGCACCACCTGGGCGGGGGTGCGCCCGTGCTCGGCGGCGATGCGCGCCAGGGTCGGGTCCTCCAGCACGCGGCCGCGGCCGAGCGGCGACCAGGCCTCGGTGACGATGCCGTGCTCCCCGTCGAAGGCGCGCACCTCCTCGTTGCCGAACCACGGGTGGATCTCCACCTGGTTGACGGCGGGCACCACGGTGCCCTCGGCGAGGACGCGGCGCAGGTGGTGCGGCTGGAAGTTCGACGTGCCGATCGCGCGGGCCCGGCCCGAGCGGTACAGCTCCTCGAGCGCGCCCCACGCCTCGACGAACCGGCCGACGGCGGGCAGCGGCCAGTGGATGAGGAACAGGTCCACGTGGTCGAGGCCGAGCTCCTCGAGGGACCGGTCGAACGCCTCCAGCGCGGCGTCGTGGTCGTGGAACGCGTTGTTCAGCTTGGTGGTGACGAAGAGGTCCTCGCGGGGCAGCCCGGCCGCGGCGATGGCCTCGCCGACGCCGCGCTCGTTGCGGTACATCTGCGCGGTGTCGATGTGTCGGTAGCCCGCCTCCAGGGCGGTCAGCACCAGCTCGCGCGTCTGCTCCGGCGGGACCTTGAAGACGCCGTAGCCGAGCTGCGGGATCGACGTGCCGTTGTTCAGGGGAAGGGACGGGATCTCGGTGCTCATGTCACCCATCTTGTCCCGGGTGCTGCACGGCCGCAGGGAGATGACCCCACCGCGTGATCGATCCCATCGCCCCAGGGCTCGCCAGGTGTGGTCCGCCGGCGCAGGCTGGGAGCAACCCCGGCGGGGTGGCCCGGCGTCGTCGGCGCCGCCGGTCGGTCAGCGCGGACCGGCCGCCCCGCTGGCGTCGGGTGTGCAGCAGCCGTCGGTGCACCCGTCGCCGCACGAGTCGCACTCGTCGTCGTCCGTCGTGAGGAGCGCACGGACCGGTGTGCAGCAGGCGTCGCCGCGCCAGGCCTCGACACCCTCGCGCACCGCGAACCCGGCGATGACGAGCGCCGCGAGCGGGTCCGCCCATGACCAGCCGAGCGTGGTGTTGAGGACGAGCCCGACGAGCAGCACGGCCGACAGGTACGTGCAGATCAACGTCTGCTTCGAGTCGGCGACGGCGGACGCCGAGCCGAGCTCGCGGCCGGTGCGCCGCTCGGCCCACGACAGGAACGGCATGATCGCGAGGCTGACCGCGGCGAGGGTGATGCCGACGGGGGAGCGGTCCGGCTCGGTCGCGCCGAGCAGCGTGCGCACGGCGTCGACGGCGACGAACAGGGCGAGGCCGAAGAACGACACCGCGACGAGCCGCAGCGCCGTGCGCTCGCGGCGGTGCGGGTCCGGCGCCGCGAACTGCCACGCGACCGCGGCCGCCGACAGCACCTCGACCACCGAGTCCAGACCGAAGCCGACCAGCGCGGCCGACGACGCCGCACGCCCCGCCGCGATCGCCACCACGGCCTCGACGACGTTGTACGCGATCGTCGCGGTGACGATCCAACGCACCCGGCGCTCGAGGAGCTCGCGCCGGGCGGCCGGAAGCAGGGGGAGCCTGGTCACGAGGCCGACGGTACATGGAGCCCTGTACTTTCGACCAGGGTTGGTGGAGGTGGCCGTCCCGATCGACGATGCTGGACCCATGGCGAAGACACTGCCCCTGGGCCCCACGGTGATCGACGACGACCGTGAGGTGCGGTTCGTCGCAGGGACGAGCCAGTTCGCGATCAAGCTCAAGGACGGGCACCTGCATGTCCGGGCCATCGACACGGGGGAGGGCGAGGCGCAGGTCTCGGTCACCCCGACGTCGAGGAGCACCCTCGACCTACGCGTCCAGCACCGTTCCCCGCAGGGGCCGGTGGAGGTCGAGGGGCCGGCCGTGCGATAGCCCGTCGTCCGGCATGTCGCGGCTGTCGGCGGGTGGCGCACAATGGAGGGGTCGGAGGTGTTTCATGGTCACGATCGACGAGGCACGCGCCGCCAAGCCCGCCCTGCGCGAGGCGCTCGAGAGCGTCGAGGGGGTGTGCGGCGTGGGGCTCGCCCAGCGCGGCGACGAGACGGACTGGGTGCTGCAGGTGAACGTCGTCTCCCTCAGCGCGCGCAAGGACGTGCCGCCCCAGGTGGACGGCGTCCCCGTGCAGGTGACGGTGGTCGGAGCGGTCACGGCGCTCTGACGCGCTGACGCGCGGGCCGCTCAGGCGGTCAGCGTCGCCAGTGCGGCCACCTGCTCCAGCAGCTCGTCGGCCGCGACGGTGTCGTCGGGGTCGAGGAGCACCCGCGACACGGCCCCCAGCAGCAGCATCTGCACGAGCGCCCCCTGCGCGTCGGGGACGCCGAAGAGCCCGGCCAGCGCGGCGCGGGCGTGCGCGCTGTCGGCGGCGACGGCGGCGGCCCGCTCCGGGTCGCGCGCGGCGGCCGCGACGAGCTCGAGCTGCACCGCCCAGAGGGCGCGGTCGTCGGCGACCGACGCCATGACACGCTGCCACACCGCGCGGAACCGCTCGCCCGGCGACGCCCCCAGGTCCTCGGCGCCGATCGACTCCAGGACGTCGCCCCAGTCGCGCAGCGCGTCGACGAGGGCCGCGTCGAGCAGCGCCTCCTTGCTCCCGAAGTGATACCCGATCGCGGCGAGGCTCACGCCCGCCGCGGTGGCGACGTCGCGCGCCGACGTGCGGGCGTAGCCCTTGTCGCGGAGGCAGGTCCGGGCGGCGGCGAGGAGCGCGGCCCTGTTGTCCGTGGAACGCATGGACCCATGCTAGCTCGACCGTCTCAAACGAATGTCTTGCACGATCGTCTCAATCGGGTCTAGCGTGGTGCGCGCCACCTTCCTCACGGTCAGGAGAACTCCCATGAACCGCTCCGTCCTCGTCTCCGGCGGCGGCGTCGCCGGCCTCGCACTCGCGCACCGCCTCGCCGCCCGCGGCGACGCCGTGACCGTCGTCGAGCAGGCGCCCGCGCCGCGCGCCGGCGGCTACAAGGTCGACGTGCGGGGCGCCGCGCTGCAGGTGCTGGACCGCATGGGCCTGCTCGAGGAGGCGCGCACGCTGCGCACCGAGGTCCGCGCGGGCACCGTCGTCGACGCCCGCGGACGCCGGGCGGCCAGCATGGACGGCGACACCTTCGGCGGCCGCGTGCACGACGACGTCGAGCTGCTGCGCGGCGACCTGCACCGGCTGCTGCGCGAGAGCGCCGCCGACGCCGAGCACGTCCACGGCGACTCGATCGCGTCCCTGGCCGATACGGGCGACGGCGTGGAGGTGGCGTTCACCTCCGGGCGCGCGGGGCGCTACGACGTCGTCGTCGGCGCCGACGGGCTGCGCTCCCGGACCCGGAACCTCGTGCTCGGGCCGGACGAGCGGCACGTCGTCGACCTCGGGTACTACGTGGCCGTGGCGACCGTCCCCAACCGGCTCGGCCTCGACCGCGAGGAGGTCACGTACGTGGGCCCCGGCCGCACCGCCCTGGTCTACGCGACGGCGCGGGAGGAGGGCGCGCGGGCGATGTTCCTGTGGTCGTCGGCGCCGCTCGGGCACCGCGACCTCGGGCGGGCGCAGCGCGAGCGCCTGCTCGCCGACGCGTACGCCGGCGAGGGCTGGGAGGTGCCTGGCCTGCTGGCCGACGTGCCCGCCTCGCCCGACCTGCTGTTCGACTCCCTCAGCCAGGTGCGCGCCGAGCGGTGGTCGGCGGGGCGCGCCGTGCTGCTCGGCGACGCCGCGTACTGCGCGTCGGCGGCGTCCGGGCAGGGCACCAGCCTCGCGCTCGTCGGCGCGTACGTGCTGGCCGCGGCGCTCGACGCGCACGACGACCCCGCCGCGGCGTTCGCCGACTACGAGCGGCGGATGCGCCCGTTCGTGGCGGCCAACCAGGCGCTCGGACCGGCGAACATCAAGCGGATGGTGGTGGGCACCCGCGGTCAGGTGCGGGCCTCGCTCGCGATGCTGCGGGTCATGGACCGGCTGCCCGGCAAGGAGCGCATGATGGCCGCGATGACGGCGCCCATCCACAAGGCGGCCCACGCCGTCGAGCTGCCCGACGCCGCCTGAGCGACGTCACCGCAGCGGGGCGGGGCCGCTGCAAGGGTGCTGCGGTCGTCGATCATGGGCACGGTGTGGCGGCGGGCCCGTCTGCCCGGCCGACGCGACACGGGTGAACGCGGCCGATCCCGCAGAATGGACCGGTGAGCTCCTCCCGCCTGCCCCGTGTCCGCGCGTCCGAGCTGGTCGGCCGCGGCTGGCTCAACACCGGCGGCCGCGACGTCGCCCTCGCGGACCTGCGCGGCAAGGTCGTCGTCCTGGACTTCTGGACCTTCTGCTGCATCAACTGCCTGCACGTGCTGGACGAGCTGCGCGAGCTGGAGGAGCGGCACCGCGACGAGCTGGTGATCGTGGGCGTGCACTCGCCCAAGTTCGCGCACGAGGCCGACCCGGACGCGCTGGCCGCCGCCGTCGAGCGGTACGAGGTGCACCACCCCGTGCTCGACGACCCCGAGCTGGTGACCTGGGGCGCGTACACGGCGCGCGCGTGGCCGACGCTCGTCGTCGTCGACCCGGAGGGGTACGTCGTGGCGCAGATGGCGGGGGAGGGGCACGCGTCCGCGATCGAGGCGATCGTCGAGGAGCTGGTCGCCGAGCACGAGGCCCGGGGCACCCTGCACCGCGGCGACGGGCCGTACGTGCCGCCGACGCCGGAGCCCAGCACGCTGCGCTTCCCCGCCAAGGTGGTGACGCTGCCGGGCGGGAACCTGCTCGTGGCCGACGCAGGGCACCACGCGCTGGCCGAGCTCGGGCCCGACGGAGAGACGCTCCTGCGGCGCATCGGTTCGGGGGAGCGCGGGCTCGCCGACTCCCGCGGCGACGCGGCCCCCGACGAGGCGCGGTTCAGCGAGCCGAACGGGCTCTGCCTGGTGCCGGACGAGCTGCGCCCGGCGCTCGGCTACGACGTGCTCGTCGCCGACACGGTGAACCACGCCCTGCGCGGCGTCGACCTCGCGACCGGGCGCGTGCGGACGGTGGCGGGCACCGGCGAGCAGTTCATGGTCGGCGGGATGGAGAACGTCGTCGGGTCCACCGACGCGTTCGACCCGGCCGCGACCTACCCCGCGACCACCGTGCGCCTCAGCTCTCCGTGGGACGTCGCCTGGTCGCCGCGGCTCGGCGCGTTCGTCGTCGCGATGGCCGGGAACCACACGCTGTGGGCGTTCGACCCGGCGGACGGTCACGGCTCGATCCGCCTGCTGGCCGGCACGATGAACGAGGGCCTGGAGGACGGTCCGGGCGGCGACGCCTGGTTCGCCCAGCCGTCCGGCCTGGCCCCGGTGACGGGACCGGGCGCGGAGGATGCGCTCTGGCTCGCCGACGCCGAGACGTCCGCCCTGCGCCGGGTGACGCCGGCCGACGACGGGGCGGTCGTCGTGACGACCGCCGTCGGGCGAGGGCTGTTCGACTTCGGCCACCGCGACGGCGCGGCGGACGAGGCGCTGCTGCAGCACCCCCTGGGCCTGGCGACGCTCCCCGACGGCAGCGTCGTCGTCGCCGACACGTACAACGGCGCGCTGCGGCGGTACGACCCGGCGGTGGACGTCGTGACCACGCTGGCGACCGGCCTCGCGGAACCGAGCGACGTGCTGGTCGAGACGTCCGACGACGCGGTCCACCTGCTCGTCGTGGAGTCCGCCGCGCACCGGCTGACGCGGGTGGCGCTGCCGGCGGACGTCGCGGGCGAGGTGCTCGACGGCGGCGCGCACCGCGTGGCGCGCCCGGCCACGCCGGTGGGGCCCGGCGAGCTGCGGCTGGACGTGCCGTTCGTGCCCGCGCCGGGACAGAAGCTCGACGACCGCTGGGGCCCGTCCACGGAGCTGCGCGTCAGCGCCACCCCGCCCGACCTGCTCCTCGACGGCGCGGGCGACGGCGTCGACCTCCGCCGCGTGCTGGTGCTGAACCCGGACGTCGCCGAGGGCGTGCTGCACGTGACGGCCAAGGCGGCGTCGTGCGACGTCGTCCCGCTCGGCCCGGACGGCGAGCCCGACCCCGACGTCTTCCCCGCCTGCCACCTGGCGCAGCAGGACTGGGGCGTGCCGGTGTGCGTCACGGCCGACGGCGACGCGTCGCTGAGCCTGCCGCTGCGCGGCTGACGCGCGCCGGGGCCGCGGCACCTTAGGGTTCCCGTCGTGACCGCATCGAGCCCCGCCGACGTCCTCGTCGCCGGCCCCGTGTCCTGGAACCGCATCGTGCACCTCGACGCGCTGCCCGACCCGACGCCCCACACCGTGTTCGCGCGCGGCGCCTACGACACCGTCGGCGGCACCTCCGCGGGCAAGGCGCTGAACCTGGCGAGCCTGGGCCGAGGAGTCGTGCTGCGCACCGTGCTCGGGGACGACGACGAGGGCGCGCGCGTGCGCGGCGTGCTCGACGACGCCGGGGTGCGCGTGCTCGCGGAGCCGTCGCCGGACGGGCGCACCGAGAGCCACCTCAACCTCATGGACACCGGCGGCGGCCGGCTGTCCGTCTACCTGCGCGCGCCCGGCGAGGTCGCCGCCGCCGGGCCCGGCTGGGACGCGACGCTCGCGGCGATCGACGCCGCCGCGGCCGTCGTCGTCGACCTCGCCGCGCACTCCGTGCCCGTGCTGGTCGCGGCCGCCGAGCGCGGCCGCGACGTGTGGGTGGACCTGCACGACTACGACGGGGCCACCGCGTTCCACCGCCCGTGGGCCGACGCCGGCACGCACGTGTTCCTCAGCTCCGACCGCCTGCCCGACCATCGGTCCTTCATGGCCGATCGCCTCGACGCCGGGGCTCGGCTCGTGGTGTGCACGCACGGCGCCCGGGGCGCCACCGCCCTCACGGTCGACGGCTTCCTCGACGTGCCCGCGGAGCGGGTGGACGACGTCGTCGACACCAACGGCGCGGGCGACGGGTTCTTCGCCGGCTTCCTCGACGCGCACCTGCGCGGGGCGGACCTCGCCGGGGCGCTCGCGGCGGGCACCGCGCACGCCGCGCGGGTGGTGCGCAGCCCGGGCCTGGCTCCCGTCGGCTGACGCCGCTCCTGCGGGGTTCCACGTCCCGGACGCCGCGCGACACGCCGCAGGGCGTCGATCCTCCCCGCGGTCGGGTCACGTCGCGTCACGCCAGACCCGTGTCCCGCGCGACGATCGCCGCCTGCATCCGCGACACGACGCCGAGCTTCGCGAGCACGCGCGACACGTGGGTCTTGGCGGTGGCCTCGGTGATCACGAGCTCGTCCGCGATGCCCTGGTTGGACAGCCCGCGGCCGAGCGCGCCCAGCACGTCGACCTCGCGCGGCGTGAGGTCCGCCAGCCGGGGATCCGCCGGGGCGGCCGGGTTCGGCGGCGCGCCGGCGGCGGCGGACGGCGTGGTGGCGGTGCCCGTCAGCTGGGCGAGCACGCGGCGGGTGACCTCGGGCGCGAGGACGCCGTCGCCGGCCGCGACGCGCCGCACCGCGTCCAGCAACGCGGCGGGCTCCGCCGTCTTGAGCAGGAACCCGGCGGCGCCCGCGCGCAGCGCGCCGTCCACGTACTCGTCCAGGTCGAACGTGGTGAGCACGAGCACGTCGGCCAGGCCCTCGGTGGTCATGGTGCGCGTAGCGGCGATGCCGTCCGTCCCCGGCATGCGCAGGTCCATGAGCACGACGTCGGGTCGCAGCGCGCGGGCGTTCGTCACCGCGGCGTCCCCGTCGGCCGCCTCGCCCACCACCTCGACGTCGCCCGCCGCGTCCAGGAGCATCCGCAGCCCGGCGCGGATCGCGGCGTGGTCGTCCGCGATCAGCACGCGGACCGGGCCGGGCGAGGGTGGCGTCGTCATGGGGTCGGGCTCCCGTCGTCGGCGTCGGTCGTGCTGTCGGTCGTCGTGGTGCCGGTCGTGGTGGTCGTGCCCGCGGGGACGCGCGCCCGCACCACCCAGCCGCCGTCGTCGGTCGCCCCGGCGGCGAACGTGCCGCCCAGCGCCTCGGCGCGCTCGCGCATGGTCAGCATCCCCGTCCCCGCGCTGACGGGGTGGGCGGTCGCGCCGGGGCCGCCGGCGCGCCCCGACCGCGGGGCGGTGTTCCGCACCTCGAGGGTCACGGGACCGTCGGCCCCGGGCTCGCACGCGAGGCGCACGACGACGGCCGCCCCGGGTGCGTGCTTGCGCGCGTTGGTCAGGGCCTCCTGCGCGATCCGGTAGAGCGCGTGCCCCACGGCGGCCGGCCGGTCCGCCGTCGCGACGCCGTCCGGGTCCTCGACCGTCACGACGGTGCCGTCGGCGCGGGCGGCGGCGAGGAGGTCGTCGAGCCGGTCGAGCCGCCCGGGGGCCGCGAGCGGGTCGCGGGGCGAGTCGGCGCGCAGCAGCTCGATCATGGACCGCATCTCCGTGAGCGACGCGACCGCGCTCGTGCGGACCTGCTCCAGCGCGCCGCGGTCGCGCGCGGCGTCCGGCGGCGAGCTGAGCGCCGCCCCGGAGTGGATGGCGATGGTGGACAGGTGGGAGGCGATGACGTCGTGCAGGTCGCGCGCCATCGCGGCCCGCTCGGCGCGCACGGCCTCGTGCCGGTCGAGCTCGGCGATGCGCTCGAGGTCGTCGGCCCGCGCCCGCTCCACGGCGGCCAGCTCCGCCTTCTGCCGCACGTTGTCGGCCCACCACATCGGCACCAGCAGGATCGCGCCGAACTGCAGGCCGGCGTAGACGAACACCTGCACGTCCCGGGTCACCTCGCCCACGACGATCGCGCCGCCGAGGGCCAGCACGACCGCCGACCCCCACAGCCAGCGGCGCGCCGTCGGCCCGGACCACATCGCCGCCGCGTACAGCAGGTCCCAGAACACGAGCATGATGCCGAGGCTGCCGCCCCAGAGCGCCGCATCCGCGAGCGTCACGACGACGCCCCCCGCGAGCGCCAGCATCGGGCGCACCCGCTTGGCGAGGGTGATCGCGCACGCCACCGCCAGCAGCGCCACCCGCCACCAGGGCCCGGGTTCCGCGGTCGGCGGCGGGTCCCAGGTGAACAGGTCGGCGGGCATCGCCAGGAGGAGCACCCCGAGCGCGAAGAGCGTCAGCGCGGTCGTGACGTCGCCGCGACGGTCGTCGCCGCCCCACACCCGCACGAGCCTCCCGAGGAGGGTGGGGGCGGGGCGGTCGGTCGGCACCGCACCATCCCAGCACAGGGCGCGCCGCGGGGGATCGGTCGAAGGGTGTACCCGGGCCGCGTGCCCCGCCTCGGTGCAGGATCAGTCGTTCGGGCGACGACGGCGGCGGGGGAGCGCCGTGAGGATCGTCGGCATGGACTTCATCGACCTCGGCGGTCTGGAGGGCGCGGGTCTCGGCGTGCTCGCGGGGGCGCTGGTCGTGCTGGCGCTGATCGACTCGACCAGCTTCGGCACGCTGCTCATCCCCGTGTGGCTGCTCATGGCGCCCGGCCGTCCGCGCCCGGCGCGGCTGCTCGCTTACCTCGGTACCGTCGCGGGCTTCTACCTCGCGGTGGGGATCGCGGTGATGCTCGGGGCCGGCGCCCTGCTGGACCGGTACGGCGACGCCCTGGACTCGCGGCCGGTGATGCTGCTGCAGCTCGCGCTCGGCGTCTTCCTGTTCGCCATCAGCTGGCGCTTCGACGGCAAGAAGGCCGAGGCGCGGGCGGCGCGCCAGGGCGCGAATCCCGGGCGCCTGGTGCGCTGGCGGGCCCGGGCGATGGGTACCGAGGCGGACGCGTCGCTGCTGCCGCTGCTGGGGCTGGCGCTGGGCGCGGTGGCGATCGAGGTCGGGACGATGCTGCCGTACCTGGCCGCGATCGGTCTCATCACGACGTCGGGCCTCGGCACCGGCACGAGCCTCGGCGTCCTCGCCGCGTACTGCGTGGTCATGGTGCTGCCGGCGCTGGTGCTGCTGGGCGGGCGGCTGGCCGCGGCCCGGTTCGTCGAGCCGCGGCTGGCCCGCCTGGAGAAGTGGCTGTCGAAGAACGCGGTGGAGCTCACCGGCTGGGCCCTCGGCGGCCTCGGGGTCCTCCTCACGCTCAACGCCCTCGGCCGGCTCGGCTGGACCTGAGCGGGCGCCCGGGGCGGGGCCGTCAGCCCTCCAGCTCGGCCAGCACCCGCTCGAGGTTGGCGCGCGCGGTGCGCGCGTACCCCGCCACCCAGTCCCCGGAGTACCCGCGGGGCACGATCTCCACGAGGAGGAGGCAGGCGAAGTACGCCCGGTAGAGGCGCAGGCGCTGCCAGGCGTCGGGGTCGCCCGACCCCGGCGTGCCGTCGCCGACGCCGAGGTCGCCGCCGGCGTCCCGGTATCCCGCCAGCAGGTCCGCGTCCACGGCGCCGGCGCCGAGCTGGTCCGCGCCGACGAGCTCGAACACCGGGTCGCCCCACAGCGCCCGCTCGGCGTCGAACGCCCCGACCACCGTGCGGTCGGCGGGGTCGAGCAGCAGGTTGCCGGGCCACAGGTCGGCGTGCACGAGCCGGGGCGTCGTGACGGCGGCGAGCAGGTCGTGGTGGCGCTCGACGGCGGCCACGAGCCGCGCGGCCGGCAGGTCGACGCCCCAGCGGCCGGCGTCGTCGAGGGCGGCGTGCAGCATCCCCGCGAACGCGTCCGGCCAGGTGGGGGCGGCGAGGCCCGCCTCGGGCGCCGGGTAGCCGAACCGGTCGGTGTCGACCCGGGAGGCGTCGTCGCGGGCGAGCCGGTGCAGGCGGGCCATGAGGCCGCCCAGCGACCGGCGGGCCCGGGCGGCGGTCGCCGCGTCCAGCTCGAGGGCGCTCCACAGGTCGCCGTCGAGGAAGGTCGTGACGAGGGCGTCGCCGTCCACGTGGGCGCGGGTGGTGTCGAGGTGCAGCACCCGCGGCAGGGGCAGCCCGGCGGCGTGCGCGACCCGGTCGACCGCGGCCTCCGTGCCGAGCACGCCGTGCTCGTAGCGCAGCAGGCGGGAGGTGTCGGCGCCGGTCACCTTCACGACCACCGTCGGCCCGTCGGCGAGGTCGGCGCGCAGCACGCTCGCGAACAGGCCCCCGCTCAGCGGGGCGACGCGGCGCACGTCGCCGAGCGGCGCGAGCAGCGCGACGACCTGTTCGTCGGTGACCGCCGTCTTGGTGAGCACGCGCGTGAGCGTAGCGGGCCCCGCGAGGAGAGTCAGTCTGCGAAGAGGGTCAGCCCGCGAGGAGCGCGGGCAGCTCCAGGAGGGAGTCGACGACGGTGGCGCGGGCCGCCTCGGGCCGCTCGGCGTGCAGGTACCCCCACGGGCCGCGGCGGATCAGGATCGGCATCATGCCGGCGTCGGCCGCGGGCAGGACGTCGTTGTCGAGGCGGTCGCCGACGTACGCGGTCTCGGTGGCGGGCACGCCGGTGAGCTCGGTGACCAGCTCGGTGACCCTCGTGAAGAACCCGGGGTCGGGCTTCTGGACGTCCCACTCGTCGGAGGTGCGGATCGCGTCGACGGGCAGGTCCATCGCCTCGAGCGCGGCGCGGGCCTGCGGCGGCTGGTTCCCTGCGATGACGACGGCGAGCCCCGCGGTGCGCAGCGCGGCCAGCGCCTCGCGCACGTCGGGGTAGAGGTCGTCGGCGTCGAAGTTCTCCCGCAGGCCGGTCGGGTCGTCCGCCGCCCAGCGCTCGATCTCGGCGGGGACGTCGACGTCCGGCCGCACCAGCTCGAACGCGTGCCGGTGCGAGAGGTCGAGGGCCGCGCACCCGCCGAGCACGCCCAGGAACGTCAGGGCAGGCACCCCCAGGCGGTCGGCCCAGCGGGTCCAGATCCGGGTCTCGTCGATGAGGGTCTCGCCGACGTCGAACACCACCGCGCGCACCATGCCCGCGACCCTATCGGTCACTCCGGCGACGCCGTCCGTGCCATCGGAGGACAGCCGATTGTCAGCGTCCGTCCAGCCGCGGCGGCTATCGTGCGAAGCATGGCGGAACCGCGCGAAGCACAGGCAGTCCCCGTGACGCTGTCGACCGCCTCGGTGTATCCGCGCCGCGCGGCGTTCGCGTTCGAGGTGGCGGCCGAGCTGGGGTACGACGGCGTCGAGGTCATGGTGTGGTCGGACCCGGCCACGCAGGACCCGGCGGAGCTGCGGCGCCTGTCCGACGAGCACGGGGTGCCGATCCGGTCCGTGCACGCCCCGACCCTGCTGGTCAGCCAGCGGGTGTGGGGCCGGTCGCCGGCCGACAAGCTGCGCCGCTCCGTCGACATGGCGAGCGAGCTCGGGGCACGGACGGTCGTGGTGCACCCGCCGTTCCGGTGGCAGTACAAGTACGCGAAGCAGTTCCAGGAGCTCGTGCACGAGCTCAACGAGGCGGGCTCGGGCCAGGCGGGCGGGGTCACCGTCGCCGTCGAGAACATGTACCCGTGGAAGCCGCGCTCCCGCGGCGACCGCGAGCTCAAGGCGTACCTGCCGGGCTGGGACCCCGCGGACCACGACTACGACGCCGTGACGCTCGACCTCTCGCACGCCGCCATCGCGCACCAGGACGGGCTCGCGCTGGTGCACGGTTTCGGCGACAAGCTGCGGCACGTGCACCTCGCCGACGGGACGGCGTCGGGCCGCGACGAGCACATGGTGCCGGGCCGGGGCGACATGGCCTGCGACAAGGTGCTGGAGGAGCTGGCGCGGCGCGACTACGCGGGCGACGTCGTCGTCGAGATCTCGACGCGCAAGGCGCGCACCGCGAGCGAGCGGCACGCCGACCTGCAGGCGGCGCTGAAGTTCGCACGGGCGCACCTCTCGCCCGTGCCGGAGCCGTACCAGCCGCCCCCGCCCGAGCACCACCACCTGCCCGCCGACGCCTGGTAGGCGCCGTCGCCGGTCGAGCCGTCAGGCCGCGGCGACGCGCGCGCCGACGGCGCGCAGCACGAAGGCCTCGGTGGCGCGGATGGCGCGCTCCCGCGCGGCGGGGTCGTCCGGGATGAGCCGGCCGGACAGGCAGGCGTTCACGAGCTGCACGGTCGGCTCGATGTCCTGCTCGGGGAACTCGCCCTCCGCGATCCCCGCGCGCAGGATGCGCTTGAGGATGGACTCCACGATCTCGGCGTGCTCGCGCAGCCGCGCCTGCGTGGTGCGCGAGAGCACGGTGCGCAGGTCCGGGCCGGGGGCGAGGTGGAAGACGCGGGTGAGCTGGGCCTGCTGGCGGATGTACGTCCGGAGCTGTTCGACGGGGTCGTCCACCTCGGCGAGGGCCCGCTCGAGGGTCTGCGCGTACTGCTCGGTCTCGTGGGTGATGAACCCCAGCAGCAGGGCTTCCTTGTCGGGGAAGTGGTTGTAGACCGCGGTGCGGCCGACGCCGGCCGCCGTGGCGATGTCGGCCAGCGTCACGGAGTCGAAGCCCCGCTCGGACATCAGCGTCGAGAGGGCGGTGAACAGCTTGTGCCGGGTCATCTGGCGGTGCTCGTGCAGGCTCTTCCCGATGATCTTGGGCATGCTGACATCATAGGCATCCGTTGTCAGCACCTCCGGACGCTAGGGTTCGGGTGTGACCGACCCCACCGCGCAGCCGGACGGCATCGTTCCCGACACCAAGGACTGGACCTGGGTGCTCGAGCGCCCCTGTCCCGAGTGCGGCTTCGCCGCCGCCGGCGTGGAGCCGTCGGACGTCGGGCCCGCCGTCCGCGAGACGTTGCCGCGCTGGCGCGCCGCCCTCGGCCGCCCCGACGTCGCCGACCGCCCGCGCCCCGACGTCTGGTCGACGCTCGAGTACGCCGCTCACGTGCGCGACGTCTTCCGCATCTTCGACGAGCGTCTCGCGCTGATGCTCGCCGAGGACGACCCGGCGTTCGCGAACTGGGACCAGGACGTCGCGGCGCTGGAGGGCGACTACGCCCACCAGGACGTCGCGACCCTGGTCGACGAGCTCGACGCCGACGGCGCCGCCGTCGCCGCGGCGTTCGACGCCGTCGCGCCGGGCGAGGCCGAGCGCACCGGGCGTCGGTCCAACGGCTCCGTGTTCACCGTCCGCACGCTGGGGCAGTACTTCCTGCACGACGTCGTGCACCACCTGCACGACGTGCGCGCCTGAGGCCCGCTCCCACCGTCTCCGCAGGTCACACGTTCGCAACACGGTCGTGACGCGCAGGTGACGGCGGGGCCGGTACGGTCCGCGCCATGGCCAGGGTCCCGGCGCTCGTCCCCGCGGAGCACACCTCCGACCACGTGCTCGTCGTGCCGCGCCCGGCCGACGACGTCGGCGGACCGAGCCGCGACCTGCCCACGCTGGCCGCGGCCTGGTTCGACGACGTCGACTGGCTGAGCGCGCCGTCGGGCGCGGCGCCGGCCCGGCCCGCGGGCGGGGCGCGGTTCCACGGGGTGCGGGCTGCGGCCCGGCCGGCCGCGGGGGTGCTGCGCCTCGGCGAGGAGCACCGCGCCACGGGCCCGTTCCCGCTCGAGGCCGGCGCGGCCGCGGACCTGGGCGTCGCGCACCCGGCGGACGCCTGGGCGCTGGGGCGCGCGGACGGCGCGCTCGACGCGCGCGGCGGCCGCCCGTCCGTGCACGACGACCGGGACGGGATCGCGCGGGCGTTCGCCACGGCGCTGCCCGTGGGGGAGGAGCTGCGGCTCGTCGGCTGGGCGGTCGCGGTGGCCCGGCGCACGGCGGGGCTGCTGCTCGCCGACGGCCGGCAGGTGCTGCGTCCCGACCCCGGTGCGTCCGTCGACCTGTCGGTCTGGCCGGCTCGCCCGGTGCCCGCCGGGGAGCTGCTCGAGGTGGTGCGGGCGGTGGTCGCGACCGCGACGCTCGAGGCGGTGCCGGGCGGCCTCGGTCACCGGGTGCTCGCACGGACGCCGTACGACGGCGACCTCGTGGCCGACCTCCTGGCGATCCAGGGGGCGGCGGCCGGGCTGCCGCGCGTGCTCGCGACCCGGTCGTGGCCCGACGGGGCGCCCGCGACCGTCGTGCGGTGGGCGTGGCGGCCGCAGGACCCGTACGAGCTCCAGGTGTCGGACCCGTCGGGGCTGCATGTGATCGCCCGGGACCGGGCGCGCGCCCTGCTGGCGCGGGCCGCGGGGCTGCTGCACGGCCGGGCCGGCGGCGTCGTGGTCGACGACGCGGGGTTCGAGGTCGTGGCGCGTGAGCTGGACCTCCGGCGCGCGAGCCCGACGTCGGGGTCGCGCGCCTGGGTGTGAGGGGCGGTCGTCCACAGCCGCTGTCCACAGACCCTGTCCACAGGCCGGGGAGGCGGGCGCCACGCCCGCCCTGAGTGGCCCTCACCTGCGACGTTCCACGCTGGAACGGTGCGTGAGCGCTCGCGACGTCCCGTCCGGAACCTTCGTGCCGGACGTCCGAGACCCGCGGGAGCCGCGAGATCCTGCGGATCGTGCGCCGGTCCGGCTGGGGCCGCATCGTGACGGGCGCGGGCGGGGCGGCGGGCCGACCCACGGGCGGGGCGTGTCGTGCCCGGCGCGTCGTCCACAAATTTCTTCCACAGGGCTGTGGGTGACATGGGGATTCCGCGGGTCGTCCTGTGGACGAGCCTGTGGCCGGAGGATCCACCTGAAAAACCCTCTCCACACCCCTTGCACCGCACCCGCAGCAGGTCTAGAAACGTGCGTACCGGTCTTGCGGAGATCGGGTCGACGATCACCCGACGAGGGCGGTCGCCTGCCCGCTCCACGGGACACGGTCGACCGGAGAACGACGGGCCGTCCCGTACCGCGGTGCGGGTTGTGGGTGACGACACAGGTGCCTGTACGGGGCCGGAAGACCACCCGCGTCCGGCTGTTCGTGGAGAACGGGTTCTGCAGAGGCGACGACGCACCAGGCCTCGACGGGACACGGCGAGCGGCCGGGGTCGTGACGTCGCCACGGCGCCCCTGGTCCCCGGGACCGTCGATCAGGGGTACGCGGTTCTCTCCGAGGCCCCCCGGCCGCCCCGGGGGGCCTCGGCATTCTCGGCCTGCCGCCGTCGCGTCCGCCGTCCTACCCTCGCCCCATGAGCAACCTCGAGACGCGGCCCACCGAGCGCACCTGCACCGCCGGCGACCGCCCGGCCGGCGTCGAGCTGCTGACCGCCCGCGACGTCCCCCTCGGCGGCCCCCGCGCCATGAACGTGCGGCGCACCATCCCGCAGCGGCAGCGCTCGCTGGTCGGCGCCTGGTGCTTCTGCGACCACTACGGGCCGGACGACGTCTCGGCCTCTGCGGGGATGCAGGTGCCGCCGCACCCGCACATCGGCCTGCAGACGGTCTCGTGGTTGTTCGCCGGCGAGATCCTGCACCGCGACTCGGTGGGCTCGCTGCAGACCGTGCGGCCGGGGGAGCTCAACCTCATGACGGCGGGCGTCGGCATCTCGCACTCGGAGGAGTCGCCGGCCGAGGGTCGCCCGCCCCTGCTGCACGGCGTCCAGCTGTGGACGGTGCTGCCCGAGGCGGATCGCACGTCCGCGCCGCACTTCGAGCACCACGGCGACCTGCCCGTCGCGACCTCGGGCGGCGCACGTGTGCAGGTGTTCATGGGGGAGCTCGGCGTCGCGGGGGAGCGGCTGGTGTCGCCCGCCCGCACGTACACACCGATCGTCGGTGCCCAGCTGGACCTGCCCGCGGGCGGGAGCGTGGTGCTGGGGACGGATCCGTCGTTCGAGCACGCCCTGCTCGTCGACGCCGGCGACGCCACGCTCGAGGGCGAGACCGTGCCTCCCGCCGAGCTCGGCTACGTCGCGCCCGGCCGCGACCGCCTCGTCGTCACGGCGGGCGCGTCGCCCGTGCGCGCCGTCCTCATCGGGGGCGAGCCGTTCACCGAGGACGTCGTCATGTGGTGGAACTTCGTGGGGCGCACGCACGACGACGTCGCCCGGGCGCGCGCCGACTGGATGGCGCAGGTCGCCGACGACGGCGAGGGCACGCCCACGCGCTACGCCGGCGGTGCCGCGGACCGCCGGTTCGGCGAGGTCCACGGCTACGCCGGCGGGCCCCTGCGCGCGCCGGTGCTGCCCGACGTGCGGCTGCGGCCGCGCACCCGCCGCTGAGGCGCGTCAGGCGGTCGCCCGCGGCGCTCCGTCGAGGTGCAGCTCGACCACCGGCACGACGCGCAGCCAGTCCTCCTCGCCCTGTTCGCGGGCGAGCGGCTCGGCCCACTCGGCGAGGACGGGCCGGAGCTTCGACCACGGGCCGGGGTGCGCGTCGGTATACGCGCGCAGGATCGCGGCGCCGTCGTCCGGGTCCAGCGCGACCGCCCGGGACCGGACGTCGCGCCGCGTCCCGATCGACACCAGCACGCGCGGGTCGGCCTGCACGTTGCGGTACCACTGCGACCGTGGCCCGAGCCCGGCGACGACGACGGCGCGGTCCGGCGCCGGCCGCGCGACCACCTCCAGGACGACGTACCGCCGCTGCCCGCTGCTGCGCCCGCGGTGCTGCATCATGAGCAGCCGCCCGCCGGCCAGGAACCCGAGACCGGCGCGGAACAGGCCGATCGGGGCGCGGACGAACCAGCGGGTGTGCAGGGCGCGGGAGGCGAGGCTCATGCCTGCGAACGTATCGGCACCGGTCGGCGTCGTCCCGTCGGGGCGGCACTTCGCGTTCACGGCGGCAGTTCGAGCTGCCGCGGTGAGCGCGGACTGCCGCGCCGAGAGACCGGTCCGGGAACGACGAAGGCCCGGACCGAACGGTCCGGGCCTCGCGGTGGAGCGGGTGACGGGAATCGAACCCGCGCTGTCAGCTTGGGAAGCTGAAGTTCTACCATTGAACTACACCCGCGCAGCAGCACCATGACGGTGTGCGCGCCCCGATCATACCCAACCGGGGCTGATGCTCCGAACCGGTCGCCGGCACGCCGCGGACGGCGTGCCGGCGGCGGTGTCAGAGCGGGCGGATGTTCGACGCCTGCATGCCCTTGGGGCCCTGCGTGACGTCGAACTCGACCTGCTGGCCCTCGTTGAGGGAGCGGAAGCCGTCCGCGACGATGGCGCTGTAGTGCGCGAACACGTCGGCGGTGCCGTCGGAGGGGGCGATGAAGCCGAAGCCCTTCTCCTCGTTGAACCACTTCACAGTTCCGGCGGTCATGATGTCTTCTCTCGTTGATGCGACGGACCCGCGAACCGGGGTCCGGTCGTCGCACCCGGGCGGGTGCGGACGGTGTGGGCGCGGGCTCGACGAGCGCGCGCGGTGACGTGGCGGGCGGGCGCGTGCTGCGCCGTCGCCTCGGCCAGGGTGGGGACGACGGCGACGGGTCGCGAGAAGCGGTCGTGCACGTGGAAGCCGTCCGGGAGCCGGGTGATCATGCCCCCGTACTCGCCGTCGACCGTCGCGACCCACAGGTCGTCGTCGGCCCGGCGCCACACAGGGGTCGGTCGGGTGCTGCCCGTCGCCGTGTCCCCGGTCGCGGACGCGGGCGTGGGCCGTTCGATGGTGGAAGAAGTGATGCTCTCTGCTTTGCTCTCGTTCCGCGCGACACGGTGCTCGTCGGGCGGAGATCGTCATGGACGGCTTGTCGCCGTCGGCGCGCGGACCTGGCTTCGATGCGAGGTACCGAAGAGTGCCGGGGTCGGATCCCGCGGCGTGCGCAGCCTCCAGGGTACACGAGGGGCCGCCGTGCTCCGGAACCGGGACGACGGGGCGCCCGCCGGCCGACGCGACTACCGTGTCCCCGTGCTGCTCTCCGACCGCGACATCCGGGCCGAGCTCGACGCCGGGCGGGTCGTCCTCGACCCGTACGACCCGTCGATGCTCCAGCCCTCCAGCATCGACGTCCGCCTCGACCGGTACTTCCGGCTGTTCGACAACCACAAGTACCCGTTCATCGACCCGTCGCAGGAGCAGCCCGAGCTCACGCGCCTCGTGGAGGTGGCGCCGGACGAGCCGTTCGTGCTGCACCCGGGCGAGTTCGTGCTGGGCTCCACGTTCGAGGCGGTGACGCTGCCCGACGACGTCGCCGCGCGGCTGGAGGGCAAGTCGTCGCTCGGCCGGCTCGGCCTGCTCACGCACAGCACGGCCGGGTTCATCGACCCCGGCTTCTCGGGGCACGTGACGCTGGAGCTGAGCAACGTCGCGACGCTGCCGATCACGCTGTGGCCGGGCATGAAGATCGGCCAGATGTGCTTCTTCCGCCTGTCGTCCCCGGCGGAGCACCCCTACGGCTCGGACGCGTACGGCTCGCGCTACCAGGGCCAGCGCGGCCCGACGGCCAGCCGGTCGTGGCAGTCGTTCCACCGGAGCGAGGTCTGAGCGCCGCGCGCCGACCGGGGCCGGGCGCCGGGGCACCGGACGGGCCGTTCCGCGAGGGGGCGGGACGTCGCTACGCTCGGTCCCGCCGCGCCGGCTCCGGCGCGCCCCGGTCTCGGAAGGAGCTCCGCCAGATGGCCCAGAACCAGCCTGCCCTGCCCCCGCTGCCGGCGGTGTCGGCGCAGGGTCACCAGGCGCGGCACCTGCTCGGGGTGCCGTCGGACGTCGTGGTCGACGAGATCGAGGTCCTCGCGATGTCGCGGTTCGTCGGCACGCGCTGGGACGTGGTCCCCGCGGACCTGCCCGGCGCGGACGTCCCCGTGGGCCGCATGGCGAACCCGGGGGAGCCGGGGGTGCTGCGGCTGTCGCGGCACAGCGTCGTCTCCGGCCCGTACGCGCCGTCGGGCAAGGGCGTCGAGGCCGGCCTGCCCGCCGGCACCACGATGGTGTTCGACGTCGTGTGCCCGCGCGAGCGCTGGGACGACGCCACCCGGTTCGGCGGCGACCGGGACGGCATCGGACGGGCCTTCCCCGCGGCGCTGCCGAACCGCGAGGAGGAGCGCGTCGTCGCGTGGCTGGTCCAGGCGGCGCGCCGCCTGGGAGGCTCGGTGCGGCTCGACGTCGCAGGGACGTGGGACGACGCCGACGGCGGCCGTCGCGCGGCCGGGCCCGGCGTCGTCCTGACGCCCGACCCGGACCGGGCCGTGGACCTCACCGTGTACTCCGACATCTGGCTGGACCCGCAGGCCGCGCACCGCGTGCTGCAGGCCACGCACCCACGGGTGCGGCTCGCGACCGAGGGCAAGCCGTACCAGGGCCCGCCGGCCGGGATCGCCGACCGGCCCCTGTACCCGGGCGAGCCGCTCGACCCCGAGGTGCGCAAGGCGATCCACGAGCGCGCCGACGACGTCGACATCGAGGCGCTCCAGGCGCCGATGGTGCTGGACGCGTACGGCCTGTCGACCGACCTCGGCCTGGACGGCTCCGTCACCGTCGAGGTGATCGGCGACGAGACGCTGCCCCTGCTGGTGCGCGAGCTGCCGTGGGCGGCCGCGGGCGCCGTCTGCTACCACGTGCGCTGGGACCCGCCGGACCTGTACGAGGCGAACCAGGAGTTTCCGCAGGCGGCGCACGTCGTCGCCCGGCGCCGCGCCGCCGACCTCGTCGGGAAGATGGCGGTGGCGATCCACGCCGCCGTGGGCGGGGAGATCGCCGACGAGGCGGACTTCCTGCTGGCCCCCGAGGACCTCTGACCGCCTCTCCGGAAGTGCCCGAGCACGGGCTCCGGCCGGCGGCTGGCCTGGACGTTTGACACCTCTCGCGGGCGCCGCCTAGCGTTCGGACGGCGGAAAGCGTATTCCGTTCCGTTCATCACACTGGCGTGAGGAGCACCATGGCGACGACGACACCGGATTCGGCGGTCGGGCACACGGACAGGTCCGCCGGCGACGTACCGACCGACGCGCGGCGCCCCCGGCCGCTGCCGGCGCCCGTGCGGTGGGTGGCGGACTCGTGGCGGCCGATCGTGTTCGTCGTGGTGGTCCTCGCGGTGTGGTGGTTCGTCACCGCGCAGGGGCTCGTGGCGCCCTACGTCCTGCCGTCGCCGGCGGACACCTGGGCCGCCGCCACCGAGAACGTCGACTACCTGCTGCACCACACGTACGTCACGACGTACGAGACGGTCGTCGGTTTCGTGATCGCCGTCGTGGTGGGCGAGCTCGTGGCCGTGCTGATGGCGTACTCGCGCGGCACGGAGAAGACGCTCTACCCGATCATCCTCGTGGCGCAGGTGATCCCGAAGATCGCCGTGGCCCCGCTCTTCGTGGTCTGGCTCGGCTTCGGCCTGGCGCCCAAGATCACCGTCGCGGTGCTGATGGCTTTCTTCCCCGTGGTGATCTCCGGCCTCGCGGGGCTGCGCTCCGTGGACCCCGAGATCCTCCAGCTCACCTCGACCATGGGAGCCAGCCGCCTCAAGACCTTCGCCAAGGTGATGTTCCCGGCGTCGTTGCCCCAGCTGCTCTCCGGGCTGAAGGTCGCGGCGACCCTCGCCGTCACCGGGGCCGTCGTGGGCGAGTTCGTCGGCGGCAACGACGGCCTCGGCTACGTCATCCTGCAGGCGAACGGCAACATCGACACCGCGATGCTCTTCGCTGCCCTGTTCATCATGTCCGCCCTGGGCATCGTCCTGTTCGCGATCATCCAGGTCGCCGAACGCTTCCTCATCGGCTGGCACGCCTCGCGTCGCATCGACTCGGCAGCGACCACCGTCGCCGCCTGACCAAGCCACCCGCGCCGTCGGCGCGACCCCGCTGGACCCTGTGCAAAGGAGCACCCGATGTCTCTTCGACTGACCGTCCGACCGACGACCTTCGCCGCCGCGGCGGCCCTCTCCGCGGCGGCGCTGACCCTCGCCGCCTGCGCCCCGTCCACGAGCGGCGGCACCGAGGCCGAGTCGCCGGCCGCGGCCGGCGCCACGGACGTCACCCTGATGCTCAACTGGTACCCGTACGGCGAGCACGCCCCCTTCTACTACGGGCTCGAGGAGGGGATCTTCGCGGATCATGGGATCAACCTGAAGATCGAGGCCGGCCAGGGGTCCACGAAGACCGCGCAGGCGGTCGGCGCGGACCAGGTCCAGTTCGGCTGGGCCGACACTCCTGCCGTGCTCGCCAACATCGACAAGGGCGTCACGATCCGCAGCGTCGGGGTGTTCCTGCAGACGACGCCGTCGTCGGTGCAGGTCTTCTCCGACTCCGGCATCAAGGAACCCGCCGACCTTGAGGGGAAGACGATCGCCGTGTCGGCGGGTGACGCCCCGACGACCACGTTCCCCCTGTACCTCGAGGCCGCGGGCGTGCCCGAGGACGCCGTGACGCAGCAGAACCTCGATCCCGCCGGGAAGATCTCCGCGATGCTCACGGACAAGGTGGACGGCCTCATCGGGTTCGCGCATGACCAGGGCCCGACGATCGCGGCCAAGAGCGGGCGCGACATCACCTACCTGCGGTACTCCGACCTCGGGCTCAACTTCTACAGCAACGGGCTCATCGCGTCCGAGGGGACGATCGCGGACGACCCCGACCTGGTGAAGGAGATGGTGGCTGCGACCTCCGAGGCGTTCGCCGCGGCCGCCGAGGACCCGGAAGCGGCGGTCGCCTCGATGGAGGGCAAGGACCCGCAGATGCCGGAGGCCGACGTCCTCGCCGAGCAGTGGAAGCAGACCATCGAACTGCTCCACACCGACGCGACCGAGGGCCAGGCCCCCGGTGTGAACTCCCCGGACGACTGGGCCGCGACCCTGGACGTGCTGTCCGGATCGGGCCTCGTCGAGAAGGGCACCACGGCCGAGGACTACTTCGACGACTCGTTCGCGCCGGCGAACTGAACGGGGGCGACATGACCAGCACCACCGCCGACGGGCGCATCGCGAGGGCCGAGACGGGCGACACCGTCGTCGACGTCGAGGGCGTGTCGGTGACGTTCCGCAACCGCCGGGTGTCGACGCCGGCGCTCGGCGAGGTCGATCTGCGTCTGGGGCGCGGAGAGTTCGTCACCATCGCGGGGCCGTCGGGGTGCGGCAAGTCCACGCTGCTCAAGGTGGTGGCCGGCCTCACGGCCCCCACCACCGGTCAGGTGCGGCTGCGCGGCGAGCCGGTGCGCGGACCTCGCCAGGACATCGGGTTCGTGTTCCAGCGGGCGGCGCTGCTGGAGTGGCGCAACGTCCGCGCCAACATCCTGCTGCAGGCGGAGATGCGCGGCATGGACGCCGCCACTGCGCGCCGCCGATGCGACGAGCTGGTCGAGATGACCGGACTGTCCGGCTTCGAGAAGGCGATGCCGCACGAGCTCTCGGGCGGCATGCAGCAGCGGGTGTCGCTGTGCCGTGCGCTGCTCCACGAGCCGGACGTGCTGCTGATGGACGAGCCGTTCGGAGCGCTCGACGCCCTCACACGGGAGCGGATGAACGTCGAGCTGCACCGGATCTGGCGCGAGACGGGCGTCTCCGTGCTCCTCGTGACGCACTCCGTGGCGGAGGCGGTGTACCTCGCCAACCGAGTGGTCGTCATGGGGCCGCGGCCGGGCACGATCATCGAGGAGCTCCAGGTCGACCTGCCGGACGAACGCGACTACGGCGAGACGGTGCGCCAGGCCGAGTTCGGCCGGGTATCGGGACGCGTCCGCGTGCTCTTGGGCTCGCCCGGCGGGGACTGATCGCACCCCCGCCCCGCACGGGCCGTGCGGGGCGGGTGAGCGACCCAGGTCACACCGACGTGTCATCTCGTCAGCGTCGGACCATCGCTCGATGCCGGTAAAGTAAAGCCGACGCCCCGCCCTCGACCGGACGGAGTGCTGTGCTCTCAGTGCTGCTCTTCACCTTCCTGCTGGCCCTCGCGGCGCCGGCTCTGGTGGCGTGGGTGGGCAGGAGAGCCTTCTGGGTGCTGGCCCTCGGGCCCGCATCCGCCGCCGCGTACGCGCTGGCGATGACGCCCCGGGTGACGGCGGGCGACTTCCCCACGACCGAGGTCCCCTGGGTGTCCGGCCTGCACCTGTCGATCACCCTGCAGCTCGACACGCTCGCGTGGTTCATGTTGCTCGTGGTCGGCGGCGTCGGCGCCCTGGTGCTGCTCTACTGCTCCGCCTACTTCGCCCGCGACGCCGTCGGCCTCGGCCGGTTCGCCGCCGTGCTCACGGCCTTCGCCGCCGCCATGGTCGGCCTCGTCGTCGCCGACGACCTGCTGCTCCTGTTCGTGTTCTGGGAGCTCACCACCGTCTTCTCCTACCTGCTGATCGGCCACTACGCCGACCGCAAGGCGTCCCGGCGCGCCGCCATGCAGGCGATCGTCGTGACGACGGCGGGCGGCCTGGCCATGCTGGTCGGGCTCATCATCCTCGGCGTCGTGGGCGACTCCTGGCGCGTCTCGGAGCTCGTCGCGAACCCGCCGTCGGGCACCGCGGTCACCTGGGCGGCCGTGTGCCTGCTCGCGGGCGCGGCGACCAAGTCCGCGCTCATCCCGTTCCACTTCTGGCTCCCCGCGGCGATGGCGGCCCCGACGCCGGTGTCCGCGTACCTGCACGCGGCGGCCATGGTCAAAGCGGGCGTGTACCTCGTGGCGCGCTTCGCCCCGGCGTTCGCCGACCTGCCCGTCTGGCGCTGGCTGGTGCTGGTCCTGGGCGGCGGCACCCTGCTGCTGGGCGGCTACCAGGCGCTGCGCCAGCACGACCTCAAGCTCGTCCTCGCGTTCGGCACGGTCTCCCAGCTCGGCCTGATCGTGCTGCTCCTGGGGCTCGGCAGCCAGGAGCTGGCGCTCGCCGGCCTCGCGATGCTCGGCGCGCACGCCATGTTCAAGGCCGCGCTGTTCCTCGTCGTCGGCGCGATCGACGTCGCCACGGGCACCCGCGACCTGCGCAAGCTGTCCGGGCTGTGGCGCACGATGCCGTTCACCGCCGTCGCGGGCGTGCTCGCGACCGCCTCGATGATCGGCTTCCCGCCGTTCGCCGGGTACGTCGCCAAGGAGGCCGCGCTCGAGGGCCTGTGGCACGACGTCACCCACGGCGCCGGGGCGGTCGAGTGGATCGCGCTCCTCGCCGTCGTCGTCGGCTCGGCGCTCACGGTGGCGTACGGCCTGCGGTTCGCCTGGGGCGCGTTCGGCACCAAGCGGCGCCCGGGCATGGCCGCGGCGGCTGCCGCGGGCGACACCCCGGCGCGCGACGCCGCGGCGGACGTCGCCCCCGCGACGCCGGTGCGCCGCCAGCCGTGGCTGCTCGTCACCCCGCCGCTCGTGCTCGCCGTGCTCGGCCTGGCCGTGGCGCTCGTCCCCGCGACGGGCGAGCGGCTCCTCGCCCCGTACGCGGACCGCTACCCGACGGGCGAGCCGGGCCACCTGACCCTGTGGGGCGGCTTCACGCCGGTCCTCGCCATCACCGTGCTGGTGCTGCTCGCCGGCTTCGTCCTCTTCTGGCAGCGTGCCCGCGTGGAGAAGGCGCAGGACCTCCTGTGGTCCCCGCGCTCCGCGGAGGTCACGTACCGCCGCACCATGCGCCGCCTGGACGACCTCGCCGCCGACGTCACCGCCCTCACCCAGCGCGGCTCCCTACCGGTCTACCTCGGCGTGATCCTCGTCGTCCTCGCCGTCGCGCCCGGCATGGTCCTCGCGTCCGGCCTGGTCAGCGGCCACCCGCAGGTGGAGCTGGTGCTGTGGGACCGCCCCGCCGACGCCGCGGTCGTCGCCGTCGTCGTCGTCGCCTGCGTCCTCGCCGCACGCGCCCGCCGGCGCCTCAAGGCCGTCCTGCTCGTGGGCGTGGCCGGGTACGCGAACGCGACGCTGTTCATGCTGCACGGCGCCCCCGACCTCGCCCTCACCCAGGTGCTGTGCGAGACGATCACACTGGTCGTCATGGTGCTGGTGCTGCGGCGCATGCCGCCGTACTTCACCGACCGCCCGCTCGCCGCAAGCCGCTGGCTCCGGCTCGCCGTGGGCGTGGTGACCGGCGTCGTCATGATGGCGTTCACCGTCGCCGCGCCGCTGGTGCGCGTCGCCGACCCGATCAGCACCCTCTTCCCCGACGAGGCCTACACGTGGGGCGGCGGCAAGAACATCGTCAACGTGACGCTGGTCGACATCCGCGCCTGGGACACCGTCGGCGAGATCTCCGTGCTCCTCGTCGCGGCGACGGGCGTCGCGTCGCTCATCTTCCTGCGGCAGCGCAGCGGCGAGGTGCTGCGCCTGTCCCGCGTGGACGAGGTCAGCCGGTCCGACCCGCACACGCGCCGCGTGTGGCTCGCCGCGGGCAGCACGCTGGAGCCGGAGCGCCGGTCGGTGCTGTTCGAGGTCGTCACCCGCGTGATCTTCCACGCCATGATCGTGTTCGCCCTGTTCCTGCTGTTCAGCGGGCACAACGCGCCCGGCGGCGGCTTCGCGGCCGGCCTCGTGGTGGGCATCGCGTTCGCCGTGCGGTACCTCGCGGGCGGGCGATACGAGCTCGGCGAGGCCGCGCCGATCAACCCCGGCGTGCTGCTCGGCACCGGCCTGTTCCTCTCCGCCGGCGTGGGTCTCGCGACCCTCGTCGCCGGGCAGGAGGTGCTGCAGAGCACGATCGTGGACCTGCACTTCCCGGTGCTCGGCGAGGTGCACCTCGTGACCTCGCTGTTCTTCGACATCGGCGTGATGCTCGTCGTCGTCGGCCTCGTGCTCGACCTGCTGCGCACCCTCGGCGCCGAGATCGACCGCCAGGACCCGCGGCCCGCGCGCGAGCGCGAGGAGGTGTCCGCGTGATCGTCCTCGAGAACACCCCGCCCGCCATCCTCGTGCTGGCCATCGGCGTGCTGTTCGGCACCGGCGTGTACCTGCTGCTGGAGCGCCCGCTGACCCGCGTGCTGCTCGGCTTCGTCCTCATCGGCAACGGCGTCAACCTCATGCTGCTGGTCATGGGCGGCCGGTCCGGCGCCTCGCCGATCATCGGCAACGCCCCCGACGGCGTGCGGATGAGCGACCCGCTCGCGCAGGCGATGGTGCTCACCTCGATCGTCATCACGCTCGCGCTCACCGCGTTCGTGCTGGCCATGGCCTACCGGTCGTGGCAGCTGCACGGCCACGACGAGGTCGCGGACGACGTCGAGGACCGCCGCGTCGCCCGGCACGCGGCGCTCAACGCCCCCGCCTTCGAGGACGCGGACGACACCGAGCCCGACCAGACGCTCGACGAGGAGGCCGCCGACGTGTACGACGACGTCGACGACAGCGACGCCGACGGACACCGTGCCGACGGACACCGTGCCGACGGACACAAGGAGCTCCCCTGATGCCCTGGGACTCCGCCACGCTGGTGCCGCTGCCCGTCATGCTGCCGCTGTTCGCGGCCGGGCTGACGCTCGCCCTGCACCGGTACGCCCGCGTGCAGCGCATCATCAGCGTCACCGCGCTCGCCGCCGCGCTCGCGGCGTCGGTGGGGCTGCTGGTCGCGGCGGACGGCGGGCCGATCGTCGTCGAGGTCGGCAGCTGGGCCGTGCCCGTCGGCATCGACCTCGTGGCCGACCGCATCTCCGCGGTGATGCTCACGGTCTCGTTCGTGATGCTGCTGTGCGTGCTCCTGTACTCCCTGGGGCAGGGCGTGCCCGAGGGGGAGGACGACCCGGGCACCACGCGCGGCGACATGATCCCGGTCGCGATCTTCCACCCGACGTTCCTCATCCTGGCCGCCGGCGTGGCGAACGCGTTCCTCACGGGCGACCTGTTCAACCTCTATGTCGGGTTCGAGATCCTGCTCGCGTCGTCCGCGGTGCTGCTCACCCTGGGTGGCACGGCCGAGCGCATCCGCGCCGGGTCGGTGTACATCATCGTCACGCTGATCTCGTCGACGCTGTTCCTCAGCGCCATCGCGCTCATCTACGGCGCGACCGGCACCGTGAACATGGCGCAGCTCGCGGAGCGGCTGCCGGAGATCGACCCGACCGTGCGCACGGCGCTGCAGCTCCTGCTGCTGCTCGCGTTCGGCATCAAGGCCGCCATCTTCCCGCTGTCCGCGTGGCTGCCCGACTCCTACCCGACGGCGCCCGCCCCCGTCACCGCGGTGTTCGCGGGCCTGCTCACCAAGGTGGGCGTGTACTCCATCCTGCGCACGCAGACCCTGCTGTTCCCGGACAACCCCACCGTGGACCAGGTGCTCATGGTGCTGGCGCTGCTCACCATGGTCATCGGGATCCTGGGCGCCGTGGCGCAGAACGACGTCAAACGTCTGCTGTCGTTCACCCTGGTCAGCCACATCGGCTACATGATCTTCGGCATCGCGCTCGCCACCGAGGCGGGCACGGCCGCGGCGATCTACTACGTGGTGCACCACATCTCCGTCCAGACGGCGCTGTTCCTCGTGGTGGGCCTGGTCGAGTGGCGCGGCGGGTCGACGTCGCTCGACCGGCTGGGTGGCCTCGCCAAGCTCGCCCCCGGGCTCGCGGTGCTGTTCTTCGTGCCGGCGCTCAACCTGGCGGGCATCCCGCCGCTCTCCGGGTTCCTCGGCAAGGTCGGGCTGCTCACCGAGGGGGCCACCGTCGGGACCGGGCTGGCGTGGGTGCTCGTCGTCGGGTCGGTCGTGACGTCCCTGCTCACCCTGTACGCGGTGGTCAAGGCGTGGAACAAGGCCTTCTGGCAGGCGCCGTCGGAGGAGATCGAGTCCGACGTGCCGCTGCCGCGCGGCATGGTGTGGCCCACCGGCGCGCTCGTCGCGTTCGGCCTGCTGCTCACCGTCGCCGCCGGCCCGCTGTACGGGTACGCCGAGCGCGCCGCCACCGCGTCGATGGACGGCCACACCTACGTGGACGCCGTCTTCCCGGACGGGGCGGACCGCGGGCGCGGCGAGTCGGTCGTGGTGGGCGACGACGCCAATGCCGACGCGGACCAGGGGGGTGGGCACGGATGAGCCCGCAGTCGCGCCGACCGGCCTACCTGCTCCGCCGGCTGGGCTCGCAGTGGCACGCGCTCGTGCTGCTCACCGCCGTGTGGGTGCTGCTGTGGGGCGACCTGTCGTGGGCCAACGTCATCGCGGGCGCGGTGATCGCCGTCGCGGTGGTCACGATGTTCCCGCTGCCGAACGTCGACATGCACGGCACCGTGCGGCCGTGGCGGGCCGTCGTGCTCGTGGCGCGGTTCGTCTCCGACCTGTTCGTCGCGTCCTTCGAGGTGGCGTGGAAGGCCGTCCGGCCGGGCCCGACGCCGCACGGGGCCATCGTCGCCGTCCGGCTGCGCAACCCCGAGGACGCGTACCTCACCATCACCGCCGTGATGTCGTCGCTGGTGCCCGGGTCGCTGGTCGTCGAGGCGCGGCGCAGCACCGGCGTCGTCTACCTGCACGTGCTCGACATCGACGCCTCGGGCGGCCCGGAGGCCGTGCGTCGCGACACGCTGGCGCTCGAGGAGCGGGTGCTGCGCGCGTTCGCGAGCGACGCCGTGCTGGCCCGCTGCGGGCTGGCACCCGGCGACGCCGCTGCGGCCCTCGACGCCGCGTCGACGCCGCCGTCCGGGCGGGGGAAGGGGGGCGCATGATGCTCGCCGCCGTGATCGCGGCCGCCGTGCTCGTGGCCGTCGCCGCGCTGCTCGCGCTCGTGCGGGTGGAGCGCGGGCCGTCGATGCTCGACCGGGCCGTCGCGCTGGACACCCTGACCGTCACGCTCGTGTGCGCCATCGCGATCGAGGCGATCTGGTCGCGGCGCACGGAGACCATCCCGATCCTCGTCGCCCTGTCGATGGTGGGCTTCGTCGGCTCGGTGACGATGGCCCGCTTCGCCGCGAAGGAGCCGGAGGACGAGGGACGCGTGCGCACGCCCGAGGAGGTCGCGGCGCAGGCGCGCGCCGCCGACGTGCCGCGGGGCGAGCAGCGGAACGGGGTGCGTGCCATCGATGCCGAGGACGACGCCGAGAGCGCGGGGGGTGCGCCGCGATGACCCACGTGGACCCGGGACTGTGGACGACGGTCGCCGACGTCGTCGCCGCGGTGTGCCTGCTCGCCGGCGCGTTCCTCACCCTCGGCGCGGGGCTGGGCCTCGTGCGCTTCCCGTCGCTGCTGGCCCGCATGCACACCGTCACCAAGCCGCAGGTGCTCGGCCTCATCCTGCTGCTGACGGCGCTCGCGCTGCGGGTGCGCAGCTGGTCGGCCGTCGCGATGCTCGTGCTGGTCGTCGCGTTCCAGCTCGTCACGTCGCCCGTCGCCGCGCACATGGTGGGCCGGGCCGGGTTCCGCACCGGCAAGGTCGACCCCGAGGACCTGCGCCCCAACGAGTTCGGCGAGCCCGACTGACCCACGGCTGGTAGACCGGGCGCATGGCCCCAGCCGACCCCGGACCCGACCGCGAGCCCGAACCCGCCGACCCCGGCCGCGCCGCGCCGGACCCGTTCGAGGCGCCGGACCCGTTCGCGGCCCTCACCCACGCCGTCGACGTCGAGCCGGGCGCCGCGCCGCCGGAGCCGCTCGCGAGCCCGCGCGTCGTGCAGGACGCGCACGCCGGCGGGGAGAGCACGCTCACGGTGATCATCGCGTTCGCCGCCAACGCGTTCGTCGCCGTCGCGAAGTCCGTGGCGGCCGCCGTCACCGGGTCGGCGTCGATGCTCGCGGAGGCCGTGCACTCGTGGGCCGACACCGGGAACGAGATCTTCCTGCTCGTCGCCGACCGCCGCTCCCGCCGTCCTGCCGACCGTGCGCACCCGCTCGGCTTCGGCCGCGAGGCGTACGTGTGGTCGATGTTCGCCGCCATCGGGCTGTTCGCCGTCGGCGCGGGCGTGTCCATCACGCACGGCATCCAGGAGCTGGTGCACCCCGAGCCGGCGAGCGACTTCGGCGTCGCGTACGCCGTGCTCGGGCTCGCGTTCGTGCTCGAGGGCTTCTCGTTCCTGCAGGCCAGCCGGCAGGCGCGTGCCGAGGCGAAGAAGGCCGAGCACGACGTGCTGCACCACGTGCTCGTCACCTCCGACCCCACGCTGCGCGCCGTGTACGCCGAGGACGCCGCCGCGCTGATCGGCCTCGTCGTCGCGTTCGGCGGCGTGCTCGCGCACCAGCTCACCGGGTCGCCCGTGCCCGACGCCGTCGGGTCGATCGTCGTCGGCGTCGTGCTCGCCGTCGTCTCCCTCGTGCTCGTGGACCGCAACCGGCGCTTCCTCGTCGGCGAGGCCGCCCGGCCCGAGACGCGGGCCGCCGTGCTGGCGCACCTGGTGACGATGCCGCAGGTGGAGCGGGTCACCTACCTGCGGCTCGAGTACGTGGGGCCGCGGTCGCTGTACCTGGTGGCCAGCGTCGACCTCAGCGGCAACGAGCCGGAGGAGACGGTCGCCCGGCGCCTGGACGACCTCGAGCGCGCGGCGACGCGGGTGCCCGTCATCGCCGGGGCCGTGTTCACCGTGTCGACGCCGGAGGAGCCGTCGCTCTGACGGCGTCGCGGGCCGACGGGCTCAGCCGGCGTGCCGCGCCTCGTGGGCGAGCAGGCTGCGCTTGACGTCCAGGCCGTACCGGAAGCCGCCGAGGCTGCCGTCGGTGCGCAGCACCCGGTGGCACGGGACGAACAGCGCGGCGGCGTTCATCGCGCACGCGCCCGCCGCCGCGCGGACCGCGGCCGGGCGCCCGGACAGCTCCGCGTACCGGGTGTAGGTGACCGGGTCCCCGGCGTCGACCGTGCGCAGCACGTCCCAGGCGTGCGCGCGGTACGGGCCGGAGACCTGGCGGACCGGGACGGCGTCGATGGCGCGCACGTCCCCGGCGTAGTAGGCCCGCACCGCCGCGACGGCGGCGGCGACCGCGGGGTCGTCGTCGGGCACGGGCGTCGCGGCCGTGGGCCGGAGGTCGGGGTGGACGAGCCCGACGAGGGCGTCGGCGTCCGTCGTCCAGCCGGACGCGAGCACCGTGCCGTCAGGGTCGGCGACGACGGTGAACGGGCCGTCGGGGGTGGTCAGGGTGGTGGTGCGGGCAGACGCGGCGGTGGGCGTGCTCGTGGACATGGTTCCTCCGAGGTGCAGGTGCCGAACAGGCGGTCGATGCCGGAAAGCGGCCGGAAAGCGGGTGAATACGGTGGCTACCGCCTGGTCGGCGGGAGGGCGGCGCGCCACAGGTGCAGGGCGGCGTACGAGCGCCACGGCGCCCAGCGCTCGGCGTGGCCGGCGAGGGCGCGCGAGCGCGCGGCGCGCGGGGCGTCGTCGGGCAGGCCCAGGTCGACGCCGGCCGCGGCGGCGCCGGCGAGGAGCGCGACGTCGCCGTCGAGCCAGGCGTCCGGGTCGCGCAGCACGCGCATCGCCACGTAGGCGGCGGTCCAGGGGCCGATGCCGCGGCGCGCGACGAGCGCGGCGCGCAGGGCGTCGCCGTCGTCCCCCACGCCGACGGCGAGCGTGCCGTCGGCGAGCGCGCGGGCGGTGTCGACGACCGTCGCCACCGACCGCGCGGGCAGGCGCAGGTGGTCGGCGGCGCCGGCCGCGACCTGGGCGGCCGTCGGGAACAGGCGCGTGAGCCCGGGGATCGCGGAGGCGTACGGGGTGCCCGCGCCCGCCGCGAGCCGGCCCAGGTGGGTGCGGGCCGCCGCGACGCTGATCTGCTGCCCGACGATGGCGCGCACCACGATCTCGTGCGGGTCCACCGTGCCGGGCAGGCGCAGCCCGGGCGTGCGGCCGACCAGCGGTGCCAGGGCGGGGTCGTCCGCCAGGGCGGTGTCGACGGCGGCCGGGTCGGCGTCCAGGTCGAGCAGGCGGCGCAGGCGGGCGACGGCCACCGAGACGTCGGCGGCGGACGCGAGCTCCAGCCGCACGGCGACCCGGCCGGGCCCCACGCCGGGCCCCGCCATGACCTCCGCGGCGCCGGGCCCGTGGGGGAGCAGCAGCGTGCGGGCGTACCGGACGTCGTCGCCGTCCGCGGACAGGTCCGCGACCTCCACGCCCTCGACGGCGCGCGCCGCGAGGAACGCGACCACGCCGCGGGCGTCGAACGGCTCGCGCACCGGGAGCTCGAGCTCGAGCCGCACCGCGGCGACGTCCCCACCGCCCCCGCCTTCCAGCAAGCGATCCGTCGCGGCACCGGCGCCCATGACACGGGAGATCCCGGGCTGGAAGGCACGAGGGCGGCGGCGCGCGCGGGAGCGCAGGTCGCTCGGCGTCGTGTCGAAGACCTCCGCGACGGTGTCGTTGAACTGCCGGATCGAGCCGAACCCGGCGGCGAACGCCACGTCCGCGAGCGGTAGGTCGGTGCCGACGACGAGGCTGCGCGCGGTCTGCGCCCGCTGCGCGCGGGCCAGGGCGAGCGGGCCGGCGCCGAGCTCGGCGGTGAGCAGCCGGTGCACGTGCCGCGCGCTGTACCCGAGGCGGGCCGCGAGGCCGTCCGTGCCCTCCCGGTCCACGACGCCGTCGGCGATGAGGCGCATCGCCCGGCCGGCGAGGTCGTGGCGCAGGTCCCAGGCGGGCGTGCCGGGCGCGGCCTCCGGCAGGCACCGCTTGCACGCGCGGTAGCCGGCCTCGTGCGCGGCCGCCGAGGTGAGGTAGAAGGTGACGTTCTCCGGCTTGGGCGTGCGCGCCGGGCAGGACGGCCGGCAGTAGATGCCGGTCGAGCGGACGGCGGTGAAGAACTGGCCGTCGAACCGGGTGTCCCGCGCGGCGATGGCGCGGTACCGCTCGTCGAACTCGCGCGTCTCCGGCCGGGCCGTGGTCGGGGCCGTCGTCGGGGCTGTCGTGGTCATGTCCCCATCCTCACGCGCGCCCCCGACCGGGTGCTAGCGGGAATCGGACACCTCCGTGGCGTCCTAGGGGAGGGTCTCGATCCAGTCCAGGACGGCGGCGAGGTAGGCCTCGCGGGCGGGGCTCGGCGAGAGGGCGAGGTCGTGGGTCCCGCCGGCGACGGTGCGGACGGTGACGTCGCCGCCGAGGCGTCGCGCGCGCTCCCGCATGTGCGCGACGTCGAGCACCGTGTCGGTGGTGAGGTGCTGGTCGGCGGTGGACCGGTCGGAGGTCAGCACCAGCACCGGTATCCGCAGCCCCAGGCCGCGCGCGAGGCGGCGCTGCGCGCGCAGCACGGACCGCAGCCAGGCGGCCCGGACGGCGAACGGCTCGTGCGGCTTCCACGCCGCGTCGAAATCCCACTCGCCGCCGAAGTCGCGGTGCAGGGCGCGCGCGTAGCCGTCGTCGAGGTGGTTGACGACGGCGCGCGGCGCGACGACGCCGAGCGTCTCGACGAGCGCGGTCGCGGCGACCTGGACCGGCCGGGGCTTGTTCAGCTGTACCCACGGGCTGTTGAGCACCAGCGCGTCCGCCCGGCCCGGGCGGGCCGCGGCCCACAGCGGGGCGATCAGCCCGCCCGTGGAATGGCCGAGCACCACGAGCCGCTCGTGCCCGGCCGCGCGGACGACCGCCGCAGCGGCGTCGAGGTCCTGGGCGTACACGGCGATGTTGCGCACCTGGTTCGGGTCGCCGCCCGCGGCCACCTGCGCGTCCCAGGCGCGCCCGTGCCCGCGCAAGTCGACGGCGTAGAACGCGAGCCCCCGCCCGGCGACGGCCGCCGCGAGGTGCGGGTGGAAGAAGTAGTCCGCGAACCCGTGCACGTACAGCACCGCCGTGCGCGCGACGGCGCCCCACCCTCCCGACGGGTCGCCGCCGTCGCCCGGGGTGGACGGCACGTGCCGCACCAGCACGGCCTCCGCGCCGCCGGGCAGGGGCAGGGTGCGGGCCGCGAAGTCCGGGCCGAGCACGTCCTCGCGCCACGACCCGGGCCCCGGGAGCGGCGCGGCCGGTGCGTCAGGCACCCTGCGCCGGACCGGATGGGCGGTCCTCGTCGCCGGACCCGGGCTCGCCGCCGGCTGCGGGCCCGGCGTCGGGCTCGGGCGCGGCGTCCGCGACGGGCTCCTGCCGCACGGTGTCCTCCTCGCCCGGACGACCGGGCTCCAGCGGCTCGGCGACGGGGCCGGTCGTCGGGCCGGCGGGTGGCGCGTCCTGCGGTGCGGGCTCCGGCTCGAGCGGCTCGGCCACGGGACCGGTGGTCGGCTCGGCGGGCGGGGCCGCGGGGGCTCCGAAGACCTGCTCCTCCGGCGTCGGGCCGGCGGCGGGCACCGCCCCGGGGGCGGCCTGCGCGGCGAGGGCGGCGTCGCCCGTCGCGGTGCCCGTGACCGTGCCCGTCGACGTCGCGGGGCGGCGGTTGTTCCGCACGACGAACCACACGACGAGTCCGATGACGACCAGCCCGACGACGAGCCCGACGATCCACCACGGGAAGCTGCTGCCGGCGGTGGCCGAGCCGACGGCGTGGATCTCGGTGTTCTCGCCGACCTTCGGCGTCCAGGTCACGGTGTTGCCGTCGACGGCGCCGGTGGCGTCGCTGACCGGGCCGGGGAACGTGATGGCGAGCCGCACGTCGAAGGCGTCGCGCACGTTCTGGGGCAGCTGCTCGAGCTCCTCCGAGCCCTCGGAGAGGTTCATGGTGCCGTCGACGACGTAGTTCTCGCCGTCGCGGGTGATGCTGAGCGACTCGGCGTCCCCGCCGGAGATCTCGCTGATCGGGGCGTCGCTGAAGGTGTACTTCGTGCCGGTGTACTCGTCGTCGGAGTACGGCTCCTGGGTGGCGCCCTCGGGCAGGCCCTGGGACATCTGGCCGCCGGCCTGCTTCCACAGCTCGCCCGGCTCCATCCCCATGGTCTCGGCGAGGCTGTTGGAGACGGCCATGACGATCGAGCCGGAGACGGTGTCGTCCTCCGAGAGCGTCATGTCCATGTCGACCTTCATGCACCCGGCGAGGGCGAGGAGGCCGACGGCGGCCAGGGCCGCCGCGATCGCGGTGCGGAGGCGGCGCACGGGGCCGCGGGCTGAAGTGGTCACCGGCCCAGCATCCCGCAGCGGCCGCCGGGGAGCCACCCGGCACCCCGGGCGGCTTGCGATCAAAGTTGAGCGGAATAGACTCAACTTTGGCGACGTTCTCCCGACAGACGTTCTTCCCGTGTCATCGCACGTCATCCCGGAGGTCCCATGGACATCAAGCTCACGACCATGTCGCAGCAGGCGCTCGGCGACGCCGTCCAGTCGGCGTCGGCCGCGGGCAACCCCCAGCTCGAGCCGGTGCACCTGCTGCAGGCGCTGCTCCAGCAGACGGGCGGCGTCGCCGTCGGCCTGCTCGACGCCGTCGGCGCGAACGCCCAGCAGATCGGCCAGCGCGCCCGCGCGGCCCTCGTCGCCCTGCCGCAGGCGAGCGGCTCCGCCGTCGCCCAGCCGGCGCCGTCGCGCGCGATGAGCGCCGTGCTGGAGAACGCCGGCAAGGAGGCCGAGGCGCTCGGCGACGAGTACGTCTCGACCGAGCACCTGCTCATCGCGCTCGCCGCCGGGCAGTCCGCCGCCGCCCAGGCGCTCGTCGAGGCGGGCGCCACCGCCGACGCGCTGCGCGCCGCGCTGCCCGCCGTCCGCGGCTCGTCCCGCGTGACCAGCCCCAACCCCGAGGGCACGTACAAGGCGCTCGAGCAGTACGGCAGCGACCTCACGCAGCGCGCCCGTGACGGCAAGCTCGACCCGGTCATCGGTCGTGACTCCGAGATCCGCCGCGTCGTGCAGGTGCTGAGCCGCCGCACCAAGAACAACCCCGTGCTCATCGGCGAGCCCGGCGTCGGCAAGACCGCCGTCGTCGAGGGCCTGGCGCAGCGCATCGTCGCGGGTGACGTCCCGACGTCCCTGCAGGGCAAGCGCCTCGTCGCGCTCGACCTGGCCGGCATGGTCGCGGGCGCCAAGTACCGCGGCGAGTTCGAGGAGCGGCTCAAGGCCGTGCTCGAGGAGATCACCGCCTCCGACGGCGAGGTCATCACCTTCATCGACGAGCTGCACACCGTCGTCGGCGCGGGCGCCGGCGGCGAGGGCGCGATGGACGCCGGCAACATGCTCAAGCCGATGCTGGCGCGCGGCGAGCTGCGCCTGGTCGGTGCCACGACCCTCGACGAGTACCGCGAGCACATCGAGAAGGACCCGGCCCTCGAGCGCCGGTTCCAGCAGGTGTTCGTCGGCGAGCCGTCCGTGGAGGACACGGTCGCGATCCTGCGCGGGCTCAAGGAGCGGTACGAGGCGCACCACAAGGTGACGATCGCGGACTCCGCGCTCGTGGCAGCCGCCGCCCTGTCCGACCGGTACATCACCGGCCGCCAGCTGCCCGACAAGGCGATCGACCTCGTCGACGAGGCGGCGTCGCGCCTGCGCATGGAGATGGACTCCTCGCCCGTCGAGATCGACGAGCTGCAGCGCGCCGTCACACGCCTCGAGATGGAGGAGGTCGTGCTCAAGGAGTCCGACGACGCCGCGTCGAAGGAGCGCCTGGAGCGGCTGCGGGCGGACCTCGCGGACACGCGCGAGCGGCTCGCCGCGCTCACCGCGCGGTGGGAGTCGGAGAAGGCCGGCCACAACCGCGTCGGCGACCTGCGCGCCCGCATCGACGAGCTGCGCACCGAGTCCGACCGGCTGCAGCGCGAGGGCGACCTCGAGTCCGCCGCGCGCCTCCTGTACGGGGAGATCCCCCAGGTGGAGCGCGAGCTCGCCGAGGCCGAGCGGGCCGAGGCCACCCAGGAGGCGGGCAGCCCGGACGGAACTGCCGCGGCGCACGAGGCGCCGATGATCGCCGACAAGGTGGGCTCCGACGAGATCGCCGAGGTGGTCTCCGCGTGGACGGGCATCCCCGCCGGGCGCCTGCTGCAGGGCGAGTCCGAGAAGCTCCTGCACATGGAGGACGTCATCGGCGAGCGGCTCATCGGCCAGACCGCCGCGGTGCGCGCCGTGTCCGACGCGGTGCGGCGCTCGCGGGCCGGCGTGGCCGACCCCGACCGGCCGACCGGGTCGTTCCTGTTCCTCGGCCCGACCGGCGTCGGCAAGACGGAGCTCGCCAAGACGCTCGCGGACTTCCTGTTCGACGACGAGCGCGCCATGGTGCGCATCGACATGTCCGAGTACTCGGAGAAGCACGCCGTGTCGCGGCTGGTCGGCGCCCCTCCTGGGTACGTCGGCTACGAGGAGGGCGGCCAGCTCACCGAGGCCGTGCGGCGGCGCCCCTACTCCGTCGTGCTGCTGGACGAGGTGGAGAAGGCGCACCCCGAGGTCTTCGACATCCTGCTGCAGGTGCTCGACGACGGTCGCCTCACCGACGGCCAGGGCCGCACGGTGGACTTCCGCAACGTCATCCTCGTGCTGACGTCGAACCTCGGGTCGCAGTTCCTCGTGGACCCGGCCCTCGACGACGACGCCCGGCGCGAGGCCGTCATGGCGGCCGTGCGCGCGTCGTTCAAGCCGGAGTTCCTCAACCGGCTCGACGACGTGGTGATCTTCGACGCGCTGAGCGTCGAGGAGCTGGGGGAGATCGTCGACCTCCAGGTCGCGGCGTTCGCGAAGCGGCTGGCCGACCGCCGGATCACGGTGGACGTCACGCCCGCCGCGCGCGAGTGGCTGGCGCTCGAGGGGTTCGACCCCGCGTACGGCGCCCGCCCGCTGCGCCGCCTGGTGCAGCGCGAGATCGGCGACCGGCTCGCCAAGGAGCTGCTGTCCGGTGCGGTGAGCGACGGCGACACGGTCGTCGTGGACCGCGAGCCCGACGCCGCCGGGCTGGTCGTGACGCCGCAGTAGGGCGCCGGCAGACGCGCGAAGGGGCGGCCCGCACCGAGTGCGGGCCGCCCCTTCGTGGTGTCTGAGGGACTCAGATGCGGATGAAGCGCGGGTTGTCCTGCCAGATGTGGCGCTTCACGACGCCGACGCCGGGGCGCGCGGCCTCGACCTGCTTGCCGTTGCCGATGTAGATCGCGACGTGGCCGGGCGTCCAGATGAGGTCGCCGGGGCGGGCGTTCTTGCGGGAGACGGCCTTGCCGTGGCTCTTCTGGGCGGACGACGAGCGCGGCAGCGTCTTGCCGGTGGCCTTCTTGTACACGTACTTGGTGAGGCCGGAGCAGTCGAAGGAGTTCGGGCCGCTCGCGCCGTAGACGTACCGGTCGCCGACCTGGGCCTTGGCGACGCGCACGATCTTCTGGCTGCGGGTCTCCTTGTTCACGCCCTTCACGGCGACCGTGCGCGACGACTTGGCGGCCAGCGCGCTCGACTTCGGGAGGACGACCAGGCGGACCTTGTTGGTGCCGACCTTGTAGCGCTTCTTGTACGGCTGGAAGGAGATCTTGCCGCCGTGCATCGTGCGCGTCGTGATGGTCTTGCCGTTGATGATGAGCTTCGCGCGGGCCGAGATCGGCTTGCCGGCGTGCTTGGCCACGATGGTGAACTTCGGCCGCGTGGACCGGTCGTTCGTCACCACGGTCCGCTTGGACACCGTCATCTTGGCGTAGGGCGTCGGCTTGGAGGTGGCGGTCTTGACGGCCGCGGCGCTGACCGGGGCCGCGGAGGCGTGGGGTGCGGCGGCGATGAGGCCGCCGCCGGTGAGGGCGCCGGCGACGGCGAGGGCGATGATCGCCCGGCGGGGCCGGCGGGCGGCCGCGGCGGCGGTGCCGGGGCGCGCGGAGGCAGGGGACGTGGACATGGGGCGTGACCTCCAGCCTGCGAGATGAGCTGTCGGGTGAGGCCGAGATCGTTGGCCCGCCACCAAGGTGGCTGAACCCCAAGGCCGGGAGCGTCCGGGCGGTGTGCCCGGGCGGCCGGCCGGAAGTGGGTCTCCCGCTGCTGCCGTGAGATTCGTGGTCACCGTGACGCCGGCAGCACTCGGCTGCGTCCCGGTCGGCCGACACCCGTTGCTAGGTGCGGTCGAGGGACGCTAACCCCGCGGACCCCGCGAGGTCACGTTCCGGTAACAGGCGCGGCGTGTCGCTGGCTGGAGGACAGGCGGGCATCCGTGCTGGACGAGTCCGGTCAAACCCGGACCGAACCGGACGCCTGCCGGTGATTCCGGATGTGACGAAGATCACTGTAAGAATCCACCCGTGGGTGGATATCGGAGACGTGGGGCGGACCCGTCCGTCCGACCACGGTCGCAGGCTCAGCGCAGCAGGTCGACGGCCCCCGCCGTCGCGGAGACGGCGACGCACAGCCCCGTGCGGTCGCCCGCGGCCCAGCCGTCCTCGGACGGGGTGAGAACCACGAAGGTCAGGCCTTCCACCTCGCGGCCCGCCGCACCGAGCAGGTCGGGACCGCAGTCGGCGGACGCCTTGCGCACCAGCGCGTCGTGACCGGGCCACACGGCCCCGGCGGCAGAGTCGGTGCGCCCCACGACCTGGGCCCCGTGCTCGTCCCCGCAGGGCGTGACCGTCACCCGGCCGACGTCGCCGGGCGGCAGGTCGCGCAGGCACGACCCGAGCACGAGCTGCGCCGCGTTCACCTCGCGCGCCCCGGTCACCGCGGCGGGCACGGGGGCGGTCGCCCGGTCGCGCGCCGTCGCGACCCCGATCGCGACGGCGCCGCCGACCACCGCGACCGCCGCCACCGCCACGGCCGCGCGGACCGCGCCGCGGCGCGCCCGGACGGTGCCGGGGGCTCCTCCCTGCGGCGGGCCCTGCGCGGCGCCGTGCGGCGGGGTCGCGTCGTCGTCGCCCGTGCCCGGCAGGCCCAGGCCGGCGAGCCCGTCCGCGGGCAGTGCGCCCGCCGGCGTCGGCGCGGCGAAGACCGGCTCCGCCGGCGAGTCCGCTGCGCGGGCTGTTCCGCTGGCCCTCTCGTCGGAGGGGTTCTGGGCCGGGTCCTGGGTCACGACGCTCTCCGTGTCCGGCCGGGTCAGGCCGGGTCGGCGAGGTCGAGGATCACCGGGACGTGGTCGCTGGCGCCCTTGCCCTTGCGCTCGTCGCGGTCGATGACCACGCTGGTGACGCGCTCGCGCACGGCGGGGGAGGCGTAGGCGAAGTCGATGCGCAGGCCCCTGTTCCGGGGGAACGCGAGCTGCTGGTAGTCCCAGTACGTGTAGGTGTGCTCGGCGGGCAGGTGCTCGCGCGTCACCTCGGTGTACCCGGCGGTCGCGAACGCCGTGAACGCCTCCCGCTCGGCGGGGGTCACGTGGGTGTGGCCCTCGAACGCGGCCGGGTCGTACACGTCGGTGTCGAGCGGGATGACGTTCCAGTCGCCCACGAGTGCGACGGGGGCCCGGGGGTCGTCGGCGAGCCAGCCGGCCGCGGCGTCGCGCAGCGTGCCCAGCCACGCCAGCTTGTACGCGTAGTGCGGGTCGCCGACCGCGCGGCCGTGCGGCACGTACAAGGACCACACGCGCACGCCGCCGCAGGTGGCGCCGAGCGCGCGCGCCTCGACCGGCGGCGGCACGTCGAGCAGGGTCGCCGGTGCCTCGTCGGGCGTCGCGTCGGGCGCCTCGGCGGGCGCGTCGTCGGGTGTGCCGGCCGTGGGGGCCGCGGGCTTGGCGAAGCCCGGCTGGCCCGGGAACGACGTCTCGACGTCGTCGATCCCGACCCGCGACGCGATGGCGACGCCGTTCCACGCCGAGTGCCCGGTGTGCGCCACCTGGTACCCGGCCGCCTCGAACGCCGCGTGCGGGAACTGCTCGTCGCGGCACTTGGTCTCCTGGATGGCGAGCACGTCGGTGCCCGAGCGCTCCAGGAAGGCGATCACCCGGTCGACGCGGGCACGGACGGAGTTGACGTTCCAGGTCGCGAGGCGCACGGGCGCCAGGCTACCGGCGGTCGCCGACGGATCGGGCGGGTCATCCCCACGTCGCGGAGTCGGGGTCGACGCCGTGAGCGCGGGCGTTCGCGTCGATCACGTCCCGCAGCCACGTCGTCAGGCCGGGGCGGCGCGCGTCGTGGTTGGCGGTGAACTCGGGGTCGGCGGCGTACATGCGCCCGATGACGACGTGCATGGCGTGCGTGACGTCGAAGTACGCGCCGAGCGAGGCGCGGTGCCGCTCCGCGAGGGCGTCGGCCTCGGCGCTGCCGGGCCGGACGCCGCGACCCAGCGCGTCGGCGAGCGCGTCGAGCACGGCCTCCGCCTCCGCGGCGACGTCCCGCCACTCCTCGGGGGTGCGCTCGGCCGCCCGCTCGGCGAACTGCGCCCACTGGTCGGTGTCGCCCCAGCGCTCGCGGGCGCCGGCGGCCCACGACGGCTGCCAGCCGTCGCCGAACAGCGCGACCTGCTCCTCGGGCGTGAGCAGGACGCCGCGCTCGCGCGCCTCGACCAGCCGGTCCAGGGCCTCGGCCGCGCGCTCGAGCCGGCGGAGCCGCTCGCGCACGAGGTCGCGCTGGCGGCGCAGGGACGCGTCCGCGCCCTCGGGGGAGTCGAGCAGCGCGCCGATCTCGTCGAGCGGCACGCCGAGCTCGCGGTACAGCACCACGCGGTGGGCACGGGCGAGGTCCGACGCCGTGTACAGCCGGTAGCCCGCGGCCGTGCGCGCCGACGGGCGGACCAGCCCGACGGCGTCCCAGTGGTGCAGCGTGCGGACCGTGACGCCCGCGGCCCGCGCGGCGGCGCCGACGGTGAGGTCGGGTCGGGAGGTCACGGCGTCCAGTCTGCGCGACGTCGCGGGCCCCCTCACGCCTCGGCGCCGAAGCCCAGCTCCTCGCGCACGGTCTGCGCCTCCGCGCTGGCCGGGTCCCACGGCCGGGCGGCGGTCATGACGACGCGCGTGCGCTCGGGGGTGACGACCTCCAGGTCGACGGTGCCCCACGGCTGCAGGCGTGGACCGGTCGTCGAACCGGGGGAGACCTCCTCGCAGGCGGCGGCGATGGCGTCGATCTCGCTCAGCACGCAGGAGAAGCTCACGCTCAGCGGACCGGGTGCGACGGCCGGTGCGGCCGGCACGAGGAGCACGTCCTGGAACGCCCACCGGCGCAGATGGGTGATCGTGCCGGGGGCGGTGAAGAAGTCGAAGAAGCCGAGGCCGCGCACCCAGAAGTCCGTGGAGGCGCCGAGGTCGTCCGTCGGGGCGGTGACGAACATGGGCATCCCGTAGATGCCGCGGAACGGCTCCGGAGGTCGCGCGTCGGGGCCGGGCTGCGGCACGGGGCTCATCTCGAAGGCGGGGTAGATGTCGCTCATGCGGCCAGCGTGGGGCCTGACGTCGCGTGAGGGTCAACCTGCCGCCGTCCGCCCTCTAGGCTGCCCCCATGGGTACCGCGCTCGTCACCGGCGCCACCGCCGGCCTCGGCCTGGAGTTCGTCTGGCAGCTCGCCACCGCGCGACACGACGTGGTCGTCGTCGCGCGCGACGCCGACCGCCTGGAGCAGGTCGCCGCGCAGGTGCGCGCGGCCGCCGGCGTGCGGGTGGAGGTGCTGCCGGCGGACCTGTCCGTGCCGGAGGACCTGGAGCGGGTCGCCGCCCGGCTCGCCGTCACCGGGGACGAGGAGGGCGACGACCGGCGCCCGGTGGGGCTGCTGGTCAACAACGCCGGGTTCGCGACGGCGCAGTCGTTCGTGCGCGGCGAGCTCGCCGTCGAGCTGTCGGCGCTGGACGTCATGGTCCGGGCGGTGCTCGTCCTCTCGCACGCGGCCGCCGGGCAGATGACGGCCCGCGGGCGCGGGGCGATCCTCAACGTCGGCTCGGTCGCGGCGCTCACCGCCGGCGGCACCTACGCGGCGGCGAAGGCGTACGTGCGGTCGTTCACGGAGGGCCTGTCCGTCGAGCTCAAGGGCACCGGCGTCACCGCCACGGTGCTCTGCCCCGGGTTCGTGCGCACCGAGTTCCACGACCGGGCGGGGATCGACATGGGCTCCGTGCCCGACGTCGGCTGGCTCGACGCCCCGACCGTCGTCGCCGAGGCGCTCGCGGACGTGCGCCGCGGGGTCGTCATCTCGACGCCGTCCGTCCGCTACAAGGCGGCCTCCGCGCTGCTGCGCCTGGCCCCGCGCGCGGCGGTGCGTGCCGTCGGCAAGTACCGCTGACCTCGGCCGTCGCCGAGACCGGGCGAGATCCCGCCGCCCGTCCCACGATGGAGACGTGATCCGGGGGACGACGCCGGCGACGGACACCAGGGGCGGTCGGAGCGCCGTCCCCGGCGACGCCGCGCTGGACTACCGCGACCTCTTCGACGCGCTGGCCGTGCCGAAGATCGTGCTGGACCCCGACCTCGTCGTGCTCGACGCCAACCGTTCGTACACCGAGCTCCTCGGCATGCCGCTGGATGCGCTCGTCGGGCGCACGCTGGCCGACGCGCTCGCGCGGGTGCCGGGCGGCCCGCCACCCGTGCCCCGCGCCATGGACGCGATCGCCCGGTGCCTGCGCACGGGCATGCCCGAGGCCGTCGAGCCGACCCGGTGGGACCTGCCAGACCCGCGCACGGGCGAGACGGGGCCGCGGTACTGGATGCTCCTCGTGCTGCCGGTCGTGCGGGCGGGCGACGCCGCGGTCCGGGCCGTCGTGGTCCGGGTGGAGGAGGTCGACGCGGCCGACGTCGAGGGCGCCGACGGTGGTGCCACGCCGGAGCGCATGTCGTGGCACAGCACGGTGGCGCGGATGCGGGCGGCCGCCGCGGCGGAGCGCGAGGCCGCGGTGGCCCTCCAGACGTCGGTGCTCACCCCGCCGCCGGACGTGCCCGGCCTGACCCTGGACGTCCGCTACCAACCGGCCAACCGGATCACCCGGGTGGGCGGCGACTGGTACGACGTCGTGCTCCGGGAGTCGGGCCGGGCCGTGCTGGTCGTGGGCGACGTGGCGGGGCACGACGTCGACGCCGCGGCCGCCATGACGCACCTCAAGGGCGTGCTGCGCACCGTGGCGGTCGAGGACGACGCGGGACCGGCCGCGGTCCTCGACCGGGCCGAGCGTGCCGCCGCGGCGCTGCGGCTCGAGGCGTTCGCCGCGGTCACGGTGGCCGTCGTGGACCTGCCCGAGCCCGACGGGTCGCGGCGCGTCACCTGGGCGCGCGCCGGGTCCCTGCCGCCGGTGGTACGGCGGGCCGACCTCGGCGCCGAGCTCCTCGACGAGCGCCCCGGCCGGCTCTTCGGCCTGCTCCTGCCGCGGGAGCGCCCGGAGCAGGCCACCGTGCTCGAGCCGGGCGCGGCTCTGCTCGTCTTCACGGACGGCCTGGTCGAGCGGCGGGGAGAGCTGCTGACCGACTCCCTGGAGCACCTGCGCGAGGACGTGGAGCAGGTCGTGGACCTGCGGCTCGAGCGGCTGGCCGACTGCGTGCTGGCGCGCAGCGCGCCGATCCGGGGCGTCGACGACGTGGCGCTGGTCGCGCTCCAGGTCACCCCGGCGCCCGTGGGCGGGGCGGACGGCGTCGGTACGATGACCGCGTGACCTCCTCGGACTCCGCCTTCGGCCCCACGCCCCGCGAGCAGCTGCGGGACCTCATCACCGAGCTCGCCGTCGTGCACGGCAAGGTGACGCTCTCCTCCGGCAAGGAGGCCGACTACTACGTCGACCTGCGCCGCATCACGCTGCACCACCGCGCGGCCCCGCTGGTCGGCCACGTGCTGCTCGACCACCTGGAGGAGGTCGGCCTCGGCACGGCGGAGGTGGACGCCGTCGGCGGCCTGACCCTCGGGGCGGACCCGATCGCGGACGCCCTGCTGCACGCCGCGGCGTCGCGCGGGCAGGACCTCGACGCGTTCGTCGTCCGCAAGGCCGCGAAGGCGCACGGCATGCAGCGGCAGATCGAGGGCCCCGAGGTCGCGGGCCGCAAGGTCGTCGTCCTCGAGGACACGACGACGACCGGGGGGTCGCCCATCACGGCCATCGAGGCGCTGCGCGCCGCGGGCGCCGAGGTGCTCGGCTGCGCCACGATCGTCGACCGTGCCACCGGCGCCGGCGAGAAGATCGAGGCCCTCGGCGTGCCTTACCACTACCTCTACGACCTGGCGGACCTGGGCCTGGCCTGAGCGGTCAGTCGCGGCGGCGGCCCAGCAGGAAGCCGCCGCCGAGGCCGGCGAGCAGCGCCCCGACGCCGATCATGGCGGGCGGCATCCACCAGTTCGGGATCTGCGGGTGGAACGTCGTGTCCGACAGTGGGGCGTACGCGAACCAGCCGAGGGACCAGGTCCAGGTCGAGGCCTGGTAGACCCCGAGCACCACCAGCACGGCGCCGACGACGAGCGCGGCCCACACGAGGACCCGCTCCCGGCGCGTCATACCCGGCCGATCAGGTCCGCGATGGAGTCCACGACGTGCGACGGCCGGAACGGGTAGGTGTCCACCTCGGCGGCGCTGGTGGAGCCGGTCATGACGAGGAAGGTCTCGAGCCCCGCCTCGATGCCGGCGACGACGTCGGTGTCCATGCGGTCGCCGATCATCGCCGTCACCTCGGAGTGGGCGTCGATGCGGTTGAGCGCGGAGCGGAACATCATCGGGTTCGGCTTGCCCACGTAGTACGGCGAGCGGCCGGTGGCGGCCTGGATCATCGCCGCGACGGCACCGGTGGCCGGCAGCGGGCCCTCGGCGGACGGCCCGGTCGTGTCCGGGTTGGTGGCGATGAAGCGGGCGCCGTCGCGCACCAGGCGGATCGCCTTGGTGATGGCGGTGAACGAGTAGGTGCGCGTCTCGCCGAGCACCACGTAGTCCGGGTTCGACTCGGTGAGGGTGTAGCCCGCCTCGTACAGGGCGGTGGTGAGGCCGGCCTCGCCGATCACGTACGCGGAGCCGTTGGGGATCTGGTCGGTGAGGAACTGCCCCGTCGCCAGCGCGGACGTCCAGATCGCCTCCTCCGGCACGTCGATGCCCGACGTCGCGAGGCGGGCGCGCAGGTCGCGCGGCGTGAAGATCGAGTTGTTCGTCAGGACGAGGAACGGCCGCTCCGCGTCGCGCAGGGCGCGGATGAACTCCGGCGCCCCGGGGATGGCCTGGCCCTCGTGCACGAGGACGCCGTCCATGTCGGTCAGCCAGCACTCGATCCGTCGTTCGCTCACGCGGCTCACCCTAGTGGGCGGGGCGGCGTCTCGCGTGCGCCAGGATGGGCGCATGACGACGATCGCGGTGGTGGGCGGCACCGGTCAGGCGGGGCGCGCCGTGGTGCGGGAGGCGACGCGGCGGGGCCACGAGGTGCGGGTGGTCTCGCGCCGGCGTCCCACGGGCCTCGAGCCCGGCGCGACGCACCACGCGGCGGACCTGCTCGACGACGACGACGCGCGGGTCGCGGGCGCGCTCGCCGCGGCCCTCGACGGCGTGGAGGCCGTGGTCGACACCAGCAACGGGATGACGCCCGCCGCCCAGGCCGTGTTCACCGCGGGGGCACGCCGGGTCGCGGACGCCGCGGGCCGCGCGGGCGTGGGGCGCGCCGTCGTCCTGTCGATCGCCGCGGTCGACCGCAGCGGGTACGGGTACTACCGGGCGCACGCCGAGCAGGAGCGCGTCTACGCCGCCGGGCCGGCGCCGGCGACGGTCGTGCGGGCCACGCAGTTCCACGAGTTCCTCGACCTCTTCTTCGGCCGCGACAGCCGCCTCGGGGCCTGGTCGCGGCTCGGGCTGCTGCCCTACCCGCGCGGCTGCCGCTTCCAGACGATCGACCTGCGCGACGTCGCCCGCGCCCTCGTGGACGGGGCCGAGGGTGCCGACCCGCTCGGGGTCGCGCCGACGGCCGGCCCCTCGGGCGCGCCGACCGCCACCGTCGGCGGGCCGCAGGTGCTCGACGCGCGCGCGATGGCGGGCGCCTGGCGGCGGGCTCGCGGCTCCCGCCGGCTGCCGGTGGGGGTGCCGCTGCCCGGCCCGCTCGGGGAGTTCTTCCGCGCCGGCCGCAACCTCGTGCCCGACGCCGCGGCGGGCACGATCACCTACGACCAGTGGCTGGCCGGGCGGTGAGCGGGTCCGAGCGAGAGCCGGAGCGGGAGGTCGGCGTCGGCCCGTGGCCCGGCGGGCCGGACGCGTGGCCCCGGCTGCCCGACGGCGCGCCGGACCCCCGCTACGACCCCGAGCTGCTGGCGCACGGCGACCGGCGCAACGTCGTCGACCGCTACCGGTACTGGGCCGTGGAGGCCGTCGTCGCCGACCTCGACGCCCGTCGCCCGGCCGGCCGGGAGCTGCACGTCGCCATCGAGAACTGGGCGCACGACCTCAACATCGGCTCGGTGGTGCGCACGGCCAACGCGTTCAACGCGGCCGGGGTGCACGTCGTCGGCCGACGGCGGTGGAACCGGCGCGGCGCGATGGTCACCGACCGTTACCTGCACACCCACCACCACCCGGACGCGGCGGCGCTCGCGGCGTGGGCGGCGTCGGCGGACGGCGGGGGCCTGCCCGTGATCGGCATCGACAACGTGCCCGGGTCGGTGCCGCTGGAGGCCTCCGACCTGCCCGCCCGCTGCGTGCTGCTGTTCGGCCAGGAGTCCACGGGCCTGACGCCGGACGCGCAGGCGGTGTGCTCCGACGTCCTGCACATCACCCAGCACGGCTCCACCCGCTCGCTGAACGCGGGCGCCGCGGGTGCGATCGCGGTGCACGCCTGGGCGTCGCGCTGGCTCGCGCCGTCGGGGCACCCGTCTCACGGAGCCGACGGCATGTGACTCTCCTGACCCGGACGTGAGAAAATCCGGGTGCATGCGGGTCGCACGGCGCCCGTCGCGACGAAGCATCCCGCTGCATCCTCGTACGCCCCGTCATTGGAGTACCGCAGATGCCTATCGCAACCCCCGAGGTCTACGCCGAGATGATCGACCGGGCGAAGGCCGGCAAGTTCGCCTACCCCGCCGTCAACATCACCTCGTCGCAGACCGTGACCGCCGCTCTCCAGGGCTTCGCCGAGGCCGAGTCGGACGGCATCATCCAGGTCTCCGTGGGCGGCGCGGAGTACGCGTCGGGCTCCACCGTGAAGGACCGCGTCGTCGGCTCGCTGGCCCTCGCGGCCTACGCCACCGAGGTCGCGAAGAACTACTCGGTGAACATCGCGATCCACACCGACCACTGCGTCAAGAAGAACCTCGACTCCTGGGTGCGCCCGCTGCTCGCCCTCGAGGCGGAGCAGGTGAAGGCGGGCAAGAACCCGACCTTCCAGTCGCACATGTTCGACGGCTCGGACATCCCCCTGGACGAGAACCTCGTCATCGCCGCCGAGCTGCTCGAGCTCTCGCAGGCCGCGCGCACCATCCTCGAGATCGAGGTCGGCGTCGTGGGCGGCGAGGAGGACGGCCACGAGGCCGAGATCAACGAGAAGCTCTACACGACGGCCGAGGACGGCCTCGCCACCGTGCGCGCGCTCGGCGCCGGCGAGAAGGGTCGCTACCTGACGGCCCTCACCTTCGGCAACGTGCACGGCGTGTACAAGCCGGGTGCCGTGAAGCTGCGCCCGTCGATCCTCGCGGACATCCAGAAGGCCGTCGGCGCGGAGATCGGCAAGGAGAACCCGTTCGACCTCGTCTTCCACGGCGGTTCGGGCTCCACGGCCGAGGAGATCTCCGAGGCGGTCGACAACGGTGTCATCAAGATGAACATCGACACCGACACGCAGTACGCGTTCTCGCGCCCCGTCGCGGACCACTTCTTCCGCAACTACGACGGCGTCCTCAAGGTGGACGGCGAGGTCGGCAACAAGAAGGCGTACGACCCGCGCGCCTGGGGCAAGCAGGCCGAGGCCGGCATGGCCGCCCGCATCGTCGAGGCCGCGCAGCAGCTGCGCTCCGCCGGCCACAAGATGTGATCTCCCGGCTCTCGCCGAGATAGCACGAGGGGCGGCCCGCATCATCGCGGGCCGCCCCTCGTCGCACGTTCTGGTGCCCGGGCTAGCGGGGTGCGGGGGTCTCGAGGTCGAAGCCGGGGTCGACGTCGACGATCTCCAGCAGCTCGCCGATCCGCGTGACCTCGAGGAGAAACCGGACGGTGGGCGGGGCACGGAGCACCCGGACGCGGTGCGGGCTGCGCGACGCGAGGCGTGCGAGGAACGCCACACCCGAGGAGTCCATGAAGGTGACGTGATGGGCGTCGATCTCGACGGGGAGGCCGGAGCCCTCGGCGTCGGAGATGGCCTCGCCCAGCTCGGCTCCGATGTCGGCGTCGATCTCGCCGGACAGCACGACACGGGCGCGGGACGCGCCCACGATGACGTGCACGCTCGCGGGGTCTCCCAGCTCAGGCACCGCGTCTGCCTCCTTCACGTCCGCACGCCGCAGGTCACGTGGGGTCGTGTTCGATCCGTCGTGCACGGTGCTCCTTCCACGCGCGGGGCGTTCACCTCGAGTCTCGGCGGACACCAATCTACGGTTGAATGACCAGCAAGAACACCAACCAGGGCGGGGAATCTCGGCAGTGGAGGCATTATGACCGAATCATCCGGTCCTGTGCCGCCCCTTCCGGACGGATTTCTCGACGGGGCGATCGCGGCCGCCATCATCCCCGCGTTCGTCACCGGGGCCTGGGAGGACGGGATGCCCGTCCTGTGGATCAACGAGGCGTTCGCTCGCGAGTCCGGGATCGGGGTCAACGACCTCGCCGTCCTGGGCACGCACCCGCTCCTGGAGCTCGTCGACGACGATGCGGAGCGCGAGCGGAGCCAGGCCGACCTGCGCGCCGGGCGGCCCACCACGCGCATGGTGAGCGGCCGGCTCATGGACGGCCGGGCCACCTGGTGGCAGATCACGATGTCGCCCGTGCCGGGGGAGCGCGGCCCGGCGGAGCGCTGGTTCGGCACCGCCACGGACGTGTCGACGCACGTCGAGCGGCAGGCCAACCAGCTCGCCTCCCTCGAGGTGGAGCGGCGCGAGCGCGCGGACCTCGACCTCATCGCGCAGACCACGGAGCTGCTGGGCGACCTGGAGTACCCGTACGCGCTGCGCGACATCGCCGACCTGCTGCGGGCCCTCGTGCCCTGGGCGGGCTTCTACGTCAACGACGACGGGCTCGTCTTCGCCGACGGCGTCGACGTCGCATCCCCGCCGAGCGGCCGGGGACGTCGGCACGCGCGCTACGTCCCCGAGCTAGCCGGCGACGCCCCCGGGGAACGGCCGGACCCGCCCGCGGACGGCGACGCCCGCGAGCCCGTCCGGGACGAGGTGCAGGACCTGCTCGAGGGCGTCGTCGAGGGGCCCGTGATGCTCCGGCTCGGCGCGGGCTTCCCGGCGCACTCCGCGTCCGGCTGGCTGCGCCGCGACCTGCTACGCCGCGTCGTGGAGGAGACGGGGGCGCTGCCCCGCGCCGTCGTCGTGCACGCCGTCGCGGGCCGTCGCCGCGTGCTGGGGCTGCTCGCGACCTGGCACGGCGTGGGCGTGGCCGCCGACGGGACCGTCACCGAGGAGGCCTTGCCCGGGCCGGGCGAGCCGCAGCACGTGCACACCGTGATCGAGGTGGTGGCGCGACGGGCCGGCACCGCCATCGACAACGCGCGCCTGTACGCGCGCGAGCACCGCCTCGCCGAGGCGTTGCAGCGCGCGATGCTGCCCGAGCAGGCCGACGTCTCCGGCCTGGACGTGTGGACCTACTACGCGCCGAACGCCGAGCACGCCCAGGTGGGCGGCGACTGGTACGACGTGCTGCAGATCAACGACGGCACCGTCGGGCTCGTGGTCGGCGACGTCGTCGGGCACGACGTCGAGGCCGCGGCCGCGATGGGCCAGCTGCGGTCCGTCGTGCGGTCCTACGCGTTCGAGCTCGCGACGCCGGGGATCGTCGTGGACCGGGTGGACCAGCTCGTCACGGGGATGCGGATCCCGCGGTCGGCGTCGATGGTCTACGCCACCCTCAGACACCAGCAGGACGGCGACGCCTGGACGGTGCAGTACACGCGCGCCGGCCACCTGCCGCCGCTGCTGCTGCGCGACGGCAAGGTCACCCAGCTCGCGGGCGGGGCCGGCTCCCTGGTGGGCTTCGGGTCGAAGCCGCGCACCACCGGGCAGGCCGAGCTGCGGCGCGGCGACGTGCTCCTCTTCTACACGGACGGTCTCATCGAGCGCCGCGACCGGTCGCTCAAGGTCGGGCTCGACGCCCTCGTCGAGACGTCGGGCCGCATCACCGCCCGCGACGCCGCTGGGGTGGGGGAGGAGCTGCTCTCCCGGCTCGCCGACGCCCCCGAGGACGACGTCGCGCTCGTCGTGGTGCGCGTGCCCGACCCGGTCGCCGACGCGCAGGTGCAACCGCTCAGCCCGCGGTCGCGGCGGTGGCTGCTGCCCAGCGAGCCGGCGTCCATCGGCCGGGCCCGGCACGCCGTGCTGCGCACCTGCCAGGCCTGGGGGCTCCCGGAGTCCGCGTCGGCCGAGCTGGTGGTGTCCGAGCTCGTCGCGAACGGCGTGCTGCACGGCTGGGGCAACATCGCGCTGCGCCTCTTCGACACCGGCGACGGGCTGCGGATCGAGGTGGAGGACTCCAACCCCGCCCCGCCCGTCACGACCGACGGCCACCCGAACCGCGTCGGCGGGTTCGGCATGCAGATCGTCGAGCGGCTCGCCGACTGGGGCTGGCGGCCCGCCGGCTCCGGCAAGCTCGTGTGGGCCAAGCTGCACGCGGACGCCGTCGCGCCCCGCTGACCTCCCTTCCAGCGTGCCGGAGGGCGGTCTCGGCTCAGTCGCGCAGCGCGCGGACCTCCTCCGGGGAGGTGCCGGAGTCGCGCAGGAACTGGGCGCAGCGCTCCGCCTCGTCGGTCTCGCCGATCTGCGCGGCCGCCTCGGCCAGCGCGGCCAGCGCGCGCAGGAAGCCCTGGTTGGGCACGTGGTCGGCGGGGATCGGGCCCTGCCCGCGCCAGCCCGCGCGCCGCAGCGCGTCGAGGCCGCGGTGGTAGCCCGTGCGCGCGTACGCGTACGCCGTCACGGACCGGGCGGCGGTCGGCTCGGCGCCCGCGGCGTCGAGCGTGCTCTCGGCCAGCACCGCCCAGGCGAGGGACGACGCGGGGTGGTCGGCGGCCAGCCGGGCCGGGTCCTCCCCGGTGTCGAGGCCCTCGCGCACCTGGGGGTGGTCGTCGGGCAGACGGGTCGGGGGCGGGCCGGCGAGCAGGTCGCGCGCGGAGGAGGTCATGGGCCCATTCTGGCGCGCTCCTCGGGCGGGTCCACAGATCGGCGCCTCGGGCGTCGCGCGCGGCCGGTCGCGGGTACGCTCGCTCCATGATCGAGATCGCGACGTCCTCGACGACGACGACGCTCGTGATCGCCGGTGACCTCGACCTCGCGGAGCGCGACCAGTTCCCGGAGATCGCCACCCGGGTGGTCGGGCTGCGGCGGCAGCTGCTGGTGATCGACATGTGCCGCGTCACGTTCATGGACTCGACCGGGGCCGCCTTCCTCATCTCCCTCGCCGACGCCGGGCGCAAGCGCGGCGGCGCCACGGTGCTGCGCGGCGCGGACGAGCGCGACCTGTTCGTGCTGGAGGTGTGCGGGGCCCTCGACCTGTTCCGCATCGACCGCGACCACCGCTGCGAGTCCGCGCCCGCGCCGTCGACCCCCGCGACGCACCACCCCGCGGGCTGAGCGCGCCGGACCGGCGTGCAGGTCACGGGCGGGTAAACTCGGGCGCGGCCCGGCCCAGGACGGCCCGCCTCCGCAGGTGACGCGGGTGCACACGCCGGGTCTCGTCGACGCGAGGAGATTTCATGCCAGCCGTGGTGCTCGTCGGTGCCCAGTGGGGCGATGAGGGCAAGGGGAAGGCCACGGACCTGCTCGGGTCCCGGGTCGACTACGTCGTGAAGTTCAACGGCGGCAACAACGCGGGTCACACCGTCGTCATCGGCGACGAGAAGTACGCGCTGCACCTGCTGCCCTCCGGCATCCTGTCGCCCGGCGTCGTCCCCGTCATCGGCAACGGCGTCGTCGTCGACATCGACGTGCTGTTCGAGGAGCTCGACGACCTCATCGCGCGGGGCGTGGACGTCTCCCGCCTGCTGGTCTCGAGCCAGGCGCACGTGATCGCCGGCTACCACCGCACGCTCGACAAGGTCACCGAGCGCTTCCTCGGCAAGCGCCGCATCGGCACCACGGGCCGGGGCATCGGCCCGGCGTACGCGGACAAGATCAACCGCGTCGGCATCCGCATCGCCGACCTGTTCGACCCCAAGATCCTGCGGGAGAAGGTCGAGGGCTCCCTCGACCAGAAGAACCACCTGCTGGTGAAGGTCTACAACCGCCGCGCCGTCGACATCGACGAGACGGTCGACGAGCTGCTCGCGCACGCCGAGCGGCTGCAGCCGATGGTCGCGAACACGCCGCTGGTGCTCAACCAGGCGCTCGACGCGGGCAAGAACGTGCTGTTCGAGGCCGGCCAGGCCACCATGCTCGACATCGACCACGGCACGTACCCGTTCGTCACGTCGTCGAGCGCGACCGCCGGCGGCGCGGTGACAGGCTCGGGCATCGGGCCCACCCGCGTGGACTCCGTCATCGGCGTCATCAAGGCGTACACGACGCGCGTCGGCGAGGGCCCGTTCCCCACCGAGCTGTTCGACGACATGGGCGAGTACCTGCTCAAGACCGGCGGCGAGTACGGCGTCACGACCGGCCGCGCGCGCCGCTGCGGCTGGTACGACTCGGTCATCGCGCGCTACGCGTCGCGCATCAACGGCCTCACGGACCTCGTGGTGACCAAGCTGGACGTGCTCACCGGCCTGGAGAAGGTGCCGGTCTGCGTGGCCTACGACGTGGACGGCACCCGCTACGACGAGATGCCCGACGACCAGTCGGCGTTCCACCACGCGAAGCCCATCTACGAGGAGATGCCGGGCTGGTGGGAGGACATCTCGCACGCCCGCACCATCGAGGACCTGCCCGCGAACGCGCAGGCGTACCTCGCGCGCCTGGAGGAGCTGTCCGGCTGCCGCATCTCCGCGGTGGGCGTCGGCCCGCGCCGCGACGAGATCATCCCGGTGCACGACCTGATCCACGCCCGGGCATGACCGCGACCGGCCAGGTCGTCGACGCGCTCGCCCCCACGGGCGTGCTGCGCGCGGTGATCAACCTCGGCAACCCGGTGCTGGCGCAGGGCACCCGCGAGGACCCGTCCGGGGTGACCGTCGACCTGGCCCGCGAGCTGGCCCGACGGCTCGGCGTCGAGGGCGTGCTGGAGTGCGTCGACGCCGCCCGGCACTCGTTCGCGGCGGTCGCCGACGGCCGGGCCGACATCGGCTTCCTCGCCGTCGAGCCGGAGCGCGCCGAGCAGGTGGCGTTCACCGCCCCGTACGTGCTCATCGAGGGCGTGTACGCCGTGCCGGAGGGCTCGCCGGTGCGGACCGCGGACGACGTCGACCGGCCGGGCGTGCGGGTCGGGGTGAAGCGGGGCTCGGCGTACGACCTGTACCTCACGCGCACCCTGCAGCACGCGGAGGTGGTGCGCGGCGTGGAGGGCACCGCGGTCTTCGAGGACCAAGGGCTGGACGTGGCCGCCGGCATCCGCCAGCCGCTCACCCGGTACGTCGCCGAGCACCCCGGGCTGCGCGTCGTCGAGCCGCGGTTCACCGAGATCCGGCAGGCCGTCGCCACCGGCCGCGACCGTGACCCCGTCGCCGTGGCCTGGCTGCGCGACGCCGTCGCGGAGCTGACCGCGGACGGCTTCGTCGCGGAGGCCCTCGCCCGCTCCGGTCAGGACGCGACCGTCCCGTCGCCCGGGGACGCCTGACCCCGGCCGCGCTCAGGCACCTCGGGCACCTGGTCGGCCCACACCTCGACGAGCTCGTGCAGCAGGCCGTCGGCGCCCGTGGTGCCGAACGACGCCACGTGGTAGACCTCGTCGCTCTCGTCCGTCGCGTCGCTCACGCGGGCGCGCAGGACGCCGCGGTCGCCGCCGTCCACGACGTCCTCGTGCTCGAACCGCCACGAGCCCGGGTAGTCGCGGTTGAGGCGGACGAACGACTCCCTGTCGAACTCCTCGCCCGTGTGCACGTAGCGGGCCCGGAAGTCCGGCGCGAGCAGGGCGGACAGGCCGTCCCAGTCCTGCGTGTCGATCCGGTCGGACAGGGCGAGCAAGAGCTGAGCGGCGGTGGTCATGGCGTCAGCATGGCGGTCGCCACCGACGCCGGTCGCGCGCGCCTCCTACACTGGTCGCCCGTGAAGATCCTCGTCGTCGGGACCGGTGCCCGCGAGCACGCCATCGTCCACGCCCTCGCCGGTGAGTCCGCCGACGGCGCGGCGCCCGCGCACGAGCTGCACGCCGCGCCCGGCAACCCGGGCATGGCCGCGCAGGCCGCGCTGCACCCGGTGGACGCGAACGACGGGCGGGCCGTCGCCGCCCTCGCCCGGACGCTCGGCGTCGACCTGGTCGTCGTCGGGCCCGAGGCACCCCTGGTGGCGGGCGTCGCCGACGCGGTCCGCGAGGCCGGCATCCCCGTCTTCGGCCCGTCGGCCGAGGCCGCGCGGCTCGAGGGGTCGAAGGCGTTCGCGAAGGACGTCATGGCCGCCGCGGCCGTCCCCACGGCGATGGCCCACGTGTGCACCACCGTGGAGCAGGTCGCCGACGCGCTCGACGCCTTCGGCGCCCCCTACGTCGTCAAGGACGACGGGCTCGCCGCCGGCAAGGGTGTCGTCGTGACGTCGGACCGGGACGCCGCCCTCGCGCACGCCCGTGAGGCGCTCGACGCGCGCGGCGACGACGGCACCGTGGTGGTCGAGGAGTACCTCGACGGCCCGGAGGTCTCGCTGTTCTGCCTGTGCGACGGCGCCACGGTCGTACCGATGGTGCCGGCGCAGGACTTCAAGCGCGTGGGCGACGACGACGCCGGCCCCAACACCGGCGGCATGGGCGCCTACACGCCGCTCGACTGGGCGCCCTCCGGCCTGGTGGCCGAGGTGGTGGACCGCATCGCCCAGCCCACCGTGGACGAGATGGCCCGCCGCGGCACCCCGTTCTCCGGCGTCCTCTACGTGGGGCTGGCGCTGACGTCGCGCGGCACCCGCGTGGTCGAGTTCAACGCCCGCTTCGGCGACCCGGAGATCCAGGCCGTGCTCGCCCGGCTGCGCACCCCGCTGTCCGGCGTGCTGCTCGCCGCCGCCACCGGCCGCCTCGACGGCATCGAGCCGCTGCGCTGGTCTAAGGACGCGGTGGTGAACGTCGTCGTCGCCTCCCAGGGCTACCCCGAGTCCCCGCGCAAGGGCGACCCGATCACCGGGATCGACGACGCCGAGGCGCTGGACGGCGTGCACGTGCTGCACGCCGGCACCGCCGTCGTCGACGGCGCGCTGGTGTCCGCCGGCGGGCGCGTGCTGTCCGTCGTCGGCCGGGGCGCGGACCTCGCCGCCGCGCGGGCGGCGTCGTACGCCGGGGTCGAGAAGATCGCGCTCGACGGCTCGCACCACCGCAGCGACATCGCGCTGAAGGCCGAGCGCGGCGAGGTCACCGTTCCCTGACGGCCGGTCAGCGCCCGGGCGCCCCCGGGAACCAGCCGAACGTGCCGCCGCCGGCGAGGCCGTCGTCGTCGCCCTCGACGTCGTCGATGCCCATGTCGCGCTGGAAGGCCGCGAGGAAGGGGGCGAGGTCCACGGGCGGGACGGCGGTGCCGTCGTCGGGCGACATGCTGGAACACTAGGGGGCGTGACCGACATGCGCGACGCTGACCAGCCCGACGCCTTCGCCGGGGGACCGCTCGACCTGCCGGGGTGGCGCCACGTCTACTCCGGCAAGGTGCGCGACCTGTACGAGCCGGACCTGCCGGCCCTGGGCGGCGTGCACCCGCTGGGCGACGTCGTCCTCGTGGTCGCGTCGGACCGCCTCTCGGCGCACGACCACGTGCTCACCCCCGGCATCCCCGACAAGGGCGTCGTGCTCACCCAGCTCAGCCTGTGGTGGTTCGAGCAGCTCGCGGACGTGGTGGACAACCACGTCGTGTCCACGGAGGCGAGCGCCGAGCCCGGCGACGGCCTCGTGCCCGACGTCGTCGCCGGCCGCGCGATGATCTGCCGCCGGCTCGAGATGTTCCCCGTCGAGTGCGTGGCCCGCGGCTACCTCACCGGCTCCGGCCTGGCCGAGTACCGCGCGTCCGGCGAGGTCACCGGCATCCCGCTGCCGGCCGGCCTGGTCGACGGGTCGCGCCTGCCGGAGCCGATCTTCACCCCCGCCACCAAGGCCGAGGTGGGGGAGCACGACGAGAACGTGCCGTTCGAGGAGGTGGCGCGCCGGATCGGCGACGACGCCGCCGCGCGGCTGCGGGACCTCACGCTCGCGGTCTACGCCCGTGCCGAGGAGATCGCGCGCGAGCGCGGCGTGATCCTCGCCGACACCAAGCTGGAGTTCGGCGTCGACCCGGCGACCGGCTCCGTGCTGCTGGGCGACGAGGTGCTCACCCCCGACTCGTCGCGGTTCTGGCCCGCCGACGAGTGGGAGCCGGGCCACGCCCAGCCGAGCTTCGACAAGCAGGTCGTGCGCGACTGGCTGACGTCTCCGGCGTCGGGCTGGGACCGGTCGTCGGACGTGCCGCCGCCCGCGCTGCCCGCCGACGTCGTCGAGCGCACCCGCGACCGGTACCTCGAGGCGTACGAGCGGCTGACGGGGGCGCCGCTGCGCTGAGCGGGCGCCAGGTCGGGGGCGACAGGAGCGGCGCCCGCCACGCGCAGCGGCACCGGCGTCACATGCCGGAGAACGCGACGCTGCCGGTGAGCGGTGTGCCGTCGCCGTTCTCGACGACGCACACCAGCTCGCGGTCGCCGAGCGCCCAGGTGGCCTCGTTCGGCGCGACGTACCACATCGTCAGGCTCGAGGACTCGATGTCGGACCCGACGTACACCGTGAAGGTGCGGGGGCACAGCTCGCCGAAGGTCTCCTCGATCGCCTCGTCACCCGGGAAGGTGTCGCCCTCCAGGTCGTGGGTGCCGATCACCTCCGAGGTGTGCGACCCCTCGCAGTCCGCGGGGGTGGTCTCGCTCAGGTCGACGGCGTCGGCGGGGAGGTCGAAGCAGTCGCCCTCGCCGTACCCGAAGCTCGTGCCCTCCGCGAGCCCCTCCTGGAAGCTCTCGGTGAAGGCGGACCTGGCATCGTCGTTGGTGGCCACCATGACCACGAGCCCGACGACCACCGCCCAGGCGATCGTGCTCAGGGCGCCCAGGACGATGCCCGCGATCGCGAGGCCGCGGCCGGTTCGGGCCGGGTCCTTCGTCCGCACGACACCGGCGATGCCGAGCCCCAGCGGGACCAGCGCCAGGCCGAGGATCCCGGTGACGAGCGCCGCGATCGACACGCCGTCGGTCTTGCGGGGCGGGGTGTACGCGTACGGCGGCTGGGCGCCGTACCGCGACGTCGCCGCCTCGGCGTACGGGGTGGCGCCCTGCGGTGCCGGCTGCCCGTACGGCGCGTGCGGGGCGTACGGTTCCGTCGCGCCACCGGCGTCGGGGGTCGAGTAGGGGTCGGGGACGCTGCCGCCGGAGGGCGGGGAGGTGGGTGCGGACATGCTTCCTCTGGTCGGTGCGATGGGTCGGTTGCGATGGGGATGACGCGGCGTCGCCGTCGGCGCCGTCGTCCGGCCGCGCTCCGCGGCGTCCGAAGGCTAGCGCGCCGGGCGGTAGACTCGTCGCGGAATCCCGCCGTCGTGCTCCCGCCCCCACGCGCGCGCCTCCGCGGCGCCGTCCGTGCCGGGACCCCGGAGCCGCGGCCGCTGGACCACCCGGCCAGCTACCGGTCACGATCCAAGGAGCACCCGTGGGACGCGTCGTCGTCGAGGTCATGCCCAAGCCCGAGATCCTGGACCCCCAGGGCAAGGCCGTCGTCGGGGCGCTGCCCCGCCTCGGCTTCACCCAGTTCAGCGGGGTGCGCCAGGGCAAGCGGTTCGAGCTCGAGGTGGACGGCGACGTCACGCCCGAGGTGCTCGCCGCCGCGCAGCAGGCCGCCGAGACGCTGCTGTCGAACCCGGTCATCGAGGACGTCGTGCGCGTCGCGGACGCCGCGACCGACGCCGCCGGGACGATCACCGCCGAGGGCGTGGCCTGATGACCGCGGGCACCCTCGCCTCGGCGCGGATCGGCGTCGTCACCTTCCCCGGCACCCTCGACGACCGGGACGCCTCCCGCGCGGTGCGGCTCGCGGGCGGGGAGCCGGTGTCGCTGTGGCACGCCGACGGCGACCTCCAGGGCGTCGACGCCGTCGTCCTGCCGGGCGGCTTCTCGTACGGCGACTACCTGCGCGCCGGCGCCATCTCGCGCTTCGCGCCCGCCATGGACGCCCTGGTGGACGCCGCGAAGGGCGGCATGCCCGTGCTCGGCATCTGCAACGGCTTCCAGGTGCTCACCGAGGCCCACCTGTTGCCCGGCTCCATGGTGAAGAACGACCACCTGCACTTCGTGTGCCGCGAGCAGGTGCTGTCGGTCGAGAACACGTCGACGGCGTGGACCAACCAGTACCGGCCCGGTCAGCACATCACCATCCCGCTGAAGAACCAGGACGGCCAGTTCGTGGCCGACGACCGCACCCTCGACGAGCTCGAGGGCGAGGGGCGCGTCGTGTTCCGCTACCAGGGCTGGAACCCGAACGGCTCGCGCCGGGACATCGCGGGGATCACGAACGCGCGCGGCAACGTGGTCGGCCTCATGCCGCACCCGGAGCACGCCGTCGAGGCCGGGTTCGGCCCGGACGGCGCGGCTGGCCCGCGCTCCGGCACGGACGGGCTCGGCTTCTTCACGTCGGTGCTGGCCTCGCTCGTCTCGGCATGACCGCGACCACCACCCTCCCGTCGACCGTCGGGCCGGAGGGTCTGACGGTCGACGCCGTGGCGTGGGACGACCCCGACGCCGCCGCCCTGCGTGCCGCGCAGGAGGCCGAGATGGCGGTGCGGTACGGCGGGGACGACGAGGCTCCGGCCATCGACCCGCGGTCGATCGTCGTCACCCTCGTCGCCCGGCTGGACGGCCGGCCCGTCGGCACCGCCGCCGTGCGCGACGTGTCAGGGACGGACGACCGGCGCGGGCGGGGCACCGCGCACCCGGCGGCGACCGGCGAGGTCAAGCGCCTGTACGTGGACGGCGACGTCCGCGGGCGCGGCGTCGCCCGCCGGCTCATGGGCGAGCTGGAGCGCGCCGCACGCCAGGTCGGCTTCCGCCGGTTCGTGCTCGAGACCGGCACCGCGCAGCCCGAGGCGATCGCGCTGTACGAGGCCATCGGCTACGAGCCGATCGAGTCGTTCGGCGACCACGCCGGGTTCGAGCAGCAGCGCTGCTACGGCAAGCGGCTCTGACTCAGCCGGCGTTCGCCGACCACGCGGGCAGCTGCTGCAGCGTCCAGGAGTTGCCGTCCGGGTCGGCGAACGTGACGAACCGCCCCCAGGGCCGGTCGTCCACGCCGTCGGCCTCGACGCCCACGTTCCGCAGGTGCGCCAGCGCCTCGTCCGCGTCGGGCACCACCACCTGGATCGCGTCCAGCTGCCCCGGCTGCAGCGTGCCGCCCAGGCCCGTGCCGAACGCGATGGAGCACGCCGAGCCCGGCGGCGTCATCTGGACGAACCGCAGGTCGTCGTTCACCTGCTGGTCGTGGTCGGGGTGGAAGCCGACGCGTTCGTAGAACTCCTTCGCCCGGTCCACGTCGCTCACGGGCACGTGGATCAGCTCGATCTTCCAGTCCATGCTGTGCTCCTCGGGTGGGTCCTGCCCTGCGTGGGTCATGCCTGGTCGAGCAGCGGCCGCACCTCGCGGCCGAGCAGCTCGACGAAGCCGGCGAGGTCGGGCTCGTCCGCCGTGGGCTGCACCGCGACGGCCGAGGCCCCCGCGGCCGCGAGGCGGAGCACGGCGTCGGCGATGGCGCGGGCGTCGCCGGCCGCGCCGATGCCGCGCCCGGCCTCCGCGCCCCACAGCGGGAGCTCGGCGTCGAGCCGTGCCTGCGCGCCGTCGCCCGTCGCGGCGATGAGCGTGGCGTACACCCCCGGCACCGGGCGGCCCGCGTCCCGGGCGGCGGCGCCGGCCGTCTCCGCGGCCGCGCGCACGTCGTCGGGCGTGAGCGCGTTGGCGAGGATGACCCCGTCGCCCAGCTCGCCCGCCAGCGCGAGCGAGCGCGGCCCGACGCCGCCGAGCAGCAGCGGAACCCGCGGCGCGGGCCAGTCGAGGCGGACGCGGTCGAGGGTCACGTAGCGGCCCGACGTCGTCACCTCGTCGCCGGCGAGCAGGGCGCGCAGCGCCTCGGTGTGCTCCCGCAGCAGCGTGAGGGGCGACTTGGCGCGCACCCCGGCCTGGTCCATCCACGCCTGCACGCCGTGGCCGACCGCGGGTACGAACCGACCTGGGAACATGCGCGCGACGGTGGCGACCTCCATGGCCGTGACCGCCGTGCTGCGCAGCGGCGCGGGCATGAGGCCGATCCCGACGCGGACCCGCTCGGTCCACGCCAGCGCCGCCGCGGCCGACGCGACGCCGCTCTGCTTGAAGCAGTCCTCCCACACCCACAGGTCGTCGAGGCCGGCGGCTTCGACCGCGGTGGCGAGGGACCGCAGCGACTCGGGCGGCATCGTCGGGACGAACGCGACGCCGAGGCGGACGGCGGGGCGGGCTTCAGGGGCAGGAGTGACCGTCATCACGCCATCGTGCCGCGGGACACCGACACCCGCCCGCATCGGGTCAGGCCGGCTCGTCGGCCAGGTACGCGAGCTGCGCGACGACGGACTGCCGCGCCGCGCGGCGCACCGACGGGTCGACGTCGGCGTACACGTGCGCCACGACGGCGTCGGCCGCCGAGGCGTCGCCGGCGGAGCGGCCGAGCCCGGCCAGGGCCTCTCGGACCTGTGACAGGCGCTCCAGGCGGTGGGCCCGATAGGCGCGCACGGCGACGCCCAGGTCGTCGATCGCCGGGCCGTGCCCGGGCAGGCCGACGTGTCGGTCTCCCAGGCGCTCCAGCAGATCGAGGCTGGCGAGGTAGTCGCGCAGCGACCCGTCCGGCTCGGCGATGACCGTGGTGCCCTGCCCGAGCACCGTGTCGCCCGTGAGCACGACCGTCTCGCCCGACCCCGCGCCGTCCGGCACCGTCACGACGAACGACACCGAGTCGGCGGTGTGCCCCGGCGTCGCGAGGACGTCGACCCGCAGGCCGGCCGCGTCGATCGTCTCGCCGCCGCGCAGCGGCTCGCCGCCGTGGCAGTGCACCGGGTCGGCGGCGCGCACCGGGGCGCCGGTGAGCGCGTGCAGACGGGCCGACCCGGCCGTGTGGTCCGCGTGCCGGTGCGTGACCAGCACCAGCTCCACCGGCCCAGCGTCGGCCAGGGTGGCGAGGTGCCGCTCGTCGTCCGGGCCGGGGTCCACGACCACGCACGACGACGAGCCCGACGCGCGGAGCACGTACGAGCGCGTGCCGTCCAGCGTCATCGGGCCGGGGTTGTCCGCGCGCACCACGGCGACGGACGGACGGGGTGCGGTCATCGGACGTGCCGGATGGGGCCCCGGTACGCGGCGACCAGGGCATCGCTGGTGAGCAACGTCGAGCCCGTCGTGATCGCCTGCGCGACGAGGAGCCGATCGAAGGGGTCCTTGTGGAGGGGTGGTAGATCGCTCGCCGCTGCGGCCTGGTCCCCCGTCACCGCCAGCTCGAGGAATCCCAGTCGGAGCGTCGTCGTCCGTGCCAGATGCGCGTTGAGATCGAAGTCCGGCCGGCCACGTGCCGACTTGATGCCGATCTCCCAGATGTTGACCGCGCTGAACCAGATTTCGGCGTCCGGGTCGGCGAGAATCTCGGCTGCCGCGTCCGGGAGCCGCTCCGGATATCCGAGCGTCCACACGAGGATGTTGGTGTCCAGGAGGTACCTCATCGCTGCGACGAGCCCGTCTGATCGTCTTCCGAACCCTCGAACATCGCGATGATCTCGTCCTGCGCCCAGTGGTCGAAGTCGTCGGGCATCGTGAACTGGCCGCGAAGTGCTCCGAGCTCGCGCCGCGGCTTGGGCGTCGCTTCGACGCCCACGACTCGAGCGACCGGCTTTCCCGCGCGGGCGATCGTGAACTCCTCGCCCGCCTCGACCTCGGCGAGGATCTTGGACAGGTGGGTCTTCGCCTCGTGGACGTTGACCGTCTTCATCGCGCCTCCTGGACCAATGGGACTAAGTCAGGTTAGTCCACTGCTGCCGGGGCAGCAACGGTCACCGAGCGACGCTGCCCGCAAGAAGCTCCAAGGTCTGGACGCGGCCGGGCGTGGCGTCCAGCGGCTCGGACTCGTAGGAGCCGGCCACGGGCACGACCATGACCTCGTCCACGCCGTGCCGGGTGGCGAGGTCGCGGAGCTGGGCGGCGGCCTGGTGGGGCTCGCCGACCACCCAGCGGGCGCGCATGTCGGCGATGATCTGCTCCGCCATGGGGTCGAGCGGCTCGGCAGCGGCCTGCTCGACCGTCTCGGCGCGGCCCATCGGCTTGCCGGTGCGGAGGCGGGCCATCGACCGCAGCTGCGGCAGGGCGCGCTCGTGCGCCTCGACGGCGGTGGGCGCGACGACGACGTTCGCGGTGAGGAACGTCTGCGGCTCGGGGTGGGCGGGGCTGGGCCGGTAGCCGTCGCGGTAGAGCGCGAGCACCTGCTCGATCCCCGCGCCCGAGAAGTGGTTCGCGAACACGTACGGCAGCCCCAGCTCCGCGGCGAGGCGGGCGGAGTAGTCGCTGGAGCCGAGGAGCCACACCGTGGGGGCGCCGACGGCGGCGGGGGTGGCGTGGACGTCGTAGAGGTTGCCGTCGCCGAGGCGCAGCGTGGCGCCGTCCGGGCTCATGAGGGCGAGGATGTCGCGCACGTGCTGCGGGAAGCGCTCGACGTCCGACGTCGGGCCCGACTGCCGCAGCAGCGCCGTGACGACCGGGTCGGAGCCGGGCGCGCGGCCGATGCCGAGGTCCACGCGGCCCGGGGCCAGCGCCTCCAGGGCCGCGAACTGCTCGGCCACGACGAGCGGCGCGTGGTTCGGCAGCATGACGCCGCCCGAGCCGACGCGGATGCGCTCCGTGGCGGCTGCGGCCGCGGCGATCATGACCGGCGGCGTCGACGCCGCCACGGCGGGCATGTTGTGGTGCTCGGCGAACCAGTACCTCTCGAAGCCCAGCTCGTCCGCGCGGCGCACCAGCGCGAGCGACGCGGCCAGCGCCTGCGGGCTGGACTGGCCGGTGCGGACCGGGACCAGGTCCAGCACGGACAGTCGGGGAGAGGTGGGCGCGGGGGCGGGGGCGTCGGCGTTCATCGCCTGGGACAACCCTCGGCGACGCCGTGCCTATTCCGCACGCACCCGTTCGCTGACGGCGTTGTGGGTGTGATCGTGGCCCTGTCTCAGCACGACAAGGGCCCACGAGCGCACCCACAACGGCGGGCGGGGTCAGGGGAGGGGGTCGCGCAGCCCGCTCGCGCGGCGGACGGGGTGCGCGACCGCCGCGCGGACGGCGTCGGCGGTGCCGACGACGCGCACGAACTCCTGCGCGCGCGTGACCGCGGTGTACAGCAGCTCGCGGGTGAGCAGCGGCGACGTGGGCGGCGGCAGCACCAGGGAGACGCGACGGAACTGGCTGCCCTGCGCGCGGTGCACCGTCATGGCGTGCACGGTCTCGACGGGCGGCAGCCGGTGGGTGCGCACGCGCAGCGGGGCGCGCGGGTCGCCGAACGCCGCGACCACCGCGCCGTCGACGTCGCCCTCGGCTCCGCCTCCAGGACTGCCCGCGGCGACGAGCACGCCGGTGTCGCCGTTGTAGAGGCCCACGTCGGCGTCGTTGGTCGTGACGAGCAGGGGGCGGCCCACGACCCACGGTGTGCCCGGTACCGTCGGGGGGCGGCTGCCGTCGGCCGTCGCCTCCTCCACCCAGGCCTCGACCTGCGCCGCCCAGCGGGCCACGCCGACCGGGCCGCGCCGGTGGGCGACCATGACGCGGTGAGCGTTGAGCGCCTCGAGGGCGCCCGCCGCGTCGCCCGCCCTCGCCGCCGCCACGAGCCGCCGGCCGGCGTCGACCGCGTCGTCGTGCAGCCCCTGCACGGCGTGCTCGTCGAGGCGCTCGGTGTCCGCCTCGACCAGCTCGACGCCGCCCGCGCCGGCGCGCAGGACGTCGAGCACGGCGTCGGCGTCGCCGTCGCGGATGGCGGCCGCGAGCGGCAGGATCGCGGAGTCCTCGCCCTGGCGGTGCACCGTGACGAGCCGCACGACGCCGTTGGCCAGGGTCGTGTCGCCGCCCGGCTCGCCCCCCGGCGAGACGGTGGTGACGTGCTCGGTGAGGTGCTCGACCACCGGTGGCCGCGCGACGAGGTCGCCCAGCACGGCACCGGCCTCGACCGACGCAAGCTGGTCGGGGTCGCCGACGAGCACCAGCCGGGCGTCCGGGCGCAGCGCCTCCAGCAGCCGCGCCATGAGGGACAGCGGCACCATCGACGTCTCGTCCACCACGACGACGTCGTGCGGCAGGTGGTGCCCGGCGTGGTGCCGGAACCGGGTGGCGCTGCGATAGCCGAGCAGGCGGTGGACGGTCGTGGCCTCGGGACTGCCGGTGCGCTCGCGGTCCTCGGGCGGCAGGGCGCCGACGACGTCGCGGACCGCCTCCTGCAGTCGGGCGGCCGCCTTGCCGGTGGGCGCGGCGAGCGCGACCCGCAGGGCAGGTCCGTCGACGTCCTGCAGCACCGCCAGCAGCCGCGCGACCGTCGTCGTCTTGCCGGTGCCGGGCCCGCCGGTGAGCACCGTGAGCCGGCGGCCGGCGGCGTGCGCTGCCGCGAGCCGCTGCCGCACGTCGCCGGCCTCGGGGAACAGGCGCGCGAGTGTCGCCCCCAGCCGGTCCGCGCCGGCCGGCACGAGCGGAGGGGCCTGCAGCCGGGCGTCGACCAGCCGCCGCACCGTGAGCTCGTCGCGCCAGTACCGGTCGAGGTACAGGCGGCCGCCCACCCAGCGGGCCGGCCGGTCCTCTGGGCCGCCCGGGCCGACGGTCACCAGGGGACTGGCCTCGATCGCCCGGATCCACGCCGTGTGCTCCGGCCACGGCGGGGGAGCGGCCGCGCCGGGGTCGTCGACGGCGTCGCCCCGGTCGGCGTCCTCGGGCAGCGCGAGCGCTGCGAGCTCGTCCGGGTCGTCGAGCCGCACGCAGACGGACCCGCCGCGCAGCGCCCGGACGGCGAGCGCGGCGGCGAGCATCACCGTCGTGTCGTCCTCGCCCGTGAGTCGCCCGAGCCGGGTCGCGACGTGCACGTCCGTCGCGGCGACGAGGCCGGCGGCGTTGAACTCCCGCAGCAGCCCGGGCGCCGCGGCGGCGAGGCGGACGTCGCCGGAGGTCTCGGCCGGGCCGCCCGGCAGCGTGGTGGTGTCGGTCATGCGTCGCCTCCGTCGAGCAGCGCGGACAGCGCCGGCACCAGGCCCCGCGGCGGCACCCACGACACCACGCCGTACGGGGCGCCGTCGGGCCCGGTGGGCGTGGCCGGGCCGCACATGCCGCGCACGAACAGGTACAGCCCGCCGCCGAGATGCACCTCCGGGTCGTAGCCCGGCAGGCGCCACGCCAGGTAGCGGTGCAGCGCCACGAGGTAGAGCACGAGCTGCAGCGGGTAGTGGGCGTGCAGCATCGCGTCGACGGTGGCCTCGGGCCGGTAGTCGTGCGCCGTGAGCGGGGCGTCGAACGCGCCGAGGCGGTTCGTCTTGTAGTCGACGACGAGGAACCGCGGCGTCCCGTCGTCCCCGGGCACCCGCAGCACCGCGTCGATCGAGCCCGTGAGGTAGCCGCGCAGGGGGCGGGCCGTGGGGTCGGCGACCGCCAGCTCGGCCAGCACCGCTGGGTAAGCGGCGAACGCGTCGTCGTCGTCCAGGTAGCGGGTCAGCAACGCGGCGATGCCGGCCAGGGTGGCTCCCTCGCGTGCGGAGCCGTCGGCCGTGGCACCGTCGCTCGCGGGGAGGTCGCCGTCGCCGCCGGCGAGCGGCAGCTCGAACTCCAGCTCGGCGAGGCGGTCGCGCGGGACGACGTCCGCGAGCGCCCGCCCGCCCGCGAGCGGCCCGAGCGGGGTGCGCGCGACGACGCCCAGCGCGGTGGCCAGCTCGGCCGGGTCGGTGCCCGGCACCCGCGTGGTCGCGGCGGCGGCGCACCGCGCCAGCAGCTCGGCGTCGAGGTCGGGGGCGGCGGTGTCCGCGTACTCCAGCACCTCGTGGACGAGGGTGCCGAAGCCGGTGCCGGCCGGCAGGCCCGACATCGGCGAGGGCAGGTCGGCCCCCGGCGCGTCTCCGGGGTCGACGGCGCCGCCCGGCCGCACCGCGGTCGGCGCGGACTCGGCGGGCTCGTCCTGGATCCCGCCGTCCTCCGGCTCGGAGCTGACGCCACCCGGCTCGGTGCGGCCCGGCTCCGCCGCGGCCGCCGCGCCCGGTCGGCCGTGGGGGGCCGCGGCGGTGAGCGCGGAGTACGACGCGCGCCGCCACGTCGCGTCGGGCACCCGGTCGAGGTGAGCGACGTCCAGCGCGGGCTCCGTCTCGGCGGGCGGCCGCCATCGCTCGGCGGAGGGCGTCTGCGGCACCTCCTCGACGGAGATCGTGCCGGCCCCATCCTGGGCGAGCGTGCCGAGCGCCGCCCGGACGGAGTCGTCGCGCATCGCCGCCTGGGGCGCGTGCGGCGCGGGCTCGCCGCCGAGCGTACGGTCGCCCAGCACGACGCGGGTCAGTCCCGCCTTCGCGGTGTTCGCCTTCGACGGCGCCCAGTGCGCCACCACCTGGTGCCGGGCGCGGGTCAGCGCCACGTACAGCAGCCGCAGGTCCTCGCCGCCCTCCTCGCGGCGGTGCCGTTCCAGCGCGGCGTCGTACCCGAACGAGCCGGGGCCGCCCACGTGCAGGATGCGGCGCCCGTCGCCGGCGTGGAACCGCAGCACGTCGGGCTGGCGGGGCTCGAACCGGTCCCACGCGAACGGCACGTACACGACGCCGAACTCCAGGCCCTTGCTGGCGTGCACCGTGACGACCTGCACCGCCGCGGCGTCAGTCTCCAGGCGGCGGCTGCGCTCCTCGTCGTAGTCCTGCGCGGCCTCGCGGATGCGCCGCCGCAGCCATGCCGTGAGCGCCGACGCGCCCAGACCCTCGGTCACCGCCGCCGCGTGCAGCACCTCGCCCACGTGCCGCAGGTCGGTGAGGTGGCGCTCGCCGGTGCTGGTGCGCATCAGCCGCTCCGCCAGGCCGTCGCGGGTCACCGCCTCCTGCAGCGCGGCCACGCCGCGCGACCACAGCAGCCGCGACCAGCGCCGCACCGTGTCGGCGAGGGCGTCGTGCGCGGCGTCGTCCGCGGTCGCGAGCCGCTCCGCGTCCCAGCCGACGAACGGCGTGAGCGCCAGCGCGGCGGCACGCCCGTGGGCGCCCGGCTGCTCCAGCGCGGCGAGCAGGGTGAGCCAGTCGCGGGCCGACGGCGTCGCGAACACGCTCGACAGCCCCGAGACGACGGCGGGCACGCCGCGCTTCGTCAGCTCGGAGCGCACCGCCTCGGCCTGGGCGTTCGTGCGGGTGAGCACCGCGACATCGCGCGGCTCGAGCGGCCGCCACCCCCCGCCGTCGTCCCCGCCTTCGATCCTGTCGTCGAGCAACCGGTCGCGGCCGAGGCGGCCGGCGATGTCGGCCGCGACGTCGGCGGCGACGAGCTGGCGGGGCGGGCCGACCGGCGGCGTCTCGCCGGGCGACATCCCGAGCGACGCGCGCGTGACCTGCCGCAGCCGCAGGGGGGTGCCGCCGTCGAACCGCGAGCCGCGGTGTGCGGCGTCCACCGGTCGCACGACGATCCGCTCGTCGCCCAGGGCCGCCCCGCCGAGCAGGGTGTCGAGGGCGCGCAGGAGCGGCTCGTCGCTGCGCCAGCTGGTGCCGAGCGTGGCGACGGCGGTCGCGTCCTGCTGCGCGTCGAGGTAGGCGACGACGTCGGCGCCGCGGAAGGCGTAGATCGCCTGCTTCGGATCGCCGATGAGCACCAGGGTGCGGTGCCCGTGGAACGCGGTGCGCAGGATCTCCCACTGCACGGGGTCGGTGTCCTGGAACTCGTCGACCATGACGACGCGGAACCGGGACCGCACGCGCTCGGCGGCGACGGGGCCGTGCACCGGGTCGACGAGCGCGTCGCGCAGCATGACCAGCAGGTCGTCGTAGTCCAGGAGGTGCTGCGCGCGCTTGCGGCGCAGCGTCTCGTCGCGGGTCTCCTGGGCGACCGCCTGCCGCAGCGCCCCTGGAGTAGATGGCGCGCCCCCGCCCGGCTCGGCGGGCTCGACGACGGCCTGGTGGTCGCTCACGGCGGCCCGGCCGAGGTCGGCGGCCATCGACGGGGTGAGCGCGGGGTGCGCCTCGTCGGAGAACCGGCGCACGTACAGGTCGTCGGACACCTCGCGCACCAGGTCGGCGACGTCGGCGACGAACGTCGCCGCGGGGTCGACGTCGGCCGCGATGCCCAGCGACGTGAGCATCTGCTGGCAGAAGCCGTGCGTGGTCGTGATGGTGGCCGCGTCGAGCTGCGACAGCGCGGCCGCGAGGCGGGCGCGGCGACGGTCCAGCTCCGCGTCGTCGACGTCGGCGAGCAGCGCCACCACGGGGTCCTCGCTGGCGGCGGGGTCCGGGCCGCGCAGCGCGCGCTCGGCGCTCACCAGCCGTTCGCGCACCCGGTCGCGCAGCTCGGACGTGGCCGCCCGCCCGAACGTCACGAGCATGAGCTCGCGCAGCTCGGCGCGGCCCTCGGCGACGAACCGGGTGGCGAGCGCGGCGATGGTGAACGTCTTGCCGGTCCCGGCGCTGGCCTCGAGGACGGTGGTGCCCTCCGGCAGCGGCCCGCAGACGTCGAAGACCGGGCGCTCCAGGGCGCCCGCCAGCCCGTCCGTCGCGTCGGTGCCGATCCCCGCCGTCATGACGTGCCCTTCTGCTCGTGCGCCAGCAACGGGTCCCAGACGCGCCGGGCGAGCGCGCCCAGCCGGGACGGCTCGTCGGGGAACCGTCGCCGGTCGTCGGCGTCCGGCACACCGGCGACCGCGTCGAACGACGTCCCCTCGCCCCACACCATCAGGTGGTAGACGTCGGACTTCTCGAAGCCGCCGTTCCAGGTGAACCGGGCCTCGCTCATGGCCTGGCCCGGGTCGCCCGCGCCGCCCGCGCGGCTGACCGCGTAGGCGTGCGAGGCGTCGGGCGGCAGGGGGAGCGGAGCGCGGGCCGCCTCGGTGCGCAGGGCGACCAGGTCGTCGAGGAGGCGGGCGGCGTCGTCCGGGTCGGGCGCCTGGATCAGGCTCCACGCCGCCTTCGCGCCGCGGCCCGGTGCCCGCCCGACCGTCCCCGCGTGCCACTGCTGCCCGGTGGGCAGCCCGTCGTCGCCGCGCCGTCCTGAGCCTGTCGAAGCGCCAGAGGCCGCGAGCGCGAGGGTCTGCACCCAGGCGCGGAGCCGGTGCTTCGGGCCGAGCTTCGAGTACTCCGCCCGCACGACGCGCCCGCCGTGCACGCCGGGCACGGTGCCGGTGACGAGGACGCCGGAGGGCAGCGCGGCCGAGACGTCCACGGCGCGCGCCGCGTGGTCGGCGCGGACCTGCCGCGCCATCGTCTCCACCGGCTGCACCCGCTCGACGACGTCACGCAGCGCGGTACGGCCCAGCTCGCGCGGCGGCGCCTGGCCCCGCCGCCATTCCGCCTGGAAGGCGCGCCCGGGGTCCGTGCCCCCGAGCACGGCGGTGAGGATGCGGTCGCCCGCACCCCACGCGGCGAGCGGCGCCATCGTCAGCGGCAGGCGGTCGTCGACCTCGTCCTCGTCCTGCGCGACGCGCACGTCGAGCGTGGTCCGCAGGAACCACCGGACCGGGTGCTCGAGCATCGCGACGAGGTCGTCGAGGTCCACCTCCGCCGGGGCGGGGGTGTCGAGCACGAGCGGCTCGGGCACGAGCAGCCCGGGCTCGACGCGGTCGCCGCGCCCCGCCTCCGCGCCGCGGAACGCCGCGGTGTCGAAGCTGAACGGGCCCGGGGCGCCGAGCGCGCCGACCTCGAAGTTGCGCTCACCCACCACCTGCAGCGGGTGCCGCACGACGACCTGGCGCCGCACCGGTCCGCCGCCGGGCGCCTCGCCCACCCGGTCGAGGGAGTCCAGCAGCTCGGCGACGGGCACGGCAGGCGGCCGGGCGGCGCCGGTGCGCTCGTCGGCGCCCGAGTGCAGCACCACCAGGTGCTCGCGCGCGGCGGTGAGAGCGTCGAGGAAGATCTGGCGGTCCTCGCTGCGCCGGTCGCGCTCGCCCAGCAGGGGGTCGCGCGCGAGGAGGTCGTCGCCGTCCGGCGTCGCGGACCGGGGGAACGCGCCGTCCTCCATCCCCAGCAGGCACACCACGCGGTGCGGGACGGCGCGCATCGGCTCCAGCGAGCACACGGTGAGCGCGCCGGTGCGGAAGCCGGCGCGCGTGGGGCGACCGGCCAGCCGGTCGGCGAGCAGCGCGCGCACGTCCTCCAGCCGCAGCCCGTCTCCCGCGGTGGCACGGCCCGCACCGGCCGCCCGTACGTCGCCGAGCACGCGGCGCGCCTGCAGCGACTGCCACGCGTCGTCGGGCGCCGGGTCGGTGAGCAGCGTGACGGCCCGGTCGAGGGTGTCGAGCCAGTGCTCCAGCGGGTGCGTGCCGTCGAGGTCGGCGAGCAGGGTCGTCAGCCGCGAGACGAGCTCCGAGAACCGGCCCGCGACGTCCACGTCCGTGGAGCCGACGTCGTCCAGCGGTAGCGCGGGGCCGACGAAGCGCGAGTCCTCCTCGGCCATCGCCACGCCCAGCAGCACGCGGTCGAGCGCCGCGTCCCACGTGCCCTGCCGCACCCGCGGGTCGATGCCGAAGCGCTCCCGTCGCGACCCGTCCTCGCCCCAGCGCACGCCCACCTCGACGGCCCAGTCGCGCCAGCGGTCCAGGTCGTCGTCGGAGAGGCGGAAGCGGCGGCGCACGGGCTCGGTCGTGGCGAGGTCGAGCACCTCCGACGCCGTGACACGGCCGTCGGCGAGGCGCAGCAGGGTGGCGAGCACGCCGAGCACCGGGTTGATCACGCCCGGGCCCCGGTCGGCGAGGCTGACCCGCAGCCGCTGGCCGGGGTGCACCTGGGTGACGCCGTCGGGCGCGGCGCCGAACGTGGCCGTCACGAGCGGGGCGAACGACTCGACGTCCGGGCACATGACGATGACGTCGCGCGGCTCCAGCGTCGGGTCGGCGGCGAACAGCCCGGTGAGCACCTCGCGCAGCACCTCGACCTGGCGCGCGCGGCCGTGACAGGCGTGCACCTGCACGCTGCGGTCGTCGGCGGCGACCGGCACGGGAGCGACGTCGGGGTCGTCGGCCCGCAGCGCCGACTGGAGGGCGCCCAGCAGCGTGCCCGGGGGAGGCGGCGCGGGGTGGGAGGAGACGCGGACCTCGGGGGCGCCGGCGGCGGGGGAGTCGAGGGCCCCCGAGAGCCGCAGCTGCAGCTCGACGGAGTCGCGCGCGGTGGAGGCCAGCAAGGGGTGGCGGGCGGCCGGGGGCAGGTCGTCACGACGCGCCCCGCCGACGGCGCCCCCGTCGACCAGCGCGTCGACCGACCGCCACAGCGCGGGGGAGGGGTGCGGCAGCCACAGGTGGACGTCGCGGTGCAGGGCGAGGGCGGCCAGCACCTGCCGCTGGTCCTCCGGCAGCCGGGTGGGTCCGAAGACGGACAGCCGTGCGGGGAGGTCGACGCCGCCGGGCTCGGCGCGCAGCGCGGTAACCGCCTCCGCCAGCACCTCCGCCGGGCCGGGGGCGTCCACGCGCTCCCGCACCCGCCGCCACAGCCGCGGCTGCCACGCCAGGTCGTCGGGGACGGGCGCGCCCGCGCCGTCGTCGTCCCGACCCTCCAGCCACGCGGCGAGCAGGGTCGGCCGTTGCTGCGCGTACGCGGCGAACAGCTCCGCCACGCGCTGCGCGAGCGCGACCCGGCGCGAGCGTCGCACGCCGTCGTCGTCCTCCCCGACGTACCGCGCGAGCGGCGCCGCCCAGCCCTCGCCGAGGGACGCGTCGATCGTCTCCAGCACCGGCCACACGAGCCGGGCACGGCGCCACGGGTCGTCGTCGGGCTCGACGCCGGTCACGGCCGTGACCGCCGACGCGACCAGCCGCGACGGTGACGAGAAGTCCACGTTGGCGCACACGCCCGCGCCCGAGCCCTCGGCCACCCCGAGCCGGTGCGACAGCCGCTGCGCCAGCCATCGCTCGATGCCGCGCGTGGGCACCGCGACGACGTCGGGCGTGAACGGGTCGTCCGGCGGCACGGCGAGCACGTCGGCGAGGGGAGCGACCAGCGTGTCGGAGCGCTCGGACCGGTGGACGTGCAGCACGTCGGCCAGGTTACGGGTCCGCGCCGACACGGGCCGCGGTTCTTCCACAAGGCACCACCACCGACCCGGGCACGCCGCCGGCGGCTGCCGGGACGGGCGCCGTCGTCAGCGGGCTCGCCGTCGGCGCGCCCGCCGACGGCGTCGACGGCGGTCCTCCTCGGCCGCCGCTTCGGTCCGCGCCCGCTCGCGTGCCTGCGCGGCGCGCTCGGCACGACGCCCCGCCCACGCGGCGACGGTCGCCTCGACGTCGCGCGGCATGGTGACCAGCGGCGGCCCGGCCGCCGGCTGGTAGCGGGCGCGCAGGACGCTCCGGTTGAACTCCTCGACCTCCTCCCGGACGTCGTCCTCGGTCCACAGCTCGTCGAGGCGCCCGTCCAGCGCGGCGTCGTCCTTGCGGAGCTGGATCGAGGGCGGCAGCACCACGAGCTTCTCGCGGCGCATGAAGGCCTTCAGCCACCAGTCGGGGTCGTGGAGGTCCTGCAGGTCGAGCGGCTTGCCGCTGCCGGGCAGGTCGTCGAAGTCGCCGCGCTCGATCGCCTTGCGGAGGTGCATCTCGGCGAGCAGCGCGATCGCCACCTCGTCGTCGATGGCGACGGCGTACGGGTTGAAGAACGCGGGCGGCAGGTGCTCGTCGGTCATCGCCCCTCCGGGTGCGCTCGGTCGTCGCGGGTTTTCGGTCAAGCGTATTGTGACCAGCGTAGGACACGCGGGAAGGAGTCGGGGTGCCGAAGCTGGTGGACCACCGGGAACGACGGGAGGCGATCGCCCACGCGCTGTGGCGCGTCGTCGACGGGCAGGGCTGGGCGGGCGCGTCCCTGCGCGAGGTCGCCCGCGAGGCGGGGGTCTCGCTGGGGCAGCTGCAGCACTACTTCGCGTCCCGCACGGCGATGCTGGCCTTCGCGATGGAGCACGCCGCCGAGCAGACCTCCGACCGGGTCGCCCGGGGTCTGGCCGCCCTCGACCAGCCGCCGCACCCCCGGGACGTGCTGCGCGTGGTGCTCACCGAGATGCTCCCCCTGCACCCCGACGCCCGCGCGTCGTCCCGCATGAGCGCCGCGTACGTCCTCGAGGCGCTGCACGACCCGGCGCTGCGCGAGCGGGCGGGCCTGGGGCTCCGCGACGGTCGCGCCCTGGTCGAGCGCCTCGTCCGCGAGGCGATCGCGCAGGGCCGGATCTCTCCGGACCGGGACCCCGACGTCGAGACCGACCTCCTCCTGGCGCTCACGGGGTTCTCCACCCTGCTCGAGCTCGGCGTCGTCGGGCCGCAGGCCGCGCTGGCCGCGGTCGACCAGCACCTGGACCGCCTCTTCGACGGGGCCTGACCCGCACCACCTCCCCCGAAAGGCGCAACCCGGGTTCCCCCCTCCGCCTCAAGACCCGGACCCCTGCCCGCAGGGAGGCTCGGGGTACCGGCACGGCGACCGACAGCCGCCGGACGACGAGGGAGGGGACGGATGACCACCATCCGGATCGAGGGGCTGCACAAGTCCTACGGCGGCTTCGAGGCCGTGCACGACGTCGGCTTCACCGCGGAGCCGGGGCGGGTCGTGGGCCTGCTGGGCCCGAACGGCGCGGGCAAGAGCACGACGCTGCATGTGCTGCTCGGGCTCGCCCGCGCGGACGCCGGCACGGCGACGTTCGACGGCCGGCCCTACGCCGACCTGGAGCACCCGGCGCAGGTGGTCGGGGCGCTGCTGGACGCGGGCGGGCTGCACCCCGGGCGCACCGGCCGGGACCACCTGCGGGTCCTCGCTGCGGCGTCGCGCGTCCCGGCCCGCCGGGTCGACGAGGTGCTCGCCGCCGTCGGCATGATCCCCGCGGCGGACCGCCGCGTGCGCACCTATTCGCTCGGCATGAAGCAGCGCCTCGGCATCGCCACCGCGCTGCTCGGCCGCCCCGAGGTGCTGGTGCTCGACGAGCCCGCCAACGGCCTCGACCCGGCCGGGATGCGCTGGCTGCGCGAGCTGCTGCGCGCGTTCGTCGACGACGGCGGCACCGTGCTGCTGGCCAGCCACGTGCTGGGCGAGGTGGCGCAGGTCGCGGACGACCTGGTCGTCGTCGGCCAGGGCCGCGTCGTCGCCGCGGGCACCCTCGACGAGCTCGTCACCACGGACCGGAGCCTCGAGGACGTGTACCTCGACCTCACCGCCGCCACCGAAGGAGTCCGCTGATGTCTGCCGTGTTCAGGGCCGAGCTGCTCAAGCTGCGCAGCACCCGGACGCCCTGGGTCGTCGGGGCCGCCGCCGTCGCGGGCATGGTCCTCGCGCAGGTGCTCACGCTCGTGCTGCCGCGCACCCTGCGCACCCTGGAGGCGCTGAACGGCGCTGACGCGGGGTTCCACGTCGGGGCGCAGCTGTCCCCCGCGGACACCAGCGAGCTCCTGTCCGGGCTCGCCGCCGCGACCGACCTCGGGTCCGCCGCGGCCCAGCGGTCGCTGCTGGACCTCATGGGGAACGGCCCTGCCGGCTCGGGCTCGAGCGGCGTCACCGCCCTGTGCGTGCTGCTGCTCGGCGCCCTCGCGGCCACGACCGACTTCCGCACCGGCGGCATCGTGCCCACGGCGCTCGCCGTCCCGGACCGGTTGCGGATCCTCGCCGGCAAGGCGGGCGCGACGGCGACGGCGGCGCTCGCGATCGGCGTGGCGCTCGCGCTGGTCACGGCCGTCGGGCTGGTCCTCGCGGTCGCGACGACGCCGGACGCGAGCCTGGCGCTCGGGCCCGGCGAGGCGCTCGGTGTCTGGGCGCGGGGCCTCGCGGTCATGGTCCTGCTCTCGTGGCTGGGCCTCGCCGTCGGTACGCTCGTGCGGGGGCAGGTCGCGGCGATCGTCGTGGTCGTGGCGCTCGCCCTCGTGGAACCGATGATCCAGGCCGCCGCGCTCGTCCTCACGGGCGGCGCGACGACGGCGACGTCGTGGCTGCCGATCACCCTCGGCTCCCTCGCGTCGGCGGGCCAGGGCGCCGCCCAGCTCTTCGGGGCGACGACGGACGCCGGCCCGGCGCTCGGGGCCGCCGCGGCGCTGGCGGGGCTGCTCGCCTGGGCGGCCGTGCTGCTCGTCACCGCGGGCGCCGTCTTCCGCCGTCGTGACCTCGCCTGATATCAGATCGATACCCGCCTGACCTGCGACGACGTGTCGGGCCCGGCCTCGGACGGCGTACCGTGGACCGGGCTCGACAGTCGTCCCGAGATCCACCCGGACAGTCATCCAAGACGACATCCCCGACAGCTGTCCCGACTTCGACGGAGGACCTGTGCTCGACGCGCTGCGCCGGCGGCTCGACGCCCTCGGCGTCCGGACTCCCACGGGCCGCGACGCGCTGCTCGGCGGCGTGGTCGCGGTGCTGTCGGTGGCGCTGCTCCTCGCGCTGCTGCAGGTCGTGTCGTCGAGCCTCGGCGAGTCGTTCGGCGCCCAGGCGTCCGTCGAACCGATGAGCACCGGGGCGCTGGTGTCGGCGTGCGTCGTCCTCGTCGGGCAGGCGATGGCGCTCACGCTGCGGCGCCGGTACCCGATGCTCTGCCTCGCGCTCGTGCTCCTCGGCCAGCTCGCGCTGGCACCGCTGCTGCCCCCGTACGTGAGCTTCCAGGCGCCGGCCACCCTGGTCGCCGCCTACTCGGTGGGCGTGCACGCCCCACGTCGGCCGGCCGTCGGCGCCGCGGCGGGCGCCGCCGTCGTGCAGGTGCTGCTCGGGTACGTGCTGGGCGGGCCGGCGACGGCGGCCGAGCTCGGCGTGCCCGTCGGCACCCAGCTGTGGGGCGGGCTCGTGTCCGCGCTCGTCGTCTACGTCGGCGCCGTGCTCGTCGGCGCGTACGTCGGCACCCGCCGCGAGCTGCTGGCGCAGCTCCGGGCGCGCGTCGCGCAGGCCGAGCGGGAGCGCGAGGCGCTCGCGGCCCAGGCCGTCCTCGCGGAGCGTGGCCGCATGGCCCGCGAGCTGCACGACGTCGCGGCGCACCACCTGTCCGGGATCGTCGTGCAGGCCGCCGCCGCCGAGCGCCTCGTCACCGGCGACCCCGAGCGGGCGAAGGAGTCGCTGCGCTGGATCCGTGGGCAGGGGCGGGAGACGCTCGAGAACCTGCGCCTCGTCGTCGGGATCCTCCGCGACACCGGTGAGGGCGACGACGCGCCGTCCGCCCCGCAGCCGACGCTCGCCGACGTGCCGGCGCTGCTCGACCTGGCCCGCAGCACGGGCACGCGCGTGCAGGAGACGCGACGGGGCGAGCCCTACGACCTGCCGCCCACGGTGCAGCTCACGGTGTACCGGGTGCTGCAGGAGTCGCTCGCCAACGCCCGCCGGCACGCGCCGGGCAGCGCCGTCGACGTCGAGACCCTGTACGACGAGGACGAGGTGGCGGTCACCGTCCGCAACGGTCCCGCCGACCGGTCGGCGTCCACCGCGGCGCCGGAGGAGGCGGGGCCCGGGCACGGCGTCATCGGCATGACCGAGCGCGCGGAGCTCGTGGGCGGCCGGCTCACCGCGCGGCGGACGTCGGGCGGCGGCTGGCTGGTGCGGCTCGTCGTGCCGCGGCCCGCGGGCGCCGAGGAGCGACCGGTGCGCGCCGGGCAGGGCGCCCGATGACGCGCGTCGTGCTGGTGGACGACCAGGCGGTGGTGCGCGCCGGGTTCACCGTGATCCTGCAGAGCGAGGGGCTCGAGGTCGTGGGGGAGGCGTCGAACGGCGCCGACGCCGTGCGCGTGGCGCGTCGTGAGCGGCCCGACGTCGTGTGCATGGACGTGCGGATGCCCGGCGGCGACGGCATCACCGCGACGCGCGAGCTCGCGGGGCCAGGGGTGGCCGACCCGGTGCCCGTGCTCGTGGTGAGCACCTTCGACCTCGACGACTACGTGTTCGGCGCCCTCGAGGCCGGCGCGTCCGGCTTCCTGCTCAAGGACGCCGAGCCGGAGGTGCTCGTCGACGCCGTGCGTCGCGTCGCCGCCGGGGACGGGCTGGTGGACCAGGCCCTCACGCGCCGCGTCATCGACGAGTTCGCGCGCCGCCGCGGCCTCGTCGTCGCCGACCCGGCCGCGACCGGGCTGCTCACCGCGCGCGAGCAGGAGATCGTCGCGCTGCTGTGCCGGGGGTCGTCCAACGCGGAGATCGCCGCGGCGCTGTTCCTCGAGCCCAGCACGGTGAAGTCGCACCTCAGCCGGATCATGACCAAGACGGGCGCCCGCGACCGCGTGCAGCTCGTCGTGTGGGCGTACGACTCCGGGCTGGTCGTCCCCGGAGCCTGAGCGGTCCGTCAGCCGGCCCCGGCGTCGACGATGCGCCAGCCCTCCGGGCCGAGCGCGAGGTAGTAGGTCCAGCCCCACCCTTCCTCGGGGACGTCGCCACCCTCGGCGAACGGTCGCCACGCCACCTCGAAGTCGGTGTTCACCGCTGCTGTGGTCGGGTCGGAGAGCTGGGGCGCCGGGACCACCTCGATGATCTCGAGGCTCCGCGTGGCACCGCAGAGGTGGTCCCCTGCGTCCCCCGCAGCGGACAGCGCCGCCGCCGTCTCGCAGTCGTGCGCGCTCACGGCCTCCAGGTAGGCCCGGACGACCTGCTCCGGGGAGGCGTCCGCCGGTGGCACGGGCACGTCCGCGGTCTGGCGCGGAGGTGCGAGTGCCGCGGCACCGGCGGTCGCCCCGGCCCCGACGACGGCGATGACGGCGAGCGCCACCCACCGCCGGGTGCGACGTCGTCCCGGGTGCCGTGCGGGCTCGGCGCCGACCACCATGGCCGGACAGTACCGCTCCCGGGCCGGCCGGGCGACGCCGACGACGGACGAGCCCGACGCGCGCCGGGTGGCGCGGGCCGGGCTCGTCGTCCTCAGGGGAGCTGGTCAGTCGGCGTCTTCCCAGCCGTAGTCGGGCAGCTCGAAGAAGTCGTCGCCGTCGAGCGTGTCGACCTCGCCGGTGGCCATGGCGTCGATGAGGGACTCGACGCCGGTCCGCACGCTCTGCACGAGCATGCCGTGCAGCTTCTGGCCGAGGTCGTCCTGCTGGCCGCGGACCTCGAACAGCACGGTCGCCGATCCGTTGAGGGCGAACGCCGACCGGCCCTGCCCGGCGTACTCGCGCTCGTCGGGGTGGAAGTACCGCCCCACGGCCGCCAGCGGCGACTGCGTGCCGTACTGCTCCTGGATGCCGTTCGCCACGGCCAGCGCGTACCGGCGGGACCGGTCCTGGTCGAGCAGGGGCCAGTCCGCCAGGTACGCGGCGCCGTCGTCCACTCCGAGGGGCGGGTAGTCGAGGGACACGGAGATCGGCTTGCCGTCCTGCGGCCCGCCGGTCAGGTCGTCGCAGGGACCCATGTGGTGCAGGTCGACGACGGCGTCGACGGCCCCGAACTCCTCCTGCAGGCCGACGTAGACGTCGCGGATGGTCTGCGACTCCGGGGAAAGGAAGAACCCGGCGTCCTTCTGCTCGCCCGGCAGGTCCTCCGGCCGTGGCACGTAGCCCAGGTCGGGGTTGAAGTCGCGGTTGAGGTCGAAGCCGGGCTGGGCGATGCCGTCGCCCGACAGGGAGTGGTACCAGGCGCGCGGCGCCCCGGCGAGCTGCGGGAAGTCGGCGACGACGTCGTCCCACGGGACCACGTTCATGCGGCGGTTCAGCTCGCCGCCGTCCGGGTTGACCATGGGCATCGCGACCAGCGTGACGTTCTCCAGGGCTCGGCGGGTCGCCGGGTCGTTGCCGCTGCCCAGCTTCTTGAGGATGCCCAGCAGGGCCTCGGTGCCGGTGCGCTCGTTGCCGTGGATGGCGCTCTGCACCAGGAGCACGCGGTCGCCCGTGCCGACCCGCGCCGTGTACAGCTCGCGGCCCTGGTGGGTGTGGCCGACGACGTCGACCTGGACTCGTCCGCCCGAGGTCTGCTCGAGCTGCGCGAGCTCGCGCTTCAGCTCGGCGTGGTTGGTCCAGCCGGTGAACTGCGGGTCGTCGAAGGTCTTGCAGGTGCCCTGCTCGTCGGGGGAGGGCGGGGCGGTCCGCACGGGTGCCGCGGCGGCCGACGTCGCGGCGAGGCCGGCGACGGTGGCGCCCGCCGCGAGCGTGGCGAGGAGCCGTCGGGATCGAGGGGAGCGATGACGCACGTGAACCTCCGGTGGTGGGTCGGTCGTGGTGCTGGCGGCACGCCGTCGTGCCGCTGAGCAGCATCCTCGCGTCGAAGCCCGAGCCCGGCGCGCTGAGATCGCCCGGGTAGACAGTTGCCTCGGTTTCTGCAATGTTGCTGCAAGGCGACAAGGCCTACTCCGCCCGTCGCCGACGCGGCCACCCGCCGTGCACGACACCCCGGCATCGCCGCCGGGGGAGAGCCGGCGGGCCCTCACGAGGGTCCGTCCGACCCGAAGGAGAGCAGCAATGACGCACGCACGCACCACGCACCGCCGCGCCGGACGAGCAGCCGGCCGCGGCGTCGCCGCGGCCGCGGTGACCGGGCTCCTCGCGACCGGCCTCGCCGCGACGACGAGCTCCGCGAGCCCGCTCGCGACCCCCGCCGAGCCCGGGAGCGCCGCCCTCGTCGGCGCCGATGTCGCGCACGGCGACGTCATCCTCAACCTGTTCCAGTGGACGTGGACCTCGGTGGCCGAGGAGTGCACGAGCACGATCGGCCCGGCCGGGATCGACGCCGTCCAGGTGTCGCCGCCGCAGGAGCACATCCAGGGCACCGAGTGGTGGACCTCGTACCAGCCGGTGAGCTACAAGATCGAGTCGAAGCTCGGCACGCGCGAGGAGTTCAAGGCCATGGTCGACGCCTGCGGCGAGGCCGGGGTCGGCGTCGTCGCGGACGCGGTCATCAACCACACCACCGGCGCCGACCAGGGCGCGGGGACCGGCGTCGCGGGCACGTCGTTCGCCGTCGACGACTTCCCCGGCGTCCCCTACGGCCCGGGCGACTTCAACGACTGCCGCACGAACATCGCGAACTACGGCGACCGGGACGAGGTGCAGAACTGCCGCCTCGTGTCGCTGCAGGACCTGCGCACCGGCTCCCCGGAGGTGCAGGACAAGATCGCCGGCTACCTGAACGACCTGCTCGACCTGGGCGTGGGGGGCTTCCGCATCGACGCCGCGAAGCACATGCCCGCCGAGGACCTGGCCGCGATCAAGGCGAGGCTGAGCGACCCGGACGTCTACTGGGTCCAGGAGGTCATCGGCGCGGGCGGCGAGCCGATCCAGCCGTCCGAGTACGTCGGCAACGGCGACGTGCACGAGTTCGACTACGCCCGCCAGCTCAAGAACGCCTTCGGCGGAAACCTGGCCAGCCTGCGGGGCATCGCCGACGGCAAGCTGTCGTCCGACCAGGCCGGCGTCTTCGTCACCAACCACGACACCGAGCGCAACGGCGAGACCCTCACGTACAAGGACGGCGACGCCTACCGGCTCGCCAGCCTGTTCATGCTCGCCTTCCCGTACGGCTCGCCCTCGCTGTACTCGGGGTACACGTTCGACGACAAGGACGCCGGCGCCCCCGGCGCCACCGCCACCGGTGTGGACGACGCCGACTGCGACAACGGCGCCTGGAGCTGCATCCAGCGCGACCCCGCGGTCGCCGGGATGGTGAGGTTCCACCACGCCGTCGAGGGCAGCGAGCTCACCGACTGGTGGGACGACGGCGGCAGCCAGATCGCCTTCGGCCGCGGCGACGCCGGCTTCGTCGCCCTCAACGACGGCGACGGCGAGGCCGAGCACACCTTCCAGACCTCGCTGCCCGCGGGCGAGTACGCGAACGTCGCCGCCGGCGACGACGCGGCCGAGACGTACACCGTCGCGGCGGACGGAACCTTCACCGCGAGCGTCCCCGCCCACGGCGCTGTCGCGCTGCTGCCGGCGGGTGCCGACGGCTGACGGGTCGCGGGACGACGGGCGGGCGGCCGCGGCCGCCCGCCCGTCGAGCGCCCGCGGTCAGTGCTCGAGGACCTCGACGGCGGTGTCCAGGCAGTGCAGCGCACTCGGCGGGTCCACGCGCACCAGCGTGAAGGCGCTGATGACGAGCGCGGTGCAGACGTCGGCGAGCCGGTCGGCGTCGGCGGGCGTCGTGTCCGGACGCCCCGCGACCACCCCGCGCCGCAGGGCGGCGCGCAGCTCGGCCCGGTAGTCGGCGACGGTGCGACGCACGGCCTCGTCGGCCGCGATGGGGGAGCCCGACGTGTTGACGAGCAGGCAGCCGGAGGTGCCCTGGACCTCGTCCGCGCGGGCGAGCGCGACGCGCAGCCCGGTGAGGTACTCGACGAGCGCGCGCGGGGCGACATCGTCGGCCACGAGCGGGCGCAGGCGCGGCCGCACGACCTCGTCGAGGTAGCTCTGCACGGCGGCGTCGAAGAGCCCGCGCTTGGAGCCGAAGGCGTGGTAGATGCTCGACCGGTTCAGCCCGGTGGCGCGCTCCAGCGCGGGGACGGACGCCTCCGCGTAGCCCTCGCGCCAGAACACCTCGCGCGCCGCCCGGACCGCCTGCTCGGTCTCGAACCCCTGCGCCCTGCCCATCGTGCCTCCAAGTTGTGTAACGCTCGTTGCAGTATATACAGTGGACCGACCGTTACAGAATCGACCCGGCCATCGCGCCGGGCAGGGCAGCAGGGGGAACCGATGGTCGTCGCAGGGCTCGTCCTGGCAGGGATCGCGGCCGCGCTCCACGTGGTCATCTTCTGGCTCGAGTCGGTCGCGTGGACCACGCCCCGGGCGCGCGCCACGTTCGGCACCACCGAGCAGGAGGCCGCCGCGACGCGCGAGCTGGCCTTCAACCAGGGCTTCTACAACCTGTTCCTCGCCGTGGTGACGGCGGTCGGCATCGTGCTCGTCGCGCTCGGGGGCGCGGCCGGCGCCACGGGCGCCGGCGTGGCCCTCGTGCTGGCCGGCACAGGCAGCATGCTCGCCGCGGCCGTCGTCCTGTTCCTGTCGTCCCCCGGCAAGCGCGGCGCCGCCGTGAAGCAGGGCACCGTGCCGCTGCTCGCCGTCCTCGCGCTCGTCGTCGGCCTCGCGCTCTGAGCCGCGACCGCCACCGCACCCGCACCACCCGGAAGAAGGCGCCACCCCGCATGTCCTCGATCGTCAGCACCCAGGTCCAGCTCGCCGCCCGCCCCACCGGGTGGCCCAGCCTGGACGACTTCCGCACCGTCCAGGTCACGTACGGCGACCTCGAGCCGGGCCAGGTCCGCGTGGCCAACGAGTTCGTCTCCGTCGACCCGTACATGCGCGGGCGGATGAACGACGTGAAGAGCTACACCCCGCCGTTCGCGCTGGGGGAGACCATGACGGGCGGCGCGGTCGGTCGCGTCGTCGAGTCGGCGTCCGACGACGTCCCCGTGGGCGCCCTCGTGTCGCACCAGTACGGCTGGCGCGACGTCGCGCAGGAGGACGCGCGCGGCTTCAGCGTCGTGCCCGAGCTGCCGGGCCTGCCGTCGTCGCTGTACCTCGGCATGCTCGGCATGACGGGCCTCACGGCCTACGTCGGCCTGACCGCGATCGCGGGCATGAAGCCGGGCGACACGGTGTTCGTCTCGGGCGCCGCGGGCGCCGTCGGCACCGCGGCCGGTCAGATCGCGCGCCTGCTCGGCGCCGAGCGGGTCGTCGGGTCGGCAGGGTCGGCCGCGAAGGTCGAGCTGCTCACCGCGAAGTACGGCTACGACGCCGCCCTGAACTACAAGGACGCGCCGGTGCGCGAGCAGCTTCCCACGCTGGTGCCGGGCGGCGTCGACGTCTTCTTCGACAACGTCGGCGGCGACCACCTCACCGCGGCGCTCGACGTCATGAACGACGGTGGCCGGGTCGCGCTGTGCGGCGCCATCGCCGGCTACAACGCCACCGACCGCCTGCCCGGGCCGGACAACATGGCGAACCTCATCACTCGCGGCCTCATGCTCAAGGGCTTCACGCTGGGCGGCTACCTCCACCACGGGGCCGAGTTCCGCGAGCTCATGACCGGCTGGTTCGCCGACGGGAAGATCGCCTACGACGAGACCGTCGTCGACGGCATCGAGAACGCGCCGCAGGCGTTCCTCGACATGATGGCCGGCGCCAACACCGGGAAGATGGTCGTCCGCACGGCGCAGTGACCAGGTGTCAGGCGCGCAGGGCCTGCTCCACGTCCTCGATGATGTCGCGCGGGTCCTCGAGGCCGATCGACAGCCGCACCGTGGTCTCGGCGATGCCCACCTTGGCGCGGCCCTCGGGGCCGAGCTTGCGATGCGTCGTCGTGGCGGGGTGCGTGATGATCGACTTCGCGTCGCCCAGGTTGTTGGAGATGTCGACGACCTGGAGGGCGTCGAGGAACGCGAACGTGCGCTTCTTGGCCTCGGCCGGCTCGGTGCCCTCCGGCACGGCGAGGTCGAACGTCACGACCGTGCCGCCGCCGGACTGCTGCGCCTTGGCGAGCTCGTGCTGCGGGTGCGAGGGCAGGAACGGGTAGCGCACCCCGGTGATGCCGTCGAGCTGCTCGAGCGCGGTGGCGACCTGCAACGCTGCCGCGTTCTGGGCGCGCACGCGCACGTCGAGCGTCTCCAGGCCCTTGAGCAGCACCCACGCGTTGAACGGGCTCAGCGACGGGCCCGTGTTGCGCACGAACGTCTGCACGGGACCGGTGAGGAACTCCTCCGAGCCGAGGATCGCGCCGCCGAGCACGCGGCCCTGGCCGTCGATGTGCTTGGTGGCCGAGTACACGACGACGTCGGCCCCGAGCTCGAGCGGCTTCTGCAGCACCGGCGTCGCGAACACGTTGTCCACGACGACGACCGCACCGGCGGCGTGCGCGAGCTCCGCCACCCGCCGCACGTCCACGAGGTCCTGCATCGGGTTGGACGGCGACTCGAAGAACACGACGTCGGCCGGGGTCGCGAGCGCCTCCTCCCACTGCGAGGTCACGTGCCCGTCGACCAGGTCGACGCGCACCCCCCACTTGGCGAGGATCTCGTCGTAGATGACGTTGGTGGACCCGAACAGGGCCCGCGCCGAGACGATGCGCGACCCGCTGGAGACCAGTGCGGCGAGGGTGTTGAACACCGCCGACATGCCCGACGCCGTGGCGTAGCAGGCCTCGGCGCCCTCGATGAGGCGCAGCCGCTCCTCGAACGTGTGCACCGTCGGGTTGCCGTACCGCGAGTACAGGAACTGCGACCGCTCGCCGGCGAACGCGGCCTCGGCGTCCGCCGCCGAGCCGTACGTGTACCCCTGGGTGAGGAACAGGCCCTCGGACATCTCCTGGAAGTCCGAGCGGCGGTGACCGCCGCGCACGGCGAGCGTCGCCGGCCGCACCGTGGCGGGCAGCGGGCGCGAGCCGCCGAAGGTCGTGGGGTCGGCGCCGGGACCGGTCGGGACCTGCACGTCGCTCATCGCGTCTGCTCCGCGGCCTGCTGCGTCGCGGCGGCGTCGTACGTGCCCCAGGGCAGGCCGCGCACCTTCCAGCCCTCGCGGTCGCGCACGCCGTCGAAGCCGGGACCGCCCTCGAAGCCCTCGAGCACGTTGTACGCCGGGCCCAGGCCCGACGACGTCGCGAGCCGAGCCGCGCCGATGGAGCGCTGGCCGGAGCGACAGAGGAAGACGAGCGGTCGGTCCGCGGTGACGCCCGCGGCGGCGAGCTCGGCGAGGAAGCCGGCGTTCGGGCGCCCGCCCGCCTGCACCCACTCGACGAAGAGCGGCTCCTTGCCGGCGGTCGTGGTGTCCGGCACGCCGATGGCGCGCCACTCGCCCTCGGTGCGCACGTCCACCAGGACGGCGTCCGGGTCGCCGGCGAGCAGGTCCCACGCCTGCTGCGGGGTGAGGTCGCCGGCGTAGCCCTCGGCGGGGCGGGGATCGATCTGGGTGCTCATCGCAGTCCTCCCATCGGTCGTGGCGGTAGCACCCTCGTCCGGTACGGCCGCCGTCGCCGGCGACCGGCCCGCGGGTTGCTGCGGCGTCGACGTGCCACGTCACTCGGCCGCTCGGGATGGTCCTGGCGATCGTACGACAGCCGTCCGCCTGCTGGTCACCCCGTCTCGGGAGGCGAACGTCGCGCCTCCCCGGCGTGTCCGGCTCGGCGGACGGTAAAGTCGCGGTCAGGGCTCAGGCAAGATCACGTCGACCGCGAGGTGGGGCATGTCGATCCTCAGCACGATCAAGGGCTGGTTCCGGCGCGAACGGGAGGAGCCGCTCGAGCGCCCGCGCGACCTGCCCCCGCCGCGCCCCGAGGGCGGGCGCCCCTACGAGGCGCCGTACCCCCAGGGCGCGGACAACGTGCTCGGCTGGCGCGACGGCGGCGTCTGATCCACGGTCCCCGCGCGACGGGTCAGTCGTCGTCCTCGCCGAAGTGGGCGACGTGCGCGTGCTGGGTGTGCTTGACGAACAGCCGCAGCTCGACGTCGCGGCCGTCGGCCTGCTGCGTGAGCACGCGGTCGATGCGGTCGGACTCACGACCGGCGGCCTGGGTGATGACCTCGGCGTGCTCCTTCGTGTCCGCACCCGACCAGGTGCCGGGCTCCGCGAGCGCGGCCTCGGCGTCGGCGGTGCCGGCGGCCAGGTCGGTGCCGGTGAGCTGCTCCACCTGGGTGCGGTCGAGGGTGATGACGGTCTTGTAGCCGTCCGAGTAGCGGACGGTGTACGCCGACGGGTCCTTCGCCGCGGGGGCGTCGGCGGACTCCTCCGGCTCGGCGGGGGTCTCGGTCCCGTCCCCCTGCTGCCCGTCCGCGGTCGCGTCGTCGGCGGGCTGGGACGCCGAGGTGCCCGGGTCGTCGAACTCGGCGTCGGGGGTCGGGGACGCGCAGGCGCTCAGCGCGAGGAGGCTCGCGAGGGCGATCGGCGTCAGTCGGCGGGGAAGGTGTCGCATGGTCTCTCCTGGTCGATGGAGCCAGCACGATCGGTGCTGACTTCCGTGAGTCGTCCGCGGCGCCGGAAAGGTTGCACGCGGACCGAGATGTCTTCTCCGGGGTCAGGACCCGGCGTCGACCTGCAGTGGGTGCACGGTCGTGAGGGCGGTCCCGTCCGGGGCGCGCGCCTCCAGCACGACCTCCGCGTCGCCCGGGCTGCTCGCCGTGAGCCGGACGGTGTCGTCGTCGGTCACGTAGGCGCCGGTGGGCAGGGTCCACACCCAGTGCTCGGTGCCCGCGACGTCGGCGGTGAGCGTGACCGGCTCGCCGACGATCGCCGTCGCCGGCCCGGAGATCGCGACGCTCGCGGAGCCGGCGGCGGCGCGGGGGCGGTCGAGCCAGGCGGTGAAGCCGGCACCCGCGCCGAGGCCGAGGACGGCGGCGGTGACCGCGGCGACGACGGCGGTGGGCCGGCGCGTGCGGTCCGGGCTCGGGGTCGTTCCGGGGGAGAGCGCCCGCTCGACGTCGGCCAGCCAGGCGGCCGCGTCGGGGTGCCGCCGGGCGGGGGAGCCGGCGAGGCTGCGGCGCAGCGCGGCGTCGAGGGCGCGGGGGAGGTCGGCGCCCTCGACGAGCCACGTCAGCAGCGCGGACATCGCCCACAGGTCGGCGCGGGTGTCCACCGTGCCGGGGGCGTCCTGCTCCGGCGGTCGGAACCCCTCGGTGCCGCCCGCGACGGTCAGGCCGGAGCTGCGGGCCAGGTCCTTGCTCATGCCGAGGTCGGCCACGACCAGGCGCTCGTCGGGCCGGACGACGGCGGAGGTCCCGGCGGCGTCGGCGCCGCCCGCGCCCTCGACGACGCCCTCCGGGCTGGTGCGCAGCAGCACGTTGCCGGGGCTGAGGTCGCGGTGCACGAGGCGTGCCGCGTGCACCGCCTCGACCGCGGCGGCGAGGCCGCGCGCGACGGCGAGCACGTCGGCCGGTGTCGCCGCCCACCCGTCGGCGCGGAGGGTCGCGACCCGGGCGGCGAGCGTCCCCCGGTCGGCGTGCTCGAGCACGAGGTACGGCTGCTGCCTGTCGCTCTCGCCGATGTCGTGCACGGCGACGACGTGGGGGCTCGCGACCCGGCGCAGCGCCCGGCCCTCCGCGATGAACCGCTCGCGGATCTCCGGGTTGAGGCTGTGGTTCTCGGCCAGCACCTTCACCACGACGACGTCGTCCAGCCGCTCGTCGACGGCGCGGTGCACGGTGGCGAACGACCCCACGCCGATCACGTCGCCCACCCGGTACCTGCCGAGCTGCGGCTCGGGCGCACCCGGCGCGGCCATCAGGACAGGCTCCCGATTGCGGCGGCCACGAGCGCGCGGCCGCGGGACACCTGCGACTTCACCGTGCCGACGCTGCGGCCCAGCCGCTCGGCGACGTCCGCGTACGGCAGGCCCTCGATGTCGCGCAGCGTCACGGGCTCCCGGTACAGGTCGGGCAGGGCGGCGAGCGCGTCGCGCACGGTGGCGCGCGTGGCGATGAGGGAGCTCATCCGCTCCGCGGGGCCGACGTCGTCGTCGGGCAGGGGAGCGGTGGCGCGCTGCCGGCGCAGGTGGTCGACCACCCGGTGCCGCACGATCCCGTGCACCCACGTCGTGACCCGGGACCCGCCCGCGAACAACCGGACCGACGTCGCCACGGACACCAGCACGTCCTGGCAGACGTCGTCGACGGCGGCCTCGTCGAGCAGGGCGCCGCGCACGAAGCGCCGGACGACGCCGGAGGCGTCCAGCAGCTCCACCAGCAGCTCCGTCGCGGGTGCGGAGCCCGCGGCGGCCCGGCCGGCGACGACGTCGAGGGCGTCGGCGGCGTCGTCGCCGCGCGCTGCGCGGGCGGCGAGCCCGGCGGCGTGGAGGTCGCCGCCGTCGAGGGCGCGCGCGACCAGCTCGCCGGGGCGCTCCACAGGGCTGTCGGGAGAGCCGTCGGCGGGGCTCTCGGAGGAGCCTCCCGGGGGCGCGCCGGAGGCCGGGACGGTGCGATCGGGCATGCGTCCAGCGTCTCACGCGACCGCATCGTGAGAAGGGCGGGGGCTCCGCTTGACCCTGTCGCGTGGCCCACGCACGATGGGCGGCAGGTCAAGAGCGCCAGCGCGAAGCCCCGGCTCGCTGGCCGGCAACCCTCCTCTCGCGGCGGGGTGCCCCGGGTGACGACCTGGCCCCGCGCCGTCCGGCGTGCGGGCAAGCGCGGGGAGCCACCTCCCCGGCACGACCGAGGAGGACCACGCATGACCACGCTCACCACTGCGCCTGCGGTGCCCGCCGTGCACGACGTCGCGCCCGTGCTGCCCGTCGTCGGCGGCGACACGCTCGTGCCGCTCGTCGACGGCCGCCTGCTGCCCTACGCGAACCTCGACGTCGCGGCGTCGGCGCCCGCCCTGCAGGCCGTGGCCGACCGGGTCGCGCGCGTGCTGCCGCTGTACGCCAGCGTGCACCGCGGCGCCGGCTACCTGTCGCAGGTCTCGACGGCGCTCTACGAGACCGCCCGCCGCACCATCGGCGCGTTCGTGGGCGCCCGCGACGACGACCTCACGATCGTCACCCGCAACACGACGGACTCGCTCAACCTGCTCGCGGGCTGCGTGCCCGCCGACCCGGTCACCGGCGAGCCCGGCCGCGTCCTCGTGCTCGACATCGAGCACCACGCGAACCTGCTGCCGTGGCAGCGCGTCACCGACGCGACCGTCATCACCGGCGGGCCGTCCGTGTCGGCCACCCTCGCGGAGATCGAGGAGGAGCTGAGCTCCGCCGCCGCCGCGGGCCGCCCCTACGCCCTGCTGGCGCTCACCGGCGCGTCCAACGTGACCGGCGAGGCGCTGCCCGTGGCCGATGTCGTCGCCGCGGCGCACGGCGCCGGCGCCCGCGTCGTGCTCGACGGCGCCCAGCTGGTGCCGCACCGCCGCTTCTCGCTCGCCGACACCGGCGTCGACTACGTCGCGTTCTCGGGCCACAAGACGTACGCGCCGTTCGGGGCGGGCGCCCTGGTCGGCCGCCGCGACTGGCTCGACGCCGGCACCCCGTACCTGGCCGGCGGCGGCGCCGTGCGGCGGGTGCGCACCACCACGACCGAGTGGCACGAGGGCCCCGCCCGGCACGAGGCCGGCTCGCCCAACGTCGTGGGCGCGGTGGCGCTCGCGGCGGCGTGCGACGAGCTCGCCGCCCTCGACCCGTGGGCCGCGCACGAGCACGAGGACGCCCTGCGGCGGCGGCTCGTGGACGGGCTCGGCGAGATCGACCGCGTCGAGGTCGTGCACGTGTGGGACGACGCCGTCGACCCGGTGGGCGTCGTGACGTTCACGGTCACCGGGTACGACCCGGGCCTGGTCGCCGCGTACCTGTCCGCCGAGCACGGGATCGGCGTGCGCGACGGCCGGTTCTGCGCGCACCCGCTGCTCGGCCGCCTCGGGTTCGACGCCGGTGCCGTGCGCGCGTCGGTCGGCCTCGGCACCGCGGGCGAGGAGGTCGAGCGGCTCGTCGCCGCCGTCCGCTCGCTCGTGACCGAGGGGCCGCAGGCGCAGTACGACGTCGTGGACGGGCTGTGGGTCGTCGTCGACGACCCGCGCCCCGTTCCGGAGGGCTCCGGCCTCGAGGGGCTGCTCGCCACCGCCGCGCTGGGCGCCGACGAGGCCTTCGGCTGCCTGCCCGACGACCTCTGAGCACCGCTCCCGCCCGCTCGGGGCGGGCATGACGACGGGGCGCCACCGTGCGGTGGCGCCCCGTCGTGTCAGCGGGTCATTTCTTGAACGCGTCCTTGGCGTCGTCGCCCGCCTGCTTGAGGTTCGCGCTGGCCTGCTGGGCCTTGCCCTCGGCCTCCTTGCTCTCGTCGTCGGTGAGCTTGCCCGTCGCCTCCTTGACCTTGCCCTCCGCCTCTTCCGCGAGGTGCTTGGCCTTGTCTCCGAGTCCCATCGGGGCTCCTTCCGTCGTACGAACGACCTCGAGCAACGACCGTACGCGCGACGTCGTGGGCTCGCAGCCCGACGTCTCAGGTCGTGGTCGGTGGGCGCCGTCAGGGGCGGTGGACGCCCACCCGGGCAGCGAGCCGCTCCAGCAGCCGGGCGTACACCGGTCCGAGCAGGCGGCGGTTCGCGGCGCGCATCCACAGCGAGATCCCGACGACCGACACGAGGATCACGGCGAGGACCGCGATCACCACGGGGTGGAGGAACACGGTCAGGACGTCGTCCACCGGCAACAGGTCCGTGAACTTCCCGAGGACGTACAGCAGCACCGCGGCGATCAGCACCGGGGCGGCGATCCAGCCCGACAGGGCGTTGTAGCGCTTGATGCGGCGCGAGAGCGCCGTGAACTCGTCGCCGCCGAGGTGCTGCTCGACCACCGTGCACTGCTCGACGAAGTCGTCACGCAGCGGGATCGGCAGCTCGTGCTCGGTGATGAACGCGTGCAGGCGGCGAAGCTCCTCCGACTGCTGGATCGTGGCGTGCAGGACCGGTCCGACGTGGGTCACGGGTGGTGTCCGTTCTGGTGCTGGGGTCAGGGCGGGCACTCCGCCTCGCTGCGCGGCCCCGAACATCCTTTCATCCGCCCGGCACGCTCCCGGTCACGGGTCACCACACCGGCGGGCGTCGGTCGGTCCAGCGCAGCCGGTCCTCGAGCTGGGCTGCGAGCGCGAGGAGCGTCGTCTCGCCGCCCGGCCGCCCGATCAGCTGCACGCCCATCGGGAGACCGCCGTCGGTCCACCGCGTGGGCACGGTGATCGCGGGCAGGCCGGCCACGTTGAGCATCGACGTCCACGGCGTGTACTGGCACTGCTGCTCGAAGTTGCGCTCCGCGTCCTCGGGGTCGAACCAGCCGAGAGGGCGGGGCGTCATCGCGAGCGCGGGCGTGACGACGGCGTCGAACCGTGACACCTGCGCGACGAGCCGCCGCTCGAAGGCGGTGAGGGCGCGCAGCGCCTCGGCGAGCCCGCGGGCCGGCACCTGCCGCCCGCGGACGATGAGCCACCGGGTGAGCGGCTCGAGGCGGTCGAGGCGCTCCGGGTCGTCGAGCGGCACCGCGGACGCGCCCGCCATCCACAGGGTGCGGAAGGCGGGGCCGTACGCCGGGTCGGGGTCGAGCGACAGCCCGTCGACCTCGTGCCCGAGGCCGGTGAGCGTCGCCACGCCGGTGTCGAGCGCGGCTCGCGCGTCGTCCGACGTCGTGATCGCGTAGAAGTCGTCCCAGGCGGAGTCGGTCGTGACGCCCACCCGGAAGCGGCCCTGCACGTCCTCTCCGCCGCTGCCCGCCACCTCGCCGCGGCGGGCAGCAGCCAGGTACTCCCCGGCGCGGGCGGACGGCGCGCGCAGCGTCAGCGGGTGCGCCACCCGCCCGTCCGGCGTCCGGGGGAGCATCCCCTCGAGCAGCAGCGCGGTGTCCTCGGTGGTCCGGGCGATCGGCCCGTTGACGACCAGCCCGCCGAGCGACTCCTGCCCGGACCCGGCAGGCAGCAGGCCGCGGCTCGGCTTCAGGCCGACGACGCCGCACGCGGCGGCCGGGATGCGCACCGAGCCGCCGCCGTCGGACCCGGGCGCGCACGGCAGCAGGCCCGCCGCGACGGCGACGGCGGCGCCGCCGCTCGATCCGCCGGCGCCGAGCGTCGGGTCCCACGGGTTGCGCGCCACGGGCCCGGCCAGCGGCTCGGTGTAGGCGGGGAAGCCGAGCTCGGGCGCCGTCGTGCGGCCGAGGCTCACCATGCCGGCGGCGTCGAGGACGTCGACGATCTCGTCGCTCACGGGCGGCACGATCGCGTCGTCCCCGGCGAACGCGCGCGAGCCGAGGCCGGTCGGGACGCCCGCCCGCAGCCACAGGTCCTTGTCGCCCCCGGGCAGCCCCCACAGCACGCCACCCCCGTCCGCGCCGTCCCGCTCGAGGCGCGCCGCACGCTCGCGCGCCGCCTCGGGCGTGACGCTGACGAAGGCTCCCAGGTCGGGGTTGGCGCGCCCGATCCGCGCCAGGAAGTGGTCGGCCACCTCGGTCGGCGTGAGCTCGCCCGCGCGCAGCAGGTCGCGCAGCCGGGCGGCGGTCGTCTCGTGCAGGGCGTCGTCCATGACCTGCACGCTACCCACCCCTCTGCCCAGGCAGCCGAACGGGGGTCGACGCCGTGATCGCGAGAGATCTGGACGCGTTCCGACGTCGACCACCGGTTCGGCGAGGATGTGGCGCGTGACTCACGACCTCGTCCTCGCCGGCCACGGCGTGCGCCTGGAGCCGCTCGGCCCGCAGCACGCCGAGGCGCTGTTCCCCCTGATCGACGCCGGCCTCTGGTTCGGCATGGCGTCGCCCGTCCCCGCGTCGGTCGCGGACCTGGAGGCATGGGTCGCCGCGGGCGTCGCGACGCCGGGAACCACGGCGTTCGCCGTCGTGGGCGACGACGGCGCCGTCCGTGGCACGACCCGCTTCTACGACCTCGCCCCGGGGCCGGGCCGGGTGGAGATCGGGGCCACCTTCTACGGGCGCGACTGGTGGGGCGGCACCACCAACCCGGCGTGCAAGCTCCTGCTGCTGCGGCACGCGTTCGAGGAGTGGGGCCTGCGCCGCGTGGCCCTGCGCGCGGACTCCCGCAACGCCCGGTCGTGCGCCGCCATCCAGCGCCTCGGCGCGAAGCCCGAGGGCGTGCTGCGCAAGCACCGCGTCGCCGCCGACGGCACCGTGGGCGACACCGCGTACTTCTCGATCGTCGACGACGAGTGGCCCGACGTCCGCGCCGGACTCGAGGCCCGCCTCGCCTGAACCGCCTGTTCGGCAGGCGTCAGCGCAGCAGGGGCGCGACCTCCTGCCCGAGGAACGCCGCGAAGCCGTCGAGGTCCGGCTCGTCCAGGGTGGGCTGCACGACGACGGTCGTGACGCCGAGCGCGACGTACCGGCGCAGCCCGTCGGCGACCTCCTCCGCGGAGCCCCAGCTGGCGTGGTCGGAGAGCACGTCGTCGGACGACGCGTCGACGTCCCACCGCGCGAGCGACGCACGCAGCCGGTCGGCCGCGCCCGCCCCGGTGGCGGCCTGCGCGAACGCGACCGTCCGGAAGGGGTGCGCGCTGCCCGGCCCGGACTCCGCGACGGGCGGCAGCCCGGCGGCCCCGCGCCCCTCGTCGAGCAGGGCGACCGCCTCGCGCGCCCCGGAGACGCCCGAGTCGCCGTCGATGACGACCCCGTCGGCGATCTCCCCGACCAGCCGCATCGTCTTCGGGCCCTTCGCCGCCGCCACCACGGGCGGCGCCACGGCGGGCGGCCAGTCGAGCACGACGTCGTCGAGCGTCACGTAGCGGCCGGACGTCGTGACCCGCTCCCCGGCGAGCAGCGCGCGCAGCGCGCCGACCTGCTCGCGCATGAGCGTCAGCGGCGACGCCACCCGGGCGCCCACCTGGCCCATCCAGCTCTGCACGCCGTGCCCGACGCCCGGCACGAAACGACCGGGGAACAAGCCGTCGAGCGTCGCCGTCTCCATCGCGGTGAGGGCCACGTTGCGCAGCGGCAGCGGCATGACGCCGACCCCGACCCGCAGGCGCTCCGTGGCGCCGAGCATCGCGGCCGCCGCCGACGGGCCCGACTCGAGGAAGCAGTCCTCCCACAGCCACACCTCGTCGAGGCCGGCGGCCTCGGCGGTGCGGGCGAACGGGACGAACCGCGAGGGCGGGTTGCCGTAGGGCGCGAGGATGCAGCCGAGGGTCGTCATGCGCCGATCCTGCCCCAGGGACACCCGCCGAGGTAGTCCGAGACCGCGCGAGATGGTTCGGGAGCGCGCGAGGTAGTCCGCATCAGCGGCGGCGGACGCGCAGGACGGCGGAGTCCACCCGCGGCGGCGGCCGGAACGCGCGCCGCGGCACGGGCGCCCCGACGTCGAGGACGAACCGGCGCGCGTGGCGCGCGCCCGGCGGGGCGTCGGCGAGCCTCCGCGCGGTGGCGCGCTGCAGCACGACGTCGGCGGACAGCAGCCGATCGGTGCCGAGCAGCACCCGCACGAGGCGGGTGGACAGCTGGTACGGCGGGCTCGACACGACGCGGAACGGCCGGCGCGGCAGGCGGAGGTCGGCGAGGTCGTGCGTCACGACGGTCACCGGGTCGTCCGCGAACCGGCGGCGCAGCGCGGCCGCACGGCCCGGGTGCAGCTCCACCGCGAGCACCCGCGCGCCCGCGTCCAGCAGCGGGCGGGTCAGCGCGCCGTCCCCGGCGCCCAGGTCGAGCACGAGGTCGCCCGGTCGCACCGGAGCCTGCTCGACGACGCGGGTGGCCCAGTCAGCGCGGAGCGGGTGCCATCCCCAGTCGCGTCGTGACGCGCGCGCCTGCCCGGACGCGCGCACGGCGGATCACCATGAAGATCGACATGCCGGCGACCCTACGAACCGCCTCGCGGTCCCCGCACGGCTTTTTCGCCCAGGACGCCAACGGCGGTGGACACCGCGCTCGAGAGAGCGATCACGGTGTCCACCGCCGGTGCGGCGGCCGCGCGGAGCCCGGTCAGAGCGGGGCGACCGTGCCGCGGAAGTGCTGGCGGCCGCGGCCGCCGTTCCACCCGACGTACGCGAAGCCGTCGTCGTCGTCCGGGGTCACCGCGACGTCGACCGTGCTGGGCAGCAGCACGGGCGACGCGAACTCGACCGTCCAGCGGTAGGCGTCGCCGCGCGCGTGCCCGACGTCGGCCAGCGCGCGCGCCGCCGTGTACATGCCGTGCGCGATGGCGCGCGGGAAGCCGAACGCCTTGGCGGACAGCGCCGACAGGTGGATCGGGTTCCGGTCGCCCGAGACCGCGCCGTACGCGCGGCCGGTGCCCGGCCCGAGCGCCCACCGGCCGGTGGGCAGCGGCGGGGTCCACGTGCCCGCAGGGGCGCGGTCCTCGCCGTCGTGCCCGTCGCCGGCGTCCGCGTCGGGCGCCGACCACGGCAGGTGGAAGCCCTTGGCGAGATACGTCGACACGCCCCGCCACACGGGCCCGCCGTCCGGGTCGGCCTGGCGCCGCACCTCGGCGACCAGGTCCACCTGCACCCCGCGCTTGTGCGGCCGCAGGTGCTCGGCCCAGGCGCGTACCTCGAGCACGTCGCCCAGGACGACGGGGCCCCGGAGCTCGACGTCGTTCGCGAGGTGCACCATGCCGAGCAGCGGCAGCGGGAAGTCGCCGCGCACCATGACCGCCGTCGCCAGGGGGAACGCGAGCACGTGGAGGTAGCCCGCGGGCAGCACGTCGGTCACCGGCTCGTGCAGCAGGCGCTGGTAGTCGTGCAGGTGGTGGGCGAGCTCCGCCGTCGGCACGCCCGTGACGCGGTACGCGACGTCGGGCAGGGTCAGGGGAGCGGCCTCGCCCTCGCCCTCCGCCCGGCCCTGGCCGATGACGGGCAGGCCGGGCATCGCGCGCCCGGCGGCGATGCGGCCGGAGGCGGCCGCCCCGCGCGCGTAGAGGCCGCCGAGGCCCGGCAGGGTGGGCAGGGTCTCGACGCGCAGCGGTTCGCCGGCGCTGGTGGCCGGCCCGCTCGCCGTCACCGCCCCACCAGGTTCTGGCCGCACACGCGCAGCACCTGGCCGTTGACCCCGGCGGACGCCGGCGAGGCGAGGAAGACGATCGCCTCGGCGACGTCGACCGGCTGGCCGCCCTGCTGCAGCGAGTTGAGGCGGCGGGCCACCTCACGCGTGGCGAACGGGATCGACGACGTCATGTCGGTCTCGATGAAGCCGGGTGCGACGGCGTTCGCGGTGCCGCCGCGCGCGGCGACCAGCGGGGCCGTGGCGCGGGTGTGCCCGATGACGCCGGCCTTGGAGTAGCCGTAGTTCGTCTGGCCCTTGTTGCCGGCGATGCCGGAAGTCGACGCGAGCGAGACGATGCGCAGCCCGTCGACGCCCTCGCCGCCGTCGAGCCCGAGCAGCTGGTCGTTGATCCGCAGCTGGGCCTCGAGGTTGACGGCGATGACGGCGTCCCACTGGGCGGGCTTCATGTTGGCCAGGAGCTTGTCGCGCAGGATGCCGGCGTTGTGGACGACGATGTCGAGGCCCCCGTGCCGGGTGTGCGCGTGCTCGAGGATGCGGCGGCCCGCGTCCTCGCTCGTCACGTCGAGCTGCAGGGTGGTGCCGCCCACAGCGTTGGCGGTGCGGGCCAGGCCTTCGCCGGCGGCGGGGACGTCCACGCACACGACGGTGGCGCCGTCGCGCGCGAGGGTCTTGGCGATCGCGGCGCCGATGCCCCGGGCCGCGCCGGTGACGACCGCGACCTTCCCGGCCAGCGGCCGGTCCCAGTCGGCGGGGGCCGCGGCGTCGGCCGGGCCGACCGGCAGCAGCTGGCCGTCCACGTACGCCGAGCGGGCGGACAGGAAGAACCGCAGCGTCGCGAGCACGGAGGTCGAGCCGACGTCCGCGCCGTCGGTGAGCACGATGCCGTTGCCGGTGGCGCCGGAGCGCAGCTCCTTGGCGAGGGAGCGCAGGAAGCCGTCGACGCCGTTGCGGGCCGCGGCCAGGGTCGGGGCGTCACCGTCGGCGGCGGCGCGCGAGACGGTGACGACGCGCCCGTTGGCGGCGAGCCGGCGCAGCACCGAGCCCGTGGCCAGGACGGCCGCGGAGACGTCGGTGGGGCGCTGCGTCTCGGTGAGCACCAGCAGGACGGCGCCCCAGCGGGCGTCGTCGGTCGGCTGGCGCCGCACGTCGAGGCCCCAGCCGAGCAGAGCCTGGGCGAGCGTGTCCGCGTCGCGCGTGGAGGCCTCGTCGGAGACGACGAGCACCGGGCCGACGGTGAGCGGGTCGCCCGCGCGGAAGCGGCGCAGGATCGCGGGGCGCGGCAGGCCCAGCTTCTTGGCGAGCGTCTTGGTGAAGCCGGAGTTGACGGCCTTGGTGTAGGAGTCGGTCACGGGTGCCTCTCTCAGACGGACTCGACGACGGCCGTGGCGCCGAGGCCGCCCGCGGCGCAGATGGAGATGAGGGCGCGCGCCGGCTTGCCGGTCTCGGCCGCCTTCGCGGCGACGAGCTTGGCGGCCGTGGCGAGGATGCGCCCGCCGGTGGCGGCGAACGGGTGACCGGCGGCGAGCGACGAACCGTTGACGTTGAGCTTCTCCCGGTCGACGCTGCCGAGCGGGGCGTCGAGGCCGAGCTCCGTCTTGCAGTAGTCGGCGTCCTCCCAGGCGGCGAGCGTGGTGAGGACGGTCGACGCGAACGCCTCGTGGATCTCGAAGAAGTCGAAGTCCTCGAGCGTCAGGCCGTTGCGGGCCAGCAGGCGCGGCACCGCGTGCACGGGGGCCATGAGGAGGCCGTCGTGGCCGTGCACGAAGTCGACGGCGGCGGTCTCGGCGTCGACGAGACGCGCGAGCACCGGCAGGTCGCGCTCGGCGGCCCAGGCGGCCGAGGACAGCAGCACGGCGGAGGCGCCGTCGGTCAGCGGCGTGGAGTTGCCGGCCGTCATCGTGGGCTCGGCGGGCTCGGCGAGGCCGCGGCCGAACACCGGCTTGAGCTTCGCGAGCTTCTCGAGCGAGGTGTCCGCGCGCAGGTTGTCGTCGCGGGTCAGGCCGCGGAACGGCGTGACGAGGTCGTCGAAGAACCCGGCGTCCCACGCGGCGGCGAGGTGCTGGTGGCTGGCGAGCGCGACCTCGTCCTGCGCGGCGCGGGAGATGCCCCAGCGGGCGGTGGTGATCGCCTGGTGCTCGCCCATGGACAGGCCGGTGCGGGGCTCGTCGGTCGCCGGGGTGAGCGGCTTGAGGTCGGACGGGCGGATCTTCGCGAAGGCCTTGAGGCGCGCCTGGAGGGTCTTGGCGTGCGACGCGTCGAGCAGCGCGCGGCGCAGCCCTTCGCTCACGGCGACGGGGGCGTCGGAGATGGTGTCGGTGCCGCCGGCGATGCCGGACTCGATCTGGCCGAGCCGGATCTTGTTCGCCACGGTGATCGCGGCCTCGAGGCCGGTCGCGCACGCCTGCTGGAGGTCGAACGCGGGCGTCTGGGGGGACAGCGAGGAACCGAGCACGGACTCGCGGACCAGGTTGAAGTCCCGGGAGTGCTTGAGCACGGCACCACCCACGACCTCGCCGATCCGCTCACCCTGGAGGCCGAAGCGGGCGACGAGGCCCTCGAGCGCGGCGGTGAACATCTCCTGGTTGGAGGCGTCGGCGTACTTCTTGCCCGCGCGCGAGAACGGGATGCGGTTGCCGCCCACGATCACGGCGTCGCGCACGCCCGCGGGGGCGGACGGCGACGAGGCGGGGGTGTTCCTCCGGGACGTGCTCCGGGGGGAGCCGTCGGACGGCTTGCGTGTAGCCACAGCGATAGATCCTTCACTCCGTCGGTCAGGTAGGACTCACAGTACCTGATACTCTCAGTCCCGTGAGACGAGTCACAAGGTGCGGCCGATGAGGGCCGCGGAACAGCTCGACGCCCGTTCGACCCCGGACGCTCGTTCGACCCTCGACGGTCGTTCTACACGGTGGGACGACCATCGTGCCGCGCGCCGGGCGCAGCTCGTCAACGCCGCGCGCAAGGCCGTGCACCGCGCCGGGCCCGGGGTCTCGATGGACGAGATCGCGGGGGAGGCGGGCACGTCCAAGTCGATCGTCTACCGCTACTTCGAGGACAAGGCGGGGCTGCGCCTCGCCGTGGCCTCGCACGTCGTCGCGACGATGCACGACGCCCTCCGCGAGGCCGCCGAGGCCGCGCCCACCCCGCACGCGGCCCTGCGCGCGATGGTGCGGGTGTACCTCGAGATGATCGAGCACTCGCCCAACGTCTACTGGTTCGTCACCCGGACCGCCATCGGCGGCAACGAGCCTGCGCCCGGCGCCGCCGGGACGGGGCAGGTCGAGGCCCTGGGTGCGTACCTCGACTCCGTGATCGAGCTGGTGGCCGAGCCGTTCGCCAAGGCCGTCCAGGTGCCCCCGGCGCTCGCCGCCGCCTGGGCCGCGGGCGCCGTCGGCTTCGTGCGCGGTGCCGGCGAGTGGTGGCTCGGCCACGGCACCGACCAGGACGGCGACGACCGCCTCACCCGGGAGGAGCTCACCGAGAAGGTGACCCTCTGGCTGTGGACCGGCCCGGTCGGCGTCCTCCACCACGAGGAGGCGGCGCCTTTCGACCGCGCCGGGTCCTCCCACCCCTTCGAGACCTCCAACCCCGCACAACCGCAGGAGAACCGATGACCACGACGTCCGACCGTCCCGCGACGACGCAGGCTGCGCCCGCCCCCAAGGCGACCCCGCGCGTCGACGTCGCCGGCCTGTCCGAGCAGCTGCTCGGCCGGTGGCCGGAGTGGCGCCGCCACGCCCGCGCCCGCTCGACCGACCCGACCTTCTGGAAGGACGAGTCGCTCTCGATGGCGGAGCACCGCGAGCGCGTGCTCGACCAGATGCGCCTGCTCGCGAACGAGGACGAGAAGCACCAGGTGTGGCTCGCGTTCCCGGAGCGCCTCGGTGGCGGGAACTCGCCTGGCGCCAACCTGGCGGGCTTCGAGGAGCTCGTCGTGGCGGACCCGTCGCTGCAGATCAAGGCGGGCGTCCAGTGGGGCCTGTTCTCCTCGGCGATCCTGCACCTGGGCACGCCCGAGCAGCAGGACCGCCTGCTGCCCGCGGCCATGGACCTGACCGTCCCCGGCGCCTTCGCCATGACGGAGATCGGGCACGGCTCGGACGTCGCGTCGGTGGCCACCACGGCCACCTACGACCCCGAGACGGAGGAGTTCGAGATCCACACGCCGTTCCGTGCGGCGTGGAAGGAGTTCCTCGGCAACGCGGCCGTGCACGCCACGGCGGCCACGGTCTTCGCGCAGCTGATCACGAACGGCGTCAACCACGGCGTGCACTGCTTCTACGTGCCCGTGCGCGACCCGGAGACCATGGAGTTCCTGCCCGGCATCAGCGGGCACGACGACGGCCTCAAGGGCGGCCTGCGCGGCGTCGACAACGGGCGCTTCGCGTTCGACCACGTGCGCATCCCGCGCACCGACCTGCTCGCCCGCTACGGCGCGGTGGCCCCCGACGGCACCTACTCGTCGCCGATCGACAGCCCCGGACGCCGCTTCTTCACCATGCTCGGCTCGCTGGTGCAGGGGCGCGTGTCGCTGGACGGCGCCGCGTCGACGGCGTCCAAGCTGGGCCTGGCCATCGCCGTGAAGTACGGCGCGGAGCGCCGCCAGTTCACCTCGTCGTCGCCGATCGAGGAGACCGTGCTGCTGGACTACGCGACGCACCGCCGCCGGCTGTTCCCGCGCATCGCCGAGACGTACGCGACGCACTTCGCGCACGACCGCCTGCTCGACCTGTTCGACGACGTCTTCTCCGGCGAGAAGGACACCCCGGAGAACCGCGAGGACCTCGAGACGATGGCGGCGGCGCTCAAGGCGACGTCGACGACGTTCGTGCTCGAGACGCTGCAGGAGGCCCGGGTCGCCTGCGGCGGCGCCGGTTTCATCACCGAGAACCGCATCACGAGCCTGCACCACGACATGGACGTGTACGCCACGTTCGAGGGCGACAACACGGTGCTGCTGCAGCTCGTGGCGAAGCGCCTCGTGGGCGACTACGCCAAGGAGCTCAAGGGCGCGACGTCGACCCCCGCGGGCATCGCGCGGTTCGTCGTCGACCGCGCCGCGGACGCCGCGCTGCACCGCACCGGCCTGCGCCGGGCCGGCCAGGCCCTCGCCGACGTCGGCGACCCGCGCCGCGCGGCCGGGCACCTGCGCGACGCCGAGACGCAGCGCGAGCTGCTGGCCGACCGCGTCGCGACGATCGTCGAGGACGTCGCCATGGCCCTGCGACCCGCGCAGAAGGCCGACCCCGTGACGGCCGCGCGGATCTTCGACGAGAACCAGGTGCAGCTCGTCGAGGCCGCCCGGGCCCACGCGGACCTGCTGCGCTGGTCGGCCTTCACCGACGCGCTCGAGCAGATCGAGGACCCGGGCACCCGCCGCGTCATGACGTGGGTGCGCGACGTCTTCGGCCTCACGCTCATCGAGCGCAACCTCGCCTGGTACCTCATCAACGGGCGGCTGTCCGCGCAGCGCGCGCGCACCGTGACGTCGTACGTGGACCGCCTGCTCGACCGCCTCCGCCCGCACGCCGTCGACCTCGTCGACGCGTGGGGCTACGGGCCCGAGCACCTGCGGGCCGTCATTGCGTCCGGCATCGAGGCGGAGCGGCAGGACGAGGCGCGGGCGTACTACGCCCAGCAGCGCGCCGACGGCACCGCGCCGATCAGCGAGAAGGCGCTGAAGAAGCAGAAGCGCTGACGGGCCCCTGCCCGTACTGCCCGCGACGCGTGGCCGACAGGCGAAGGGGACGGACCGCACGGGCTGCGGTGCGTCCCCTTCGTCGTGAGCGGGTGGTGCGCGGGGTCAGGCGGCGGCGGGCGTCGGCTGGGCCGCGCGCACCGGCTGCGGGTAGTCCTCGACGACGGCGGGCGGGCTCTCGACCGTGCCCGGCGTCGCGGCGCCCACCCCGGCGGGCACCTCGGCGGGCGCCGGAGCCGCTTCCTCGGCCGGCTGCTCGTCACGCAGCGGCAGGCCGAGCGTGACGGTGGCCGGTCGGGCGACGCGCGGCGGCGGGACGGCGAGTGCCACCGCGGCCGCACCCCCCAGCCCGGCCAGGAGGGCGGCCCACGCCACCCACGTCCATCCCAGCGCCGCCGACGCGCCCAGCAGCGCGCCGTCCACGACCCCCACGACGAGCCCGACGACGAGCACCCGTCTCATGCCTACCTCCCACGGTCCGCCTCATCCGTGCCTTTCCAGGAGACGACACGACAGCCTGTCGTGCATCTGCTGGGCGGACCGTGCAGGTCACAGGTGGGTCACGGTCGCCGGTCGTGCTCCGTGGGGTCCCAGGAGAGGGCGGCCGCGGGCACCGGCGGGTCGACGTGCCCGAGCAGCAGGGGCGAGGGCGTCGGGTCCAGCGTGGCGCGCAGCTGGTGGTGCATCTCCCCGGTGAGGCGCAGCGCCAGCTCGAAGCGGAGCGGTGCGACGTGGTCCGCGTGCAGCCGGCCGCCGATCGCGGGGTGCGGGGAGAAGGCGAGCACCTCGTCCGGGCGGGGCCGCGTGCCGGCGTCGAGCACCTCGCGGCAGAGGTCCTCCAGGAGGAGGTCCGCGCGCCCGTCCGCCGAGTCGAGCTCCGTGTACATCTCGACGGCGGTGGACCAGCGGAGCTCGAGCGACCCCTCGATCGTGTCGAGGAACCACCAGCCCTCCAGGGACTCGAGGAAGACGTCGCCGAAGACCGTCGTGAAGCGGGGCGTCTTGCCGTGGACCCCCAGCCACGACCACGACGCCAGCCCGTACGCGAACGCGCCGGGAGCGAAGGTTCTGAGCAGTTCCACGTGCGCATCAAACCACCTTGTGGTAAAAGACGAAACCCCCTGTTCCAGCGGGGCTGCGCGTGGCGCCGCTCACGGAGAATCGTCACCTGTTCGTCATCTCGGTCAAGAATCTGGGGACGAGGGTCAAGAACAGGTCATCCGTGCTGGTGGGGCTCGCGCGGGGCCGCGGGATCGGAACTCCGGTCGGCTGCCGCCCGTTGTCTCACGGGCGGCCGGAGGACCTCGGTGCCGCCACCCGCACGAGCCCCCGACCCGGAGGTGGACCCATGGAGACGCCCGCCGCGCGCAGGCGTGTCGACGCCACGAGCGTCGCGATCACCGGACTCACGACGCTCGCCTGGTACGCGGTGCCCGACGTCGTCGGGCCGCGCTGGGTGCGCGCCGTGGCCAAGGCGGGGGTGCTGGCCGGCGGGCTCGGGCTGGGCCTCGCCGTCACCGCCGAGGGCCGGTCCGCCGTCGAGGGGATGCGCGAGGTGCGCGAGGAGGTGCGCGACCTGCGCCACGCCGCCGGCGAGGCCGCGGAGGAGGGGCGCGGCGGCGCCGAGCCGGCCGACGGGCCTGACGACCGCGACGACAACGTGCTGGCGGCCGACGTGGCGCTCGCCGGTGCGGACCCGCTCCCGGACCCGGTCGTCGCCGGCTCGGTGACGGCCGGGGCGATAGCCCTCGGCGTCGCCGTCGCGGTGGCGACGGAGAAGCTTGCCTACCGACGCGGCGAGAGGTGGCGCGCGCAGGGACGGCGGCTGCCCCACACGCGGGTCGGGTTGATCCTCGGGGTCCTCGCGGCTGCGGCCACGGCGCTCGACCCGTCCGCCGCGGCCAGGACCGGCGACGAGTCGCCCGCGGCCTGACGCTCATCGGTCTGTCGTCCAGTCGCCACGGCGCCGTGTGCCGGGTCAGGAGTCGCCGGCCGTCGAGCCGCGCACCACGAGCCGCGGTGGCGAGAGCTCCGTGCCCTGCGCCGGGCGGCCCTCGATCGCGGCGAGCAGCAGCTCGGCGGCGCGCTGCCCCAGCCGGTCGAGCTGGGGGTCCACGGTGGTCAGGGGTGGCCGGCTGGCGAGCGCCATGACGTCCCAGTCGTCGTACCCGGTGACGGCCACGTCCTCCGGGACGCGCACGCCCCGGTCGCGGAGCCGGTCGCAGCCGCCGCGGGCGAGCTGGTCGGACGCGAACACCAGGGCGTCGACCGGCGGGGGGTCGCCGGCCCGGTGGTCGCCGAGCACGAGGTCGACCGCGAGCCGGCCCCAGCGCTCGGACCACTCGCCGAACTGCGGTTCTCCGACGAGCGCGGCGCCGCGCGCCTCCAGCGCGGCGACCAGGGCCGCGTGCCGTTGCACGGAGGCCGCCTGGTCACCCCGGCCGCCGACGTAGGCGATCCGGGTGCGGCCGAGGGAGAGCAGGTGGTCCGCGACGGCGGCCATCCCCGCGGCGTCGTCGGGCACGACGGACGCGTCGCCCGGGTCCTGCGACGGCGCGAACGCGTAGACCACCGGCATCGGCACACGGATGGGCGTCCGGGGGTCGGTGGTGCGTCCCGTGACGATGATGCCGTCCACCCGGCGCGCGACCAGGCTCCGGACGTGGTGCTGCTCGCGGACCGGGTCGTGCCGGGCCGTGGCCAGCAGGGCGGAGATCTGCCCGCCGACGAGCGCGTTCTCGGCGCCGAGCACCACCGGCAGCGAGAACCGGCCCGCCGAGTCCGTGCTCAGCAGCCCGACGGTGAAGCTGCGCCGCGCCGACAGCGACCGGGCCTGCGCGTCGGGCACGAATCCCAGTCGCTCCGCCGCCTCACGGACGCGGGCTCGGGTGGCGGGTCGCAGCGAGCCGGTGTCGTTGAGCGCCTTCGACACGGTGCTGGGGGACACCCCCGCCAGCGCGGCCACGTCGGTGATCCGCACGACGCCCGGAGCCTCCGCCATGAGCCCTCCTCCAGTTTCCTGCCGTTCCGCGGGGTGACGGCCGGCGCTGCCGATGGTACGCGATATCGCCGCTGCAAATGGTGGTTGACGATTCGGCAGTCGCTCCCTACGGTGAGGAAAACGGATTCCTAGTTTCCTTCCTCGAGGGAGAGGTGCATGACGACGACGACGTTCCGGACCGTCCGCGGGCCCGCCGAGCCCACCGCTTCGGCGATCACCACGCTGCGGCCGCTGCCGCCGGGCAGCACCACCCTCGACGGCGGGCTGTGGGGCCACCGGGTCCGGGTCAACCGCGAGGCGTCCGTGCCCGAGGGGCTGGGTCACCTGCGCGAGTACGGGAACCTGCGCAACCTCGAGATCGCCGCCGGGCTGGCCGAGGGCGAGGCGCGGGGGCCGATCTTCGCGGACTCCGACGTGCACAAGTGGCTCGAGGCCGCGGCCTGGGAGTACGGACGTGCGCCCGACGACGCGCTGCTGGCCGACATCCTCGAGGTCACGCGCGCCGTCGCGGGCGCCCAGGCGCCCGACGGCTACCTCGACTCCGTGCCGCAGCTGCGTGGGGTGGAGCGCTACTCCGACCTGCCGTGGAGCCACGAGCACTACTGCGCGGGCCATCTGATGCAGGCGGCGGTGGCGCAGGTGCGGGCGACGGGACGGCGCGACCTGCTCGACGTCGCCGTCCGGCTGGCCGACCACCTCGTCGAGACGTTCGGCGACGGCGACGGGCAGCTGCGCGAGGTCGACGGTCACCCCGTGGTCGAGACCGCGCTCGTCGAGCTCTACCGCGAGACCGGCACGCGCGCGTACCTGGACCTGGCGTCGTGGTTCGTCGAGGCGCGCGGCACGGGGATCATCGCCGCCCACGGCAAGCAGCCCACCTATTTCTCCGACCGCGTGCGGGTCCGCGAGGCCACGACCGTCGAGGGACACGCCGTGCGCGCCGTCTACCTGGGCGCGGGCGCCACCGACGTCGCCGTCGAGACGGGCGACCGCGAGCTCCTCGCGGCGCTCGAGGCCCAGTACGCGGCGATGGTCGACGGCAAGCAGTACCTCACGGGCGGGCTCGGCTCCCGGTGGGACGGCGAGTCGTTCGGCGACCCGCACGAGCTGCCGAACGACCGGGCCTACGCGGAGACCTGCGCCGCCATCGGAGGGGTGCAGTGGGCGTGGCGTCTGCTGCTCGCGACCGGCGACGTGCGGTACGCCGACCAGATCGAGCGGATGCTCCTCAACGGATTCCTCTCGGGCCTGTCGCTGAGCGGCACCGAGTACTTCTACGTCAACCCCCTGCAGGTGCGCACCGGCGCGCACGCGGAGGAGGAGCGCAACCCCGCCGCCGGCCGGCAGCCCTGGTTCGGGTGCGCCTGCTGCCCGCCCAACATCATGCGGACGCTGTCCAGCCTCGAGGGCTACCTCGCCACGGTCACCGACGACGCGCTCCAGGTGCACCAGTACGCACCCGGCGAGATCGTCGCCGACCTGCAGGGTGGCGCGCTGCGCGTCCGGGTCGAGACGGGGTACCCGTATACCGGCCGCGTGTCGCTCCACGTCGAGGAGGCGCCGGCGGGTGCAGGGCTCGCGCTGCGCGTGCCGGGCTGGGCTCAGGGCGCCACGCTCGACGGCGCCCCGGTCGCGGCGGGCGCGTACGCCACGGTCGGCCGGCCGCTCGCGGCGGGTGACGCCGTCGTGCTGGACCTGCCCGTGGTCCCGCGTCTCACGGCCGCGGACCCTCGGGTCGACGACGTGCGCGGCTGCGTGGCGATCGAGCGCGGCCCGCTCGTGTACGCGCTGGAGCAGGTGGACCAGGACGCGGGCGCCGTCGTGGACGACGTCCAGATCGACGTGGCCGGGCCGCTGGGCGAGGAGGAGCGGCCCGACCTGCTCGGAGGGACGGTCGTGGTGACCGCGGCGGGGACGGTGCGACCCCGGCCCGGGGCGACCGACGGGTCAGGCCCGTACCGGCCGGCGACGACGACCGCCCCGGCCGCGACCGGCACCGTGACGCTGCGTGCCGTCCCGTACCACCTGTGGGCCAACCGTGGTCCGCAGGCCATGCGGGTGTGGATCCCCGTGGCCTGACCGGCAGCACCGTGGGCGGGGCGCCCGGCCGCCGGGCGCCCCGATCCCCGCGGGCATCGCCGCCCGCGGGCTGGACCTGGAGGACATGGCGCCCGACGGGGGCGCGGAGGAGGAGAGCGATGGAGCTCACCAGACGGCAGCTGCTCGCGCTGCTCGGCGTGGGCGGCGCGACCGCCGCCGGTGCGGGGCTGGCCGGGTGCGCACGTCCGGTCGCCGCCGTCGACGTCGGTTCCGCGGGGTTCGGGGACGGCGCTCGGGGGACGGTCGAGATGTGGTGCCGCTCGGACACGGTCAACGGCGTGCAGGCCGTGGTCGACGCGTTCCATGCGGCGCAGGACAGGATCAGGGTCCGGCTGACGCCGATCCAGAACGGGCAGTACGTCACGAAGGTCGCCACGGCGATCCGCGGGGGGCGGGTGCCCGACGTCATCGACATCGACGACATCTACTCCACGATGTTCGCGTTCCGCGACGTGTTCACCGACCTCACGCCGCTGGTCGACGACCTCGCCCTCGGCGACGCCCTGAGCCCCGGGCACCTGGCCCTCGCCACCAAGGACGGGAAGCACTACGGGGTGCCGTTCCTGGGCGACTTCTCGGTGCTGTTCTGCAACACCGAGCTGTTCGACCGCGCCGGGCTGGACGTCGACGAGCACACCGCGTCGTTCGACGGGATCCTCGAGGCCGCCCGTGCCATCGCGGCGCTCGACGACGACACGTACGCCTGGTCGTTCCCCGGCAACGCGTCCGGGGCGCTGGGCTTCACCGTGCAACCGCACGTGTGGGCCACGGGCACGGACCTCATCGCGGGAGACGTCGGGGACCAGCGAGGCAACGTCGCCGGCAACGACGCCCTGCGCCGCACGCTCGACCTCGAGCGGACGCTCTGGGAGGAGCAGCTGGTGCCGCCCACGTGCTTCGCCGACGACGCGTCGCGATGGTCGGCGGACTACGTCGCGGGGCGGCTCGGCATGTTCCCGGCCGGGTACGGCGTCGTGGCGCCGAACGCGTCGCCGGAGCTGCTCGAGCGCAGCCGCGTCGTGCTGCTGCCCGGGCCGGACGGAGGCCGCGCGTTCTTCGACGGCGGCGACAACCTGTGCATGCCCGCGGGCGGGAAGAACCCCGAGGCCGCCACGGAGCTTATCCGGTTCGCCGTCGCGCTCGAGCAGCAGGCGCGGATGCCCGACGGCTTCTACTCGCCCATCCGCTCGGACGTCGTGACCCCCGCGTTCGAGGCCGAGCACCCGCTCGTGACACCCACCCTGAAGTCGCTCGACGCGGGCTACGCCCCCACCACGCTCGCCTACAACCTCATCTACAACCAGCAGGACGGTCCCTGGCTGCGCATGTTCCGCCGGGCCGTCTTCGACGGGGAGGTCGACGCCGCCATGGACGAGGCCCAGACCACGTACGACCGCATCCTGCGGCAGGCCCAGGCATGAGCGCGAGGAGCCCCCGCGCAGGGGCGCCGAGGCACGAGGTGCACCGGAGCGAGGCACCGCAGCGCGAGCGCGAAGGAGGAACGGCATGAGCGCCCCCGCCGTCGCCCGGCCCGCGCGACGCCACGGCACCCTCACGCACCCTGCCCGCACCGGCCTGCTGCTCGTCGCGCCGGCGGTCGCGTTCGTCGTCGTGTTCGTCCTGGTGCCGCTGGTCTCCGCCGTGGGGATCTCCTTCACGAACCTGCCGCTCATCGGCTCGTGGCGGTTCGTCGGCCTGGAGAACTACGCGTCCGTGCTCACGGACCCCACGTTCTGGCGCGCCGTCGGGTACACGCTGCTGTACACCGCGATCGTGACGCTGCCGATCCTCGCGCTCGGCTACGCGCTCGCGGTGGTCGTGCGGTCCAACCGCCGAGGCGCCACCGTGCTGCGCACGATCTTCTTCGTGCCGTACGTCATCGGGCTCACCACGCTCAGCTTCCTCATGCTGCTCGAGGCCCAGCCGAACAGCGGCATGGTGAACGTGGTGCTCAGGGCCCTGGGGATCACCGACGGCTCGACCGCGTGGCTCGTCGACGGGCCGCTCGCCACCGGGCTGCTGTGCGTCATGGTGATCTGGGCGGTGTCCGGGCTCACGATGGTGCTCCTCATGTCCGGGATGCAGGGCATCCCGCGCGAGGTCTACGAGTCGGCCGAGCTCGACGGCGCGTCCTGGTGGGTCCGGGAACGCTCGATCACGATCCCCATGCTGCGGCGCACCATCGCGATGACCGTCGTCCTGTCGGTCATCGGGTCGCTGCTCGCGTTCACGCAGTTCTACATCCTGACCCAGGGCGGCCCCGGCTCGGACACCACCACCGTGGTGATGGCGATCTACCGGCGGGCGTTCGTGCAGCTGCAGCTGGGGGCGGCGACGGCGATGTCGCTCGTCCTGGTCGTCATCACCGGACTGGTCACCGCGGCGCAGTTCTGGCTGCTGCGGGAGAGGAGCTGACATGGCCGTCACCGCACGTGCGCCGGGCACGGCCGAGGCCGGCGAGCCGGGCAGGATCGCCCGCGGCTCGAGCCCGGGGCGCGGGTCGTCACCGGGCGTCGCGCGCCCGCCGTCGGGCCCCGAGCGCGACACCCGCGTCCGCCGCACGCTCTACGCGGTCGGCGGCACTCTCGCCGCGCTGGTCTTCGTGGTGCCGCTGCTGCTGGCGCTGGTGCGCGCCGGGCAGCCGGGCGACGTCGTCGTGGCCGCGCCGGACGGGCGCTTCCTCGACCTGTCGTGGGTCAACTTCCGGCTGATCCTCGACCAGCCGGAGATCTGGCGCGGCATCGTGAACTCGGTGGTCGTGTCCGTGTCGACGGCGGTGCTCACCGCGGTCCTCGCGACGCTCGCCGGGTACGGGTTCGCCAAGTTCGGCTTTCGCGGCCGTGGCCTGCTGTTCGGACTGGTGCTCGTGACGCTCATGGTGCCGTTCCAGGCCATCCTCACGCCGCTCTACCTGCAGATGAACGCCATGCGGCTCACGGACAGCCTGCTCGGCCTCGTGCTCTTCTACACGACCGTGAACCTGCCGTTCTGCGTGTTCGTCATGCGCAACGCGTTCGAGTCGGTGCCCGGCGAGATCGAGGACTCGGCGCACGTCGACGGCGCGGGGACCCTGCGCATGATCGTGTCCGTGCTGCGGCCCCTCGTGCTGCCCGGCGCCGCGACCGCCGCGCTCTACGCGTTCCTCGCCTCCTGGACGGAGTTCCTCGGCGCGCTGACGTTCCTCACCGACTCGTCGCTGTACACGCTGCCCGTGTCGCTGGTGAACCTGCAGCAGGGCGCGTACGGGCAGGTGGACTTCGGGCTCCTCGCCGCCGGGTCGGTGGTGGCGATGATCCCGTGCGTCGTGCTCTACGTCGCGCTGCAGCGGTACTACGTGGCCGGGCTCGCGTCGGGGGCGGTCAAAGGCTGACCCGGCGGTCGCGGCCCGGTGGGCGTCGTCAGTCGTCGAAGACGCCCCAGCAGAGGGCGGACCGCGCCCGCTGGTCGTCGAGCACCAGGTCGAGCAGCTCGGCGGGCACCTGCTCCCGCTGCCAGTCCCGCTCGGCGAGCCGGGCGGCCTCGCGCCCGGCCTCCGGGGCGGCGGCGCTCGCGGCCCGGATCGCGTAGGCGGCGGCGCCCAGGTCGTGGGCGGCGACGTGCGCGACGGCGACGGCCTGGCCCGCCGCGAGCGCCGCGAACCGTGCCGGGTCGGGCCGTCCCTTGCCGGCGGCGTTCGCCACGAAGGCGGTGCGGTGCGCCTCCCGCATCGGCACCTCGCCCCGGATCCACCCGCGCGCGACGTCGAGGGCGTGCCGCGGCCGGTCGTCGTCCGGCGCTTCCTGCGCGAAGAGCGGCAGCACGTGGTCGGCGCAGGCCACCGCCCACTCGGCCAGCATGCGGTGGTGGGAGTCGGTGAGCGTCCCTCCCCGGCGCACGGTGACCAGACGGGGATCGCGCTCGGTGGGCAGGATCGGCATGCGCCCATCCTGCCCCGCCGTCGGGGGCGCCGTCCGGCGCCGGTAGACTGGCGGCGCGCCGCGAGGCGCTCCCGCACTCATGATCGACGGCGCGGACCGACGCCGGATGCCGGCACCCCCGCGGTGCGGTGATCACCCGGTCCGAGCCCTGAGCTCTGCAGTACTCGCGCGACCCGAGGGAAGTTGATGACCGCCGCTGCCGACCGTGCTGAAGCCGTGTCCGCCCCCCGCCCCCAGCTGGACACCGTCGAGAACGCGGCGTCCACGCCCGACGAGGTCCAGCCGTACGCCGAGCTCGGCCTCAAGCCGGACGAGTACCAGCGCATCCGCGACCTGCTCGGGCGCCGCCCCACGGCCGCCGAGCTCGCCATGTACTCGGTGATGTGGTCCGAGCACTGCTCGTACAAGTCGTCCAAGGTGCACCTGAAGAAGTTCGGTGACCGGGTCACCGAGGAGATGAAGGAGCACCTGCTCGTCGGCATCGGCGAGAATGCGGGCGTCGTCGACGTCGGCGACGGCTGGGCGGTGACCTTCAAGGTCGAGTCGCACAACCACCCGTCGTTCGTGGAGCCGTACCAGGGTGCCGCGACCGGCGTCGGCGGCATCGTCCGCGACATCATCTCGATGGGCGCGCGCCCCGTGGCCGTGATGGACCAGCTGCGCTTCGGCGCCGTCGACCACCCGGACACCGCGCGCGTGGTGCACGGCGTCGTGTCCGGCGTCGGCGGCTACGGCAACAGCCTGGGGCTGCCGAACATCGGCGGCGAGCTCGTCTTCGACGGGTCCTACCAGGGCAACCCGCTCGTCAACGCGCTGTGCCTCGGAGTGCTGCGCCACGAGGACATCCACCTCGCGAACGCTTCTGGGGTGGGCAACAAGGTGGTCCTGTTCGGCGCCCGCACCGGCGGCGACGGCATCGGCGGGGCCTCGATCCTCGCCTCCGAGACGTTCGAGGACGGCGTGCCGGCCAAGCGGCCGAGCGTCCAGGTGGGCGACCCCTTCATGGAGAAGGTGCTCATCGAGTGCTGCCTCGAGCTGTACGCCGCGCAGGTCGTGGAGGGCATCCAGGACCTCGGCGCCGCCGGCATCTCCTGCGCCACGAGCGAGCTCGCGTCCAACGGCGACGGCGGTATGCACGTCTGGCTCGACGACGTGCTGCTGCGCGACCCCACGCTCAACGCCGGCGAGATCCTCATGTCGGAGTCGCAGGAGCGCATGATGGCGGTGGTCACGCCCGAGAAGCTCGACGAGTTCCTCGCGATCACTGGCAAGTGGGACGTCGAGACCGCCGTCATCGGCGAGGTCAACGACTCCGGCCGCCTCACCATCGACCACCACGGCCAGCGGATCGTGGACGTCGACCCGCGGACGGTCGCGCACGAGGGTCCGGTCTACGAGCGGCCCTACGCCCGCCCGGCCTGGCAGGACGGCCTGCAGGCCGACACGACGGTCGCCGCGGGCCTGGCCCGTCCGACGTCGGCCGACGACCTGCGCGCCACCGCGCTGCGCCTGCTCGCCTCGCCGAACCTCGCCTCCAAGGCGTGGGTCACGAACCAGTACGACCGCTTCGTGCAGGGCAACACCGCCCTGGCGCAGCCCGACGACGGCGGCGTGGTCCGCGTCGACGAGGAGACCGGTCGCGGCGTCGCCCTCGCGACCGACGCGAACGGCCGCTACGGCAAGCTCGACCCGCGCACGGGGGCCCAGCTCGCGCTCGCGGAGGCGTACCGGAACGTCGCGACGGCGGGCGCCAAGCCCCTCGCCGTGACGGACTGCCTCAACTTCGGCTCGCCCGAGCACCCGGACTCGATGTGGCAGCTCGTCGAGGCGATCGAGGGCCTCGCGGACGCCTGCCAGGAGCTCGGCGTGCCGGTCACCGGCGGCAACGTGTCGCTCTACAACGGCACGGGCGAGCCCGGCCAGATCGACTCGTCGATCCACCCGACGCCGGTCGTCGGCGTGCTCGGCGTCATCGACGACGTGCGCACCGCGGTGCCGTCGGGCTGGCGCGCCGAGGGGCTGTCGATCCTGCTGCTGGGCCGCACCGCCGACGAGCTCGACGGCTCCGCGTGGGCCGACGTCGAGCACGGGCACCTCGGCGGCCTGCCGCCGCGCGTGGACCTGGCCGCCGAGAAGGCGCTGGCCTCCGCCCTCGTCGCCGCCCGCGAGCAGGGCCTCGTCGCCGCCGCGCACGACCTGTCCGAGGGCGGCCTCGCCCAGGCGCTGCTCGAGTCGTCGCTGCGCTACGGCGTCGGCGCCGACGTCGCCCTCGACGGCGTCACCGGCCGCGACGGCGTGACGCCGTTCGTCGCCCTGTTCAGCGAGTCCACCGCGCGCGCCCTGGTGGCCGTGGACCCGGAGCAGGAGTCCGAGCTCGTCGCGGTGGCCGAGGCCGCCGGCGTGCCGGTGCTGCGCCTCGGCCGCACCGGCGGCGAGGAGCTGGTCGTGGCCGGCGGGTTCGACGGCGAGACCTTCACGGTCGCCCTTGACGAGGCCCGCGAGGCCCACGAGGGCACCCTGCCGCGCATCTTCGGCTGACCACGCCGAACGCTGTGAGCGGGCGAACGGGTCCGTGGTCACCTGGTACGGCGGGGTGGCGGGGCCGTCGCCGAACTCGCTCTCGACGAAGAGGATGCGGCCGCGCAGCTCCTTGGCCGTGGTGAAGACCTTCGTGGGGTCGGTGTCCTCCTCGCCGAGGAAGCGGGCCCGCGAGCCGTCGGCCGACAGTCGCAGCGTGGCCAGCGCGTGGTCGAAGTTGCGCACGACGGTGAGGCGGTTGCCCTGGCGCACGAGGCCGTCGGCGTTCCCGAGGTCCGCGTCGCCGGTGTCGATCGCGCGGACCGAGCCGTCGAACCCGAAGCGCCACAGGTCGCCGGTGTTGCCCTGCGCGACGACGAACGCGCTGCGGTCCGAGGACAGCACGATGCCGCCCAGGTTGAAACCCTCCCGGCGCTCGATCGTGCCGGTGGCGTCGGCCCAGACCTGGGCCTCCCAGCCGTCCGCACCCTGCGCGACGCGGTAGACGCGCGGGTCGTTCGAGTCGGTGAAGTACGCGGCGCCGTCGGGACCGATCGCGACGTCGTTGAGGAACGCCTCGTCGGCGGGCACCCGGAGCGCGGCGAGCAGCTCGCCCTCGGGGGAGTACACCCACAGGTCGGGACGGTCGCCCGTGAGGCCGTTCGGGCCCCCCGCGACGTAGACGTTCCCGTCGCCGTCCACGGTGATGCCGCGCGCGGTGGTCCGGCCGTCGGCGCCGGCGGGGAGCCACTCCTCCGTCTGCCCGTCGCGGACGTCGCCGCGGTGGATCTCGCCCCCGGTGACCTCGCTCACGTAGAAGGTGCCGCGGCGCTGGTCGGCACCGATGCCCTCGAACCGGCTGCCCTCGGGGTCGCCGGTGAGCGCGTACGACGCCGGCCTTCCGTGCCCGCTCCCGTCGTCCTGCTGGGCGAGTGCGGGCTGCGCCCCTGCCAGGCCGAGGCCGCCCAGGGCCGCGGCGGCGGTGATCGTGGCGACGAGTCGCTTGTTCATCGAGCTCTCCTGACTTCCGCATCCGTGCACGAGCCGCGTCTCGGCTCTGGCGTCCAGCGTGCGGTGCGGCGCGGGCGCCGGGCATCGGACGGGTGGGGCGGGCGCGGTCATCCGAACGGATGAGGGGCGCACGCGGACGACGGCCCGCCTCCCGGACGACGTCTCGCGCCATGAGACGGTGTCTCGGGAACGTCTAGGCTGCGATGGTCGTGCGTGTGCCGTGCCGCCCTCCGGGCCCCGCGGGCGCGCTCCCCAGATCCTCGGGAGGAGCCCCCATGGAAGACCGTCTGCAGCCTGTGTTCGCCGAGGTGCTGCGTCGTAACCCCGGCGAGGTGGAGTTCCACCAGGCGGTACGCGAGGTCTTCGAGTCGCTGGGCCCGGTGCTGCGCAAGAACCCGCAGTACGTCGAGGCCGCCGTGCTCGAGCGCATCTGCGAGCCCGAGCGGCAGATCATCTTCCGCGTGCCCTGGGTCGACGACACGGGCCGCGTGCGGATCAACCGCGGCTTCCGCGTCGAGTACAACTCCGCCCTCGGCCCGTACAAGGGCGGGCTGCGCTTCCACCCCTCGGTGTACCTGGGGATCGTGAAGTTCCTCGGCTTCGAGCAGATCTTCAAGAACGCGCTCACCGGCCTGCCGATCGGCGGCGGCAAGGGCGGCTCCGACTTCGACCCCCGCGGCCGGTCCGACGGCGAGGTCATGCGGTTCTGCCAGTCGTTCATGACCGAGCTGTACCGCCACATCGGCGAGTACACGGACGTGCCGGCCGGCGACATCGGCGTGGGCGCCCGCGAGGTCGGCTACCTGTTCGGCCAGTACAAGCGGATCACGAACCGCTACGAGTCCGGCGTGCTCACCGGCAAGGGCCTCACGTGGGGCGGCTCGCTCGTGCGCAAGGAGGCCACGGGCTACGGCGCCGTCCTCTTCGCGCAGAGCATGCTCGGCACCAAGGACGAGAGCCTCGACGGCCGTCGGGTCTCCGTGTCCGGCTCGGGCAACGTGGCGATCTACGCGGCCGAGAAGGCGCAGCAGCTCGGCGGCCGCGTCATCACGTTCTCGGACTCGTCGGGCTACGTCGTCGACGAGGCGGGCATCGACCTGGACCTGCTCAAGGAGGTCAAGGAGGTCCGGCGCGGCCGCGTGTCCGACTACGTCGACCAGCGACCCGGCGCCCGCCTGGTGTCCGACGGCAGCATCTGGGACGTCCCGACCGACGTCGCGCTGCCCTGCGCCACCCAGAACGAGCTCTCCGAGGCGGACGCCAAGCAGCTCGTCGCGAACGGCGTGCGTGCCGTCGCCGAGGGCGCCAACATGCCGACCACCCCCGAGGCGGTCGCGCTCCTGCGCGACGCCGGCGTGCTGTTCGGGCCGGGTAAGGCCGCGAACGCGGGCGGCGTGGCGACGTCGGCGCTGGAGATGCAGCAGAACGCGTCGCGCGACTCGTGGAGCTTCGACTACACCGAGTCCCGCCTCGCCGAGATCATGACCGGCATCCACGACAACTGCCTCGCCACGGCCGAGGAGTACGAGGCGCCGGGCGACTACGTCGTCGGTGCCAACGTCGCCGGTTTCACCAAGGTCGCCGACGCGATGATCGCCTTCGGCGTCATCTGACCGACCGGCACACGCACGACGACGGCGCGGCCCCCGAGCGGGGGACCGCGCCGTCGTCGTGAGCGGGGCGGTCAGACCTCGGTTCCCGTGGCCGGTCCGAGCCTGCGCCCCGCGGCGCTCCGGCTCAGACCTCGTGGTTCTCCGACGAGATCATCCAGGCCTGCTTCTCGAGGTCGGTGATGATCTCGTGCAGCAGGTCGGCGGTGGTCGGGTCCTCGGCGTCGACGTCGTCGTGCACCTCGCGGGCGACCTCGACGGTCTGCGCGACGCGCTCGACGATCGCGTCGACGGTGTCCGCGACCGACACCAGCCCGGCGGGGTAGGGCGACAGATCGGTGGTCGTGGCGACGGTCTCGGTGCGGCCGTCGGGCACGGCCTGGAGGGCGCGGAGCCGCTCGGCGACGGTGTCGCTGTGCTCGCGGGCGACGTCGACGAGCTCGTCGAGCTGGAGGTGCAGGTCGCGGAAGCCGCGGCCGGTGACGTTCCAGTGGGCCTGCTTGCCCTGGACGTGCAGGTCGACCAGCGCGACGAGCACGCGCTGCAGGTGGGCACGGAGCTTGTCGGACGCCTCGGCGCGGGGGGTGCTGCGCTTCATCGTGGGAGTGGTCATGGGTGAACCTTCCTTCCGGTGACGATCGCTCTCTTGAACCATTCCAGGTTAGGGAGCCTTCCCGGCCGCCGCCAGCAAGGACAGGCGAGCCTTCGTCGCCGTCAGCGTGCTCCGGTGACGGTGCCGGCAAGGAGGTCGAGCACCGTCGTCGCGAACGTGGGGCCGAGCATAGGAGCGTGGTCCGCACCCGCGATCGACCACAGCTCGACGACGGCGGCGCCGGCGCACCCCGTCCACGTCGTCACGGTGGTCTCGGCGCCGGGGACCGCGCGGTCGAGGTCGCGCCGGGCCGGTGCGGTCGTGGGGGACGTCGCGCACCCGTCGTGGTGGGCCCACGCGGCCGCGGACTCCGCCGCGGACGGGTAGGCGTGCCCGTCGCGGAGGCCGCCGCCGGCGCGGATCACGGGGTCGTCGGCGCCGTGCGCCTGCACCACGGTCACCGGGCGCGCCGGGCGGCAGTCGCCGTCGTCGGCGGGCATCGCGCCCGCGAGCGACACCACGACGGACACGAGGTCGGCATGCTCGCAGGCCGTGCGGTAGGCCATGAACCCGCCGTTGGAGTACCCGACCACCGCGACCCGCTGGGGGTCGACGGCGTACGTGGCCGCGAGGGTCCGGATCGCCTGGGCGAGGTACGAGGAGTCGTCGACGTCGGCCCGGTCGGCGCCGCAGCACGCGTCGGTCGCGTTCCAGAAGCGGCGTCCGTCGGGCCCCTCGGTGCCCTCGGGGAGGGCGTAGAGGACGCCCCGCGCCAGGGCCTCGTCGCGCAGGCCGAGCAGGGCGTCCACGCGTGCGGCGTCGGAGCCGAAGCCGTGCAGGACGACGAGCAGGGGAGCCGGCCGCGCGGCGTCGTACCCGGGAGGCACGTGCACCTCGACGGGCCGGCCGTCGACGTCGACCGCCCCGACCGCCCCGGCCGGCAGGGGCTCGGCGGCGGCGAGCACCAGGGGCCGCTCGGCCTGCGGCAGCTCGGCCGAGCCGCACGCCGCCAGCAGCAGGGTGACCAGCGCGACGAGGGTCGCCAGGATCGGGCGGTGCGCCGGCATGCCGTCGATTGTCGCGTGCGGCCGGCGCCCGGCATAGGCTGAAATCGGTGCAGAGGTGGTGCTCCGATGACGTGGCAGCTGGCGCTCCTGACGGCGGCGTTCGCGCTGGTCGCGACCGCCGTCGCCCGGTCGTGGCTGCGGTCCGACGCCCACCGTGACGCCGTCGCCCGCCGGGCGCACCGCCGTCGCGCGTCCGCCGCCGACCCGCTCCTGACGCTCACCGTCCAGGTACGCCTGGGGGAGCTGGCGCGCGAGCTGCGGGCCATCGACGACGACCCGCAGGTCTACGCGCGCGCCCACCACGCCCGCGCCGCGCAGGGCGCCTACGACGCCCTGCTGCGCGAGGCGTGCCGCCTCGCCGGGCTGAGCGTCGTCGACCTGCCGATGCGTGCCGACGAGCGCGCCGAGTCCGCCGAGCGGCTGCGCGAGGAGCTGGAGCTCAGCGCCCGCGGCTGGTCCTGGTAGGACGACGCCGGCCACGCCCTCGGCAGGTTCCGAGGGCGTGGCCGGCGTCGTGGTGCGGGCCTGAGGTCAGAGGGCCTCGAGCGCCGTGTTGAACGTGGCGGACGGGCGCATCACCGCGGCGGCCTTGGTGGCGTCGGGCCGGTAGTAGCCGCCGATGTCGGCCGGCGAGCCCTGCACGCCGACGAGCTCGTCGACGATCGTCTGCTCCTGCTCGGCGAGCGACGCCGCGAGCGGGCCGAACGCGGCGGCCAGCTCGGCGTCGTCCGACTGCGCCGCGAGCTCCTGCGCCCAGTACAGGGCGAGGTAGAAGTGCGAGCCGCGGTTGTCGATGCCGCCCACGCGGCGCGTCGGGGACTTGTCCTGGTCGAGGAAGGTGCCCGTGGCGCGGTCGAGGGTGTCCGCGAGCACCTGGGCGCGCGCGTTGCCGGTGACGGTGGCCAGGTGCTCGAACGACGCGGCCAGCGCGAAGAACTCGCCGAGCGAGTCCCAGCGCAGGTAGTTCTCCGCGAGGAGCTGCTGCACGTGCTTCGGGGCGGAGCCGCCGGCGCCGGTCTCGAAGAGCCCGCCGCCGTTCATCAGCGGCACGACCGACAGCATCTTGGCCGACGTCCCCAGCTCGAGGATGGGGAACAGGTCCGTGTTGTAGTCGCGCAGCACGTTGCCCGTCACGGAGATGGTGTCGAGGCCCTGGCGGATGCGCGCGAGGGAGAACGCCGTCGCCTCGGCCGGCGCCATCACGTGGATGTCGAGGCCGTCGGTGTCGTGGTCGCCCAGGTACTCCTCGACCTTGGCGATGAGCTGCGCGTCGTGGCCGCGCTGCGCGTCGAGCCAGAACACGGCGGGGGAGCCGGTGGCGCGGGCGCGGTTGACGGCCAGCTTGACCCAGTCGCGGATCGCGACGTCCTTGGTGGTGCAGGCACGCCAGATGTCGCCGGCCTGGACGTCGTGGCTCAGCAGCACGTCGCCGGCCGCGTTCACGACCTCGACGGTGCCGTCGGCCGGGATCTCGAACGTCTTGTCGTGCGAGCCGTACTCCTCGGCCTTCTTGGCCATGAGGCCCACGTTGGGCACGGAGCCCATCGTGGCGGGGTCGAGGGCGCCGTTCGCGCGGCAGTCGTCGATGACGGTCTGGTAGACGCCGGCGTACGACGAGTCGGGGATGACGGCGAGCGTGTCGTGCTCCTTGCCGTCCGGGCCCCACATGTGGCCGCCGCCGCGGATCATCGCGGGCATGGAGGCGTCGATGATGACGTCGGACGGCACGTGCAGGTTGGTGATCCCCTTGTCGGAGTCGACCATCGCGAGGGCCGGGCCGTCGGCCAGACCCTGCTCGACGGCGGCCTTGATCGCCGCGCCGTCGGGCAGCGTGTCGACGGCGGCGAGGAGACCGCCGAGGCCGTCGTTGGGGGAGATGCCGGCGGCCTTGAGCTGGTCGCCGTACTGCTCGAACAGCGCCGGGAAGAAGGCCTGCACGACGTGGCCGAAGATGATCGGGTCGGAGACCTTCATCATCGTGGCCTTGAGGTGCGCGGAGAACAGGACGCCCTCCTCCTTGGCGCGGGCGACCTGCGCGGCGAGGAAGGTGTTGAGCGCGGCGACGGACATGAAGGTGCCGTCGACGACCTCGCCGGCCTCGACCTTCAGGCCGTCCTTGAGGACGGTGGTGCCGGCGGGCGTGACGAGGCGGATCGTCAGGGTGTCGTCGGCGGGGATCACGACGGACTTCTCGTTGGAGAAGAAGTCGTCGGAGCCCATCGTCGCGACGTTCGTCTTCGAGTCGGCCGACCAGGCGCCCATGCGGTGCGGGTGCGCCTTGGCGTAGTTCTTCACCGAGGCGGGGGCGCGGCGGTCGGAGTTGCCCTCGCGCAGCACAGGGTTCACGGCCGAGCCCTTGACCTTGTCGTACCGGGCGCGCACGTCCTTCTCGGCGTCGGTCTGCGGGTCCTCGGGGTAGCTCGGGACGTCGTAACCCTGCGCCTGCAGCTCGGCGACGGCGGCCTTGAGCTGCGGCACGGACGCCGAGATGTTCGGCAGTTTGATGATGTTGGCGCCGGGGGTGGTGGCCAGCTCGCCCAGCTCGGCGAGCGCGTCGCCGATGCGCTGGTCGTCGGTGAGCCGCTCCGGGAACTGGGCGAGGATGCGGCCCGCGAGGGAGATGTCGCGCGTCTCGAGCGTGACCCCGGCCTGGGCGGCGTACGCCTCGACGATCGGGAGGAACGAGTACGTCGCGAGCAGCGGCGCCTCGTCGGTGTGGGTGTAGATGATCGTGGCGGCCTCGGGCCGGGACTCGGTGGTCATGCGGCGATGCTCCCTAGGCAGGGCAGTGGTGGACGAGAGATTGTTTGACATCAAGATATCTGGCCGCGGCGGAGCCTGTCGAAAACGCCGGCGCCCGCCGTCCAGTGCCGTGCCTCACGCTCGGACCCCTCGCCGCGCGGCCCGGGTCGCGCGCCGCTACGGTCGAGCCGTGCCGACGCGTCAGCTCCATCTCGCCCAGGCGGGCCCGGCCGAGGTCGCCGACGCCCTCGCCGCGCTCCGTGCCGAGATCGGCGTGCCCGCCATGTTCCCCACCCCGGTGCGCGAGGAGGCGGAGCAGTCCGCCGCGGACGGCGGGTCCGCCCTCGGCGGCAAGGGGAGGAAGGGACGCCAGGACCGTCGCGACGTCGAGCTCGTGACCATCGACCCGCCCGGGTCGATGGACCTCGACCAGGCGGTGCACGTCGCGTCGTCGGGCCGCGGCTACATCGTCCGGTACGCCATCGCGGACGTCGCCGCGTTCGTGCGCCCGGGCGGCGCGCTCGACGCCGAGACGCACCGTCGCGGCACCACCGTCTACGGCCCGGACGTGCGCACCCCGCTGCACCCGCCGGTGCTGTCGGAGGGCGCCGCCAGCCTGCTGCCCGACGAGGACCGGCCCGCCGTCCTGTGGACGATCGGGCTGGACGCGGACGGCGAGATCACCAGCAGCTCCGTGACCCGCGCGACCGTGCGGTCGCGCGCCCGCCTCACCTACGGCGAGGTGCAGGGCCAGCTCGACGCCGGGACGGCGTCGGACTCCCTGGCCCTGCTGGCCGACGTGGGCCGCCTGCGCCAGGAGCGCGAGCGCGACCGCGGCGGGGTGTCGCTGGAGGTCCCCGAGCAGGAGATCGTGCCCGGGCCCGACGGGTCGTTCGCGCTCGAGCTGCGCCGCACCCTCCCGGTCGAGGGCTGGAACGCGCAGATCTCCCTCCTCACCGGCATCGTCGCGGCGGCCATGATGCGGGAGGCGGGCGTCGGCCTGCTGCGCACCCTGCCCCCGGCGGACGACCGTGACGTCGCGCGCCTGCGCCGCACCGCCGCGGCCCTCGGCATCGACTGGCCCGACGAGGTCTCGTACGCACAGCTGGTGCCGACGCTGGAGTCCCGGCGTCCCGCGCACGCGGCCTTCCTCGCCGAGGCGACGTCGCTCTTCCGCGGCGCGGGCTACCTGGCGTTCGGCGTGCCGGGCCCCGACGGCGGACCCCCGGTCGCGCTGCCCGCGGACGCCCGGCACGCGGCGATCGCGGCCGAGTACGCGCACGTGACGGCGCCGCTGCGGCGGCTCGCCGACCGCTACGCGACCGAGGTGTGCCTCGCGCACGCCGCGGGCAAGGAGCCGCCCGCGTGGGTGACCGAGGCGCTGCCCGGCCTGCCCGAGACGATGGCGGCGGCCTCGCGCACGGCCGGCGCGTTCGAGCGCGGCTGCGTGGACGTCGTCGAGGCCGCGCTGCTCTCCGGCCGGGAGGGACAGGTCTTCGACGGCGTCGTGGTCGACGTGCGGGGCGACGGCGACGCGGGGGGTCCGCAGCGCGGTGAGGTCATGCTCCGGGAGCCGGCCGTCCGGGCGCGGATCGAGGGCGCCGAGCTGCCGCTGGGCGAGCGCGTGCGGGCGACGCTGGCCGAGGCGTCCGTCCCCGACCGACGGGTGCTCTTCACCCTGGGGTGACCCGCCCGGGCGTCCTCGCGGAGGGGCCTGGCGGAGCGCCCCGGAACGGCGGCGTCAGGGTTCGAGGTCGGTGGCCGCCGCACCGGTGCGCACGTCCACGGGCACGGAGACCTGGTCGTGCGCGACCAGCCAGCGCTCGCCGTCGCGACGCAGGCCGAAGGTTCCGCGCACCCACGTCCCGGGTACGGCCGTGCCGTCGGCGAGGGTGCCGCGGAGCCGGCCGAAGGCGCGCCCGAAGGCGACGTGCTCGTCGACGGTCAGGGCGAGGTCGCGCAGCTCGTAGTCGACGGTGGCGAAGGTGTCGAAGACCTTCACCCAGTTCGCGAGCTTCGCCTCGATGCCGACGTGCTGCAGGGGAGGCTCGACGTCGAACGAGACGACGTCGGGCGCGTAGATCTCGCGCACCGCGTCGAGGTCCTTGGCGCGCAGGGCGCCGACGAGCGATCCCAGCAGCTCCCGGATCGCGGGCTCGTGGGGGTGGGTCGTGGCCATGGTCGCTCCTGCGGGTACGGGGAGGGGTCGAGGTTCGGCCGGGTGGAGAGCCCGGCCTCGTCCGACCGACGACGGCGGGCGCGCAGACGTGACGGTCGGCGTCTCGCCGCCGACGCCGCCCGAGGTGACGTTTTGATAACACTCCTGCCTTATAACGATTCAAGGTCTAGCGCCACCCGGGTGGCTATTCGTTAAGGTCCCTTCCCTAAGCAGTGCGAGACCGCAGCGGCGTGAGGGTGCGCTGCCGACTGGAAGGACCAACGATGATCCGAGGGAAGATCCGTGGACGGTGGCTCGCAGCCGCTGCCGCGCTGACGAGCGTGACCCTCCTGGCCGCCGGGTGCTCCGGCTCCGGCGAGGGCGACGAGGGTGGCGACGCCACCAACGCCCCCGCGGCCGAGGGTGTGGCCACGGACCAGGAGCTCGTGATCTGGGCCGGCTCCCAGACCCCGATCACCCCCAACTTCAACCCCTACGCCGTCGGCGTCCTCCACCTCGCCAACGGCGGCATCTACGAGACGCTGTTCGCGTTCAACAAGCTCCAGGACGTGGACCCCACGCCGATGCTCGCCGAGTCGTTCGAGTGGAACGAGGACGGCACCGAGCTCACGGTGAAGATCCGTGCGGGCGTGACGTGGAACGACGGCAAGCCGTTCACCGCCGACGACGTCGTCTACTCGTTCACGAACGACACCGCCAAGCCCGTGTACCTCAAGGACGCCGTGGCGCAGGACGAGTCCACCGTGGTGTTCTCCTTCGACGAGCCCGCGTACGCCAACGAGTTCGCGATCCTCGGCGGCACCTACATCGTGCCGAAGCACGTCTTCTCCGAGCACGAGAAGGACTCCGGCGAGGACGCCGAGGGCAACGCGCTCACCGGGCTCGTGGCCTGGGACAACGCGGAGTCGCCGGTCGGCACCGGCCCGTACATGCTCGACACGGCGTCCAACGCGGCCTACACGGCGAAGGCCAACCCGAACTACTGGGGCGGCGCGCCCAAGGTCGCGTCGCTGCGGTACGTCGGCATCGACCAGAACCAGTCGGCCGAGGACCTCCTCACCACCGGCCAGATCGACTGGACCACGATGTTCGTGCCCGACCCCGACCGCGTCACCTCCACGGGCGGCTTCGGCTACGTCAACACTCCCGTCGACCCGGTGGTGCTCTACACGTGCTCGAGCACGGACCTGGGCTGCGAGGGCGCCCAGACCGACGTCGCCGTCCGGCAGGCGCTCAACGCCGCCATCGACCGCTCCGCGATCACCGAGAAGGCGTTCGTCGGGCTCGCCAAGCCGATCTCGCCGACGTTCGCGCTGCTCGGTCGCGACGACAAGTGGATCGCGGACGGCATGCCGAAGGAGTCGCCGCAGACCGCCGACGCCGCGGCCGCGGGCAAGATCCTCGAGGACGCCGGCTACACCAAGGACGCCGACGGCTTCTACGGCAAGGACGGCAAGCCGATCGACCTGACGCTGACCTCCGTCGACGGCTGGTCGGACTTCAACAACGCCGCCAAGCTCATCGAGGAGCAGGCCAAGGCCGCGGGCATCAAGGTCACCGCGTCCACGATCTCCTGGAACGAGTTCGCCGACGCCCGCGTCTCCGGCGAGTTCGAGCTGATCATGGGCGGCGTCGTCGGCACGTCGTTGGCCGACCCGTTCCAGATCTACCGCGAGTGGTTCACCGGCGACTACACGCAGAAGGTCGGGACCGCCCTCGAGCCGGGGGAGTGGAACATCTCCCGGTACGACAACGACGAGGTCAACGCCGCCGTGGACGCCGCGTCCCAGACCAACGACGAGGCCGCCAAGAAGGAGGCCTACGCCACGGTCCAGGAGCACATCGTCGAGGACCTGCCGTACATCCCGATCGTCGTGAACGGCACGCAGACGTTCTTCAACACGACGAAGTTCACCGGCTGGCCCACGGAGGACGACATGTACATGTTCCCGCCGTCGTGGCAGGGCCCGTCGTCCGGCGTGATCCTCGGCAAGCTCGGCGGCGCCCAGTAACGCGCCCCCCGACCGTGACCGGCGGGCTGGTTCGCCAGCCCGCCGGTCACCCGCACACCCGCACCACGACGCTGTGACGCACGAAGCGAGGAGGAGCCGCATGCCCGCGACACCGAAGGGCGGCCCGACCCCATGAAGTTCTACGCCAGGCGGATCGCCTTCTACGCGGTGACGCTGTGGGCCGCGATCTCGCTGAACTTCCTCATCCCGCGCATGCTGCCGGGCGACCCGTTCGCGATCCTCATGGCGAAGCTGCAGCGCGCCGGGGGCATCCCGGCGGGCACGGAGAACAGCATCCGGCTCCTCCTCGGGGCGGCGGAGGACCAGACCCTGTGGGAGCAGTACCTCACGTACTGGAAGAACGTCCTCACCGGGAACCTCGGCGTCTCCGTGACGAACTTCCCGACCCCCGTCACCGAGCTCATCGGCGACGCGCTGCCCTGGACCCTCGGCCTCGTCGGCACCGCCACGATCATCTCGTTCGTGCTCGGCATCGGGCTCGGCGCACTCGCCGGCTGGAAGCGCGGCACCTGGGTGGACAGCCTGGTGCCCAGCACCACGATGCTGCAGTCGCTGCCCTACTTCTGGGTGGCCCTCGTGCTCATCTTCGTGTTCGCCGTGAGCCTCCAGTGGTTCCCCATCATCGGCGCCTACGACGTCTTCCACTTCAACGGACCCGAGTGGAGCTGGGCCTTCGTCGGCTCGGTGCTCTACCACGCGTTCCTCCCGGCCGTGACGATCGTTATCTCGTCCGTCGGCGGCTGGCTGCTGGGGATGCGCAACATGATGGTCTCCACGCTGTCGGAGGACTACGTCACGACCGCCGAGGCGAAGGGCCTGCGTCCGCGCCGCGTGTTCACCACCTACGCGATGCGCAACGCCGCGCTGCCGTCGCTCGCCGGATTCGGTGTCTCCCTCGGCTTCGTCGTCGCCGGGTCGCTCGTCATGGAGCAGGTCTTCACCTACCCCGGCGTCGGCAAGCTCATGATCACGGCGGTGCGCAACAACGACTACGCGCTGATGCAGGGCGTGTTCCTCGTCATCACGCTCGCGGTCCTTGCAGCGCTGTTCCTCATGGACCTCATCTACGGCTTCCTGGACCCGAGGACGCGCCACCATGACTGACACCGACACCACCGCACCCACCACGCCGGCCACGCCGGACAAGCCCGCCGTACCGCCGGTCACGAGGTCCGGCGTCCGCCAGATGATGCCCTCCATGTCGGGCAAGCTCCTCGCGGGCCTCATCCTCATCGGCGCGATCGTGCTGTTCGCGATCGTGGGCCCCCTCGTCACCCAGGACCCGCGCAGCTCCGGCAACGACGCGATGCTGCCGCCCCAGCCCGGCCACTGGCTCGGGACCACGAGCCTCGGCTACGACGTGCTGGCGCAGCTCGCCGAGGGTGCTCGCGGCTCTCTGATCGTCGGCGTCTCGGCCGGGCTCGTGGCCATCGTCCTCGCGCTCCTGTTCGGCGTCGTCGCCGGGTACCTGCGCGGCTGGACCGACGAGTTCCTCTCGCTGGTCACCGGCATCATGCTCGTCATCCCCGGCCTGCCCCTGATGATCGTCGTCGCGAGCTACCTGCAGGTGCGCAGCCTGTGGGTCGTGGCGCTCATCCTCGGAGTCACGGCCTTCGCGGGGCCTGCCGTCGTGCTGCGGTCCCAGGCCCGGTCGCTGCGGGTGCGCGACTACGTGTCGGCCGCCCGCGTCGCGGGGGAGAAGACGCCGCGCATCATCCTCGTCGAGGTGCTGCCCAACCTGCTGCCCCTGCTGGCGTCGCAGTTCCTGTTCGCCATCGTGCTCGCCATCCTCGGCGAGGCGGGTCTGTCGTACCTGGGCCTGGGCCCCAACGGGTCGATCACCTGGGGCACGATGCTCAACGAGGCCCAGGGCGGCGGCGCGCTCACGCGCGGCGCCTGGTGGTGGTTCGTCCCGCCCGGCCTGATGATCGCCCTGTTCGGCACCGGCCTGTCGCTGGTCAACTTCGCCATCGACGAGATCGTCAACCCGAAGCTCCGCCTCGCGCCCGCCGCGGCCAAGAGCGTCCGCGAGGCGCGCAAGGCCGGGAAGGACAAGCTCGGCCGCCACAGCTCGCCGACCGCGACCGCGGACCTGACCGTCCCGGACGAGGCGGCGGGCACCGACCGACCCGCCACCGACCACGGAGACCCGTCCGGCCAGAAGGAGAGGGTCGACGTATGACCGCCACGACCACCACCGGCCCGCTGTCGTCGCCGACGCACGCCGAGCACGTGGCCCGCCTCGAGCCGGTGCTCACCGCCCGGCACGTGTCCATCGAGTACGAGGTGGACCCGCCCGTCCGCGCCGTCGACGACGTCTCGCTCACGCTGCACCGCGGCGAGATCCTGGGGCTGGCCGGCGAGTCCGGCTGCGGCAAGACGACGCTGGCCTACGGTCTCAACCGGCTCCTCAAGCCGCCCGCCATCCTGCGGTCGGGCGAGGTCACGTTCCACGACGCGAACGGCCACGACATCGACGTCGTCAGCCTCACCGGCGACGCGCTGCGGGCCTTCCGCTGGGACAAGGTCTCGATGGTCTTCCAGGGCGCGATGAACTCGCTCAACCCGGTGATCAGCGTCCGCAAGCAGCTCGGTGACGTCCTCACCACCCACCGGCCGCAGATGGGCAAGAAGGAGCGGGACGCGCGCGCGGCCGAGCTCCTCGAGCTCGTCGGCGTCGACCCCGGACGACTCGACAGCTTCGCCCACGAGCTCTCCGGCGGCATGCGTCAGCGCGTCATGATCGCCATGGCGATGGCGCTCAACCCGCAGGTCATGATCATGGACGAGCCGACGACGGCGCTCGACGTCGTCGTCCAGCGCGGCATCCTGCGCGAGATCATGCGGCTGCGCGAGCGATTCAACTTCGCCGTCGTGTTCATCACCCACGACCTGCCGCTGCTGCTCGAGATCAGCGACCGCATCGCCGTCATGCGCGCCGGGCGGATCGTCGAGCTCGACACCTCCGAGTCCATCTACGCGCGCGCCCAGCACCCGTACACGCGGCAGCTGCTGGACTCGTTCCCGAGCCTCACGGGCGACCGCGGCTCGTTCGTCCGCACCGGCGTCACCAGCGACGCCGCCAACGGGGAGGCGTCATGAGCAGCCTCGAGGTCCGCAACCTCGTCAAGGAGTTCAAGGTCCGCAACGGGCTGCGCAGCGGCACGCTGCGCGCCGTGAACGACGTGTCGTTCACCCTCGAGCCGGGCAAGACGATCGCGCTCGTGGGCGAGTCCGGTTCCGGCAAGTCCACCGTGGCGAAGATGATCTCCCAGCTGGAGACGCCGACGACCGGGGAGATCCTGCTCGACGGCCACCCCATCGGGCGGCGCGGGCGCGCCCTGTCCAGCTACCGCCACCAGGTCCAGATGGTCTTCCAGGACCCGTTCGCGTCGCTGAACCCGTACCACACGGTGGCCCACCACCTGGAGCGGCCGCTGCGGCTGCACGGCGTCGCCCAGGGCGACGCGCTCGAGCCCGCCGTCCACGACCTGCTCGAGCGCGTCAACCTCACCCCGCCCGAGACGTACGCGGTCAAGCGGCCGCACGAGATGTCCGGGGGCCAGCGCCAGCGCGTCGCCATCGCCCGGGCGCTCGCGCCCGGCGCGCGGTTCCTCGTCGCCGACGAGCCCGTGTCCATGCTCGACGTCTCCATCCGGCTCGGTGTCCTCAACCTGCTCGCCCGCCTGCAGCGCGAGGAGAACCTCGGCGTCCTCTACATCACCCACGACCTCGCCACCGCGCGGCACTTCAGCGACGAGATCATCGTGATGTTCCGAGGGGACATCGTGGAGCGGGGCCCGTCCGACGACGTCATCCTCGACCCCCAGCACGACTACACGAAGACGCTGCTGGCGGCCGCCCCGGAGCCCTCCCGTCATGGGCGGTTGCGCGAGGAGGTGCGGGCGGAGCTGGCCTCCTAGTACTGCTTCGTCGCCTTGCGGTCGCGCGTGTCGGCGGGGTCTTCGCGCGGACGCGTTCACGGGCGCCAGGGCGCCCTCCACTTCGGGAGGGATACGTCCGCGCGAAGACCCCGCCGACCCGCGCTCGTCCTTCGGCTCGCCGCGTTGGTCCGTCGAGCGGCCCCCGCGGTCCACATGCGCCCCCGTCGGCCGACGCCTGGGCGGGTGGCCCTTCGTGCGGCCGGCACGGCGTGCGGGGGCGACGTCGTCGGCCGGTGGGTGGGGAGGCTTAAGGTGCTGGCGTGCCTGCGCGACGACGGACCGAACCTGCTGCTGGACGGGCGGCCGTGGCCGCGTGGCTGGGCGGCGACACCTCGCGACCCGTGGTGACGACGGCGGTGCGGTTCACGCTGGAGGAGCTGGCCGACGTCGCGCCCGGGAATTCCGTGGAGGTGCGGGTGCCGCCGGCCGGGGCCGTGCAGGCCGTGGCCGGGCCGCGGCACACGCGCGGGACGCCGCCCAACGTGGTGGAGACCGACGTCGAGACGTGGCTCGAGCTCGCCACCGGGCGGGTCTCGTGGGACGACGCCGTGGGAGCCGGGCGGGTGAGCGCGTCGGGGGAGCGGGCCGACCTCTCCGCACTGCTGCCGCTGCAGGCCGCGCGTCCTCGCCCCTGACCCGCCCGCTCCCCGCGCGGCGCGCGGACGTCGGTGGGTTCCGCTACGTTCGGCGGCACCGGGCAGGAACGCGTTCCCGACGGCCGGACGACGACGTCCGGTGACACGGGGTTCACCGACGATTCACGCGGGCCTGCTGAGGTGACGTCACCCACGTCCGCCGCGAAGGAGCCACCGTGAGCCCTACCCGTCCCGCCCGTCTCCGAGGACCGCTCGCGGCCGCCGCCGCGGCCGCGCTCGTCCTCCCCCTGGGCGCCGCCCTCGCCGCCCCGGCGTCCGCCGCCGTCTCGCCCGCCGCCCCCGTCGTCATCGACGAGGTGTACGGGGGCGGCGGCAACAGCGGTGCCGCGTTCAACCAGGACTTCGTCGAGCTGTACAACCCGACGGACGCCGCCGTCCCGCTCGACGGCTGGTCGGTGCAGTACGCGTCCGCGGCGGGCACGTGGGCGAACGGCGCGCAGACGAACCTGTCCGGCGAGATCCCGGCGGGCGGGTCGTTCCTCGTCGCGGAGGCGCTGGGCTCCAACACCTCGCTTCCCGCGCTGCCGACGCCCGACGTCACCGGCACCATCGCGATGTCCGGCACGGGCGCCAAGGTCGCGCTGGTGCGCTCGACGGACCGGCTCGGCTGCGCGGGCGCCGACTGCGCCGCGGCCGACGCCGTCGTCGACCTCGTCGGCTGGGGTCCGACCGCCAACGCCTTCGCCGGCTCGGGTCCGGCGCCGGCGACGACGAACGCGACGTCGGTCGCGCGCCGCGACCACGCGCACACCGCCGACAATGCCGCCGACTTCGCCGCCGGGGCCCCGACGCCCACCGCGAGCGGCGCCGACCCGGGCACCGACCCCGGCCCGGCCGAGGAGGCGACGATCGCCGAGATCCAGGGCGCCGGCGCGACGTCGCCGCTGGCCGGGACGACCGTGACGACCACCGGCGTCGTCACCGCCACCTACCCCGCGGGCGGCTTCGACGGCCTGTACCTCCAGACGGCGGGCACCGGCGGGGACCCCGCCGACGACTCGACGCCGGGCGCGTCCGACGCCGTCTTCGTGTACTCGCGCGCCGCGGCGACCGAGCTCGAGGTGGGCGACCACGTGGAGGTCACGGGCGAGGTCAGCGAGCACCAGGGCCTCACGGAGGTCACCGCCGACGCGTGGACCGTGCTCGACGAGCCGGGCGCCGTCGAGCCGCTGGCCACGACCTGGCCCGCGACGGACGCCGAGCGGGAGGCCCTCGAGGGCATGCTGCTCGCCCCGCAGGGCGACTTCACCGTCACGGACAACTACGACACGAACTTCTACGGCACGATCGGGCTCGCCGCGGGCGGCTCGCCGCTGGTGCAGCCGACCACGGTCGGGCGCCCCGGCTCGGTGGAGGCGAAGCAGCAGGCCGAGGACAACGCGGCCCGCGCGGTCCTGCTGGACGACGGCGCGTCGACGAACTACGGCTCCGCGGCGAACTCCTCGCAGCCGCTGCCGTGGCTGACGGGCGGCGCACCGGTGCGGGTCGGCGCCGCGGTGACCTTCACGCGGCCCGTCGTCCTCGACTACCGCTACGACGCCTGGGGGCTGCAGCCGCAGCACCGCCTGACGCCCGACGTCGCCGACGCCGTGCAGCCCGCCACGTTCGAGGACACCCGCGAGGCGGCGCCCGAGGACGTCGGCGGCACGCTGCAGGTGGGCACGTTCAACGTGCTCAACTACTTCACGACCACGGGCGACCAGCTCGAGGGGTGCACGTACTACACCGACCGCGCGGGCGACCCGGTCACCGTCCGCGGCGGCTGCGACGCCCGCGGCGCGGCCGAGGCCGAGGACCTGGAGCGCCAGCAGGGCAAGATCGTCGCCGCGATCTCCGCTCTCGGCACCGACGTCGTCGGGCTCGAGGAGATCGAGAACTCCGCCGCGTTCGGCAAGGACCGCGACCAGGCCCTGTCCGACCTCGTGGACGCGCTGAACGCGCACGACGGCGCGGGCACCTGGGCGTACGTCGCGTCCCCGGCCGACCTCCCGGACAGCGAGGACGTGATCCGCACCGCGTTCGTCTACCGGGCCGCGGGCGCCGAGCCGGTCGGTGCATCCCGGATCCTCGACGACCCGGAGGCCTTCGGCAACGCGCGCCAGCCGCTGGCGCAGGTGTTCCAGCCGGCCGGCGGGGTCGACGCCGACCCGGGCGACGACGTCGTGGTGATCACGAACCACTTCAAGTCGAAGGGCTCCGCCGGCCCGTGGCCCGGCGACGAGGACACGGGCGACGGTCAGGGCGCGTCGAACGAGTCGCGCGTGCGCCAGGCGACCGCGCTGGCGGCGTTCGCCGACGACGTCGCCGCGGACGCCGGGACCGACGCCGTGCTGCTGGTGGGGGACTTCAACTCCTACGAGCAGGAGGACCCGATCACGGTCCTCACCGACGCCGGGTACACCGACCTCGGGCCCACGACGGGGGAGTACACCTACGCGTTCGACGGCGCCGTCGGCTCCCTCGACCACGCGCTCGCGTCGTCGGGCCTGGTCGACCGGGTGACCGGCACCGACATCTGGAACATCAACGCGTACGAGCCGGTGGCGAACGAGTACAGCCGCTACAACTACAACGCGACCATCCTCTACGACGAGTCGCCGTTCCGGTCCTCCGACCACGACCCGCTCCTCGTCGGGCTGGACCTCGCGCCGTCCGCGCCCGCGTGGGACCGGGGCACGCGCTACGGCCGCGGCGACCGCGTGGTGCACGGCGGCGCGCTGTACGAGGCGACCCGCCCCAACCGGGACAAGGAGCCGGGGACCAAGCCGCACGGGCCGTGGCAGGAGGTCCTCCCGCAGTGACGGCCGCCACGCGGTGACGGTGCGGGAGAGCGTCGGGGCGTCGTCGAGGGTGGCATAGGCTCGAGGGGTGAGCAGCTCCACCCCCGACGGCCCCGTGCAGGGCGACGTCCCGGCGACGTCCGACGCCGCCCCTCGTCCGGAGGCGCCCGCCGGCGACCCCTCGGCCGCGCCGACGGGCCAGGACGTCGCGACGCCCGCGGCCGAACGTCCCGAGGGCACCGCGCCGACCCCGGCTCCGGCCGCCGAGGAGCCGCAGGACGTGACGCTGCTGGTCGACCCGGAGCGGGTGCGCCGCGCTCCCAAGTACCCGGTGTTCCTGTGGATGGGCGCGCTGGTCGGCGCCGTCGTCGGGCTGATCTTCTCGACGTGGCTGATCGACGCCTCCGGCGCCGCCGAGACCCTGATGAAGCCGGGCGTGTACGTGTCGGTGATGATCCTGGGCGGGATCGCCGTCGGCCTGGGCGTCGGCGGGCTGATCGCGGTGATCTCCGACCGGCGCAGCCTGCGGCGCCGCTGACGCGTTCGGGCAGGTCGACGCACCGGGGCCCTGTGGGATACTCGAGCCATGCCCTTGCGCCCTGACGGCCGCCTGAACCATGACCTCATGCCCGGCGAGAAGGGCCCCCAGGACGCGTGCGGCGTCTTCGGGGTCTGGGCCCCCGGCGAGGAGGTCGCCAAGCTCGCCTACTTCGGCCTGTACGCCCTGCAGCACCGCGGACAGGAGTCCGCGGGCATCGCCACCAGCAACGGTGAGCAGATCCTCGTCTACAAGGACATGGGCCTCGTGTCACAGGTCTTCGACGAGACGGCGCTCGACGCCCTCACCGGCCACCTCGCGGTGGGCCACTGCCGGTACTCCACCACCGGTGGCGTGACCTGGGAGAACGCCCAGCCGACCCTCGGCGCGACCGCGGGCGGCACCGTCGCCCTCGGGCACAACGGCAACCTCACCAACTCCGCCGAGCTCGTGAACCTCGTGGCGGAGCGCTACGGCGCCCAGCGGCGCGGCGAGCTCGCGCGCGGCAACACCACCGACACGGCGCTCATCACGGCCCTGCTGGCCGGCGACGCCGACCACACCCTCGCGCAGACGGCGCTCGAGGTGCTGCCCAAGCTGCGGGGCGCGTTCTCGCTCGTTTTCATGGACGAGGGCACCCTCTACGCCGCGCGCGACCCGCAGGGCGTGCGCCCGCTGGTGCTGGGCCGCCTGCAGCGCGGCTGGGTGGTCGCGTCCGAGACGCCGGCCCTCGACATCGTCGGCGCGTCGTACGTGCGCGACGTCGAGCCGGGCGAGCTCATCACCATCGACGCCGACGGCCTGCGGTCCGAGAGGTTCGCCGAGCCGGAGCGCGCGGGCTGCGTCTTCGAGTACGTCTACCTCGCCCGCCCCGACAACACGATCAACGGACGCTCCGTGCACGCGGCGCGCGTCGAGATGGGCCGCACGCTGGCCCGGGAGCACCCGGTCGAGGCGGACCTCGTCATCCCGACGCCGGAGTCCGGCACGCCCGCCGCCGTCGGGTACGCCACCGAGTCGGGCATCCCGTTCGGGCAGGGGCTCACCAAGAACGCCTACGTGGGCCGTACGTTCATCCAGCCGTCCGACACGCTCCGCCAGCTGGGCATCCGCCTCAAGCTCAACCCGCTCAAGGAGGTGATCCGCGGCAAGCGCCTCGTCGTCGTCGACGACTCGATCGTGCGCGGCAACACCCAGCGGGCCCTCATCCGCATGCTCCGCGAGGCGGGCGCCGCCGAGGTGCACGTCCGGATCTCGTCGCCGCCGGTGAAGTGGCCGTGCTTCTACGGCATCGACTTCGCGTCGCGCGCCGAGCTCATCGCCAACGGCCTCAGCCCGGACGAGATCGGCCAGTCCCTGGGCGCGGACTCCCTCGGCTACATCTCCACCGAGGGCATGATCGCCGCCACCGAGCAGCCGGCGTCCCAGCTGTGCGCCGCCTGCTTCACGGGCAAGTACCCGATCGAGCTCCCCACCGCCGACCAGCTCGGCAAGCACCTCCTGGAGCAGGCCGAGCTGCCGCTCGGCGCGCCGGAGGACGGGCTCCGACAGGTCTCCGTGGGCGCCGGTGGCGGCACCGCGCTCGACCACCCGTGATTCCCAGCCGACCGACCCAGCCGACGAACGGTGAGCCCCACGTGACGAACGAACCCCTGACCTACGCCGCGGCCGGCGTCGACACCGAGGCCGGCGACAAGGCTGTCGAGCTGATGAAGGACGCCGTGCGCCGCACGCACGGGCCCGCCGTCCTCGGCGGCGTGGGCGGCTTCGCGGGGCTCTTCGACCTCTCGGCGATCCGCGAGTACCGCAAGCCGCTGCTCGCGACGTCGACCGACGGCGTCGGCACCAAGGTCGCGATCGCGCAGGCGATGGACAAGCACGACACGATCGGCTTCGACCTCGTCGGCATGGTCGTGGACGACATCGTCGTGGTGGGCGCCGAGCCGCTGTTCATGACGGACTACATCGCCACCGGCAAGGTCGTCCCGGAGCGTGTGGCCGACATCGTGCGCGGCATCGCGCAGGCGTGCGAGGTGGCCGGCACGGCCCTCGTGGGCGGCGAGACGGCCGAGCACCCCGGCCTCCTGGCCCCGGACGAGTACGACGTCGCGGGCGCGGCCACGGGCATCGTCGAGGCGGACGCCGTGCTCGGCCCGGAGCGGGTGCGCGCCGGCGACGTGCTGGTCGCGATGGGCTCGAGCGGCCTGCACTCGAACGGCTACTCGCTGGTGCGCGCCGTCGTGAAGCACGCCGGCTGGTCGCTGGACCGCCACGTCGAGGAGTTCGGCCGCACCCTGGGCGAGGAGCTGCTGGAGCCCACCCGCGTGTACGCGCGCGACGTCCTCGCGCTCGCCGAGGACCCGGCCGCGCAGGTGCACGCCGTCACGCACGTGACGGGTGGCGGCCTCGCGGCGAACCTCGCGCGGGTGCTGCCCGCCGGCACGGTGGCGACCGTGGACCGCGCGTCGTGGGAGGTGCCCGCCGTCTTCCGGACCGTGCGTGAGCTGGGCTCGGTGCCGCGTCGGGACCTGGAGAACACGCTCAACCTCGGCGTCGGCATGGTGGCGGTCGTCGGCGCGGACGGCGTCGACGCGGCGCTGGCGACGCTCGCGGCCCGCGGCGTGCCGGCGTGGGTGCTGGGCTCGGTCGAGGACCTGGACCCGGCTGCGGCGCCCGAGGACCTGGTGGCCGGGACCAAGGGCGTGCAGGGCGGCGCCGTGCGCCTCACGGGCGACTACCGCTGACGACTCGGCCCGGGGGAGGCCCCGTGGCATGACGAAGGGCCGGACGGCTGCTGCCGTCCGGCCCTTCGCGCAGCGTCGGAACCCGTGGATCACGGGGTCCGACGCCGGGGACTCAGCGCTCGTCGCCCCAGGAGTTGTATCGGTTGTCGTACTCGTCGTCGTCGGAGAAGCGATCCTCCGTGGCGACATCCGTGCGACTGCCTCCGCCGCTCTTGAGCTCCTGCTCGAGCGCGTGGTAGTTCGTCTCGGGGCTGTAGTACTTCAGCTCGCGAGCGACCTTAGTCTGCTTTGCCTTCTGACGGCCGCGGCCCATGGCTGAGACCCCCTCAACGTAGGAGCGGGGCTTGCGCCGTCCGTGACGGCGGCCCCGTGCGTAAGTAGTCTGTTCAGACCCCAACGGTACATGCTCGCGCGCCATTCCCTCCACTCAGCGACACGTGCCGCGCGCATCGACGGCCGTGGGAGCGGGTGATCCTGCCCGGATCGTGTCTCAGGTCACGAGACCGTTCGGTGCGTAGAGCGGTCCGGAGGGCGGCAGGGCCTGGCAGAACGGACGCACGGGCACGAGTCCATCCATGCCCGGACGATCCGGACGATTTCATCCGGCTCCCAAGTCGCCTCAATCCCGCTTTCTGCACACAATGGATGAGCGAGACCGTGTCCGCACACCGGGCGCCGCCCGGGCCGGTCCGTACCAGGAGGTGCAGGGGATGTCGCTCCACGGAGACTCCGAGGTTCTGCTGACGCCTGCCGAGGTGGCCAGCCTGTTCCGCGTCGACCCGAAGACCGTGACCCGCTGGGCGAAGGCGGGAAAGCTCTCGTCGATCCGCACGCTCGGTGGTCACCGCCGCTACAAGGAGTCGGAGGTGCGCGCGCTGCTCGGCGCCGCCTCCGAGGAGGCGACGCCGGACAACAAGTAGGGCGGCCCGGAGGAGGGCGGCCCGCTGGGCCGTCGCCGCGCCGCCCGGGCGCGGCGCTCTCGGCGGCGCGCGGCTCTCAGTGGCGCCGGGCGCGGACGACGACGATCACGACCAGCGCCAGGCTCGCCGCGGCGGCACCCAGGAGCACCTGTGCGTTGCGCTTGCGCCGCGGGTCGGTGTCGGGCAGGCCGCCACCCGTGACGAACGTGCCGGCGTCGCCGGCCGCCTGCTTGGTCGCGCGCGCGAGCTGGTTCGCCTGGTACTTGGGCGACAACCGCGTGGCCAGCTGGTCCAGGGTCGTGGCGAGCTCCGCGCGGGTGCGGGCCACCTCGTCCTCGAGCTCACGGGTGGTGGGCGTCGGGGCCTTGTTCTCGGGCGTCGTGGGCTCGGTCACCGGCGCACCCCCTTCTTGATCGTCTCCACGTCCTCCTTGACCCGGTCGATCGTCTCGGGTCGCCGGGCCGCCTTCTTGAGCTGGCCCACCGCGATCGCCACGGCGATGCCGGCGACGAGCAGCATGGCGACCCCGACCACGAGCGCCGACAGCCACAGCGGCCAGACCGTGGCGAGGCCGGTGATGCCGGCCCAGATGAGCACGCCCACCGCGTAGAGCACGATGACGAGGGCCGCGGCGACGAGCCCGATCCCGATGCCGGAGCGCTTCGCCTTCTCCGTCATCTCGGCCTTGGCGAGCGCGACCTCTGCGCGCACGAGCCGCGTCGTCTGCTCCGACAGCTGCTCCACGAGCCGCCCCATCGAGGGTGGCTGCTCGGCGGGCGGCGTGCGTCCGTCGTCCCAGTCCGTCATCGGCTGCTCCGATCCTGCGTGAGGTCCTGCGTGTGGTGATCGTCCGTGCGGTCCCACTCAACCCGTCCCTGCTGGTCCAGGCAATTCCTGGGACAAAACGACGAGACCCCCACGCCTGGGGCGTGGGGGTCTCGGTGGTGGCTCCGACCGGCGTCGATCCGGTGACCTTTCGATTTTCAGTCGAACGCTCTACCAACTGAGCTACAGAGCCTTGGACACGAACGCCCGGGCGCCGTTGCCGACGAACCGGGCGCATCATGCGCGACCCTGACGGGACTTGAACCCGCGACCTCCGCCGTGACAGGGCGGCGCGCTAACCAACTGCGCTACAGGGCCATGGTGGGGAGTGGACTCCCACCGAGGAAGCTCGTTTCGAGCCGAGAAGAAGCGTACCCCATGCTCGCCGGGATCTTGAAATCGGATCCTGACCAGCGCGGATGCGCGGTTTCGCGGGGCTCCCGGCGGTGCCGGAGTCCCCACGGACGTACCCCCAACGGGATTCGAACCCGTGCTACCGCCGTGAAAGGGCGGGGTCCTAGGCCGCTAGACGATGGGGGCTGGACCCGGCAAGCATACCCAGGCACCCGGGGCGGTCCGTGCCGGCCCGTGCCGCTCCGGTGCCGGTCGGTGCCCGCCCGTGGGCCAGGATGGGACCCGTGGTGGAGATGACGCGCGAGGAGTTCGAGGACGCCGTCCGGGACGGCCTCGACCAGGTGCCGGCCGACCTGGCGGCGATGATGGACAACGTCGTCGTGCTCGTCGAGGACGACGCCCCCGCGGACGACCCGGAGCTCCTCGGGCTGTACGAGGGGGTGCCGCTCACCGAGCGCGGGCAGTTCTGGGCCGCCGGATCGCTGCCCGACCGGATCACGATCTACCGCAACCCCACCCTTGCCATCTGCGAGGACCGCGACGACGTCGTGGAAGAGGTCGCCATCACCGTGGTGCACGAGATCGCCCACCACTTCGGCATCGACGACGACCGGCTCCACGAGCTCGGCTGGGCCTGAGCCGCCGCGGGTCAGGACGGGCGGTACTCCCAGTGCCACGCCTCCGGCTTGCGGCCGTCGGCCTGGGCCCACTCGGGGTTCACCCACCCGAACGTCGCGGCGTTCTCGACCAGCCACTGGTGCTGGGCGCTCGAGCGCTCCTCGACGCCGCCGTTGATGTCGACGGCGATGCCCCAGCCGTGGTCCGAGTAGCCGGGCACGGCGGCGAGGTAGCCGCGGCTCGCCTTGACCGACACCTGCGACTCGTAGGAGCGGTAGGAGTCGCGGATCTGCAGGTGCGTGCCGAAGCGCGCCCGGTAGGCGGCGTCGAGGCGCTCGAGCTGCTCGGCCGCGTCGCGGCGCAGAGACTCGCCCGGCGCGAAGGACAGGCCCTCGAGGTCGGCGGCCGCGAGGCGCCCGTTCTCGTACCCCTCGGTGTCGTCCGCGAACTTCTTGAGCGAGCCGGCCGCCTTGCGGGCGGCAGCGGCCTGCGACTCGAGGATCTCGGCCGGCGTCGCGGGCGCCGGCGTGATGCTGATCGCGCTCGTGTCCGTCTTCTCGATCAGGGTGGTGAGGTCCTCGGTCGCGTCGGCGACGTCGGCCGCGCCCTCGCCGCGGACGTCGAGCGCGGTGCGCTCGCCGGCGCGCGACGCCGCCTCCCCGCCGGACCGGTCCGACACGACGTCGCGCAGCCGGTCGGCGCTCTTCGCGACCGCCTTGCGCTGCTTCGCCGGGACCCCGAGCGACTCGGTCGTCACCTGGTCCGCACGGGCGAGGGCCTCCTGGGCGGCGACGAGCGCCTCGTCGCCGGACGGGGCGGCGCTCTGCGCGACGCCCTTCGACGCGGCCTGCCCGGCGTCGGCCTTCGCCGCGCCGGCAGCGCCCGCGTTCACGGTGCCCGAGCCGACCGCGCCCGCCGTCGCGCCCGTGGCACCCGACAGCACGGGCCGCACGATCGCGGTGGCCGAGGCGGTGCCGAACGTGCCGGTGTCGATGGTGCCGACCGAGGAGGACGCCGGGTCGGTCGACGCTGCGGTCCGCGTCTCGCCGGAGGCGGTGGCGTTGCCCGTGAGCACCACGCCGGTCGTCAGCGCCATCACGGTGAACGCGACGGGGACGCCCGTGCGCACGGCGCGCCGTCCGGGACGCGGAGTCGTGGGTCGGGCCGGGTGGTGGACGTCGCGGCGCCGGGGCAGGGGCGCAGAGGCGCGCTCGGTCGTGTGCTCGGTCATGAAGAAGGTCCTCGGGGGTCGGGAGCTCGAACCTGTCGGGAGCTCGCACCGGTCGGAAAGCTCGTTCCATCTTCAACCGTTTCGACAAGTGCTCCGGGCCAACGAGGGGACCAGACGACACGAATCCGGTGCGGGCCGCGAGGACGAGATGTGAAGGACGGGACAACCCGGTGAAACCTCGGGCCGTGCCCGGCGGGCGCTCGGATGGTGGGACGCGCAGTCCCGCACGCCCGCGTCCCCGGGCCCCGCGGGCCGCCCGCGCCCCAGGATGCTCGGATGACTTCCGCACCCGTGACCGTCGCGGTCCACCGCGCCGTCAGCCCCGACCGTGTCCCCGAGGTCACCGCCTGGGTGCAGTCCGGCGTCCGCCTCGCGAACCGTTGGGACGGCTTCCTCGGCTCGGGCTGGATCCGGGCCTCCGAGGGCGCCTCCGACTGGATCATGCTCTACCGCTTCGCCGACGCCGCCCGCCTCGAGGCCTGGGAGGAGTCTCCCGAGCGCCGGCGCTGGCTCGCCGCCGGGGAGGGGCTCGTCGAGGAGCGTCGCGTGGAGAAGCGCACCGGCATCGAGGGCTGGTTCGACCCGCCCGTGCGGCAGGACGAGCCCGCCGGGCCCCCGCTCCTGGCCGCGCCGCCGCGCTGGAAGCAGTCGGTGGCGATCTGGCTCGGCTTCTTCCCCGTGAACCTCGCCTTCACCCTCCTGGTGGGGTGGCTGGTACCGCCGTTCGAGGAGCTCCCCGTCGTGCTGCGCGTGCTCGTCTCGACGCTGGTGCTGACGCCGATCATGTCGTTCTGGGTGCTGCCCTGGGTGACGGGCCGTCTCTCGGGCTGGCTGCACGCGCCGCGACGCTGAGAGCCGCGCGGTCAGCCCCGGGCGGGGGCCGTCGCCGGCCCGAGCCACCCGCGCAGCTCGGCCGGGCGATCGGTGATGATGCCGTCCACGCCCGCGTCGACGAGCGTGCGCCACGCGAGCTCGTCGTTCGCGGTCCAGCCGAAGACCTTCAGCCCCGCGGCGTGCGCGGCCGGGACGAGCCCCGGGTCGGCGGCGACCAGCGCCACGGCCGGGCTGACCGCGGCGGCGTCGAGCTCGGCGAGCAGCGGGAAGAGGTCGTCGCGCGGGTGCTCCACCAGCAGCGACCGCGGCACCTGCGGCGCGACGTCGCGCAGGGCCGCGACCGTCGCGGGGTCGAAGCCCTGCACCACGAGGCGCCCGTCGAGCGCTGGGTCGTCCAGCACGCGCATCGTCACGGCGACGTCCTCGGCGGTCCAACGGCCCTTGTACTCGCAGAGGATCCCGAGGCCGGGGTGGCGCGCGACCAGCGCCAGCACCTCCGCCAGCGTGGGGATGCGCTGCCCGGCGAACTCCGGGCCGAACCACGCGCCGGCGTCGAGCGCCTGCAGCTCGTCCCGGGTGAGGCCGCGCACCTCCCCGGAGCCGTCGGTCGTGGCGTCCACCGTGCCGTCGTGGATCACCATCGGGACACCGTCGGCGCTGAGGTGGACGTCGAGCTCGATCATGGCGGCGCCCGCCCCGCCGGCGGCGTCGAAGGCCGCCAGCGTGTTCTGCGGGGCGTCGGCGGACGCGCCACGGTGGGCGACGACGACGGGGCGGGGAATGTCCACGTGGGCCCCCAGGGGCTCGAACCCTGAACCCGCGGATTAAAAGTCCCTGACGCGGGGTGAATTCCGGTGCAGCCTCATGCAGTCACGCTAAGCGTTCTCGCAGGTCAGGCGGCACTTCTGGGCCCTTCAGCAGTCTGGGCCGTGAAACCTCGTGAAGCCTCGTGTAGCGCCGGTCTGCTACACGGATGCTACACGGGACGTCGTCCGCGCCCAGGGCAATCACGGCGGTTGGCCTAGGCGCTGCGCCCGGCCCGCTCCCGCTCACGGGGTGCCGTGGCTTGGCGGAGCACCAGCCTCTGCCGCTTCGATCAGCTCCTCCAGGCTCGAAGCTTCTCCGAACGGCAGGAGCCTCAGTTCGTAGAGGGCAGCGAGCCGGACCTTCTCGATGGCGGAGGAAAGGCTCTTGAGCGGGGTGTCGAGATCCTCCAGGGTCTCCGCTAGCTGGTTAGCGGCGAACCTCATGAGCGCAGCCGTCGCAACGGCGCGAGCATCCGCGGCGGCGCGGGACATCTCCTTCGTCGCGAACACCGAGATCTTTGCCTCAGCGGCCGCGAGCTGACGAATCGTGGCTACCACGTCGACCTCGAATCGCGGACCTAGATCTGGCCGTTCCCCCGCCATCCTGACCGCGAGCGACGGGTCGGCGTCCAGGGCACTGGCGAACGCACGCAGTTGACCCCCGAGCGGCGAGTCTCCTTCCTGCTCGGCGTCTCGCCGCACTTTCTCGGCGAGCCCGACAGGCCAGTTTGCTCGGAAGGAGACGTCGAGTCCGTTCTGGATCCGAAGCTCCGTAACCACGGATTCGAGTGTCGCGAGGTACTCGCTGTAGAGCGTCGCGCGTCGCTCGTGCGCGTCGAAGCGGTATCGGCTCCGTGCCTCGTTACGCAGCCGTTCCGCATCTGCCTTCCGTTGACCGCGCGCGAGCGTGAATGTTGCGGCGATGCCGGCGATTCCGACCAAGGCGCTTGATCCCACGGCCAAGAGTTCGACGTCCATTGCTGAGACTCCCTAGGCGTGCGCGTCTAGCCGGCGGGCGCGTCGTGCTGCCAGCTCGTCGACGGCGCGTGGGGCCTTCGTGGCGCTCGCGGGCCCCGGCCCGAGCGCGGATAGAACGTCGCGGGCGTCGAGGTCGGCGAGGTGTGCGTATCGCTGCGTCGTGATCGGCGAGACGTGCCCGAGCAGCTTGCCGACCTCGGCGAGGGGGCGGCCGCCCTGGATGAGCCACGACGCGTAGGTGTGCCTCAGGTCATGAACGCGCACCCTCCCGACGTCGGCGGCGCGCACCGCGGCCGCGAACGCCTTCGAGAAGCGCGCGTGCTCGACGATGGTGCCGTTCTCCGTCGTGAGCAGCAAAGGGCCGGGGCAGTGCCCCTCGATGTGCTCGTAGCCGCACTCGGCGCTCACGGCGGGCTGCTCGAGCGCGGAGAGGTCGACCCAGCTGGGGATCGGCACCTGCCGCCGGCGGCGGCCCTTCGGGTACGGCTTCATGTGCGCGCCGCGGACGGACCACGTCTCGACGACGTCGAGCACTCCACGCTTGGTGTCGATCCGTGCGCGGTGGAGCCCGGCGGCCTCACCCCATCGCAGGCCGGTGCCTGCGAGGAGCAGGGTCATGGCTAGGTGCTCGCCGTCGAGCTGCTGGCAGATTGCGTCGAGCTCGGCATGGGTGAGGTAGCGGTCCTTGACGGCGCCGCCGCTCGGGAGCGCGAGGCGGGCGGCGGGGTTCGCAGGCAGGATCTCGGCGTCGACGGCGGCCTTGAGGCTGATCGAGAGCACGTTCACGATGCGCTTCACGGTCTCGGCGGACCGGTGCCGCGTCGCGCCGGCGTCGGTCTCGTAGCTGCGTAGCTCGGCGGCCCACGCCTTGATGTCCTGCCGGGTGATGTCGATGAGGCGGACGTCGGCCCAGCGTGGCATGAGGTGCTGGTCGCGCCGGCCCTCGTCGGACTTGAGCGTCGACGCCGCGACCGTGCGTGTCGGCCACCACTCCTCGCACCACTCGCGCCAGGTGCGGCCGGCGGCCGCCGGGTCGCGCCACCCGAGGTGTCGTGAGGCTTCCTCGGCGGCCGCGGCGGCGTTGGTTGCTGCGCGCTTGTGGGTGAACGGTCCGCCCTCGGCGGTCCGGACCTTGCCGTCCGGCCCGCGGTACTTGCCGACGTATCTTCCGGCCGTCGTCTTCACCGCCCAGGCCATCAGGCGCTCCTGTCGTTGAGGGCTGCCCAGGGGGCGTGCCCCCAGGGGTGCATGTACGCGGATGGCGCGGTCCGTCGCAGGACGCGCTGGAAGGTAGCGACCACGTTGGCGTGCACGCCGAGTTCGTCGCCGATCGCGCCGGGGTGCGGGCCCCGCAGCTGCTCCGCCTCGGCGTACTCGGTCGGGGTGATGAGCAGGCCCGCAGCGTGCTCGTCGGCGAGCCGCTCGGCCTCGATGTCAGCGTGGGGGTCGCCGGTGAACATGTGCTCGTGCCAGGCGTGGCCGAGCTCATGGGCAAGGGTGTAACGCTGCTGCACCATGCTCATGAGCGAGTTCAAGGTGATCGTGCGGGCGTCGTGCTCGTAGACGCCCCGCAGGTGCTCACCCATGTTCCGACTCCACTCCACGAAGACACCGCGCTGGTGCGCGATGGCCAGCAGCTCCCGCAAATCTCAGTCCCCCTGCTGCTCCTGCTCGTCGAGGATCGATACCTCGCTGTGTAGTGCCGCCGCATCGGCGGCAAACGGTTCGCTGCTGCCGAGTCGCGCGAAGCGGCCCTCGATGACGTTGGGCCGCACCTGGATGAGGCCGGCGTGCTGGCTCTTCGTCGCGCGCCGTTCCGCTTCAGCGAACAAGTCGAACGCGTCGACGCCGAGAGCCTGAGCGAGGACCTCGGCCTCGCCGACGCTCGCGGGCCGCTCCTCGCGCAGGATGATGCCTATCCGGTTGGTCGACATCCCGGCCTCCTCGGCGAGCTCCCGCCGCGAGATGCCGGCCCGCTCGACGGCGTCTGCGAGAAGCTGCGAGACGGCGTGGTCGATGGGGTGCATGGGCTTCGGGGCTCTGGCCATGGAGCCACTGTACCTATTTGGGTTCAGTGCGCCAGTCCCGTTTGACAGCGGACCCAAATGGGTCCACGATGGCCGACATGAACGCGAACCCATTTCGGTCCAAGACTCGCGACGAGGCGCTCGCGGCCGAGGTTCGTGCCGAGATCGCCCGCCAGTCGGACGCGAGTATTTCCGCCATTGCCGACCGCCTCGGCATCCGTCGCGCAACGCTCACCGCCCGCACGAGCGGCCACGTGCCCTTCACGTACTCACAGCTGCACGCAGTCGCCGGCGTCCTCGGAATTCACCCGTTCGAGCTGATCCGTCGCGCGGAGGAAGTCATGTCCCGCGACGCCAACCGGAAGGGGGCGGCGTGATGCACGCGACCGCAACCCGTCGACTGACGCCAGCCGAGGTGGCAGGGGAGTTTCGCTGCCACCCGGTCACTGTTCGCAACGCCCTCGCCGGCGGCGAGCTTCACGGCTCGCAGCGGGTGAAGGGCGGTCGCTGGACCGTCGAGGAGGCGTGCGCCGAGGCGTGGGTGTCCGGGCGGCCGTGCGAGCACCAGGTAGCCGACGTCGTCGAGCTCAAGAGCGTGGCCGCTGTCAGGAAAACCTGACTGGACTAGAGGTCGTCAGGTTTTCCTGACGGCCTCGGTAGCAGACAACACGAAGCCCCCGCGCCGACCAGGGCAATAGCGGGGGCTCCGCACTCACCGAGGAGCCTACAGATGACCACCGCCGACACCGCCGCCCCGCACGTGATCGACACCGTCCCCGGCATCGAGCGGAACTCCGAGTACGTCTCGTCCGCCCGCCCCGCCTCCTCGCAGGCCGGCCAGCAAGCGAACCTCCGCGGCGCCGCGATCCTCGCGGCCACGCAGATGACGGAGGGTGACCGGTGACTTCCGCGCACGACGTCGACGACCTGCTCGAGCAGCACGCCGCGACGAACCCACTTGTGCAGCTTGCGCTCGAGCAGCGCGTGCCACGTGACCTCACCTCGCAGGGCGAGGAGAGGACGGCCGGCGCGCCCCGCGTGAACACCAGCACCGCGGGGCGCGCCGCCCGGCACCCCCTCGGTGTCGCGATGGTCCTCGCCCTGGCGCTCGCGGCCGTCTACCTCGCGGTCGTCGTCGCCTGGGTATCGCCCCAGCACTCCGGCGGGCACCTCATCGCGTCCCCCCTCCTCGTCGTCTTCGGCGGCGCTCTCGTCTGCCGCCTCGTCCGCACCCAGTACCGGAGGAGCCAGATGAGCACGCCGACCGAGACCCCCGCCCAGGTAGACGCCCTCGCCCCGACTGCATCGGCCGACGCTGGTGAGTTGGTGCACCGCCTGTGCACCACATGCTGGCCGAACTACGCGGCGCGCCTCGGCGAGCGGTTCGCGTTGTGCGGCATCGACATGCACCACGAGCGCGAGGTGGCGAGCGACGGCGCCGCCGTGCCGTGCCAGCGATGCGAGACCGTCGCAGGGTCGCACCAGCACGGTGGTGCCCGATGAGCGCGCCGACCCTGACCCCGGCTGAGGTGGGCGCTCGCGGCCGTGCCCGCTCGGTGCAGACATGCACCACCGAGCAGGTCGACGCGACGTTGCGCGCGATCGCCGCCGTGCGGGCGGGCACGGAGTTCTCCGTGAACCTCGTGCGCCGCCAGCTGGACGACGCACGCGTCCCGACCGTGGCCCGCGCGGGCCTGTTCCGTATCGCCGTCGCCGAGAAGCTGATCGAGCCCGTGTACGTCACGGGTCCCGGCTTCCGCCAGCAGCGGCGCGAGCCCTCCACCGGCCGCAGCGCCCACGGCGCCGGCGTCCTCATCTACCGCCGCACCCACACCCCGTACCGCGCCGGCGGGTAAGAGCCGTGTCCCTCGCCGACGTCGACCAGCCGCTCTGCGAGCACGGCGTGCCGACCGCCCGGAAACTCCGCTCTGGACGGCCCGCATGCCCCATGTGCCGGCGACACGAGGACGCCCGCGAGGAGGCCCGCCGGCAGACCATCGCCGCCCTCGCCCGCCTGCCCCACCCCCGCGCCGACACCACGGCGCTCGCGGCCCACGACGACTGACCCGCTTCCACCTGACCCCAGGAGCCAACCGTGACCGACCTGCACTCCGTCCCGACCCCGCTCGACGCGCGCCCCGTCAACCCGCGCGACGACGTCGTGAACGACCACGCGGCCGCCGTCGCTGCCGTGCCCGTCCGTGATCTCCCGATGCGCCGCGACGAGCCGAGCGAGCCCACGCAGCGCCCGCTGAGCGAGCGCCCGCCGTTCGACATCCTCGTGTTCCTGGCCGGTCGCCCGGCCGACGAGCCCGTGAGGGTCCGTCAGGTCGTCGACTTCCGGTGGCGTGGCGAGGGCAAGCTCGACGTCGTCGCCGTCGTCGACGGGCGGGTGCAGCGCATCGAGACGTTCGGGCCCTACGTGGCGGAGCGCGTCAGCGTCGTCCGCGAGGTCGCCGCGTGAACGCCGTCCACGCGCCCGAGGTGGCGCGCCCGACCCTGGTCGACCCGACGACGCTAGTGCTGGGCGAGAACGTCCGCCGCACGGTCGTCCTTGACACCGCGTTCAAGCGCGACGTCGCGGCCCGCGGCGTCCGCCAGCCCGTCGAGGTCCGCCGCGACCCGATGGACCAGCTCGTCGTCATCGACGGCCAGCGCCGCACCCTCGCCGCGATCGAGGCCGGCGTGCAGGTGCCCGTCTTCGTCGTCGACGACATCGCCGACGAGGCCGACCGCATCGTCGAGCAGCTCGGCGCCAACGGCCACCGCGCCAGCATCAGCAAGGCCGACCACGTCGCCGCCGTGCAGCAGCTGGTCCTCTTCGGTCTCTCGAACGCGGCGATCGCAAAGCGCACGCAGCTGCCCAAGGAGGAGGTCGCCGCCGCCCGTGCGCTCGCGGAGGCCGACGAGGAGACCCGCGGCGCCGTTCTGGCCGAGGGCGTCGACCTGGTCGTCGCGGCGAAGGTCGCGGACGCCGCTGCCGGCGACACCGAGACGATCGAGCGGCTGACCCAGGTCGCCCGGTCGCGGCCCGCCGCGATCGACCACGAGCTCGAGCACGCGCGCCGGGAGCGGGCCGAGCGCGAGGCAGTCGAGAACCGGGTGCGTGAGCTGCGCGCCCAGGGCGTGACTGTCCTGGACACGTACCCCGAGACCTACGCTCGCGGGGCGAAGGCCGAGCACCTGCGCGAGCTCACCGACAAGCCGAACGCCCACGGCACGGCACCGAGGATCGCCGCGACCGAGCACCAGATGTCGTGCCCCGGCCACGCGGTGTACGTCCGGGCCTTCGGCGTCGACCGGCTCGACGAGACGACGTTCTGCACGGACTGGCGCGAGCACGGCCACTTCAAGCGGTCGGCCCGCAACACCGCGGGCGCGACGTCGGGCGCCGAGCCCGAGGACGCGACCGCCCACCGCCGCCTGGTCATCGCGAACGGCAAGGCGGCCGAGGCCGCCGAGACCGTGCGCCGACAGTGGATCCGCGAGCACCTCCTGACCGCGTCCTCCAAGCCGAACGATGCGGCCATGCAGCACGCCGCCCTCATGATCGCGATCGGCCGGCCGGACGACTTCGGCGTCGGCCAGGCGCTCGACGACCTCCTCGGCCAGACCCAGGCGTCCCGGGTCGAGCACATCCGCCGATCGCCCGCCGACGGCAAGCGGTACCTGCTCGCGCTCGCCCTCGCGATCGGCGAGCGCGACGTCATCGCCAAGGGCGACGCCGCGTTCTGGCGCCGCCCGCCGAGCAGCACCTGGCCGGCCGGTCCGTCGCGTGGTGCCGAGCACCTGCGCTTCCTTGCCGCCGGCGGGTACGGCCTGTCCGAGATCGAGCAGACCTGGCTCGACAGCGCCGAGAAGGCGGCGTGACGTGGCCCCTGCGACTCTGGCCCGCACCCACCGCCCCGCGCGCCGCCCCCTGATCGGCGAGCAGCCCATCGTCCCGGCCGCCCCCGACTGGGACGACGCGGCCGGGGGCTGGGCCCACCGTCACCGCCTCGCCGCCGGCGGTGCGGCGTGAGGGCCGCCGGCAGCACCGCCGCCGGCGGCGTCGTGGGCCTCGCCCCGCTGGCGCTCCCCACGGGCCGGCCGGACGTCGACCTGGACGCCGTTCGGGAGCGCCGCGAGGCCGAGAGGGCCCGCCGCGCGGCGACGAACCCGTTCGCCGAGCCATCGGGCCAGCGGAGATCGATGTCGGCCCCCCGGGCGCTCGCGGGCGCCCTGGTCAGCACCGAATACGAGGCGGCGGCGTTCCCGACTCCGCGCCCCGCCAGCGGCCGGGCTCGGACGTCGAACGTCCGCCCTCGCCAGCGTGCAGCACGTCGCATCGACACCGACCGAACGCAGCAGATCGTCGCGCTCTACACCAGCCCCGACGAGCCCACCATGGCGCAGATCGGCCAACGCCTCGGCTGCAGCCGCAAGGTCGTCGCCGCCGCGCTCGCCAAGGCGGGCGTGAAGACTCGTCAGCGCGGAACGCCTCGCGACGACGCCCGGGCCCGCCGCGCCGTCGAGCTCTACACCAGCCCCGAGCAGCCCACGCTCCGCGACATCGCTGACCGGCTCGGCTGCTCCCACCAAACCGTCGCCGTAGACCTCCGCCGTGCCGGCATCGTGCTCCGGTCCCGCGGGTACCGCTCCAAGAACGCACAGGAGGACGCGTGACCACGACCGAGACCACCGCGCCGGCAATTGCGCGGCCGCCCGTCGACGTGTACGTCGGCCGTGCCTCCCTCCGTATCGCGCTCGCGGCTGTCCTGCCCCACGTGTCGACCGAGGACGAGATCCCGGTGCTGGCGCCCGAGAAGGTCGACGCGGTCCTCGCCGAGCGAGAAGAGACCGACCGTGGCTGAGCGCATCCAGTTGCGCCACAAGAAGGGGTGGTGCAAGCCCGAGGGCGCCGTCGTCGTGGCCCGCCCCTCGCGCTGGGGCAACCCCGTGCGGGTCGTGCCCGTGCATGCGTCTGGCCCGTTCGACCTCGAACGTGACGGCGTCGGGTTCATCGGCCAGCACACCGACCTCGCTAGTGCGCGGGCCAGCGCAGCCCGACGGTTCCGTGACCTCGTGCACCTCGGGCTCGCGCCGTCGGCCGCCGAGATCCGAGCCGAGCTCGCCGGCAAAGACCTCGCATGCTGGTGCCCGCTCGACCAGCCGTGCCACGCCGACGTGCTCCTCGAGATCGCGAACGGGGAGGCTTCGTGACCCTCTTCGGATTCACCCTCGAGGACCTGGTCGGCACCGTCGTGTGCTTCGTGATCCTGGCCGCCGTCGTGTACGCCGTCGACCGTGTGAGCAAGCGCCGGCGCCGGGATGGCCGCCGGTGACGGGCCCGCTGCGGCTCGTGTCCCGCACCGAGTACCGCGCCCAGGTCGCCGGCGAGATGAAGGAGAGCGCCCTGCAGGCCCGCGTCGAGGGCCTCGCGCGCGAGCTCGGGTACGTCACCTACCACACCTTCGACTCGCGGCGCTCGCAGCCTGGCTTCCCGGACCTCGTGCTCGTGTCGGCCCGCCGTGGCCGCCTCCTGGTGGCGGAGCTCAAGACCGTCCGCGGTCGCCTCTCGACGGCGCAGACGCAGTGGCTCGCCGAGTTCCGCGGCGCAGGCGTCGAGGCCCACGTGTGGCGGCCTGCCGACCTCCTCGACGGAACGATCCTGACGGTCCTCACCCGCGTGCAGGGGCCCGGTGATCGAACATGACCGCCGCTGGACGTCGCGCGACCTACGAGAGGTGTTTGGGGAGCTCCACGACGAACGTATCGCCGCTCGGCTGTCGAGTCTTCGACGAGATTACGCGTCGCGTCACGCCGCCCGGCCCAACGGGACGTCGCTCATTTCGCACGCGGCGGAGCACGCGCTGCGTGAAGCGGTGCTCGTTCTCGAGCTGGCGAAGGTACTCGTCATTGAGTGGGCCTTCGTCGTCGAGGGGATGCCACGTGAGGATCGTCGCTCCACGCTTTCGCGGGTGCTCTGCTGTCAGCAGGATCCATGCGCGGTCCGTAGGCCCATGCTGCACGGCGAACTTGCGCGACTCGCTGATCTTGACGGTCCGCGGGATCACGTACTCGTCTCCTGGCGGCGGGTACTCCTGTTTCACGCCGAAGATCGCGAACAAGAGGACACCGATGTTGATCGTCCCCGTGTTGGCGAAGGTGAAGACCTTCCACCTCGGCTCGCCGTCGGCGTCGATCGTGCCCAGAGATCGAATCTCGAACCGTCCCCACGGTCGAGCACGCCAATGCCTTACCTCCTGCGTCACGACGCCGATAGCCGCGATCGCCGCCAGCCCCGCCGTAATCGCCCATCCCCAGAACCCTTGCCACCACTCCATGCCGGTTGACCTTACGGGCGCGGGCGGCGCAGTGGCGGGCGAAGTCTCCAGGCCAAGGAGGTGACCCATGCCTCCTGAGCTCTGCACCTCGTGCGGTGGCCCGATCAACCCCCACACGGGGGAGTGCCGCTGCTCCGACTGACCCACCCGCCCGAGCCTCGAAGGGACCACCCGTGACCGCACCCCTCGTCTTCCTCGACACCGAGACGACTGGCCTCGCCCTCGACGACGACATCTGGGAGTTCGCGGCCATCCGCCGCAACCCCCGCGGCGACGACTACGAGCTGCACATGTTCATCCAGCACGACACGAACAAGTGCGCCCGCCTGCCCGAGTCGTTCCTGACCGACCACCTCCGCCGGTTCCCCGCGCACGACCGCGCCTGGACCCGCCGCACCGCGGCCGCCGCGATCCATGCCTTCCTCGAGCCGCACCCCGTGCACGGACCCGTCCACGTCGTCGGCGCCGTCCCTAACTTCGACACCGAACGCCTCGCCCGCCTCCTCGACGAGCACGACCTCACCCCGCCCTGGCACTACCACCTCATCAACGTCGAGAACCTCGCCATCGGGGCGCTCGCGGCGGCGCCGGCCCGGATCGTGCTTGGAGTCGACGTCGGCCTCGACGAGACGGCCGGCGCCACGATCAAGTCCAACGCGGGCCACCTGATGTCACTCCCCGCCGGCGGCCCCGAGCTCGTCCGAGCCGACTTCGGCCCGCCGTGGGACTCCGACGAGATCTCCCGCGCGCTCGGCATCGAGCCGCCGACCGACGAGCGGCACACCGCGATGGGCGACGCCCGCTGGGCCCGCGCGATCTACGACTGCGTCATGGGCGCCACGCCCACACCCTGACCGCAACCGCCCACCGACACGTCCCGACTCCCGGAAGGAGCCCCACCCCTTGCCCTGGATGCGCACCGGCGACAGCGCCGCCACCTACCCGCCTGTCATGGCGACCGCCGGCCTCATCACGGCCGAGGACCACACCGTGAACGAGGTGTTCGGCTTCGTCAGCCGGTGCGCAATCCAGTCCGCCGCGCACACCACCGACTACGTGATCGACGTCGGCACGGTCCAGATGATCGGCGGCGCTCGCTGGCGGCTCCTGATCGACCAGTGCATCGCCGTCGGGCTCCTCGAGCCCGTGCTCGCGGGCCGCTCGTGGCGCCTGGTGCAGGACCCGGAGTTTATCCACCTGCGCCTGCGCGCCGAGGTCACGTGGGAGCGCCAGCAGCGCGACGACACCCGCAACCCCTCGCTCAAGGCGCCCGTGCTCCTACGCGACGGCGACAACTGCCGGTGGTGCGGCGTCCTGGTCCAGTGGCGCGGCCGAAAGAGCAACCGCACCGGCTCACTGGACCACCTGCAGCCGGGCACCGCCGGCACCGTCGACACGATGGTCGTCGCCTGCCTCGGCTGCAACAGCGCCCGCGGCGGCAACGTCGACCTCTGGGACGACAACCACACCCTGCGCCCCGCCCCGACGTCGCCGCGCTACGGCAAGGCGACCACGAAGTACCTGAACGACAACGGCCACCCCGAGATCTCCGAGAACGTCACGAGCGACGACGCAGCGCCCCAGGCAGCAGCGGACCCCGCACCCGAAGGTGTGCGACCCGCAGCGCCGGCAGCAGCCGCCACCGCACGCCCCACGGCCGTGCGAGCAGCAGCGCCACCGGCAGCGCGTCCCGCCCCGAAGTCGCCTCAGAACTCAACCCCCAAGGTCGACAGAACGGATTCGACCGGGTCGGGTCGGGACGGTTCGGGTACTCACCACACCAACTACAGGGGACCGCGAGCACGACCTGACCCGCCCGACGCCAGCAACCCCAAGCCCCCCGCCCAGCCTCCGCGCCCTCGCCGCCGTCGTGGCAAGCGTGGTGGTGGACGTTCCCGCTCGAACCCAGGAGGTACCACCGCATGAGCAAGCACCGGATCGAGCGCACCGCACAGCAGGTCACGTGCGACCGGATCACCGAGCGCGTGGCCGCCCTCGTCGAGCCATGGGCCGAGCCCGTCGACCAGGTCGTCGGCCCGTCGCTGCAGACCGACGCCGAGCGCCAGACGTGGCACGACACGCCTCGTGGCCAGGAGGGACCGGCGGGCCTGCCGCGCGTCGTCGTCCGCACGACCACGATCGAGCACGCCCCGCTGCTCGACCAGCTGCTGCACCCGGCGCCCGTGGCCACCGCCGGCCTGTCGTCGTCGGGCCCCGCGTCGCGGCCGCCGACGAGCATCGAGGGCTGGGCCGCGCACCAGGACATCCAGTTCGGCACGCTCACGTGGTGCCGCGCCCTGTTCGGCCAGACCGTCCCGGCCGGCCCGGCCGATCGGCTGCGCCGGCTCGCCGAGCACGCGCCCACGCTGCCCGACTCGACCCTGCACAACCTCGACGCCGACGTGATGCGCTGGTGGGTCCTGGCCCGCACCGTCACGACGTGGGCAGACCCGCCGTGGAAGCCGCACGTGCCGTGCAGCGAGTGCGGCGTGCTCGGCAAGATCCAGGTCCGCCTCTACCCGACGACGGCTTACTGTCTCGAGTGCGGCGCCGCGTGGGACGGACTCACCATCGACCAGCTCGGCGCCCACGTGCAGCTGCTCGCCGAGCACGCGGCCGCCGCCGTCGTCGAGCACTTGATCGAGCGCCGGCCCTGCACGACGTGCGGGCAGGAGCACGACCCTGGCGACTTCACCGACCCCGATGTGTACCGCGCTCACACCCCTGCCGCGCTCGTCGGCCGCACCACCCCCGATGTCGTCGGTACGGTGACGGCATGACGCTGACCGAGTTCCTGACCGCGCGCCTCAATGAGGACGAGGCCGCCGCCCGCGAGACGCTGACCAAGCGACCTGACCCCGTCTCGCGTGCCGAGTTCCTCGCCGAGCACGAGATCTCGGACGCGGAGGTCGTGCGGCGGGCCGCGGCGCGCAGGATTGCGTTCCACGACACCAACACGTGGCTGGTTGGCGTGTCCCCTCACCGAATTCTGGCCGAGGTCGAGGCGAAGCGGCAGCTCATCAACCGCGTGGAGCAGCACGCCGAGTTCGTCGACGGCGTGCGGGAGACCGACAGCCTGCGCCATGACCGTGTCGCGCTCCACCTGCTCGCGCCGCTCGCCCTGCCCTACGCCGGCCACCCGGACTACGACGAGGCGTGGCGGCCGTGACCACGCCGTGGCCGATGGTCTTGCGCTCGGCGGGTGATGCGCTACTCTGACGGCAGTGGGTTCGTCATACCCACGATCAGGCCCGACACCTCACCAGGTGCCGGGCCTTCGTCATACCCGGGGTGGATCGGTGGTGGTCATGTGCCTCGCGGCTGGTCGCCATGCACGCGCTGCCCCGAGCTCGCGCCGCCGGGACAGTCGATGTGCGACGGGTGCAGGGCTCAGGCTGACCGTGACCGTCGGCCCGACGGCAACCCGTACTCGACGCGCGGACACCAACGGTTCCGACGTCTCGTGCTCGCGAAGAACCCGCGCTGCGTCTGCTCAGGCGAGTGCGGTCAGCACGTTGGCTGGTGCGGAAGGCGCTCGACCGTTGCTGACCATCACCCGCACGAGCGCGTGGACCTCGTGGCGATGGGCCTCAACCCCGACGACCCTGCCCGGGGCCGCGGCGTCTGCGCCGACTGCCACAACCGGAAGACCGCACGCACGAAGCCCGCCGGCTGGAACGCGCGCTGAGTACGACGCGCAGCGACGTCGCGCCGGCCGGGCGTAACGGACGCCGGACGGTGGGGGGACCCCCCTCCCGGGCCCCGACCCCCACACCGCCGGTGAGGGGGATTTTGCTCTGTACGGGTCTGGTGAATGTTGTCTGACCTGGGGAAACGCTCGATCCCGCCCCGCGAGGGGGCGGTGCCGCTGACCTGGCGGAAGGCCGGGAAGGACGACGGAACATGGCTGGGATGGGACCCGCGCCCAAGCCCGCGAGCACGCGGGCGCGGCGCAACAAGACCACGACGCGGGCCACGCTCAAGGCCGACGCGTCGATCATCGCCCCGGAGCTGCCGGCGAACCCGAACGGCTGGCACGACATGGTGCTCGAGTGGTGGCGGGACCTGTGGGCCTCGCCGATGGCGCCCGAGTACGACGACGCGGACCGCCACGGGCTGTTCGAGCTCGCGATGCTCCGCAACGACTTCTGGAACGCGACGTCGCTGTTCGACCGGAAGATGGCCGCGACGGAGATCCGCCTGCAGGACCAGCGGTTCGGTCTGTCGCCGATCGACCGCCGGCGCCTGCAGTGGGAGATCGAGCGCACCGACGAGGCCCAGGACAAGGGCGCTCGCCGGCGCAACACGAAGGCCGCGGACCGCGGCGAGGCTCAGGGCAAGCCCGCGGGTGACCCGCGCGTCGTCCTGAGCGCCGTGTGACGACGTTCATCGTCCCGCCGTTCGACGAGGAGCCGTGGCCGTCCCTCGGCGGCCCGATCTGCGACCTGATCGAGGAGCGAGCCGTCTTCGGGCCCGGATCCCTCAAGGGCGAGCCGGCACGGCTGGACGACGAGAAGCGCGCCGCGATCTGGAAGGCATACGAGGTCTACCCACGGATCGTGACGAAGGCGTTCGCGGGCGCCGGGCCCGGGCTGCACGTGCGCCGCAAGCACCCGCTCGCGGGCCGGCGACGGTTCAAGCGGGTGCGGATCTCGTGGCGCAAGGGCACGGCGAAGACGGAGTTCGGCGGCTGGCTGTCCTACGCCGAGCTGCACCCCGAGGGCCCCGTCCGGTTCGACGGCTGGGACGCCGACGGCAACCCCGTCGGGCGGCCCGTGCGCGACCCGTACATCCCGATGCTGGCGTACACGCAGGAGCAGGTGCACGAGCTCGCGTTCGGCGTGCTCTTCACCGTCTGCACGGAGGGCCCGGACGCCGACCTGTTCGACTCCTCGCTCGAGCGGATCATCCGCCTCGGCGCTCGCGGCGCGGACGGCAAGGCGGTGCCCCTGGCGGGCTCGCCGAACGCCCGTGACGGCGCGCGCACGACGTTCCAGTACTACGACGAGACCCACCGCCTCGACGGCCCGACCGCGAAGTCGGCCTACGAGACGATGGAGGCGAACCTCCCGAAGCGTCCACTGGACGACCCGTGGTCGCTCGGCACGACGACGGCGGGGCAGCCGGGCAAGGGCTCGGTCGCCGAGCAGGACAAGGACGAGGCCGAGCTGATCGCGAAGGGCGAGGTGGAGGAGCCGGAGCTCTTCTACTTCCACCGCGAGGCCGGGACGCACAACCCGGTCACGGGCGAGCCCTACGACCTGACCGTGCTCGCCGACCGCGTCGAGGCCGTCCGAGAGGCGTCCGGGCCGGCGGTGGCCGCCTGGTCGGACCTACGCGGCATCGCGAAGCAGTGGGACCGCCCGAAGGCCGACCAACAGTACCTCGAGCGCACGTGGCTGAACCGGTGGACGCAGACCAGCGCGCAGGCATTCGACGCGAAGCGGTGGCGTGACGACCTCGCGGACCCGACGGCGAAGATCGCCCGGGGCCGCGCGGTCACGCTCGGCTTCGACGGCTCCCGCTGGAAGGACACGACGGGCCTCATCGTGACCGACCTCGAGACCGGGCTGCAGGACGTCGTCGGGTACTGGGTACCGGAGCCGAACGAGGACGGCGAGGAGCAGATCCGCGTCGCGGAGGTCACGCCCGTCCTCGACCAGGCGTTCAAGGACTGGCACGTCGTGCGGATGTACGGCGATCCGGCGTCCGGCTGGGACGAGCAGATGGCCACGTGGGCCGGGAAGCACGGCCCGAAGCGGGTCCTGTTCTTCTACACCGACTCGCGCAACCTGCGCCGCACGGCGCAGATGTGCCGGGCCTACGCCGGCGCGATCCGCGCCGGCGAGGTGCTCAACACGGGCAACGCCGACCTCACGTCGCACATCGCGAACGCGCAGAAGCGCGCGATCCGCATGAACGACGACGACGGCGAGCCGCTGTGGGTCATGACCAAGGAACGGCACGACTCGCTCAACAAGATCGACCTCGCCATGGCCGGTGGCCTGTCCTGGCAGGCCCGCCTGGACGCCCTCGCCGCCGGCGCCGGCGCACGAACCACGACCCGCGTCTACACGTCGTCGAGCACTCGACGCAGCAGGAGGTGAGCCGCGCATGGCGATGACCGCCGAGCAGGTACTGCAGCTCGCCACGATGCTGTCGGACAAGATCATGGCGCGGCGCCCCGCGGTCCAGGAGTCGGTGCGGTACTTCCGCGGCCAGGAAGGCCGCATGCGGTTCGCCTCCGACGAGTTCCGGGACTACTTCGCGAAGCGGTTCGTCGGCTTCTCGGACAACTGGTGCATGCCCGTCGCGCAGGCGCCCGTCGAGCGCATCCACTACCTCGGCATGCGCCTGCCCGACTCGCGCGAGCTCGAGCCATCGGACGAGGTGACGCCCGCGCCCTCCCGTGAGGCGTGGGGCGCCGATCCGGAGCTGGCGCGCACGTGGGAGCGGAACGACGCCGAGCGGGGCCTCAACGAGGCGCTGCTCATGATGACAATCGCGAAACGGTCCTACGCGATGGTTTCCGCGACATCGGACGGCGCGCGGATCACGTTCGAGAACCCGGACTCGACGGCAGTCGCCTACGACGGCGCGACCGGCAAGCGCAAGGCCGGGATGGTCGTCTGGGAGGACGACACACACGAGTACGCGGAGCTGGTGCTGCCGACGTCGATCGTCTCGCTCGAGCGGGAGAAGGCAGCCGTCGACCGCGGCGACCGGCACGTCCCACCGGACGTGACCGGCTGGAACTTCCGCGACACCGACCCGCGGCCGCATGCGCTCGGCGCGGTCCCGCTCGTGGAGTTCCGCAACCAGTCCCTGCTGGACAACGACCCGATCTCCGACATCGGCCTCGTCATGCCGATGCAGGACTCGATCAACCTCGTGTGGGCGTACCTGCTCAACGCGCTCGACTACGCGTCCCTGCCGGGGCGGGTGATCCTCAACGGCGAGATGCCGAAGGAGGACATCCTCAACGACGAGGGTGTGAAGATCGGCGAGCGACCGATGGAGCTCGACGCCCTGATCCGCGACCGCATCGCCTGGCTGTCGGGCAGCTCGGGCCAGCCGGTGTCGATCGCCGAGTGGAAGCCGGCCACCCTGGAAGGCTTCTCGAAGGTCATCGAACAGGCCGTGGCCCACATCGCCGCGCAGACCCGCATCCCGGCGTACTACATGATGGCCGGCGCGAACGTCCCCGCCACGGGCTGGGAGGCGCAGGACGCCGGCCTCGTCGCCAAGGCGGGCGAGCGGATCTCCTACGCGAACGCCCCGGTGCGCGAGGTCAACCGTCTCGCCGCTCTCGCGATCGGCGACACGGCCCGCGCCGAGCGGATCGCGGTCGGCAAGGTGCTGTGGAAGAAGCCGCAGTACCGCTCCGAGGCACAGCTGATGGACGGCCTGCAGAAGATGCGCGCCGTCGGCTTCCCCGTGCGCTGGATCGCCGAGGAGTACGGCCTCTCCCCGCAGGAGGTGGACCGCGTCATGCGGATGATCGCCGAGGAGAACGCCGACCCGACGCTCGAACGCATGGGCCGCGACGTCGCCGCGTTCACCTCCGGGGCATGACCCGCGGTGGCCACGATCCCCGCGGCCGCCGTCGAGCACTACCGCCAGATGCAGCGCCTGCAGCTGGTCGCCGTGAAGGCGTCCCGCAGGGCCTGGGGGCACGTTGACGGCCGGTTCATCACGCAGTCGTGGAACGACGCGCTCGCACAGCTGCTGCCCGTCCTGGTCGGCATCCAGGTGCAGGCGGCGGCCGCCGGCGCGACGTACTCGGCGCCCACGCTCGCCGAGCAGGGCACCTACGTCCCGCCCGAGGACCTCACGGACCCGCAGGCGTTCGGCGGGTACGCGTCCGACGGCCGCGACCTCGCCGGGCTGCTGTACTCGCCGGCGACGACGACGAAGACCGCGATCGCCGAAGGTCGCTCGCTGTCTCAGGCGCTCGCGGCGGGCCGGTCCGCGCTCGACATGATCGTCGCGACGACGGTCTCGGACGCGGGCCGGCAGGCCGCCGGCGTCGACGTCACGACGCGACCGGCGGTCGGGTACACGCGGATGCTGAACCCGCCGTCATGCTCCCGCTGCCTGATCCTCGCGGGCCGGTTCTACCGGTGGAACACGGGCTTCCTGCGCCACCCGCGCTGCGACTGTGTGCACGTCGCGTCACAAGCCGGCTCCACGCAGGCGGCCCGGGACGAGGGGCTGGTCGACGACCCGTACCAGGCGTTCAACGCGATGTCGGAGGCCGAGCAGGACGCCGCGTTCGGGAAGGCGAATGCGCAGGCCATCCGCGACGGCGCCGACGTCTCCCAGGTCGTCAACGCTCGTCGCGGGATGACCGCGAACGGCAACTTCACGACCGAGGGCACCACACGCCGCGGCAACGCGGCCGCGGGTCTCAAGCGCGGCCAGCGGCGCATGACGCCCGAGCTGATCTACCAGCAGGCCGGCGGCGACCGGGAGCGGGCGCTGCAGCTGCTGCGCGAGCACGGGTACGTGCTGCCCCGCGGGCAGGTCGCCGGCGGCGCGCTGCGTGGCCAGGTCGAGGGCTTCGGGCAGATGGGCCGCGGGGGCACCCGCCGCGCGGCCTCGCAGGCCGTGCTGGACGCCCGCGCGACGGGCGTCCGGGTCCCGAACAGCCGCTACACGATGACGGCCGCCGAGCGGCGCCTGTACGACGCCGAGCAGCGGTACTTGGCCGTGCTGGAGGGCCGCGACCCCTACCAGTCGCCCGGCTTCGGCAACCGCCCCGACCCGACCGGGGCCCTGACCGGCTACGGCCGCTCGAGCGCGTCGGGCCGCATCCGCCCCGTGACACCGGCCGTCGCCGCGCGCGTCGAGGCCGAGTACCGGCTCCTGCTCGCCACCCGCGGGCAGGTCTTCACCCCCTGACGTCCGCGAGGGACGCCGGGGCCAACCTCCGCAAGGGAGACCGCACCATGAAGCGCAGCATCCGCCACCGGCTGATGTTCATGACCGCCCCGACCGACGACGAGCTCGCCGGCGGGGGCAGCACCGCGCAGGAGGGCGCCGCCGACGAGTCGACTGCCGACGGCGCCAGCACCACCAGCACCGAGACCGGCGGCACGACCGAGCCGGAGCCCACGGACTGGAAGGCCAAGTTCGACGCGCAGCGGGAGATCAACCGCAAGCTCGAGGAGCGCGTGAAGGGCGAGGCCGGCCCGCTCAAGAAGCAGGTCGAGGACCTGACCGCCGAGCTCGCGAAGGCGCAGGGCCGCGAGGCCGAACACGCCGAGCTGCAGAAGCAGCGCGAGACGGAGACCAAGGCGCTCGAGAAGGCCAACGACCGCATCCGGCGGTCCGAGGTCCGGGCGGCGGCCGCCAAGCTGCTCAAGGACCCGGCCGACGCGCTGCTGTACCTCGACCTCGACCAGTTCGAGGTGAGCGACGACGGCGAAGTGGACACCGCCGCCGTGACGGAGGCCCTCGAGGGCCTCGTGAAGTCCAAGCCGTACCTCGCCGCGGAAGGCGGCGCCGGGCCGATCATCCACTCTCCGACCGCGAACCGTGAGGGCTCGACGGGCAAGAAGCAGTGGACGAGGGCCGACCTCCAGGGGAAGACCCCGGAGCAGATCGCCACCGCCAAGCGCGAGGGACTCCTCCAGGACCTCCTCGCCGGCAAGACCAACTGACAAGGAGGGCCTCATGGCCATCGACAACTTCATCCCGGAGATCTGGGCAGCGGACATGCTCACCAGCTTCCGGGAGCAGACCGTCGCCGCGAGTCTCGCGAACCGCAACTACGAGGGCGACGCCTCCAAGGGCAACACGGTGCACATCACCTCGGCCGTCGACGTGTCGATCTTCGACTACTCGATCGGTGAGGGGAACGGCGGCACCACCGCCGCGCCGAAGCCGCGGACCACGCAGCCCGAGGCCACTTCGGACACCGGCCAGGAACTCCTGATCGACCAGGAGAAGAACTTCGACTTCTACGTCGACGACATCGACCGCCGGCAGGCCGCGGGGACGATGGACGCCTACACGCAGTCCGCTGCCGAGGGCCTCGCCGAGGACGCCGACAAGTTCATCCTCGCCACGGCCGCGACGGGTGCCGGCATCGGCCTGTCGGGCGCCGCCCCGACCACGGGCGACGCGGCGTTCAACATCATCCGCGACCTGCGGAAGTCGATGAACCAGGCCAAGGTCCCGAAGACCCAGCGAGTCCTGCTCTGCAACAGCGAGTTCGACGCGCTGCTCGTCGACGCGGGCTCGAAGATCACCAGCGTCGACACGTCCGGGTCGCCCGCTGGCCTCCGGGACGCGGTCGTGGGCCGAATCCTCGGCTTCGAGACCTACACGTCGGAGAACCTGCCGGTCATCGACGAGCCGTTCGCGCTCGCCTTCTACCGGCCGGCGCTCGCCTACGTGAACCAGATCGAGAAGACCGAGGCCATGCGGGCGAACGACCGCATCGCCGACCGTCTGCGTGGTCTGCACGTCTACGGCGCGAAGGTCATCCGCCCGCTCGGCGTGGCGAAGTGGTCGGTGACCCCGTGACGCGGGTAAAGGACCCCAACGGGGTCGTCACGGACATCGCGCGGGGGCTGGCGGAGATCGTCGTCGGCGACGGCACCCGCGGCTTCGAGTACGTCGACGGGCCGCCCGAGCCGGACGTGCCGGAGGAGCCGAAGAGCAACAGCCCCAAGGCCGACTGGCTGGCGTGGGCCGAGCACCTCGGCATCGACGTGCCCGACGGCACGAAGCTGCCCGAGCTCAAGGAGCTCGTCGCCGCCCACCAGGCGGCCGACGACGAGGGCGCCGACGACACCGGGGACGACCCCGACGGCGACGACCAGGACGCCTGACCGAGGGAGGTCGCCGTGGCACTGCCCCCGCTCGCCGGCACGGATGACCTGACGGCCCGCGGGATCGACACCACGAACGCGTCCCGGGTCGCGGCGCTGCTCAACGCAGCATCCGCCGCGATCCGGGACGCCGCGGGGTGCGCGATCTCCCGCGTGACCGCCACGGTCACGCTCTGGACCGAGCCGTCGCGCCGCATCGAGCTCCCGGCCAAGCCGGTGCACTCGGTGTCCTCGGTGGTCCTGGACGGAGAGGTCGTCACGGACTACAAGCTCCGCGGCTCCGGCCTGTGGCTCAACGGCTACTGGCAGATGCCCGGCGACATCCCCGGCGAGCTCGAGGTCACGTTCGACTCCGGGTACGACCCGGTGCCGGACGACGTCGTCGACCTGTGCTGCTCGCTCGTCGCTGGCGGCCTTGCTGCTGCCGAGGACGAGTACGACCCCAAGCGCGGCATGGGGTACGAGCGGATCGACGACTACCAGTACGGCATGGCCACGGGGGACGACGAGGTCGTCTCTCCGATGGAGCTGCCCGAGTCCACGCGTGCGTGGCTCCGTGGCCGGTTCGCCGGCGGGGCGGCCGTCGTCGGGACTGTCCGGTGACGGCGGCTGGTGTGCTGCGCCGCGGTCGCCGGTCCGCCGCGAAGCTCATGGTCGACGTCGTCCGGGTGGTGCGGCTCGGCGCGCAGGTGGTCGACCCGATCACGGGCGACCTCGTGCAGCCCGAGGCCGAGGTCTACGCCGGCAAGGCGAAGGTGCAGACCTACGAGGCGCAGGAGGCCACCCCGGCCGCCGGCGGCCACACGTACACCGTTCAGCGGTACGCCGTGCACCTGCCTGTCGGCGCCTACGCCCCGGAGGTGGGCGACGTCGTCACGGTCACCGCGGCCCTGATGGACCCGAACCTGACCGGCCGGAAGTTCCGTGTGGTTGCGCTGCTCCACAAGAGCCTCGCGACCGCGTACCGGCTCGGCGTCGAGGAGGTGCCGACGTGATCGAGCTCGACAGCACAGAGCTGCGCGCGCTGGGCGCGGACCTCCGCAAGGCGGGAGAGCGTCTCGCGCAGGACGTGCGGCCGGTCGTGCACCGCGGGGCGAACAACATCAAGCGCCAGATGCGCGCAGAGATGTCCGCCTCACGGCACTTCCGCGGTGCCGCCCGGTCGATCGACTACTCGATGAAGTCGGGCATGGGCCCCGGCGGCGGTGTGATCGAGGCCCAGATCGGGCCTCGCAAGGGCTCGCCCGGCTCGCTCGCGAACATCGCCTACTTCGGCACGTCGCGCGGCGGGGGCACCGTCCCCGACCCCGAGGGCGCGCTCGAGGCCGAGGCGCCAGGGTTCCTCAAGGGCCTCGCCGACGTGGCCGGACGGCTGTAGATGCTCGCGCACCTGCAGGCCGTGAAGGCAGCCCTGGAGCCGCTGGGGCGCGACGTCTACATCATCGACGCCGTCCGGTACGTCAACGGCGCCGAGGCGCCGCTCGTCTACCCCTACTACCTCGTGTGGCCGTCGCTCGGCGCGCCCGGCCCCGACACGGCGCTCTGCGAGACGAACGAGCACACGTCGTTCCTCGTCGGCGTCACATCCGTCGGCGTGAATCCCGACCAGGCGGGCGTGCTCGCGCGGAACGCGATGCGCACCCTCGGGCCGCGCGGCCCGATCCCGCTCGTCGTGCCCGACCGTGCGGCGTCGATCCGCTGGGAGCGGTTCGCGTCCGCCGACGTCGACCGCGACGTCACCCTGCCCAGCTCGAGCCGGCACCCGGCGTTCCAGGCCGACCAGTACCGCATCGAGTCCGTCCCGACCTCGACCTGATGAGGAGGTGCGCCATGGCGAAGTTCGTCCCGGCGTATGACACCCGCACCGGCAAGAAGCTGCCCCACTTCGTCCCCGAGCACCACATCGACCACCCGGTGATCGGCCGCTTCCTGTCCCGCACTCCCCGCGCGAAGGCGTCGGGGCGCAAGGCCGCCGAGGCGGCAACCAACGAGGCCCCGGCCACCGGGGACGACAAGAAGGAGTGATCCCCTGTGCCGAAGACCCTCGCTGACGCGAAGAAGAAGGTCACGTCGCTGACCAACCTGCCGGCCGACCCGGAGGCCGCCACGGTCACCGAGCTGACCGCCGGCAAGGACATCCAGTGCAACGTCCTGAAGTCCGACTTCCGGCTGTCCGCCGTCGCGTCGGACACCGTCCCGGACACCGAGCTCTGCTCGGACTCCAACGCGGTCGCCTACGGGGCCTCGAACTTCGAGGGCAACATGACGCCGTTCCGGTACTACGACGAGACCGGCGTGCCCGACACCACCGAGGACTTCGTGTGGGCGCTCGCGAAGGAGAAGGGCACCCACCTGTACCTCGCGGTCCGGGAGGGCAAGCCGCACGACGACCCGTGGGTCGCCACCGACGAGTACACCCTCTGGCACGTCATCACCGACGAGCCCCAGGACCCGACCGACACCGGCGGGTTCATCAAGAAGGTCATCCCCCTCGGCGTGCAGCGCCGCTACAAGGGCACCGTCGCCGCCGGCGCCTGACCCTCGCGCATGACCACCTGCCGGGCCCCGTTCACGGGTCGGGGCCCGGCAGGTACCACCCGTGACCCGTGAGCACCCGTGGAGGACCCGTGAGCATGGACACCACCGAGCGCGTGGACGTCGCCGTCGAGGACTGGATCGACGGCGTTTCCTACGTGCAGACGAAGATCACGATCTACCGCGACCCGGCGATGTACGCCGAGTACGAGCCCCTGCTCGAGAAGATCGACGAGGCCGACGCGCTCGTCGCCGAGCTTGAGGCCGAGCACGCCCCCGAGAAGCCGGATGACGCCACCCTCGGCGACGCCGCGCTCGGTGGGGACGCTGCCGCATCCGACGCCGAGTCCGCGCTTGGCGAGACGGAGCAGGTCCCGCAGGCGCTCGCTGACGCCCGAGCCCGCCTGGCCGAGCTGGTCGCCGAGGCGGAGGCCCTGTACGCCCGGTACGAGGCGAACCGCGAGGTGTGGCACATCCGCGCGCTCGACCAGGACGAGATCCGCGAGATCGCCAACGAGGTCGGGATCCCCGAGACGCCGGATCCGCTGCGCTCGGGCGCGACGGCCGCGCAGCAGAAGGCGTACACGCGCCGCATCGAGAAGCACGTCGAGGACATCAGGAAGGCCAAGGAGGAGATCGACCTGCGCGGGCTCGCGCGCGCGGTGCAGAGAGTGGAGGTCGCCGGCGAGGTGAAGCCCGCGCCGTCGCTCGACGGTCTGCGCCGTGTAAAGGCCCGCCCCGGCGGCCGGCGGCACATCCGCGACCTCACTTCCGCGCTCGAGCGGATCACGCTCGAGGAGGTCCAGATCGCCGCCCCTCATCGCGCAGGGGCTTGAGCGGAGCCCCGGACTCGTCCTGTCGTTGAAGGCGGCGCGCTCGTGGAGCGCGCCGCCTCTCGTGTACCTGGGCCGCTCGCAGCCGGGTGCACCGTGGACGCACAAGGACCGCCTCCTCTCTGAGGGGCTCACCTTCTACGAGGACTCCCTGAACCGTCACGGGATCCCGTGGAGGCTCGCCACGGACCCCGATCTCGACGGCTGGTTCGAGGTGGACGACTCCCTCGTCGATCACACCGAAGCCGCGCTCGAGCGATGGCAGAAGGACGCGAAGGCGCCAGCGCCGGGAACGGTGCCGCGCATCGTCGACACCCGCGAGACGAACTAGCTGCGCCGCACGGCGCTGCTGCTCATCGGTCTGACGAGCCCTGCTCCCGGATCGCCCTCAGCGTCTCCTGGTGCCGCCGTTCCTGCTCCGCTCGTGACCGTCGCGCCGACCTCACGATCAGCGCGATCACGGTCACCACCACGGCGATGACCAGCAGGAGCAGGACTACGACGACGGCGATGTGCGCCGGGCTGATTCCCATGTCGCGCATCCTTCCAGACCGCTCAAGAACCCTGGAGGTGAATCCGTGGCCGACCGCAGCATCATCGTCCGCCTCCGCGCCGACGTCGCCGACTTCAAGCGGAAGATGGGCGAGGCCGCCAAGGCGACGGGAGAGATCTCCGACAAGGCCCGCCTGCAAGAGCTCGAGGACCAGCTCCAGGCCGCGGAGCAGGGCGCCGACCACCTGCGGAACACCCTGGGTCTCATGGGCGCCGGGCTCACCGCCGTCGCCGGCCTCGCCGTGAAGTCCTTCATGGACTTCGACCAGGCCATGTCGAACGTCGCCGCCACCGGCGACGACGCCCGCAACTCGATCGACGCCCTCCGCGAAGCCGCGATCACCGCCGGCGCCGAGACCAAGTTCTCCGCCACCGAGGCCGCGAACGCGATCGAGGAGCTCGCGAAGGCGGGCCTGTCCGCCGAGGACATCCTCGGCGGCGGTCTCGACGGCACCCTCGCACTCGCCGCGTCGGACAACCTCGCGCTCGCGGACGCCGCGTCCTACGCCGCCACGGCCATGCAGCAGTTCAACCTGGCCGGCAGCGACGCGACGCACGTCGCCGACCTGCTCGCCGCCGGCGCCGGCAAGGCCATGGGCGGCGTCTCCGACATGGGCGCCGCGCTCAACCAGTCCGGACTCATCGCCGCCCAGGTCGGCCTCTCCATCGAGGAGACCACCGGTGCGCTCGCGGCCATGGCGCAGCAGGGCCTGCTCGGCTCCGATGCCGGCACGTCGCTCAAGACCGCCCTCGTGGCGCTGTCCGCGCCGTCGTCGACCGCGGCGAAGGAGATGGACAAGCTCGGCATCTCCGCCTACGACGCGAACGGGCAGTTCATCGGGCTCGAGGCGCTCGCGGGCCAGCTGGAGACTCAGCTCGCCGGGCTGTCCGATCAGCAGCGCAACGCTGCCTTGGCGACGATCTTCGGCACGGATGCTCTGCGTACCGCGAACGTCCTCTACTCCGAGGGCGCTTCCGGCATCGCGGAGTGGATCTCTGCCGTAGACGACCAGGGGTACGCGGCGGAGACCGCGGCCACGAAGATGGACAACCTCCGCGGTGACATCGAGGAGTTCCAGGGCGCGCTCGAGACGGCCATGATCGGCGCCGGCTCCGGCGGGGACGGTCCGCTGCGTCTGCTCACCCAGCAGGCGACGGAGCTGGTCTCGGCGTTCACCCGACTGCCGGACCCGGTGCAGCAGGGCATCCTGCTCATCGCCGGCGGGGCCGGCCTGGGCCTACTCGGCGTCGCCGCCATGGGCAAGCTCCGCGGCGCCGTCGGCGACACGGTGAAGGCTGTCGTCGACCTCGGCATCATGTCCGACGAGACCGCGAAGAAGACGGTCGGCATCGGCAAGAACGTCGGCAAGTGGGCCGTCGGGATCACGGCCGCCGTGTCCGCACTCGAGGCGCTCAACAGCGTCACGGACCGGGCCGCCCTGGGGACGAACGAGGTCGACGCCAAGATCAAGGGCCTCGCGTCGTCGGGCGACGTCGTCAAGGACCTGTTCGGCGACATGCTCCCGAAGGACTCCGACCTCGCCCGAGGTCGGGACTTCGCGAACTTCCTCGACACGATGGCGGACCCGTCCGTGTGGGACACCATCGGCGGGCACGCGTCCGACCTGGGCGTCTCCGTCACCCGTGTCTTCGGTGACGCGTCGGTCAAGTCCTCCGAGCTGCGTGACCGCATGCTCCAGGTCGGGGACGGCCTGGGCCAGCTCGCGCAGGCCGACATGCCGGCCGCCGTCGAGGCGTTCCAGGCGATGGGCGACGCGGCGGGCAACTACCGCGGCGTGAACGAGGACCTGCTCACGGTCATGCCCGGCTTCCGCGACGCCCTCATCGGGATCGCGGACGCCGCCGGGCTCGCGACCGACGACCAGACCCTGCTGCAGATCGCCACGGGCCAGATCAAGCCCGTGATGGACGACGCCGCCCACGGAGCCCAGAACACCGCGGACGCCTACCTCGCGGCCGCGGAGGCCGCCGAGGAGCAGTACGACGCGCAGCAGAAGCTGTACCAGGGCACGCTCTCCGCGCGTGAGGCCCAGCGGTCCTACAAGGACGCCGTCGACGCCGCGAGCGAGGCCCTCGAGAAGAACGGGAAGACGCTCGACCTCAACACCGAGGAGGGGCGCGCCAACCAGGACGCCCTGGACAACATCGCCTCCTCGGGCCTCGACCTGGTCGACTCGCTGCGGGAGACCGGCGCCAGCACGGAGACCCTGCAGACGAAGATGCAGGGCGCGCGCGACTCGTTCGTTAGGACGGCCGAGTCGATGGGCATGCCCACGAAGAAGGCCGAGGCGCTCGCGAACGAGCTCGGGCTGATCCCGGGCACGTACACGGCGAAGGTCGACGTCCAGACCGGGAACGCAGCGGCCGAGATCGACGCCGTCCGCCGGCAGATCATCAACCTGCCGAACTCCAAGACGATCACCATCAAGACCAACACCCAGATCGTCCAGAACGCCGGGCCGGGCAACCGCACCGGCGGCCTGCCCATGGATGCCGGGGGCGCCCGCCTGCCGGGCTTTCCGACCGGCGGACGCCTTCCCGGTACGCCGCCGGCGGACCGGTCCATGGACAACCTCCTCGGCGTAGACGGTCGCGGGATCCCGCGAGTGCTGGTGCGCTCGCGGGAGTGGGTCGTCAACGAGCAGTCCTCGGACTACTACGGCGACGGCCTGATGTCGGCGATCAACTCTCGGTCGATCCCGCGTGAGGCCCTCGCCGGGCTGGCCGGGTTGGCCGGAGGCGGCGGCGTCGGCTCGGCGGAGCGGTCGCTGGAGTCGGCGCAGCGTGCCGCGTCCGCGATGTCGGTGCGTGTCCGCAACCAGCGGGCGGCGGTCAAGGCGGCAGAGAAAGCGGAGCGCGAGGCGAAGAAGTCGAAGGGCGACGCCGACGACAAGGCGGCAGCCCGACGGGTTCGGGAGGCGGAGAAGAAGCTCGACCGCCTGGAGAAGGAGCTGGACAAGCGTCGCGACAAGGTCGAGGCGCAGCGTGACCGGCTCTCGCGGCTGCGAGAGCAGCGGACCGAGGTCCGGACCGACATCCGTCGCGGGAACATCCGCGAGTCGGTCACGGGCGGCCTGTCGGGCGCCTACGGCGTCGTCGACGAGATGCGCGACCTCGCCCGGTCCGGCGACCTGACCAAGAAGCAGTCGAACTCCCTGATGGGGACCGCCAACCGGGCCGAGACCCGGCTGCGGAACCTGTACAAGGACGCCGAGGACCTGACGAAGCAGCTCGAGAAGGCACAGGACAAGGTCGCCGAGCTCGAGGACGTGAAGTCGGGTGTCCGGTCCGCGATCACCGGCGGGTACAGCCTCGGCGGAGCGTTCTCCGACCTGTCGACCGAGGCGAAGACCGAGCAGGTCCGGCACACGAACGCACGCGGCGAGGTCTGGTACACGCAGAAGACGACCCCGGCGAGCACGCCGTCGGGCAAGTCGCTGCTCGCGTCAGCGAAGGCGTACCAGGCCAAGGCGAAGAAGTTCGCCCTGACCATGCGCAAGCTGCAGGAGAAGGGCTTCTCCGGCGTCATCATGCAGGAGATCGCCACGATGGGCATCGAGGCCGGCCAGCCGGCCGCGGACGCCCTGCTGCAGCTGTCGAAGGCCGACGCGAAGAGCCTGAACGACGCCTACGCGTCGATCGACACGTGGGCCGGCCGGGCGGGCAACGTCGTCACCGAGGGGTTCTACGAGGGCGGCCTGAACGCGGCGAAGGGCCTCGTCTCCGGCCTCAAGGACTCCCAGGCCGACGTCGAGAAGCAGATCAACTCCACGGCTACCGGCATGGTCAACGCCCTCAAGCGGGCCCTGGGGATCAAGTCCCCGTCCCGCGTGTTCCGCGGCCTGATGACCTACGTGGGGCAGGGCGCAGTGCTCGGCCTCAAGGACGTCGAACCCGACGTGTCGAGAGCAGCGTCCAACCTGCTCGACATCCCCTCCCGCCTGCCCGCCGCGACCTACCAGCTGCCCGTCGGGAACGTGAACCCCCCGGCGCTCGCGGCGACGCAGGTGCAGGTGACGCCGATGTCTCCGCAGGACATCCAGGCGTTGGGCGACTACATCATCCGGGCGTCGCAGAACACTGCGGCCCGGGTGGTCGCGGCGACGGGGGCCGCGCAGGACTCGCAGTCCCGCTACCAGCGATGAACAGGAGGGTCTGAGGTGGCGACACTTCTGCGCACGAACCTCGTCACGAACCCGCGCCCGGCTGGTAGCACCGCCGGCTGGGCCGTGTCGTCCGGTGAGAGCATCACGTTCGTCGCGAACGATGGTGGTGAGCCGTGCATCGAGGCGCTCGACGCGGCCGGTGGCGGGGGCGTGTACGTCGAGGCTTCCGCCACCGAGGCGCGCCCGAACCCCGCCGTCGGTCAGTGGGTCGCTTTCGGGTTGGACGTCAAGGCGCTCGACACGAGCACTGCGGCCAACATGCGCGTGGTGATCGACGGGTACGGCGATGGCGGGACGGTCGTCTACGCCGCCCAGCGCTCCGCCGCTACGCCTGTGACGACCACGGGGTTCACGCGGATCGTTCACGCCGCGCAGGTCGAGACGCGCAGCGCCGGCGGATACCTCCGCCTGTTCGCCTGGCCTGCCCCCGTCGCGTCCCCGAACAACGGGTTCAGGTTCCGCAAGGCCGTCATCGCGGTTGCAGACACCGAGGCCGAGGCACGCGCGGCGGTGCAGGGGTTCTTCGACGGCTCGACCCCGGACACCGCCACGCTGCGGTACGACTGGACCGCCGCGGCGAACGCCTCCACCTCGACGGAGACCTACCTACCGCCCGCGCTGACGGCGACGTGGGACCCGGAACGCTGCCTCGTCGTGCTGGTGGTGGACGGGTCGAACTGGTGGCCTTCGGGCGTCACGCGGGTGCGGATCACCCGCAAGGCGGGGGACGAGCTCACCGTCCCGGTGCGGGGCCTGGAGAACGTCACGGCGCCGGGCGGCTCCGTCGTCTGGTCGGACAACGAGGCTCCGACCGATGCGTCGGTGAAGTACACCGCGGTGGCGATGAACGGCGCCGGCGCGAGCCTGTGGGGGACCACCAGCACGGTGCAGACGCTCCTGCCGGATCGTCTGTGGGGCGCGTGGGTGAAGGTCCCGGGCCGCCCGGAGATGACGGTGCGCGCGAAGGTGCGGACGGTCGGGGACATGGCGCGCGAGACGTTGGGCGGGTCGTGGGACATCCCGGGTGGTCCGACGATCGCGCAGTCGGGCGCGGGCGCGCTGGCGCAGTCGGCGGGCATGGGTGCGCTGACGACAACGCTCGAGCTGTCGACGTACAGCCCGGGGGATCTGGCGGCGCTCCAGCGTGCGGTCCGGCAGGCGCCGGGTCAGGTGGTGCTGATCCAGACGGGGCAGCCGGAAGAACTGCCCTCGGGGTACTACCAGGTGCAGTCGATGTCGACGTCGAACCCCGCCGGACGGCGCTCGGACCTGCAGCCGCTGCGGGTGACGACGCTGACCCTCAAGGAGGCGGCGGTCCCCGCAGGCCCGGCGTCCGGGTGGACGGGCACGACCCTCGGCGATGTGCGCGACGCGTTCCCGACGCTGCAGGCGATCGTCGATGCGGAGCTGACGTTGCTGGATCTCGCGACGGGAGCGTGGTCGTAGATGTGGCCGTTGCCCGAGGGGTACGGCGAGGTCGTCACCGGGTCGAACGGGCTGTCCGTGGTGGCGGACGTGTGGAAGGCGGGCGTGCGCCTGTACTCGAACCTGCCTGTCGCGGCGGGGAACATCACGGTCGACGCGAACTCGACGACTCGCCGCAGCTGCAACCTGACGATCCCGCCGTTCCTGCCGACGTCGCTGTACGCGGAGACGCCGGCGCTGCCGGACCCCCTCGTGCAGGATCCCGTGCTCGCGACGCGCGGGCACGAGGTGCGGATCAAGCACTCGCTGGTCGCGTCGGACGGGCGTCCGCTCACGCTCCCCGTGGGGCGGTTCCGGATCGACAACCTGGATGGGTCGGACCTCGGCCGCACTGAGGTCTCGCTCGCGGGTGTGTCCCGCGAGGCCTACGTCGCGGACGACACGTTCTCCTCGCCGCGCACCGTCGCTGGCCCGTCGGCGGCCGCGTTGATCGGCGTGCTGATCCGCGAGAGTCTGCCGCAGGCGGTCGTCATCACGACGGTCACCCGGGACGCTCCGGTGCAGGCGCTGACGGAGGACACCGACAGGTGGGGGCTGATCCTCACCCTGGCGCGCTCGATCGGCGCGCAGGTGTACGCGGACCCGCTGGGGCAGTTCGTCATCACGGATGCGCCGACGACGTCGTCGCCGGCGGTGTGGACGTTCGCGCCGGGGGAGGGGCGCACGCTGCTGGACTCCCGCCGGTCGGAGACCCGCGCGGGCGTCGTCAACCAGATGGTTGTGCAGGGCGCCACGCCCGAGGGCGCCACGGACCCGATCGTGGGTGTCTGGCGCGACGAGGACCCCAGCAGCCCCACCAGGTGGGGCGATCCCGACGTCGGCGCGTGGGGCAAGGCGACGGACATCCTGTCGCAGCCGTCGTTGACGACGCTCGCGCAGTGCCGGGCGGTGGCGGCCGCGGAGGGCGCGAAGCGGGTCGGGGCCCAGGCGGGTCTGAACCTGTCGGCGGTGCCGCACGCGGGTCTCGAGGCGTGGGACGTCGTCGACGTCGTCGTGCCCACCAGCGTGTCCGGGCGGACGAAGACGGTGCGCCGGCACGTCATCGACTCCTTCACCCTTCCCCTGACCCCTGGAGGCGACTTCCCCGTGAGCACGCGCGATCTGCGGACGGTGGTCTCGTGACGTCCCCGTCGGCGGTGCTGGACATGATCCGCCGGGAGCTGCCCGCGCAGGGCCGGTACGCGATCGTGACGGCGGTGTCCGGGGGCCCGCCGGCCGCGGTGACGGTGCGGTTCATCGAGGGCGGCGCGACGTTTCAGCCCGACGTCCTCGGCCAGGCGGCGTTGCCCACCGTCGGCGCCCGGGCGCTGATCCTCCCCGTCAGCGGGCAGTGGGTCCTGGCCGGCGTCGTGACCGCGCCGTCGGCGCCGCCCGTGTACCGCACCCTGGACGTGCCGTTGGTGAACAACTGGCACCTCGAGCGGAACACGGGCACCGGTGCGTGGTGGCTGTACGACTACGTGACGAACGGGAGCGCCCGGGTTCACGGGACGGTCATGCAGGGCCGGTGGCCCTTCCAGGGCGGTGGCGCAGGCGACGGCAGCGAACCGGTCGTGCGCCCCGCCGACGACACCACGCATCTGCTCTACCACAACGCCCGCGCGGCCCTGGACGCCATCTCTGCAGCGGCCGGCACCGTGCACCTCGTCACGCTGTCCATGACGCGCACGGACACCCTGCCGAACCCGCAGGCCGCGCCGCGCATGTTCGGGCACAAGTACACGACCGCCAGCCCGCCGCCCGAAGGTCAGCCGTCCTGGGTGTCTGGGTACGGGCCCCTCACCCTGGCGCCGTTCCAACTCGGGCAGGCCGTGACGTGGACCCTGCCGTCCTCGTGGGTGGTCGCCCTCGCGACCGGCGTCTTGACCGGCATCGCGTTCTCGTCCAGCTCTACGACGGACGCGTTCGAGGCGTCGTCCGCGACAGAGCTGGACCGGCACGCCCGGCTCGTCATCACGTACACCGCACCCACGGAGGTGACCCTGTGACCGACACCCAGGCCGACGACGTCGGCGAGCTCGTGCCCGACGAGCAGGAGCCGCTCCCGCCCGACCCCGTCACGGTCGACCGGAACGACCCGCCGAGCATCATGGCCGGCCTCGGGTTCTCCCCGGACGACGTGCAGGCCGTCGTCATCACCCGCGCCGGGCTGCTCGGCATCAGCGCCCTCTACCCGCCGACCGAGCACGACCCCGACCCCAACCCCGAGCCGGACCCCGAGCCCGCACCCGAGACCCCGGAGGACGTCTGACATGCTGACCGACCAGTGGCAGGGCTTCACCGGTCTCCCGGACTACACCGACCCGTCCAACATCCCCACGTACCTCAAGAACCTGTTCGACTTCCTCGGCGCCCGCGCCATCCCGCGGTACAACACGGTGGCCGACCGGGACGCCGAGCTCGCCTCGCCCGCCAACGGGCAGCTCGCCTGGGTCGCCGCGGACTCCACCCTGTACATGCGGTCCGGCGGGGCGTGGGGACCGGCGCTGCGCGGCGGCCTCCGCCGCGGCGTGAAGGTCGTCGCGACGTCGGCGCAGTCGATCCCGACGGGGGAATCGACGCCGACCCGCTTCGACCAGATCGAAGCGGACGCTGCCCTGAACTCGGCCGGCATGTGGTCGACCGCCGACCGCTACAACGTCGTGATCCCGGTCAGCGGGTTCTACCTGATCCAGGCGACGTTCTCCTACGCGAGCGGCACGGGCTCGCGCATCAACCGGATCATGGTCAACGGCCAGCCCGTTCGTGAGTGGTCGTGGGGCAGCGCGAACTCCTACTACGTGACGTCGGCGTCGCACATGCGCTACCTGAGTGCGGGGGCCACGGTCAGGATCGACCACTACCAGGGGTCCGGTTCTGCGCTCAACACGCACAGCCAGGACTACCCGTCGCTCGAAGTGGCCCTTCTCGGATGACGCCCCCGCCCGCCGGCACCTCGCCGCTGATCTGGCTCCTCGCCGTCGTGCTGTTCGCGTTCATCACCGGCGCGCTGGCGATGGGCGCGGCGTGGATCACGAACCGCCCCGTGCGACGTCAGCTCGGCGAGGTCGCACGGAACGCCCGCGTGGCGGCCGAGGACGCCCGCGTAGCTCGCACGCACACGGAGAACGAGCACAAGGACGCGGAGTACCCGAACCTGCGCGACGAGCTCACCGCCGCGCGCCAGGCAGCCGAGCGGGCCGTCGAGCTGGCCGAGGCGCTCGCGGAGGGCCAGAAGCGGCACGACGCGGAGATCGGCGGCGTCCGCTCCGACATCCGTCGCGACCGCGACGACACGGCCCGCGTGGCCGACCGGCTCGACGGGCTCGCGGCCGAGACCCGGCGCGAGTACCGCGCCCACGCGCTCCGGCTCGACGAGCACCTCGAGGACGCGCGCGAGCGGGACGACCGGCTCGAGGAACGCCTCGACCGCATCGAGAACCAGCAGCACTGACCCACCCCACCACCAGCCCCCGCGCCGTCCGGCCCGGGGGCTTCGTCATGCCCGAGGAGGCACCAGATCGTGGTCACCACGAGAACGAACCTGACGACCCGCCGCTACCGGGGTCGTGCCGAGGCCGTGAGCCTGATCGGCATCCACACGATGGAGGCGCCGGAGGGGTCGCAGACGGCGGAGAACGTCGCCGCGTACTTCCAGCGGGTGGACGCGTCGTCGCAGTGGACGGTCGACGACGACTCGCGTGTGCGGGTGGTGGCCGACGAGGACACGGCGTGGACGCTGCCGGGCGCGAACGCGCGCTCCCTCAACATCGAGATCGCCGGGTACGCGCGCCAGACCGCGGCGGACTGGGCCGACGCGTTCTCGCTCAAGGCGCTGAACATCGCGGCCCTGTGCGCCGCGGAGTGGTGCAAGAAGTACGACATCCCCGTCCGCCGGCTGACCGACGCGCAGATCCGGTCGAAGGCGAAGGGGTTCGCCGGCCACGTCGACGTCAACCGCGTGTACAAGAAGTCGAGCCACTGGGACCCGGGCCCCAACTTCCCCTGGACCTACTTCCTCGGCCTGGTCAGCAAGCACCTCGACGCGCTCGGCGGCGGCAAGCCCGTCCCCGCGCCGGCCAACCCCGGGTGGGACAACCGCGGCTACTCCACCGCGTGGATCTCGACCCAGCAGGCCAAGCTCAACCGCCTCGGCTACGACCTCGTCGTCGACGGCAAGCGCGGCCCCGCGACGATCGCCGCGACGAAGTCGTTCCAGGCGACGTACCGCCTCACCCAGGACGGCATCCCCGGCCCCGCGACGGCGAAGAAGCTCGACGCCGCCGTCGCCGCCCGCGCGAAGGCGAAGCACCACCGCCGCACCACCACCGCCCCCACGCACGTGTACGCCGGCATCGGCACCAAGCGCGGGCGCCTGCTGCCCAAGGGCTACCCGTTCACCGTCGTCAACGGGTCCGGCACCAAGTTCGGCAAGACGTGGTGGGTGCAGACCACCGCCGGCAACTGGGTCCGGGGCGCGAAGACCACCAAGACCAAGACGGCCACGAAGAAGAAAGGCTGACCGCCGTGCTCCTCACCCTCGCGTTCTGGCGCGCCGCACTGCTGCGCGCCCTGTACACCGTCCTCGCGGCCGCGCTGCCGCTCCTGGCCCCGCTCGTCGACGGCGGTTGGGACGCCGCCCGCCAGGCCCTCCTGGCGCTCGCGTTCGCCGCCGTCCTGTCCGTCGCCACGTCGCTCGCGAACCTGCCCGAGCTCGGCGGCGGACGCACCCGCTGGGCCGCCGTCCTCGACCGCGTCGTCCGGACGTTCGCCCAGACCCTCGCCGCTGCCCTGGCGTCCGCTGCCGCGTTCACGGACATCTCCTGGCCGCTGCTCATCACTCAGGCACTCGGGGCGGCGCTCGTGACCCTCATCCGGACGGTGATCGACCTCCTGCCCGAGGTACCGGACGCGCCGGACGTCGAGGTGTCCGCCGGGGCGGGCTCGTGACGGACTGTCCGGCCTGCAGCCTGGACGGCCCGTGCACGGACGGACAGTGCGTCGTCCGGACGCACCGGTGTCCGTCTTGCTCGAGGGCGTACCTGTCCGTGGCCGCAGCGGACGCGTGCGCTCAGCTCGACGCGGACGCCGACCGGCACCGGTCACGCTTCACGGACTGACCGGACGGACACCGGACACACGGACGCCCCCGTCCACCCTTGACAGGTGGACGGGGGCGTTCTCACGCATGTTCTAGCCTGCGAAAGCCATCTCGCGTGCGACTACGGCGGCTCGGACGTCCCACGTGTCCGCGCCCGCGGTGACGATCGCCTTGTCGAACGCAGTCGTGAAGGCGTTCACGGCGTCCTCGCCGCCCTCGTCCTCGCCGACCTTCACGCCGGCGAGTAGGAAGGCGACGTCGTCGTCGAGGACAACGTCGACGGAGTAAATCGCCGGCTCGGCGGTCATGGCGTCGTGCAGCTGGTCGAGCGTCTCGGCGGCGGCAAATGGGTCGGACGGGGTGAGCTCCAGCTCAAGGCCGAAGAGCTTCATCGGGTGGTCCTCTTTCTCAGTTGAAGGTCAGGCACGTTCTACGGAGCATGAAGTCGAGTCGCTCGTCGGTGAGGTTCTCGAGGTCGATCCAGAGGTGGTGCCGTCCGCATCGGGATGACGGGCACCAGTACCTCAGACCGCGGTCCGTTCTGGTTTGCACTCGCCACCCCTCCTTCTCCAGCTGGATGCAGACATCTTCGACGGAGCGACAAAGGGACTCCCCGGGCTCGAGGTAGTCCCTGTACGACTTCGTCGCTTCCATCGTCACGTTGAGTCTCCTACACGGTCAGCGCAGCGCGCTGTGGGCATCGTCACCTGACGGCCGAGATCTTGCCACAGGATTCTGTTGCAACATTGGGCAATCCCGACATATCAGTCAGACTTCACCCTCTGTCGAACGCATGTTCGACTGGGGGCTACGCTGGTCGGCATGGGGACAAGGCGGCGATCGCCGGCGGGAGGCTGGCCCGAGGGTGTGGAGACGGTGCCGCTGCGCGACACGGCCCTCGACGCCCCGAAGGGCGCCCGGGCGGGCGAGCGCGTCGTCGAGCCGGACGAGCCGCCTGCGGTGCGCGTGTGGATCACCTACGGGCGCGAGCAGCGCGAGGCCGAGGTTGACGGCTGGGCGATCGGATGGACGTCGCGTCAGGTCCACGTCCGCTACCTCGACGCCGCCGGACGCCAGGGCTGGGCGTGGGTCTGGGCATCCGCGGTGGAGCGTCGATGATCGAGTCCGAGGCCCGGAGTTTCACCGGGCTGATCGAGCATCACGACGCCACGCCACGCGGGCAGAAGCGGCTCCCGGCCGCGGTGTCGGCACGCTGTACCGCTCGGACCTATGGCGGCGACGTCGTCACGCTCGAGGGTGTCGTGACGCACCGGGCGCCCGGCCTGCTCGCGTTCTCCGCGGAGTACCCCGGTTGGGGCCAGTGGGCGGTCTGGGTGCGTCCTGAGTGCTGCGAGCCGCTCTAGTCAACTCGGGAGCCGAGGGAGCCACGCCTTACGCAGCGATGCGACGTGGTCCGTCTGGGCTTCCCAGTCCGCCTGGCTCGCCATGGGGTCCGCATACTCGCGTTCGAGGTAGTCGAGTACTGCAAGGACGGCCGCTCTCTGGCTCCACGCCCGACGACCGACGAGCAGGTGGCGATCCTCGACGTAGAGCGCTGTCCAATACAGGAAACGCGAACGGGCGATGAGCGCCTGTTGCCCCGGCATGGTCCCCGGGACCGGTCGGCCCTGGCAGGTGTGGCCGTCCCAGTTCGGCGTGAAGTAGCGGTGCGCACACTCCATGCAGGTGCACTTGTTGCAGACGGCGTCGCGAGAGCAGGTCGCCTTCACGTGGTTCCGCATCGTTCCCTCCGGGGCGTGCTGATGTGGCGACGGTAACGTCGCGGGCAACATGCCCGGGTCGCGCGGGGGCGACCCGGGCGGGTGAAGTTCACGCGGGTTGCGCCGTCTGACCGCCGACCTCGCGACGCAGCAGCTCGTACACGGCGGTCTTGCTGATCCCGATCTCGTCGGCGATCGCGTACCCGCTCTTCCCGGCCGCGGCGAGACGCAGGATCGCGTCGCGGTGCTCGACGGCGCGTCCGCGCGGCCGGGGTCGGGGCGAGGTGTGCCGGCGGACGTCCTTCGGCCCGGCCGCCGTCGTCCCGGACGGGCCGTCCGTGTCCGCGCTGTCCGGGGTGGTGTCCGCGCTCGTGTCCGCGTCCGCCTGGCCGTCCGTCCCGGCGCTCGCGGCCGCCGCGTCCGTGTCCGCCCCGGTGGCGCTCGCGGCGTCCGCCGGGGCGGTGATGAGGTCCGCGATCGTGTGGATGGCGAGGAGGACGGCGACGGGCGCGAGGGCCGCGACGACGGTGCCGATGGCGCGCTGCCAGAGCTCGGGGACGTCGGCGGCGTGGGCCGCGTTGGCGACGACGGAGACGGCCGTCCAGAGCGCCAGGGCTGCCCAGGCGCCGCGGGCCTTCTCGCCGCGTGCACGCTTCACCAGGACGGCCAGGAGGTAGACCACGGTGGCGGCGTCGAGCATCACGGGCACGGCCCAGGACAGCGCGGCGGGGACGGCCGCCCAGGCGGAGACCTCGCGCAGCGCGGCGTAGGAGATCGCGAAGCTGACGCCGGCGAGGCCGGCGGTGAGCAGGACGGCCAGAACGAGGACGGGCAGGGTGTCGGGGTTGATCCGGGACGGGCGGTGCTGGGACATCGGGTCTCTCCTTCGTTGGCGAGCGGTGCGGGGGAGGGCAGGGGTTAGCGGCGCGCGATGAGGGCGCGGATGCTGGCGAGGGTCTCGGGGCGCGGCGGGTTGGCGGCCGCGTGCGCGGCCTCTTCGACGAGGCGCTTCTGGATGTTCGTCGGGCCGTCAGGCCGGGGCACCCGCGCAGCGGGGCCCGTCTTCTTCCGTGAGGAAGGAAAGGCGCGCCACGCTGTCACGTTGGGAGCGCCACCGGGGCGAGCGGCACGGGCCCGAGTGCGGGCGTCCTTCGAGGCGCGTGCACTGGGCAGCATGGCCACGAGGGCGCGCTTCGTGATCGACAGCAGGGACGCGACGCCGCGCAGTCCCTGGCGGGCGCCGCGGCGCATGACGACGAGCAGCTCGCGCTCCTCGAGCCAGACCCGGGCCCGCATGATGGTGCGCACGGACAGCCCGGCGCGCTCGGCGACCTGGGCGTCGGTGGTCTCGGCGATGCCGGACCGGGCGTCGGCGATGCGGCCGAGCGTGAGGAGGTACGTGCGGACGCTCTGCGGGGCGTCGCGGAGGTCACCCCAGCCGGAGGCCGCGAGGGCGTCGACGATGCGCCACAGGGGAGCGTGGGCGTTGATGCGCACCGGCCTCGACGTCTGTGTCGGAGGTGCGCTGATACCGTAGGCGTCAGCCATCAGAGAGGTCCGATCTCTCAAGGTGGTCAGACCCCGTCAGGTGTTACCAGCACCTGTCGGGGTCGTTCTGTTGTGGGGCCACCGTAGCGCAATCTCGTGCAGTCTGCTGCTACACGTCTGCTACACGAGATTGTGCCGCGAGGCCATTGCATCGGCATCGATGCAGGTCAGAGAGGTGGGCCCCCAGGGGCTCGAACCCTGAACCCGCGGATTAAAAGTCCGCTGCTCTGCCAGTTGAGCTAGAGGCCCGCCGCCGTCCGCCCGGAGGTCGGTCGCCGGCTGCGGACAGCGTACGCGGGGCAGCGGCCCTCCCGTGCTCACCGGGTCCCGGGCGACGCGCGCGACGTGGCCCGAGAGGTCACGATCAGGTCACGGAGGGCAACCTATCGACGCGCCGGCGCGGCTGTCACGCGGGGTCTCACCCACCGGGAGATCTCGTCCCGATCGCGTCTCATCGTTGCGCCGGGCCCCCTCGTCCTGTTTCGGTGGACGGGTTCGCAAGGACCGACGAGAGGAGCGTCCATGCTCACCGTGACCGACAACGCCCGTACCGCCGTCGAGGACCTCGCCCAGCAGGCAGGAGTGCCCGACGAGGGCGGGCTGCGGATCGCGCAGTCCGCCGGCCAGCCCGGCAACTTCGAGCTCGCGCTCGTCCCGGCGCCCCAGCCCGACGACCAGGTCGTCGACGAGTCGGGAGCCACGCACGTGTTCGTCGAGGCGCAGGCCGCGCCGGCCCTCGACACCCTGACCCTCGACACCGACCCTGCCGCGCAGGGTCCCGGGTTCGTGCTCACGCCCCAGGCGTGACGTCCGGGCGGGCAGGCGGCGCGACCCGAGGGTGAACCGCCCCCGCCTGACCGGTCCTCCGACGGCCGGGCACGAAGCTACTTCCGTGCCCGGCCGTCGTCGTGTCGCGAGGGTCACGGCCCGGCGGGGTGCGGCCAGGGCGCGCGTGCGCCATCGTGTGGTGCCGCGACCCCGCGGCACCGACGGAGGTGACCCGTGACCGACCCTGCCCGCGCCGTCCGACGCTCCTCGCGCAGCGCGAACGACAGCACCGCCCTGCAGGCCCTCGCCCGAGCCGGGTACGTGGCCTCGGGCGTGCTGCACCTGCTCCTCGGCTGGCTGGCCGTGCGCCTGGCCTTCGGGTCCACGGGAGGAAGCGCCGACCAGCAGGGCGCGCTGCGCGAGCTCGCCTCGGCACCGGGAGGTGCCGTGCTCCTGTGGCTGACGGCAGCAGGCTTCGGCGGCCTGGCCCTGTGGCAGCTTACCGAGGCGGTGGCGGGCGTGCCGGGGGCCGACACGGCGGAGCAGGCCGGTGCCCGGGCCAAGGCCGCGGCGAAGGCCGTCCTGTACGGGGTGCTCGCCGGCACCGCGGTGCGGGTCGCGACGGGGTCGTCCGGCGGCGGCTCGGAGGAAGGGCTCACGGCCGACCTCATGCACGCCCCCGCAGGCCGGTGGCTCGTCGCCGTCGTCGGCGCCGTGATCGTCGGGGTCGGCGTCTTCCACGTCGTCAAGGGCTGGCGGACGTCGTTCCGCGACGACCTGCGCCCGACCGAGGGCGGCGCCGGCGGGCGGGCGGTCGTGCGGCTCGGCCAGGTCGGCTACGTCGCCAAGGGCATCGCGCTCGGTGTGCTCGGCGGCCTCTTCGTCGCGGCCGCCGTCACGGCCGACCCCGAGAAGGCCGGCGGCCTGGATGACGCGCTGCGCACGATCAGGGAGCAGCCGTTCGGGGTGGTGCTGCTCGTGGCGACGGGCCTGGGCATCGCGGCCTACGGCGTCTACTCGTTCGCCCGGGCCCGGTACGCGCGCCTCTGACGCGCCGGCCGTGCCCGGCCCTCAGGCCGCCGGCTCCACGATCCACGTCGCGCCGAGCACCAGGCAGCCGACGGTGACGAGCAGGAACACCACGACCCACAGGATGCCGGTGGTGCGGGTCAGGGCCGCGAGCTGGTCGGCGTCGGACCGCCGTGCGCGGCCGCGGGACCGCTGGGCCTGGAGCTCGAGCACGGGGCGCACGGACCCGATCAGGAGGAACCACGTCACCGCGTAGGCGACGGTTGCCTGCGCGGCAGGCTCGAGCCACCAGGAGACCGCGACGAGCGCGGCGCCGGAGACCAGGATCGACCACAGCCCGAACCAGTTGCGGATCTTCAGCAGCAGGAGGGCGAGCAGCAGCACGAGCAGCCACAGCAGCCCCACCGCGTACCCGTGCCGCAGCAGCCACGCGGCGCCGAGGCCGGTCAGGCCCGGCCCGACGTACCCGGCGAACGCCGTGACGATCATCCCGAAGCCGCGGGGGCGCCCGGCCGACACCGTGAGCCCGGAGGTGTCGGAGTGCAGCCGGATGGCGTCCAGGCGCCGCCCGGTGAGCATGGCGGCGACGGCGTGCGCGCCCTCGTGCGCGATCGTCACGACGTGCCGCGCCACCCGCCACACGGGGGTCACCAGCACGACGGCGAGCGCGGCGAGGCCCGCGGCCAGCACCACCGGCTGCGCGGGCGGCGGCACGGGGGTGGTGGCGGCCGTCCAGATCTGGGTCAGCACGTCGCCGACGGTCGCGAGGAAGTCGTCCACGGCGGCCATTCCACCACGGGCCGCTGGGAGCGTCCCCGGCCGAGCCGTCCACCGCGGCAGTCTCGGTCCACGGCGGCAGCTCGAACTGCCGCCGCGAGCACGAGCTGCCGCGCCGAGGGGTGGCGGAGGGCGGTGCGGCTGTCGTCCCGGGCGCCGGTCGTGAGAGAATGGCGGCGGTGGCTGCGCGTTGCGCGCCCCGCGTCGTGGAGATCCCCCCGGATTGCGTGCGGCGGACCCCGACCCCCAGACGTCCGAGACGTCCCTGCCCGAGAGGCCCTTTTTCTTGACTACCTTCGCCGACTTCGGCCTGCCCACCCCTGTCGTCCGCCAGCTGACGGACCAGGGCATCACCACCCCGTTCCCCATCCAGACCGCGTCGCTGCCGGACACGCTGGCCGGCACCGACGTGCTCGGCCGCGGTCGCACCGGCTCCGGCAAGACGCTCGCGTTCTCGCTGCCCGTCGTGACGCGGCTCGCGACGTCGGCGGCGCAGGCCGCGGCCGCCGGCCGCCCGCGCCGTCGTCCCGGCCGCCCGCGGGCGCTCGTGCTCTGCCCCACCCGCGAGCTCGCCAACCAGATCAACGCCACCATGGAGCCGATCGCGAAGGCCCTGGGCCTCGTGACGACCACCGTCTTCGGCGGCGTCGCCCAGTCCCGCCAGGTCAACGCCCTGAACGCCGGCGTCGACGTGCTCATCGCCTGCCCCGGCCGCCTCGAGGACCTGCTCGGCCAGAAGCACCTCACCCTGGACGACGTCGAGATCACCGTGCTCGACGAGGCCGACCACATGGCCGACCTCGGCTTCCTGCCCGGCGTGAAGCGGATCATGGACCGCACGCCCGCCGTGGGCCAGCGCCTGCTGTTCTCGGCGACGCTGGACAACGGCGTCGACGTGCTCGTGAAGCGCTACCTCAAGAAGCCGGTGACGCACTCGGTCGACGAGGCCGCCGCCCCGCCGCCGCAGATGACGCACCACATCCTCGCCGTGGCGGACGCCGACGCGAAGAAGCACGTGGTCCACGCGCTCGCGTCCGGCACCGGCCGTCGCGTGCTGTTCACGCGCACCAAGCACCAGGCGAAGAAGCTCGCCAAGCAGCTCACCGGCGCGGGCGTGCCCGCCGTCGACCTGCACGGCAACCTCGGCCAGGGCGCGCGCGAGCGCAACCTCGCGGCCTTCTCGTCCGGGGACGTCAAGGTGCTCGTCGCCACCGACATCGCCGCGCGCGGCATCCACGTCGACGACGTCGAGCTCGTCGTGCACGTGGACCCGCCCGCCGAGCACAAGGCGTACCTGCACCGCTCGGGCCGCACGGCCCGCGCCGGGTCCGGCGGCGACGTCGTCACCGTGATGCTGCCCGAGCAGCGCGGCGACGTCCGCGACCTCACGCGCAAGGCGAAGATCGACGCCCGCCCGCAGCCCGTGGCCCCGGGCGACGCGACCGTCACCGCGCTGGTCGGCGAGGTCGCGCCGTACGTGGCGCCGCCCGCCCCGACAGCGCCCCCGCAGCCGCAGCGCCGCAAGGGCGGCGGCCAGGCGCAGGGCGGCGGCCAGCGCTCCCGCGCGGCCGGTGGCCAGCAGGGCCAGCGCGGCCAGCGCTCGCAGGGGCAGCCCGCGTCGTCCGGCGGCCAC
>NZ_JBNOZM010000010.1:0-209191 GCF_050311655.1 Isoptericola variabilis
CGGGCGGCGCGACGGGGGCCGCGCCGCGGTGCACCGTGTGCGCCTCGACCCCGGCGCCCTCCTCGGGCGTCTCGACGCCGGCGGGCCGCCCCGCCGGGTCGGCGGCGCCCGGCACGCCGGTGATGAGGCCGCCCGCAGCCGGCGGAGCGGCGGGGAACGCCCACGGGTCCGCCACGACGGCAGGCACCCGGCCTACGGCTCCGGGCGCCGACGGGGACGCCGGCGCGAAGCTGCGGGGCGCCACACCGCGCACGTCCCGCACCACGCTCCGGGCGGCCTTGTCGTGCCAGCCCTGGCGACGCCCGGACGCGTCGAACGTCGGCGAGACGAGCACCAGCACGGTGCCCACCAGCGGAAGGACTCCGCACGCCGCGAGCACGAGCCAGCGCAGGACGCCGCGCCCGGCGCCGATCGGTCCACCACCGTCGGCGGCGACGGTACGGACGCCGAGCAGCCGGTTGCCGACCGTGAGCCCTGTGGTGCCCTCCCACAGCGCGAGGCCGAGCCAGCCGAGCAGGCTCACGAGCCCGCCCACGAGGGACACCGTGAGGTACGCGCCCGCGGCCTCGCGCGCGGCCGCGTCCGCCCCCATCTGGGTGGACGCCGAGGCGAGGTCGGCCAAGCGGGCGGGCAGGCGAACGGCGACCGCCGTGATCGTCGCGGCCACGCCGGCGAGCAGCGAGAGGACCAGCAGGTCCAGCACGTAGGCGCCCGCGCGACGGCCCACGCCGGCCAGCGGAGGCTCCCCGGCGGGCTGCTGCGGCGACGCCGCGCGAGCCACGTCGTCCGGCGCGCGGCGCGTGCGCTCGCGCAGCTCCGGCTCCGTGGTGACCTCGAGGCTGCCCGTCGGCGGGCCCGGGGTGCGGTAGGCCGTCGCCACGGTGGGCGTGCCGCACACCGAGCAGAACGCGCCGCTCTGCTCGGAGGCGCCGCACGCGGTGCACGTCGTCGTCATCGATCCTCCTGCCGCCGCCCGGGCCGGGCGCCGTCCTTGCGGCGCCGGGCGCGTGCCATCCTGTCATGCAGCGGGCGCACGACCGCCCGTCCGAGGCGTCCCAGCGCCGCGGGCACGCTCGCCAGCGCCCGACGGGCGACGTCGCGCAGCGGAGGCGCGTCCGCGCCCCGCACGGACCGCAGGGAGAGCCGTGCCGCGACCCTGCGGCGCCAGGGCACCCCCGCGCGCATCGTCACGACCACGTCGTCCACCTCGGCCCAGAACTGCGACACCTCCTCGTCGGAGGGCACCCCGGCCCCGAACACGGTCGCGTCCGCGCGGTGCGCGAGCAGCGTCGTCGTCGGCGCCGCCGACGGCACCTGGTCGGCCAGGATGCGGGCGCCCTCGCGACGCGTCGCGGCGCGCGGCACGCCCGCCCCCAGGTCGGTCGCGGCGTCGACGACCTCGCGCCAGCCGCCGCTCACCCGGTCGGCCGCCACCGGCGCCGTCCTGCGCCTGCCTCGCCGGCGGCGCTTGTAGCCGAGGATCAGGAGCAGGGGGGTCGCCAGGACCGCGAGCGGCAGGGCGACGGTGACGGCGATCATCGCCACCTGCCGCCAGTCGATGGCGGACTGGTCCTCGTCCTGGTCCTCTTCCTCGACGTCTCCCGCCTCCGCCTGCGGCGGCTCCTCGGGCGACTCCGGCGACTCGAGGACCGGGGGCTTCGGGACCTGCTTGGAACGCGGCAGCGGCTCCACCTTGTTGTCCTCGTCGGGAATGACGTCGAACGGCACCCAGCCGTAGCCCTCGAAGGGCACCTCGACCCAGGCGTGCACGTCCCCGCCGGTGACGGTGTACGGCTCGCCGGCCTGGACCGCGTCCTTCTCCGGATAGAACCCCATCACCACGCGTGCCGGGATGCCCGACTGCCGCGCCATGAGCGCGAACGCGACGGCGAACTGCTCGTCGTCACCCACCATCTCCTCCTGCGCCAGGAGCGTGTCGATGCGGGCGGCCGAGTGACCGGGCCGTGAGGGCGGCTGGTTCTCCAGGCCGCTGGAGTACACGCCGGTCGCGACGAGGGTGTCGCGGATGTTGACGAGCCGCTCGAACGGCTCGGTCGCGTCCGCCGCGAACTGCGCGGCCTTGGCGGGCACCGCGTCCGCCACGTCCTGCGGCTTCGGCAGGGCCACGTCCTCGATCGGTACCGAGGCCAGCTCCTCCTCCGTGGGCGGCGGCGACACGATCGCGTCGATCTCGTACGAGTCGCCCGGCCGCAGCCCCGCGGTGGTCAGGGCCGTGCCCGACGTCGCGTTGTAGTAGGTGCTGGACGCCAGCTCCGCGGCGCGCTCCCCGGAGAAGCTGATGCCGCCCAGCTGACCGACGTCCGGCAGCCAGACGCCCCCGTACCCGGTGACGGTGACCTGCACGGTGCTGCGCGTTCCCGGCGCGACCGTGTCGACGACCTCGCCGGCACGGTTGAACACGCCGGCGGCGCCGCCGCTGGACGCGTCGTACACGGTGCCGGCGTAGGTGTCGAGGGTCGCGAGGCGCACGCGCCCGCCCTCGGGCATGCCCGTCACGGTGAACAGCTCGGCGTCCTTGAGGTCCTTGGTGTAGTGCCGGAAGCCGACCAGCGGGCTGGTGTACTGGTGCAGGTCGAGCGGCGGCGTGATCATCTCCCGCAGCGCGACGCGCTCCCCGGTCGCGGCCTGCGGGGCGAGCGCGACGGCGGCGACGCCGCCGATCGCCAGGAGCACGGCGCCGCCGCGCAGGCGCTGCGCCCGCAGTCGCCGCGTGGCCGACCGGCTCGCGTCGGAGAGCAGCCGGTTGGCACCCATCCGGCTCTCGGCCGCCCGCCACGAGGCCCACAGCAGCCCGATGACGGCCACCACGAGGCCCTGCGCCAGCGGGTACGCCGGCAGGATGGTGCCGAGCAGCGCGACGCCGGCCAGCGCCACCACCACCGGCAGCAGCGCCCAGGCGGCGAGACGCGCGCGCCACGCGATCGTCCCCGCCAGCACCCCGGCGAGGAGGAGCAGCAGGTACGGGACCACCGCCAGGTCGGGGAACGACGCGAGCGGCGGCACGGTGGTGACGAACTCCTTCCATCCGTGCACCGCACCGAGCGCCAGCTCCTGCAGCGTCGTCAGCGAGGGCAGCACGCCGCCGATCGCCGTCTCCGGCAGGGCCAGCACGCCACCGAGGAGGAAGTAGGCGAGCACCGTGGTGGCGGCCGTCAGGAGCACGGACCATCGCAGCCAGGCGCCCAGCCAGGCGACGAGGAGGCCGGCGACGGCGCCGCCGAGGGCCGGCAGCAGGTAGCCGGTGGTGCCCCAGGCGGGGCCGAAGCCGACGGCCACGGCGCCGAGCAGCAGGAGCAGCACGGCGCCGTCCACGGCCCCGGCCCCGGTGAGCGCGCGAGGACGGTCGCCGTCCCGGCCCCGGGCCCGCGTGGTGCCGGCCCGCAGCGCGGTGCGCGACGTGCCGCCGGTGCGCCCCGTCCCGCCGGTGTGCCCGGGCGTCGCGGCGTGCGACGTCCGGTCGTCCGGCGCGGGGGCGGTGCCCTCAGTCATTCATCCTCCGCAGCGCGTTCGGCAGGTCCGCCAGCTCGCCGAGCGTGAGCACCTGCATGTCGGCCACCCGGCCGCGGCTCACCGACGCCCCCGGCACGCACTGCATCGCGACGAGGCGGGCGTCGACGGGCAGGCGCACCGCTGCGGCCCGCAGGTCGGTCGGCGTGACGCGGCTGCCGACGACGACGGCGACCACGGACGCGTCCGTGACCGTCGCCGTCGCGACGCGCGCCACCTCCGCGAGGCTGGTGCGTGCCGGCGTGAGCTCGAGCCGGGTCAGGTCGTCGAGCAGGCGCGTGCGGTGGTCGCCGCGGACACGGCCCTGCTGGACCAGCACCGTCAGGCCGCCGTCCTCCCGGATCGCCTGCAGGCCGAGGGACCCGCACACGGACACGGCGAGCTCGAACTCCTCGGGGTCGGCGTAGTCCTCCTCGCGGGTGGACAGGATGACCGCGAGCCGCGAGCGGCGCGTCTCCTCGAACTGCCGCACCATGAGCTGGCCCGTGCGGGCCGTGGACTTCCAGTGGATGTGCCGGCGGTCGTCGCCGGGCACGTAGTCACGCAACGCGTGGAAGGACACGTCGGAGTCGGAGATGTCCGGGGTGACCCGGCCCTCCAGGTCGTGCAGCAGGCCCGTGGACGAGCCCGAGAGCGGCAGCGTGCGCGGGTGCACGAACAGCTCCTCGGGCTCGGTCCAGGTGAGCTCGCGGCGCAGCAGGCCGAGCGGGTCGGCCCGCACCGAGCGCACCGGGCCCAGGGGGATCACGGCGCGGCGGTGGGTGGGGACGGCGAAGATCTCCTCGTGCTCGGCGTCCGGGCGCAGACGGGGCACCGGGAAGGTCGCGATCCCCTGCCCCACCTGGAGCTCCATGACCGCGGGCAGCATCGTCCGGGACGAGCCGTTGCGCACCAGCAGCCGGCCGACCGCACGGTCGCCGACCACCACGCGACGCGAGGCGACGTCGAGGGTGACGTCGTAACGCAGGCGGCCGAGCACGAACGCGACCGCGCCGAGCAGCGCCACCGTCACGGTCACCGCGACGACGGCCCACTCCTCCCACCGCAGCACGAGGCCGGCCGCCCACGCGGCGGCGGTGAGGGCGAGGACGGTCCACCCGAACGGCGAGACGACACCCAGCACGGGCCGGGCGCGGGCCCAGCCGCGCAGCGCGACGTCGCCGGCGGCGCGGGACATGCGCCCGAGCGCGTCGGCCGTGCCGCGCGCCCCGGCGGCGAGGCCGCGCGCGGCACGACGGTGCGGCCGGTCCGCGGGCGCCGCGGCCGGCTGGTCCGGGGTCGAGTCGGCGGCCGGGGCCGCCGGCGCCTCGGTCTCCCGCTCGGTGGTGGTGGTCATGAGATCTCCGGGTCGGTTCGCTGGTCGGCTCCGGTCAGGCAGTCCGGCGCTCCTGCGGGGCGGCGACGTCGCTGAGCAGCCTGGCGATGGTGCCGTCGGCGGTGGCCCCGCCGAACTCGGCCTCGGCGTCGAGGACGAGTCGGTGCGCCCACACGGGCTGCACGAGCTCCTTGACGTCATCCGGCAGCACGTAGTTGCGCCCGTGGGCCGCGGCCCACACCTTCATGCAGCGCACCAGGGCCAGCGCACCACGCACGGAGACGCCGACGTGCACGTCGGCCGCCGCGCGGGACTCCTCCGCCAGCCGCGAGACGTACTCGAGCACCGCCGGGTCGACGTGGGTGGCCGCAGCGAGCGAGGCCATCTCCACCACTGCATGCCCGGTGATCACGGGCTGGAGGGCGGCGCTCCGGTCACGCACCGCCGAGCCGGCGAGGATCTCGACCGTCGAGGTGAGGTCCGGGTAGCCGATCGACGTCTTCATGAGGAAGCGGTCGAGCTGTGCCTCGGGGAGACGGTACGTGCCCGCCTGCTCGATGGGGTTCTGCGTCGCGATGACCATGAACGGGCTGCCGGCGGCGTGCGTCACGCCGTCCACGGTGACCTGCCCCTCCTCCATGACCTCCAGCAGCGCGGACTGCGTCTTGGGCGAGGCACGGTTGATCTCGTCGGCCAGCACGATGTTGGCGAAGATCGGGCCCTTGTGGAACTCGAACGTCCCCGACTTCTGGTCGTAGATCGTCACGCCGGTGACGTCCGACGGCAGCAGGTCCGGCGTGAACTGGATGCGGTTGTTGGTGCCCTGCACGCTCGCGGCCAGCGCGCGGGCCAGCATCGTCTTGCCGGTGCCCGGCGCGTCCTCCAGCAGCAGGTGGCCCTCCGCCAGCATGCACGTCAGCGCGAGGCGGATCTGGTTCTCCTTGCCGAGCACGGCCTGCGCCACGTTGCCGACGATGCGGTCGAACGTCTGGGCGAACCAGCTCGCCTGCTCGGGGGTCATGGTGGTCATGCGTCGATTCCTCCGTGGTTCACCAGGTCATCCTGGGGGTCGAGAAGCTCTGTCCGTTCACCGTGCCCGTGATCCACACCTGTTCTCCTGGTCCCCCGAAGTAGCACCAGGCGTCCTTCGGGCCGGCGTTCCCCGAACCGTCGGTGCGGGCGCGGCTCCCGTCGGCCCAGTTGGTCTGGGTGTTGCCGCTGAACCCGTTCGTGCTCGACTGGCAGGTGTACCGGATGTCGGCGTTCGCCGGCGCGTCGCGGATCGTCAGCGTGAGCCAGCGGCAGGACGAGTGCGTGCACACTCCCCATCGGGTCTCACCGACCGCGTTCGAGCCCTTGCCGACGGTGTAGGTGGGCTGCGGCTTGGCCGCCGACGTCCCGGACGCGCAGTTCTCGGCCCGTTGCCCCTCCGTGTCGGTGACCGTGACGCAGATCCGCTTGGTGTCGGAGTATCCGGCCGCCACCGACTGGTTGGACCCACTCTTGGCGGTGCTGGAGATCGCGCCGCTCACCCTGACGGAGATGTCACGTCCGTTCGTGCTGGTGGACCACGAGAACGTCACCCGCTGGTCCTGTCCGCTCACCGCGCTCACGCTCGGTGTCGGCACCGGCCCATACGGAGTGACCGCGTTCGAGTAGTCCGTCCATGCCGAGCAGCCGCCCGCGTTGCAGCCCTGCACCCGGAACCGGTACGAGGTGCCGTTGGACAGCCCGTTGAACGCCATCGACGTGCCGCCCGAGGTCGCCGACTGGCCCTTGTCGGTCTGGACGGTGTACGTGACGGCGGCCCCGTTGTCGTCGGACGCACCCCAGGACACGTTGGCCTGGCCGTTCGTCCCCTTGACGCTCGCGCTCGGGGCACCGGGCACGGTCGGCTTGCCGTACGGCTTGACCGCGTTCGACTGGGGGCTGGTGCCGCCCTTGCCCGCCTTGTTCTCCGCGGTCACGGCGAACGTGTACTGCGACTTGGTGTCGAGGCCCTGGAACGTCGTCGATGTGCCCGACACCGTGCGCGTGTCGACCTTCGAGCCGCCGCGGTAGACGTCGACGTGGTAGTTCTTCACGGCGTCGCCGTTGTCCTTGGGCGCGGGCCACGAGACGCCGATCTCGCCCCCGTCCGGCGCGATCTCCGAACTGGCACGCGTCGCCGTCGGCGCGCCCGGCGCGTCCGGCGGCCCGGCCGGGATCTCCGACGTGGACCAGGCGCCCCAGTCGGACGGGTCGGGGGCGGAGTTCACGGCCTGCACGCGCACCTTGTAGGCCACGCCGTTGGTCAGGCCGTCCCAGACGATGCGCTCGCCGGTGACGCCCACCTTCTGCGTCTCCCCCGACGCCGGCGCCGGGGAGATCTCCAGGTTGACCGAGGTGATCGGCGACCGGTCCGTGTACGACGCGTTGGCCCACGTGACCGTGAGCGACTCGTCCCCGAACTCGAGGGTCGGTGCCGCCGGCGGGTCGGGCTTCTCGTCCGGGCGTGCCTCCGCGGACGCCGGCGAAGGCTTCGAGTCGCCCACCTCGTTCGTGGCCTGCACCGTGAACGTGTACGTGACGTTGTTCGTCAGCCCGTCCAGCGTGCACGTCGTGGTCGCGCACTCGAACGTGTCGCCCTGGCTCGAGGTCACCGTGTACCCGGTGATCTCCGCCCCGTTGTTCTGGGGCGGCGTCCAGGACAGCACGACCGTCTGGGACCGCACCTCCTCGACCTGCGGCGTCGACGGCGCCTCGGGCACCCCGAGCACGTTCACCAGGACGCGGCCCTCGACCTCGCGATCCGGGTCCTGCGTCGCATCCTGCACCGTGTAGCGCACCACCATCGTGCCGACGAAGTCGGCCTTGGGCGTCACGACGACGGAGTCGCCGTCCACGACCGTGCCGCCGCGCCCGGTCTCGACCACGGGCTGTCCGACGATCTTCAGGGGGCCGCGGTCGGTGAACGGGTTCGAGTCGTTCGAGAGCACCGGCACGGAGACCGGCTTGCCCTGGTGCGCGTCGTCCACGCGGTCCTCGACCGCACGCGCCAGCGGGCGCGTGGACGCCACGACGGTGACGGTGAGCTCGCCGTCCACGGGCGGGTGCTCGTCGTCGGTCACCGTGTACGGCACGGTGAGGACGGTCCCCTTCGCCACGTCCGGCTGCGCCTCAAGCGTCACGCGGGCCCCGGAGAGGGTCGCGCCGAGCCCGCCGGGCAGCCGGCCGAGCTGGAAGCGCAGGTCGTCGTCGTCGGGGTCGGTGGCGAACCGGCCGAGGTCGACCACGCTCTCCTCGCCCGCGGCGACCTCGCCGGACGGGTTGCCCGCCTCCGGCGGCAGGTTCTCCGGGGGCAGCACCGTGATCGGCAGGGTGAGCAGCGCGACGGCGCCCTCCGGGTCGTCGACGGACGTGCCGTCGGTGACCTCGAACGTCACGGACGCGGGGCCGTCGTACTCCGCGCGCGGCGTGTACGTCAGCGTGGTCTCGCCCGTCACCTTGACGGTGCCCTCGGTCGCGGTGACCTGGTCCTCCGTCGTCAGGCGCGGGGTACGGCCCTCGACCACGAGGACGTGGTCGGTGATGTCCACGTCGAGCGTCTCGCCCGAGACCACCTCGAGCGGCGCCTGTCCCGGCTTGAGGATCGGCTGGGTCGATTCCATGCCCGGCACGACGACGAACGCCTTGGCGGTGAGCCCGTCCACGTCCGTCACCGTGTAGGTGATGACCTGACGGCTGCGGGTCAGCGGGACCTCGAGCGCGCCGTCGGCGGTGACGGTGACCCCGGCCGACGCCACGTCGGTGCCCACGGCGACCTCGAGGTCGTCCGCCGCGCCGTCCGGGTCCTCGTCGTTGTCGAGCACCGGCACGGTCACCGACGACTTGCCGAGGATGCTCGCCACGGGCACCGAGTCGTCGCGGGCGATCGGCCGCAGCAGCGGCGCGTCGTTCGCCACCGTCACGCTCACGGACGCGGAGGCCCGTGCGGCGTAGGTGTCCTCGATCGCGTAGAAGAAGGTGGTCGTGCCCTCCTCGGCCGGTGTCTTCACCACGATGCGCTCGTCGACGACCTCGGCCTTCAGGTCCTCGCCGCCCTCGACCGCGCCCGGCACGAGGCCGATCTGGTCGCCGTCGGGGTCGGCGTCGTTCGCCAGGGCGGGCACCGCGACGCGCCGCTCCGGGCGCACCGTGATCTCGTCGTCCGCGGCGACCGGCGGCTGGTTGGTCTCCGGGGGCTGCGCGATGCCGACGCGGATGACGCCGGTGGCGACCTCGCCGCGCGCGTCCTGGACGGTGTAGCGGAACGAGTCGCTGCCCTTGGCGTTCTTGCCGGCCTCGTAGTCGACGTAGCCGTCGGTCACCTCGGCCCGGCCCTGCGTGGGCCCGGTGGCGAGACCCGTGAGCTGCACGGAGTCGCCGTCCGGGTCGATCCCGTCCAGGGGCACCGGGATGCGGGTCGTGCCGCCCGACAGCACGCGCGCCTCGACGTCCTGCGGCACGGGGGCGGCGTTCTCCTTGCCGCCGCGGATGTGGATCGTGACCTGGGCGGAGTCCTCCTGCCCGTTCGGGTCGCGCACCTTGTAGATCGCGTAGGCCGTGCCCTGCTCGGCCCCCGCACGGAAGCGCAGGCGCCCCTCGGAGACGAACAGCTCGCCCTGCGCCGGGTCGACGGACTGCTCCAGCTCGTCGTCGAGCGTGAGCTCCAGCCCGTCCGGGTGGGTGTCGTTGTCCAGCACGTCGATGTTCACGTAGTCCCCGACGCGCACCGTGACCTCGTCGGCGGCCGCGTTCGGCGGCTGCAGCCGGTCCGGGGGCGGCACGGGCAGCACGCGCACCTCGCCCGTCGCGGTCTCCGTGCCGTTCGAGACCGTGTACTCCAGCACCACCGCCTCCGCCAGGCGGCGGGTCTCGGTGAGGCGCAGCATCTGGTGTCCGAGGACGGCGACGCTCAGCCCCGAGTCGTCCGGGACGCGTACCGACTGCACCACGAGCACGCCGCCCGCGGGGTCGGTGTCGTTGGCCAGCACGTCGACCAGGGTGGAGCCGCCCGCGGGCAGCAGCGCCGTGTCCGCCACCACGACCGGCGCACCGGTCGCCGCGTCCGGGTCCTGCACGTCGACGCGGACCACGCCCGTGGTGGACGACGGTCCGTCCGTCACCTGGTAGAGCACGTCGTAGGACTTCGGCTCCTGCGCCAGGAAGGTGAACGTGCCCGCGTCGTAGTTGCGGGTGATCTCCGCGGGAGCGGCGTCGCTGACGTTCGTCAGGCGCAGGTCGTCGCCGTTCGGGTCGGAGTCGTTCTTCAGCGGCGCGATCGTCACGGGCTGCCCGGCGGTGACGACGACGTGGTCGCCCACGGCGACCGGCGGCTCCTGGCCGCCGAGCACGTCCACCCACAGCGTGCCCTCGACCACGCCGCCCAGCCCGTCGCCCACCGTCAGCGTGACCTTCTTGCGGCCGGTCGCGGACCCGCCGTCACGGAACTCCACCGTGCCGTCCGGGTACGCGCGCACCTCGTCGCCCTGCACGGTGGGCGCGGCGGTCGCCAGGTAGACGTCGTCGCCGTCCCGGTCGCGGAAGTACGGCAGCACCTTGATCTGCGCGGAACCGCCCTGCTGCACGCGCAGCACGGGCTCGCCGGTCTGCTCCGGCTTCTCGTTCTCCGCGAGCGGCACCACCCGCAGCGCGACCTTCGCCTGGTCGGTACCGCCGCGGCCGTCGGCGACCTCGTAGGTGAACGACGCCGAGCCGGACGCGTCGGACGGCACCACCACCTGCAGCGCCTTGCCGCCCAGCACCTGCTGCACGGTGAGGCCCTCGGGCTGGTCGCCCTCCAGCCGCGCGGTGATGACGTCGCCGTCCGGGTCCAGGTCGTTGGCGAGCACGTCGAGCACCGTGGTCCGGCCGGGGCGGACGCCGAACGAGTCGTCGTTGGCCTCCGGCGGGTCCTGCTTCTCGCGGTCCACGACCGTGTTGTCGACGAGCTCCGGCTTGGCGTCCTCGGCGTCCTCGTCCTGGCCCTCGGCACGCTCGGGGAGCTTGATGTCCCAGTCGTCGACCTTCTCGTACTCGTCGAGCGCCATCCACAGCGTGCCGGCGGTGAGGTCGTTGAGCACCACGGCGTTGCGGTTCACGCGGTAGGCCAGGACCGTCGTCTGGTCGATGCCCTTGAGCACGTCGTCCACGTCGCGGTCGGTGCCCTCGCAGTCACGCACGATCTGCCCGGTTCCGGACCACGCGCCGTACAGGCAGCCCCCCAGCTGCACCGGTTGCGCGGGCGAGCCGGACGCCTGGCGCTGGGTGGCGGCGCCGCCGCCCAGCGGCTGCAGCACCAGCGCGCTCGACGTCGCGTACGCCACCGACGCCGTGGGCGCGCCCGGCAGCTGGAGCTGCGCGCCCTGCGCGTCGGCGACCTCCACGACGTCCCCGCCGGGCAGGCGCAGGCGGCCCGACGTCCGGTCGAGGACGACCACGTCGTCGCCGACCGTGGTGAGCACGACGTCGTCGCCCTCGCTCAGGAGGTCGAGCGTCGAGGTCCGCGGCTCCTCGCCGGGCTCCACCGTCCACAGCACGTCCCGCTCGGGCACCACGGCGTACGCCGTGCCCGACTCGGAGACGACGACCTCGGCGGCGCCGTCGAGCTCCGCGGTCGGGTCGTCCTCCGCGGTGTTCAGCCCGGGGAGCCGGTCGAGCGTCGTGACCCACAGGGCGCCCGTCTCGTCGTCGACCACCGCCGCGCGCCCGCCGCCCATGGCGACCTTCGCGCCTGCGGGGACCTTGGTCGTGGAGGCGAACTTCAGGCGCGCGACGTCCACCACGCTGGCGCTCGACGAGCCGTCGTCAGCCACGAGCACCTGCCCGGCCTGCTGGTCGACGTCGAACGCGGAGCTGCCCGCGAGCAACGTGCCGTCGAGGGCCTTGGCGTCGGTGTTGAACCGCCCCACGAGGCCGGAGGCCTGGTTGGTGACCCAGACACCCGAGTCGTTGAGATCGACGTCGGCCGTGGCCTCGCCGTCGTACAGGACGGCGGCGGCGACCACACCCGCGGACAGCGCGAGGACGACCGTCGTCGCGATGCTGGAGCGACGGTCGCCACGCAAGCGCGTGAGCACGCTCAAGATTTCCCCCGATGTGATGGCGCCCCCGGCCGACAGCTTCCGTCGGCGGCACTCAGCGCCCGCACAGGATAGCCAGGCTTACCCCGCGGGGGACAGCCGTTCCCACCCTGCGGGCATGGGGAGAGCTCCCCATGCCCGCAGGTGCGGGGACGGCCAGCGGCGTCACCACGGCCGCCTCTCGTACATCTTGCCGTCGATCTTCACGGCCACGTCCTTGCCGGGGTAACCGAAGACGCAGCTCAGCTCGAAGGACTTCGATGCGCCGAAGGACTCGGTGTACACGTAGCCGTTGTTCAGCACCGGCTCCCAGCCGTTCGATCCGTCGCCCCAGCACTCCACCTTGTGGGACCCCTGGCGGAAGTTCTCGACGTGCACGTTGAACTGGTGGCACGACGTGGACCCGCAGCCCTCCACGTTCTTCTGGCTGCCCCGTGTCACCCACGCCTTGGCGTCGAGCGCCGACGCCGAGGCGCAGGCCTGGTTCGTCTGCCCCTCGCTGTCCGTGGACGTCACGCAGATCTTCTTCGACTGGCCGGGGTCCGCGGGCACGGACCTGGTGCCGCTCTTGGCCGTGCTCGAGAACGCGCCCGTCACCTTGACGTCGATGGGACGCCCGTTGGTGGTCGTGCCCCAGACGAACTTCACGGCACCGCTCTGCCGGCTCGCGGTGACGCTGGGCTTCGGCACCGGGCCGAACGGCGTCACCTCGTTCGAGTAGTCGGTCCAGCCGGAGCAGCCCGCGGCGTTGCACGCCTTGACGCGGAACTGGTACTTCGTGCCGTTCTGCAGCCCGGAGTACGTGTACGACGTCGCCGTCGTGGTCTTGCTGCCGCCCTGGCTCGTGCCCACGGTGTACGTCACGGGGTTGCCGTTGGCGTCGGCCGCGCCCCAGGTCACCTCGGCCCGGCCGCTCATGCCCGTGCCCACGCTGGCCTTCGGGGTACCGGGCGCGCCCGGCTTCCCGAACGGCGTGACTTTGTTGGACTGCGGGCTGGTCCCGCCCTTGCCGGCCTTGTTCTCCGCCGTGACGGCGAAGGTGTACGTGGCCTTCGTGTCCAGGCCCTCGAGGTCGAGCGAGGTGCCGCTCGTCGTCTCGGTGGACACCTTCTGCCCGCCCTTGAAGACGTCCACGAAGTACGTCTTCACGGCGTCGCCGTTGGTGGCCGGCGCCTTCCACGCGACGTGCACCTGGCCGCCCAGCGGCGTGTCGACGCGCGCAGCGCTCGGGGCCGCCGGAGCGTCCGGCGGGCCCGCCGGCACCATGCTCGTCGACCAGGCGCCCCAGTCCGACGGGTCCGGCGCCGAGTTCACGGCCCGCACGCGCACCTTGTAGGCCGTGCCGTTCGTCAGGCCCTCCCACACGATGCGCTCGCCCGTGACGCCGACCTTCTGCGTCTCCCCCGACGCGGGCGCCGGCGAGATCTCCAGGTCGACGGAGGTGATGGGCGACCGGTCGGTGTAGGTCGCGTTGTCCCACGTCACGACGAGGGAGCCGTCACCGAACTCGAGCTGCGGCGCGGCCGGCGGGTCCGGCTTCTCGTCCGGACGCGCCTCCGCCGACGCCGGGGACTTCTCCGACGGGCCCACGGCGTTGTTCGCCACCACGGTGAACGTGTAGGTGACGTTGTTGGTCAGCCCATCGAGCGTGCACGTGGTCGTGGCGCACTCGAACGTGTCGCCCTGGTTCGACGTCACCGTGTAGCCGGTGATCTCCGCGCCGTTGTTCTGCGGCGGCGTCCAGGACAGCACGACCGTCTCGGACCGTACCTCCTCCACCTGCGGCGTCGACGGAGCCTCGGGAGCGCCGAGCACGTTGATCGTGATCCGGCCCTCCACCTGGCGGTCGGGGTCCTGGGTGGTGTCCTGCACGGTGTAGCGCACCACCATCGTCCCGACGTAGTCGTCCGCCGGGGTGACGACCACCTGGTCGCCGTCCGTCGTCGCCTGCGCCACCCCCGTCTCGACGATGGCGTCGCCCACGAGCTCCAGCGGGCCGCGGTCGGCGAAGGGGTTCGAGTCGTTGGCCAGCACCGGCACCGAGACCGCCTCGCCCTGGTGGGCGTCGTCGACCGTGTCGTCGACCGCCCGCGCCAGCGGACGGGTGGAGGCGACGACGGTCACGCGCATCTCCCCGTCCACGGGCGGGTGCTCGTCGTCGGTCACCGTGAACGGCACGGTCAGCTCGGTCCCCTGGGGGATCTCCGGGGACGCCTCGAGCGTGACCCGGGTGCCCGACAGCGTCGCGCCGATCCCGTCGGGCAGGCCGCCCAGCTCGAACCGCAGCTCGTCGCCGTCCGGGTCCTTCGCGAACCGGCCCAGGTCGACGGTGCTCTCCTCGCCCGCCGCGACCTCGCCGGACGGCGAGCCCGGCTCGGGCGGCAGGTCGTCCGGGGGCAGCACGGTGATCGGCAGCGTCAGCACCGCCGTGTGGCCCTCGGGGTCGTCGGGGCTCCTTCCGTCGGTGACCTCGAAGGTCACGCCCGCGGAGCCGGTGAACCCCTCGCGCGGCGTGTACGTCATCGTCGTGGTGCCGGTGACCTCGGCGTTGCCCTCCAGCCCCTGAACCTGGTCCGCCGTCGTCAGTCGGGGGCTGCGCCCCTCCACGACGAGCACGTGGTCGGCGATGTCGATGTCGAGCGACTCGCCCGCGACCACCTCGAGCGGCGCCTGGCCGGGCGCCAGGATCGGCTGCACCGACGTCAGACCCGGAACGACGACGAAGGCCTTCGCGGCCTGCCCGTCCACATCGGTGACGGTGTAGGTGATGACCTGACGCTGCTCGGCGAGGGTCACGGCGACCTCGCCCTCCGGGGTCACGGTGGCGTTCGGCGACGTCGCCTCCACGGTCAGGTCGTCCGCGGCGCCGTCCGGGTCCTCGTCGTTGTCGAGGACGGGGACCGTCACGGACGTCTTGCCCAGCAGGTCCGCCACGGGCACCGTGTCGTCCCGCGCGACCGGCGGCAGCAGCGGCGCGTCCTCGGCGACCGTGACGCTCACCGAGGCGGACCCCCGCGCCGCGTAGGTGTCCTCGATCGCGTAGAAGAACGTGGACGTGCCCTCGTCCCCGGGCGTGTGCACGAGGATCCGGTCCTTGTCGACCTCGGGCGACAGGTCCTCCCCGCCCTCGACCGCGCCGGGGACCAGACCGATCTGGTCCCCGTCCGGGTCGGAGTCGTTCTCCAGCGCCGGCACGGCCACCCGGCGGTCGGGTCGCACCGTGATCGCGTCGTCCTGGGCCACCGGCGACTGGTTGGTGGCGGGCGGCTGCGCGATGCCGACACGGATCAGGCCCGTGGCGACCTGCCCGCGCGCGTCCTGCACCGTGTACGTGAACGCGTCCACGCCGCTGGCATCCTTGCCGGCCGCGTAGTCGACGTACCCGTCGACGACCTCCGCCCGTCCCATCGCGGGGCCCGAGGCCAGGCCCGTCAGCTGCACGGAGTCGCCGTCCGGGTCGATGCCGTCGAGCGGCACGGGGATGCGCACGGTGCCGCCGGCGAGAGCGCGCGCCTCCACGTCGCGCGGCACGGGGGCGGCGTTCTCCTCGCCGCCCCGGACGTGGATCGTGACCTGGGCCGAGTCCTGCTGGCCGTTCGGGTCGCTCACGGTGTAGATCGCGTAGGCGGTCCCCGGCTCCGGACCCGCGCGGAACCGCAGCCGCTCCTCCGAGACGAAGAGCTCGCCGCGCTCCGGGTCCGCCGCCTGCTCGAGCTCCTTGTCGAGGGTGAGCTCGAGGCCGTCGGGGTGCGTGTCGTTGTCGAGCACGTCGATGTTCACGTAGTCGCCGACGCGGACGGTGACCTCGTCCGGCGCGGCGTTCGGTGGCTGCAGCCGGTCCGGCGGCGGCACCGGCAGCACGCGCACCTGTCCCGTGGCCGTGTCGTTGCCGTTGGAGGCCGTGTACTCCAGCAGCACCGGCTCGGACACCCGGCGGGTCTCGGTGATGCGCAGCGTCTGGTGCGCCAGCACGGCCACGCTGACCCCGGAGTCGTCCGGCACCTGCACCGACTGCACGACCAGCACGCCGCCTGCCGGGTCCGAGTCGTTCGCCAGCACGTCGACCAGGGTCGACCCGCCCGCCGGCAGCATCCCCGTGTCGGCCACGACCACGGGCGGGCCCGTCGCCTCGTCCGGGTCCTGCACGTCGACCCGGACCACGCCCGTGGTGGCCTCGGGGCCGTCGCTCACCTGGTAGAGCACGTCGTAGGACCCCGGCTCCTGGGCGAGGAACGTGAACGTGCCCGCGTCGTAGTTGCGCGTGATCTCGGCGGGCGCCGCGTCGTTCACCTTCGACAGACGCAGGTCGTCGCCGTTGGGGTCGGAGTCGTTCTTCAGCGGCTCGACCGTGAGGGGCTCTCCGGCCGTCGTGACCACGTGGTCGCCGACCGCCACCGGCGGTTCGTTGCCGTCGCCGAGCACCTGGACCTGCAGCTCGCCCTCGATCACCTCGCCCCGGCCGTCCCCCACGACCAGCTTGACGGTCTTGCGGCCCGTCGCGGAGCCGTTGTCGCGGAACTCGACCGTGCCGTCCGGGTAGGAGCGCACCTCGTCGCCCTCGACGGTGGGGTCCGCCGACGCGAGGTACACGTCGTCGCCGTCCGGGTCGCGGAAGTACGGGAGCACCTTGATCCGGGCCGACTTCCCCTGCTCGACCCGCAGCACGGGGTCGCCCGACTGCACGGGCGCCGCGTTCTCGTCCTCGGGCACCACCCTCAGGTCGACCGTCGCCCGGTCCGTGCCGCCGCGGCCGTCGGAGACCTCGTAGGTGAACGACGTCGCCCCGGACGCGTCGGCGGGGACCACGGCCTGCAGGGCCTTGCCGCCCAGCACCCGCTCGATCCGCACGCCGTCGGGCTGGTCGCCGACGAGTCTCGCGGTCATCACGTCGCCGTCGGCGTCCAGGTCGTTGGAGAGCACGTCCAGCACGGTGCTGCGGCCGGGACGCGTCCCGAACTCGTCGTCCTTCGCCGTCGGCGGGTCCTCCTTCTCGCGGTCCACGACGGTGTTGTCGACCAGCTCCGGCTTCGCGTCCTCGGCGTCCTCGTCCGAGCCCTCGGTCTGCTCGGGGAGCTTGATGTCCCAGTCGTCGACCTTCTCGTACTCGTCCAGCGCCATCCACAGCGTGCCCGCGGTGAGGTCGTTGAGGACGACGTTGTCGCGGTTGACGCGGTACTCGAGCCGGGTCTCGGAGTCGATGCCCTCGAGCACCTCGTCGACGTCGCGGTCGGTGCCCTCGCAGTCGCGCACGATCTGCCCCGAGCCGGACCAGGCCCCGTACAGGCAGCCGCCGAGCTGCACCGGCGAGGCCGGCGAGCCGGAGGCCTGGCGCTGCGTCGGCGTCCCACCGCCCAGCGGCTGCAGCACCAGGGCCGACGGCGTCGCGTACGCGACGGAGTCCGCCGGAGCCCCCGGCAGCTGGAGCCGCGCCTCCTGGGCATCCGGCACCTCGATCACCTCGCCGCCCGGCAGCCGGAGCTCTCCCGCGCTCCGGTTCAGCACGACGAGGTCGTCCCCCACCGTCGTGAGCAGGACGTCGTCGCCCTCGGAGAGCATGCCCAGCTCGGTCGTCGTCGGCTCCGCCCCCGGCTCGACGGTCCACAGGACGTCGCGGCCCGGCACCACCGCGTAGGTCGTCCCCGACTCGGAGACCACGACCTGTGCCGCGCCGTCGAGCTCCGCCGTCGGCTTCGCCGTCGTCGTGTCGAGTGCGGGCAGCTGCTCCGTCCTCGTCACCCACAGCGCACCCGACTCGTCGTCGACGACCGCGACGTTGCCCCCGCCCAGGGAGACCTCGGCGTCCGGCGGCAGCGGCGTCGTGGAGCCGAACTTCAGCCGGGAGACGTCGACGAGGTTGGCCGCGCTGCTGCCCTCGTCCCCCACGAGCACCTGGCTCGCCTGCTGGTCGACGTCGAACGCCGTGCTGCCGGCCAGCAGGACGCCGTCGAGCGCCTGGGCCTCCGTGTTGAACCGCCCGATCTTCCCCGAGGCCTGGTTCGTCACCCAGACGCCCGAGTCGTCGAGGTCCACGTCGGCCGTGGCCTCGCCGTCGTACAGGACGGCGGCGGCGACCACACCCGCGGACAGCGCGAGGACGACCGTCGTCGAGACGGTGGTGCGACGGTCGGTGCGCAGTCGGGCGAACAGGCCCAAGACTCCCCCAGGAGCATCGATCGACGACGACCCCGCGGCGCAGGCGCAGGACCAGGACACCGGTCAGCAAGGTCAGGACGCACGCCAGGGTGCCAGATTTCACCCACCCCGGGCAACGGATCTCGGCGTGCGGGCATGGGGTGCGCTCCCCACGGTCGGGCCGCCCGTCAGCGGGCGAGACGCTCCACGACCGAGCCGTACAGGCGCGGGAGCCGGGCGGCCGCCGGCACCACCCCCCGCCTCCACGGCGACGCGGCGGCGGCGACCAGGCCCGTGGTGAGGAGGCGGTAGTCCCGGGTGACGCGCGTCCACGAGCGCTCGTACGCGGCCGGGTCGTCGAGATGGGCGACGGCGGCACGCGCCTGCGCCAGGCCGACGCGCAGACCCTCGCCCGTGAGCGCGTCGACGTAGCCGGAGGCGTCGCCCACCAGGCGCACCCGGCCGGCCGTGCGGGCCACGGACCGCACCCGCAACGGCCCGGCCCCGCGCACGGGCCCGTCGGCTTCCGCGCCCGACAGGCGGCCGGCCAGCTCGGGCAGCGTCGCGAGCTCGGCGTCGACGTCCATGCCCCGCGGCCCGAGCAGGGCGACCCCCACGAGGCCGTCGGACACCGGCGTCACGTACGCCTCGACCCGCGGCCCCCAGTGCACCTCCACCAGGTCCGACCAGGGGTGCACTCGGTAGTGCCGGCGCAGCCCGAAGCGGCGCCGGCGCCGGACCGCGGTGCCGCGAGGCTCGTCGTCGCGCACCTCGAGCCCCACCTCCCTCCGCACCAGCGAGTGCAGGCCGTCGCACCCCAGCAGCCACCGCGCGCGCACCCCGCCCGCGGTCACGCCTCCCGCGTCCTGCACGACGGCGTCGGCCCGCCGCGGGAGCACCACAGCCCCCGCGTCGAGCGCGGCCGCGTGCAGGGCGGCGTGCAGCACCGTGCGGCGCACGCCGCGCCCGGTGCCGCCGGCGAACCGATGGTCGGCGGCGCGGCCCTCCTGCCGGTAGGAGATCCCCCGCAGCTCCCACCCGTCCGGGTCGACGCCGAGGTGCCGCACCGCGGCGAGCGTGCCCGGCAGGAGGCCCTCCCCGCACGCCTTGTCGACCGGGGCGGGGCGCGGCTCGAGCACGATCACGTCCAGGCCCGCACGGCGCGCCTCGACCGCCGCGGCGAGCCCCACCGGCCCGCCGCCGACCACCAGGACGTCGGCGTCGGGCACGGGGGCGCGGCCCGTCACGCGACGTCCGCGGCGCCCGGAGCGTCCGCGAGGCGCAGCGCGCGCTCCTCGGCGGGGATGCGGAAGGCGAGGAGCAGCCAGGCGTTCAGGACGGTGAAGGCCAGCGCCGTCACCCACGCCGTGTGCACCAGCGGCAGCGCGACCCCCTCGACCACCACGGCCACGTAGTTGGGGTGCGCCAGCCACCGGTAGGGGCCGCGCCGCACCAGCGGCAGCCCGGGGACCACGATGACGCGCGTGTTCCACCGCTCCCCCAGCGTCGCGATGCACCACCAGCGCAGGCCCTGGCTCGCGAGGACGAGCGCGAGCATCGGCCAGCCCAGCCACGGCACGAAGGGCCGGTCGGCGACGACGACCTCCACGACGCACGCCACCAGCAGCCCCGTGTGCAGCGCGACCATCGCCGGGAAGTGCCCGCGGCCCGACTCCACGCCCCCGCGCGCGAACGACCACCGCGCGTGCCGCGCCGAGACGACGAGCTCGGCCAGCCGCTCCAGTCCCGTCGCGAGCACCAGGGCCGCGTAGAGCGCCACGCTCACGCCGGGCCCCCGGGCTCGCCGCGCAGCAGCACCAGCTCGGCCGTGACGCCCGGCCCGAACGCCATGAGCACGGCCCACCCGCCGGGCGGTGGCGCGCCGTCCTCCAGGGTCGCCGCGAGCACGTGCAGCACGGACGACGACGACAGGTTGCCCTCGGCCGCCAGCGTCGCGCGGGTGCGGGCCAGCGCCTCCTCGGGCAGGTCGAGGGCGTCGCGCACGGCGTCGACGATCTTCGGCCCGCCGGCGTGCACCACCCAGGTGCCGACGTCGCCCGGCTCCAGGCCGTGCGGCGCGAGGAGGTCCTTGACGTCGCCGGCGAGGTGCGCCCGCAGCAGCTGCGGCAGCTCCGCCGACAGCACGATGCCGAACCCGGTGTCCCGCACCTCCCACCCGAGGTGCCGCTCGGTGCCCGGGTAGAGGCGGCCGCGGGCGTCGACGACGCGCGGGGCGGGGCGTGGGCCGCGGGGCGCGACGTCGTCCCCCGCGACGACCACCGCGCTCGCCCCGTCCCCGAAGAGACCGGACGAGAGGAGGTTCGCGGTGGAGCCGTCGTCCCGCTGGAGCGTGAGGGAGCACAGCTCGACGGACACCAGCAGCGCCACCTGGTCCGGGTGCCCCACGAGGTGCTCGTGCAGGTGACCGAGCCCGGCCGCGCCGCCCGCGCACCCGAGCCCGAAGGAGGGCACGCGGCGCACGTCCGGCCGCAGGCCCAGGAGGCCCACCAGCCCGGCGTCGACCGACGGCGCCCCCACGCCCGTCACCGACGTGAAGAACAACAGGTCGACGTCGCCCGGCGCGACGCCCGCGGCCGCGAGCGCCTCGCGGCACGCCCGCTCGGCGAGCGCGGTGCCCTCGCGGGCGAACACAGCGTTGGCCTCCGCGAACCCGAACGGCCGCTCGTAGCCGGCGAGCGGGAGCACGAGGTGCCGCGTGCGCACCCCGGCCGCGGCGTGCAGCCGGCGGGCCAGCTCGCGCCGCGGCCCCGCGGCGGTCAGCAGCGGGGCGACCGTCTCGGCGATCCGGTCCTGCGCGTGCGCGGGCCCGGGCAGGACGGGGGCGACGGCGAGGACGCGCGACATGCTTCGCATCGTGGCACCGGCGCCGTTCCCCCGCGCGGGGGCGGGTCCCGTGCCCGTCTCCCGGCGGGAGCGGGCCGGGCGGCGTACGTTGCCCCCGTGGGCGAGACGACGGGGACCGCGCGGGCCACGCCCGCGGCGCGCGTGCGGGGCCTGCTCCTCGCCACGCACCCGGCCCCCGCGGCCGTGGTCACGGTGCTGGCCCTGGTGTTCGCCGTCGGCGTCGGCCTCCCCGCCGGGCGTGCCCTGCTCGTCACGGCCGCGGTCGCCGCCGGGCAGCTCTCGGTGGGGTGGAGCAACGACTGGCTGGACGCTGCGCGCGACCGGCGCGTCGGGCGCACCGACAAGCCGACCGTGACCGGCGCCGTCACTCCCCGGGCGCTGCGCGCCGCCGCGGTCGCCGCCCTGGCCGCGTGCGTCGTGCTGTCCTTCGCGACCGGCCCCCTGCCGGGCCTGCTGCACGTCGCCGCGGTCGGCAGCGCCTGGTCGTACAACGCCTGGCTCAAGGCGACGCCGCTGTCGTGGCTGCCCTACGCCGTGAGCTTCGGCTTGCTCCCCGCGTTCGTCGTGGCCGCGGCCGGCGACGGGCGCGTCGTCGCCGCGTGGACGGTCGGGGCGGCCGCGCTGCTCGGCGTCGGGGCCCACCTCGCCAACGTGCTGCCGGACCTCGAGGACGACGACGCCACCGGCGTCCGCGGGCTGCCGCACCGCCTGGGGCGCCGGGCCACGAGCGTGCTGGCCCCCGTGGTCCTCGCCGCGGGCAGCGTGGTGATCCTCCTCGGCCCGCCGGGCCCGCCCGCCGCGGCGTCGGCGGCGCTCGCCGGCGGCGCCGCCGTGCTGGCCGTCGTCGCCGGGACCGTGGGGGTCCTCCGGCCGCGCAGCCGGGCCCCGTTCCTGCTGAGCCTGGCCGTGGCGGCGGTGTGCGTGGCGCAGCTCGTGGTCGCGGCGGACGCCGTGGCGCTGCCCCGCTGAGCCGCCCCGCGTCCATCGCCTCTGGGTCCGTCGCCTCTGGACGCCTGTGGACGGCGCCGCCCGGGGCCGGAGCGCGCCGCATAGCATCCGCAGGTGCCCCCGATCCTGCAGCGCGCCCGTGCCGAGGTCGCGCCCCACCGTCGCCCGGTGGCGTGGGGCGGCGCCCTCGCCGCCGTCTGGGCCGTGTGGGCGAGCGGGCCCGGCTGGGCCACGCCGGCCCTCGTGGTCGCCGCGGTCGCGGGCGCCGCGCTGTGGGTGGTCGACGCCCGCACGCACCGGCTGCCGGACGCGCTGACCTACCCGGCGACGGCGGTCGTCGCCGCGCTGCTGGTGCTCGCGGCGCTGGCCGGCGGGACGTGGGACGCCGCGCTGCGGGCGCTCGCCGGGGCGGTCCTGCTCGGCGGGGCGTACCTGCTGCTGCACCTCGCCCACCGGTCCGGGATGGGTCTCGGTGACGTCAAGCTCGCCGCGCTCCTCGGCCTCGTCACCGCCTGGTACGGCTGGTCGCCGCTCGTCGCCGCCGCCGTGCTGCCGATCCTCCTGGGCGGCACCGTGGCGATCGTGCTCATGGTCTCGCGGCGGGCGTCGCGCGGGACGGCGCTGGCCTTCGGGCCGTACCTGCTCGCCGGCGCAGCCGTCGCGCTGACGCTCTCCCGGCTCGCTGCCGGCTAGCGCGTCGCCCTCGGGCCGGCCGCGCCGTGGTGCCGGTCAGGCCGTCCGGTCGGCCAGCGCCTGGGCGAGGTCGGCGAGCGCGTCCTTCACCGGCCCGTCGGGAAGCGGCGCCAGCTCGGCGGCCGCCTCGCGCGCCCACCGGCCCGCGAGCGCGCGCGTCTCGGTCAGCACGTCGTGCGCCCGCAGCTCGGCGACGACGGCCGCGAGGGCGTCGTCCCCGGCGAGGTCGCCGTCGAGCCGGGCGACGAGCGCCGCGTCCGCCGCGGTCGCCTCGCCCCGCGCGACCCGCTGGCGCAGCAGCAGCACCGGCATCGTCGGCACGTGCTCGCGCAGGTCGGTGCCGGGCGTCTTGCCGGACTCGTCGCCGGAGGACGCGATGTCGAGCACGTCGTCGGCGAGCTGGAACGCGACGCCCACCTTCTCGCCGTACGCCGCCACGGCCTCGACGACCGCGGGCTCGCAGCCGCCGAACATCGCCCCGAGCCGCGCCGACGTCGCCAGCAGCGACGCCGTCTTGTCGCTGAGCACCTGGAGGTAGTGCTCCACCGGGTCGTCGTCGGCGCCGGGGCCCATCGTCTCGTGCAGCTGGCCGAGGCACATGCGCTCGAAGGTGCGCGACTGCAGCACCACGGCCTCCGGGCCGAGGCCCGCGACGAGCGCGGACGCGCGCGCGAACAGGAGGTCGCCCACCAGGATCGCGACGGAGTTGCCCCACACCGTGTGCGCCGCGGGCGCCCCGCGCCGCAGCGGCGCGGAGTCCATGACGTCGTCGTGGTACAGCGACGCGACCTGCGTGAGCTCCACGACGACCGCCGCGTCGACGAGCTCCGGGCGGGACCCGTCGCCCAGCTCGCCCGCGAGCAGCGTGAGCAGCGGGCGGAACCGCTTGCCGCCGGCCGCGACGAGGTGCCGCGACGCGTCGTCGGCGAGGGCGTCGGCCGAGGCCACCGCGTCGTCGAGCGCCGCGTCCACCCGCGTCATGCGCTCGGCGAGCCGGTCGGCGAGCGCCGGGTCGGACAGCGGGATCGCCGGCGGTGCCGGGGACGGCGTGGGCCCGGGCCGGGGGGCCGAGGCGGAAGGTGCGCGAGTCACTGTCCGAACCTATCCGTCCGGGGCCCCGAACACCGCACCGAGACGCGCCTCGGCCGCGTCAGGTCGCTCACGGACACCACGGCGTGACCGACGTGCCGGCGCCCCGTGCTCGGGACGGCACGACGGCGTGCCGCCCCGTCCGCGGGCCACCCTCCCGGGGCCGTCAGGGACGGAACTGCGCCGCCTGGCCGACGAGGTCCAGCGCGCCCGCCGGCAGGATGCCGAGCAGCAGCACGCCGACCGCGCACACGGCAATCGCGAACGCCGCCGGGCCGCGCGAGCCCACCACCGTCACGACCGTCCGCGACACGAGCGTGCGCGTCGCCGCGCCGGTCACCGTGGCGGTGCCACCACCGCTGCCCGGCTCCCCGACCTCCGTCGGCGCCGCCGAGGCCGCACCCGCCGACGCCGTGCCCTGCTCCCCGCCGGGCGGCGGGGTGAGCACCATGAGGACGATGACGCGGACGTAGAAGAAGACCGACACGGCGGACGCGAGCACGCCGAGCAGCGCGAGCGGCCACGCCCCCGCCTCGACCGCGGCCGAGAAGACGCCGAACTTCGCCACGAACCCGGCCGTGAGCGGGATGCCCGCCATCGACAGGAGGAACAGGGAGAACGCCGCGGTGAGCCACGGGGCCTTGCGCCCCAGGCCGGCCCACTGCGCCAGCCGCGTGGCCTCGCCCAGCACCACGCCGTCGTCGGGGACCGGCCCGTCCGCCCGGTCCGCGGACTCGTCGCCCGACACCGTCCGCTCGCGCACCAGCGTGACGATCGCGAACGCGCCGACGGACGCGAGCCCGTATGCGAGCAGGTAGAAGAGGACCGCCCGCGAGCCGGCCTCGTCCATCCCCACGACGCCGACCAGGAGGAACCCCGCGTGCGCGATCGCGGAGTACGCGAGCAGGCGCTTGACGTCGGTCTGCACGGCGCCGACGACGGTGCCGATGAGCATCGTGAGGATGGCGACCGCCCACAGCGCGACCTCGACGTCGTGCCGCACCGCGGGGTTCAGGCCGTTCGCCAGCGTGAACAGCACCCGCACGAGGGCGCCCATCGCGGCCGCCTTGGTGCACGCCGCCATGAAGCCCGTGATCGGCGTGGGGGCGCCCTGGTACACGTCCGGGGTCCAGGCGTGCAGCGGCGCGGCGCCGATCTTGAACAGCAGCCCGCTGAGCACCAGCAGCAGCCCGACCACCACGAGGGCCGTCATCGACCCCAGCGGCGAGACGGACGGGTCCGCGAGCACCCGCACCACGCCCTGCAGGCGCACGGTGCCGGAGAAGCCGTAGACGAGCGCGATGCCGAAGACGAACAGCGCGGACGCGAACGCGCCCAGCACGAAGTACTTGAACGCGGCCTCCTGGCTGAGCAGCCGGCGGCGGCGCGCCGTCGCGCACAGCACGTACAGCGGCAGGGACAGCACCTCGAGCGCGACGAACATGACGATCAGGTCGTCCGTGGCCGGGAAGAGCAGCATGCCGCCCGTCGAGAACAGCAGGAGCGGGTAGATCTCGGTCTGCTGCAGGCCCGCGCGGCGCGTCTCGTCCTCGTACGCGGTGCCCGGCACGGCCGCCGCGGCGGGGGCGAACGCGTCCTGGCCCGTCGTGGTGCGCTCCGCGACGACGAGCACGCCCAGGAGCGCGCACACCCCGATCACGGCCTGCACGCCCAGGCCGAACGGCGTCAGCAGGTACGACCCGCCGACCACCGACACCGCGTTCTCCTGCACCCGGTCCCACAGCAGCCCGACCGCCACGAGCGAGCCCGCGAGCGCCGCCAGGGTGAGCGTGAGCTGCGTGGTGCGGCGGGCCTTCGCCGGCACGAACGCCTCCAGCAGCACGCCGAGCACGCCCGCCGCCAGCACGATCAGCACCGGCGAGACGGCCGCCCAGTCGATGGGCGGGGCGACGAAGTCGTTCACAGCGGAACCCCCTCAGAGATGGCAGGTGCGGGGTCGGTCTCCCCGACCTGCTGGACGGCGACCTCGCCCGGCGCCCGCACGTAGTCGAGCACCGGCCCGGGCACGAGGCCGAGCACGAGCAGCGCGCCGACGAGCACGCCGGCCACGGACTTCTCGCGGCCGTCGAGGTCGCGCGCGGACGCTAGCTCCGGCGTCGTCTCCCCGGTGAACATGCGCTGGTAGGTGAGCAGCACGTACACGGCGGCCAGCACGACGGCGGGCACGGCCACGAGCACCGCGGCGGGCCAGCGGGCGTACGACCCGAGGAACACCATGATCTCGGAGACGAACGTCGCGAGGCCGGGCAGCGCCGCCGCCGACAGGCCGGCGACGAGGAACGTGCCGCCCAGGATCGGCGCCACGCGGCGCAGACCGCCGTAGTCGCCGATGAGCTGGCTCTGGCGCGGGTGCCGCGCGATGGCGAACCCGGCGACGAGGAACAGCGCGCCGGTGGAGATGCCGTGGTTGAGCATCATCAGGCCGGACCCCGCGGTGCCCAGCGACGTGAACGTGAAGATGCCCAGGATGATGAACCCGAAGTGGGACACCGACGTGTAGCCGATGAGGCGCAGCAGGTCGCTCTGCCCGATCGCGAGGATCGCGCCGTACAGGATCGAGATCACCGCGAGCACGACCACGAACGGCGCCGCCCACCGGCTCGCCTCCGGGAACAGGGGCAGGCACAGGGTGAGCATCCCGAAGGTGCCCACCTTGTCGAGCACGCAGATGAGCAGCGTCGAGGTGCCGGCCGTCGCGTGCTGGGTGACGTCGGGCAGCCACGTGTGCACGGGGAACATGGGCGCCTTGATCGCGAACGCGAGGAAGAAGGCGCAGAACATGAGCTTCTCGGCCGTGGGGTCGAGGGTCAGCCCCGTGAGGTTGTCGGTGAGGAAGGTCTGCGGGCCGCGGTCCGCGGCCGGCACCTGCAGGTAGAGCGCGATGACGCCCACCAGCATGACCAGGCCGCCGGCCAGCGAGAACAGCAGGAACTTCACCGCCGCGTACCGGCGCTGCGGCCCCTGCCCGAACCCGCCGATGAGGAAGTAGGCGGGGATGAGCATGGCCTCGAACACGACGTAGAAGAGGAACACGTCGCGGGCGACGAAGACCGTCACCATGAACGCCTCGAGCAGCAGCACGGTGGCGAGGTAGCGGCGCAGCCGCACGTGGTCGCCGCCCTGCTCGCGCCAGGCCGCGAGGATCACCAGCGGCACCAGGCCCACCGACAACGCGACCAGCAGCAGCCCCACGCCGTCGACGCCGACGGCGTAGCTGGCGCCGATCGCGGGGATCCAGGAGTGCGTCTCGGTGAGCTGGTGGCTGCCCGCGTCGCCGGTGTCGAAGGCGGCGAACGCCCCGACCAGCAGGAGGACCTCCACGAGCGCGCCGACCAGCGCGACCGTGCGCGCGGCGCCGGCGCCGAACCGGCCCCCGGTCACCGGGCCGGCGGCCGGGCGGCCCCGGCCGACGCCCGTGAGCGCCGTCGCCGCCGCGGCCACCAGCGGCCACACGATGAGGACCGTGAGCCAGGGGAACCCTGTGGACATCGTCATCCCTTCGTTCACCGTCCGATCAGCTCGCCAGGACCCAGACGACCAGCCCGACGACGCCGAGGCCGCCGAGCATCGTCGCCGCGTACGACCGCACGTAGCCGTTCTGCATCCGCCGCAGCCGCGCCCCGAGGCGCCCGATGCCGCCCGCCAGACCCAGCCAGCCGCCGTCGACGGCCGTGCGGTCCGAGTACACGAGCGCCCGGGTGAGGTACTGCCCCGGCCGCATGACCAGCGACTCGTTGACCGCGTCCTGGTACAGGTCGACCCGCGCCGCCCGCACGACGGCGGGCGCCGGCGGCGGCTCGACGGGCACGGCCGCGACCGCGTACTGGCGGAACGCGAGGAGCGCGCCGAGCACCACGAGCAGCAGGGTCAGGGTCATGAGCAGCCACACCGGCAGCACCGGCTCGTGGTGCTCCGCGTGCCCGGTGACCGGCTCCAGCCAGGTGACGAACCGGTCGCCCAGGGCCAGGATCCCGCCGAGGAACACCGACCCCGCGGCCAGGACGATCATCGGCCAGGTCATGAGGCGCGGGGCCTCGTGCGGGTGCCGCACGGGGGCGCCGTCGTCCCCCGACCCCTCGTCGGGCCGCCACCGCCGGCGTCCCGCGAAGGTCATGAAGAACAGTCGCGACATGTAGTACGCCGTGATCCCGGCGCCGAGCAGCGCCGCCAGGCCGAAGACCCACGGCCGCCAGCCCTCGCCGACGAACGCCGCCTCGATGATCTTGTCCTTCGACCAGAACCCGGAGAACGGCGGCACGCCCAGGATGGCGAGCCAGCCGAGGCCCATCGTGATCGCCGTGACCGGCAGCAGCCGGGCGAGACCGCCGAAGCGGCGCATGTTCACGTCGTCGTCCATCGCGTGCATCACGGACCCGGCGCCGAGGAACAGCCCCGCCTTGAAGAAGCCGTGCGTGAGCAGGTGGAAGATCGCGAACGCGTACCCGATCGGCCCGAGGCCGGCGGCGAGCATCATGTAGCCGATCTGCGACATCGTCGACGCCGCGAGCGCCTTCTTGATGTCGTCCTTGGCGGTACCGACGATCGCCCCGAACAGCAGGGTCAGCGCGCCGACGATCGCGACGACGAGCTGCGCGTCCGGCGCCGCCTCGAGGATCGGGCCGGACCGCACCAGCAGGTACACGCCGGCGGTCACCATGGTGGCCGCGTGGATCAGCGCGGACACCGGCGTCGGGCCCGCCATGGCGTCCCCGAGCCACGCCTGCAGCGGCAGCTGCGCCGACTTGCCGCACGCGGCCAGCAGGAGCATCAGGCCGATCGCCGTCATCACGCCCTGACCCGCCGCCGTCGCGCCCTCGCCCGCCGCGGGCAGCACGGTGGCGAAGTCCACGGCGCCGAAGGTCGCGAGCAGCAGCATCATCGCGACGATGAGCCCCATGTCGCCGACGCGGTTCATGACGAACGCCTTCTTGCCTGCGACGGCGTTCTCGCGCTTGCCGTCCCAGAACCCGATGAGCAGGAACGACGCCAGGCCGACGCCCTCCCAGCCGACGAAGAGCAGCAGGTAGGAGTCGGCGAGCACCAGCAGCAGCATCGCCGCGACGAACAGGTTGAGGTACCCGAAGAACCGGCCCCGGTCGACGTCGTGGTCCATGTACGCCACGGAGTACACGTGGATCAGGGTCCCGACGAACGTCACGAGCATCACGAACGTCATCGACAGCGGGTCCACCTGGAACCCGAGGTCCACGTGCAGGGGCCCGGCCTCGATCCAGGTGCCCACGGTGCGGGTGCCCACCCGCTGGTCGGCGGGGGTGCCGAGCATGTCGAGCAGCATCACCAGCCCGACGACGAACGTCGCCGCGCTGGCCAGCACGCCCAGCCAGTGCCCCCACCGGTCGGTGCGGCGCCCGGCGACCAGCAGCACGAGGGCGCCGATCATCGGCGTCGCGACCAGCCAGGGGGCGAGGGAGAGAGTCTGCATCGTCGTCTGCGTGTCCACAGGTCGCCTCTCAGCTGTGCAGCAGGTTGACGTCGTCGACCGAGGCCGACCGGCGGGAACGGAAGATCGTGATGATGATCGCGAGCCCCACCACGACCTCGGCCGCGGCGACCACCATGACGAAGAACGCGAGCACCTGGCCCGTCACGTCACCGTGGATGCGCGCGAACGTCACGAACGCGAGGTTGGTGGCGTTGAGCATGAGCTCCACGCCCATGAACACCACGATGGCGTTGCGCCGCAGCAGCACCGTCGTCGCGCCGATCGCGAACAGGATCGCGGCCAGCCCCAGGTAGTGGGTGATCTCCATCAGCGCACCTCCCCGTCGTCGCCGGTGATGTCGTCGCCGGTGCCCTCGTCGGTCGTGCCGGTCGCGACCGGGTCGCCCGCCTGCTCGACCGTCGTGTCCGCCGCGGGGCCGACGCCGAGGAGGCGCAGGTCCTCGCGCGTCACGAGCGTCTCCTCCTCGGCGAGGACCGCGGTGGCGGACCGCTCCTGCCCGCGGATGCGCAGCACGCGCGGCACGGAGTGCGGCAGCGGCTCGCCGTCGGGACCGAGCGCGGGCGTGTCCATGGCGTTGTTCTGCGCGTAGACGCCGGGCGCGGGCAGCGGCGTGAGCGTGCGGCCCTGCGGCAGGGCGGCCACGCGCGCGGCCGCGAGGACGCGCTGCGTGGGCCGCACGCTGAGCCGGCGGCGGTGCGTGAGCACCAGGCCGGCCAGCGCGGCGGTGACGAGCAGCACGCCGACCACCTCCATCGCGAGGACGTAGTCGCCCAGCAGCACCCGGGCCAGGGCCACCGGGTTGGTGAGCTCTTCCGTCGCCGCCAGCCCCACCGCGGGCGGGAACGCGGCCTGCGCGACCACGCCGAGCAGCACCACGACGAGCCCGAGGCCGAGCAGCACGCCGAGCCAGCGCTGGCCCTTGATGGTCTCCGTCAGCGAGTCGGCGGAGTCGACGCCCACCAGCATGAGCACGAACAGGAAGAGCATCATCACGGCGCCCGTGTAGACGACCACCTGGACGACGCCGAGGAACGGCGCCTCCTGGGCGACGTAGAGGATGGCCAGGCCGACCATCACGAACATGACGCACACCGCGGCGTGCACCGCCTTGCGGGCGAACAGCAGCCCGAGCGCGGCGAGCACCATGAGCGGCGCGAGCACCCAGAAGAGCGCGGCCTCCGCGCTCGACGCGGTCACTCCCGGCCCCCCGTCGGCTCGGCATCCCGCAGGTCGGGGGTCGGCAGGGTGGCCACGTGCCCGCCCTCGAACGCCTGCCGGGTGGCGACGGCGGCCTTGGTGGCGCTGCCGCGCAGCCGGTGCCGGCGCGGGGTCGGGGGCGGCGCGTCCCCGTGCACCACGCGGTCGGCGGCGTCCAGCGTCGGGTCGTCGGGCCGGTGCTCGCGCACCCAGCCGACCTGCTCCGCCGTCGGGGCGGTCACCTCGCCGCGGTAGTACTCGGTGTCCGTGGTGCCCTCGACCATCGGGTGCGGTGCGGCCAGCATCCCCTCCGCGAGCGGGGCGAGCAGGTCCTGCTTCTCGTAGATCATCCCGGCGCGGTCGGGCCCCGCGAGCTCGTAGTCGTTGGTCATCGTGAGCGCCCGGGTGGGGCACGCCTCGATGCACAGCCCGCAGAAGATGCAGCGCAGGTAGTTGATCTGGTAGACGCGGCCGTACCGCTCGCCGGGCGACATGTGCGCGCCGTCGGGCAGCTCGGCGTTGTCCGCGCCCTCCACGTAGATCGCGTCCGCCGGGCACGCCCACGCGCACAGCTCGCAGCCGATGCACTTCTCCAGCCCGTCCGCGTAGCGGTTGAGCTGGTGACGCCCGTGGTACCGGCGCTGCGGCGGCGTCTTCTTGCGCGGGTACTGCTCCGTCACCGTGGGCCGGAACATCGACGAGAACGTCACGCCGAACCCGGCCACCGGGGCGAACATCTCCCCGAGCGGACCCTTGGACGGGCGCAGCGGCTCGTACGGCTTGTCGGTCATCGCGTCTCCTCGGATCGGTCGACGGCGGAGTCGGCGGCGGGCGCGCCCGGGACGTCGGCGGCCTGCATCACGTGCCGGCGCGCGCGGGGGGACGGCGGCAGGGCCTGCCCCGGCAGCGGCGGGACGGGGAACCCGTCGGCGAAGGCGTCGAACTCGCCGGCTGGGCGGCGCGCCCGGCCTGCGCCGTCCGGTGGCCCGGAGCCGTCGGTCGCCTTCGCCTTCCGGTCGGGCCACAACCACAGGGCGGCGACGACCACCACGGCCGCGACGGCGACGCCGGTGATGAGCTGGGTGCGGGTCACGCCCGCCAGGCCGAGGTACTGGAACACGCTCAGCACCACGACCCAGACCAGCGCGACGGGGATGAGCACCTTCCAGCCGAACGACATGAACTGGTCGTAGCGCAGGCGCAGCAGCGTGCCGCGCACCCAGACGAACACGAACATGACCAGCCAGAGCTTGACGAGGAACCACAGCACCGGCCACCAACCGGTGTTGAACATCCCGTCGTTGATCGCGGACAGCGGCCACGGCGCCCGCCAGCCGCCGAGGAACAGCGTGGTGGCGACGGCGGAGACGTTGAGCATGTTGATGTACTCCGCCAGGAAGAACCAGGCGAACTTCATCGAGCTGTACTCGGTCATGTAGCCGGAGACGAGCTCGCCCTCGGCCTCCGGGAGGTCGAACGGGAGCCGGTTGGTCTCGCCGATCATCGAGATGACGTAGACGACGAACGCCGGCAGCAGCGGGAGGAACCACCAGATGCTGGTCTGCGAGGCCACGATCTGGGAGGTCGACATCGAGCCGGCCATGATGAACACGCTGACCAGCGAGAGCCCCATGGCGAGCTCGTACGAGATCACCTGGGCCGTGGACCGCACGGACCCGAGCAGCGGGTAGGTCGAGCCCGACGACCAGCCGCCCAGCACGATGCCGTACACGCCCATCGACGCGCAGGCCAGCACGTACAGGACCGCCACGGGGAAGTCGGTGAGCTGCGCCGGCGTCGTGTAGTCCGTGAACGGGATCGTCACCTCGGGGCCGAACGGGATGACCGCGAACACCAGCAGCGCGCAGAACACGGAGATCATCGGCGCCAGCAGGTAGACGACCCGGTCGGCCCGGGTGACGTTCACGTCCTCCTTGAGCAGCAGCTTCATCGCGTCCGCGAGCGACTGCAGCAGCCCGAAGGGACCGTGCCAGTTGGGGCCGGGGCGCACCTGCATGCGCGCCACGACCTTGCGCTCGAACCAGATCGCGAAGAGCACGCTGGTCAGCAGGAAGACCACGATGAGCACCGCCTTGATCAGCGACACCCACAGCCAGTCGTTGCTGAAGTCGGACGCGACGCCGGGGATCATGCGGCCCCTCCCTGTGCCTTCTCGTCGGTGGGGCCCGCGACCCCGCCGGCGGCGACCGCCTCCGGCGGACCGATCCGCACCAGGTCGCCCGGCGCGGCGCCGAGCGAGTCGTGCACGCGGCAGCCGCGCGACGCGAGCGGCAGCCACACCACGTGGTCGACCATCTCCGTGATGGCGACGGGTACGGTCACCGACCCCCGGTCGGTGGACACGGTCACCCGGTCGCCGTCGTACACGTCGACGGCGGCCGCCGTGGCCGCGGACATCCGCGCGACGGGCCGCTTGGCCGTGCCGGCGAGGAACTGCTCGCCGTCCTGGAGGGCGCCGTCGTCGAGCAGCAGGTGCCAGCTCGCCAGCACGGCGGACCCGGCCGGCACCGCCGGCGGCTCGACAGGCTCGGACCGCGGCGCCGGCACGCGGGCGCCGCCCCACGCGGGCAGGGCCGCGATCGCTCGGTGCGCGTCGAGCGGGGTCGCCGCACCCAGCGCCACGCCTGCCTGGGCGGCGAGCGCGTCGAGCACGCGGTGGTCGGGCAGCGCCGAGGACTCCAGGGCCTGCCCGAACGCGCGGACGCGGCCCTCCCAGTTCCAGTACGACCCCGACCTCTCGACGGGAGGAGCGACAGGGAGCACGACGTCCGCCAGCTCGGTCACCTCCGAGCGCCGGACCTCGAGCGAGACGACGAAGCCCGCGGCCTCGAGCGCCCGCCGGGCGTGCGCCGGGTCGGGCAGGTCGGCGAGCTCCACGCCGCCCACGAGGGCGCCGCCGAGCTGGCCGACGGAGAGGGCGTCGAGGATCTCCGCGACGTCCCGCCCCGGGGCTGCCGGCAGCGCGTCGGCGTCGACGCCCCAGGCCGCGGCCACCTCGGCGCGGGCCGCGGGGTCGGTGAGCGGACGGCCGCCCGGCAGCAGCCCGGGCAGCAGGCCCGCCTCGACCCCGCCGCGCTCCCCCGCGCGGCGCGGGATCCACGCGACGCGGGCGCCGGTGACCTCCGCGAGCCGCAGGACGGCGCCGTAGGCGCCCGGCGCCGACGCGAGCCGCTCGCCCACGAGGATCAGGGCGCCGGGGGTCGCGAGCCCGTCCGCCACCGCGCCGAGGGTCGCCGTGTCGGAGTCGGCGGGCACCAGCCCTCCGCCCGCCCGGGTGGCGAGGATGCCCAGCCACTCCGCCTCGGTGCCGGGCGCCGCGGGCAGCAGCTCGCCGTCCAGGCGGGCCAGGCCGCGGCTCGCGAACGGCGCGATCGACCACACCTTCGTGCCGTGCTTGCGCACCCCCTTGCGCAACCGCAGGAAGGTGACGCCGGCCTCCTCCTCGGCCTCGAGCCCGGCGAGCAGCACGGCCGGGGCGGCCTCGACGTCGCCGAACGTCACGCCGACGCCGGTGCCCGCGACCGCGTGCCCCAGGAACGCCGTCTCCTCGGCCGAGCCCACCCGGGCCCGCTGGTCGACGTCGTCCGTGCCGAGCACCGTGCGCGCGTAGCGCGACCAGGCGAACGCGTCCTCGACGGTCAGCCGGCCGCCGGGCAGCACCCCGACCCCGCCCGCCGCGCGCGCGGCGGCCAGGCCCTCGGCCGCCAGCTCGAACGCCTCGACCCACGACGCCGGCCGCAGCTCACCGCGCGACACGACGGCGCCGTCGCCGTCCACCACGCGGTCCCGCACCAGCGGGACGGTGAGCCGGTCGGGGGCCGCCTGCCACGTGAACGCGAAACGGTCCTTGTCGGTGATCCACTCCTCGTTGACCGCCGGGTCCTCCCCCGACAGCCGGCGCAGCACCACGCCCCGCCGGTGGTCGACGCGGATGGCGGAGCCGCACGAGTCGTGCTCGGAGATCCCCGGCGTCGAGACCAGGTCGAAGGGCCGGGAGCGGAACCGGTAGGCCGCGCCGGTGAGCGCGCCCACCGGGCAGATCTGCACGGTGTTGCCGGAGAAGTACGACGCGAACGGCTGGCCCCCGGCCGTGGCCGCCGCCGACCCGAAGGTCTCCTCGGCGGGCTCGCCGGGCGGCGGGGTGAAGTCCAGCACCGTCTCGTCGAACCGGCCGATCTGCTGGTGCGCGCCGCGCTCCTGCAGCGCGATGAACGCGTCGCCCGCGATCTCGTCGCTGAACCGGGTGCAGCGCTGGCACAGCACGCAGCGCTCGCGGTCCAGCAGGATCTCGGTGGACACGGCGATGGGCTTGGGGAACGTGCGCTTGACGTCCTCGAACCGGGACTCGGCGCGCCCGTTGCTCATCGCCTGGTTCTGCAGCGGGCACTCGCCGCCCTTGTCGCACACCGGGCAGTCCAGCGGGTGGTTCATGAGCAGCAGCTCCATGACCCCGTGCTGCGCCTTGTCCGCCACCGGCGAGGTGCGCTGCGTCTTGACGACCATGCCGGGCGTGACCGTCATCGTGCACGAGGCCTGCGGCTTCGGCATGGGCCGCACGTTGCCCTCGCGGTCGGGCATCGCGACCTCGACCAGGCACTGCCGGCACGCGCCCGCGGGCTCGAGCAGCGGGTGGTCGCAGAAGCGCGGGATCTGGATGCCCACCTGCTCGGCCGCGCGGATGATCAGCGTGCCCTTGGGCACCGTCACCTCGACCTCGTCGATGGTGAGCGTGACCGTCTCCACCGGGGGCGCGGCCGCGGTGGACTTGTCCGTGGTCGCCGTCATCAGTGACCTCCCGCCCCGGCGAGCGCCGGCGACTGCTTGGGGGTGTACGGGAACAGGGCGCTGGCGCGCGGGTCGAACGGGCACCCGCGTGAGTCGATGTGCGCCTGGTACTCGTCGCGGAAGAGCTGGATGCTCGACGTCACGGGCGACGTCGCGCCGTCGCCGAGCGCGCAGAACGCGCGGCCGAGGATGTTGTCGCACAGGTCGAGCAGCAGGTCGACGTCGCGCTCCTCGCCCTGGCCGGCCTCGATGCGGTGCAGCACCTGCTTGAGCCAGTAGGTGCCCTCGCGGCACGGCGTGCACTTGCCGCACGACTCGTGCGCGTAGAAGTCGGTCCACCGGCTCACCGCGCGGACCACGCACGTCGTCTCGTCGAAGAGCTGCAGCGCACGGGTGCCGAGCATCGACCCGGCCGCGCCCACCGACTCGTAGTCGAGCGGGGTGTCGAGGTGATCGGCCGTGAACAGCGGCGTCGACGAGCCGCCCGGCGTCCAGAACTTCAGCTCGTGCCCGGCCCGCATCCCGCCGGCGAGGTTGAGCAGCTCGCGCAGCGTGATGCCGAGCGGTGCCTCGTACTGGCCCGGCCGGGTGACGTGCCCGGACAGCGAGAACAGGCCGTGCCCCTGCGACTTCTCGGTACCCATGCCGGCGAACCAGTCCGCGCCGCGCGCGACGATGCCCGGCACCGACGCGATCGACTCGACGTTATTCACCACCGTGGGCCGCGCGTACAGGCCCGCGACGGCGGGGAACGGCGGCTTGAGCCGCGGCTGGCCGCGCTTGCCCTCGAGCGAGTCGAGCAGCGCCGTCTCCTCGCCGCAGATGTAGGCGCCCGCCCCCGCGTGCACCGTGATTTCCAGGTCGAATCCGGAGCCGAGCACGTCCTTGCCCAGGTACCCGGCGTCGTACGCCTCGGCCACCGCGGCCATCAGCCGCCGGTACACGTGCAGCACCTCGCCGCGCACGTAGACGAACGCGTGGTGGCAGCCGATGGCGTAGCTGGTGATCGCGATGCCCTCCACCAGGTGCTGCGGGCTCGCCAGCATGAGCGGGATGTCCTTGCACGTGCCGGGCTCGGACTCGTCCGCGTTGACCACGAGGTAGCGCGGGCCTCCGTCCGGCGGGGGCAGGAAGCCCCACTTCATGCCGGTCGGGAAGCCGGCGCCGCCGCGACCGCGCAGCCCCGAGTCCTTGACCGTCTGCACGAGGTCGCCGGGCTCCATCGTCAGGGCCTTGCGCAGCCCGGCGTACCCGCCGGCCGCCTCGTACGACGCGAGCTTCCACGACCGGTCGGCGTCCCACGTGTCCGTGAGCACCGGCATGAGGTCAGTCATCGCTGCCGCCCTTCTCCGGCTCGGGGTTCGCGTCGCCGCCCGACGGCGACCGGCCGGGGTTCTGGTCCCCCGGCGCGGCGGGCTTGCGCTCCGCGCTCGACTGGGCCGTGCCCGTCTCGGGCGGGACCTCGCCGGTCGACGCCGTCGTTCCCTCCCGCGGGGCGGGCGCCGCCGGCTCCGCGCCGTCGACGGCGGCCGCCGCGCGCGCCAGCCGCAGCCCGGCGAGCGTCGGCTCCCCCGCGCCCACGCCCTCGTCGGCGCGGCCGTCGGTGAACCCGGCGAGCACGCGGCTCATCTGCTTGAAGCCGCACACCGACGACGCGCCGCGCGTGGGCGCCACCTCCTCGCCCGCCCGCAGGCGGTCGGCGAGGTCCGTGGCCGACTCCGGCGTCTGGTTGTCGAAGAACTCCCAGTTGACCATCACGACCGGCGCGTAGTCGCAGGCCGCGTTGCACTCGACCCGCTCGAGCGTGATCGCGCCGTCGTCGGTGGTCTCGTCGTGCCCGACTCCGAGGTGCTCGCTCAGCTCGTCGAAGATCGCGTCGCCGCCCATCACCGCGCACAGGGTGTTGGTGCACACGCCCACGGTGTACGTGCCGTTCGGGTGCCGCTTGTACTGCGTGTAGAAGGTCGCGACGGCGCTCACCTCGGCGGGCGTCATCTCGAGCTGCTCGGCGCAGAACAGGATGCCGTCGCGGCTCACGTACCCGTCCACCGACTGCACCAGGTGCAGCATCGGCAGCAGCCCGGAGCGCGGGTCCGGGTAGCGCGCCTTGATCTCCGCGGCGTCGGCGGCCAGCGACGCGAGCGTGTCGGCGTCATACCGCGTGGCCGAGCGGGCGCTCGTGGGTTCTGCCGTCATCGGTCGACCCCTCCCAGCACGGGGTCCAGGGACGCGACGGCGACGACGACGTCGGCCACCTGGCCGCCCTCGCACATCACCGACACGGCCTGGAGGTTGTTGAACGACGGGTCGCGGAAGTGCGCCCGGTACGGCTTGGTGCCGCCGTCGGACACCGCGTGCACGCCCAGCTCGCCGCGCGGGTGCTCGACGGTCTGCCACGCCTGCCCGGCCGGCACCCGGAAGCCCTCGGTGACGAGCTTGAAATGGTGGATCAGGGCCTCCATCGAGGTGCCCATGATCTGGCGGATGTGGTCGAGCGAGTTGCCCTGCCCGTCGGCGCCGATCGCGAGCTGCGCCGGCCACGCGATCTTCTTGTCCGCCACCATGACCGGCGCGCCCGACGTCGCCTCGAGGCGGGTGAGGGCCTGCTCCACGATGCGCAGCGACTGGTAGCACTCCTCCAGCCGCAGCACCACGCGGGAGTAGCAGTCCGCGTCGGTCGACGTCGGCACGTCGAAGTCGTAGGCCTCGTACCCGGAGTACGGGAACGCCTTGCGCACGTCGTACGGCAGCCCCGTGGAGCGCAGCACCGGCCCGGTGACGCCCAGCGCCATGCAGCCGGCGAGGTTGAGCACGCCGACGTCGGTGAGCCGCGCCTTGAAGATCGGGTTGGCGAGCATGAGGTCGCCGAGCTGGCCGAGGTACATCCGGATCTTCGGCAGCGCCGCCCGCACCTGGTCCTCGAAGCCGTCGGGCACGTCCTGCGCGACGCCGCCCGGCCGCACGTACGCGTGGTTCATGCGCAGCCCGGTGACGGCCTCGAACAGCCGGAGGATCTCCTCGCGGGCGGTGAAGCCGATCGTCATGACCGTCGTCGCGCCCATCTCGTTGCCGCCCGTGCCGAGGCACACGAGGTGGGACGCCACCCGGTTGAGCTCCATCATCAGCACGCGGATGATCGACGCCCGCTCCGGCACGTCGTCGGTGATGCCGAGCAGCTTCTCCGTGGCCAGGCAGTAGGCGGTCTCCTGGAACAGCGGCGCGAGGTAGTCCATCCGGGTGCAGAACGTGGTGCCCTGCGTCCAGGTGCGGAACTCCATGTTCTTCTCGATGCCCGTGTGCAGGTAGCCGATGCCGCAGCGGGCCTCGGTGACCGTCTCGCCGTCGATCTCGAGCATGAGGCGCAGCACGCCGTGCGTGGACGGGTGCTGCGGGCCCATGTTGACGACGATGCGTTCCTCGCCCACGGCCTCCCGGGCGATCTCGTCCCAGTCGCCGCCGGACGCCTCGAAGCCCGGGATGCCCGGGTCGAACTCGTCCGCGGTCGGCGGCCTGGTGGCGCTGAAGGTTCCAGTAGTCACGAGTACGACCTCCTCGTGTCCGGCGGCGGCACCGTGGCGCCCTTGTACTCCACGGGGATGCCGCCGAGCGGGTAGTCCTTGCGCTGCGGGTGGCCCGGCCAGTCGTCGGGCATCTCGATCCGCGCCAGGCCCGGGTGGTCGTCGAAGACGATCCCGAAGAAGTCCCAGGTCTCGCGCTCGTGCCAGTCGTTGGTCGGGTACACCGCGGTGCTCGAAGGGATGTGCGGGTCGGCGTCGGGCACCGACACCTCGAGACGGATGCGTCGCCCGTGCGTCACGGACGTCAGGTGGTAGACGGCGTGCAGCTCGCGGCCCGTGTCCTGCGGGTAGTGCACGCCCGAGACGCCGAGGCTCAGTTCGAACCGCAGGTCCTGGTCGTCGCGCAGCGCCCGGCAGACGGCCGGCAGGTGCTCGCGCGCCACGTGCAGCGTGAGCTCGGCGTGCGGGCTCGGCGGGTCGGTGTGCGGGTCGACGACGACGCGCTCCACCGCGTCGTCGAACGCGACCCCGGCGTCGCCCAGCACCTCGGCGAGCACGTCCACGGCCTCGTCGAACCAGCCGCCGTACGGCCGCGTCGCCGCGCCGGGCATCGCGACCGGCTGCACCAGGCCGCCGTAGCCGGAGGTGTCGCCCGAGCCGTGCACGCCGAACATGCCGCGACGCACCTCGACGACCTCCGGCCCGCGCCCGCCGCGACCGGCCTGCTCGCTGCCGGACACCAGCTCCCCGGAGCGGGGCCCGAGGACCTCCTCGGGCTGCGGGACCGGCTTGTCCGCGGCGCCGCCGGCAGCCGTCGTGCCCTCGCTCATCGCAGCAGCCCCTTGAGCTCGAACGTCGGCGTGGCCTCCAGCGCCGCCGCCTCGGCCGCCGCGGCCGCCTCCTTGCGGTTCACGCCCAGCGGCGAGTCCTGGATGTGCTGGTGCAGCGCGAGGATCGCGTTGATGAGCATCTCCGGGCGCGGCGGGCAGCCGGGCAGGTACACGTCGACCGGCACGATGTGGTCGACGCCCTGCACGATCGCGTAGTTGTTGAACATGCCGCCGCTGGACGCGCACACGCCCATCGACAGCACCCACTTGGGCTCGCTCATCTGGTCGTAGACCTGCCGCACGACGGGCGCCATCTTCTGGCTCACCCGGCCCGCGACGATCATGAGGTCCGCCTGCCGCGGCGACGCCCGGAACACCTCCATGCCGAACCGCGACAGGTCGAACCGCGACGCACCGGCCGCCATCATCTCGATGGCGCAGCACGCCAGCCCGAACGTCACCGGCCACACGGACGCCTTGCGCAGGTAGCCCGCCAGGTCCTCGATCGTCGTCAGCAGGAAGCCCGACGGAGCCTCTTCCAGGCCCATGACCCCTCCCCTTCGTGAACATCGGCGTGAGGATCTCCGGCGCCGATGCCGTCCGTTGTGCCGTGTCGTGCTGGGTAGTGCTGGGTGGTGCTGGCCGTGCGCCGGGCCTAGACCCAGGTGAGGCCGCCGCGCCGCCACTCGTAGACGAACGGCACGGTGATGAGGGCGAGGAACGTGAGCATCGCGACGAGGCCGAAGCCGGCCAGCACGGCGAAGTCCACCGCCCACGGGTAGAGGAAGACCACCTCGATGTCGAAGACGATGAACGTCATCGCCACCAGGTAGTACTTGACCGGCAGCCGCCCGCCGCCGACCGCGTGCGGCGTCGGCTCGATGCCGCACTCGTAGGCGTCGAGCTTGGCCCGGTTGTAGCGCTTGGGCCCGATGACGGCGCTCGCCGCCACGCCGCCCACGGCGAGCACCAGGGCCACGCCCATGAGCATGAGGACCGGCACGTACGGGTTCGTCATCGCGACCCTCCCGTCCGCACGGCCGTCTCGACCTCGTGCATCTCGACCACTCCCTTGTGCTCGTGTGCGCTCATGCCGCCGGGACCACCCTCGTGAGCCCCGCGATGACCCGGTCCACCCAGTCACCGCCGCGCGGCTCGTAGCAGTCGGACAGCAGCTTGAGCACGAACCGCATGACCACCGGCCGCGGCAGCCCGTGCTTCACGCAGATCCGCATGATCTGCGGGTGCTCGATGAGCCGCACGAACCAGCGGCCCAGCGTGTAGTAGCCGCCCAGGTCGGCCCGCATGCGGTCCGCGTAGGACGTGAGCGTGCGCTCCCGGGCGTCGTCCGTGGCGCGGGTGCGCGCCTGGGCGATCGCGTCCGCGGCGACCCGGCCCGCCTGCAGGGCGTAGGCGATGCCCTCGCCGTTGAACGGGCTGACCATGCCGGCCGCGTCGCCCACCAGCATCGCGCCGTCGCGGTACAGGGGGCTGCGGTTGAAGCCCATCGGCAGCGCGGCGCCGCGGATCGGCCCCACCTGGTTCTCGGGCGTGAAGCCCCACTCGGCCGGGGCGTGGCGCATCCAGGCCTGCATCATGCGCTTGTAGTCGTGCCCGACGGCGGACTGGCGGGCGGGCGTGGAGCTGACGGCGCCCAGGCCGACGTTGGCCGTGCCGTCGCCGAGCGCGAAGATCCAGCCGTAGCCGGGCAGGAGGTTCGACGCGCCCGGGGCGCCGTCCCACAGCTCGAGGTGCGACTCCATCCAGGCGTCCTCGTGGCGCGACGTGCCCTCCGTGCGGAAGTACGTGCGGACGGCCGTGCCGAGCGGGCGGTCGTCGCGGCGGGCGATGCCGAGCCCCGTCGCGAAGCGGGAGGAGACGCCGTCGGCCGCGACGACGACGGGCGCCCGGTAGGTGGTCTCGGTGCCGTCGGCGCGGCCGTTGCCGTCGAGGGCCTGGGTGCGCACGCCGACCACGCGGCCGTCGCGCTCGTCCAGGACCGGGCCGGTCACCCTGGTCCGCTCGAGCAGCTTGGCGCCGCTCGCCTGCGCGTGCTGCGCCAGCCGATGGTCCAGCGACATGCGCGAGAGCGCCATGCCGTAGCCGGGGTACGAGTCGAGGTCGGGCCAGGGCAGCTCCCACGACCGGGCGCCGGCGACCACGCGCAGGCCCTCGTTGCGGATCCACCCGTCGTCCTCGCGGGTGCCGAGCCCCATGCGGGCCAGCTCGCCGACGGCGCGGGGCGTCAGCCCGTCGCCGCACACCTTGTCGCGGGGGAAGGAGGCCTTGTCGAGCAGGAGCACGTCGAGGCCCGCGGCGGCGCACCAGTGGGCCGTGGACGAGCCGGCCGGGCCGGCGCCCACGACGATGACGTCGGCGTCGTCGACGCGACCTGACCGCACGTGCTCACCTCGCTCCCTCGAGCGCCCCGGCGACGGTGCCGGAGTCGATTTGTGAACCCCATCACAACTCTTGCGAGCACTCTAGTCACGTTCTGGCGGCGCTGTGTAGGAAGGTAACCCTTCCTTGGCGGCGCCGCGCTCCGCGGAGTCGCAGGACGGCGCGTCCCCGCAGGTCCGGCAGGGTGCCGCTGCCGGCATGTCGCGGGGTGCGTGCAACGGTGGTCGTGCCTACGGTCGTCCGCACGACCCACGACCCGGCCACCAGCGGCCACCATCCGCACGACCATGAGGAGGCGCGACATGAAAGCAGGACCGGCATTCGTCGTCGGCGCGGCGCTCGGCTACCTGCTCGGCACCGAGAAGGGCCGGCAGCAGCTCGACAAGGCCAAGGACTGGGCGACCGAGACCTGGAAGGACCCGCGCGTGCAGGCCAAGGTCTCGGACGTCACGAGCAGCGTGACCGAGTTCGCCAAGGAGCAGGGCAGCGCCCTCAAGGACCGCACCGCCGGCAGCTCACCCAGCTGACCGCGAACTGTTCGGCAGCGGGTGGATCCGTTCGGCACCGTCACGTGCCGAACGGATCCACCCGCTGCCGAACAGATGCGGACCGCCGGCGCGGGGTCAGCGGGCGCCCGAGACCTCCGCGTCGTCGAGGTCGGCGCCGTAGCGCTCCCGCTCGATCTCCTTGAGGCTCTTGCCCGCGGTGTCGGGCGTCCAGACGACGCCGATCACCAGGGAGGCCACGAGGAGCGCGACCATGATCCCGCCGACGAACGGCACGCCCTGCTCGGCGAGCATGGTCGGGAACAGGTAGCTCAGCAGGCCGACCGCGATGCGGGCGACGAAGAACAGCACGCCCTGCGCCGAGGCGCGGTACGCCGTGGCGAACAGCTCGGCGGTCCACAGCGCGTAGAACGCCTGGGCGCCGATGCCGGCGGACACGCCCCACAGGACGGCGTACGCGATGAGCAGCGGCATCGAGACGTGCGGCACGAAGGCGAGGATCATCCACGCCGCGACGGCCATGGCCGCGCCGATGCCGTACAGCAGCCGGCGGCTCACCCGGTCGCCGTACCTCATGAAGCCCCAGAAGGTGGCCGCCGACGTGAGGCCCCAGACCAGCACCTGGAGCAGGTTCTGCGCGACGGCGCTCTCGACGCCGGCGGTCTGGTAGACGCGCGGCATGAAGATGCCGGCCTGCCCGGCCACCGTGTTCCACAGGGCGTAGACGCCGATCAGGAACAGCAGCGCCTTGACGTTCTGCGGGTGCGACACCAGCTCGCGGAAGCCGCGCCGCTTGCGGCCCAGCGCGACCTGCTTGGCGTTGGACTCCTTCCAGACGTCCGACTCCGCCAGCCCGCGCCGCACCCACCAGGTGACGAACGCGATGACGAACAGGTGCGCGAAGATGATGCGGCTTCCCAGCAGGCCGAGCGGGACCAGCGCCGTCGCGAGCACGAAGCCGACGAACGGCCCGAGCGACCACGCGAGCTGGGCGGTGCCGACGTGCTTGGCCCGCTGGTCGTCGGGGGCCTCCTCCGCGATGTACGTCCACGCGACGGGCACGCCCGCGCCCACGGCGATGCCGGTGAGCACGATGCCGGTGAACAGCATCCACGGGGCGCCGGCGAAGACGATGAACGCCGTGCCGAGCATGTACAGCAGCAGGTCGTAGGTGTAGATGAACTTGCGCCCGTAGCGGTCGCCGAGCGGGCCGCCGATCATGGCGCCCACCGCCGCGCCGAACGCGTTGGCGCTCAGGGCCGCGGCGAGCCCGACGGCGAGGTTGGTCAGCCCGAAGTGCTCCTGCCAGAGCGTGAGGCTGGTGGCGAGCGCGATGATCGAGCCCGCCTCGATGTAGTTGGACATCGCGACCGCGACCGTCGCCCGGTACCCGTGCAGGCGGTTCCCGCCGCCCGTCGTCGGGCGCGCCGCGCTGTGTGGTGTCGTCATCGACCGTGCCTTCCCTGCGTACGTCGTCGTGCTGCACGTCGTCTTTGAATCGTTTCAGGATCGGACCGACGATACGCCGGGTGCCTCGCAGGCGTCAAAGAGCCAGGTCCCGAATGCTCGGCCCGAGCTGCCGCCGTAGCGGCGGAGGCGGTCAGGCCGGGCGGACGGCCCGGTGCAGCGCCACGATGCCGCCGGTGAGGTTGCGGTACGACACGCGGTCCCAGCCGGCGTCGAGCAGCCGGCGGCCGAGGGCGGCCTGGTCGGGCCAGCTCCGGATGGACTCCGCGAGGTAGTCGTACGACCCGCGGTCGCGCGTCACCGCGCCCGCCACCACCGGCAGCGCGCGCATCAGGTACTCCAGGTACACGGTGCGGAACGGCGCCCACGTCGGCGTGGAGAACTCGCAGATCACCACGCGACCGCCGGGCCGCACGACGCGCAGCATCTCGCGCAGGGCGGCGTCGGTGTCGACGACGTTGCGCAGCCCGAAGCTGATCGTCACGGCGTCGAACGCGGCGTCCGCGAACGGCAGCCGGGTCGCGTCTCCCGCGACGAACGACAGGTCCGGCCGACGCTCCTTGCCCACGGCGAGCATGCCGAGGCTGAAGTCCGAGGGCACGACCAGCGCGCCGTCGTCGGCGAAGGGCTCGCTCGACGTGCCGGTGCCGGCCGCGAGGTCGAGCACCCGCTCGCCGGGGACGGCCGCGACGGCGTCCACCACCGCGCGGCGCCAGCGCCGGTCCTGCCCCAGGGAGACGAGGTCGTTGACGAGGTCGTAGCGCTTCGCGATCCCGTCGAACATCGACGCGACCTCGGCGGGCTTCTTCTCCAGGCTGGCGCGGGACATGGACGTCATGGTCCCACGCACCGTTGACGCCCCGAGCGTCGCTCGCCTACCGTCGCCCGCAGAGGACGGCGCGGTGCCGTCGCTCCCTGGATCGGCAGACAGGACCACTGAGCCGGCGCGACGCGGCGCCGCTCCCCGGGGTGCCGCCGCCATGGAGGCACCGATGAGCACCTGGATCAAGAACCCGCTGGCCGTCTTCACCGCCGACGACGCTCACGACGACACGCCGGGGGCGCCCGACGCGCGCGGCGGCGTCGTGGTCACGGACGGTGTGATCACCGAGCTGGTCGCCGCGGGCGCGAGCCCGTCGACGCCGGTGGACGAGACGTTCGACGCGTCCGAGCACGTGGTCACGCCGGGCCTGATCAACACGCACCACCACTTCTATCAGACCCTCACGCGCGCCTGGGGGCCGGTCGCGGACGCCGAGCTGTTCCCCTGGCTCACCACGCTCTACCCGGTCTGGGCGCGCCTCACGCCGCGCGCCCACGAGCTCGCCACGAAGGTCGCGCTGACCGAGCTGCTGCTGTCCGGCTGCACCACCGCGGCCGACCACCACTACGTGTTCCCGGCAGGCCTCGACGACGCGATCGACCTCCAGGTCGAGGCGGTCCGCGAGCTCGGGATGCGCGCCACGCTGACGCGGGGATCGATGACGCTCGGCACGGACGACGGCGGGCTGCCGCCGCAGTCGGTGGTGCAGGACCCGGACACGATCCTCGCCGACTCCGAGCGCCTGATCGCGGCCTACCACGAGCGCGGAGCGGGCGCGCGCATCCAGATCGCGCTGGCGCCCTGCTCGCCGTTCTCCGTGACGACCCAGAACATGCGCGACACCGCCGAGCTGGCCGAGCGGCACGACGTCCGCCTGCACACCCACCTGGCCGAGACGATCGACGAGGAGGACTTCCTGCGCGAACGATTCGGCATGCGCACGGTGGACTACCTCGAGTCGGTGGGCTGGCTCACGGACCGGGCCTGGCTGGGCCACGGCATCCACTTCGACGACGCCGAGATCGCCCGCCTCGGCGCCGCGGGCACGGGCGTGGCGCACTGCCCGACGTCGAACATGCGGCTCGCGTCCGGGATCGCGCGCGTGGTCGAGCTGGAGGACGCCGGAGCGCCGGTGGGGCTCGGGGTGGACGGCTCGGCGTCGAACGACGCGTCGACGATGATGCCCGAGGCCCGCCAGGCGCTGTACCTCCAGCGGCTCAAGTACGGCGCCTCCGTGCCGGTGGCGCGCGCCCTCGGCTGGGCCACGCGCGGCTCGGCGCGCGTGCTGGGCCGCGACGACCTGGGCGTGCTCGCCGTCGGCAAGCAGGCCGACCTGGCCCTGTGGCGTCTCGACGAGCCGCGCTTCTCGGGATCGCACGACCCGGTGGCCGCCCTGCTGCTGTGCGGTGCGGACCGCGCCGACCGGGTGATGGTCGGTGGCGAGTGGCGCGTGGTCGACGGCGCCGTGGTCGGCCTCGACCTGCCCGCACTGCTGGCCGAGCACCGCGAGGCGGCGCGGCGGCTCGTGGCGGGCTGAGCCCGGGGCCGGCGCAGATCCACCCCGCGGAGAGGGTTGACACAGATCACACTTGCCGGTCGAATAGTGGAATGCTTCTTCCGTAGACCGGAAGAGTTCAGACCATCGATAGCGAACGAGGAGGTCCGCTATGTCACGGTCCGCATCCCCCCGGGCGACGACCAGCCCCGCCCGCCCCGAGGACGAGCGCCTGCCGCTCGGCGCGACGTTCGGGTACGGCTTCCAGCACGTCCTGACGATGTACGGCGGCATCATCGCGCCGCCCCTCATCGTGGGCGGCGCCGCCGGGCTCACGTCGGCGGAGATCGGCACGCTCATCGCCGCGTCGCTCTTCATGGGCGGCCTCGCGACCATCCTGCAGACGGTCGGGATCAAGTTCTTCGGCTCCCAGCTCCCGCTGGTGCAGGGCGTGTCGTTCGCCGGCGTCTCGACCATGGTCGCGATCGTCGGGGGCGGCGGCGGGATCCCCGCCGTCCTCGGCGCGGTGCTCGTCGCGTCGGCGATCGGGTTCCTCATCACGCCGTTCTTCGCCCAGATCATCCGGTTCTTCCCGCCCGTGGTCACCGGCGTCGTCATCACGACGATCGGCCTGACCCTCATGCCGGTGGCGGCGAACTGGGCGATGGGCGGGAACGCGGAGGCGCCCGACTACGGCTCCACGAGCAACATCGGGCTCGCGTTCGGCACCTTCGCGATCGTCATCCTGCTGTCCAAGGTGGGCTCCGGCGTCGTCTCGCGGCTGTCGATCCTCATCGCGATCGTCGCCGGCACGCTGATCGCCCTCGTGCTCGGGATGGCGGACTTCTCCGGCGTCGGCGACGGCCCGGTGTTCGCCTTCCCGATGCCGCTCAGCTTCGGCGCCCCGACGTTCGAGATCGCGGCCATCGTCTCCATGCTCATCGTCATCCTGGTGACGCTCACGGAGACGACGGCGGACATCATCGCCGTCGGCGAGATCGTCGGCACCAAGGTGGACCGCAAGCGCATCGCCAACGGCCTGCGCGCCGACATGGCGTCCTCCGTCGTGTCGCCGATCTTCGGCTCGTTCACGCAGTCCGCGTTCGCCCAGAACGTGGGCCTGGTCGCGATCACCGGCGTGAAGTCGCGCTTCGTGGTGTCGGCCGGCGGCTTCATCCTCGTGGTCCTCGGCCTGCTGCCGGTGCTGGGCCGCGTCGTGGCTGCCGTGCCGACCCCCGTGCTCGGCGGCGCCGGCGTGGTGCTGTTCGGCTCGGTGGCGGCGTCGGGCATCCGCACCCTGGCCAAGGTCGACTACAAGAACTCGATGAACCTCGTGATCGTGGCGGCGTCGATCTCGTTCGGCATGATCCCGATCGCCAAGCCCGACTTCTACGACCAGTTCCCCACGTGGTTCGGCACCATCTTCCACTCGGGGATCAGCTCGGCCGCGCTCATGGCGATCCTGCTGAACATCCTGTTCAACCACATCAAGGCCGGCACGCCCGAGAACCCGTCCGTCTTCGTCAAGGGCACCGCGAGCAAGGCCGTCGACGACGACCAGCTCGAGGACCTCGCCGACGACGGCGTGCTCAACCGGTCGAACCAGCGCCGGGACAACGCCTCGACGTCGTGACCGAGGCGACAGCCCCGGACCTCCGGTGAGCGGGGCGTGGCGGGCCTCCGGGCGTACTCTGGAGCCGATGTCCGCCACGCCCCTGCCGGCGCCGCGCCCCCTCCCGGGCACGACCACCGGCACCAGCCCCGATCCCGCGACGGCGCCGGCCACGGAGCCTCTCGCGCTCCTGGTCCGCACCTCCCGGATCGACGACCTCCCCGGCGGCCTCACCGCCCTCGTCGACCTCCTGCCGGACACCCGCCCGCTCAGCTGGGTGCGGCGCGGCGACGGCATCGTCGGCTGGGGCGAGGCGCTCCGCTTCGACACCTTCGGCCCCGGCCGGTTCGCCGACGCCGAGGCCGCCTGGCAGGCCACCCTCCAGCGTGCCGTCGTGCGCGACGACGTGCGCCTGCCCGGCACGGGACCCGTCGCGTTCGGCACCTTCGCCTTCGACGACGCCGGCCAGCTCGACGACCAGGACGGCGACGACGCCGGCCACCCGCGGCCGGACGGGTCGCTCGTCGTGCCGCGCGTCGTCGTCGGCCGCCGGGCCGGCGTCACCTGGATGACCACCATCACCCCCGGCGCGAGCCTGGACGCCGCCCCCAGCACCGCCGCCCTGCGCCGCGAGCCGCGCACGGACGTCGTCGCGCCCGGCCGCGTCCGCTTCGCCGACGGCGCCGTCGCCGCCGCCGACTGGCCCGCCGTCGTGCGCGAGGGCGTGGCCCGCATCCAGTCGGGGGCGCTCGAGAAGGTGGTGCTCGCGCGCGACGTGCTCGCCACCACCGAGCACCCCCTCGACCCGCGCTGGCTGCTGCGCCGCCTCGCCGACCGCTACGAGGCCTGCTGGACGTTCTCCGTCTCGGGCATGGTGGGCGCGACCCCCGAGCTCCTGGTGCGGAGCGAGAAGGGGCTCGTCACCTCCCGCGTGCTGGCGGGCACCATCCGCCGCGAGGCCGGGATGTCCGACGACGACGCCCTGCTGCACGCCGCGCAGCTCGCCCGGTCCTCCAAGGACCTCGAGGAGCACGAGTACGCCGTGCGCTCCGTGGCGGCCGCGCTCGAGCCGTTCTGCTCGTCGATGAACGTGCCGGACGCGCCGTTCGTGCTGCACCTGCCGAACGTCATGCACCTCGCGTCCGACGTCACCGGCGTCCTGGACCGTGGCGCGTCCGCGACGTCTGCTGCGCCGTCGTCGCTGACCCTGGCCGCCGCGCTGCACCCGTCCGCCGCGGTGTGCGGCACGCCGACCAACGTCGCCCGCGACCTCATCCGCGAGATCGAGGGGATGGACCGCTCCCGCTACGCCGGCCCGGTCGGGTGGGTCGGGGCCGACGGCGACGGCGAGTGGGGCATCGCGCTGCGGTCCGCCGAGCTCTCGGCCGCCGACCCCCGGCACGTGCGGCTCTTCGCCGGCTGCGGCATCGTCGCCGCCTCCGACCCGGAGGCCGAGCTCGCCGAGTCCGAGGCGAAGCTCGTGCCCATGCGGTGGGCGCTCGGCGCGGACTGACCCGCACGCACGACGACGCCGGCCGACCCGGACTGGCACACGTCCTGGTCGGCCGGCGTCGTCCTGCGCGACCTCCTCGGCGCGCGAGGCGGGCGGGCTACTCCTCCCAGACCTGCTCGCGGAACCCGGACCAGACCTGCTTGTCCGAGGTGGCCCCCATGAGGCCGATCCGCGCGTCGGTGAGGCCCAGCAGCATCTCGACCGGCGACGCGCCCGCCGCGATCTTGTCCCCCAGCTCGGCCCAGTCGTCGCCGTCGGGCAGGTCCGCGTGGATGGACGAGATGTACATCTGCGCGTCGCCCTCCATCGACACGTAGTCCGCGTCGGTGACCGTGCCGCCGATCTTGCCGTCGTTGTCGGCGTACGTCTTGAGCCAGAACCCCGGCACCTTGACGTAGTCGACGTCGATCCGTAGCGCGTCACGGCGGGGCCCGCCGTTCGTCACCGGCACGTTGACCACGTCGATGCCGTTGATGCCGGTGAGCGGGAGCTGCAGGTCGCGCGTCTCGAGCTCGCCGTCCTGGGAGAAGACGTTCGCGTCCTCGCGCTTGCCGCAGTCCCCCGGCAGCGAGACGTTGATGTCGTACTCGCCGCCGAACGTGATCCGCGCGCAGGGGCCGAGCTCGAGCTTGAACTCCTTCTCGACGTCGTCCTGCGCCTGCTCCTCGGCCGGCTCGTCGGCCTTGCCGTCCTCGTCGGCGTCCTCGCCCTCGGCGTCCTTGCCGCCGGCGTCCTTCGCGGCCTCGCCCTCCGGGTCGGACGGGTCTGCGGCGTCGCCCGGTGTGGCGCCGTCGGCGGCGGAGGTGCCGTCCTCGGTCGCGCCCGTGCCGCTGCCGTCCGTGGCGTCGTCGGCGGCGTCGGTGTCGCCGGAGACCCCGGCGTCCTCCGACGTCGACGGCGAGGGGCTGGGCGTCGGCTCGGCGTCGTCGTCGCTGCCGCAGGCCCACTCGAGCCACCCCAGCGGGTCCCAGCAGTCCGACGCCGCGCGCACCTGCGACGTGGGGGCGGCGGCGGCCTCGACCGCCGTCGTGCCCGTCCCCGCGACGGCGAGCACGGCGACCGCCGCGACGACGGCGACGTGCCGCCCGCCGCGGGCCGGCTCGTCGTCGAACGGCAGGATCTCGGCGAGGGTGACGTCCTGCCCGTCCCGCGGGTCCGCGGGCACGGCGGGCGTCTCGTCCGTCTCCGATGCCGACGACGCCGTCTCGGCGCCCTCGGCGGTGGGCGGCATCCACGACACCGCGAGGATGCCGCCCACCACGCCGAGGATCATCCCGACGCCGAAGCCGCCGAGGTTCACGCCGAGCAGCGAGTAGACCGAGATCGCCAGCGTGATGACGCCGTAGAACACGCGGAACTGCGGCTGCGCCAGGATCAGCGCGCCGAGCAGCACCAGCCCCACCGGCAGCAGCGTGGACTGCATGCCCTCGATGCCGAGCTGGATCTCGAAGTTGTCGATCTGCAGCCGGCCCGAGAACCACAGCACCACGCCCGACAGGATCGCCAGCGTGCCGCCCCAGAAGGGCCGGTCCCGCCGCCAGGCGGCGAACCGCTGTCGGCGGGTGGCCGGCACCTCCGGGTTCGACGCCGCGGTCGGCTCCGGGGACGCCTCGGGGATCGAGGTGTTCTCGTCGTCGCTCACGCCTGGTCTCCCTGGTCGCCGGGGCCGCTCAGAAGCACTCGGTGCCGTCGGAGATCTTGAGGTGCAGGTCGGTGAGCTTGAAGACGGCCGCCGACGTGCTCGACGAGACCTGCTTGAGGTCGTCGATCGTGATGGCGTCGGAGTCCATGGCGAAGTCGCCCTTGCTGCCGTGCGCCTTGGTGTTCACGGTGGACGCGTCGACGCCGATCCGGATCTGGTTGAACTGCGCCGTGCCGCGCAGGTCGCTCATGCCGATCTGGAGGTCGGTCGCCTTGACCGGGTTCTTCGGGTTGGTGCCCGCGGAGATGAGCAGGCCCAGCGGCATGCCGGGGACCTTCACCGACTGGCACAGGTTGTGCAGCGTGGCGTCCTTGATGTTGGCGATCGCCACGGGGTGCGACTTGCCGTCCGCGTCCTTCGCCTCGCCCGCGTACTGCGAGAAGCCGGTCCCGTCGAGCTTGTCGGCCGCGATCTTGAACTGCTGGCCCGAGATCGCCATCGACACCGGCACGGCCCCCTGGGCGACGCCGCCCATGAGGACGCCGATCACCGCCACCGTCGGGACCGCCGCGAGCATCGCACGGCCTCGACGCGTGCGCGTCAGTGCGCTGAGCTTCATTTCCCCTCCAACAAGACGACATGGCGACCCCTGTGTCGCCGACGAGTGGCGACGGTACGCCCCTTACTGAGGCAACGTCAATAGCACTGGTTGCCCGCGGCGCTTCACCCGTCGCGCGACCCCGTCACCTCGTGAAACGGCCATATGCTCGGGGCATGGCAGCCGCGCGACGCACCCGGATGAGCCCCGACGAACGCCGGCAGCAGCTCGTCGCGCTCGGCGTGGCCGCGCTGGCCGACCGCCCCCTGGAGGCCGTCACCGTCGAGGACCTCGCCGCCCAGGCCGGCGTCTCCCCCGGCCTCGTGCACTACTACTTCGGCAACCGGCAGGGCCTGCACTCCGCCATCGTCCGCACCGCGCGCGACGCGATGCTCCACGCCACCCAGCCGCGGCCCGAGCTGCCGCCGCGCGAGCGCCTGCGCGACACCCTCGACCGGTTCGTCGAGTTCGTGCACGACCACGACGCGACGTTCTACTCCCTGGTGCGCGGAGCGGCGTCCGGCGACGAGCACGTCCGGGCCACCATCCAGCACGCGCGCGACATGCTGGCCGGGCACCTGCGCGACGCCTTCCAGGAGATCGGCGTCGCCCCGACCCCCCTGCTCGAGGTCGCGCTGCACTCCTGGATCTCGTTCGCCGAGCAGGCGCTCGTCGAGGCCGCGACCGACCCCGGCATCGCCCCGTCCGACCTCGCCGACTTCCTCGAGCGCAGCGCGCTCGGCGTGCTCGCCGCCCTGCACCCCTCGGCGGACTGAGCGGACGCTGTGAGCGGGCGTCTGGCCCTGTTCCGGCGTCGGAACAGGGCCAGACGCCCGCTCACAACCCTCGGACCGCCCGGTCCGCACGGCAAAGCCCCGCGGACCGCGACGGGGAGGGGGAGTCGTCGCGGGCCCGCGGGGCTGCTGGTGCGGCCGGCCGGGTGCGCTGACCGGCCGGCCGCGGCTCAGTTGGTGCCGTTACCGCCCTGGAGCAGGTCCTGGAGCCAGCCGGGCAGGTTGCCCGGGTCGGACTGGTCGGAGCCGCCCTGGCCCTGGTCCTGACCGTTCTGGTCACCCTGGCCCTGGTCGCCCTGGTCGCCCTGACCGTTCTGGTCGCCCTGGCCACCCTGGTCGCCCTGACCCGTCGAGGCGGACTCGTCGCGGACGGCGAGCGTCACGTCGACCGTCTGCGTCTTGCCCTCGCGGACGTAGGTCAGCGTGACCTTCTGGTCGGCCGCCTTCTCCCGGACGTACGCCGTGAGCGACTCGGCGCCGTTGACGGCGTCGTCGTCGATCGCGACGATCACGTCGCCGGTCTGGAGGCCGGCGTCCGCGGCGGGAGACCCGGACGACACCTCGACCACCTTGGCGCCGCGACGCGTGACGCCGTCGGCGGTGGCCGTCGCGTCCTGCATCGTCACGCCGAGGAACGCGTGCTCCGCCGAGCCGTCCTTGATGAGCTGGTCGGCGATGTTCGTCGCGAGGTTCACCGGGATGGCGAACCCGAGACCGATCGAGCCGGACTGCTCGCCGCTCATGCCGCTCGACATGGTGGCGATCGACGACGTGATGCCGATGACCTGGCCCTGCGCGTTGAACAGGGGGCCGCCGGAGTTACCGGGGTTGATCGCCGCGTCGATCTGGATGGCGTTGGTGACGACCTGCGTGCTGCCGTCCTCCCCCGACGCCGAGACCGGGCGGTCCACCGCCGACACGATGCCGGTGGTGGCCGTGTTGGCCAGGCCGAGCGGGTTGCCGACGGCGAGGACGGCGTCGCCCACCGTGACGTCGTCGGACGTACCGAACGACGCGGGCTTCAGGTCGTCCGGCGGGTCCTTCAGCTCGACGACGGCCAGGTCGGTGGTCGGGTCGGTGCCCACGATCGTCGCCTCGTACAGGCGACCGTCGGAGAGCGTGACCTGCACGGTGTCGTTCTGCGCGCCCGACACGACGTGGTTGTTCGTGAGGATGTGGCCCTTGTCGTCGTAGATCACGCCGGAGCCCTCGGCTCCGCCGGACTGGCTCTGCACCTGGATGGCGACCACGGACGGGGCGACGGCCGTCGTGACGGCCTCCCAGTTCGGGTTGCTCGAGGTCGAGTTCTTGACCGGGGCCTCGTCGGTGGACTGCGCGGACGAGCCGACGCTCGCCAGCGACGACGGGTCGCCGGCGTCGAACGCGCCGGTCGCCGCCGCCGTGCCCAGGCTGGCGAGGACGGCCGCGATGACCGCCGCGCTGGCCACCGGGACCCACACGGACCGCTCGCGCTTCGTGGCGGTGCCGCCCGGCCCCTGCGGCGTGGACGTCTGGCCCAGCGCGTAGGGGTTGCCCGGGCCCTGTCCGTACGGCTGGCCCTGCTGCGCGTGCGGGGACTGCTGGGGGTGCTGGCCCTGCGGGCGCTGCGCCTGCGAGTACTGCTGCGACGGCCCCTGCGGGTGCGCGGACTGCTGGGTGTAGTACGGCGACCCGGGAGCCATCTGCCCGTACCGCGGCTGCTGCGCGCCGTACTGCTGCTGCGGCGCCTGCTGCGGAGCGGACGGCTGCGGGGCCCCCTGCTGGGGCGTCCCCTGGGTGGGAAGCTGCTGGGTCGGCTGCACGGTGAGGTGCTGGGTGTCCTGCGTGGCCGGCTCCGGTGCGGTGCGGTCCGCACCGGCCTGCTCCGCCGACCGCTCGGTCGGCTGCTCGGCGGCGCTCTCGCTCCGGTTCGGCTCGTCGGCGCCCGACGGCTGCGGTGCGCCCGGGGTGTCGGTGCTCATGGTGCCCTCCTCGATGTGTGCCTCCAGGAGACCACCCCATCCTGGCGTGGCGCTTGGCTCAACCTGAGAACTTGCTGCAAATCACGTCACGCCAGGTCAGAGCGTTCCCCGGACGGCGGCGCCGACGCGCGCCGCGAGGTCTCGCGTCTCGGCGAGCCGGTCGGCGCGCGGGACGTGCACCTCGATCACCTGCACGCCGCGGCTCGGCGCCTGCAGGGCGTGCCGCAGCGAGCCGACGTCGAGCACGAGCTGGTGGTCCACGCCGTAGCCGGCGCACAGCTCGGCCAGGTGCGCACCGTGCGGCGTGCCGAAGACGCGCTCGAACGTGGCGGCGCCCCGCGCGGACGACGTCGCGAGCTCGCCGTGCTCGAGCGTCGCGAAGATGGAGCCGCCGTCGTCGTTGACCACCACGATCTCCAGGTCGACGGCCGGCTCGTGCGGCCCGCGCAGCAGCCCGCCGGCGTCGTGCAGGAAGGTGAGGTCGCCGACCAGCGCGCGGGTGCGGCGGCCCTGGCGGGCGGCGGCGTGCGCGACGCCCGTCGCGGTCGACACGGTGCCGTCGATGCCGGCCAGCCCCCGGTTGGCGAGCACGTCGGGCAGGTCGCCGGCCTGCGGGTGGTCCAGCCCGAGCACCAGGTCCAGGTCGCGCACCGGGTTGGAGGACCCGACGACGAGCACGTCGTTCGGGCCGAGCACGGACGCGACGGCCCGCGCGACGGCGAGCGCACCGTGCGGGGCGGTGAGCAGCCCTCCCCCGACCGCGTCGTCGGAGGTCGCGGCGTCGACGACGGCCGCCGCCGCGCGGCCCGCGGCCCGCCAGCGGGCGAGGAACGCGCTCTCGGACGCGTCCCCGCGGGCGTCGACGGGGGCCGCCGGCGCCGACCACCGCTCGGCCAGGGCGGGCACGACGCGCTCGGCGTTCCGCGCGGCGTCCGGCCACGGGCCGCCGCCGGGCGCCACCACCGTGACGACGACCTCCGGGCGGCCCAGCAGCCGCTGCACCGGACGCGACAGGGTCGGGCGGCCGAAGACGACGACGTGCTCGACGTCGTGGGTCAGCTCCTCGACGCCCAGCGCCGAGCGGTACGCCGCCACCGCGTTCGGCCCGCCGCAGGCGCCCGACGACGGCTCGGCGAGCAGCGGCCAGCCCTGCGCCTCCGCGACGGCGCGCGCGACCGGGCCGGCGCCGTCGCCCGCGACGACCAGCGTGCGCGCGGGGTCGCCGTGCAGGGCCGGGTCGTCGCCCGGCCCCGGCGAGGGGGGCACGACGGCCGCGCGGCGGAACCCCTCGGGCCACGTCTCCTCCGGCGGCAGGGGCGCGAGCGGCGCGGGCGGGTGCAGCGGGTCGCGGAACGCGAGGTTCACGTGCACGGGCCCCGGGTGCCCGTCGCGCAGCCCCTGCGCCGCCGCGAGCGCCCGGCCGAGCGTGCCGAGCAGGTCGCGCACCTCGCCGGCGCGCCCGTCGGGGGCGGGGACGTCGACGGCGTACCGCACGGCGGTGCCGAAGATGCCCACCTGGTCGGTGGTCTGGGAGGCTCCGGTGCCCCGCAGCTCGTGCGGACGGTCGGCGGCGAGCACCACGAGGGGCACGCCGGTGTGGTGCGCCTCGAGGACGGCGGGGTGCAGGTTGGCGACGGCGGTGCCGGACGTCGTGACGACGGCCACCGGCCGCGGCAGCTCGGCCTGCGCGCCCTCGCCCGCGCCGCGCACGACGGGCTCGGCGCCCCGGGACAGGCCCAGGGCGAGGAAGCCCGCGGACCGCTCGTCGACGCGCACGTGCAGCGTGAGCAGGCCGGCGTCCGCGGCCTCGGCCAGCGCGTACGCGAGCGGCGCCGACCGCGACCCGGGCGCCAGCACGACGTCCCGCACCCCCTGGAGCGCGAGGTCCGCCACGACGGCCCGCGCCGCGACGAGCGACGGCGGGAGCGGCGCGGTCATGCGGCCGCCTCGAGCAGCGCGGACAGGCGGGCGTACCGGGCCAGCCACCGCTCGCGGGTGGCCGGGTCGGGCTCCGCCGCGGCGAGGGCGGCAGCGTCGGGCGCGGGCCGGCGCACGGGCAGCGCGCCGTCGACCGGGAGCAGCGGGTCGGCGACGACGTCGTGGGCGAGGAGCTGCGACGTCGCAAGGCCGCAGGCGAAGGGCAGCTCCGGCAGCGCGGCCGCGAGCGCCACGCCCGCGGCGAGCCCGACCGACGACTCGAGGGCGGACGACACGACGACCGGGAGCCCCACCTGCTCGGCGAGGTCGAGGCAGGCGCGCACGCCGCCGAGCGGCTGCACCTTGAGCACGACGACGTCCGCGGCGTCCTCGCGCACGACGCGCAGCGGGTCGGCGGCGCGGCGGATCGACTCGTCCGCGGCGACCGGGACGGGCGAGCGCAGCCCGCGGCGCACGGCGGCCAGCTCCGGCACGGTGGCGCAGGGCTGCTCGACGTACTCCAGGCCGCCGGCCGCGGCGTCGAGCACGGGGATGCGGGCGAGCGCCTCGTCGGTGGACCAGCCGCCGTTCGCGTCGACCCGGATCGCGCCGACGCGGCTCCCTCCAGCCCGGCCGTGCACCTCGTCGAGCGCGGCGCGCACGGCGGCGACGCGCGCCTCCTCCGCCTCGAGGGGCTCCAGCGCCCCCGGGCGGCCGTCGACCGACGGGCCCCGCTGCGCGACCTTCACCTTGGCGGTGCGGCACCCGCCGGACGCGAGCACGATCTCCCGCGCCCGCTCCGGGCCGACGGCGGGCACGGTGACGTTGACGGGCACGCGGTCGCGGACGGGCGCGGGGAAGCCGACGTCGGCGGCCTCGCGCGCCGCGCGCAGCCAGGTCATGGACTCCGCGTCGTCGTAGTCCCAGAACGGGGACAGCTCGCCCCAGCCGGCGTCGCCCCGGAGCAGCAGGCCGTCGCGCACGTCGAGGCCGCGGAACCTGGTGGTCAGGGGGGTGCGGTACACGATCTCACGCAGCAGCTGCACCCGTTCAGGTTACTGGCCGGCGCCCGCACCGGCGCCGGGCGCGGGCACGCCGGGACGCCGCGACGGCCTCGCCTCGAGCTCGCCCCGAGGCCGCCCGCGGTCAGTCGGTGAAGTCCGTCAGCTCCGGCACGTAGGTCAACGGGCTCGGAGCGGGACGTCCGCCGATGCGCTCGGCGTCGCGGCGGACCGTCTCGGCGTCGTACACGAAGATCTCGTGCGCGACGTCCTCGGGGTCCACCACGGCGTCGTCAGGTTCCCGCACGCTCATGCCTCCAGGGTGCGCCCGCTCCCGCCGCGCGGGCGGGAAGGGCGCCGGGCGCGCCGCGGCCGCCGGGTTCCACCCGCCGCGCGCGGGATCCGCACGGGTTGCACGAGGCCGCGACGTGCGAGACGGTCGACTGCCCCCATACCCAGGTCAGATGCAGCTCAGGTCTCCGTCACGAACAGGGCTCCGCAGTGAACGAGAACTCAGGCAAGGTCGAACAGCGTGGCGCGAAGCGGCACGCGCACGACGCGGCGGACAGGGTCGGCCGCGCGCTCCGGTCGCCCACCGCGGAAGTGGTGCCGCACCCGGCCCTCGACTACCCGATCGGGGTCGACGAGCAGCGCCGCAGCCCGATGGACTGGGTCGTCTTCGGGGTCACCTCCGGCGTAGCGGTCGCGTTCCTCGTCTGGGGCTTCGTCGACACCGACAGCCTGGCGAGCGCCTCCAGCACCGCCCTCGGCTGGGTGACCACGAACATGGGCTGGCTCTTCGTGCTGACCGCCAGCCTGTTCGTCGTGTACAGCCTGTGGCTCGCGGTCAGCCGGTACGGCGCCATCCCGCTCGGCGCCGACGGCGAGGAGCCCGAGTTCCGCACGGTGTCCTGGGTGGCGATGATGTTCTCCGCCGGGATGGGCATCGGGCTGATCTTCTGGGGGGTCGCCGAGCCGCTCGCCCACTACGTGGACCCCCCGCCGGGCACCGTCGACGCCGGCGACCCCGAGGCCGTCCAGCACGCGATGTCCACCACGATGTTCCACTGGACGCTGCACCCCTGGGCGATCTACGCCGTGGTCGGCCTGGCGATCGCCTACAGCGCCTACCGCAAGGGCCGCAAGCAGCTGATCTCCTCCGTGTTCGAGCCGCTGCTGGGCCGGCGCGCGCACGGCCCGGCCGGGAAGGTCATCGACATGCTCGCGATCTTCGCGACGCTGTTCGGGTCGGCCGCCTCGCTCGGGCTGGGCGCGCTGCAGATCAAGAGCGGCCTGGAGGTCGTCGGCTGGGCCGGCGACGTCGGCAACGGCGTCCTGGTCGCGATCATCGCGGTGCTCACCGTCTGCTTCGTGCTCTCCGCGGTGTCGGGGGTCGCGCGCGGCATCCAGTGGCTCTCGAACATCAACATGGTGCTGGCGCTGGCGCTGGCGGTGTTCGTCTTCGTCGTCGGGCCGACGGTGTTCATCCTCAACCTCATCCCGAACTCGATCGGCACCTACTTCCAGGACCTGGCGATGATGGCCGCCCGGACCGGTGCCGACAGCGCCACCACCCCCGGCGGCGTCTCCACCAGCGACTGGCTGGCGCAGTGGACCGTCTTCTACTGGGCCTGGTGGATCTCCTGGACGCCGTTCGTCGGCATGTTCATCGCCCGGATCTCCCGCGGCCGGACGATCCGCCAGTTCGTCGGCGGCGTCCTCCTGGTGCCGAGCCTGGTCACCATCGTGTGGTTCTGCGTCTTCGGTGGCGCGAGCCTCTTCCTCCAGAAGGGCGGCACCGACATCGCCGGCGCCGGGGAGACGGAGGCGCAGCTGTTCGGGATGCTGGGCGAGTACCCGTGGGTGTCTCTCACCACCGTGGTCGTGATGATCCTCGTCGCGATCTTCTTCGTCTCCGGCGCGGACGCCGCCTCCATCGTCATGGGCACCCTGTCGCAGCGCGGCAGCGCCGAGCCGAGTCGCCCCAACGTCATCTTCTGGGGTGTCGCGACGGGTGCGGTCGCCGCGGTGATGCTGCTCGTGGGCGGGAACGACGCGCTCACCGGCCTCCAGAACCTCACCATCCTGGTCGCCCTGCCGTTCGTGGTCGTCATGGTGCTGCTGATGGTCTCGCTGACCAAAGACCTCAGCCAGGACCCGATGATCGTCCGGCAGAAGTACGCCCGGGAGGCCGTCAAGCAGGCGGTCATCGCCGGCGTCACCGAGCACGGGGACGAGTTCGCGCTCACGGTCGAACCCTCCGACCGGCCGATCACGCCCAGCGACGTCGAGGTGCCCGACGACGTCGACCTTCCGGCCGACGTGGTGGCCCGTGCGGAGGCTGCCGCCGAGGCCCGCCGCGACGCCGAGTAGCCGCACGGCTCTGCCGCGAGCAGCGTCCGGGCGCGGCTATTCGCGCGCCTCGGCACCTTCGGCGGCCGACCTCAGGATCTCGACGACCCGCACCACGGCCGGGCCCTGCACCCGCGCGGCGCCCACGACGACTCCCCACGCCCCGGGGCCGGCCGAGGCGTCGGACAAGAGCTCGGCGGGGACGCCCGCGTCGCGCAGGGCGGACACCGCCCGCGCCTCGGCGTCACCGTCGGGCAGCCGGACGACGAGGTGCAGGCCCGCGGCGACCCCCTCCACCGGGACGTGCGGCGCGTCGCGCGCGAGCGCGTCGAGCAGCACCCCGCGCCGTCGCCTGTACGTCAGCCGCGCCCGGCGCAGGTGCCGCGCATACGCCCCGTCGGCGATCAGCCGCGCGAACGCGGCCTGCTCCGGAACCGAGCAGCCGAGGTCGGCGCGGCGCTTGGCGTCGACGAGCGCCTCCCGCACCCCGGGAGGCGCGACCACCCAGCCGAGTCGGAGCGCCGGGGACAGCAGCTTGGACACCGAGCCGAGCAGAGCGACCCGCGCCGGGTCCAGACCGCGCAGGGCACCGACGGGCTGCCGGTCGTACCGGAGCTCGGCGTCGTAGTCGTCCTCCAGCAGCAGACGGTCGCCGTCCCGGGCCCAGGCGACCAGCTCGCGACGGCGGTCCGGGGCCAGGACGACGCCCAGCGGGAACTGGTGCGCGGGCGTCACGACGGCCGCCGCGGCGTCGGGCAGGGCGTCGGTGCGCAGGCCACGGTCGTCGACGGGCACCGGGACGACGTCCAGCCCGGCGCCCCGCAGCTGCGCCACGACCCCGGGCGACGCCGGGTCCTCGACCGCCACCCGCCGACCGCCGCGCCCGCCGGCGAGCACCTCGCCGAGCAGCGCCAGCCCCTGGGCCACGCCGCTCACGATCACGACGTCCTCGGCCTCGACCGGGGCCGCGCGCGCGGCCCGCAGGTGCGCGGCGAGCTCCCGGCGCAGCTCGAGCAGGCCCTGCGGGTCCGGGTAGCCCAGCTCCGCGTCGGGCAGCTCGCGCATCGCGTCGCGCACGGCGCGCGCCCAGGCCGCGCGGGGGAAGAGCGTCGGGTCCGGCGCCCCCACGCTGGCCGGGCGGGCCGGCGCGTCGGGCGCACCGCCCCGAGGCCGCGCACCGGCCGGGTGCCGGGCGAGGTCGGCCACCACGACGCTCGACCGCGGGCGGCTCTCGAGCACGCCCTCCCCGACGAGCTCGTCCACCGCCCCGGACAGCGTGCCCCGCGACACCCCCAGCCCGGCCGCCGCGGTGCGCGACGACGGCAGGGCGGCACCCGCCTCCAGCCGTCCCGACGCGACGGCCTCGCGCAGGCCGTCGCGCAGCCAGGCCCCGACGTCGGACGACGGGCGCGCACCCAGCACGAGGAGCAGGTCCTCCGGCTCCAGCCGCCTCATCGCGTCACGCTCCCCATCCTTCCGGCCCCTCGTCTGGCCCAGTGAACCAGCATCGAACTGGCCCTGCCCACCGGTCCAGGGCGCTCGTAGCGTCGTCGGCATGACCTCCTCCCCCCGCGCCGTCGTCGCCCGGCCCGCGACCGCCGCGCCGACGGCCCCTGCCGGCCTCGCGTCCGCGTACGTCCGCTGCGCCGCGGCGATGGCGCTCGTCGGCGCGTCGTTCACCGCCTCCGCCGCCCTCGCCGACTACCCCGTCTTCGGCGGGCAGGCCGTCCGCTACGCCGTCGCGGCCCTCTGCCTGCTCGCGGTGATGCGGTGGCGGCGGGTGGCGTTCGTGCCGCCGACGCCACGCCAGGCGGCCCGGCTCACGGCGCTCGCGGCCACCGGGCTCACCGGGTTCAGCGCGTTCGTCGTCCTCGCCACCCGGCACGCCGAGCCCTCGCTGGTGGGTGCGGTGGTGGGCGCCACGCCCGTCGTCCTCGCCGCGACGCAGGCCGTCCGCGAGCGCCGCCTCGCCTTCCGGACCCTCGCGGCGGCCGTCGTCGTGACGGCCGGGGTGGCGCTCGTCGAGGGCGTCGGGACCGCGGACCCGCTCGGGCTCGCGCTCGCCGTCGGGGCGCTCGCGTGCGAGGCCGCGTTCACGCTGCTCGCCGTCCCGCTGCTGCCGACGCTCGGGGCGCTGCGCGTCTCGGCCTACGCCTGCGTCGCGGCCGTGCCGCAGCTCCTGCTGCTCGGCCTGCTCGCGCCGGGTCCCCTGCTCGCCGTCCCCGACGGCGGCGAGCTCGCGGCGCTGGCCTACCTGTCCGTCGTCGTCACCGCGGTCGCGTTCCTGCTCTGGTACACCGGGGTCGCGCGGGTCGGCGCCGCCCGGGCCGGGCTCTTCGCCGGGCTGATGCCCGTCGCGGCCCTCGTGGCCTCCCTCGCGCTCGGCGTGGAGGTCCCGACGGCGCACGGCGTGGCGGGCGCGCTCGTCGTCGCGTCCGGCCTCGCCCTCGGGCTGTCGTCCCCGCGTCGCCCGGGAGCGACGACGAACTAGGGTGACCAGCGTGACCAGCGCACCGCTCCCCCGCACCGTCTCCCACACGTTCGACCCCGCGCGGTGGCGCGAGGTCTCCGGGTTCGAGGGGCTCACCGACCTCACCTACCACCGCGGCGTGGAGCGCGACGCCGACGGCGCCGTCGTGCGCGACCTGCCCGTGGTGCGCGTCGCGTTCGACCGCCCCGAGGTGCGCAACGCGTTCCGACCGCACACCGTGGACGAGCTGTACCGCGTGCTCGACCACGCCCGCATGACCTCCGACGTCGGCACCGTGCTGCTCACCGGCAACGGCCCGTCGCCCAAGGACGGCGGCTGGGCGTTCTGCTCCGGCGGCGACCAGCGCATCCGCGGCCGCTCCGGCTACCAGTACACGACGTCGGTCGAGGACCCGGCCGGCGGGGGCGAGATCCTGGGTGAGACCGCCGACGCCGTGGATCCCGCCCGCGCCGGGCGCCTGCACATCCTCGAGGTGCAGCGCCTCATCCGCACGATGCCGAAGGTCGTCATCGCCGTCGTGGACGGCTGGGCGGCCGGGGGCGGGCACTCGCTGCACGTCGTGGCGGACCTGTCGATCGCCTGCCGCCAGCACGGGCGGTTCAAGCAGACCGACGCCGACGTCGGCTCGTTCGACGGCGGGTACGGCTCCGCGTACCTCGCGCGGCAGGTGGGGCAGAAGCGCGCGCGGGAGATCTTCTTCCTCGCCCGCGAGTACTCCGCCGACGACGCCGAGCGCTGGGGCGGCGTCAACGAGGTGGCCGAGCACGACGACCTCGAGGGCCTCGCCATCGAGTACGCGCGCACCATCGCGGGCAAGTCCCCGCAGGCCGTCCGGATGCTGAAGTTCGCGTTCAACCTCGCCGACGACGGCCTCATGGGCCAGCAGGTCTTCGCCGGCGAGGCCACGCGTCTCGCCTACCTCACCGACGAGGCCGTCGAGGGCCGCGACGCCTTCCTCGAGAAGCGCGACCCCGACTGGTCCCGGTTCCCGTACGCCTTCTGACCCGGCGCGATCCCTCCCGCGCGCGGCCGGCCACGCCCTAGCATCGGCGCATGCCGCGCACCCGCACCGTCGTCGCCCTGACCTGCCTGGTGGCGGTGGCCGGCGCCGCGCTCACCGCCCCCGTGCTCTGGCTGGAGCTGGACGAGGCCGCCGTCCCTCCCGCCTCGGCGCTGCACGGCCTTCCCGACGACGCGACCGTGACCGGCGAGGACCAGGGCTGCGGCTCCGGGGGCTGTTGGCTCGAGCTGACCGTCGACGCGCCGGACGGCACCTCCGGGACGGAGCTCGCCGACGCGGTCGCCCCCGGCGCCGAGGTGTGCGGCGTCCGCAGCGTCGTCGATCTCCGCCGGGTCTGCACCTGGGTGCTGGACGCCGATGCCTCGACCACCACGTTCGGCGTCAGCTACCGCCGCTTCCTGGACTCCTGACCGGCGATCGCGACCGGCTGTCCCGCACGGCTATTCCCGACCCGCGATTTCTCACCCGGGCAGGTCGCCTGCGACGGCGTCGGGTGCGCCGCCGCGCGGGTAGCCTCCCGTCATGCGGGCGAGATTCCGTCGCGCCGAGCCGATGGCCTCCTTCGAGCTCGTGCCGGACGACGAGCGCGAAGGCGCCCCGGGAGGCGCGCCCGACGAGGCGCCCGAGGACCGCCCCGCCACCCTGCGCGAGCGCGCCCTCAGCCGCTGGCGCGCGCTGTCCCGCCGCGGGCGCGTGGTCGTGGCGGCCGGCACCGCCGTCGTCGTGCTCGCCGCCGCCACGGCCGCCGTCGCCCCGGGCCTGCTGGACGCCCGCGCCGAACGGCTCCGCGCCGAGGCGATCCGGGGCCTGCCCGGCGCCGTCGACGACCTGTCCGAGCCGCTGGCCGAGACCTGGGAGCTGACGGACGGCACCGGACTGGTGACGCTCGCGGGCGGCCTCGCCCTCACCACCGACGGCACCTCCGTGGCGGCGCTCGACGCCGGCAGCGGCGACGAGGTGTGGCGGCGCGAGGTCGGCACGTTCCCGACGTGCGGCCCGCGTGGCGGCTTCCCGGACGACCTGGCCAGGCCCTCCGACGTCGCGGTCTGCCTCACCGGAAACCCGGACGACCGCACTGTCACCGTGCTCGACGCCGGCGGTGGCGTCGTCGGGCAGAGGTCGATCGGCCCCGCACGGGTCGACGCGTACGACGACGGGGCTCCGGACGGCGCCCCCGTCGTGGTACCCGCCGCCGCCGGCGCGATCGCCGTCGTCGAGGGGATCACCGACGCCACGGCCCCGTGGCCGGCGGACGACCTGCCCGACGCGGGCACCCTGCGCGAGCTCCGCGCCGACGGCTGGGTGGACCCCACCGTGCGCGTCGAGGACGCGCTCACCGGCGAGGTCCGGGGCACGGCGACCCTGCACCTGCGGGCCGAGGACCTCGGGGCGTGCGGGATGATGCAGGACGACGGCGAGGCGCCCGAGCTGATGACCGACCCGTCGGTCGTCGCCTCGCCGACATCGGTCACGCTGTCGGTGTGCGGCGCCATCGCCCTCGTCACGCCCGGGGGCGCCGCGGTCGACGCCGACCCGGAGGGCGCCTGGGTACGACCGCTCGCGGACGGGCGGCTCGTCGTCGCGGGCGCGGACGGCAGCACGGTGCTCGACAACGACGGGTCGGTCGTCGCCACGGTCCCGGGACTGGTGATCCCGCCGCAGGTGGACGACGAGCCCGGCACGTCGTACCTCGCGATGGCCGGGGTGGGCGACGACGCGACGGGGCCGCTGCGGCTCACGTCGGTCGGTCCGGACGGCGGCGAGCGGTGGTGGAGCGTCGTGCCGGACGACCTCGGCGGGGTGCTCGCGCGGGTGGACGGCGTCGTCGTCGTGCAGGACGGGTCCGGGCTCGTCGGTCTCGACGCGGCGACCGGCGACGAGGTCTGGGACCGCGACGACCTGCTCCGGAGGTCCGACGACGGCTCGGGAGAGTGGGTCGCCGGGGCGGTCACCGACGGCACCCGCCTGCTCCTCGGGATCAGCGGGTACGGCGGCGGCGACCGGCACCGCCTGGTCACCGTCGACGTGCGCGACGGCACCACGCTGTGGGAGCTGAAGCAGGACGGCTACCTCGAGGGGCTCCTGGCGATCGGGGGCCACGTGGTGACGTTCGCCGGCGCCGTGCGCGGCCTGGGCTGACACCCGGGCACCCAGCCTCCCGGGATCTCGCTCGTCCGCCGCGGCGGACGAGCCGTCCGGGGCGTGCGGCGGGCCGGTAGCCTCCCGACATGCCGCCGAGGTTCCGTCGCCCCGAGCCGATGACCACCTTCGAGCTCGTGCCGGACGACGAACGCGAGGATGCGCCCGACGCCGCCCCGACCGGCCCTCCCGACGACCGCCGCGAGCGTGTCGCCGCCCTGCGCGACCGTGCCCTCGCCCGCTGGCGCGCGCTGTCCCGCCGGGGCCGCACCGCCGTCGCGGCCGGCACCGCCGTCGTCGTGCTCGCCGCCGCCACGGCCACCGTCGCCCCGGGCCTGCTGGACGCCCGCGCCCAGCGCCTGCGCGCCGACGCGATCCGCGGCCTGCCCGGGGTCGTCGACGACTTGTCCGAGCCTCTCGGCGTCGCCTGGTCCCTGGCCAGTGACGCGAATCTCGCCGCGGTGCTGCCGGGCGGGGCGCTCGCCGTCACCGACGCCCGCGGCGTCCGGGCCGTCGACGCGGCGACCGGCGACGCCGAGTGGGAGCACCCCTCTGGCGACGGCGCGATGTGCGGGCCCACCCCCTGGACCGCGGTCGACTGGAGCGCCCCGGTCGACACCGTGGTCTGCGTCGAGGACTCGTCCCGCGTCACGGTGCTCGACGCGGACGGCACGGTGGTGAGCGAACGAGAGCTCGATCTCCTGGAGCCGGTCGACGCGCCCGGCGACGACTATCCCAGCTCCTTCTCCTGGTCCCAGGTGCCTCCGACCGCCAGCGGGACGACCTGGTCCCAGGTGGTCCCGGCCGCCGACGGGACGGTCGCGGTGCTCGACGAGATCGCCTCGGTGACCGAGGTCCCGTGGCACGAGGACGAGGACGCCGCGAGCCTGCTGCGCACCCTGCGCGACGCGGGCTGGCACGACCCGACGCTGCACCTCGTCGACGCCGTGACCGGCGAGGAACGCGCCGAGGTGACGATCCCCCTCACCGCGGAGGCACTCGAGTCCTGCGGCGTCATGGAGGACGGCCAGGGCGGCCGGAGCGTCGCCCCGCAGCCCTGGATCGACGCCACGCCGTCGGCGACGACGCTCGGGCTGTGCAGCGCCACCCGGGCGGTCACGCCGACGGGCGAGGCGTTCGACGTGGGCGACGGCCGCGCCGCGGTGCCGCTGCCCGGCGGGGCGTTCCTGCTGCAGGGCGAGACCAGCGAGGTCCTCGACGCGCACGGCGGACGGCTCGAGACGATCGACGGCCTCGTGCTCGCCCCGCCCGTCGACACCGAGCCCGACGGCGCGCGGCTCGTCCTCCTCGGCTCCGACGGCAGCGCCCCGTCGCTCGCCGCCCTCGGCGAGGACGGGGAGCCCGCCTGGTCGGTGACCGTCGACCCCCTCACGACGCCGCTCGCCCGGGTCGGGGGCACCGTGGTGCTCGCGGACGACTCGTCGCTCACGGCGCTCGACGCCCGCACCGGCGAGCAGCGGTGGCGGGTGCCGGACCTGCTCGAGCACGACCTCGAGGGCGGCGAGGTGATCGCGGGCGCCGTGACGGACGGCACGCGGCTGCTGCTCGTGGTCTCGCCGGCGTCGTGGGGCGACGGCGAGGACTCCCCGCACCGCCTCGTCGCGCTCGACCTGCGGGACGGCAGCACGGTGTGGGAGCGCAGCGGCACCGGGGTGATCTGGGGGCTGTTCTCGGCCGGCGGCAACCCCGTGGCGGTCGGGGAGTCCGTCACCGGGCTCGGCGGGGCCTGAGCGCGGCGCCGCCTGCCGGGGGCCGGGGCGTCAGGAGGTCTTCCAGCTCCCGCCGTCCTGCGGGACGAGCTCGATCCAGGTGCTGCCGGGGTCGAGCTCGACCGGCTCGCCGTCCCGGGTCAGCTCGATCGGGGACGCCTGGTCCTTCTTCGACCACTGCACCGACACGGTCTTCCCCGCGGACGCGAGCACCCCCTTGCCCTTGCCGACCAGCTCGGCCTTGGGCACCGGTGCCCCGGCCGGGTCCTTGTACTTCGTGTCCACCACGTCGACGGACAGCGCGAGCACGTTCGTGGCGGCGTGCCGCTCCCCCGACGACGAGACCGACTCGCGGGACCCCTCGCTCCGCAGCCACTGCTCCCGCTTGCCGGACCAGTCCCACACGCTGCGCTGCGCCGGGCTGAGGGTGACGTCGAGCGTGCCCGCCTTCTTCCCGTCCGCTCCCGCCGTGCCCTCGCCCGCCCCACCCGAGTAGCGGAACTGCGCGGGCGGCGGCACCGCGCGGTCGTCGTCGGCCTGGTCGAGGAACGCCTTCGGGTCGCCGACGACGTTGTGCGGCGCGGCGCGCTGCGGGTCGCGGCTGAAGCCCGCGTCGCCGCGGTCCATGATCACCGACTGGGTGCCGGACTTCTCCACGGCGTCGATGAACGGCTTCTGCCCGCCCGAGTACGCGAGGATGCCGCCGAGCGGGGCGACGACGTCCGGGTCCATGGGCCGCACCGACCGCACGGGTTCCACGGTCTTCGGGACCCGCGAGTGGTAGACCGCCACGAACCGCGTGATGCCGCCCTCGACGACCTCCTCCCACACCTGGTCGGCGTCCTCGAGGCCGGTCTGGGGCCGCGCCTCGGGCGCGTTCTCGATCTTCACCGCGAGCGCCGGCCGGGCGGCCACGTCGTCGGACCGGACGCCGGTGAGCGGCCAGGCGGACGGCATGGTGGGCGACGGGGGCGCGCCCTTCTCGGCGGCCGTGTCGGGCGAGGCCGTCGGCGCGGGCGAGCCGCCGGACGAGCACGCCCCGAGCGCGAGGAGGGCGGCCGTCGCGAGGACGGTGACGGCGCGGGCGCGGGACGGGCGGGACGTGGCGGTCATGCGGTGGCCTCCGGGGGCGGGTGTGCGCGCGATCACAGCTCACCGTAGGCCGCGAGAGCCCCGAACCGGGGTCGACTCACGGTCAGCTCACCTTCCACGACCCGCTGCCGCGCGGCACGAGCTCGATCCACAGGTTCCCCGGGTCGAGCAGCGCCGGCTTGCCGCCCGGCGTCGTGAGGACGAGCCGCGAGCGCGTGCCCTTCTTCTTCCAGGTCACGTTGAGCGCCTTGCCACGGGTGAGGAGCACGCCCTTGCCGCTGCCCACCATCTGCGTCTCGGGCACGGGGGCGCCGCTCGGGTCGCGGTACTTCGTGTTCTTCAGCTTCACGGACAGGACCAGCACGTTCCGGGCCTCGAGCTGCTTCCCCGACGACATCGACGGCGTCGACCCGTCGTAGCGCGCGTACCGCTTCGTGTCGCCCTTCCACCGCCACACGGTGCGCTGCGCCGGCGAGAGGCGGACGTCGGCGACACGCCCCTTGCGGTCGTTCTTCGCGGCTGACCCCTGCCCTCGCTTCGCGGCGTACGAGAACTGCGCGGCCGGGGGCTCGGCGCGGCTCCCGTTCGCCTGCTTGGCGAACTTCTTGACCGAGCCGTACACGTTGTGCGGCGCGAGCCGGTTGCCGCTGCGCCAGAAGCCGGGGTCGCCGCTGTCCATGGTCACGGACTGCACCCCCGCCTTCCCGACGGCCCTGATGAAGGGCGGCTGCCCGCCGGAGTACGCGAGGATGCCGTGCATCGGGGCGACGATGGCGGGGTCCATGGGGCGCACGGACCGCACGGGCCCGACGGTGCTGGGCAGCGCCGAGTGGTAGACGGCGACGTAGCGGCTGATCCCGCCCTCCACCACCTGCTCCCAGACGATGTCGGCGGACTGCAGCCCCCGCTGCGGCCGGGCGGCGACGGAGTTCTCGACCTTGACGGCGACGGCGGCACGCGCCGGCACCTTCGTCGTCCCGGTGCGCTGCCCGGTGAGCGGCCAGACGGCGGGCTTCGGCTCGGGTTTCGGCTTCACGGGCTCGGGGGGTGCCGCCTTCGGCACGGCGACGTCCGGGGCGGCCGTCACGGTGGGCGGCGCCGTGGGCTCGCCGACGCCGCAGGCCGCCGTGGTCAGCAGGGCGAGCGCGACGAGCGCGCCGACGGCTCCGCTCCGGGCGCCGCGGGGCGCGCGTCCGTGCTTCGTGGGCATCCTCGGCGTCCTCCTCGACGTACGTGCGGCCCGCACCCGGGCCGGGACCGTGCCACCCTACGGCAGGCCCGCGTCGGCCCGGGCGGGGGCCCGCACCGACCGGGACCTACGCTGGTGCGGTGCCCCGTCCCTCGCTCCCCCCGTCCGTCGGCGTGCTCCGCGACGCCGTGCGCGCCGCGCTCGACGGCGGTCCCGCCGTCGTCCCGCTGGCCCGCACGACGGAGTCCCCCGTGCCGCCGGGCACGGCGCTGGTGGTACGCACGTCCGGCTCGACGGGGACGCCGCGCGAGGTCGCGCTGACTGCCGCCGCCCTGGGCGCGTCGGCGTCGGCCACGCACGAGCGCCTGGGCGGGCCCGGCCGGTGGGTGCTGACGCTGCCGCCCACGCATGTCGCGGGCCTGCAGGTGGTGGTGCGCTCGGTGCTGGCCGGGACGCCGCTCACCGCCGCCGCCCCGGACGCGCGGTTCACGCCCGACGGCCTGGCCGACCTGCTCGAGCCGACCCTCGACGCCGCCGGCGACGACCCGGTGTACGTGTCGCTGGTGCCCACCCAGGTGCACCGGCTGCTCGCCGCCGCCCAGGACGGCGCCCCCCGCGGGCTGACGGCGCTGGCCCGCTCCGCGGCGGTGCTGCTGGGCGGGGCGGCCTCCCCGCCCGCGCTGCTCGCCCGCGCCCGGGAGGCCGGGGTGCGCGTGGTGACCACCTACGGCATGTCCGAGACCGCCGGCGGCTGCGTGTACGACGGCGCGCCCCTGCGCGACGTCCGGGTCCGCCTCGTCCCCCCCGAGTTGTCAGGGCCTCCGCAGGGCATACCGGACGCTGGTCCCGACAGGTCCGGGGAGGTGGGGGTCGTCGAGCTGGGCGGACCCACGCTCGCGGCGGGATACCTGGGCGACGACGACGCCACGGCCGCGGCGTTCCGCACCGGCGCCGACGGGTCGCGCTGGTTCCGCACGTCCGACCTCGGCCGGCTCGCCCCTGACGGCACGCTCCAGGTGCTGGGCCGGGCGGACGACGTTGTCGTCACGGGCGGGGTGAACGTCGCCCCCGCCCCCGTCGAGGCGCTGGTCGGCGAGCTGCTCGGCGGCGAGGCGTGCGTCGTCGGTGTGCCCGACGCCGAGTGGGGGCAGGCGCTCGTCGCCGTCGTCGCGCTCCCGGCCGCCTCGAGCGGGGGGCCGTCGCTCGCGCCCGTCGACGACGCCGCGCTGGCGGCGGTCCGGTCCGCGGCGGCGACTAGGCTGGGTGCGCCGTCCGCGCCCCGCCGCGTGTACGCCGCGGCCGCGCTCCCGCTGCGCGGCCCCGGCAAGGTGGACCGCAGCGGCGTCGTCGCCCTCGTCCGCGAGCACGAGGCGCACGCCTGACCTGCTCGCGCACGCGACGCCCCGGCGCCGCACGACGGACGGAGAACCATGGCCACGACGAGCGAGTGGATCGCCGGAGCACGCCCCCGCACCCTGCCGGCGGCGGCCGCCCCGGTGCTGATCGGGTCGGGCGCCGCGGCGGACGTCGGCGCGTTCGCGTGGCTGCCCGCGGTCCTCGCGCTCGGCGTCGCGCTCGCCCTGCAGGTGGGCGTCAACTACGCCAACGACTACTCCGACGGCGTCCGCGGCACCGACGTGGACCGCGTCGGCCCGCTGCGGCTCACCGCGTCCGGCATCGTGCCGCCCCGCCACGTCAAGGGGGCCGCGTTCGCGTCGTTCGGCGTCGCCGGGGTGCTCGGCCTCGCGCTGTGCGCCGTCAGCGGGCACTGGTGGCTGCTCGCGGTGGGCGTGCTGTGCGTGCTGGCCGCCTGGTACTACACCGGCGGCAAGCACCCGTACGGCTACGCGGGGCTCGGCGAGGTCGGCGTCTTCGTGTTCTTCGGCCTGGTCGCGACGCTCGGCACCACCTACACCCAGGCGGACACCCTCACGTGGCCGTCCGTGCTCGGCGCGGTCGGCGTCGGCCTGATCGCGTGCGGGCTGCTCATGGTGAACAACGTGCGCGACATCCCGACCGACGTCGTCGCCGGCAAGCGGACCCTCGCCGTCCGCCTCGGCGACCACCGCGCCCGGCGCTGGTACGCCGCCTGCATCCTGCTGCCCGTGGTGCTGGGCATGGTGTGCGCGGCCTGGTCGCCGTGGGCGCTGCTCGTCACGGTGCTGCTGCTGCCCGCCGCGCTGCTCGTCGCCCCGGTGATCGCCGGCGCGCGCGGGCCGCTGCTGGTGAAGGTGCTCGCCGGCACCGGGATGTTCGAGCTCGCCTACGGCGTGCTGCTGGCCCTGGGCCTCGCGCTCTGACGCTCGCCCCCCGCCGGCTCAGCCCGCGGCGGGATTCTCCCGGTCCACGACGGAGTCCTCGTAGTCGGTGTCGACGTCGTGCTTGTCGGCGCCGTCCTTGCGCCGCTGCTCCTTCTGGGCGAGCCAGCGCGCCGCGGCGTCGCGCGGCTTGCTCAGCGCGAGGTACGAGACGGCGAACGCCACGACCGCGGCGACCAGGACGAGGAGCCAGCTGCGCAGGCCGAGCAGGTAGCCGGCGCCGAGGGCGGCGACGAACAGCAGGATCCGCCAGACGGTGTACATGACGAGGGGCACGGAACCAGGGTAGGCGCGATTCCTGAGCACTCGGCCGCCGAACTAGGCTGGAGGCATGTTCGCGCGTGTGATCCTGCCCCTTCTCGTGGTGGGGCTCGCCCTCTACGCCCTGCTCGACCTGTTCGGCTCCGAGGAGGACGAGCGCGGCGGACTGCCCCGCTGGTTGTGGGCGGTGATCATCGTGCTGCTGCCGATCTTCGGCGCCGTCGCGTGGATCGTCGTCAAGCAGTCCGCGCGCCGGGCCTCCGGAGGCCGGGGCTCGTCGTCCCGCCCCCGCCGCCCCGGCCCGTCCGGGCCGCGCCGCCCGTCCGGCCCCGTGGCGCCCGACGACGACCCGGAGTTCCTGTGGCGCCTCGAGCAGGAGAAGCGCCGTCGCGAGCGCGAGGGCGGGGGCAACGGCGACACCCCCTGACCACCCGGGGCGTTGTGGGTACGAAAGAGGGGACTATCCGGTCGCGGATAGTCCCCTCTTTCGTACCCACAACGCCCCGGTGCCGTCAGGCGCCGCCGGTGGTGTCGGTGTTGAGCCCCGAGTACGAGTGCTTGCCGTTGAAGATCAGGTTCACGCCGGTGAAGTTGAACAGCACGCACAGGTAGCCGACGATCACGAACCAGGCGGCACGGCGGTCGTCCCAGCCGCGGGTGGTGCGGGCGTGCAGGTACGCCGCGTACACGACCCAGATGACGAAGCTCCAGACCTCCTTGGGGTCCCAGCCCCAGTAGCGGCCCCAGGCGTGCTCGGCCCAGATCGCGCCGCCGATGATGGTGAAGGTCCACAGCACGAAGCCGACGGCGTTGAGGCGGAAGGACAGGGCCTCGAGGGACGTCGGGGTGGGAAGGCGGTCGAGCCAGCGGAAGCCGGGGCGCAGCAGGTACGGCGAGCCGGAGTCGCGGCTGTCGCGCACGAGCTGCAGCACCGAGGCCACGAACGCGACCGTGAAGATGCCGGTGGCGCTGATCGCGACGCCCACGTGGATGACCAGCCAGTAGTTCTGCAGCGCCGGCTGCACGCCGGTGGCGGCCACGTAGAAGACGTTCAGACCGAGCACGAGGAACAGCACGGCCAGGCCGGTGACGAAGGCGCCGAGGAACTTGAAGTCCTTGCGCACGTTCATGCCGAGGAAGACGGCGAGGGCCATGAACGACCCCACCAGCGTGAACTCGTACATGTTGGCCCAGGGCGTGCGGCCCGCGGCGAGCCCGCGCAGCACGATCGCCACGAGGAGCATCGCGGTGCCCAGCCAGGTGGTGGACATCGCGATGCCGGCGGCACGACGGCGCACGGGCGTGACGGCGCCCCCGCCCGACAGCGGCGCGTCCGCGGTCGACGGGCTCGCGGACGCGGCCCCCACCGCGACGGGCGTGCGTGCCTCCGCGTGCGCGTCGGCCCGTGCCTCCGTGCGGCGGCCCAGGTCGATCGCGAACGCGACGAGCGCGATCGTGAGCGCCGTGGCGGCGCCCCACACGAGCAGCACGCTCAGCTCGGCGATCTGCATGGTCAGTCCTCCGTGGCGGTTCGCTGGTGGTCGGCGGCGACCGTGTCGTCGTCGGTCTTGTCGTCAGTCTCGTCGGCAGCCCCCGGCACCGCTGCCAGTGCCTTGTCGACCTCGCGCTGCAGGCCGGCGTCGTCCCCGCGGGCGAGACCGGCGAGCTCGACGTGCGTGAACGACCGGCCGTCGTCGTCCGTGGCCTCCCATGATCGCACCCACACGCGGCGGCGCGGCGTGAACAGCGAGACCGCGAGGCCGGCGAGGGCCAGCAGGGAGAACGTCAGCACCCAGCCGAGCGACGGGTCGTAGCGCAGGTCGAGGGCCACGTAGCGGGGCACCTCCTCGCCCAGGGTGACGGTGCCGAGGCCGTCGGGCAGCTCGACCGTCTCCCCCGGCTTCACGAGCAGCTTGATCGTCTCGCCGTCCTCGTCCACCGACGGCGTGAGGGACGCGGTGTCGAGGCGGTACACGTTCTGCGGCACGCCGTCGTCCAGGCCCAGGTCGCCGCGGTACACCTCGAGCACCATGAGCGGGTTCTGCGGCTGCGGGAAGACGGAGCGCGCCGACCCGTCCTCCTCGACGACCGCCGTCGGCAGGAAGTAGCCGACCAGGCCGATCTGCTCCTGACCGTCGGAGACGTCGGGCACCTTCACGACGCCGCGGGACGTGTACATGGTGTCCTCGGGCAGGAACGGGACGCGGCCGGAGAACGCCATCTCGCCGGCGCCGTCCTTGACGGTGATCTCCGGGGCGAAGCCGTTGCCCTGCAGGTAGATCTTGGCGCCGTCGACCGTCAGCGGGGAGTTGACCTTGATCTGGTCGGAGTGCTGCCCGCCGTCCGGCTCCGTGACCGTCACGTGGGCGGTGAAGTCGCGCGCCTGCGCGAACGCCACGGTGTCGGAGGCGAACTCGGAGTCGAACGAGTCGAGCGTCATCGAGAACGGCGACAGCGACGCCGGCCGGAACCAGGCGCCCTTGTCGAAGGTGTCGTAGTCCACGACGGCGTTCGCGAAGCCGCGGCCCTCCGTGACGATCGCCTGGCCGCGGTAGTGCAGCAGCTGGCCGAGGGCGACGGAGACGAGCAGGCCGAGCAGGGCGAGGTGGAACACGAGGTTGCCGGTCTCGCGCAGGTAGCCGCGCTCCGCGGCCACGGTGCGGGTGGCGGGCCGGCCGAGGCGCGGCTCCTCCGACCCGACGTCGACGCGGAAGGTGGGCAGTCGGCGCACGGGGCCGCGCAGGTGGTCGGCCACGGCCTCGACGACCTCGTCGGGCGACGCCGTCGTGCGGGCCCGGGCCGTGGCGGGGAAGCGGCCGAACCGCACCGGCGTCCTGGGCGGCCGGTTCCGCAGCGCGCGGGCGTGCGCGATCGTGCGCGGCACGATGCAGCCCACGAGGGACACGAACAGCAGGATGTAGATGGCCGAGAACCAGACCGAGCTGTAGACCTCGAAGAACCCGAACCGGTCGAGCCACTCCCCCAGCGTGGGGTGGTCGCCGAGGTACTCGAGCACCGCGGCGGCGTCCTGCCCGCGCTGCGGCAGCACCGAGCCGGGCACGGCCGCGACGGCGAGCAGCATGAGCAGCATGAGCGCCACGCGCATGCTCGTGAGCTGGCGCCACGTCCAGCGCAGCATGCCGCGCCAGCCCAGCGTCGGGAGGTTCGGGCCGGCGGGCTTGCCCGACCCGCCCTGCGGGGCTGCGGGGGCGTCACCGGCGCGGCCCTCGACGAAGGCGTCGTTGATGCCCTCGGGGCGGTAGGTCGCCTTCTCGCTCATCACACCACCGTCACGAATCCGCTGATCCAGCCCTGGAGCTGGCTGGTCCACGAGGTCCAGAGGCCGGTGACCAGCGCCAGGCCGATCAGCACCAGCAGGGCGCCGCCGGCGCGCTGGATGGCCAGGCGGTGGCGGCGCAGGAAGCCGAGCATGCGCTGCGACGACTGCAGCCCCAGCGCGACCAGGAGGAACGGCACGCCGAGCCCGACGCAGTACGCGATCCCCAGCACGATGCCGCGCGCCGCCGACGCCTGGTCGAGGGACAGCGCCTGCACGGCGGTGAGGGTCGGGCCGATGCACGGCGTCCAGCCGAGGCCGAAGACCACGCCCAGGAGGGGCGCACCCCACAGGCCCGCGCGCGGGCTCAGGTGCATGCGCCGCTCGCGCTGCAGGAACGGGACGGCGCCCAGGAACGCGAGCCCCATGAGGATCACGACGACCCCGAGCACCCGCATGATCGTGGCCTCCCACTGCACCAGGTAGGCGCCGAGCGCGCCGGCCGCGGCCATGAAGGCCACGAACACCGCGGTGAAGCCGAGCACGAACAGCGCGACGCCCGCGACGACGCGTCGACGGCCCGGGTCCTGGGGGATCCCGGGCCGGCCCTTCGCCCCCGTCCCCGCCGACGCCGCGGCCATGCCGCTCACGTACCCGACGTAGCCGGGCACCAGCGGCAGCACGCACGGCGACGCGAAGGACACCAGGCCGGCGATCAGCGCCACGGGCAGCGCCAGGAGCATCGACCCGCTCCACACCGTGGTGGCGAAGGCGTCGCCCATCACGCGTCCTTCGCGGCGTCGTCGCCCGACCCGGTAGCGGACTCCGCGAGCACCTCGTCGACGATCGCGTCGAGCGTGGACGCCTCCGCCTGCCCGATGACGCGCGCCGCGACGCGGCCCTCGGCGTCGAGCACGACGGTGGACGGCACGGCCTGGAGCGGCACGACGCCGGACAACTTCGCCACGACCTGGCCGCTGCGGTCCTCGATCGACGGGTAGGGCACGTCGAAGGTGCGCTGGAACGACGTGGCGGCGCCGGCCTCGTCCTCCGTGTTGATGCCGAGCACCCGCACGCCGTCGGCCTCGCGGTCGTTGGCGAGGGCCACGAGGTCGGGCGCCTCGGCGCGGCACGGGGCGCACCCGGCGTACCAGGTGTTGACGACGACGACGTCGCCCAGCCAGTCGGCCGTGCTGACCTCGTCGCCCTCGAACGACGTGCCCTCGACGGTCACCGGGTCCTCGCGGTCGCCGGCGTCCCACTGCTTCACGGAGCCGTCGCCGGAGACGAAGCCCTGCCCGACGACGTCGCCGGCGCCCGAGTCCTGGGCGCCGCACGCGGCGAGCAGGACCAGCGAGACGGCTGCGCCGACGGCCGCGGAGGCGCGGCGGAGCGCGCGCGGACGAGCGGCGCGCATCATGCCCCCGGCACGGGGTCGGCGCCGGCGAGCAGGTCGGCGGCGGGCTCGGTGTAGTGCAGGCCGACGAACGTCTCGCCGTCGAACCGCAGCGAGGTCATCGACGCCAGCGCGCACTGCCGGCGGCGCGGGTCGTGCGCCAGGGGGCCGCCCTCGTACGACCGGCGGGTGACCCAGACGGGGAGCTGGTGGCTGACCAGCACGACCTCGTGGCCCTCGTAGGCGCGGCGCGCGTCGTCGACGGCGGCCCGCATCCGGGTCACCTGGTCCGCGTACGGCTCGCCCCACGACGGGCGGAGCGGGTTCCACAGGTAGCGCCAGTACTTCGGGTGGGCGAGCTGCCCCGGGTTCTTCCCGATCGTCGTGCCCTCGAAGTGGTTCCCCGCCTCGATCAGCCGGTGGTCGGTGGCGAGCTCGAGCCCGAAGGCCTCGGCCGTCGGCGTCGCGGTCTCCTGCGCGCGCTGCAGCGGGGAGGCGACGACGGCGACGACGTCGCGGCCCGCTCCGGACAGGTGCTGCGCCACGCGGCGCGCCATCGCCTGGCCGCGGTCGGACAGGCGGTAGCCGGGGATGCGCCCGTAGAGGACGCCGTCCGGGTTGTGGACCTCGCCGTGCCGTACGAGATGGACGGTGGTGGTGGCCATGGGTCCCAGTGTCCCAGAACTCCGGGGTACCCAGGTCCCGTCCAGCATGGGGTGACGGCCCTCACTCCGCGTCGCGGGGACGCCCCTTCGTCGCGTCGGCCACCTTGGCCATCGCCCGGCCCAGGACCATGAACTCCTCGTCGGTGAGCGCGTCGACCAGGAGGCGGCGGACGGCGGTGACGTGGCCGGGGGCCGCGTCGACGAGCGCCGCGTACCCGGCGTCGGTCATGACGCAGTTCACCCCGCGCCGGTCGCCTGGCACGGGCGTGCGGACCACCAGCCCGCGCTTCTCCATGCGGTCGACGGTGTGCGTGAGGCGGCTGCGCGACAGGGCGAGGAACTCGGCGAGCGCGGACATCCGCAGCGTCCGGCCCGGGGCCTCGGAGAGCTGCACCAGCAGGTGGTACTCGCCGAGCGTGACGGGCAGCCCCTCGTCGTGGGCGTCCCCGAGCGCCTCGAAGAAGCGGGACGTCCCCTCGAGGAACCGCCGCCACGCCCACTGCTGCTCGTCGTCGAGCCAGCGCACGTCCGCCCGGCTCTCGTCGTCGCGCTCCCGCGCCTTCGTCGCACCCACGGGAATAGGTTACGAGAGCGCTGTGTTCCACCCCCCGTGACGATAGTTGATTCATCAACTATCTTGGTGAACGTCAGCACGACCCAACCCGAGGGAGACACCATGACCGCGCTGCCCGCAGGCCTGACCGCCGGTACCTACGCCATCGACACCGCCCACTCGACCGCCTCGTTCTCCGTGCGCCACGCCGGGATCGCCAAGGTGCGCGGCACGATCGCGATCTCGTCCGGCGAGATCACCGTGGGCGACGACCTCGAGTCGTCCTCCGTCACCGCCGAGCTCGACGCCGCGTCGGTCAACACCGGCGACGAGAACCGCGACGGCCACCTGAAGAGCGCCGACTTCTGGCACGCCGAGGAGAAGCCGGTCTGGACCTTCGCCTCCAAGAGCATCTCCACCGACGGCGACGACTACGTCATCCACGGCGCCCTGACGATCAACGGCGTCACCAACGACGTCGCGCTGCCGACCGAGTTCACCGGCACCGCCACCGACCCGTTCGGCAACCCGCGCGCCGGCTTCGAGTCCGAGATCGAGATCTCGCGCAAGGACTACGGCCTGACCTGGAACGCCGCGCTCGAGACCGGCGGCGTCCTCGTGGGCGACAAGGTCAAGATCGCCCTCGACGTCTCGGCGATCAAGCAGAACTGACCCTCGGCGAGGGTGAAGACTGCCGAGGTAGCTCGAAGGGGCGGTCCGCAGCTGTGCGGGCCGCCCCTTCGAGCTACCTCGACGATTCCGGGACTACCTACCTCGCGGGGGTGCCGTTCGTCGCGGCGCGGGCCGCGGCGTGGAACGCCAGGATCTGCAGCTCGCCGGCCACGTCCACGGAGCGCACGACGACGTCGTCGGGCAGCTGCAGCGCCACGGGCGCGAAGGACAGGATCTCCCGCACGCCGCAGGCCACGATCCGCTCCGCGATGGCCTGCGCCACCGGCCCCGGCGTCGCCAGCACCACCATCGACACGCCGGTGCGCGCGAGCACGTCCTCCAGCGCGTCGACGTGCTCGATCGTCAGCCCGGCCGCGGAGTTGCCGACCACCTGGGGGTCGGCGTCGAGCAGGGCCACGACCTGGAACCCGCGGGCGGCGTACCCCGAGTAGTTCGCCAGGGCGTGCCCCAGGTTGCCGATGCCGACGATCGCCAGCCGGTGCTCGGACTCCAGGCCCAGCGCCGTCGCGATGTACTGCGCCAGCGACTGCACGTCGTAGCCCACGCCGCGCGTGCCGAACGACCCGAGGTAGGACAGGTCCTTGCGCAGCTGCGCCGACCCGACCCCGGACCGCTCCGCCAGCTCCGACGACGACGTCGTCGTGACGCCGTCCTCCGCCAGGTCGCGCAGCGCGCGCAGGTAGTAGGGCAGCCTCGCCACCGTCGCGGCCGGCACCGTCGCCTCACCGAGCTCGATCACTGCTGCATCACCCTGTCGTCCTCTCCCGGGCTCAGCGGGCCAGCCGCCGCGCCAGCCGCGCGCCGTCCACCCGCCAGAAGCCCTGCTGCACGCCGTCCACCTCGACGACGGGCACGTAGTCCCCGTACTTGCCCACCAGGTCACCGCCGGGGCCGTCGACCTCGATGTCGACCTCCCGCCACGGTTCCCCCGCCGCGCCGCACACGTCCGCGACCACCGCCCGAGCCTCCTCGCACAGGTGGCAGCCGGCACGCGTGTACAGCAGCACCCGGGGCTCACCTTCGGATCCCTGCGGCATGCTCACCTGCCAAGACTAGCGGCGCCGATACAGTGGACCGCATGCCGTCGCCCGCCGAGTCGTCCCCGCCGGCGCGCGCCGCAGCCTTCTTCGACGTCGACAACACGATCATCCGCGGCGCCAGCGCCTTCCACCTCGCGCGCGCCCTGTACCAGCGCCGGTTCTTCGGCACCCGCGACCTGTTGCGGTTCGCCCTGATCCAGGCGAAGTACCTCGTGTTCGGGGAGTCCCGCACCCAGATCGAGACCGTGCGCAGCCGCGCCCTGTCGCTCATCGCCGGCCGCTCCGTGGCGGAGATCACCGCCGTCGGCGAGGACGTCTACGACACGGTGCTCGAGCTGCGCATCTTCCCCGGCACCAAACGGCTGCTCGACGAGCACCTCGCCGCGGGCGACGAAGTGTGGCTGGTCACGGCGACGCCGGTGGAGATCGGCGGGCTCATCGCACGCCGCCTCGGCGCCACCGGCTGCCTCGGCACCATCGCCGAGCACTCCGGGGGCTTCTACACCGGCCGCCTCGTGGGCGACCTCATGCACGGCGAGGCGAAGGGCGCGGCCGTGCGCGAGCTCGCCGAGCGCGAGGGGATCGACCTGTCCGCCTCCTACGCGTACGGCGACTCGCTCAACGACCTGCCGATGATGCGCACCGTCGGGCACCCGTGCCCGATCAACCCCGACGCGCGGCTGCGCCGGCACGCCAAGGAGGTCGGCTGGCCCATCCGCGAGTTCCGCGGCCGCGGACGGCGCGTGGCCGGGCGCGGGATGAAGACGGCGTCGTGGGCCGGCGCCGCATGGGTGGCGGGGCTCGTGCTGCGCAGCATCCGGCGGCGGCTCCAGGGCCGCTGACGGCGTCGGCCGGACACAGCGAACGGGCCCGGTACCTCCGTGGAGGTGCCGGGCCCGTTCGCGCACGCTGTCCGCCGTCAGGCGGACGACGTCACTTCTTGTTGCGACGCTGGTGACGCGTCTTCCGCAGCAGCTTGCGGTGCTTCTTCTTCGCCATGCGCTTGCGGCGCTTCTTGATGACGGAGCCCATGAGGTCCTCACAATGCTTGTCGGTCGGTGGAACACGGTTGGTCCCAGGAGCCCTGTCTCCAGGCGCAGCCGACCAACGCGGAAAAGTCCGTCCCCCAGGGTACCCGATGCCCGGCGCCCTCCCGACCGGCGCCCGTCCGGCCGCCGCCGTGACGTCAGTCGCGGTAGGGGTCCAGGCCCCAGGTGGGGAACACGTGCCGGCGGGTGGCGAGGACGGCGCGGTCGACGTCGTCGGCCGGGTCGTAGCCGGCCGACCAGGGGCGCCACTCGACGTCGCCGCTGCCGAGCCGCTCGGCCGGGTCCAGCCCGGACAGCTCCTCGACCTCCCGCCGCCAGGACTCGGGCAGCTCGATGCCGATCGCCAGCGGCGCGTGGGCCGCCTCCGCCACCAGGCTCGCCCACACCAGCGGCACGACGTCGACCACCGCGTACCCGCCGCCGCCGAGGGCGACCCAGCGGCCGTCGGCGAGCTCGTGCGCGAGGTCGTGCACCCACCGGGCCGCGGTCCGCTGGGCGCCCACCCCCACGTTCAGGTCGGTGAGCGGGTCGTTGCCGTGCGCGTCGCAGCCGTGCTGCGACACGATCACCTCCGGGCGGAACTCGCGCACCACCGCGGGCACGACGGCGTCCACGGCGCGGAGCCAGTGCGCCCCGTCGGTGCGCGGCGGCAGCGCCACGTTCACCGCGGTGCCCTGGGCCGCCGTCCCGCCCGTGTCGCCGGCGTTGCCGCTGCCCGGGAAGAGGGTGTGCCCGTCCTGGTGCACGGACACGGTGAGGACGCGCGGGTCGTCCCAGAAGATCGCCTCGACGCCGTCGCCGTGGTGGGCGTCCAGGTCGACGTAGGCGACCCGCTCCGCGCCGAGGTCGAGCAGCCGCTGCACCGCCGCCGCGGCGTCGTTGTAGATGCAGAAGCCCGACGCCGCGCCCCGCTGGGCGTGGTGCATGCCGCCCGCGATGTTCACGCCGTGCGCCACCCGCCCCGACCAGACCGACTCCGCCGCGTCCACCGACGCCGCGACCAGGCGGGCCCCGGCCTCGTGCATCGCCGGGAACACGGGGTCGTCCTCGGTGCCGAGACCGCGCGTCGGGTCCGGGGTGCCGTCCGCGGCCGCACGACGCACCGCCGCGACGTACGCGGCGTCGTGCACCGTCTCGATGAGCGCGTCGGGCGCGGGCTCGACGTCGGCCACCTCCAGGGTGGGCTCGTCGAGCAGCCCGAGCTCCGCCACGAGCCGCATCGTCAGATCGAGGCGGGCGGGCGCCATGGGGTGCCCGGGGCCGAAGTCGTAACGCAGGAGCTCGGGGCTCCACAGCAGCCGGGCGACGCGCATCCCGTCACGGTAGCCGACGGCGTGGCAGGCTGTGCCCAGCGACTGAGGGGCGAGAGGGGGCACGGTGCCGGGGACGTGGGGCGGCCGCGCCATCGCCGTGCGCGGGTGGGTCGACCAGGTCGCCCGCGAGTACCCGGCCCGCCTGGCGATGACGGTGTTCGCGGCCGTCATCACGCTCTTCACGCTGCTGCTCCTGCCGCCGTGGGCGACGTCGTCCGGCCGCGGCGCCTCGATCGTCGACGCGTTGTTCACCGCGACGTCCGCGGTCTGCGTCACGGGGCTCGTCGTGCAGGACACCGCCCTCTACTGGTCCGAGTACGGCCGGGTCGTCATCCTGCTCGGCATCAAGATCGGCGGCCTCGGTGTCATGACGCTGGCGTCGCTGGTGGGCCTCGCGGTCTCGCGGCGGCTCGGGCTGACGCAGAAGCTGCTCACGGCGTCGGAGACCAAGACCGAACGCCTGGGCGAGGTGGGCGCGCTGCTGCGCACCATCATCATCACGGCCACCTCGATCGAGCTGGCCATCGCGGTCCTGCTCTTCCCACGCTTCCTCGCCTTGGGCGACTCCGTCGGCCTCGCCGCCTGGCACGCGGTGTTCTACGGGGTGTCCTCGTTCAACAACGCCGGGTTCGTGCCGACCGAGCACGGCCTCCTGCCGTTCGCCTCCGACTGGTTCGTGCTGATCCCGATCGCGCTCGGCGTGTTCATCGGGTCGCTCGGTTTCCCCGTGATCCTCAACATCATGACGCACCGGCGCCGCCGCCATCACTGGATCCGGTCGCTGTCCCTGCACACCAAGCTCACGGTGACCACCAGCCTCGCCCTGTTCGCCGGCGGTGCCGTCCTCATCGGTGCCCTGGAGTGGTCGAACCCCGCGACGTTCGGTGCGCAGGACGGCGCGACCCGCGTGCTCTCGTCGATCTTCGCCGCCGTCATGCCCCGCTCCGGCGGCTTCAGCAGCGTGCACGTCCACGACATGCACCAGGAGACCTGGCTGGTCACCGACGCCCTGATGTTCGTCGGCGGCGGCTCGGCGTCGACCGCCGGCGGCATCAAGGTCACGACCCTCGCCGTCATGCTCCTGGCGATCCTCGCCGAGGCGCGCGGCGACAAGGACACCGACGCCTTCGGGCGACGGATCCCGCGCGACACGATCCGCCTCGCGATCGCCGTGATGTTCATGGGCGCGACGGCGGTGCTGGTCTCGTGCCTGGCGCTCCTGCGCATGACCCCGTTCAGCCTGTCGGAGATCCTCTACGAGGTGATCTCGGCCTTCGCGACGGTCGGGCTGTCCACCGGCATCACCGCCGATCTCCCCGACCCGGCGAAGTACTGGCTCAGCGGACTCATGTTCGTCGGGCGTGTCGGAGTCGTCTCGCTGATGGGCGCCCTCGCCCTGCGCGACCGGCGGCGCATCGTACGCTTCCCCGAGGAACGTCCGATCATCGGGTGACCTCGGGTCGGCGTGCCCGACCGATCTGCCTGACCGACCCCGACCTGTCTGAAGAGGAGAACCGTGGCGGACAAGAAGGCTCCCGCGCGCGACGCGGGCGTGCTCGTGATCGGCCTCGGCCGCTTCGGCTCCTCGCTCGCGACGACGCTGGACCGGCTGGGCCAGGACGTGCTCGCCGTCGAGCGCGACGAGAAGCTCGTGGCGCAGTGGTCCGGCCGGCTGCCGCTGGTCGAGGCGGACGCGTCCGAGGCGGAGGCGCTGATCCAGCTCGGTGCCAAGGACTTCGGCGTCGCCGTGGTGGGCGTCGGCACCGAGCTCGAGGCGTCGGTGCTCATCACCGCCAACCTCGTGGACCTCGGCACCCCGCAGATCTGGTCCAAGGCGATCTCCGCCGAGCACGGCCGCATCCTCACCCGCATCGGCGCGCACCACGTCGTGTACCCCGAGGCCGACGCCGGCTCGCGCGTGGCGCACCTCGTGAGCGGCAAGATGCTCGACTACATCGAGGTGGAGGACGGCTTCACCATCGTGAAGATGCGGCCGCCGAAGGAGATGCAGGGCTTCACGCTCGCGCAGTCGGACATCCGCAAGCGCTACGGCGTCACCGTCATCGGCGTGAAGTCCCCCGGCGTGGAGTTCCAGTACGCGACCCCCGAGACGCGCGTGAGCGCCAACGACCTGCTCGTCTGCTCCGGCCACGCCGACCTGCTGGAGCGGTTCTCGGCCCGGCCGTAGGACGCCTCACGGCCCCAGCAAGGCCAGCGGCACGACGGCGATGCCGTCCGGCCGTCGGTACGCCGTCCGTCCCGTGGTGACCACGACCGAGTCGACGACACCTGCCCCTGCCCGCTCGGCGAGCCAGCGCAGATGCCGCACGTCGCGGTCACTCGGCGCCGTGCCGAGCTTGACCTCGATGGCCAGGATGCGACCGTCGTCCCGCTCGACGACGAGGTCGACCTCATGCTCGCCACGATGCGTTCGAAGATGGCTGACCGTGGCGCCGGCCGCCTCCGCGTAGACGCGGACACACAACGTCACCAGGCTCTCGAACAGGGCGCCGAACAGGCTCCCCCGACGGGCGACCGGGACACCCGCCGGATCTGGGCGGTCCAGCAAGCTCGCGGCGTTCACGCCGAGCAGCCGAGCCGCGAGCGCCGGATCAGCCAGGTGGTGCTTCGGCGAGCGCCCCAGCGCCGTCAGGACGCTACCCGCTCCGACCCAGGCCGGAACCTCTTCCAGCAGCCAGATGCGTTCGAGCGTCTCCCGGTAGGCCGCCGTCGTCGTCCTGGCGGGCTTGTCCGGCTCGCCTGCCGTCGCCGCGTCGAGGATCTCGGTGTACGACGCCGTGGTCGAGGTGGCGGCAGCGTAGGCGCGCATCCACGCTCGGAGTGTTCCCGGCCTGCGGACCTCTCGCCCGGCGTCCGGGAAGTCGCGCTCGACGACGAGTCGCAGATAGGTGTCCAGCGAGTCGCGATTTCCGCGTGCGGAGAGATGGCGGAACCCGGGAAAGCCTGACGCGACGATCTCGTCCGCGTAGTCTTCGAGAGCGACGGCAGATTCTCCGTCCACCGCCCCGCCTCCAGCGAGGAGCCCGGCGAGCGACACCGTCGGTTCCGCCACGCCACGCTCAGCGAGGGTCATCGGACGCATTCGTAGCTGCACGATCCGCCCCGCGCCCGAGTGCATCGGCTGTTCGGCGGGAGTCGCCGACCCGGTCAGGAGGAACGACCCCGGTTCGGCACCGTCGTCCACTCCGCGACGAACGACGTCCCACACCCTGGGGAGCACCTGCCACTCATCGATCAGGACAGGCCGTGGCAGGCGCGTCACGCGGCGCAGATCCGCCCCGACGAGATCGGTCTCGTCAGGGTCGGACAGGTTGACGACGGACGTCGCTCGACGCTGCGCCGTGGCGGTCTTTCCCACTGCCTTGGGGCCGACGATCGCCACCGCCGGCAGCTCGGCAAGCATTCGGTCGAGTTCGCCGTCGACCACCCTCGTCGCGTACTCCATCAGGCAACACTACAAACTCGAGGCGTTCTACGCTACAAATTCGCGCAGCACTACGCTGCAAACACGCGCCCGCCTGCGCTTCACATTCGCGCAGGGGGCGGATGGCGCACCGGGTCCCCCCGTCGGCGCGACGGACGAGAGTTCGTCTCCGGTTCACGGGCCGGCCACGGACACGTCGTCCGCACGAGCGAGAGTTCCCGTCCATGCGATCAACCCGACGCGCCGCCCTGCCGGCGCTCCTGCTGCCCGCCATCGCCCTCGTCCCCGCTTCGTCGGCGTGGGGCCACACCAGCCCGTCCGGTCAGCAGGGCCACGCCTTCGGCCACCAGGGCCGCGACGTCTCCGACCTCGCCACCGTGACCACCGACGTCGAGACCCCTGTCCTCTACGACGACGAGGCGGGCGGCGACGCCTCCGGCGACGACCCGGCGATCTGGGTGCACCCGGGCGACTCGCGCGACTCGCTGGTCCTCGCGACCGCCAAGGAGGGCGGCCTGCGGGTGTACGACACGGCCGGCCGCGAGCTCCAGTCGCTCGCCGCGGACCCGGCGCCGCGGGCGGACGGCGTCGCCGGCCGGTACAACAACGTGGACCTCGCCTACGGCCTGCGCGTGGGCGGCGAAACCGTGGACGTGGCCGTCGTCTCGGACCGGTACAACGACCAGCTCCGGTTCTTCGCGGTCGACCCGGACGGCGCCGACGCCGACGCGCCGCTGACCGAGATCACCGCGGCCGAGCAGGAGTTCCTGTTCCAGCCCGACCGGGCGGGTGTCGACAGCGACCAGACCGCGTACGGCCTGGCCGTGTGGCAGGACGGCGACGACGCGTACGCCGTCGTGACGCAGGAGGGCACCACGCGCATCGCCACCGCCCGCCTCGTGCCGGGCGCCGACGGCACCGTCGGGTACGCGGACGTCGACCACCTCAACCTGCCGGCGTCGTTCGAGCTGCCCGACGGCAGCACGTGGACGCCGTGCGAGGAGCCGGGCGTGGGCCCGCAGCTCGAGGGGCTGTCGGTCGACCAGCGCACGGGCACGCTGTACGCCGCGCAGGAGGACGTGGGCCTGTGGCGCCTGTCGCTGCCGCTGGGGTCGGGAGAACCGCGCCTCGTCGACACGGTCACCGACTTCGGCGTCGAGGACGCCTACGACCCGGGGACCGAGGAGTGCTCCCCCGCCGACGGCTCGACCGAGGAGGAGGCCGCCGCCGCGAACCCGTTCGGGGGCGACCTGCTCACCGCCGACGCCGAGGGCGTCGACGTCTACCACGGTCCCGGCCGCACGGGGTACGTCATCGTGTCCAGCCAGGGCGACGACACCTACGCCGTCTACTCCACGACCGGCCGCAACAAGGCCGTGGGCTCCTTCCGGGTCGCGGGGACGGACGGCGTGGACGACGTCGACGGCTCCGACGGGCTCGCCGTGACGAACCGCCCCGTCGGCCCGTACCGGCAGGGCCTGCTCGTCACCCACGACGAGCCGGAGACCGGCGCCGACGTCGAGCCCGGCCGCGGCGACGCCACCGGGTTCTCGTACGTCGCCTGGGACGACGTCGCCGACGAGCTCGGCCTCGTCGTCAGCACCCGCGCCGGGAACGACCCGCGCTTCCGCTGACCGCCCCTTCGCCAACGAGCGTGGCGGGTCAGGCGGTGCGCCGGCGCAGGGTGGCGACGCCGAGCACGACGGCGCCGACGATGAACAGCGCGATGGCGCCGACCGCGCCCTGCACGTCCGCCCACTCGCCGCCGGCGGCGAGGGTCTGCATCGCCTCGACGGCGTAGGTGAGCGGGAAGACGCGCGAGAGCCACTCGAGGACCTCGGGCATCTGGTCGCGCGGCATGAGCAGCCCGCAGGTGATCAGCTGCGGGAAGATCACCGCGGGCATCATCTGCACGGCCTGGAACTCGGTGCGCGCGAGGGCGGAGGCGGCGAGGCCGAGGCAGCAGCCGAGGACGGCGTCGAGCATCCCCACCACGAGCACCAGCCACAGCGGCCCGAGCACGTCCATCCCGACGGCGAGGGCGAAGCCCACGACCACCAGCGACTGCAGCAGCGCGAGGGCGGCGAACGCGAGCGCGTAGCCCGCCACGAAGTCGCCCTTGCGCAGCGGCGTCGTCATGAGCCGCTCGAGCGTGCCCGACTGCCGCTCGCGCAGCGTCGCGACGCTCGTCACCAGGAACATCACGATGAGCGGGAACAGCCCCACGAGCATCGGCCCGAACTGGTCGAGCACCGGGGTGCCGTCGAACATCCACGCGATGAGGCCGAGCAGCAGGCACGGCAGCAGGAGGATGAGCGCGACGGTGCGGTGGTCGAACCGGAGCTGGGCCAGCACGCGGCCGGTCGTGGTGAGCGCGAGCGTCATCGGGAGCCCTCCCCCGTGGTCGTGGGCGAGGCCTGCTGGTCGATGAGCGCGAGGAACGCCCGCTCGGCGTCGGGCGCGCCGGTCGTGGCGAGCAGCTCGGCCGGGGTGGTGTCGGCGACGAGGGCGCCGTCGCGCAGCAGCAGCAGGCGGTCGCACTGGGTGGCCTCGTCCATGACGTGGCTGGAGACCAGCAGCGTGCGACCCTCGCGGGCCAGCCGGCGGAACATCGCCCACAGGTCGCGGCGCAGCACGGGGTCGAGGCCGACGGTGGGCTCGTCGAGCACCAGGAGCTCCGGGTCGCCGACCAGCGCCGCGGCGAGCGAGACGCGCGACCTCTCGCCCCCGGACAGCGTCCCGACGCGCTGCTTCTCGTGCCCGCCCAGGTCGACGGCGGCGACGGCGCGCCGCACGGCGGCCTCCGCCCCGGCGCGTGGGAGGCCGGCCAGACGGGCGAAGTAGCGCAGGTTCTGCACCACGGTGAGGTCCGTGTACACCGACGCCGCCTGGGTCACGTAGCCCACCCGGCGCCGCAGGCCGGGCGAGCCGGCAGCCTCGCCGAGCACGGTCACCTCGCCCGTCACGCGGGCCTGGACGCCGACGACGGCGCGCAGCAGCGTCGTCTTGCCCGACCCGGACGGGCCGAGCAGGCCCACCACCTGCCCGTCGGGCACCGCCACGTCCAGGCCGTCGATGATCGGCCGGCCGCCGCGCTCCACGCGCAGCCCCCGGACCCGCACCGCGGCGCCATTATTCCCCATGTGAGGAATTGTGCTCCTCGCCGCCCCGTCGCGCAATGCCCCACCCGTGGTGAGCGTCAGCCGGACTCGAGGTCTCCCGTGAGGTAGCGCTGCACGGTCGGGCCGACGAGCGCCGCGACCCGCTCCGGCGGGAGGGACGCCAGCGGAGCGAGGGGGACGAGGTAGCGCGTCATGAGCACGCCCGCCATCTGCGACGCGACGAGCGCGCTCCGCAGGAGCGCGTCGTCCACGTCCAGCCGACGCACGATCGGCCCCAGGAGCTCGGCACCCAGGAACTGCGGCAGGAGCCCGCGCAGCCCGGGGTCGGCCATCACGGCGGGGACGACCAGCCGCACCGTCTCGCCGTAGTCCGTGTCCCAGACCTCGACGACGGATCGCACCAGCCGTTCCCCCAGGCTCTCGACGGGCCCTTCGGCCGCGGCGCGCACGATCGCTGCGGGGTCGATGTCCACCAGGCCGAGGGAGGCGGTGAACAGCTGCGTCTTGTCGCCGAACCAGTGCCGCACCGTGCCCGGGTCCACGCCGGCGCGGCGCGCGACCGAGCGGACCGACGCCGCCTCGTAGCCGCGCTCGAGGAACTCCTCCCGCGCGCCGGCCAGCACCACGTCGCGGGTGTCCTGCCCCGCGGGCCGCCGCCCGCGACGCCCCGCACCCGCCTCGTCGTCCGCGCGACCGGTCACCGCGTCACCGCCGTCCGGCTCAGGCGTGCTCGGCCGCGAGCTCGCGGGACCGGTCGCGCGCCGCCTCGAGCGCGTCGAGGAACGCGGCGCGCACGCCGCCGTCGTCGAGCTTGCGCAGCGCCGCGACGGTGGTGCCGCCGGGCGAGGAGACCTTCTCGCGCAGCAGCACGGGGTGCTCGCCCGTCTCGTCGAGCAGCTTGGCCGAGCCGAGCACGGTCTCGACGGCGAGGCGCCGCGCGACGTCGCGCGTGAGGCCGAGCAGCACGCCCGCCTCCGCCATCGCGTCGACCACGTAGAACACGTACGCCGGGCCGGAGCCGGCCAGCGCGCCGAACGCGTCGATGTCCTTCTCCGCCACGCGGAAGACGTGGCCCGAGCCGGCGAGCACCTGCTCGACGAGCGCGACGTCGTCCTCGCCGGCCGCGCTGCCGCCGACGACGGCGGTGACGCCCGCGCCCACCAGCGCGGGGGTGTTGGGCATGGCGCGCACGACGGGCGTGCCGGCCGGCAGCCGCTGCTCGAAGAAGGAGAGCGGGAGGCCGGCGGCCACGCTCACGACGACGGCGCCCGGCTCGAGCGCGTCGGCCACGCGGTCGAGCATCGCGCCCACGTCCTTCGGCTTCACGCCGATGACGACGACGTGCGCACCCTCGACCGCCGCGACGTTGTCCGTCGTCGCACGGACGCCGAACCGCTCCGTGAGGTGCGCGCCGCGCTCGGGCCGGCGGGACGTGGCCACCACGTCCTGCGGCGCGACCCCGGCGGACAGCGCGCCCGCCAGCACCGCCTCGCCCATGTTCCCCGTCCCGAGGAACGCCATCTTCACGCCGCCCACCTGGGTGTTCTCGGGGGTGCCGGCCTGCTCGTCAGTCTGCTCGCTCACGGGCACCACGTTACGTCGCCGCGGACGCTCCCGACCGCCGCCGTGGACTACAGCGGATAGGCGGAGTAGAAGTCCTCGACCAGGTCCGCCGGACCCGTGGCCTGCAGCACCGCGGTGCCGTTGCGCCAGGTCACCACGGCGGTGCCCTCGGTCGAGCCGGGCGTCACCACGTAGGCGCCGGTCGCCTGGCCGTCGACGGCGACCTCGCCCTCGCCGGTCGGCTCGCCGGCCGCCTTGACCAGCGCGTCGTACGCGCCGGTCGCGGCGGCGTCGTCCTCCCACTGCCCGGCGTGGACCTGGACCGTCGTCGCGCCCTCGCCGTCGGCGTCCGCGTAGACGAGCTGCCAGGACTCCACCGCGTCGGCGTCGTCCTCCCAGGACGTGTCCTCGGTGACCGAGCGCAGCGCGAGCGCCAGCACGGAGTCCGGCTGGGCCTTGACGAAGGCCGTCTGGTCCTCCGGCCGCCCGCTGGGCGAGATCGTCGGCGTCGGCACCGGCGCGGTCACCGTCGCCTGCGGCTCCGGCTCGTCGCGCGCGAAGCCCGGCCACACGAACGCCGTCAGCAGCACGATCACCAGCACCAGCGCTCCCGCGGCCGAAGCCACCACGATGCGCCGACGGCGGAACACCTCCGGCGACGGGCGGCCCGTCCCGCCCGTGCGTGCCTGGCTCACGATGTCCTCCTGCGGGGGTCGGCGGCGGTGCACCCGGCAGCCTAGGGCGTGTTGGTCGGTACGGGCGGGACCTCGGCTCCGCAGGTCTCCAGGGCCGTCGATCACCGATGAGCCCGCCCCCGCTCGGGTGGCACGGCACGCCTCACACGTCCAAGCAGCGCTGGTCAGTGTCTGAGCACCACGAGCGGATCGAGTCCGAGCTCCGCGAGGTCTGCCTCGACCCTCGCGACGAAGCGCCGACAACCTGCCTCGAGGTCGACCCGGTCGGCGGGCGCCGTCATGACCCCCGCCTCCAGCACCCAGCCGAGCACCCATCCCTCGGGCACCTTCCAGATCGCGATCGCGCCTCGCTGTTCGAAGGACATGGAATCGAGTTCGAAAGCACCCTGGCCAGGGCTCTCGAGCCAGATCTTCAGCCCTCGGGCGAGTTCGACCACGGGAAAGAATGGCTCGTCGAAGATCGTCACGCCGCCGTCCACCACGTGCAGGTGTGCGTCAAGGGCGATCAGGTAGTCAGCCTGTGTCGTCCCGCGCAGTTCCTCCGTGCTCAGGCGGTCATAGATCAGTTCCACTTCAGCCACCTCACCTGGGGGAAGACCGCACTGGCACAGCGACGTGCCGGAGTTCGTGGCGCCACCGAGTGTCGAAACCTCGGGCCCACCGTTGCCGCCCGGTCCGGCGTCTCCGCGGCTGGAGACGATCACGTCTGCGGAAACCCGTCCCAGGGCTCGCCGAAGCCGAGCCGGTCGGGGTACAGCTCCGCCCAGTCGGGCGGGCCGTCAGGGTTGTTCTCGTCGTGCGTCTCGAGCACCAGGCCGAACCGCACACCATCGACGAACACCTCGAAGGGACGGATGGCGATGTCGCCGAACCGCCGGCCGGGCAGCGCGTCCAGCAGCTCGTCCAGGCGAGCCTCGCTCCGCGCCAGCGGCGAGTCCGGCGTGCCGCGCAGGCGCTCCTCGTCCCGCGCAGTCCCGGCACCCCAGACGTCCGATCCCGTGTGGTGCCCGTCGTCGTCGAACCGGTGCAGTACCACGAACATCCGCTGGCGGTCCTGCCGGTCGTCCCCAGCGCGGAAGACGCCGGGGTAGGCGTAGGTGATGGACGCGAAGAACTGACCGCCGTCGTACCGCCCGATCGTCTCGGTCAGATAGTCGGGCTCATGGGCGATCGGGATCACGTCCGGTACGCGCATGGCGCACACCGTAGGCCCTCCCAGGACATCAGCGCAGCAGCAGCTCGACGTCGGGATGGTCGGCGAAGACCTCCAGCACCAGCTCGGCGTAGGTCTTGCCGCGCCCCGCCTCGAGGTCGTCCAGCCGCCCCTGGAACAGCGCGGTGTCGAAGCGCGGGTCCGCGACCTTCGCCCGGTAGTACTCGCGCGTCGCGGCGAAGCCCAGCGCGTCGCGGGAGCGGGCGTGGTCGTGCCAGACGACGGTGAGCCGGCCCGCGCCGTGCGCGGCGCCGAAGCCGCCGTGCAGCAGGTCGTCCAGGGCGTCGAGGCTCGGGCCGAGCCGCCAGTCCTCCCCCGCCATGAACACGCGGTTCAGCTCGTCGTAGAACGTGGCGATCGAGTCGACCCGGCCGCCGTCGAGGTGCAGCGTCACGTGCCCGGCGTCGTCAGTCGACCCGACGTCGTCGAACTCGGTGACCTCGGTGCGCCAGTACTCGGCGCCGTCGCGGGTACGGTGCACGACGCCCAGGTCCACGAGGGCCCGGCGCACGCCGACCGGGTCGTCGGCCAGCCGCGCCAGCCGGTCGGTGAGCTCCCGCTCGCCGACCGTGTCGAGCAGCGCGGGCAGCGCGGCATGCGCGAGCCAGCGCGCCACCGCGCGGCGGTGCTCCCGGCGCCGGGGCATCGTCTCCAGGCGGCCGTCGCGCAGGAACCGGCTCACCTCCGGGGGTGCGGTGACCATGCGGCCATCATCGCGCGGCACGCGCGAGGACCGCCGAGGGCCGGGCTGTCGGTGCCGCCCCCTAGCGTCTGTCGACGTGAGCACCACGACGTCGTCCCGCACCCGCGCCAAGCAGTCGCGCCCCGGCTACCGCTGCACCGAGTGCGGATGGACCACCCCCAAGTGGGTGGGCCGCTGCGGCGAGTGCCAGGAGTGGGGCACGGTCACGGACGAGGGGCCGGCGTCGGCCGGCCCGCGCACGGTCGCGACGAGCCCCGGGCGCGCGCCGGCGCGACCGATCGCGGAGATCGACGTCGCGGCGGCCCAGGCGGCACCCACGCAGGTGCCGGAGCTGGACCGCGTGCTCGGCGGCGGCCTCGTGCCCGGCGCCGTCGTGCTGCTGGCCGGCGAGCCCGGCGTCGGCAAGTCGACCCTGCTGCTCGATGTCGCGGCCACGTACGCGCGCGGCGCCGACGGGCGCGACGCGCGCACCGTGCTCTACGTGACGGGCGAGGAGTCCGCGGGGCAGGTGCGGCTGCGCGCCGAGCGCGTCGGCGCGCTCGCGCCCACCCTGCTGCTCGCCGCCGAGACCGACCTCGGCACCGTGCTCGGCCACATCGAGGCGAACGAGCCCGACCTGCTGGTCGTCGACTCCGTGCAGACCATCGCGTCGGCCGAGGTGGACGGCGCCCCCGGCGGCGTGAGCCAGGTGCGCGAGGTCGCGGCGTCGCTCATCGCCGTCGCCAAGTCGCGGCAGGTGCCGGTGCTGCTGGTCGGGCACGTCACCAAGGACGGCACGGTCGCCGGCCCCCGCACGCTGGAGCACCTGGTCGACGTCGTGTGCCAGTTCGAGGGCGACCGGCACTCGCGGCTGCGCATGGTACGGGCCGTGAAGAACCGGTACGGCCCCACCGACGAGGTGGGCTGCTTCGAGCTGTCCGAGCGCGGCATCATCGGGCTCAGCGACCCCAGCGGCCTGTTCCTCTCCCACCTCGGCGCGGGCGTGCCGGGCACGTGCGTCACCGTGACGCTGGAGGGCCGCCGCCCGCTCGCCCTGGAGCTGCAGTCGCTCGTCGCGCCGTCACCGCTCGCCAACCCGCGGCGCACCACGAGCGGCGTCGAGTCGTCACGCCTCGCGATGATCCTCGCCGTCCTGCACCGGCACGCGGGCCTGCGCCTCGCCGACCAGGACGTCTACGTCTCCACCATCGGCGGCGCCCGCGTCACCGAGCCGGCCGCCGACCTCGCGACCGCCCTCGCCATCGTCTCCGCCCGCACCGGCGAGCCGCTGCCCACCGGCACCGTCGCGGTCGGCGAGGTGGGGCTCGCCGGCGACATCCGGCCCGTCACCGGCCTGGACCGTCGCGTCGGCGAGGCCGCCCGCCTGGGTTTCGTGCGCGCCGTCGTCCCCGCCGGGACGTCGGTCAAGGCACCCGCCGGGATGCAGCTCCTCGAGGCCCGGCACCTCGCCGAGGCGGTCGAGCTCGCGGGGGTCGGCGTCCGATCGGCGGATCGCCGGGGCGAGTGACCCCTGACGTCGTAGGATTCCCCCGTGGCTCCCTCCTCCGTGCACTCCGATGCCCTGCTCCGGGAGACGCTCGCGGCGGTCGCCCCCGGCACCGAGCTGCGCGACGGCCTGGAGCGCATCCTGCGCGGCCGCACGGGCGCGCTCATCGTCCTCGGCCTCGACAAGACGGTGGAGCAGATGTGCTCCGGTGGCTTCGAGCTGGACGTCCAGTTCTCCGCCACGCGCCTGCGTGAGCTGTCGAAGATGGACGGCGCGTGCGTGCTCGACCACGACGCCACCCGCATCCGTCGCGCGGCCGTGCAGCTGCTGCCCGACCCGTCGATCGAGACCAGCGAGTCCGGCACCCGCCACCGCACCGCGGAGCGCGTGGCCAAGCAGTCCGGCCTGCCCGTGATCTCGGTCAGCCAGTCGATGCGGATCATCGCGATCTACGTCGGGTCCCACCGGCACGTGCTCGAGGACCCGGACACCATCCTCGGCCGCGCCAACCAAGCCCTCGCCACGCTGGAGCGGTACCGCTCCCGCCTCGACGAGGTGTCCGGCACCCTGTCCGCGCTGGAGATCGAGGACCTCGTCACCGTGCGCGACGTGTGCTCCGTCGTCCAGCGCCTCGAGATGGTGCGCCGCATCTCCGAGGAGATCGACGGCTACGTCGTCGAGCTCGGCGCCGACGGCCGCCTCCTCGCCCTGCAGCTCGACGAGCTCATCGGCGGCATCGGCGCCGACCGCGACTTCGTCGTGCGGGACTACGTGGAGCTCGAGCGCAGCGGCCGCTCCCTCGCCGCCGTGCAGGCCGACCTCGCCGCGCTCGACTCCGCCCAGCTGCTCGACCTCGGGCACATCGGACGCGTCCTGGAGCTGCCCGGCGGCGGAGTGGCCCTCGACGCCGCCGTCGCGCCGCACGGCTACCGGCTCCTGTCCAAGGTGCCGCGCCTGCCCGCCGCCATCATCGAGCGCCTGGTCGGGCACTTCGGCGGCCTGCAGAAGCTGCTCGCCGCGAGCGTCGACGACCTCATGGCGGTCGACGGCGTGGGCGAGCAGCGCGCCCGCGCCGTGCGCGAGGGCCTGTCGCGTCTCGCCGAGTCCAGCATCCTCGAGCGCTACGTCTGACGGGTCCGCCTGGCCGGCCCGGGGCAGTCTCGGAGGTCAGTCGGTCGTGGCTCTCTCGTCCGCGGTGGCCTTGCGGTCGGCGGCACGGTCCGCGGCATCGCGCTTCGCGTCGTCGCCCTGCTCGTCGCGGTCGTCGACGCTCTTGCTGTCGCTCGTGTCGTCGCCCTTGCCGTCCTCGTCGCCACCGGACGAGCCGCCGTCCTTCGCGGCCTCGCCCTGAGCCGCGTCGTCGGTCGAGGTGCCGGACGCGTCCTTCGCCTCGTCGGACGTCGTGGCGTCGTCGCCGGCGCCCGGCTCAGGGGTGGTCCTCGGCTTCGCCTTCGCCGCGACCGTGAAGGTCACCGGCTCGCTGGTGGCGCCCGGGACGTCCCCCAGCGACGCGGTGGCCTGGTACGTCCCCGCACCCACGGCCGGCGCCTTCTTCGCGCAGCCCTGGACCGACGTCCAGTGCACCTCGCCGGCGTCGACGCCCTCGGGCCCGAGCAGCAACGGTCGTGACCCGTCGGTGCAGTCCGCGGAGGACCAGATCTTCTCCTTGCCGGTGTCGTCGGTGATCGTCACCGCGCGGTTGGCCGCGGCGCCGTCGAAGAGGCACGGCACGCGGCCCACGTTGGTGACGCGCACCATGAACGACATCGGGGAGCCCTCGGTCACGGTCGTCGCGCTCGACGACAGCCGCAGCTCGACGGCGTCGGCCTTGCACGTGGTGGCGGGCCCGCCGACGTCGAGCGGCTCGGGGGCCGCGACCTTGTCGGCGGGCAGGCTCTCCGGTCCGGCGAGCAGGCTCCGCGCACCGTCGACGACCTGCCCCAGGCCGTAGCCGCCGGCCACACCCACCGCGCACAGCAGCACCACGACCAGCATCGAGACGGTCAGCGAACGACGGCCGCGGCGCGGCGCCGGCTTCCGCGGCCGGGAACCCGACGTCCGGCGCGCCGACGCCGAGCGCGAGCCGGCGCGCGACCCACCCGGGGCGACCAGCTGCGACGTGCTGACGACCCGGCGGTCGCGGCGAGCGCCCTGCGTGCGCGTCGACGTCGCGCGCGATCCCGACTGCCGCGCCGACGTCGCGCGCGAGCCCGAGGACCGCGGCGTCGAGGACCGGGCGCTCGTCGACCGGGTGCTCGTGGACCGCGAGGTCGACGCGCGGGTGCCGGACGACCTGGCGCCCGAGCTGCTCGCGGAGGAACGGCCGGACGCTGTCGCGCCACCCCGTGCGGGACCGCCGGTCGCCGCACCCTTCGCAGCGGCACGACCGGTGCCCTTCGGGGTGCCCTTCGCGGCGCTCTTCGGGGCGCCCTTCGACGTGCTCTTCGGCGTCCCCCGCGAGGCGCCCTGGGCGCTCCCCGAGGTCGTCCTGCGCGTCCCGCCGCCAGACCGCCCCGCACCGGAGCGCGCGCCGGAGCCGCGCGAGGTGCCAGCACCTCGACGCCCGTCGTCCGCACGTGCCACGGGCCATCCCTCCGTCTCGATCCGTGCCGCGGCGCCACCGTACGACGCGCTCCCCCACCTGCACCGGAGCCGCGCCGCCGTCGCCCCCACCCGACGAGTTGTCAGAGCCACGGCGCGGTATGCACCGCCCTGGTTCTGACAACTCGGCGAGCGCGCGGCCTGTCAGACCCACAGCGGGGTATACCCCGCCCTGGGCCTGACAACTCGTGGGCGAGAATGGCGCCGTGCCCGTCGTCCCCGCCCCGCTCCGCTCGACGTCCTCCGCCGCGCCCGTCAGCGCGGACGCGCTCGTCGCGCGCACGGTCGCGTGGTTCGACGACGCCGCGCGGGACCTGCCGTGGCGGCGTCCGGACCGCACGGCGTGGGGTGTGCTCGTCAGCGAGGTGATGCTGCAGCAGACGCCGGTGGTCCGGGTCGAGCCGGTGTGGCGCGCCTGGCTGGAACGATGGCCGACGCCCGCCGACCTCGCCGCCGCGCCCACGGCCGACGTGCTGCGCGCCTGGGACCGGCTCGGCTACCCACGGCGCGCGCTGCGCCTGCAGCAGTGCGCGGCGGCGATCGTCGAGCGGCACGACGGCGAGGTCCCCGGCGACGAGGACGCGCTGCGGGCTCTGCCCGGCATCGGCGAGTACACGGCGGCCGCGGTGCGCGCGTTCGCGTTCGGGCGGCGCTCCGTCGTCGTCGACACCAACGTGCGCCGCGTCCTGGCCCGCACCGTGGGTGGCACCGCGCTCGGCGCGCCGTCCCCCACGGCCGCGGAGCGCGACCTCGCGGCCGCCGTCGTGCCCGACGACGACGCGCCCGCCGCCCGCTGGGCCGCCGCGTCGATGGAGCTCGGCGCCGTCGTGTGCACCGCCCGGGCGCCGCGGTGCGGCGCCTGCCCAGTCGCGGACCTGTGCGCCTGGCGCGCGGCCGGCCACCCGCCGGACGCCCACGCGCACCGGCGTCGCACCCAGGCCTGGCACGGCACCGACCGCCAGGTGCGCGGCCGGGTCATGGCCGCGCTGCGCGCCGCCGTCGAGCCCGTACCGCGCGCCCTGCTGGCCGACTCCGGCCCCGACCAGGCCCAGGTCGACCGCTGCCTCGGCGGCCTCGTCGAGGACGGCCTCGTCGAGCAGGACGACGCCGGGCGCTACCACCTGCCCGCCTGACGCCCGCCCACGCCACAACGGTGATCAGAGCTCGAGCAGCATCCGGGTGTTGCCGAGCGTGTTGGGCTTCACCCGCGCCAGGTCCAGGAACTCGGCGACGCCGTCGTCGTGCGAGCGCAGCAGCTCGGCGTACACCTCGGCGTCGACGGGCGTGCCGTCGATCTCGCGGAACCCGTGGGTGCGGAAGAAGCCGACCTCGAACGTCAGGCAGAACACCCGCCGCAGCCCCAGACGTCGGGCCCGCTCGACGAGGCCCTCGACGATGGCGTGCCCGACGCCGCGGCCGCGCCACGCCGGGTCGGCGGCGAGGGTGCGCACCTCCGCGAGGTCGTCCCACATGACGTGCAGCGCCCCGCACCCCACGACGCCCCCGTCGACGTCGGCGGCGACGAGGAACTCCTGCACGGCCTCGTAGTAGCCGACCATCTCCTTGGCCAGCAGGATCCGCCGCTCGGCGTACGGCTCCACGAGGCGGCGCACCGCCCGCATGTCCGCCGGCAGCGCGGAACGGACGGCGAACGACGCGCCGTGGTCCTGGGGCCGACGGTCCCCGGGCGGTTCCGGTAGCACGCCGTCACTCTACGAGCGCGTCCCCCTCCCGGCGCGGGCGTCCCGGTGCACGGACGTTCACGGTTCCTCCACGAGCGCGGCGGCCGTGACCTCGTCGATCACCAGGTCGGTCACGACGCCGGCCGCGAGCGCCGCCCGCAGGGGTGCCACCTTGTTGCCGCCCGCGACGGCGCACAGCCGTCGCGGGATGCGACGGAGCTCGGCCGGGGCCGGGCCGGTGGCACGGGAGTTGAGGGGGATGTCGCGATAGGTGCCGTCGGCGCGGACGAAGACGGTGCAGACGTCGCCCACGACGCCCTCGTCGTCCAGCACGGCCACGTCGTCGGGGTCGAGGTAGCCGGCGGAGTACACGTGCGAGGGCACACCCCCGGTGAGGGCGCCCACGGAGAACAGCGCGATGTCGGCGCGGGCCTGGACGTCGAGCACGCGCCGCACCGAGCGCTCGCGCCACATCGCGGCCTTGGTCTCGGCGAAGTCGAAGAACGCGGGCACGGGGAAGTAGTGGACGGACGCGTCGAAGGCCGTGCCGAACCCGGAGATGAGGTCCCCCGCGTAGCTCATGCCCGAGGTCCGCGTGTTGGCCGCGCCGTTGAGCTGCACGACGGCGGACCCGCGGGTGGGCTTGTGGGGCAGGTGCTCGGTGATCGCGGCGAGGGTGGTGCCCCAGGCCACGCCGAGCACCATGTCCGAGTCGAACCACCGTGCCAGGAGCCGCGCGGTCGTGATGGACACCTGCTGCAGGCGGTCGTCGTCGGTGGCGGAGTCCGACACCGGCACCACGTAGGCGTCGATGCCGTGCCGTTCGGCGATCTCCTGGCCGAGGCCGGGTGCCCGCGACGGGCCGGGACGCAGCGTGATCTCGACGACACCGGTCTCCCGCGCGCGCTTGATCAGCCTGGAGACGGTGGAGCGGGACGTGCGCAGGTGCCGCGCGATCGTCTCCATCTTCATGTCCTGGAGGTAGTACATCGTCGCGGCCATCACCACGTCGCGTTCCCGGTAGCTCGCCATGCCTCCAGGATGCACCTTGTGCACGTTCGTGCACCCAGGTTGCGCGGACGTGCTGGCGGTGCTGCCCTGGGAGCGTCGTCCCGATCGGAAGGAACCACGATGGCCTCCACCCGGCTCACCGCCGAGTCACGCACCCAGGCCCTCGCCGCGCTCAAGGGCTCACAGACCCCCAGCGGCGAGCTCGACGTGCTCGTCGTCGGCGGCGGGGTCACCGGCGCCGGCATCGCGCTCGACGCCGCCACCCGCGGCCTGTCGACCGCGATCGTCGAGGCGCAGGACTGGGCGTCGGGCACGTCCAGCCGCAGCAGCAAGCTGGTGCACGGCGGGCTGCGCTACCTGCAGATGCTCGACTTCCACCTCGTGAAGGAGGCGCTCACCGAGCGCGACCTCCTGCTCAAGGACATCGCCCCGCACCTCGTCAAGCCCGTGCCGTTCCTGTACCCGCTGGAGCACCGGCTGTGGGAGCGCGCGTACGTCGGCGCCGGCATCGCGCTCTACGACACCCTCGCGTCCCTCGCCCCCGGGCGCCGCGCCATGCCGCTGCACCGGCACCTGTCGCGCCGCCGCATGGAGTCCAAGTTCCCCGACCTCGCGCACGACGCCGCCATCGGCGCCGTGCAGTACTGGGACGCCTCCGTCGACGACGCGCGGCTGGTGTCCACGCTCGTGCGCACCGCCGTCAGCTACGGCGCGCACGCGGCGTCCCGCACCCAGGTCGTGGCGCTCACCAAGGGCGCCACCGGCGCAGTCAACGGCGCCGTGCTCACCGACCTCGAGAGCGGCGAGGAGATCACCGTCCGCGCCCGGCACGTCATCAACGCCACCGGTGTGTGGACGGAGGACACGGAGGCGCTGGCCGGCGACTCCGGCGGCCTGCGCGTGCTGGCCTCCAAGGGCGTGCACATCGTGGTCCCGCGCGAGCGCATCAAGGGCACCGTCGGCCTGATCCTGCAGACCGAGAAGTCGGTGCTGTTCGTCATCCCGTGGTCCCGCTACTGGGTGGTCGGCACGACCGACACCCCCTGGAACCAGGACCCCACCCACCCGGTCGCCACCGCGCAGGACATCGACTACATCCTCGACCACGCGAACGCCGTGCTGGCCCACCCGCTGTCCCGCGACGACATCATCGGCACGTACGCCGGCCTGCGCCCGCTGCTGCAACCCGGCACCAAGGAGGGCACCAGCTCGGCCAAGGTGTCGCGCGAGCACACCGTCGCCAGCCCGGTGCCCGGCCTCACCGTCATCGCGGGCGGCAAGCTCACGACCTACCGCGTGATGGCGAAGGACGCCGTGGACTTCGCCATCGGCCAGCGCGCCGCCGCGCTGCCGTCGATCACCCACCAGATCCCGCTGCTCGGCGCCGTCGGCCTGCAGGCCACGCGTCGCCTCGCCCGCACCTGGGCGGCGAAGTACGGGTGGAAGCCGCCGATGGTGGACCACCTGCTGCACCGCTACGGCTCGTCGCTGCGCGAGCTCGTCGAGCTGTGCGAGCAGGACCCGTCGCTCGCCCGCCCGCTCGAGCACGCCCCCGCGTACCTGCGCGCCGAGATCCACTTCGGCGTCAGCCACGAGGGCGCGCTGCATCTCGAGGACCTGCTGCTGCACCGCACCCGCCTCGTGTACGAGGTCGCGGACCGTGGCCTGGCGGCGCTGCCCGAGATCGCCGACATCGCGGCACCGCTGCTCGGCTGGGACGACGCGACCAAGCAGGCCGAGATCGACGCCTACACCGCCCGCGCCCAGGCCGAGGACGCCGCGGAGAACGAGCCCGACGACGCCAGCGCGGAGGCCGTCCGCCTCCGCGCCACCGACGTCGCCGCCATGCAGCCCCTGCGGGGCTGACCCGACCCCGGCCGGAGATACCGGCCGACTCCCGCAGGGCTCCGCCCGTCGCGGGCTCTCTCCGACCCCGGAGAGGACAACGTGGTCCCTCAAGAGAAAGAGATCCGACGATGGACTCATTGATCATGCAGGCGTTCTGGTCCGAGATCCTCGGGACCGCGACGCTGATCCTGCTGGGCGCCGGCGTCGTCGCCAACGTGGTGCTCCCGAGAACCAAGGGCTTCGACGGCGGTTGGCTGTTGATCAACTTCGGGTGGGGCCTCGCGGTCTTCGCGGGTGTGTTCACCGCCTACAAGTCCGGCGCGCACCTCAACCCGGCCGTGACGATCGGGCTCTACTCCGCGCAGCAGCCGTTCGCGACGCTGACCGGGCCGGAGGGGCGGGTCACCGCCACGATCGAACCCACCGTGAGCAACATGTTCATCTACTTCGCGGCGGAGATGATCGGCGCCATCATCGGCGCGGTGCTCGCCTTCATCGTGTACAAGAAGCACTTCGACCAGGAGGCCCCCGGCGCCACCAAGCTCGCGGTGTTCTCGACCGGTCCGGAGCTGCGCTCCTACGGCTGGAACTTCGTCACCGAGGTCATCGCGACCTTCGTGCTCGTGTTCTTCGTCGTCGTCTCGGGCAAGACGCCGTCCGGGCTCGGGCCGCTCGCCGTCGCGCTCATCGTGGTCGCGATCGGTGCCAGCCTCGGTGGCCCGACCGGGTACGCCATCAACCCGGCGCGTGACCTCGGGCCGCGCATCGCGCACGCCTTCCTGCCCATCAAGGGCAAGGGGTCCAGCGACTGGGCGTACTCCTGGGTGCCCGTCGCCGGCCCGCTCGTGGGCGGCGTGCTCGCCGGCCTCCTCGGTTCCGTCTACTCCTGATCCACCCCGCCGGCCGGGCCGCGCGGCCCGGCCGGCACCCCGCACCACCCACACCGACGTGAAGGGCAACCCCCATGGCTGACTACGTCCTCGCCATCGACCAGGGCACGACGAGCTCGCGTGCCATCGTCTTCGACCACTCCGGCCGGATCGTCTCCACCGGCCAGCTCGAGCACGACCAGATCTTCCCCAAGGCGGGCTGGGTCGAGCACAACGCCGAGCAGATCTGGAACAACGTGCGCGAGGTCGTCGGGCTGGCGCTCACGCGCGCCAACCTGGCGCACACCGACCTCGCCGCCATCGGCATCACCAACCAGCGCGAGACCGCCGTCGTGTGGGACAAGAACACCGGCAAGCCGGTGTACAACGCGATCGTGTGGCAGGACACCCGCACGCAGGCGATCGTCGACGAGCTCGGCGGCTCCGAGGGCGCCGACAAGTACAAGTCGATCGTCGGCCTGCCGCTGGCGACCTACTTCTCCGGCCCCAAGGTGAAGTGGATCCTCGACAACGTCGAGGGCGCGCGCGAGGCCGCCGAGAAGGGCGACCTCCTGTTCGGCAACACCGACACCTGGGTGCTGTGGAACATGACCGGCGGGCCCGACGGCGGCGTCCACGTCACCGACGTCACCAACGCGTCGCGCACCATGCTCATGGACCTCGACACCCTGAGCTGGCGCGAGGACATCGCCGCCGACATGGGCATCCCGCTGTCCATGCTGCCCGAGATCCGCTCCTCCTCCGAGGTGTACGGGCAGGGCCGCCCCCGCGGCCTCGTGCCCGGCGTGCCGATCGCCGGCATCCTCGGCGACCAGCAGGCCGCCACCTTCGGCCAGGCGTGCTTCGAGGTCGGCACCGCGAAGAACACCTATGGCACCGGCAACTTCATGCTCCTCAACACGGGCACGGAGAAGGTCCCCAGCAAGAACGGCCTGCTCACCACCGTCTGCTACAAGATCGGCGACGCCCCCCAGGTGTACGCCCTCGAGGGCTCCATCGCCGTCACCGGCTCCCTCATCCAGTGGCTGCGGGACAACCTCGGCATGTTCGAGGACGCCCCCGACGTCGAGTGGCTGGCCCGCAAGGTGGAGGACAACGGCGGCGCCTACTTCGTGCCCGCGTTCTCCGGCCTGTTCGCCCCGTACTGGCGCCCCGACGCCCGCGGCGCGCTCGTCGGCCTCACCCGGTACGTCAACCGCAACCACATCGCCCGTGCGGCGCTCGAGGCCGTGGCGTTCCAGACCCGCGAGGTCGTCGACGCCATGAAGAAGGACTCCGGCGTCGACCTCACCGAGCTCAAGGTCGACGGCGGCATGGTGGCCAACGAGCTGCTCATGCAGTTCCAGGCCGACCAGCTCGGCGTCGACGTCGTCCGCCCCAAGGTCGCCGAGACCACGGCGCTCGGCGCCGCCTACGCCGCCGGCATCGCCGTCGGGTTCTGGAAGGGCGAGGAGGACGTCACCGCCAACTGGGCCGAGGACAAGCGCTGGTCGCCCGCCATGGCCGAGGACGAGCGCGAGCGGCTGTACCGGTCCTGGAAGAAGGCGGTCACGAAGACGTTCGACTGGGTGGATGCTGACGTGCAGTAGTCGCTCTTGAGCCCGCGGCGGGGAGGAACGTCGTGCGGGCGGTCGCGTTCACGGGCGCCAGGGCGCCCTCCACTTCGGGACTTCTACGACCGCCCGCACGACGTTCCTCCCCGCCGCTCTGCGTTCGTCCTCTGCACGATATGGGTGCTGGTGGCTGGTGCTGTGCTCCGTCCGCGCCAGGCCGTGCCAGGGGCGGCCGTGTCAGGGGACGACGACGAGGACCGAGGCCGCGAGGGTCAGGGCGAGGCCGAGGGCCTGGCGGCGCGCGAGCCGTTCGTGCAGGAGGGTGAGGCCCACCAGGACCGGGACCACCGGGTAGAGCGCCGACAGGGTGACGGCCACCGCGACGAGCTCGGTGCGGGTGGCGAGCAGGTAGCTGACCAGAGCCGCGGCGGCCAGGACGCCGCTCGATGCCGCGGCGAGGCGCTGCGCGGGAGTGGGCGCGGGGCGCGGTTCGGCAGGCAGGCGTCGGGACGCCACGAGCGCGAGCGCTGCGACGCACGCCACCGCCGTCACCCGTCCCGCGGTCACGGGCCAGACGCCCGAACCTCCTCCGGCCTGGGCGAGCGCGAGGTACTGCACGCCGATGCCGACGCTCGCGGTGAGGCCGTCGCGCACCGCGCGGGCGTCCCCCGCCGGAGCCCCCGGCCCGCCCCGCGCGACCAGCCAGAGCGCGGGCAGCGCCAGCAGCACCCCGGCCCACGTCCACACCGCGGGCCGCTCCCCGACGACCAGCGCCGCCACGACGACCGGCAGGGCGAGGCCGCCCACCGCGCTCACGGGCACCACCAGCGACATGGCGCCCCGGCTCATCCCCCGGAACAGCGCGACCATCGCGACCCCGGTGCCGACCCCGGAGAGGCCGCCCCAGAGCAGGTCGGCCGACGTCGGCCCGGCCCCGCCCCCGAGGGGCGCCGCGAGGACCGTGGCGACGAGGCCGCCGACCTGGCCCCAGAGCGCGACCCGGACGAACGACATCCGCCGCGACACGACGCCGCCCACGACGTCCGACACCCCGTACAGGAGCGCCGACGCGAGCGCGAGCAGGGCGCCCACGGTCAGCGGACCGGACGGAGGGCGGGACGACGACGGGGGGCGGGCACTCCTCCTGCCTAGCGGCGACCCCCGGTGGTCGCACCCGCGGCGGGTGCGCCGGCCCTCAGGAACGTACGGGCCGTGTCGAGGAGCAGGCTCCGCTCGGCGTCGACGGTGAAGTCGGGGTCGGTGGCGACGCGCTCGAGGAAGCCGCCCGAGAGGAGGGCGAGCCAGGAGGCGATGCGGGCGGGCGGGAGGTCGGTGCGGACCTCGCCCGCGGCCTGGCCGCGCTCGACCCACGGCAGGAGCAGGTCGCGCTGGGCGCGGTCGTCCGCGGCCAGCGCGTCGGCGACGGCGGGCAGGTGCATGACGCCGGCGACGGCGCGCACGAACCCGGGGATGCGCGGGTCGGCGGCGTCGTCGGCCCAGGAACCCAGGAGCTCGAGCAGGACGGCGAGCGGGTCGGTGCGGCCCTCGAGGGCCGCCGCCTTCTCGACCGTCTCGGCGGTGCCGAGCTCGAGGATCGCCAGCACCAGCTCCGTCTTGGTCGCGAAGTAGTGGAAGAACGTGCCCGAACCGATCCCCGCCTCGCGGCAGATCGCCGCCGTCGTCGCGCCCTCGTAGCCGCGCTCGGCCAGCACGGTGAGGCCGGCCATGATGATCTGCAGGCGGCGCGCCTCGTGACGCTCCGGGTCAACCTTGCGCGCCACGAACGTCCTCCGCGGGCACGACGCCCAGCCGCCGCACCTGCAACCGGTCCTCGCGGACGCGCACGACCAGGCCGTGGCCGGCGAGCGCCTCGTCGACCTCCGCGACCACCGCGGGGTCCTTGCGCTCGGCGAGCCGACGGCGCAGGAGGGCCTGCTCGGCGGCCGTGAACCCGGGCCTGCCGTCCAGCCACCGCTCGTAGGCGCGCTCGTACGGGTCGCCGTCGCGCCACGGCCACCCGTGCGCCTCGAAGGCGGCCCGGAGCTCGTCGCGGCGCAGCGTGTCCGCGTCGAGGCGTTCCCGCGGGGCGCCGGCCGGGCCGAGGAGGACGACGTACCGCCCGTCGCGGAAGACGTCGGCCACGTCGGCCCGCTCCACCCAGCCCTCGCGGGCGTCGGTGCGGTGCTCCAGGTGGTCGTCGGTGACGGTCAGCCGCAGCGACTCCCCGATCGTGCTGAGCGCCAGGAGGACGCCGCCCACGACGCCCAGCCCGCCGACGATCGGCACCGACCACGCGAGCGGCAGGCCCGCGAGGAGCTCGACGGGGCCGAGGCTCGGCAGCGGGCTGCGCTCCAGGACCCCCTGCAGCCAGCGGGCGAGCGGCGGGAGCGCGAAGCCCAGCCCGACGCCGAGGGCGGCGGTCGCGAGCAGCACGAGCAGCGGCACCCCGCGGGGCTGGCGCACCTCGGTCGGGGTCGGGGTCGCGGTCGGCACGAGAACAATTGTTGGAGCACGTACTCCATTAATGCAACCCGGCCTACGCTGGGCCGGTGAGCAACGGCACCGTCACCTCGACGCGCGAGTACACGATCCCCGGCGTCCACGTCACCGACCGCACCCTCACGGTGCCGCTGGACTGGGCGCACCCCGACGACGGGCGCACGATCTCCCTCTTCGTCCGCGAGGTCGTGGACCCCACGAGGCGCACCGACGACCTGCCGCTGCTCGTCTTCCTCCAGGGCGGGCCGGGCGGCAAGGGGCCGCGCCCCACCGGTCCGGACGGCTGGGTGGGCGAGGCGCTCAAGCGGTTCCGCGTGGTGCTGCTCGACCAGCGCGGCACCGGGCGCTCGACGCCGGTCCGGGCGGGCGCGCTCACCGCGCTGGGCTCCGCCGACGCCCAGGCCGAGCACCTGACGCACTTCCGTGCCGACTCGATCGTCGCGGACGCGGAGCACGTGCGGACGACGGTCTACGGCGGGCGCCGCTGGTCCACGCTCGGCCAGTCGTACGGCGGGTTCCTCACCCTCACGTACCTGTCGCGGGCCCCCGAGGGCGTGGCGGCGTCGTACGTCACCGGCGGCCTGGCCGGGCTGACCGCGAGCGCCGAGGACGTCTACCGGCGCACCCAGCCTCGGGTGGCCGCCAAGAACGCGCTCTACCGGGAGCGGTACCCCGACGACGTCGAGCGCGTGGCGCGGGTCGCCGACCGGATCGCCGCCGGCGACGTGCGCCTGCCCGGCGGCGACCTGCTCACCGTCGAGCGGTTCCAGACGCTCGGCATGGCGTTCGGCATGGGCCCCGGCTTCGAGCGCGTGCACTGGATCGTGGACGAGGCGTTCGACCCGGGGTCCGACGAGCTGTCCGACACGTTCCTCGCCGAGGTGGAGGCCGCCACGGGCTTCGCCACCAACCCGATGTACGCCGTCCTGCACGAGTCGATCTACGGGCAGGCCGGCACGGGCGCCACGGCGTGGGCCGCGCAGCGCGTGCGCGACGACGACCCGTCGTTCGGCGTCGGCGCCCGCCCCCTGCTGTTCACCGGCGAGATGATCTACCCCTGGATGTTCGAGCAGCTCGCCGAGCTGCGCCCGTTCCGAACGGCCGCCGAGGCGCTGGCCGCCCGGACCGGCTGGGACGACCTGTACGACCTCGACGTCCTCGCCCGCAACGGAGTGCCGCTCGAGGCCGCCGTCTACCACGACGACATGTTCGTGGACGCCGGGCTCTCCCTGGAGACCGCGGCCCACGTCGGCAACGCGCGCGCCTGGGTGACCAACGAGTTCGAGCACGACGGCCTGCGCATGGGCGACGTCTTCGCCACGCTTCTCGCCCGCCTGGACGCCCGCGGCGGCGCGCGGCGGTAGCCCCGCGGCCGGGCGGCGTCGCGGTGCTCAGGGCGACGCCGTCCAGGCCTTACCGGGCCAGTACGCCCACTCCTCGAAGTCGGCGACGCGGCCGTCGTCGGCGAAGCGCAGCACCCACAGGTCGCGGTACTCCTGCTCCCGTGGCGCGGTGTAGCGCACCTCGAGCCGGACGACGGCGACGTCGCCCTCGACGGCGAGCGGCTCGGCCGTCATCGTGAACGCGGCGTCCTCGTCCACGGTCCAGAACCCGCGGATCGCGTCGTGCCCCACGAGCTCCTCGGGATCGTAGGGCGAGCGCGCGTACCGCGCGTCCAGCGTGAAGAGGCGCGCGACGGCGTCGGCGTCGCTCGCCCGCCACGCGGCTTCGTACGCGGCGACCCAGCTCCGCACCGACTCCCGGTCCACCATCCGTGCAGTATCGCCGTCCTCGTCCGCCCTCGCCCCGCCAGGACGTCGCTGCAGGTGGGGGAACGTTTTCGCTACCGTGCGGTGCGTCGACCCGACCCTCAGGAGCTGATCGCCGATGACCCACGACTCCCCCGCACCCGACTCCCCCGTGCTCGAGACCGACGTCCTCGTCGTCGGGACCGGCCCGGCGGGCGCCTCGGCCGCCCTCTTCCTCGCGACGTACGGCACGCGCGTCATGGTGGTGACCAAGTACGGCCGCCTCGCCGACAGCCCCCGCGCGCACATCACCAACCAGCGCACGATGGAGGCGCTGCGCGACATGGGCCTCGAGGACGCGCTGCTGCGCGAGGCGACGCCCTGGGACTCGATGGGCAACACGACGTTCTGCACGAGCCTGGCGGGCGAAGAGCTCGGGCGCATCCCGTCGTGGGGCACCGACACCGCGCGCCGCGCCCGGTACGAGCTGCAGAGCCCGTGCCCGATGGTCGACGCCCCGCAGACGATCACCGAGCCGATCCTCGTGCAGGCGGCGCAGGAGCGCGGCGCGACCGTGCGCTTCGACACCGAGTACCTCGGCCACGTGCAGGACGCCGACGGCGTCACCACCACCGTCCGCGACCGGCTCACCGGGACGACGTACCGGGTGCGCTCGCGCTACCTCGTCGGCGCCGACGGCGCGCGGAGCACCGTGGCGGAGCACCTGGACCTGCCGTACGAGGGCCCCGGCGCCGTGGGCGGCTCCCTGAGCATCGTGTTCGAGGCGGACCTCTCCCGCTTCGTGGCCCACCGGCCCGCCGTCCTCTACTGGATGCTGCAGCCGGGTGCGGAGCGCGAGGGCGTGGGCCTGGGCGTGCTGCGCATGATCAAGCCCTGGACCGAGTGGATGGTCATGTGGGGCTACGAGGTCGCCGCCGGGCCGCCCGAGCTCACCGACGAGTTCGTGCGCGAGCTCGCCGTGAACCTCGTGGGCACGGACGACTTCGAGATGCGCGTGAAGTCGGCGTCCCCGTGGACCGTGAACCACCACTACGCCACGACGCTGGCGAAGGGGCGCGTCTTCTGCGTGGGCGACGCCGTCCACCGGCACCCTCCGACGAACGGGCTGGGGTCGAACACGTCGATCCAGGACTCCTACAACCTCGCCTGGAAGCTCGCCCACGTCGTCGCCGGCACGGCGGACCCGGCACTGCTCGACTCCTACGACGCCGAGCGGGCCCCGGTCGCGCGGCAGATCGTGGAGCGCGCGAACCAGAGCATCGCCGACACGGGCCGCATCCTGGCCGCGCTGGAGCTCGAGGACACCAGCGACCCCGCACGGCTCGAGGCCCAGCTGGAGCTCCGCAAGGCACCCGGCCCGGACGGCGAGCGGGTGCGCACCGCCCTGCGCGAGGCGATCGCGGCCAAGCAGTACGAGTTCGACGCGCACGGCGTGGAGCACAACCACCGGTACGCCTCGGGCGCGGTCCTTCCGGACGGCACGCCGGAGCCGGAGTACGCGCTCGACCCCGAGCTGTACGCCCAGCCCACCACGTGGCCCGGGGCGCGGATCCCGCACACCTGGGTGACCGTCGACGGCGCCAGGACGTCGACCCTCGACCTCGTCGGGCGGGGGCGGTTCGCCGTCGTCACCGGGATCGGCGGCGAGGCGTGGGTCGACGCGGCGCGGGAGCTCGGCGCGGAGCTCGGTCTCGACCTCACGACCGTCGCGATCGGACCCGGCCGTGCCGTCGAGGACCCCTACGGGACGTGGGCGGACCTGCGGGAGATCGAGGACTCCGGGGTGCTCCTGGTCCGCCCGGACCTGCACGTCGCCGCCCGCCGGGCGAGCGTGCCGGAGACTGCCGCCGAGGCGCGGGAGTGGCTCGCGACCGCCCTGTGCGCCGTCCTCGGCCGGGACCCGGCCGTGCCGTCCGACGGGCCCGAGGAGCCCGTCGAGGCGGCGCTCGCCACCGTGTGACGACGCCGTCGCGACCACGCCGTCACCGCTCGTGAGCGCTCCCGCCGCCCTGGGTCGCCGAGGGCGGCGGGAACCGCGGGGTACCGTCGTTCGTCCGACTAGCGGGCCGGCCCCGTCGTCCGGCGCACGCACACACGAAGGTGACACCAGCATGAGCTCGACCTCCCCCGCCCCGATCCTGCGCGCGTCCGGCCTCGTGGTCGGGTACGGCGGCCCCGCGATCCTGGAGGGGATCGACCTGGAGCTGCTGCCCGGCGCTGAACCGGTGGGCGTGGTCGGCGAGTCCGGCGCCGGCAAGTCGACGCTGGTGCAGGCCTTGCTGGGACAGCTGCGCATCCGCGAGGGGCACGTGACGTTCGAGGGGCGCACGGTCGCCAAGCTCGGCCGGCGGGACAAGAAGAAGTTCCGCGCGGCGGTGCGCACGGTCGCGCAGAACGGGCTCGACGTCGACCCGCGCTGGACCGTGGAGCGCGCCGTCTCCGGCGCCCTGACCGACGCCCGCAAGGCCGGCCGGGCGAGCGGCCGCACCGTGACCGACCTGCTGGACGACGTCGCCCTCGAGCCGCACTTCACGAAGCGCGCGATCTACTCCCTCTCGGGCGGGGAGAAGCAGCGCCTGGCGCTCGCGCTCGCCCTGGCCACCCGCCCGCAGGCGCTGCTGCTCGACGAGCCGCTCACCGCCGTCGACCCGGCGATGCGCGGCGAGATCGTGCGTCGCCTCACCGACGCCACCCGCGCCGAGGGCACCGCCGTGCTGCTGGTCTCGCACGACGTCGAGCTGGTCGGCCGCCTGTGCCCGACCGTGCACGTGCTGGCGGACGGCACGTTCGTCGCCTCCGGACCGCTGACCGACGTCCTGGCCACCGGCTCCGACGACGACGCACACCCCGCCGTCCGTGGCCTCGCCGAGGCGGCTCCCCTGGCGGCGCAGCGCTTCCGCTGACCCGGTCCCTCGCGGCGCCTCCCGGTGACGGGACGGTCCGGGACGGAACCGGGCCGCGACGCGACGCGTTCACCGGGTGACGACACCGGGGCGACCGTCGGCGCCTCGGCCGGCGACCGACCGAGAGGACCCCGGTGGACGCGGACACCTGGTGGAACATCGCGCTCGTCCTGCTCTTCGTGCTCCTGGGCGGCGTGTTCGCCGGGACGGAGTTCGCCCTGGTCTCGCTGCGGGCCACGCAGATCGACCAGCTCGAGCGCAGCGGCCCGCGGGGCCGCCGGGTGGCCGGGATCGCTCGGGACCCGAACCGCTTCCTGGCCGCCGTGCAGATCGGCGTCACGGTGGCGGGCTTCTTCTCCGCCGCGTACGGCGCGTCCACCCTGGCGCCCGATGTCGCCCCCGCGCTCGAGTCCCTCGGCCTGCCGGAGGGCGTCGCCGCGACGGTCGCGCTCGTCGGCCTCACCCTCGTCATCGCCTACCTGTCGCTCGTGCTCGGCGAGCTCGTGCCCAAGCGGATCGCGCTGCAGCGCACCGCGCAGGTCGCGCTCGTCGTCGGCCCGCCGCTGGACCGCTTCGCCGCGGCGATGCGGCCCGTCATCTGGCTCCTGTCCCGTTCGACGGACGCCGTCGTGCGCCTGCTCGGCGGCGACCCGAACCTGCGGTCGGAGGAGATCAGCGAGCAGGAGCTGCGCGACCTCGTCGCCGCCCACCCCGGCCTGCACGAGGACGAGCGGCGCATCCTCTCGGACGTGTTCGCGGCCTCCGAGCGCAGCCTCGGCGAGGTGATGCGGCCACGCGGCGACGTCGTCTTCCTCCGGGCGGACCTGTCGCTCGCCGAGGCCGAGCACCGCACGCGCGACCTGCCCTACTCGCGGTACCCCGTCACCGGCGAGGACGTCGACGACGTGCTCGGGTTCGTGCACGTGCGCGACCTCGCCCGCGGCGCAGGGGCGCCGTCGGGCCGCGGGCGCACGGTGCGCGACGTCGCGCGGCCCGTGCTCGACCTGCCCGCGACCGGTCGGCTCCTGCCGACCCTCGCCGAGATGCAGCGCACCCGCACGCACCTCGCGCTCGTCGTCGACGAGTACGGCGGCACGGACGGCATCGTCACGATGGAGGATCTCGTCGAGGAGCTCGTCGGCGACATCCGCGACGAGCACGACCCGCTCGCCGCAGTGCACGTGGCGGGCACGTACGACGCCGGCCTCACCATCGAGGACTTCGCCCGGCTCACCGGCGTCGAGCTGCCCGACGGCCCCTACGAGACCGTCGCCGGCTACGTCCTCGCCCGCCTCGGGCGCCTCGCCGACGAGGGCGACAGCGTCGTCGTCGACGACCATCACGACGGCCATCACGACGGCAGGGACGACCGGCACGTCCTGCGCGTCACGGCCGTCGAGGACCGCCGCATCCGCGAGGTCCGGCTGGACTGAGCGCTACGCGTCGTCGGCCGGGGCGTGTCGCTGGAGGAAGGCGAAGACGTCGGTGTCGTCGACGCCGGGGAACGCGCCGCGCGGCAGCGCCGCGAGCACCTGCTGGTGCATGCGGGCGCTCGGCCAGGCGACGCCGTCCCACCGTTCGGCGAGCTCGGCGGGCGGACGCTGGCAGCACGCGGGGTCGGGACAGGTCGAGGCGTGCCGCACCTGGGTGTCGCGGCCGCGGAACCACTTGGCGTGCGCGTACGGCACGCCCACCGTGATGGAGAACTGCCGCCCGTCCGCGCCGGTGCCGGTCTGCACCGAGTCCCAGAACGTGCCCGCCGGGGTGTCGGTGTACTGGTACGACTCGGTGGCGCGGTCGCGGCGCGTGAACGCCTCGCGGCCCGCCCACCACCGGCACACGAGCTGCCCTTCGATGGCGCCGGTCACGTCCTGCGGCAGGGGCAGGCCGTCGTTGGCGTAGCCGCGGAACAGGGCGCCGTCGTCGCCCACGCGCAGGAAGTGCAGCGGGATGCCGAGGTGCACGGTGGCGAGGTTGGTCAGGCGCATGGCGGCGGCCTCGTGCGTGACGCCGAACGCGTCGCGGAAGTCCTCGACCGCCAGGTCCTTCTCGCGCTTGCGCCGCTGCAGGAACTCCACCGCCACCGACTGCGGGATGAGGCAGCTCGCCGCGAAGTACGTGATCTCGACGCGCTGGCGCAGGAACTCCGCGTAGCTGCGGGGCCGCTCGTGCCCCAGCACCCGGTGCGCGATGGCCTGCAGCGCGAGCGAGCGCAGCCCGTGCCCGCCGGGGATGGACGCCGGCGGCAGGTAGATCCGGCCGTTCTTGAGGTCCGTGACCGACCGCGCCGACCGTGGCAGGTCGTCCACGTGCAGGATGGTCAGCCCCAGCTGCTCGGCCATGCGCGCCACCGTGCGGTGCGTGAGGGCGCCGGCCCCCGCGTACCCGGCGCGGTGGGTCAGCTCCTCGCCGAGCGCCTCGATCTGCGGCAGGTAGTTGTCCCGCTCCTGGCGCTCGTGGCGCAGCTCCGTGTTCGCACGACGCGCCTCCTCCGGCGTGGCGATGGCCTCCTCCTCGCGCCGCGACAGCTCGGTGTGCAGGCCGACGAGCTGCTCCAGCACGGGCATCGGGAGCTTCTGGCTGGGCTTGACCGACGGCAGCCCGAGGGCCCCGAAGAGCGGCCCGCGCTGCGCCCGCTCGAGGGCGATCTCCAGCTCCGCCCGGCGCGACGGCGGCTCGTCGGCGAGCAGGTCCGGCACGGCCACGCCCACGGCGTCGGCGATCGCGCGCAGCAGCGACAGCCGTGGCTCGCGCCGTCCGTTCTCGACGAGGGACAGCAGGCTCGGCGCGGAGCCCACCTGCTCCCCCAGCGCCTCGAGCGTGAGCCCGCGCGACGTGCGCGCGTGCCGGATGCGCCGACCGAGGGTGATGAGGTCCGGGGAATCCGCCCCGGCGACGTCCTTGGCAGCCATGGTTTGACGGTACGTGAAGATCGACGAATCTTCACAGCCGAACCGGTGGAAAGTCCATTCTGCCGGGCGGGAGGCTGGAGGCAGCCCACCCGGCAGCGCACGCCGGGGCCTCGACGGACGGAGCACCCGATGACCTTCACCGCGAACCCGCGCCGCACGCGACTCGCGATCGCCGAGCTCGCGCCGGACACCCTGGCCCCCAGCACGACGGCGCCGCGCGACCAGGCGGGCGCCGCGCCGTCGCGCACCGCCGCGTCGTCCGGGACCACGCCCCGGGACGCCCGCGCATGGGTGCGCCAGGTCGCCGAGCTCACGCAGCCCGACGAGATCGTGTGGTGCGACGGGTCGGCCGCGGAGAAGCAGCGCCTGCTCGACCAGATGGTCGACGCCGGCACGCTGATCAAGCTGGACGAGACGAAGCGGCCGAACTCCTACCTCGCCCGGTCGAACCCGTCCGACGTCGCCCGCGTCGAGTCGCGCACCTTCATCTGCTCCCAGCGCGAGGAGGACGCCGGCCCGACGAACAACTGGCGCGCGCCCGCCGAGATGCGCCAGGTGCTGGCGGGGCCGGACGGCGTCTTCGCCGGCTCGATGCGCGGCCGGACCATGTACGTGGTGCCGTTCTCCATGGGCCCCGTCGGCGGCCCGATCTCGCAGGTGGGCATCGAGATCACCGACTCGCCGTACGTCGTCGTGTCCATGCACGTCATGACGCGGGTCTCGCCGCGCGTCATGGAGCTCATCGACGGCGGTCAGCAGTGGGTGCCGGCCGTGCACTCCGTCGGCGCCCCGCTGGCCGACGGCGAGCAGGACGTGCCGTGGCCGTGCAACGACACGAAGTACATCGTCCACTACCCGGAGACGCGCGAGATCTGGTCATACGGCTCCGGCTACGGCGGCAACGCGCTGCTCGGCAAGAAGTGCTTCGCGCTGCGGATCGCGTCGGCGATGGCGCGCGACGAGGGCTGGCTGGCCGAGCACATGCTCCTCATCCGCGTGACGTCCCCGGAGGGGCGTCGGTACCACCTGGCCGCCGCGTTCCCCAGCGCCTGCGGCAAGACGAACCTCGCCATGCTGCGCCCGACCATCCCGGGCTGGACGGTCGAGACGCTCGGCGACGACATCGTGTGGATGCGCCCCGGCCCGGACGGCCGCCTGCGCGCCATCAACCCGGAGGCGGGCTTCTTCGGCGTCGCTCCGGGCACCGGCGTCGAGACCAACCCCACCGCCGTCGAGACGTTCACGCACGACGCGATCTTCACGAACGTGGCGCTGACCGACGACGGCGACGTGTGGTGGGAGGGCCTCACGCCCGAGCCGCCCGCGCACCTGATCGACTGGCGGGGCGACGACTGGACGCCCGAGTCGGACACCCCGGCCGCGCACCCGAACTCCCGGTTCACGGTGTCGGCGGCGCAGTGCCCGTCCATCGCGGACACCTGGGAGGACCCGGCCGGCGTGCCCGTCGACGCGATCGTCTTCGGCGGCCGCCGCGCCACCAACGTGCCCCTCGTGACCCAGGCCACGAGCTGGGACCACGGCGTCTTCATGGGCGCCACGATCAGCTCCGAGCGCACGGCCGCGGCCGAGGGCACGGTGGGCGAGCTGCGTCGTGACCCGTTCGCGATGATGCCGTTCTGCGGCTACAACATGGCCGACCACTGGGCGCACTGGCTCACGGTGGGCAAGGGCCTCGACGCCGACAAGCGGCCCAAGGTGTTCCAGGTGAACTGGTTCCGCAAGGGCGAGGACGGCGGCTTCCTGTGGCCCGGGTTCGGCGAGAACTCGCGCGTCGTCGAGTGGATCGTCACGCAGCTCGACCGGTCGCGCGGCCTGCGCACCGACGCCGGCGCCGTGCACTCCCCCGTCGGCCTGCTGCCCGCCCAGGGCGCGTTGCGCACGGACGGCCTCGACCTGTCCGACGACGACGTCGCCGCCCTCTTCGACGTCCCCGCGGAGGCGTGGCTCGCCGAGACCGCGCTGACCGGCGAGTTCTTCGAGACGTTCGGCGACCGTGTGCCCGAGCAGCTCTGGGCGCAGCTCTCCCTGCTGCGCGAGCGGCTCGGCGCGACCGCCTGACCCACAGACCCGGGCCCGCCGGAGAGGCACCGGCGGGCCCGAACCCCTTCGCTCGGCGCGGCAGTCTCGGTCCGGGTCGGCAGTTCGAACTGCCGATACGAGCCCCGAGTGCCGCGCCGAGCCCCGTCCGCCGTCAGGCGTAGACCGTGCCCATGAGGTCGCGGACGTCGGCGAGCGTGCGGTCGGCCACCTCGTTCGCCCGGGCGTTGCCCCGGGCGAGGACGTCGCGCACGACGGCGGCGCCGTCGGCCGCCAGCGCGGCCCGGCGCTCGCGCAGCGGCCGCAGTCCCTCGACGACGGCCTCCGTCACGACCGCCTTGAGCCGCCCCGCCCCGGCGTCTCCGACCGACGCGGCCAGCTCGTGCGGCGTCGTGCCCGCGAAGTGCGCGCCGATGCGCAGCAGGTTCGCGACCTCCGGCCGGGCGTCCGGGTCGTAGGCGATGCGCCGCTCGGAGTCGGTCCGGGCGCGGCGGAAGAACCGCGCCGTCTCGTCCTCGGTGGCCCGCAGCTCCAGCGCGTTGCCGCGCGACTTGCTCATCTTGGCGCCGTCGTTCCCGAGCACCGTGAGCGACGGCGTGAGCAGCGCCTCCGGCTCCGGGAAGTAGGGGTTCGCGGCCGCGTACCGCTGGTTGAAGCGGCGCGCCACCGTCCGCGTCGTCTCCAGGTGCGGCAGCTGGTCCAGCCCCACGGGCACGAGGTTGCCGTGGCAGAACAGGATGTCCGCCGCCTGGTGCACCGGGTAGGTGAAGAGCAGCCCGGACATGCCCCGCCCCTGCCGCTTCTCGGCGTCCGCGGCCTCCGCCTTGACCGTGGGGTTGCGCTCCAGCTCGGCCACGCTCACCAGCGACAGGAACGGCAGCAGCAGCTGGTTCAGCGCCGGCACGGCCGAGTGCGTGAACACCGTGGACCGCGCCGGGTCGATGCCCGCGGCGAGGTAGTCGAGCACCACCTCCCGCACGACGGCGGGCAGGTCGCCCGCGTCGTCCCGGTCGGTGATGACCTGGTAGTCGGCGACCACGAGCACGACCTCGACGCCCGCGTCCTGCAGGCGCACCCGGCTGTCGAGCGTGGCGAGCAGGTGACCCAGGTGCAGGGCGCCCGTCGGCCGGTCGCCGGTGAGGACGCGGAAGCGGCCCGGGTCGCGCTCCAGCTCGGCCTCGATCTCGGCGGAGCGGGCCTGCGCGACGGCGGCGCTCGTCGTCGCGGGGGTGGGGGTCGTCAGGACGGTCGGTGCGGTCATCGGGTCGGCTCCTCAGGGGGATCGCCGCCCGCCGGACCGGTCCGGACACGGAGGCGTCCCGGCTGCGACGGGCAGCTCGGGACGGGGACGTGGGCGCGTCGGGTCAGGGCTGCGGAGGCAGCCACCACCAGAAGGCGCGTGTCGTCATGCCGCCCATCGTAGGCCCGGCGGGAGGCCGGGTGCGTCGGTGCCCGGGGCGACACGGCAGAATACGGTCGTGATCCGCTGCCTGTTCGCCCTGTCCCTCGGTGTGCTCGCGGCGTCGGTCCTCGGCGACGCGCTCACCGGCGACCCCCTCTACGGCACGCTGCTCGTCGTCGCGATCGTCGTGGCCAGCATCGGGCTGCCGCTGACGATCATCGGCAGCGTCGTGGGCGGCATGGGCCTGGCCGACCCGAAGAAGGTCGCGGCCGCGAGGGCGGCGGGCCGCACCACGCTCGCCCGGGTGACGGACATCAGGGCCACCGGGTCGGCCGTCAACGACCAGCCGGTGTGCGAGATCGAGCTGTTGGTCGTCCCGCGCCAGGGGCACGGGCCGTACCGCACCACGATCCGGCAGGTCGTCAACCTGGCCCGGCTGGCATCGATGCAGCCGGGGGCGGTGGTCGTCGTGACGCAGCTCGACCCCGAGCGCCCCGAGGTCGTGCTCGACGACGCTCCTGACGCCGACTGGGCGCGGCGTGCCGAGACCGACCAGCGGGTCCGCGACCTGCCCACCGCGGACGTCTGGACCGCACCACGTCGGGGCCGTCCCACGGGCGGCCTCCGCCGCATCCCGTTCGTCGTCTTCCCGGTGCTCGCGGTGCTCGGCTTCGCGGGCGCGCTCTACCCCGCGTGGGACGAGGTGGGCCGCCTGGCGGAGACCCGCTCGATCGACACCGTCCGCGCCGAGCACGACGCCGCGGCGGCCGCGGAGACGTCGATGTTCACGCCGGGGAACCTGCGACCCGCGATCGACGCCGTCCTGGCGCTGTCGGGCGACGAGGTCACGGAGGTCTACGTCTTCGACCAGTGGGTGCAGGTCACGGCCCCCACCTCGCCCGGCGCGACCACGACCGACGAGTGGCAGTACCGCGACGGCGAGGCGACCCACGAGGGTGCGTCGCTCATCCAGCCGGAGCCCGAGGACGTCCCCCGGCAGCTGTTCGACGCCTCGGAGATCCGCTGGGAGGACCTGCCGCCGCTGTTCGACGAGACGGAGCGCCTCACCGGCATCGACGACGCCGACGACCCGATGCTGTGGGTGTCCCGCAAGGTCTGGGCCGACGAGAAGCCCAGCGACCCGCAGGTCCACGTCTCCGTCTCGGACGACTACTACGACGGCTCGGTGGACTTCGCCGTCGACGGCACCGTGGTCGGCACGTACGGCGGCGCGCCCGGCTCCGAGGTGGCCGCGGCGGCCGAGGACGGCGCCTGACCCGCTCACGCGGGCGGCGTGAGCAGGGGCTCCAGGTCGGAGGCGTCCACCAGCGGGTCGTCGAGGTCGACCGTGAGCTGCGACCGCGCCATCACGCGCGCCGCCCCCGTGATCGCGGAGCGCAGCGCCGGGTAGTCGCCCACGCGGGTGCGCTCCAGCACGGTGCCGACGAACCGGCTGCCGCGCGGCGAGACCGTCTCCAGCGACTCGCCCTCGCGGATCTCCCCGCACTGCGCCATGAGGGCGAGCCGTGCCGACGTACCGGTGCCCGTGGGGCTGCGGCACAGCACCGAGGACGTGCCCACGCCCGCGCCCGCGGCGGGCGAGGTGCTGATCGACGTCCACGCCTGCGGCATGAACAACACGGACGTGTGGGTGCGCGGCGTGAGGCCCGCGGCGTCATCGGGACGGCGGCGCGTCGCCCGGCCCCCGGGCGACGGTGGGAGAATCGGGCTCGTGCCCGACCAGCTCCCCACCGCCTCGCCGTCGTCCCCGTTCGCCCACGTCGTGTACTACGAGCCGCGCATCCCGGGGAACACGGGCTCCGCGATCCGCCTCGCCGCCGTCACCGGGGCGCGCCTGCACCTCGTGGAACCGCTGGGGTTCGACCTGTCCGAGGCGAAGCTCAAGCGGGCCGGGCTGGACTACCACGACCTCGCCGTCGTGGACGTGCACCCCACGTACGACGCCGCGCTCGGCGCCCTGCCCGACGCGCGCGTCTTCGCCTTCACCGCGCACGCCGACACCACCTACACCGACGTCGCGTACCGCCCCGGCGACGTCCTGCTCTTCGGCCCCGAGCCGACCGGCCTGCCCGAGGAGGCGATGGACCACCCGCGCGTCACCGACCGCGTGAAGATCCCCATGCTGCCCGGCCGCCGCTCGCTCAACCTCACCAACGCCGCCTCGGTCGTCGTCTACGAGGCGTGGCGGCAGGCGGGCTTCCCCGGCGCCTCCTGAACGATCCTCCCGGCCGACCGCCGTCATCCTCCTGGCGGATGTGCGCGCCCCCGTGCGACGACAGGATGGCGTCCATGCGCAGCAGCCTCTTCCACCACACCGAGCCGCAGGGCGAGCCCGGCAGCTTCCAGCTCGTCAACCCGCGGATGCTCAAGGTCGACCTGGCCGGCTCCGGCGGGTTCTTCTACGCCAAGCAGGGGTCCATGGTCGCGTACCAGGGCGACGTCGACTTCGCGTACGAGGGCGCAGGCGGCATGACCAAGCTCTTCAAGAAGGCGTTCACCGGCGAGGGCATGTCGCTGATGAAGGTCTCCGGGAGCGGCGACGTCTTCCTCGCCCAGGACGCGGACGAGGTGTTCGTGCTGTACCTGGAGAACGAGAGCGTGACCGTCTCCGGCAGCAACATCCTCGCGTTCGAGAGCACGCTGACCTGGGACATCAACCGCGTGCAGGGCGCGTCGGTGCTCAGTGGCGGGCTCTTCAACACCACGTTCACGGGTACCGGCGCGCTCGCCGTCACCGCGTACGGCACGCCCGTCGTGCTCGAGGTCGACGAGCCCACCTACGTCGACATGCAGAGCGTGGTGCTCTGGTCCACGACCCTCACCAGCACCGTGCGCAAGACGGCCAAGCTCGGCGCCGCCATCGGCCGCGGCTCGGGCGAGGCGTACCAGCTCGGCCTCACCGGCCAGGGGATCGTCGTCGTGCAGGCCTCCGAGGGGCACCCGCTGCCGAACCAGGGCTGACGCCGGGCCTCAGGCCTGCGGGTCGTGCGCCCGCTCCAGCCGACGGCGCACCGCCGCCGCGCGGACGCACCACCCTCCCCCGACGTAGACCGGAACCATGACGGCGCATCGGGCGGGCAGAGAGATGCCGGGAGCGAACGTCTCGACCGCGTACGTCGCCGCGACGACGACCACCACGAACAGCGCGCCGACCGCGAGCACCCGCACCGGTCAGCCCGCCAGCAGCCAGGTGGCCGCACGGCGCAGCAGCTCGGCGTGCGACGGGGAGTCGTAGGCGCGGATGTCGTGCCCCAGCCCGCTGTACACGGTGCGGCCGCCGTGCGCGTCCGCGACCCAGACGGCGGGCTGCCGCTCGCCGTCGTCGTCGGTCACCCAGCCCAGCACCTGGGACGACGGCGCCACGCGCAGCCGGCAGTAGCGCTCGTCGTCGACCTCGACGGCGCCGAGCCCCTCGGTGATCGGGTGCGTCCCGGCCGCGAGCGCCACCGTCGCGGGGCCGAAGGGCGGGTGGTACGACTCCCCCGGAACCCAGCGCCCGCCCAGCACCTCCTCCCACTCCGCGTGGTCGCCGAACGCGTTGGCTGCCTGGTGCACGGCGAGGATCCGCCCGCCCGCGCGCGCCCAGGCGTCGAGGCGGGCGTGGAACGGCGCCCAGGCCGCGTCGTCGGGGCCGATGCCCGCCTCCCGCAGGCCCGGCCACGGGGTGCCCGCGTTGACGACGAGCAGGTCGACGTCGTCCAGGTCGTCGAGGCTGTCCGGAAAGGTCGAGCGCACGACGACGTCGGGGGCGCCCGTCGCCAGGTCCAGGCCCGAGAGCACCAGCGCCAGCGCGTGGGAGGTGGCCGCGTGGTCGTGCCAGGGGTCCTCGTGGCGGCCGCGGCCGGCGAGGATCAGGATGCGCGTCGTCGTCACGCGCACCATCCTGCCCGCCGCCAGCGTGAGGTCGGTCAACCGTCTCGAGATCGGTCCACATCCGGACCGATCTCGAGACAACCGACCGACCTCACGGCGTCACGCCTCCAGCAGCACCGCCGACCCCTGGCCGCCTCCCCCGCACAGCGCGGCGACCCCCAGCGACCCGGGCCCGAGCAGCTCCAGCCGCCGGGCGAGGTGCCCCACGACCCGCGCGCCGGACGCCCCGATCGGGTGGCCCAGCGCGATGGCGCCGCCGTGCGCGTTCACCAGCTCCGGGTCCAGCCCCAGCATGTCCACCGACGCGAGCACGACGGCGGCGAACGCCTCGTTGATCTCGACGGCGCCGAGGTCGCGCGGCGCGACGCCGGCACGCTCGCAGGCGGCCGCGATCGCGTTGGCGGGCTGGGCGTGCAGCCCGACGTCCGGCCCGGCGACGAGCGCGTGGGAGCGCACGCGGACACCGGACAACCCGCGCGCCGCCGCGACGTCGTCCGCCACGAGCACCAGGGCCGCCGCGCCGTCGGAGATCTGCGACGCGTTGCCGGCCGTGATCGTGCCGTCCTCGCGGAACGCCGGCCGCAGGCGGGCCAGCCCGTCGAGCGTGGAGTCCGGGCGCACGCCGTCGTCGCCCTCCACGCGCACCGTGCCACGGCGGCCCGGGACGTCGTAGGGCGCGATCTCCTCGGCGAGCAGGTCCGCCGCCTTGGCCGCCCGCGTGTGCGACGCGACGGCCAGGGCATCCTGCGCCTCGCGCGTGTTCCAGGCCGCGGCGGCCATCGCCTCGCCGTGCCGCTCGGTGCTCAGCCCCATCGAGTCGTGCTCGAACGCGTCGGTCAGCCCGTCGTGCGCCATCGTGTCGATCAGCTCGACCGGGCCGAACTTCTGACCCGCCCGCGACCCCACCCAGGCGTGCGGGGCCAGGGTCATCGACTCCATCCCGACCACCGCGACGATCCTCGCCTCCCCGCCCGAGATCAGCCGGTGCGCCTGCACCACCGCCTCGGCCCCGGACAGGCAGACGGCGTTGAGCGTCACGGCCGGCACCGTCATCGGCACCCCCGCGCCGACGCCGGCCTGCCGGGCCGGGTTCTGCCCCGCGCCGCCCTGCAGCACCTGACCGCCGACGACGACCTCCACCTCCCCCGGCTCCACGCCCGACGCCTCGAGCGCGGCCGCCAGGGCATGCGCGCCGAGCGTCGTCGCCGGCACGGACGCGAACGCCCCGTTCGAACGCACGAACGGCGTCCGCCGGTACCCCACGATCACCGTCATCGTCGTCCCTCCTCCGCCACGGCCGGGGAGCCGTCGCCCCTCCCGGCGTCGTCCTCCGCCTGGTCCACCGGCGCGGACTCGAGGTCCACGACCAGGTCCGCCTCCGTCGCCTCGCGCACCTCGTCGACCGTGACGCCCGGCGCGAGCCGGCGCAGCACGAACGCGGCCTCCAGGCCGTGGTCGGTGACGTCCAGCACCGCACGGTCGGTGACGATGCGGTCGACGACGCCCTCCCCCGTGAGCGGCAGGGTGCAGCGCCGGCGCAGCTTGGGCGACCCGTCGCGGGCCACGTGGTCCATGAGCGCGACGATGCGCCGTGCCCCGACCACGAGGTCCATCGCGCCGCCCATGCCCTTGACGAGCTTGCCGGGCACGGTCCAGCTCGCCAGGTCGCCGGTGGCGGACACCTGCAGCGCGCCCAGGATCGCGATGTCGATGTGCCCGCCGCGGATCATCGCGAACGAGTCGGCGGCGTCGAAGAAGCTCGCGCCCGGCACCGCGGTGACGGTCTGCTTGCCCGCGTTGATGAGGTCGGCGTCCTCCGTGCCCTCGACGGGGAACGGACCGATGCCGAGCAGCCCGTTCTCGCTCTGCAGCGTGATGCCGACGCCCGGCGGCAGGTGGTTCGCCACCAGCGTCGGGATGCCGATGCCGAGGTTGACGTAGTCGCCGTCGCGCAGCTCCGCCGCAGCGACCGCGGCCATCTCGTCGCGAGTCCAGGTCATGCCGCACCTCCCTGCTCGATCGGCCCAGCCGTCGTGTCCGTCACGCTCGCCGTGCCGTGATCGACGGCAGGGCGCACCGTGCGCTGCTCGATGTCCTTGACCCGCTCGCGCGCCAGCACGAGGCGGTGCGTGTAGATGCCCGGCGTCACGACGACGTCCGGGTCGATCGGCTCGTCGGTGATCTCCTCCGCCTCGACGACCGTCACGCGCCCGGCCGTCGCGATCACCGGGTTGAAGTTGCGCGCGGTGTACCGGTAGACGAGGTTGCCGAACCGGTCCGCGCGGTGCGCGTGCACCAGGGACAGGTCCGCCACGATGGCGCGCTCCAGCACGTACCGCCGGCCGTCGATCTCGTCGACGGGCTTGCCCTCCGCCACCGGCGTGCCCACGCCGGTGGGCGTGTAGAAGGCGGGGATGCCCGCGCCGCCCGCGCGCAGCCGCTCGGCGAGCGTGCCCTGCGGCACGAACTCGACCTCGAGCGCGCCGTCCAGGTACTGCTGCGCGAACAGCTTGTTCTCCCCCACGTACGACGACAGCACGCGCCGCACCTGGCCGTTCTCCAGCAGGATGCCGAGCCCCTTGCCGTCCACGCCCATGTTGTTGGACACGACCGTCAGGTCCTTCACCCCGGAGTCGCGCACGGCCTCGATGAGGTCGTTCGGGTTGCCGCTCAGGCCGAACCCCCCGACGGCGATCGTCATGCCGTCGTGCAGCAGGCCCTCCAGGGCGGCCACGGCGCTGGGCTGCAGCCGGTCCACCGTCCTCGACACCGTCATCGTCGTCCCCCGTTCTCCTCGACCGTACGTCCGACGGCGGCACCTTCGGCAGGCTCGTCGTCATCCTGTTGCGCCCGGCGCAGCACCGCCTCGGCGTGCCGCAGCAGCGGCGCGTCGACCATCTGGCCACCCACGGTGAGCACGCCGGAGTCGACGGCCGCGCCCCGTCCGTGCTCACCGACATGCTCACCGGCGCGCCCGCTCGCGAGGTCCGCGAGCGCCTCCGCCCGGCCGGACGCCGCGGCGAGCACCTCGCGCGCCCGCTCCACCTCGGCCTCGGACGGCGCGAACGCGGCGCGCACGACGGCGACGTGGCTGGGGTGCACGCACATCGTCGCGGCGAACCCGCTGGCCGCGGCATCCTGCGCCTCGGCCCGCAGCCCGGCCAGGTCGTCGAGCTCGAGGTGGACGGCGTCGATCGCGGCCTTGCCCGCCGCGCCGGCCGCGAGCAGCACCGCGGACCGGGCGTGCCGCGCGACGTCGCGGTAGCCGCCGTCGGCGAACCGGCTGGACGTGCCGTGCAAGGAGGCCACCAGGTCCTCGGCGCCCCACGCGAGCGCGACGACGTCGGGCCGCGCGGCCAGCGCCGGCGCGGCGAGCACGCCCGCGGCCGTCTCGCACAGCGCGACGACGGCGTAGGGGCCGCCGTCCGGCGCGAGCAACGGGCCGACGAACCGGCCGTCCGCCTTCGGCAGCATCACCGTGCGGTACGGCGTGCGGGCCAGCGCGGCGAGGTCGGCGTCGTGCTCGGGAGTGCCGACTGCGTTGACGCGCACGATCACCCGTTCCGGGTCCAGCACCGTGTCCACCAGCGCCGCGCGGGCCGCGGCCTTGCGCCCCGGCGCGACGGCGTCCTCCAGGTCGAGGATCGCCGCGTCCGCGCGGTCCAGCGCCTTGGCGAACCGGTCGGGCCGGTCGGCGGGGCAGAACAGCAGCGCCGGGCCGAGGGTGAACGGGGCGGGGTTCACAGCACGCCCCCGCCGTGCTCGCTGGCGTTCCTGTGCTCGTGCTCCTCGTGGCCCTCGCGCGTCCACATGAGCATGGTTCGCCCGGCCTTCGCCACGACCTCGCCGTCCTGGTTGCGGCCCACGTGCTCCACCGTCACGATGCCCGTGCCGGGGCGCGAGCGGGACAGCCGCCGGTCGACGACCGTCGTCTCCCCGTACAGGGTGTCGCCGTGGAACATCGGGTGCGGGAACGCCACCTCCGTGAAGCCGAGGTTCGCCACGAGCGTGCCGCGCGTCAGGTGCGCCACCGACAGTCCCACCAGCGTGGCCAGCGTGAGCATCGAGTTCACCAGGGGGCGGCCGAAGGGCTGCGTCGCCGCCCACGCCGCGTCCAGGTGCAGGCCCTGTGGGTTCATCGTGACGGACGTGAACAGCACGTCGTCCGCCTCCGTCATCGTGCGACCCGGCCGGTGCACGTACCGCACGTCGGTCTCCAGCTCGTCGTAGTACAGCCCGCGCTGCACCTCGTCACGCATGACGCCCTCCCTCGCTCGTGCTCACGACGCCAGCCCCAGGTCGCGGGCGATGATCATGAGCTGCACCTCGGTGGTGCCCTCGCCCACCTCCAGCACCTTCGAGTCGCGGTAGTGCCGGGCCACCGGGTTCTCGTTGAGGAAGCCGTAGCCGCCGAAGATCTGCGCGGCGTCGCGGGCGTTCGCCATCGCGGCCTCGCCGCCCACGAGCTTCGCCACCGACGCCTCCGCCTTGAACGGCTTGCCGTGCACCTGCTTGAGCGCGGCGTCCAGCCAGCACAGCCGCGCCGAGTGCACGCGTGCCTGCATCCGCGCCAGCGTGAACGCGATGTGCTGGTTGCCGCCGATCGCGTGCCCGAACACCTCCCGCTCCTTCGCGTACCGCAGCGCCTCCTCGAGGCAGCCCTGGGCGGCGCCCGTCGCGAGGGCGGCGAAGGCGATGCGGCCCTCGTCGAGCGCGCGCAGGAAGTTCGCGTACCCGCGGCCCTGCTCGCCGAGCAGGTTCCCGGCCGGGACGCGGACGCCGTCGAGGGTGAGCGGGTGCGTGTCCGACGTGTGCCAGCCGACCTTGTCGTAGCTCGGCCCCACCGTGAGGCCCGCGGTGCCCGCGGGCACGAGGAACGACGACAGCTCGGGATGCGTCGCGCCGTCGGCGGCGGTGCGCGTCCCCGTGACGGCGGTGACCGTGATGACGCTGGTGATCGGCGTGCCGGAGTTGGTGATGAACTGCTTGGAGCCGTCGATCACCCACTCGCCGGTGCTCTCGTCCCGGCGCGCGGTCGTGCGCGTGGCGCCGGCATCCGACCCGGCCCCCGCCTCCGTGAGGCCGAAGGCCGCGAGCGCGCGACCGTTCACCAGGTCGGGCAGCCAGCGCTGCTTCTGCTCGTCCGTGCCGTGCCGGAAGATCGGCATGATGCCCAGCCCGACGCCCGCCTCGAGCGTCACCGCGATCGACTGGTCCACCCGCGCGAGCGCCTCGACGGCGAGGCACAGCGACACGTAGTCCTTGCCCTGCCCGCCGACGTCCACCGGGAACGGCAGGCCGAACAACCCCAGCTCGCCCATCTGCCGGATGATCTCGACCGGCAGACGCCGCTCGGTGTCGTACCGGTAGGCAGCCGGCGCCACCACCTGGTCCGCGAACTCGCGCACCACCTGGCTGAGCTTCCGCTGCTCGTCGGTGAGCACGGTGGACTGGGTCTCGCTGATCATGACGCTCCTCGGGTGTGGGAGTGGGCTGCCGCGACGGCGGGGTCTGCCGGCGCGGGAGCGGGGTCATCGGGGGTGTCGGCGGGTGGGTCGACAGGCTGGTCGGCGGTCGGGTCGACGACGGCGACCACCTGGTCGAGGCGCACCTGGTCGCCGGGCCGCACGTCGAGGCGCACGACGCCGCCGACGGGCGCGAGCAGCGGGTGCTCCATCTTCATCGCCTCGACGACGACGACGGGCTGGCCGGCGGCGACGACGTCACCGTCCGCGACGGGGACGGCGGACACCGTGCCGGGCATGGCGACGCGCACCGGTGCGCGGGTCGCGCCGCCCGCCGCGCCGTCGTCCCCGAGCGCGCGCTCGGCCCGGCGCCGTGCGGCCAGCGCGGCGCGGTCGAGCACCGTGAACGACGCCGTCCGCCCGTCCACGTGCACCCACACCGCCCGGGGGCCCGTTGTGAGCGCGATTTCGGGGACTATTCGGTTGCGCATAGTCCCCGAAATCGCGCTCACAACGATCCGGGTGGTGCCGTCGACGGTCAGCAGGTGGCGTTCGCGGGCCGGGTCGTCCAGGGGGCGCAGGGAGGCGCGGAAGGGCTCGCCGTCGTCGACGTCGACGGCGACGACGGCGCCGTCCGCCGTCCCCGTGACGGTGACGGCGTGCTCCGCCCCCGCCGCGTCGACGAGCACCGCGCGGCGCGGCGCGGGCGCGGCGTTGAGCCGCCAGCCGTCCGCGGCCCACGGACCCGCGGGCGCGGCGTCGTCGGTGGCGAGCGCGAGCAGCGCCGCCGCCACCGGCCCCGCCGAGCTGTCAGAGCCACATGGCGGTACCCCGCCCGGCTCTGCCAGCCGCGCGACGAAGCGGTCGATGAGCCCCGTGTCGAGGCGGCCTGCCCGCACGTCGTCGTCGGCGAGCAGGTCGCGCAGGAAGGCGGCGTTGGTCTCGACGCCCAGCACGACGACGTCGGCCAGCAGGCCGTCGAGCCGCGCGATCGCCTCGGGCCGGGTGGGGGCCCAGGCGACGGCCTTGGCGAGCATCGGGTCGTAGTCGCCGGTCACCTCGGCGCCGGGCAGCAGACCGCTGTCCAGCCGCAGGGGCGTGGCGCCCGGACCGCCAGGGACGCCGGCGTCGTCGTACACGAGCACCCGACCCGCCGCGGGCAGGAACCCGCGCGCGGGCTGCTCCGCGTACAGGCGGGCCTCGACGGCGTGGCCGTCCAGGCGGACGTCGTCCTGCCGGAGGCCGAGGGGCTCCCCGGCGGCGACGCGCAGCTGTTGCTCCACGAGGTCGAGCCCGGTGACCAGCTCGGTCACGGGGTGCTCCACCTGAAGCCGGGTGTTCATCTCGATGAACCAGAAGGCGCCGGGGTCGTCACCCGGCACGAGGAACTCGACGGTCCCCGCACCGACGTACCCGACCGACCGCGCGACCGCGCGGGCGGCCTCGCCCAGCCGGGCCCGGGTCGCGGCGTCGACGGCGGCCGACGGCGCCTCCTCCACCACCTTCTGGTGGCGGCGCTGGAGCGTGCACTCGCGCTCGCCCAGGTGCACGACGGCGCCGTGCGTGTCGGCCAGCACCTGCACCTCGATGTGCCGCGGCCGCTCGACGAGCCGCTCGAGCAGCAGCCCGTCGTCGCCGAACGACGCCGCGGCCACGCGCCGGGCCGAGGCCAGCGCGCCGGGCAGGTCGTCCGCCGAGCGCACCACCTCCATGCCCTTGCCGCCGCCGCCCGCGACGGGCTTGACCAGCAGCGGGAAGCCGACGTCCTCCGACGCCGCGAGCAGGGCCGCGTCGCCGAGCCCGTCCTCGAGCGTGCCGGGCAGCACGGGCACGTCGTGGGAGGCGACGAGGCGCTTGGCCGCGGCCTTGTCCGCCATGGTCTCCAGCGCCTCGACCGACGGCCCGACGAAGACGATGCCGGCCCGCTCGCAGGCCCGGGCGAGCGCCGGGTTCTCGGACAGGAAGCCGTAGCCGGGATGGATGGCGTCGGCGCCTGTCGCGACGGCCGCCGCCACGACCGCCTCGACGTCGAGGTAGCTCTCCGCGGCCGGCGCGGGGCCGAGGCGGACCGCGACGTCGGCCTCTCGCACGTGCCGGGCGTCCGCGTCGGCGTCGGAGTACACGGCCACGGAGCGGATCCCCAGGCGGCGCAGCGTGCCGATCACGCGGCACGCGATCTCGCCGCGGTTGGCGACGAGGACGGTCGACAGCTCTCGGGTACCCATCGCCCTCACATCCGGAAGAGCCCGAAGCGGGGCTCGTCGTCGGGGGTCGGGGAACCGCCGGGCAGCGGCGTGCGGGCGCAGACGCCCAGCGCCAGGCCGAGCACGCGGCGGGTGTCGGGCGGGTCGACGATGCCGTCGTCCCACAGGCGCGACGTCGCGTGGTACGGGTCTCCGGCGGTCTCGTAGCCGTCGCGGATCTCCGCGCGGAAGGACTCCTCCTCGGCCGCGTCCCACTCCTCGCCCCGGCGCGCGAGCTGGTCGCGCTTCACGGTCGCGAGCACCGACGACGCCTGCGCCCCGCCCATCACCGAGATCCTGGACCCGGGCCACGACCACAGGAAGCGCGGCGAGTACGCCCGCCCGCACATGGCGTAGTTCCCCGCGCCGAACGAGCCGCCCACGATGACGGTCAGCTTGGGCACGCGGGTCGTCGCGACGGCGGTGACCATCTTGGCGCCGTCCTTGGCGATGCCGCCCGCCTCAGCGTCGCGGCCCACCATGAAGCCGGAGATGTTCTGCAGGAACAGCAGCGGGATGCCGCGCTGGTCGCACAGCTCCACGAAGTGCGCGCCCTTGAGCGCCGACTCGCGGAACAGCACGCCCGCGTTGGCCAGCACCCCGACCGGGTGCCCGTGGATGCGCGCGAACCCCGTGACGAGCGTGGTGCCGTACTCCGGCTTGAACTCGTGCAGCTCGCTGCCGTCGACGATCCGGGCGATGACCTCGCGCGGGTCGTACGGTTGCTGCACGTCGACCGGTACAGCGGCGTACAACCCGTCCGGGTCGACGACGGGGTCGCGCGACGGCAGGACGTCCCACGCCGGCTCCGGGTCCGGCGGCAGGGTGCTCACGATGTCGCGGACGATGTCGAGCGCGTGCTCGTCGTCCTCGGCGAGGTGGTCGACGACGCCGGACCGCCGGGCGTGCAGCTCGCCGCCCCCCAGCTCCTCCGCCGTGACGTCCTCGCCGATCGCGGCCTTCACCAGCGGCGGGCCGCCGAGGAAGATCGTGCCCTGCTCCCGCACGATGACGGTCTCGTCGCTCATGGCGGGCACGTACGCACCGCCGGCCGTGCACGAGCCGAGGACCGCCGAGATCTGCGGGATCCGCGCCGCCGACAGCCTCGCCTGGTGGTAGAAGATCCGCCCGAAATGGTCGCGGTCGGGGAACACCTCGTCCTGCCGCGGCAGGAACGCGCCGCCCGAGTCCACCAGGTAGACGCACGGCAGCCGGTTCTCCAGCGCGATCTCCTGCGCCCGCAGGTGCTTCTTCACGGTGAGCGGGTGGTAGGTGCCGCCCTTGACGGTCGCGTCGTTGCAGACCACCATCACCTGACGCCCGCTCACCAGCCCGATGCCGGCCACCACGCCCGCGCCGGGCCACTCGCCCGGCTCGCCGGGTGCCGCGTCCACGCCGAAGGCCGCGAGCGGCGCCACCTCGAGGAACGGGCTGCCCTCGTCGAGCAGCCGCGCCACGCGGTCGCGCGGCAGCAGCTTGCCGCGCGCGACGTGCTGGTCCCGTGCGCGCTGCGTGCCGCCCAGGGCGGCCGCCGCGGTGCGCTCACGCAGCCGGACCGCGAGCGCCCGCTGGGCCTCGTCGTTGGCGCGGGTGGCGTCGACGCGGGGGTCGACGGCGGAGGCGAGGACGGTCACGGGGTCTCGCTCTCGTCGGTGGTCGCGGTTCCGGCGTCGCCCCCGAGCAGGAGGGCGAGCCCGGGGTCGGCGAGCACCGCGCCGAGCTCGGCGAGGAACCGCGCACCCTGCTCGCCGTCGACCACGCGATGGTCGAACGTGAGGCTGAGCGTCGTCACCTGCCGCAGGGCCACGCCGCCGTCGTGTTCCCAGGGGCGCCGGACCACCTGGCCGAGGCCGAGGATGGCGGGCTCGCCCGGGTTGAGGATCGGGGTGCCGGCGTCGACGCCGAAAACGCCGACGTTGGTGATCGTCAGCGTGCCGTTCACGAGCCGCTCCGGCGTGGTGCGGCCCGCCCGCGCTGTCGTCGTGAGGTCGGTGAGCGCGGCCGCCAGCCCGGTGAGGGACAGCGTGTCCGCGGCGGGGACGTGCGGCACGACCAGGCCGCGGTCGGTCGCGACGGCGATGCCGAGGTTCACGTGCGCGGGCCGCACGATCTCCGCCTCGCCGTCCGGCAGGTCCACCCAGCGGCTCGTCAGCGACGGGTGCTGCGGCAGCAGCGCGAGGACGGCGCGCGCCACCAGCGCGAGCACCGTGATGCGCTGCCCGCCCGCCATCGGGTGGGTCTTGAGCCTGGCGAGCAGGTCCATGCTCGCCGTGACGTCCACGGTGAGGAACACCGACGCCTGCGGCGCCGCCGCGCTGGCCACCATCGCCGCCGCCGTGCGCTTGCGGACCCCGCGCACCGGGGTGCGCGTCTCGCCGTCCGCCGCCGTGCCCGCCGCCGTGGCGGGCGCCGTCGTGACCGACGACGCCGCCTCGACGTCGTCCCGCGTGATGCGCCCGTGCGGACCGGTCCCCGTGATCGTGGCGAGGTCCAGGCCGCGCTGCCGCGCCAGCGCCCGCACGACCGGCGTCGAGCGCGGCCGCTCCCCCCGCCCGTCCGACGACGGGGAGGACGCGACGCCGTTCGCGGAGACGGCCGGGGCCGACGTCGCCGCGGCGGGTGCCGCGACCGGGACGTCCCGGCGCCGCCGTCGTGCCGGGCGACCCGTGCGCGCAGGCCGCGCGCCGTACCCGACGAGGTTCGGCTCCGGGCTGTCCTCCCCCGCCGAGCCCGCAGAGCTGTCAGAGCCAGGACGCGCCATGCCCCGCTGTGGCTCTGACAACTCGCCGCCGGTCGACAGGTCGAAGGTGACCAGCGGCTCGCCGACCTCGACGGTCTGGCCCTCCTCGGCGTGCAGCACGCGCACGACGCCGGCGACCGGCGACGGCAGCTCGACCAGCGCCTTGGCGGTCTCCACCTCCGCGATCACCTGGTTGAGCTCGACGGCGTCGCCGACGGCCACCCGCCACTCGACGACCTCGGACTCCGTCAGACCCTCGCCCAGGTCGGGCAGCTTGAACTCGCGCGTCGCCATCACGCTCCCACCTCCAGGCCCGACACGACGCCCGACCCGACGTCCGCACGTCCCAGCACGCGGTCGATGCCGACGAGCACGCGGTCGAGGTCCGGCACCTGGTTGCCCTCGAGCTTCGCGGGCGGGTACGGGATGTCGTACCCGGTGACGCGCACGGGCGGGGCCTCGAGGAAGTCGAAGCACCGCTCGGTGACCGACGTCGCGATCTCGGCGCCGACTCCGGCCTGCCGCGGCCCCTCGTGCAGCACGACCAGACGGCCGGTGCGGCGCACGGACGCGGCGATCGTGTCGTGGTCGATCGGCGACAGCGAGCGCAGGTCGACCACCTCGACCGAGACGCCCTCGTCGGACGCCGCGGTGGCGGCGTCGAGCGCCGTCGCGACGTGCGAGCCGAACGTCACGAGCGTGACGTCGTCGCCGGGCCGGACCACCCGCGCGGCCGCCATCGGCGGCGCGTCGGCGAGCGGCAGGTCCGCGTCCACCTCGCCCTTGACGTGGTACAGCCGTTTCGGCTCGAAGAAGACGACCGGGTCGTCGCACGCGATGGCCTGGCGCAGCACGGTCGAGGCGTCCTGGGGGTTCGACACCGACACCACGCGCAGCCCCGCCGTGTGCACGAAGTACGCCTCCGGCGACTCGGAGTGGTGCTCGGCCGCGCCGATGCCGCCGGCCACGGGGATGCGGATCGTCACCGGGAGCTTCACCGCCCCGTGGGTGCGGGCGTGCATCTTGGCGAGCTGGCTGACGATCTGGTCGAACGCCACGTACACGAAGCCGTCGAACTGGATCTCCACGACGGGCCGGTACCCGCGGTACGCGAGGCCGACGGCGGTGCCGAGGATGCCGGACTCCGCCAGCGGCGTGTCCACCACGCGGCGCGGGCCGAACTCCGCCTGCAGGCCGTCGGTCACGCGGTACACGCCGCCGAGGCGGCCGATGTCCTCGCCGAGCGCCATGACGGTCGGGTCGTCGGTCATCGCGCGGCGCAGCCCGGCGCCGAGCGACTTGGCGAGGGTGAGAGTCTGGGTGGTCATCGATCGTTCCCCTCGTCGAAGCCCGCCAGGTACGCGGCGTGCTCGGCCCGCTCGGCGTCCACGGTCGGGTGTGGCTCGGCGTACACGTGGTCGAAGACGCTGAGCGGCGGCGGGTCCTCGAGGGCGACGACGCCGGCCCGCAGCTCGGCGGCGACGGCGTCGGCCGCAGCGCGCACCCGCGCCTCGTCGTCATCCGTGAGCAGGCCCCCTGCCCGCAGGTACGCCGCGAGCCGCGCGATCGGGTCGCGCTCGGCCCAGGCGTCCAGCTCGGACGCGTCGCGGTACCGGGTGGGGTCGTCGGCGGTGGTGTGCGGGCCCATGCGGTAGGTCACGGCCTCGACGAAGGTGGGGCCGCCGCCCGTGCGGGCGCGGTGCAGCGCCTCGCGCGTCACGGCGAGCACGGCGAGCACGTCGTTGCCGTCCACGCGCACGCCCGGCACCCCGAAGCCGTCGGCCCGGCGGACCAGCGGCACGCCGGACTGCAACGTGACCGGCTCGGAGATCGCCCACTGGTTGTTCTGGCAGAACAGCACCAGCGGCACCTGCCACGTCGCCGCGAAGACGAACGCCTCGTTGACGTCGCCCTGGCTCATCGCGCCGTCGCCGACATACGCGACGACGGCGGCCGTGCCGTCGTCACCCGGCTCCACGACGCCGCGCTCGACGTCGGCCTGGATCCCCAGCGCGTAGCCCACGCCGTGCAGGGCCTGCGCGCCGATGATGACCTGCGGCGTCGCCATGTTCACCGCGTACGGGTCCCACCCCGACGCGGTGATGCCGCGCCACACGCGCAGCAGGTCCACGGGGGCGACGCCCCTCTTGCGGGCGACGGCGTGCTCCCGATAGCTGGAGAAGACGAAGTCGTCGGAGCGCAGGGCGGTGGCCGAGCCGACCTGGGCGGCCTCCTGACCCTGCAGCGGGGGCCACAGCGCGAGCTCGCCCTGCCGCTGCAGCGCCGTCGCCTCGGCGTCGATGCGCCGCGCCACGACCATGTCCTCGTACAGCGCCAGCAGCGCCGCCCGGGCCTCGTCCGTGCCCGCGTCGACGTCCGTCAACCAGCGGTCGTGCGCCGGGTCGGGGTGCCGCACGCCCTTCTCGTCGAGCAGCCGGAGCGGGACGTCGCCCGGCCGAGCCGCGCTCGCCGTGCCGGCCGTCGTCGTGCCCGTGCTGCCGTTCGTGCTGTCTGTCGTCGTGCCGTCCGTCGTACCGGACGCCGTCTCCGCCCGCGCTGCACCCGCTCGTGACAGGTCGTCGCGGGACGTCGAACCCATGGTGCTGGGCATCGTCGCCTCACCTCGCGTGTCGCCGGATGCTCGTCGTCGAGCGCCGGATACCGCGAACGTAACCCCGCTCACAGAGTGCGACCAGCACCCCGCGACACCTTGAGCAGAGTGCTCAGCGCACCCCCGTTAGGCTGGGCGATGTGCGCAGCTACGACGCCGTGGACCTGAGCCTGCTGACGGCGCTCGCCGACGACCCGCGGGCCACGATCGCCGCCCTCGCGGAGCGGCTGCGCCTGTCCCGGAACACCGTGCACGCCCGGCTGACCCGGCTCGAGGAGTCGGGCGCGTTCCTGGACTTCGACCGCCGCATCAACCCCGCCGCGCTGGGGCACCCGCTGACCGCGTTCCTCGAGGTCACCGTGCGCCAGCGCGAGCTGCCCGCCATCGTCGACCGGCTGGCCGAGATCCCCGAGGTCGTGCAGGCCTACGGGCACAGCGGCGCCGCCGACCTGCGCGTGCACGTCGTGTGCCGGCACACCGACCACCTGTTCCGTATCGACGCCGCCATCCTCGCCATCGACGGCGTCGAGCGCACCGAGACGTCGCTGTCCATGGGCGAGCTCATCCCCTACCGCATCCGGCCGCTCATCGAGGCGGCGCGGCGCTCCCTCTGAGCGCCGAGACTCCTCGCTCCCCGCCTTCGAGCAAAACGATCTGCCGCGGCAAGCCCACGGTTGCCGCGACGGATCGCTTGGCTCGAAGTCAGGTGGTCCACCGGACGACGACGTCGGCCCGGTCGTGCGTCGCCTCGATGAGCTCGGCGTTGACCTGGTCCGAGCCGTGCGCCCAGCGGCGAGCGTCGTCGCGGCTCTTGCCGAACGCGTGGTGCCGCTCCTCCAGGCGGGCGAGGCGGACGTCGTCGGAGACGTCGAGGTACCAGACCTCGGTCATGCGGGCGCGGGCGGCGGGCCACGCGCCCGACGGCGCGAGCAGGTAGTTGCCCTCCGTCACGACCAGCGGCACGTCGGAGGGGACCGCCACCCCGGCCGCGACCGGCTCCTCGAGCTCGCGCCGGAAGACCGGCGCGTAGACGGGCGGGTCACCGGGGCGCGCGTCGGCGAGGCGGCCGACCAGGGCCGCGTACCCGGCGTCGTCGAACGTGTCGATCGCGCCCTTGCGGTCGCCGCGGCCGAGGTCGGCCAGGACGGCGTTCGACAGGTGGTAGCCGTCCATCCCGACCTCGACCGCCAACGCCGGGCCGAGCTCCTCGACGACGGCACGCGCGAGCGTCGACTTCCCGGCCCCGGGCGGCCCGACGATCCCGAGGATCCGACGCTCGCCCCCAGCCGCCAGCCGCCGGGCGCGCGCGACGAGCTCCGCCGTCGTCATCGCGACCGCGCCGCGCGACCTGTCAGGACCAGGACCATCAGAACTCTCGTGCGGCCCTGACAACTCACACCCCGGCAGAGTTGTCAGGGCCAGGACCACGGGAACCTTCGCGTGGCTCTGACAGCTCGGGGAGGTGGGCGAGCCAGGCACGCGGCCCGACCTTCCCGACGCGCACGCTCGCGACGCGCACGGCCGTCGCGCAGGCATCGGGCAGGTCCTCGCCGCGCGCGAGCGCCACGGCCAGCGCGCCGTGGAACGCGTCGCCGGCGCCGAGGGTGTCCTGCACGTCTACCCGCGGCACGGGCACGGTGCCGCGCTCGCCGACCTCGACGCCGCCGTCGTGGCGCCGACGCGGCAGGGCCCAGGTCACCGGGTGGCCGCCGTGCGTGACCACCGCGGCCCGCGCCCCGAGCAGCAGCGCGCCGTGCAGGGCGTCGTCCGCGCCGGGCGCGATGTCCGCCGGCACGGTGAAGTCCGCGCTGAGCGCGGCGACGTCCGCGGCGGGCAGCAGGTCGGCGAAGACGGCCCGCCACCGTCCTCCGTCCACGACGATCGCCGGCCGGGGGCGCAGACCGTCGACGTGCGCCAGCACGGCCCGGGCGATCTCGGGGTGGTGCCCGTCGAAGAGGACGACGTCGGGGCGCGGCAGCCCGGCGAGCGCCTCCGGCCGCGGCGCGGGCACCGCGACGAGAGCGGCGTCGGGCGAGACCACGGACCGCTCGCCCGTCGCGTCGTCCACGAGGACCGCCGACACGGCGAGCGGGAACTCCTCGTCCGGGCCCGCGACGTCGTGCACCTGCACCTCGCGGTCGTCGAGGTCCGCCCGCACCGCCTGGGCGATCGGTCCGGCCCCGAGCGCGCTGACGAGGATCGCGTGCGCCTCGAGCGCGGCCGCCGTCACGGCCGCGTTGGCCGCGGGACCGCCGGCCGCGACGTCCTGCCGCACGGCCGTGACCTTCTCGTTCGGCCCCGGGCGCCCCGGCGCCCGGTGCACGACGTCCAGCGTCGTCAGGCCGACGAACCAGCAGACCACCATCAACCCGCTCCGTTCCTCGTGGTGAGCACTCGTCGAGCCGTGTCAGCGGCCGGTGCCGTCCACGGCGTGCGGCTCGATGGCGGCGATCTCGTCGTCGGTGAGCGCGGGCGCGGACAGCGCGGCCACGTTGTCCTCGAGCTGCGCCACGGACGACGCGCCGATGAGCGCCGACGTCACGCGCGCGTCGCGCAGCACCCACGACAGGGCAAGCTGCGCGAGGGTCTGGCCGCGCCCCTCGGCGATGGCGTTCAGCGCCCGGGCCCGGTCGAGGTACGTGTCCGTGAGGTTCGACGACGACAGGAACGGCGAGTCGCTGCGCGCGGCGCGCGAGCCCTCGGGTGCCGACCCGCCGAGGTAGCGACCGGTGAGCAGGCCCTGCGCCAGCGGGGAGAACACGATCGTGCCGACGCCCAGGTCCTCGACGACGTCGAGGAGCGACTCGCTCTGGTGGCCGTCATAGGCGTCATCGCGGTCGGCGATCTCGACGTGCCGGTTGAACATCGAGTAGCTGGGCTGGTGGATGAGCAGCGGCACGCCCAGGTCGGCGAGCACCTGGGCAGCCTCACGCGTGCGCGACGGCGCGTAGTTGGAGACGCCGACGTACGTCGCCTTGCCCTGCTGGACGGCGGACGCGAGCGCGCCCATCGTCTCGGCCAGCGGCGTCGACGGGTCGGGCCGGTGGTGGTAGAAGACGTCGACGTGGTCCAGGCCCATCCGGGTCAGCGACTGGTCGAGCGAGGAGAGCAGGTACTTGCGCGAGCCGTGGTCGCCGTACGGGCCGGGCCACATGTCGTAGCCGGCCTTCGTGGAGATGACGAGCTCGTCGCGGTACGGCCGGAAGTCCTTCGCCAGGTGACGGCCGAAGTTCTCCTCCGCCGACCCGTAGGGCGGGCCGTAGTTGTTCGCGAGGTCGAAGTGCGTGATCCCCAGGTCGAACGCGCGGCGCAGGATGGCGCGCTGCGTGTCGAACGGGTTCACGTCGCCGAAGTTGTGCCACAGGCCCAGCGACAGCGCAGGCAGGTCGAGGCCGGAGCGGCCGGTGCGGCGGTAGGTCATCGACTCGTAGCGGGCGTCGTCGGCCAGGTACCGAGGTGCGAGAGGCATGGCCCCATCCTCGCGCACCCGGCCGACGCGCCGCGCGCCCGCTCACTCCGCCGGCGGCACCGGGAAGTTGGCGCGGAAGACGTTGTCCGGGTCCCAGTCGCGCTTCACCTCGCGCAGGCGGGCGAGCGTGGGCTCGGGGAAGGCGTCGAGGAGCCGCTCGGGCCGGGTGTCGGTGTCGAACGAGAGGTAGAGCCCGTCGGTGAACGGCGCCATGACGTCGTCCCAGGCGGCGTCGAGCCGGGCCTGCGACGACGACATCGCTGACAGCAGGAAGTTCTGGTGCCGGTGCGCGTACGCCGTCTCCCCCTCGTCGACGTCGTTCGCCGCGCCGCCAGTCGCACGGACCTGCAGGAAGTACGCCTCGCCCGACAGCGCGAGCTTCTCGAACGCGCGGGCGGTCGCGGTGTCCAGGTGCGCCACCAGCCCGGACCGCACGGCCGGGTCGCCGCCGCCCTGATGGTGCTTCTCCCCCGCCTGCACGACGCCCGCGTAGGGCAACAGGTACGCCTGGTGGCCGAGCAGTGGCCCGGCACCGGCGAGGCGCTCGAGCTGCTCGACGGCGGCGTCCGTGTCGTCGCCCGCCCACACGGTCATGAGCTGGGCGACCGGCCCCTGGCCGCCGCGCCCGGGCGAGAGGATGAGGAAGCTCGTGAGCTCGCGCGGCGCGGACTCGACGACGGCGCCCCACCGCTCGAGGGTGCCGGCGACGTCGGTCGCGTCGAGCGTCATCTGGGAGAACACGACGGCGCCCTGGTCGCCCAGCGCCATCGCCTCGATCTCCACCCACGTCACGACGCCGAGGTTGCCGCCCGCGCCGCGCAGCCCCCAGAACAGGTCGGGGTTCTCGTCGGCGGACGCCCGCACCACGCGCCCGTCCGCCGTGACCACCTCCGCCGCGACGACGTGGTCGATCGTGAGCCCGTAGAGCCGGCCCAGGAACCCGACGCCGCCCGCGGTGGCCAGCCCGCCGACGCCCACGCCGCCCGAGTCGCCGGAGCTGATCGCCCAGCCGCGCGGCGCCAGCACCTCGGCGACGCGGCCCCACGTGGCGCCGACGCCGACCCGCACGCGCCGCGTGGCCTCGTCGACCACCTCGACCTGGTCCAGCGCGCCCAGGTCGACCACGATCCCGCCGTCGTTGGTCGACCGGCCGCTGATGCCGTGCCCACCCGACCGCACGCCGAGCGGCACGTCCTGCGTGCGCGCCCACGAGACCGCCTCGGCGACCTCCGCCGTCGTGCGCGGCCGGAGCACGAGGCCCGGTGCGCCGGAGCGCAGGTAGTTGTGCCGCACCGCGTCGTACGCGCGGTCGCCGGGCTCGACGGCGGTCGCGGCCAGCGAGGCGGGCACCGCGGCGTAGTCGATGCCCGGGCGGCGCAGCGCGATCGCCCGCGTGCCACGCTGCGACGCCGCCGGTGCCGTGCCGGACGACGCGCGCTCGCGCGCCACCAGCTCCCGGACCGCGGGCGCGACCTCCTGCCCGTAGACCTGGATGAGGGTCGGGTCGTCGGCGGCGAGGATGACGGTGCCGATGCCGTCCTCGAGCGCGAGGGCCGCCAGCTCGTCGACCCACTGCTCCACCGGCCCTTGCAGGAACCCCTGCGGCCGCGCGGTGACGGCACCCTGGACGTTGAGCAGGCGGCGGATCTCCGCCGGGTGACGCCCCGCCTCCTCGGCGGCCTCGTCGATGATCGCGTGCCCGCGCTGCAGGTCGCCGTCCTCGAGGTACGCGAGCGACGGGAGCCAGCCGTCCGCCTTGCGCGCGATGAGGCGCAGCATGCGGGGCTTGAGCGCGCCGAGCCAGATCGGGACGTCGTGGGCCGGCTCGGGCCCGCGCTTGGCGCCGACGACGCGGTGGTGCGTGCCCTCGACGCGCAGCGCGCGCCGCTCCTGGCCGTCCCAGATCCCGCGGATGATGTCGAGCGCCTCGTCGAGGGCGTCGACGGACTCGCCGGGGGTGAGCCGGTCGCCGCCCATCGCCACGATCGGGTCCCAGAACCCGCCGGCCCCCAGGCCCAGCGCGGCGCGGCCGCCCGACAGCAGGTCGAGAGACGCGACGGCGCGCGCCAGCACGGCGGGCGGCCGCAGCGGCAGGTTGAGCACGTTGCCCGCCACGGTCACCCGCTCGGTCTGCGCGGCCACCCAGGACAGCAGGGTCCACGTGTCGAGGAACGCGGGCTGGTACGGGTGGTCCTGGAACGTCACCAGGTCGAGCCCGGCCGCCTCCGTGGCCTGCGCGAGCCGCACCGGCTGCTGCGGGTCGCGGTTCGTGGGGGTGAGGAACGTGCCGAAGACCAGGTCGTGGCCGTAGTCCGTCATGCGGGACCTTTCGCGGGAGGACCGCTCCCGTCGCGCGGGAGTTCGTCTGTCACACAGACGATATCAGCGGCAACTCTTCTGACGAGCCGCGCATTCCGTCTACGATGGCACGGTGAGCACCACCGCCGACCCGACCCCCAGCACCGCGGAGGCCGCCAGCGGCGCGGACGCCCCGTCCCCGCTCGGCTGGTCCCTCGCCGCGCTGCTGCGCGAGTGGAGCGCCCGCGTCGCCGCCGCGTGCGCCGACGTCCCGCACGGCGGTCGCGGCTACGAGGTGCTGGCCGCGGTCACCCACGACGCCCCGCCGACCCAGGCGGCGCTCGCCGCCCGGCTCGGCATCGACCGCACCGTCATGACCTACCTCCTCGACGAGCTGGCCGGCTGCGGCCTCGTCGAGCGGCAGCCCGACCCGGCCGACCGACGCGCGCGCCGCATCGTCGTGACCGACCACGGCCGCGCCGTGCTCGCCGACCTCGACGCCCGCGTGCGCGTCGCCGAGGACGAGCTGCTCGCCGGCCTGGACGACGCCGAGCGCACGGCCCTGCGGCACCTGCTGGTGCGCGCCGCCACCGGCGCCGCGCCGGGCGACGACCGCTGCGCCGTCGTCGCGCGCGTCGTCGACCCGTCCTGACGGCTCGGAGAGAGATCGAGCGTGCTGACTCGATCCTCAAACGGCCCGTTCGAGGATCACGTCAGCACGCCCGATGCGGGAACCGGGCAGCGACTCGACGTCAGCCGCCGATCGCCGCGCCGACGTCCTTGAGGAACGCGTCGGCGGCCTCGTCCGGCGTCATGCGCTCGAACAGCACCTCGGTGTTGATGCGGATCATGATGTCCTGGATCTCGTTCGCGCCGTTCGGCGGCACGGACGGGTTGTCGACGATGTCGGGCTCGAGGTCGGCCATGAAGTCCGCGACCTTCTGGTCCGCGGCGGTCAGCTCGGGCAGGATCGCCTCCCGGACCTTCAGGTTGGCCGGCAGGCCGCGGTCGGTGAGCTGCAGCTTGGCGACCTCGGGGTCGTTGAGCAGGAAGTCCACGAACTTCGCCGACTCCTCGGGGTGCTTCGTCTTGGCGGAGATCGAGTAGTACATGGCCGGCTTGAAGTACATGCCGGTGCGCTCGAACTCCGACTCGCCAGGCAGGCGCAGCAGCTCCAGGTCGTGGCCGGACGCGTCGGACAGGGCGCCGAGCTGGTTGGACCACCACACGCCCATCGCGCCGGCGTTGGTGCCGAGCAGCGAGCCCTCCGGCCCGGCGTTCTGGTACTCCACCGACCGCGACGCGTCGGGCTGGCCGCCGTTCGCCATGAGGTCGAGCGACGTCTGGAAGAACTCCGCGATCGTCTCCTTCGAGACGCCGAGCGTGCCGTCCTCGTTGTAGAGCGACTCGCCCTTCTGGCGGGCCAGCACGTTGAGCCCGGCCTCGTTGAAGCCGTAGTCCTGCGCGCCCCAGACGCCGTCGCCGGCGCCCTTCGCGATCTTGCCGGCGATGTCGACGTACTCGTCCCAGGTCCAGCTCTTGTCGTCCGGCATCTCCACGCCGCCGTCGGCGAAGATCTGCGGGTCGGCGACCATCGCGTACGCGTTGACGCCGGTCGGGATGCCGACGAGCTTGCCGTCCACCTCGCCCGTGCTGAGGACGTCCTCGGGGATCTCGGAGGTGTCGACGCCGCTCATCTCGCCGATGACGCCGCGCGACGCGTAGTCGGACAGGTACCGCTCCTCCTGGGTGATGACGTCCGGGGTGTCGCCGCCCGCCGTGGCGGTGGCGAGCTTGTCCCAGTACCCGTCCCAGTCGGTGTAGTCCGGCACCACGGTGATGCCCGGGTTCTTCTCCTCGAACAGGTCGATGATCTGCTGGGTGGTCTTGTGCCGGTCGTCCGACCCCCACCAGGCGAAGCGGATCTCGACGTTCCCGTCGCCGCCGCCGTCGTCGTCCGACGGCATGGCGCCGGAGTCCCCGGAGCAGGCGGTGAGGGCGAGCGCCCCGGCCGCGGTGAGCGCGACGAGCGCGACGCCGCGGCGCCGCAGGGCCCGGGTGGCTGTGACTCGCATGAGGTTCTCCTTCGAACGGGTGCGAACTACTTGATGCCGGTGGTGGCGATGCCCTTGACGAGGTACTTCTGGCCGAACAGGAAGACGAGGAACACGGGGATCAAGGACACGATCGACATCGCGAACAGCGGCCCCCACGAGCTGTTGCTGGTGGCGTCCACGAACGTCCGCAGGGCGATGGGCACGGTGTACATGTCCGGCTTCGTCAGGAAGATGAGCTGGCTGAAGAAGTCGTTCCACGTCCAGATGAACGTGAAGATCGCGGTGGTGGCGAGGGCCGGCAGCGACAGCGGCAGCATGATCCGCAGGTAGATGCGCACGTGCCCGCAGCCGTCGAGCCGGGCCGCCTCGTCGAGGTCCTTGGGGATGCCGCGGAAGAACTGCACCATGAGGAACACGAAGAACGCGTCCGTGGCCAGCAGCTTCGGCACGATGAGCGGCAGGAACGTGTTGATCCACGACAGCGACGAGAACAGGATGTACTGCGGCACGATGATCACGTGGATCGGCAGCATGATCGACATGAGCATGATCGCGAACCACAGGTTGCGGCCCCGGAACTTCAGCCGGGCGAACGCGTAGGCCGCCATCGAGCACGAGACCAGGTTGCCGAGCACCGAGCCGAGCACGACGACCGCCGAGTTCAGCAGGTAGTGGCTGAACGGGTCCAGCAGGGCGTTCCAGCCGTCGGTGTAGTTGCCGAGGTCCCACTCGGTGGGGATCAGCCCGGGCTCGCGGAAGATGAGCTCGGTCGGCTTGAACGAGCTCGCGAGCATCCACAGCAGCGGGTAGAGCATGACGAGCCCGAAGGCGATGAGCGCGACGTGCCGCAGCACGCGGCGGACGGCGGCCCAGGCGCGGCCGCGCGACGGGCGGCGCTCGGGGTAGGTCGCGGCGACCTCGGCGAGGGTGGGGCGGGGACCCTGGGGGTGCGACCCGGGGCGCGGCTCGGTGCGCGCGGGAGCGTCAGTCATCGTAGAAGACCCAGAACTTGGAGGCGAGGAAGTTCACGGCGGTCATGCCCGCCACGACGAGCAGCAGGAACCACGCCATCGCGGACGCGTATCCCATCTGGTAGGAGCTGAACCCCTTCTCGTAGAGGTACAGCGTGTAGAAGAGGGTGGAGTCGACCGGCCCGCCCGTGCCCCCGCTGACGATGAACGCCTGCGTGAACGACTGGAACGCCCCGATGAGCTGCAGCACCAGGTTGAAGAAGATGATCGGCGTGAGCAGCGGCACCGTGATGCTGCGGAACCGGCGCCACCGGCCCGCGCCGTCGATCGACGCCGCCTCGTAGTACATCGCCGGGATCTGCCGCAGCCCGGCGAGGAAGATGATCATCGGCGCGCCGAACGTCCAGACGTTGAGGATCATGAGGGTGCCGAGCGCGTAGTCCGGGTGCGACACCCAGCCGACGCCCTCGATCCCGAAGAACCCGAGCACCTGGTTGACGAGGCCGTCGGCCCCGAACACCTGCCGCCACAGGATGGCGATGGCGACGCTGCCGCCGAGCAGCGACGGCAGGTAGTACACGGACCGGTAGAACGCCAGGCCGCGCAGCCCCTTGTCGAGCACCATGGCCAGGGCGAGCGCGGCGGCGAGCTGCAGCGGCACCGAGACGAGCACGTAGGTGAAGGTCACCTTGAGCGCCTGGAAGAACCGCGGGTCGGAGAACATCGCCGTGTAGTTCTCGAGCCCGACCCAGCCCGGCGCCTCGAGCAGGCTGTAGTCGGTGAACGACAGGTAGAGCGACGCGACCAGGGGGAACGCCGTGACGAGGACCAGCCCGACGAACCACGGGGCGAGGAAGAGCGCCGCGGCCTTGCCGTCGCCCTTGCGCCTCTCCGGGGCGGCCCCGCGGGTGCGCGCCACCTCCTGGATCACCGCCATGGCGGCACCTCGCCGTCCGGGCCGCCGGTCACGTGTCCGATCACGCAGCCGATCGGCGTGCTCGTGGGCGTCATCGCCGGCCTCCCGATCTTCGTCGATCCGAGGGTTTCCAGGAGCACGGCTCCTGGAAACCGGTTGCTTCTCGGGAACGTACCACGAGAGGAACCGGTTTCCAATGGTGTACGGTCGGCTCGTGAGCCCGAGGAGGCATCGATGCCTGAGCTGAACGTCCGGCGCCCGTCCGTCACCATCGCGGACGTCGCCGCCGCCGCGGGCGTCTCGCGCGCCACGGTCTCCCGCGTGATGAACGGTCGCAGCACCGTGGACCCGGCGATCGCCGCCCGCGTGCAGGAGGCGGCGATCGACCTCAACTACCGCCCGAGCAACGTGGCGCGCAGCCTGTCCCTCGGGCGCACGGAGACCGTCGCCCTCGTGGTGCCCGACCTGGGCAACCCGGTGTTCCAGCAGATCCTGCGCGGCGTGACGTCCGCCGCCGCCGAGGACGGCTACCGGGTCCTCGTGGCCGACGCCGCCGAGGACCCCTCCGAGGAGGCCGCCATCGCCCGCGAGGCGCGCATGCGGTGCGACGCGCTCATCCTGGTCGCGCCCCGCATGCCCGGCACCGCCCTCGACGCGTTGCTCCCCCTCGTGTCGCCGGCGGCGGTGATCAACCGCCCCGTCGAGCACCCGTCCACCCCGAGCCTGGTCATCGACTACGAGGACGCGACCGTGCAGGTCGTCGAGCACCTCGTCGGCCTCGGCCACCGGCGGCTCGCCTACCTCGCCGGGCCGCGGGCCGCCGCGACCGACGTCGCCCGGCGCACCGGCCTCGCCGCCGCCCTCGAGCGCCACCCGGACCTCGAGATCGTCGAGCTCCCGGTGGGCGCCGACCTGGCCTCCGGGCACGCCGCCGCGGGCGAGGTGCTGGCGAGCCGCGCCACCGCCGTCGTCGCCTACAACGACCTCGTGGCGTTCGGCCTCCTGGCCGCGCTCAACGAGGCGGGCGTCGCCGTGCCGGGCGACATCTCCGTGGCCGGCTACGACGACATCGACCTCGCCCGCTACGCCACCCCCGGCCTGACCACCGTGTCCGTGCCCCAGGCCGAGCTGGGCCGGCAGGCGTGGCGCGAGCTGCACGCCGTCATCGACGACGACGCGCACGCGGCCACCACCACCCGGTTCACGGCCCGCCTCGAGGCGCGCTCCAGCACCGGGCCGGTGCCGCGCAGCATCGCGCGGGCCGTGGTCAGCGAGCCCGAGCCCACAGCGGCGCCCGAGGCCGACGTCGTCGACCCGGGCCCGACGTGGTCCGTGGAGCCGCGCGAGATCGTGCTGCGCCACACGCGCGACCGGGTGCCGCTGGCGCGGTACGTCGACGGGGAGCGGCTGCCCGCCATCCACTCCCCCCGCCCCTACCTCCACCCCTTGCACTCGCTGGCGGGCGTGGCCCTCACCGAGTCCGAGCCGGTGGACCACCGGCACCACTACGGCGTGAGCGTGGCGGTGCCCGACGTCAACGGCACGAGCTTCTGGGGCGGCCGCACGTTCGTCGCCGACGTCGGGCCGACGCTGCTGCCGAACCACGGCCGCCAGGTGAGCACGCGCACGGAGGTCGACCCGCTCGCCCCCCACGTGCTGCACGACACGGTGCGCTGGGACGACGAGCACGGCAACCCCCTCCTCGACGAGCAGCGCCGGCTCGGCGCCCGCCTCCTCGACGACGGCACGTGGGTGCTCGACTGGCGCACCACGCTGCACGCGTCGTACCAGCCGCTGGAGATCCGCTCGCCCGCCACCAACGGACGCCCCGGCGCCGGGTACGGCGGCGTGTTCTGGCGCGCGCCGATGTCGCAGCGCACGGTCGTGCTGTCGCAGCGGGGCGAGGGCGAGGCCCTGGCGCACGGCAGCACGTCGCCCTGGGTCGCGTACGTGCAGCAGCACCACGACCCCTACGCCCAGCCCCACGAGCAGGACCGCCCGACGACGCTGCTGCTCGCGCAGACGTCGCCGCCGCGGCCCTGGTTCCTGCGCGCCGCGGAGTACCCCGGCGCCGGCCCGGCGCTCGCCTGGGACGCCCCGCTCGTCGTGCCCGCGGGCGGCACCGTCGAGACGGGCGTCGTGGCCGCGCTCGTGGACCGCGCGCTCGACCACGACGAGGCCGCGGCGCTCGCCGCCTCGCTGCGCTGACCACCGCGGCCGCGCCGACTCCGGCACGCCGCCACGACACGGACAGGACGACGATGACCGACCCGACCTCCGACGGCTCCGCCCACCGGATCGCCCCGCAGATCGCGGTCGTGGGCCTGCACGGCCACGGCGCCTCCCACGTGCGCCGGGTGCTCGAGCTGCAGCGCAGCGGAGGGGCGCGGCTCGCCGCCGTCGTCGACCCGCGCGAGCCGGGCCCCGGCCACGACGCGCACGACGCCGGGGTCCCCTGGTTCCCCACGCTCGGGGACCTGCTGTCCGCGCCGCAGGCGCGGGTGGACGTCGTCGTGCTGAGCACGCCCATCCCCACCCACCTGCCGCTCGCCCGCGCGGCCATGGAGGCGGGCATCGACGTGCTGCTGGAGAAGCCGACGACCGCGTCGCTCGCCGAGCACGCCGAGCTCGTCGCGGTGGCCGAGCGCACGGGCCGCCGCTGCCAGGTGGGCTTCCAGACGTTCGGCTCGCACGCGCTGCCCGCGGCCGCGGACCTGCTGGCCCGCGGCGAGATCGGCGAGGTGCAGGGCCTCGGCGCCGTCGGCACCTGGGTGCGCACCGCGTCGTACTGGAGGCGCGCCGCCTGGGCGGGCCGCCGCCGGCTCGACGGGCGCGACGTCGTCGACGGCGTGGTGACCAACCCGCTGGCCCACGCGGTCGCCACCACGCTGCGGCTCGGCGGGGCGACCACCTCGCAGGACGTCGCCTGGGTGGACACCGACCTGTACCGCGCCAACCCGATCGAGGCGGACGACACCTCCGCGGTGCGGGTCAAGGACGCCGCCGGCCGGCGGTACGGCTTCGGGCTCACGCTGTGCGCGGCGGAGCGCACGCCCGCACGCGTGGTCGTCACCGGCACCCGCGGCGAGCTGGTGCTCGAGTACGAGCACGACCGCCTGCTGCTGCGCACCGGCGCCGTGCAGATGGACAAGACCTACGGCCGCACCTCGTTGCTGGACGACCTGCTCGCCGCCCGCGTCGACGACCGTCGTCCCCTGCTGTGCGACGTCCGCGACACCGGCGCGTTCATGCGCGTGCTGGAGGCCGTGCGCACCAGCGCCGACCCGACCCCGATCGCGCCCGAGCACGTCGAGTGGCGGGGCGACGGCGACGACCGGCGCCCCGTCGTGCGCGACGTCGAGCACTGGTGCTCCGAGGTCGCGCGCACGCAGCGCACGTTCGCGGAGCTCGGAGCGCCCTGGACCCGCTGACCGCACGCCTCAGGCCGACATCGTCGTCGGCCGACCACCGTCGGAACGAAGGAGTTTCGCACCATGTCCCAGCCTGCCCCTGCCCTCCCGGGCCGACACCGTCCGCGTGCGGCCGCCGCCCTCGCCGCCGCCGCGCTGCTGGTCACGACGGGCGCCGGCGCCGCCTCCGCCCACGGCGGGCCGCCCGGCCCCGGACATCCTGCGCGCGCCGACCTCGGCCGCCAGGTCGTGACCCCCGGCGCGGACGGCTGGGCCTCGGTCGCCACGACCACCTCCCCCGAGGGCGTCACGCGTGACGCCGAACCCGTCACCGGGGGCGCCGAGGCCGCCGCGTCCGAGGTGTACGTCGTCGACACGTGGGCGGAGCTGCGCGACGCCCTGGGCGGCCGTGCGGGAGCCGACCTCGACGACGGCCGCGGCCTCGAGGTCCCGCGCATCGTCTACGTGCGCGGCACGATCGACGCGTTCACGGGACCGGGCGGGGAGGCCGTGGAGTGCCAGGACCTCGCCGCCCGCGTGCCGGTGGCGGGCACCGGCGAGCCGTTCTCCATGACGGACTACATCGCGGCGTACGACCCCGCCGTCTGGGGCACCGAGGAGCCCGCGGGCCCGCTCGAGGACGCGCGAGCCGCGGCCGCCAAGGCGCAGGCCGCGCTGACGCAGGTGCACGTCGGCTCGAACGTCACGATCGTCGGCGTGGGCGACGACGCCCGGATCGTCGGCGCGAACCTGCGGATCCGCGACGCGCACAACGTCATCGTGCGCAACCTGACCCTGTCGGACGGTCGCGACTGCTTCCCGCAGTGGGACCCCACCGACGGCGACCTCGGCAGCTGGAACTCCGCCTACGACAACCTGTCGGTCTGGACGTCGACCGGCGTGTGGGTGGACCACAACACCTTCGACGACGGCGACCACCCGGCATCCTCGCTGCCCACGGTGTTCGGTCGGCCGTTCGAGATCCACGACGGCCTGCTCGACGTCACGCACGGCGGCGACCTGGTGACCGTGTCGTGGAACCGCTTCGAGTCCCACGACAAGACGATGATCATCGGCTCGTCCGACTCGCGGTTGCAGGACCGCGGCCAGCACCGCGTGACGATCCACCACAACCACTTCCAGGACATCGGCCAGCGCGCGCCGCGCGTGCGCTTCGGCGACGTGCACGTCTACGACAACTCCTACGAGCAGTCGACCCAGGAGAAGTTCCAGTACTTCTGGGGCGCCGGCAAGGAGTCGAGCCTGGTCGTGGAGAACAACGCGCTGCACCTCGCCCCGGGCGTCGACCCGGCGCGGGCCGTGGGCGCCTACGGCGGCACGATGCTGCGCGAGACCGGCACGTTGGTGAACGGCAGCCCCGTCGACGTCGTCGGCGCGTTCAACTCCGCGGCCGACGCGCCGCTCGCCGACGAGGCCCGGTGGACGCCGTCCGACCACTACCGCTACCGGCTGCTGCCCACCCGGGCCGTGCCCGCGGTCGTCGACGCCGGCGCCGGGGCGGGCGTGCTGACGTCCCTCCTGCCCCGCTGACACCCCGCGAGATCAAGGGAGCCGTCGCGAGATCGACCCACGGTGGGTCGATCTCGCGACGGCTCCCTCGATCTGGCGGTCGGTGTCAGAGGTCGATGCCGAGGCCCAGGTCGTCGAGGCGCACCGGGTCGCCCGTGGCGAGCGACCGGTTGCCGGCGTAGCCGACGCCGGACGCGCGCAGGCCGTCGCGGAAGCCGGCGGCGCGGCCGAGCGGGTCGGCCTCGGTGCGGCCGCGGAACACGTCGGCCAGCAGCAGGGCGTCGCCGCCCCCGTGCCCGCCGTGCCCGACGGCGACGATCGGCCGCTCCTCCGCGCGCTCCCAGTGCTTCTGCACGACGAGCCGCTCGGCCTCGGGACGCACCGTGTCCTCGCCGAACGTCGCGGTGAAGCTCGGGTCGACGGTCGCCTTGCCGTCCGCGCCGAAGACGACGGACCCGCGCTCGACCACCTCGAGCTCGGCCCGACCGCGCGAGCCGTTGACGACCACCCGGTACCCCTCCCACGGCGCGCTGGCCGTGAGCGAGTAGGTGAGCACCGGGCCGCCGGCGTACTCGACCACCAGCCCGAGCGTGTCCTCGGTGGTGATGCCGGCGTCGAAGACGCTGCGGTCGCGGCGGTAGCCGTCCACGGCCTGCGCCTCGGGGCCGTACAGCTCGGCGAGGTACGGGTCGGCCTCGACGTCGATGCGCCACGGGTCCACGCCCTGCTCGTTCAGCGCCTTCTCCCCCGCGGTCGGCTCGTAGCCGACGGCGTGGGCGGCGTCGTCGCCGTAGAACCGGCGGCCGCCGCTGGCGAAGACCCGCTGCGGCACGGCGTCGATCCACCAGTTGACCAGGTCGAAGTGGTGGCTGGACTTGTGCACCAGGAGGCCGCCGTTGTTGACCTTCTCGCGGTGCCAGCGGCGGAAGTAGTCCGCGCCGTGCACGGTGTCGAGGGCCCAGTCGAAGTGGACGCTCAGCACCTGCCCGATCTCGCCGGAGGCGATGACCTCGCGCAGCGCGGAGTTCCGTGGCGAGTAGCGGTAGTTGAACGTCATCGTGAGGTCGCGGCCGGTCTCGGCGACGGCGTCCGCGATCTGCCGCGCCTCGTCCTCGGTGGCGGCGATCGGCTTCTCGACGACGACGTCGACGCCCGCGCGCAGCGCCCGGGAGACCAGGTCCGCGTGGGTGTTGTCGACCGAGGTCACGATGAGCCGGTCGACCCGCTGCTCGTCGAGGGCCTTCTCCAGGTGGTCGGGGTGGTAGACGGGGCGCTCGCCGCCCACGGCGGCGGCGACCTTCGCCTCGTGCACGGCCGCGCGCACCGGGTTGGGCTCCACCCACGCGACGATCTCGCCGTCGTCGGCGTGCTCCCCGATCAGCGCGTTCACGTACATGCCGGCGCGATGGCCCGTGCCCGCGACGGCGTAGCGGCGGCGGCCGGTGCCCGACGGGGCGCTGGCGGGGCTGCCGGTGGAGGTGGGGACGGAGGGCATCGTCGATCTCCTTGCGTGTCGCCGCGACGGCGACGTCGGTAAGCGGTTTCCGTCAGCCTACCCGAGCCGCGCCCCCGGCCCCACCCCCGGACGGGACTACCGCGACGGGGTGATGACCACCTGGCCGGCCCAGGTGAATCCGCCGCCGAAGCCGAAGAGCAGCGCCGGCGTGCTCGCCGGGATCTTGCCGTCGTGCCACCACTTGGACAGGCCCATCGGGATGGACGCGGCCGACGTGTTGCCGGACTCCGTGATGTCCGTCAGCACGACGCGGTCCTCGAGCCCGAGCGACTTCGCCAGCGGCTCGATGATGCGCAGGTTCGCCTGGTGCGCGGCCAGGACGCCGATGTCGTCGAGCGTGAGGCCCGAGGCCTCGACGATCCGGCGCGCACGATCGGCCGCCCGGGTGATGGCCCACTTGAAGACGGCGCGGCCGTCCTGGACGAACTTGTCGGCGGGCGCCTCGATGCGCACGGCGGGCGTGATCTCGGGCTCCGAGCCCCAGACGACGGGCCCGACGGCGGGGGCGTCCGAGGCCTGCAGCACGACGGCACCCGCGCCGTCGGCGGTGAGGATGCAGCTGCTGCGGTCGGACCAGTCGGTCACGGCGGTGAGCTTCTCCGAGCCGATCACGACGGCGGTGCGCGCGGAGCCGGACCGGATCGCCTGGTCGGCGACGCCCGTGGCGTACGCGAAGCCGGAGCAGGCCGTGTTGAGGTCGATGACGGCGGGCCCGACGACGCCCCGCAGGTCGGGCTCGTCCTCGCCCTCGGGGGTGCTCGCCCCGGGCTGGACGCCCGTCCGCAGGGCGTAGGCGACGCGGCCGGCCGTGTTGGGCGACCGGTCGAACGCCGTCGTGGTCGCCACCACCACGAGGTCGACGTCGGCGGCGGGGACGCCGGCGTCGTCGAGCGCGTGCCGGGCGGCCTCCGTCGCCATGTCCGCGACGGTCACGTGGTCCGCCGCGACGTGGCGCGTGACGATGCCGGTCCGCGAGCGGATCCACTCGTCGTTGGTCTCGACGAGCTGCGCGATGTCGTCGTTGGTCATGACCTTCTCGGGCTGGTGGTGCCCGATGCCGACGATCCTGGAACCGGCGGCACCCGCCGGCAGGGTCAGGGCGGGTGCGGTGGACTCACTCATGGGAGCGATCATCCCACCGCACCCGCCCTGGTCTCACCCGTGCTCGCGACGCGGGCAGGTCAGCGGCCGACCTTCTCCCCCGGGCGGGCCGGCGTCGTGTACGCCAGCGACGGGGCGGCGGGCGTCGTCATCCCCTCGCCGAGGAAGTACGACGTGTGGGGCGGCTGGTTGTACGCGGTGTTCTGCCAGGCGACGCCGAGCCGGTAGACCGGGTCGGACATCAGGGTGCGCAGCCGGTGCTCGGTCGGGATCACCGTGGTGGCGATCCGCAGCGCGGTCGAGTCCTCCGTGCGGGTGACGATCTCCTCGCGCCAGTCGCCGAACAGGTCCGCCTGCAGGGCGGGGTTGCCCTTGGTGTCGTTGTTCGACAGCGTGCCCGTGGCGCGGTAGATCTCGACCTCCTCGCCGTTCTCGTAGTCCCACTTCGCGATGGTGGGCACGCCCGTGCGGGGACCCTCGTCGAAGTCGTGGTCGCCGATCTCCGCGAGCAGGTCGCCGTCCCAGTAGGTGAGGAAGTTGGCGGCCGGGATGGTGTTCCCGATGAGCTCGCCGGACGCGGCGTGCAGCTCTCCCACCCGGGAGTTCCACGCGGCGTCGCCGCCCACGGCCCAGCCCTCGGCGCCGGCGTAGCGCGGGTCGATGTCGCCTGCGGCGGCCCGGCCGGTGTCACGCGTGGCCGGGATCGACCACAGCACCTCGCCCGTCGCGGCGTCGCGGAACGTGGCTCCGCGGTTCCCCGACGCGCTCATCGACTCGTGCGCCGCGAACACCTCGAGCCCCGGGCGGCACGGGTCCAGGTCGCCCACGTGCAAGGCGTCCCCGTGCCCGAGCCTCGTGTTGTAGAGCGCGGAGCCGTCGTCGTCGATCGTCATCGAGCCGAAGACGATCTCGTCCCTCGCGTCGCCGTCGACGTCCGCGACGGACAGGTTGTGGTTGCCCTGCCCCTCGTACTCCTTGCCTGCGGTCTTCGAGTCGAACACCCAGCGCTGCGTGAGGTGCTCGCCGTCGAAGTCGTACGCCGCGATCACGGCCCGCGTGTAGTAGCCGCGGGAGAAGATCGCGCTCGGGTGCTCGCCGTCGAGGTAGGCGGTGCCCGCGAGGAACCGGTCGACGCGGTTGCCGTACCCGTCGCCCCAGTCGGTGACCGTGCCGCGCGGCGGCGTGTAGTCGACGGTGTCGAGGGCGGCGCCCGTCTCGCCGTCGAAGACGGTGAGGAACTCCGGCCCGGCGAGCACGTACCCGGAGGCGTTGCGGTAGTCCGCGTCGGCGTCGCCGATCACCGTACCCGCGCCGTCGACCGTGCCGTCCGCCGTCTTGGCCATGACCTCCGCGCGGCCGTCGCCGTCGTAGTCGAAGACCTGGAGCTGGGTGTAGTGCGCGCCCGCGCGGACGTTGCGGCCCAGGTCGATCCGCCACAGCCTCGTGCCGTCCAGCTCGTAGGCGTCGACGAGCACGTTGCCCGTGTACCCGCCCTTGGAGTTGTCCTGCGAGTTGGTCGGGTCCCACTTGAGCACCAGCTCGTACTGCCCGTCGCCGTCCACGTCGCCCACCGACGCGTCGTTCGCGCGGTAGGAGTACGCCTTGCCGTCGGGCGTCGTGCCGTCGGCGGGCTTGTCGAGCGGGACGTCGAGGGTCTGCTGGTCCCAGACCGTGAACTCCTCCGTGGCCCAGCGCTCGACCGCGCTCCCTCCGGCGACGGCGCTGATGCGGTAGGTCGAGGCCGCCGTGCCGTCCGGGTCGACGAGGTTGGTCGAGCCCGTGATCGGCCGGTCCGTGATCCGTTCGCCGTCGCGGTAGACGTGGAAGCCGATCGCCTCCGGGTCGTCGCCGAGCATGCGCCAGCCGACGTACACCCCGTCGCCGGTGGCCACGGCCACCGGGGAGCGGTCGATGCGCTCGGCCTGTCGCTGCGGCGTCGTCGACGACGTGCTCGACGTCGTGCTCGACGACGTGCTGCCGTCGTCCGCGGCGGCGGACGCCGCGCCGACCGGCGGCAGGAGGAGGCCGAGGGTCAGCGCCCCGGCAGCGAGGGGGCGCGACTTCCGTCGTGGGGGTGCGGCGGGGTGGCGCAGGCGTGTCGTCATCGGTTCCCTCCGGTGGTGGTGGCCTCGTCGTCGAGGCGCGTGATGGTCAGTCCGTTGAGCCAGCCCGACGCGACGACGTCGAGCCGGCCGTCGGTCACCTCGACCGGTGCCAGCACGCGCGTCGAGGTGCCGCCGCGGCCGGCGTTCGCCGACCCGCGGTCCTCGCCCTCGAGCGTCACCGCGAGGCTGGCGGTGCCGAGCATGTCGCCCCACTCGACGGCGACGACGTAGGTGCCGTCCTCGACGTCGACGGCGAGGGGCGTGCTCGCCGACGGCAGCAGGAAGTCGCGCTGCAGGGCGGTCGGCGCCGGGTCGAAGCCCGTGCCCCGGTCGCGACCGCCCGGCCCGGTCGCCGACGTGAAGCCGTAGCCCCGGCCCTGCGCGTAGAGCGTCGTGTCCTCCAGCGGCAGGTAGCCGTCCATCGTCACCGAGCCCGCGGGCTGCACGTCGAAGCGGTAGAGCGGCTCCTTGGTGGTCAGGCGCAGCGGCTGCGACGGCGCGGAGTCGCCGCGGCCGTTCACGGCCACGACCCGCACGTCGTAGGACGTGCCCGCCTCGAGCCCGGTGAGGTCGACCCGACCGATGGTGGATGTCGTCCGCAGGGCGTAGGCGTCGTCGCCTGCGTCCGCCTCCTTGAGCAGCACGCGGTAGATGTCGGCGCCCTCGACGGCGTCCCAGGTCAGGGTCGCCCCGGTGCCCGAGACCGACGACGCCGCAAGCCCGGAGGGCGCGGCCGGCACCTCGGCCGGCGGCTCGGCCTCGACGACCTCGTCGGCGAGCGGGACGTCGAGCGCCGCCGTGTCCTGCGCGACCAGGCGCGCCATCTGGATGGCGCCGTACTCCTGGAAGTGGGTGTCGTCCTGCGTGCCGTCCGGGCGGGCCGGGTAGACGCCCGCCGGCACCCACAGGAACACCGACTTCGCGGCCTCGGGCCCGATCTCGTCGAGGTAGGCGCGGCTGGAGGCGGACAGGTCGACCAGCGGCGTGCCGGTCTCCGCGGCGAGGCCGCGCGCCTGCTCGACGTACTGCGGGAACGAGACGTTCGCGTGGCCCGAGGAGTCGAAGCTGCGCCGCGACACCGGCGTGACGAGGATCGGCGTCGCGCCGCGCTGGCGGGCGCCGTCGACGAAGGTCCGCAGGTAGTTGCGGTAGTCGGCGGGCGCGGCGTAGCGGTCGTCGACGCCGTAGCTGTTGTCGTTGTGCCCGAACTGCACGTAGAGGTAGTCGCCCGGCCGGATCTGGCGGAGCACCGTGTCCAGACGGCCCTGGCTGATGAAGTTCTTCGACGAGCGGCCGCCGATCGCGTGGTTGTCGACGGTGACGCCGTCCGAGAGGAACCGCTGGAGCATCTGCCCCCAGCCGGCCTGCGGCGCCCAGTAGTCGTCGTAGGTCTGCACGGTGGAGTCCCCGGTGACGAACACGGTGGGCTCCGCGCCGGCCTCGCGCGGCGCCTGCGGGGTGACGGTGAGGGCGGCGAGGTTCGCCGCCGCGCCCGCGAAGTCGAGGTTGAGCTGCCCGTCGACCAGGGCGATGTCGAACTCCGTCTCGAGGAACTCCCCGGCGCCCTTCTGCGTGGCGGGCACCTTGGCCATCTGCTCGGCGGTGATCGCGATGTCGGTGGCGGCCGCCGGGTCGCCGGCGACGACGCCCACGGTGTAGTCGCCGTCGGGCAGGTCGATCACGAGCTCAGTGTCGCCCACGCGGACCAGGTCCGAGCGCAGCGGGTCGTCGCCGTCGCGGTGGACGGGCGTCACCTGGTCGGGGTCCACGAACCCGACGCGGCTCGCCTTCGAGTACGCGGGCCCCGCGACGATCCGCGCCGCGCCGGGCGCCGTCGCCCCGTTGCCGAAGTCGAGCGTGAGACCGCCGGAGGGGATCTCCGGGTCCGCGACGCCGGCGCCCACCAGAGTGCCGACGGCGACGGCGGACGGGGCGGACAGCGTGCCGTCGGCGGAGATCGCCTGCGCCCGGTAGTAGTGCACGACGGCGGTGTCGACGTCGTCCGTGGCGTAGACGGTGCGCTCGTCCGTGCGGGCCACCTCGGTGTACTCGCCGTGGACGGCGTCGCTGCGCGACAGCACGTAGCCGGCGGCGCCCTTCACCTCGTTCCACCGCATCGTCAGGGCGCCGTCGGCGGCATGGGCGACGCGGACGGCGGCGGGGGCGGGCACGTCGGCCGCCGCCGCGGACGTGGCCGCTGCCGTGGCGGACAGGCCCGCGAGGACCAGGCCGACGGCAGTCCCCCCTGCGGCGAGGGCGCGGCAGGCGGGCCCGGCCGTGCGGCGACCGGGAGATCGGGTAGCGCTTTCCAACGATGGACGCGCTGGGCGGTTCTGTGCTGGCACGGGTGCTCACCTCGAGGTCTCGTCGTCGAGCCACCGTCGGCGACCGTCGTCGGGCGCCGAGGTTGAATGGATTCAAGCAGGTGGTGCGCGACCATGATGCCCGTCGGCCCGGGCAAGCACAACCCTAGGTCGCGGCGACGTCGCGGCACACCTCGCTGCCGCAGAGGCACCGACGCCGAGCCGCTCAGACGCTCCGGCGACGCCGCATGGGCGGCACGCCAGGGCCGCTCAGGGGCCGGTCGGCGCCACGCGCCGTCGCGGGGCGATGGCCGTCACGGGCGCTCCACGAGAGCGAACGGCACCGTGAGCACCGACCTGCCGACCCGCAGGTGGAACCGCGTCCGCCCCCGCTTCACGACGGTGCCGACGACGCCGTCGTACCGTCCCGGCGCGACGACGCGCAGCCGCTCCCCCGGCCTGACGCCGGCCGGGTCCACCCGCGTCTCGGCCGGCGCGAGGCTCGGTTCGACCTCGGTCGGGTCGCCGAGCTCGGGCACCGGATCTCCGCGGTACGTCCAGGTCAGCAGGTATCGCCGGTCGAAGACGGGCGAGCAGCGGGCGCACGCCTGCGGCCGCTGCGGGCGGCGGAACCGCGTCACCCGGTGCCCGGCCGGGCAGACCCCCGCCCAGTCGCCCTCCACCTCGGGGCTCCCCTCGCGCACCACGCGCCGCCCCGTGGAGCCGATCGACCGTGCCGTCGCGCGCCAGACGGCGTCGTGCCCGTGCCGCGCGCCGGCCAGCGCGTGCGCGATCTCGTGCAGCACCACCTCACGCACGTCCGCCTCGTCGTACAGCTCGGCCAGCGGCCCCGACAGGCTGATCTCGCGACGGTCGTACCGGCACAGGCCCGCGCGACGGCGTGCCCGGTCGAACCGGAACGTCCAGCCGGACAGCCCGTGGTCGGCCATCAGGCCGCGCGCCAGCCGCGCGGCCTCCTCCCGCTCCATGCCTCACCCCGCCCGTCGTGCCGCTCGCGTCCGGCCGCCCGCTCGCGGCCACCGGCAGGACGCTAGCGGCCCCCGCGGACACCCGTCCCCGGCGATCCACAGGCCGAGGCCGCCTGCGCGCGACGCGCGTGCGCGGTGCGCGGGCGGACGGTCTGGCGAGCAGGCCCGCGTCAGACGCCGGCCTCCCGGGAGAAGCCCTCGATGTGCGCGCGCACCGCGGCGGAGGCGGCGGCGTCCCCGGCGGCGACGGCGTCGAGCACGGCGCGGTGCTCGGCGCGCAGCCGGGTGGCGGTGCGCGGCCACGACGGCAGCCGCTCGATCCCGACGGCCACGTACCCGCCGATGGCGCCGCGCAGCCCGGTCATCACGGCCTCGACGAGCACGTTGCCGGCCATCCGCACGAACTCCAGGTGGAACGCCTGGTCGAGCTCGAGGAACTCCGCCGCCGAGACGTCGTCGTCCTCCATCCGGCCCAGGAGCCGGCGCGCCTCCTCCAGGTGGGCCGCCGTGCCGGGCGCATGGTCGACCACCCGCTCCGCCGCCTGGGCCACGGCCCAGGACTCGAGCAGCACGCGGGTCGCGACGACGTCCCGCACCGGCAGCGTGCCGGTCGCGACGTGCAGCCGCACCGCGGCGCCCAGGCCCGCGGCAGGCCGGTCGATGACGACCGCGCCCGCGGTGGGCCCGGAGCCGACGCCCGGGCGCACGATGCCGAGCGCGTCGAGCACGCGGATCGCCTCGCGCACGGAGGGCCGGGAGACACCCAGGTCCTCCGCGAGCGCCCGCTCTCCGGGCAGCCGCTCGCCGAGGCCCCAGCGGCCGGCGGCGATGCCCTCCTCGAGGTGGGCGAGAACTCGTTCGTGGGTGCGCACAGGCTCAGCGTAACGACCGCGCGCAGCAATGGTCTGACCACATCCGCTACAGTGGCCGCTCGGCGCCGCCGCCATGGCGCCCCCGACCCGCCCGGGTCATGCTGGACCGAGCCGAACGGTGGCTGACCACAGCCGCACCGCAGCGGCCTGGCGCCGGCACCGCACGAGCACGACCGCACGAAGCACAGAGGAGTCGCATGCGCATCGCCCTCGCCGCCACCTGTCTCGCCGACACCCTGTTCCCCGGGGCGCCGCGCGCGACCGTGCGGCTGCTGGAACGCCTCGGCCACGAGGTCGTCTTCCCCGCCGACCAGGCGTGCTGCGGGCAGATGCACGTCAACACGGGCTACTTCCGCGAGGCGGTGCCCGTCATCCGCAACCACGTGGAGACGTTCGCGCCCGTCGCGGACGGCGAGTGGGACGCCGTCGTCATGCCGTCCGGCTCGTGCACCGGGTCGGTGCGCCACCAGCAGGCGATGGTCTGCCGCCGCGCGGGCCTCGAGGACCTCGCCGCCACGGCCGAGGCGGTCTCCGCCAAGACGTACGAGCTGAGCGAGCTGCTGGTCGACGTGCTCGGCCTCACCGACGTCGGCGCCTGGTTCCCGCACCGCGTCACCTACCACCCCACCTGCCACTCGCTGCGGATGCTGCACGTGGGCGACAAGCCGCTGCGGCTGCTGCGCGCCGTCGAGTCCATCGACCTCGTGGAGCTGCCGGCGGCCGACTCGTGCTGCGGGTTCGGCGGCACGTTCGCGCTGAAGAACGCCGACACGTCGGCCGCGATGCTCGAGGACAAGACGGCGAACGTGCGCGGCACCGGCGCCGAGGTGCTCACCGCCGGCGACATGTCCTGCCTCATGCACATCGGCGGCGGGCTGTCCCGGCAGGGCACCGGGATCCGCGCCCTGCACCTGGCGGAGGTGCTCGCCTCCACGCGCGAGGAGCCCACGCCCCTGCCCGAGACGACGTTCACCCGCCCGGAGCGCGAGCGCCCGGCACGGACGGAGGCCGCCCGATGACCCGCACGTTCCTCGGCCTGCCGCGCACGCTGCGCCGCCCCGACGACGCGGGCGCCGACCAGCCGTTCGGCCCCGTCCCCCACCCGCAGGAGCCGCTGCGCTGGGGCGACGACTTCCCCGCCGCCGCGAAGCAGACCCTGAAGAACGACCAGCTGCGCCGCAACCTCGGCCACGCCACGCAGGTCATCCGCACCAAGCGCGCCGCCGTCGTCGGCGAGGTACCCGACTGGGAGGCGCTGCGCGACGCCGGGTCGGCCGTGAAGCAGCAGGTCATGGCGCACCTGCCGGACCTGCTGCAGCAGCTCGAGGAGAACGTCGTCGCGCGCGGCGGCGTCGTGCACTGGGCGCGCGACGCGGCGGAGGCGAACCGGATCGTCGCGGACATCGCGAAGGCGAAGGGCGCCGACGAGGTGGTCAAGGTCAAGTCCATGGCCACCCAGGAGATCGGGCTGAACGAGGCGCTGGCCGACGAGGGCATCGCCGCCATCGAGACGGACCTGGCGGAGCTCATCGTGCAGCTCGCCGACGACATGCCGTCGCACATCCTCGTGCCCGCGATCCACCGCAACCGGTCGGAGATCCGCGACATCTTCCTCGCCCGCATGGGCGACGCCCCGCCCGACCTGTCGGACGTGCCGCGCGAGCTCGCCATGGCGGCCCGCGCGCACCTGCGCCGCAAGTTCCTGTCCGCCAAGGTGGCGGTCAGCGGCGCCAACTTCGCCGTCGCGGACACGGGGACGCTCGCCGTCGTCGAGTCCGAGGGCAACGGGCGCATGTGCCTCACGCTGCCCGAGACGCTCGTGACGGTCATGGGCATCGAGAAGCTCGTGCCCACGTTCGACGACCTCGAGGTGTTCCTGCAGCTGCTCCCCCGCTCGTCCACCGGCGAGCGGATGAACCCGTACACGTCGCTGTGGACGGGCGTCACGCCGGGCGACGGGCCGCAGGAGTTCCACCTGGTGCTGCTCGACAACGGCCGCACCGACGTCCTCGCCGACGAGGTGGGGCGCTCCGCGCTGCACTGCATCCGCTGCTCGGCGTGCCTCAACGTCTGCCCCGTCTACGAGCGGGTAGGCGGCCACGCCTACGGCTCGGTGTACCCCGGGCCGATCGGCGCCATCCTCACGCCGCAGCTCACCGCGTCGACCGGCGGCGTCTCCGGGCACCACGACCCGAACGCCTCCCTGCCGTACGCGTCGTCGCTGTGCGGCGCCTGCTACGAGGTCTGCCCGGTGAAGATCGACATCCCGTCGATCCTCGTGGACCTGCGCGCCCGGGAGGTCGACGCCGACCGCTCGTCGCGCGGCGTCGACCCGTGGCGGACGGCGATGAAGGCGGCGTCGTGGGTCATGGCCGACGGCGACCGGTTCGCCCTCGCCGGCCGCGCCGCGACGCTCGGTAGCGGGCTCGGCGGGCGCGACCACGCTCTCTCCGTGGCTCCCCCGCCGGCGACGGCCTGGACGAAGGCGCGCGACCTGCCCGCGCCGCCCCCGCAGACGTTCCGGCAGTGGTGGAAGGCGGAGCACGAGAACGAGGAGGGTGCCCGATGACCGACGCACGCACCGAGGTCCTGGCGCGGGTGCGCGCGGCCCTGGGGCAGACCGGCTCCGGCACGACGCCGTCGGGCAAGGTCGGCACCGCGCCGCACCCGGAGCCCGTGCCGCGCGACTACCGCGCCGCCGGGGAGCACGCCGTCGGCTCGCCCGAGGTGCTGGAGCAGCTCGTCGACCGGCTGGTGGACTACAAGGCCCACGTGCACCAGGTGACCGCCGACGCCCTGCCCGCCACCATCGCTGCCCTCGTCGCCGACCTGTCAGGGCCAGGAGCAGGTTCCGATGGTCCTGGCCCTGACAACCCGCGCGGGGCGCGGGTGGTGGCCCCCGCCGGGCTCGACGACGCGTGGCTGGCGGCGCTGCCGGACGACGTCGACGTCGTGCGCGACTCGCGCGAGCACCCGCTCGCCGCGACGGACCTCGACGCCGTGGCCGCCGTCGTCACCGCCGCGCGGGTCGCGATCTCCGAGACGGGCACGATCGTGCTCGACGGCGAGCCCGACCAGGGCCGCCGCGCCATCTCGCTGGTGCCCGACGTGCACCTGTGCGTGGTCCGCGCCGACCAGGCGGTGCAGACCGTGCCGGAGGCGGTGCGCCTGCTGGGCGAGCACCCCGAGCGGCCGCTCACCTGGATCTCCGGCCCCAGCGCGACGTCGGACATCGAGCTCGACCGCGTGGAGGGCGTGCACGGGCCGCGGACCTTGCACGTGCTGCTCGTCGCCTCCGGCCCCGACGCCTGAGCGTGTCGCCCCGAGAGCCCCCGGCACCGCGCGTGCCGGTCACCGGGGCGGTGGCCCTCCTCGGGCGGGGGCCGCTCACGACGTCGCGCTCGGTTGCCCGATCCTGGCGGCCGCTCCCCTGAGTGCACGGACGGCCTCCCGACGGTCCGTCGAACCCACCCCGAGGACGATCGCGCTCGGCTCGGCGTCGGCGACCGGGACGCAGGCCGTCCCCTGGGGGGTCGGCGTCACGAGCGACCGCGGGAGGACCGCGACCGCGCGGCCGAGCCGGACCAGCGGGATCAGCTCCGCGACGTCCGCGATCTCAGGGCCGTCCGCCTCCTGGTCCGGCTGCCCGCGCCAGCGCGGGAAGGGCTCCCCATCGAGCTCCGCACGGCGGATGCTCGAGCGCGCCGCCAGCGGATGGTCGGCCGGTACCACGGCCACCCGGCCCTCCACATGGAGCGTGGTGGTGTGGAGCCCGGCACTGTCCTCGAACGGCGAGTAGAGCAGAGCCGCGTCCGCGAGCCCCTCGCGCACGAGGGACGCGCGCTCCGGCCCGGCGTGGAAGACGACGTCGACCTGCTTGGCCCTCGGGTAGTCCGCGTACGCCCCGAGCAGGGCGGACAGCAGCCCGGCGTCGCCGCCGGGTTTCAGCGCCAGCCGCAGCGGGCTGGACTCCTCTGCGCGCCGGGCGGCCTGCGCCGCCGCCGCGACGGCGCTCAGCGCGGGTCTGCCGTGCTCGAGCAGAGCCTCCCCCGCCGCGGTGAGCGCGACGCTCCTGCTGGTGCGTGCGAAGAGCTGGACGCCGAGTCGTTCCTCCACCCTCCGGACGGCCTTCGACAGAGCCGGCTGGGCGATACGGAGCCGCTCGGCGGCCCGCCCGAAGTGGAGCTCCTCCGCGACGGCGACGACGTACCTGAGCTCGCGCACCTCCAAGAGATCCATTCCTGAACGCTATCAGTCCCTCCGGGGCGGTCTTGGACATCTCCCCGGGCCGGCGCTTCACTGGTCGCATGATCACCCACACGATGCTCGTGTCCTTCGACGATGCGATCTCCGACACCGAACTCGGCCAATTCCTTGCAGACATCGAAACCTCGATGCGCGCCACCGGCGTGGTGCGCACCTTCTCCACGCACCGCCACGTCCCGGTTCCTGGCGAGGACGCGATCCCGGCGCTCGTCGCGACCGCGGTCCTGCACTTCGGCGTCGACGACCGGGACGACCTCGCCACGCTGTTCGCCGCACCGGGCGCGGTCGACGTCGTCCACAAGTGGAAGGCGAGCCACCCGTATCAGGTGGCGTGGGTGAACTACGAGGCGGACCGGTGACGCCGGACGCCGGAGGGGCACAGAAGGGCGCCTCGCCCGGTCGTGTCGCGGCGCAGCCCCAGCGCTACAAGATGGCCGTCGTCACCTGGATCGCGGCGTACCCGCTGATCACGCTTCTCCTGTCGGTCGGCGCGCCGCTGATCCGGCGCTTGCCGGTCGTCGTGACGACGCTGGTGCTCTCGATGACGCTGGTCTGCCTGATGACCTTCGTGGTCATGCCGCTGATGACGAGACTCTTCGCCGGGTGGCTCCGCGAGACACGGTGAGCTCCCGTAGGGAGGGGGGTGTCGCCGGGCTCGCGCAACCGTGCCCGGCGACACCCCACCCACGGAGCGCCGAGGCAGGCCTAGGAGCTCAGGCCCGGCGGCGTCCGCGGCGACGTTCCCGGCGTGGCGTCGGCCAGGCCGTCGAGCAGCGCGACGTACGCCGGCTTCTTCTCGAAGTCCCCGGTCATGATCGTCGCGTACCCCTCCGGGAAGACGCCCGGCACCCACGACCGATCGTCGTCGAAGCCCCACACCGTGAAGCTCGTGCAGGCGGCCACGTCCAGGCACGCCTGCAGCAGCCGGTCGTACCGGTCGGCCTGGGTGGCGATCTGCTCGGCGGTCGGCTCGCCGTCGTCGCCCAGCGGCATCCGGACGTCCGCCTCGGTGACGGCCACCTTCAGCCCCAGGTCGGCGAACCGCTCGAAGTTCGCCTGCATCGAGTCGTCGAAGCCGTACTGGAGGCTGAGATGCGCCTGCGCGCCGAAGCCCTGGAGCGGCACGCCGTCGGCGAGCAGCTCCTTGGCAAGGTCGTAGTAGGCGTCGGTCTTGGCGTTGATGCCCTCCGCGTTGTAGTCGTTCATGAAGAGCAGCGCGTCGGGGTCGGCCTCGTGCGCCCAACGGAAGACGTCGCCGATCAGGCCGACGGGGTCGTCCGCGCACGCCTTGAGGAACGGGTTGGCCTCGGTGCGCAGGCGGACGCCGCCGGCGTCCCAGTCGTCCTGCATCACCTCGTTGATCACGTCCCACTCGTAGATCTCGCCGGCGTAGCGGCCGACGACGGTGCGTACGTGGTCCTCGAGGACGTCGCGCGCCTCGTCGCACGTCCAGGTGGCGGCGGCCTCGGTCACCCACTCCGGGTTCTGGCTGTGCCAGAGCAGCGTGTGCCCGCGCACCTCCTGGCCGTTGGCCTTGGCGAACGCCACGACCGCGTCCGCGCCGGAGAAGTCGTAGACACCGGGCTCCGGGTGGAGCTCGGCCCACTTCATGTCGTTCTCGGGGGTGAGCGAGCCGAACTCGTCCCCGAGGATCGTCTGGAACTCGTTCGGGTTCTTGCGGTCGTAGCCGATCAGCTCGTTCTTGCCCCACACCGCGCTGCCGATCTCGAGGTCGCGCGGGGCCTCGGAGCGGAGGGTGGGGTCGGGTCGCGCGGCCTGGGCCGCGGGCACGGCCAGCGCGAGGGCGGTGACGGCCGACGCCGCGACGGCGACGGCGCGCTTCAGCTGGGGGGAATGGGACATCGTTGTTCCTCTCCGGCCGGGTCTCCGGCGGCTCGGGCGAGCCGACGATGGTCCGACGCCGTGAATATAACGATGTCGATATCGTTTTCGCAATGCCTGGACCGCGGCCGGCGCGCTCGCGCCCCGCGGCGGTCGTCAGCGCGCGGCACAGGCCGCAGAATGGTTGCCCGTGACCGACAGCGCGCCGCCGGTGGACGAGCCGGCGAACGACTCCGACGCCCTCTTCGAGGTGCCGCCCGGCGCCCGACGTCCTGCCCGGAAGATCGTGCTGCTCACCGGGCCGTCGGGGTCGGGCAAGACGGCGCTCACGCGGCGGCTGGGGCTGCCGGTGATGAACCTCGACGACTTCTACCACGACGTCGACTTCCCGGGGATGCCGATGCGGTACGGCATCGTCGACTGGGACGACCCCCGCAGCTGGGACTCCGCCGCCGCACTGGACGCGCTGCGGGCGGTCGTGCGCACGGGCCGCGCCGACGTTCCGGTGTACGACATCCCCACCTCGCGCCGCACGGGCGGCACGGTGCTCGAGGCGGGCGACGCGCCCGTCGTCGTCGCCGAGGGGATCTTCGCCGCCGAGCTGGTGGCCGCGTGCCGGGCGGACGGGATCCTCGCCGACGCGATCTGCCTCAGCCAGCCGCGCGTCGTGAACTTCTGGTTCCGGTTCCTGCGCGACGTCGCCGAGTCGCGCAAGCCGCTGCCCACGCTCGTGCGGCGCGGCTGGGGCCTGCTGCGGGCCGAGCCCGCGCTGGTCCGCCGCTGGACGGACCTCGGCTGCCGCCTCGTCACGCCCGCGCAGGCGGAGCGGGACATCCGGGCGCTCCTCGCCCCCTGAATCCGCTGCCGCCCGTCAGGCCCGGCGCCTACGGTGAGCGCATGGCTACGGTGCGGAAGTTCCAGGTGACCTTCGACTGCGCGGACCCGGAGCGGGTCGCCCGGTTCTGGTGCGAGGTGCTCGGGTACGTCATGCCCGAGGGCGTGGACTGCGTCGCGCAGGACCCCACCGGCGAGGGCCCGCGGCTGTACTTCCAGCGCGTGCCCGAGGGCAAGGCGGTGAAGAACCGGGTGCACCTCGACGTCCGCGTCGGCACCGGGCTGACCGGCGACGAGCGCCTGGCCGCACTGCGGGCCGAGCAGGCACGGCTCGAGCCCCTCGGCGCGACGCACCTGTGGACGCAGCTCGCCGACGGCGACGAGGAGTCCTGCATCACGATGCAGGACGTCGAGGGCAACGAGTTCTGCCTCGACTGACGTCCTGTTCGCCGTCGGCGATCGACGGGTGCTGGCACTCTCGGGGTTCGAGTGCTAAAACCTGGAGTGTAGCCAGCGTGCCGGAAGGCCCGGCACGTCGATCGCGGACGGGGCCGCTGCGCCGCGGCCCCCATCAGGGAGGTGATGCGCGATGGCTACCTACTGGGACCCGTTCCAGGACATGGACCGGTTGTTCGGCTCGTTGGCGCTCAACGGCCGCAACGCCCCTGGCATGCCGATGGACCTCTTCCGCGAGGGCGACCACTACATCCTGGCGGTCGACCTTCCCGGCATCGATCCCGGCAGCATCGACGTCTCGTGCGAGGACCGCACGCTGACGATCCGGGCCGAGCGCACCCCCCGGTCCGGCGAGGGCCAGTGGCTGCTGCGCGAGCGGCCGGCGGGCACGGTGGCCCGCCAGGTCACGCTCGGGCGCGGGCTGGCGCTTGACCAGATCAGCGCCGGGTACGCCGACGGCGTGCTGACCCTCACCATCCCGGTGTCCGAGGAGGCCAAGCCTCGCCGGATCGAGGTCAGCCACTCCGCCGGGTCGCCGGCCGCCATCGAGACCGGCAGCTGATCACAGCGGCGTCGGTGGCGCCCCGCGGCTCCACGCACGCGGGCGCCACCGACGCGCACGCCCAGCCGTCCTGCGACCCGAGGAACGTCCCCGATGTCGACGAACGCCGCCACGCCCGGCGCCACGATCCACCCCGCAGCCCCCACGGTCCGCGCGGCCATGCCCTGGTTCGAGCGGCTCGCCCGCTGGTACCTGGGACGCGTCGTCCGCCCGGGCCGGGCAGGGCCCCCCGCCGCCGGGACGCGCTGACCCCGCGCCCGCCGTCCCGACGGGTGCCTCCAGGCCTGGACACGGTCCGCGGAGCGTCATGCGAACGTCACACCACGGTCATCCGGAGCACATCATCAGCGGTCACGCTGGCCGCAGGAGGTGGTCCCCATGACCGAGCGGTATGCCGAGCCCCGGGCCCTGCGGGTCCTGTCCCTCTACGAGGGGTTCTTCAGCGGCGGCGCCCGCGTGCTGCACTCGTCCGTCGTGGCGGGCCTGCACGCCCAGGGCCGCCAGCGGCACGCGGCGCTGAGCGTCCACGACGAGGTGCGCCGCGACGCCGCGCTGCAACGCATGACCGACGACCGGCGCTACCGGCAGCTGACGGCGGCCGGCGTCCGGGTGACGTCGCTGGGCCGGTCCTCGGACGTGCCGCACGACCCGGAGGTCCTCACCGACGCGGAGACGGAGATCCTGGCCCGGGAGCTGCGCGCCGCCGACGTGGTGCTGTCGCTCAAGGAGCAGCCGCTGCGGCTGCTGTCCCGCCCGGACGCGCTGCCCGACCGGCCGGTGGTCGCCTGCCTGCACCGGTCGGACCCGGAGCACCAGGGGTCGGGGCTGGGGCACCTGCTGCGCGCCGCGGACGACGGCCGGCTCGCCGCCGTCGTCTGCTGCGCCGAGTCCACGCGCGCCGCCTACGAGGCCGCCGGGGTGCCCGCGCACCTGCTGCGGGTGATCCCCAACGGCGTCGACCTCACGCGCTTCCGCTCGGCCCGGCCCGCGCGCCGCCTGGCCGTCCGCGGGGCGCACCGGCTGCCCGCGGACGGGACGGTCGTCACCTACGCCGCCCGCTACGACGCGATGAAGAACCCCCGGCTGTTCGTCGCCGCGGCCCGCGAGCTGCTGGGGCACGACGCCGGCGCGCACGTCGTGATGTGCGGCTCCGGCATGAGCGCCGGCAACCCGGACCTCGCGGCCGACCTCGACCACGCGTTCGCGGACCGCCCGGACCTGCTGGGCCGCGTCCACCTGCTCGGAGTCCGCCACGACATGGAGCAGGTGCTCGCGGCGTCTGACGTCGTGGCGCTCACGTCGTCGTTCGGCGAGGCGGCGCCGCTCTGCCTCATCGAGGGCGCCATGTGCGGGGCGGTCCCCGTGACCACGCCGGTGGGCGACAGCGCGCGGATCGTGGACGGCATCGGCCTCGTCACGGGCTTCGACCCGGCCGAGATCGCCGCCGCGTGGCGCGAGGCGGCCGCACGACGGGACGCCCTCGCCGGCGCGCTCGTCGCCGCGCGGCCCCGGTTCAGCCACGTGCGGATGCTGTCGGCCTACGCCGCCACGATCGAGCGCGCGCACCGCGGACTGGGGCTGACGCTCGCGCGCGCCTGAGCGCGTCGGCCGCGCACGACGCCGGGCCCGTCAGCGCGTCGAGTCGCGCAGCTGCACCTCGAAGTCGACCTCGGTGACGGCGCCGGGGGCGGTGTCGCCGACGGCGGCCTGCACGGCGAGGCTGCCCATCTCCTCGAGCGGGATGCGCACGGTGGACAGGGCGGGCACGTGGTCGCGCAGGGTGGGGACGTCGTCGAACCCCGCGACGCGCACGTCGCGCGGCACCTCGACGCCCAGCTCGCGGAGGCGGGCGATGAGCCCGATGGCCATGACGTCCGTGACGGCGAAGACCGTGAGCGGCTCCTCGGCCGCGCGCTCGCGCACCAGCTCGGCGACGTCGTCGCCGGCCGCGTAGCCGCCGTCGCGCGAGAACTCGGTGACCAGCACCTCCGCGACCTCGCCGCCGGCGGCACGGGCGGCGGCGGTGAACGCGTCGGTGCGCTCGCGCGACGTCACGACGCGCGCCGGCCCACCCAGCACGACGAACTGCCGCTGCCCCTGGGCCAGCAGCGCCTCCGCGAGGGCGCGGGCGCCGGTGGCGTTGGGCGGGCGCACCACGGACCCGTCACCCACGGGCTGGCCCACGATGACGGACCGGCCGCCCGCGGCGACGAACGCATCGAGCTCCGCCTCGAGGGCTGCGTCGTCGTCCGGGGTCCACCGGGTGCCGGCGACGACGACGGCGTCCACGCGCTGGGCGGCGAACGCGGCGACGGCCTCCCGCTCGGCCACGGGATCGCGACCGGTCGACGCGAGCAGCACGAGGCGCCCGCTCGCCCGGGCGGCGGCCTGCGCCCCGGCGGCGATGGAGGAGAAGTACGGGTCGGAGATGTCCTGCACGACGAGCCCCAGGAGCCCCGAGCGGGCACGCGCCAGCGCCTGGGCCTGAGCGTTGACGACGTAGCCCAGCTCCCCCGCCGCGGCCTTGACCCGCGCGACCAGGTCGGCGCCGGGCTGGCGCGCCGAACCGTTGAGCACCCGCGACGCCGTGGCGAGGGAGACCCCCGCGCGGTCGGCGACGTCCTGCAACCTCGCTCGTGCCACCTGCTCCTCCTGCTCCGTCCGTGGCGGGCTCACCGCTGCACCGCCCGCTGGCCCCGGCGGCACCGTCGCCCTCCGGCGGCAGCACGTCTTGACGCGCTCGCCGGGGACACCTTACCGTGGGCGGGAAAGCGCATTCCTCCTCGCGCCGCGACGGGGCCTGCGCCCGCCATCCGGCGACGCCTCGCGGCGTCGACGACGACGAAGGAGTCCCGAGTGAGCACACCCACGCGCACGCTGCGCATCGCGATGAACGGCGTCACGGGCCGCATGGGCTACCGCCAGCACCTCGTGCGCTCGATCCTGCCGATCCGCGAGCAGGGCGGCGTCGAGCTGCCCGACGGCTCGCGCGTGCAGGTGGAGCCCGTGCTCGTGGGCCGCAACGAGTCCAAGCTCGCCGAGCTGGCCGCGAGGCACGGGGTCACCGAGTACACGACCGACCTCGACGGGATCATCGCCGACCCGAGCACGGACATCGTGTTCGACGCGTCGATGACCTCGCTGCGCGCCAAGACGCTCACCAAGGCGATGCAGGCGGGCAAGCACGTCTACACGGAGAAGCCGACCGCCGAGACGCTGGCCGAGGCCGTCGAGCTGGCCCGCCTGCGCGAGGAGACCGGCGTCACCGCCGGCGTCGTGCACGACAAGCTGTACCTGCCCGGCCTGGTCAAGCTGCGCCGCCTCGTGGACGAGGGCTTCTTCGGCCGCATCCTGTCCCTGCGCGGCGAGTTCGGCTACTGGGTGTTCGAGGGCGAGCACCAGGCCGCCCAGCGCCCGTCGTGGAACTACCGCAAGGAGGACGGCGGCGGCATGACCACGGACATGTTCTGCCACTGGAACTACGTCCTCGAGGGCATCCTCGGCGCGGTGAAGACCGTCAACGCCCAGACGATCACCCACATCCCCACCCGGTGGGACGAGCAGGGCAAGGAGTACGCCGCCACCGCCGACGACGCCGCGTACGGCATCTTCGAGATCGAGACCCCGGGCGGCGACCCGGTCGTGGCGCAGATCAACTCCTCCTGGGCGGTGCGCGTGTACCGCGACGAGCTCGTCGAGTTCCAGGTCGACGGCACGCACGGCTCGGCCGTGGCGGGCCTGCGCAAGTGCGTCGCGCAGCAGCGCGCCCACACCCCCAAGCCCGTGTGGAACCCGGACCTGCCCGTCACGGAGCCGTTCCGCGACCAGTGGCTCGAGGTGCCCGCGAACGCCGACCTCGACAACGGCTTCAAGCTCCAGTGGGAGGAGTTCCTGCGCGACGTCGTCGCCGGCCGCCCCCACCGCTTCGACCTGCTGTCCGCCGCGCGCGGCGTGCAGCTCGCCGAGCTGGGCCTGCAGTCGTCGGCCGAGGGCCGCCGCCTCGACGTCCCGGAGATCACGCTGTGACCGCCCCGACGAGCACCCCTACCCTCGACCCCGCGCTCGCCCCCGAGCTGACGCCCAGCGGCGTCACCGTCCGCCTCCCCCGGTTCGACGCCGCGGGCCGCGCCACCGGCACGGAGGTTCGGGAGCTCAACGCGCCGGGCCCGTGGCACGCCCCGGCCGCGCCGATCACGTCGCGCGTCGCGTTCGCCGCGGCGCACGTGGTGCCCCAGGTCGGCGCCGAGAACGTGCCCGGCGCGCCCGCCGTCGTCGACTGGGACGCGACGCTCGCCTACCGGCACGAGATCTGGCGCTTCGGGCTCGGCGTCGCCGACGCCATGGACACCGCCCAGCGCGGGATGGGCCTCGACTGGGCCGCGACGCAGGAGCTGGTGCGCCGGTCGTCGGCCGAGGCCGCGTCCGTCGGCGCGCGCATCGCGTGCGGCGCGGGCACCGACCAGCTCGACCCCGCGTCCGTCGAGCCGGGCGAGGCAGGCCTCGCCGCCGTGATCGACGCCTACCGCGAGCAGGTGCGCGTGGTGCAGGACGCCGGGGCGCAGGTCATCGTCATGGCCTCGCGAGCGCTCGCGAAGGTGGCCCGCTCTGCCGAGGACTACGCCCGTGTCTACGACGCCGTGCTGGCCGAGGCCGACAAGCCCGTCGTCCTGCACTGGCTGGGCACGATGTTCGACCCGGCCCTCGCGGGCTACTGGGGGTCCGACGACGTGGCGTCCGCGACCGCCACCTTCCTCGACCTCATCAAGGCGCACCAGGACAGGGTGGACGGCGTCAAGGTGTCGCTGCTCGACGCGCAGCACGAGATCGGGCTGCGCCGGGCGCTGGCCGACCTCGACGGCTCGCCCGTGCGCCTCTACACCGGCGACGACTTCAACTACCCCGAGCTGATCGCGGGCGACGAGCAGGGGCACTCCGACGCCCTGCTCGGCATCTTCGCCGCGATCTACCCGGCCGCGTCCACGGCGCTGCAGGCGTTCGACGCCGGGGAGGCGGGCCGGGGGCACGCGATCCTCGCCTCGACCGAGAAGCTGGGCCGGCACATCTTCGCGGCGCCGACCTACTACTACAAGACGGGCGTGGCGTTCCTGTCCTGGCTGAACGGCTTCCAGGCCGGGTTCCAGCTCGTGGGCGGCCTGCAGTCCGGCCGCTCGCTGGCGCACCTGGTGGAGCTGGCGCGCCTCGCCGACGGCTGCGGCATGCTCCTCGACCCGGCGCTGGCCGCCCGCCGCCTGGACGCCCTGCTGGTGACGAACGGGGTGACCGCATGACCGCCGCACCGTCCGGCGCCGACCTGAGCCGCTGCTCCCTCAACACCGCGACCGTCAAGCACGCGTCGCTCGCCGAGGCGGTCGACGCCGCGGCCACGGCGGGGCTCGGCGCCGTCGGGCTGTGGCGCCACCAGGTGCAGGAGCACGGGGCCGAGAAGGCTGCGCGGATCGTGTCGGACGCCGGGCTGCGCGTCTCGTCCCTGTGCCGCGGCGGGTTCCTCACGGCCGCCGACGAGGCGGGCATCGCCGCCGCGCTCGACGACAACAAGCGCGCCATCGAGGAGACTGCGGGCGTCGGCACCCGCGAGCTCGTGTTCGTCGTCGGCGGGCTGCCCGCCCTCAGCGAGCCCGGTCAGGGCCCGCGGGCTGACGCCGGCCCGGGCGACCGCGACGTCGTCGCCGCCCGCGCCCGCGTGGCGGACCGGATCGCCGAGCTCGCGCCGTTCGCGGCCGAGCACGACGTGCGGATCGTGCTCGAGGCGCTGCACCCGATGTTCGCCGCCGACCGCGCGGTGATCTCCACCCTGGGGCAGGCGCTCGACCTCGCGGCGCCGTTCGCGCCCGAGACGGTGGGCGTCGTCGTCGACACCTATCACGTGTGGTGGGACCCGCAGCTGCGCGAGTCGATCGCGCGGGCCGGGGCCGAGGGACGCATCGCCGGCTACCAGGTGTGCGACTGGAACCTGCCGCTGGCCGCCGACCCCCTCAACTCGCGCGGGCACGTGGGCGACGGGTACGTCGACTTCCCCACGATCTCGCGCTGGGTGGCCGAGGCGGGCTACACCGGTGACGTCGAGACCGAGATCTTCAACGAGGAGATCTGGGCCGACGACCCGCGCGACACCGCCCGCACGGTCGGCGAGCGGTTCGCGCGGCACGTGCTGCCGCACCTGGCGTAGCCCCACCCCGCAGCACACCGGGCCTTGACACCCCGGTGCGGGTCTGTCGCCGACGCCGACCCGCCGCACGACGCCCCGTCGCCTCGCAGCCGAGGCGGCGGGGCGTCGTCGTGCGTCCCACGGGGCGTGAGCGACCGATCAGGACGGGTCGGTCCTGGTCAGGACGGGTCAGGATCGAAGAAGCGCGACGGGCCGGCGCTCCCTAGCGTGGGTCGTGCGACGCCGACGGGGCGCCGCACCACCAGCCGGGAGGAACGTCATGGCCACGTCCGAGGGTCTGAGCGCCGACGAGCGCGCCGCCGTCAAGCAGCGCGCCAAGGAGCTGCGCGAGCAGGAGAAGGCGGGCAAGAACCGCGCCGCCGGGGAGAAGGCGGTGCGCGACGCGATCGAGCCGCTCGACGGCACGGACCGCGACATCGCCGAGGGTCTCTACCGGGTCGTCACCGAGGTCGCGCCGCACCTGGTGCCCAAGACGTACTACGGCATGCCGGGCTTTGCGAACGCCGCCGGGAAGATGGTGGTGTTCGTGCAGCCGGCCGTGAAGTTCAAGACCCGGTACGCGACGGTCGGCTTCGACTTCGCGGCGCAGCTCGACGACGGCGACCTGTGGCCGACGGCGTTCGCCGTGCTGGCCTGGACGCCCGCCGTCGAGGAGAGGCTGACGGCGCTGGTCCGCACCGCCGCGGGCTGACCGGCGGGCCTGGGTGGCACCCTCCGTCGCCACCCAGGCGTTCCCTGCAGCGGAAACCGGTTGCTAGGCTGGGCACAGCACGGCGGGAACCGGTTTCTCACGGTTTCTCGCCGACTGTCCCAGCGACGTGACGGAAGGCGACCATGACCCACTACAGCAACCCGGTCCTCGACGCGGACTGGCCGGACCCCGACGCGGTGCGCGTCGGGGACGACTACTGGCTGATCGCGTCCAGCTTCAACCGCGCCCCCGGGCTGCCCGTGCTGCACTCGCGCGACCTCGTGAGCTGGGAGCACGTGGCGAACGCGCTGCCCGCGCTGCCCCAGTCCGGGCACTACGCGCTCCCCCGGCACGGCTCCGGGGTGTGGGCGCCCAGCCTGCGGTACCACGACGGCCTGTTCTGGATCGTGTACCCCGACCCGGACCACGGGATCTTCGTCCTCACGGCCGCCGACCCGCGCGGCCCGTGGTCGGAGCCGTGGTGCCTGGTCCCGGGCCAGGGCCTCATCGACCCGTGCCCCCTGTGGGACGACGACGGGCGCGCCTACCTCGTCCACGGCTGGGCCAAGAGCCGCGCGGGCGTGAAGAACCGCCTCACGGTGGTCGAGGTGGACCCCGGCCTGCGCCGGGTCGTCGGGCCGGCGCGCACCGTCGTCGACGGCGACGAGCTGCCGGGATTCCGCACGCTCGAGGGCCCCAAGCTCTACCAGCGCGACGGCTGGTACTGGATCTTCGCCCCCGCGGGCGGCGTCGCGACCGGCTACCAGGTCGCCTTCCGCTCGCGGTCGGTGTGGGGGCCGTACGAGCACCGCGTGGTGCTGGCCCAGGGCGACTCGCCCGTCAACGGCCCGCACCAGGGCGCGTGGGTGGACACCCCCGACGGCGACGACTGGTTCCTGCACTTCCAGGACCGCGGCGTCTTCGGCCGCGTCGTGCACCTGCAGCCCCTGCGGTGGGACGACGACGGCTGGCCGGTCATGGGCGACGAAGGCTCGCCGGTGCTCACCCACCCGACGCCGGTGCCCGGCGCCGAGCCGGGCGAGCCGGTGCGCAGCGACGACTTCGCGGCGCCGGGCCTCGCGCCCCGCTGGCACTGGCAGGCGAACCCCGCCGAGGGCTGGGCCGTGGCCGACGGCGGCGGCACGCTGCGCCTGCCCGCGCAGCCGTCGCCACGGGGCAACCTGCGCGACCAGGGCGCGGTGCTGAGCCAGCAGCTGCCGGGGCAGCCGAGCACCTGGGAGACGCGGGTCGGGCTCACCGGCGACGCGCCCGGCACCCGCGCGGGCGTCGTCGTCCTCGGCCGCGAGTACGCCTGGGCGGGCCTGGTGCGCACGCCTGGCGGCGTCGAGGTGACGGTGCGCCGCGGCGGTACGTACGGCGACGAGGAGGTCCTCGCGCAGGAACCCGTGCCCGCCGGCGCGGCCGGCGTCGTCCTGCGCACCGTCGTCGACGCCGAGGGCCGGGTCACCTGGGCCTGGCGCGCCGACGCCCCAGGGCGGGAGGACGCCGAGTGGCACGAGACCGCGCCGCCGTGGCAGGCCGTCGTCGGCCACTGGATCGGCGCCGAGGTCGGCCTGTTCGCGAGCGCGCCGCTCGGGGCTGACCTGCGGCCCGACGACGGCGGCACCTTCGGCCCCGTGCGCGTCACCGTGGCCGGGAAGGACGCCTGATGGCCCGCGCGGGCGGGCCGACGATCGACGAGGTGGCGGCCGCCGCGGGGGTGTCGCGGGCCACCGTCTCACGCGTGATGAACGGCCGGGCCACGGTCGCCCGGGACATCGCCGAGCGGGTGCGCGTCGCCGCGAAGGACCTGCGCTACCAGCCCAGCCGGGTGGCGCGCAGCCTGTCGCTCGGCCGCACCAACTCCGTCGCGCTCGTCGTGCCCGACCTGGCGAACCCGATGTTCCAGCAGATCCTGCGCGGCACGATGGCGGCGGCCGCCCCCCACGACTACCGCGTCCTGGTGGCCGACACCGCCGAGAACACCGCCGACGAGGCCGAGGTCGCGCTCGAGGCGCGACAGCGGTGCGACGCGCTGGTCCTCGCCGCGCCCCGGACGTCCGAGGAGGAGCTGCTGGAGCTCCTGCCGCGACTGGAGCCGGTGGTCGTGGTCAACCGGCACGTGCCGGGCCTCACCGTGCCGACCGTGCGCGTGGACTACGCGGCGGGCGTGCGCAGCATGGTCGACCACCTGGTCGCGCTCGGGCACCGCGAGCTGGCGTACGTCGCCGGCCCGCGCTCGAGCGCGTCGAACGGCCTTCGCGCCCGCGCCCTCGACGACGCCCGCGAGCGCCACCCCGGCCTGCGCGTCACGACCGTGCCCTGCGGCCCCACCGTGGACGCCGGGTACCGCGCGGCCGACGCGGTGCTCGCCACCGGCGCGACCGGCGTCGTGGCGTTCAACGACCTGGTCGCGTTCGGCCTTCTCGCGCGCCTCAACGAGGCCGGCGTGGCCGTGCCGGGCGACATCTCGATCGGCGGCTTCGACGACATCGAGCTCGCCCGGTACGCGACGCCGTCGCTGACGACGGCGGCCGTGCCGCAGGCCGACCTGGGCCGCCGGGCCTGGGAGCTGCTGCACGCGCGCGTGCTCGGCACGGAGCGCACCCGCCTCGGCGCGGAGGGCATCGCCGTGCACGTGACCCCGGGCCTGGTGGTGCGGGGCAGCACCGGGCCCGTACCGCCCGCGCGACGGCTCGGCGTGACGTCGGCGGACCTCGCGGGCCGCGCGCACGCGCGCGACGACACGGTCCGGGCCCGGTGGCGGTCCGTCGACGACGACTGGGTGCTCGGCGTCGGCGATGACAGGCCCCTGGGTCGCTACTCACGGGGTGCGGACATGCCCGGGGTGCACAGCCCGCGCCCGTACCTGCACCCGGTGCACTCGGCGCAGGGCGTGGCCATGACGACGAAGAGCCCCCTGGACCACCGCCACCACTACGGCGTGTCGATGGCGGTGGCCGACGTCGACGGCACCAGCCACTGGGGTGGGCGCACGTACGTGCGCGACCAGGGGCCGACGCTGCTCGCGAACCACGGTCGCCAGGAGGCCGGTCGCACGGCGGTGTCGGACGACGGCGCCACGCTCACCCAGGAGCTGCGCTGGCTGGACGAGCGCGGCGGCGTGCAACTGACGGAGGAGCGACGCCTCACCGCGGTGGTGCTGCCGGAGGTCGACGCGTGGGCGCTCGGCTGGCACGGCACCCTGCGCGCGGGCGACGCCGACGTGGAGATCGGCAGCCCGGCTACCCACGGCCGCCCGGGGGCCGGGTACGGCGGCTGGTTCTGGCGGCTGCCGTCGGGGGACGAGGCCTACGCCCTGAGCCCCGACCGCGGCGGGGACGTGCACGGCTCGCGCACCCGCTGGGTGGCGGTCGTGCGACGCAGCGGGGCGGCGTGGACCACGCTGGTGCTGGCCCAGCCCGCCGGGGAGCCCGACCCGTGGTTCGCCCGCGTGGGCGACTACGTGGGCCTGGGCCCGGCGCTCGCCTGGGACACGGTCCGCACGGTGGCGGCCGGGTCGGCGCTCGAGGTCGACGTCGTGGCGGCGGTCGTCGACCGGCGCCTCGACATCGCCGGCGCGGGCGACGTGGCGGACCTCGCGGTCGGGCGCGTGGGGGCCGTCACTGCCTGAGCCGGTTTTTTGATCGGGCCGAAACCTCGGTCGGGGCGATCGGGGCGAGGGTTTCTCCGCGGCGACGCGTTCACGGGCGCCAGGGCGCCCTCCACTTCGGGAGGGATACGTCGCCGCGGAGAAACCCTCGCCCCGCCCTCGTCGTTCCTGCTGGCCATGCCTGTGGTCGAGGTTCGCCGAGCCGCCGCGGCGAGAGCCCGATTGGTTCCAGCCACTGAACTATTGACGCCGGGACCCTCGTCGACTACGGTGTGAGAAACCGGTTTCTGAGGCGTTTCCGGTCGCAGAGCGCGACGGGCACGGGAAGACCGACACCGACGTCGGCCGCACCACGAGCAGCACGATCCGCACCGCCAGGCACCACCGGGTGGCCCGCCGTCGACGACGGGGCCCGGCCGGCGCCCCGCTCGTCCCGACCCGAGGGCCACCCGGCCCGAGTCTCACGAGAGGCGTGACGATGCCCTTCACCGCGGACCATCGACCCACCCCGCACCGCCCCACCTCCCCCGGCTCCCGCCGCCCCGGGCCGCGAGCCCGCCGGACCGTGGCGGCCCTCACCGCCCCGGTCCTGGGCCTGACGCTGCTCGCCCCCGCCGCGCACGCGTCGTCGGGCACGGACGCCGAGGCCGCGGGCCGAGCGCTGCTGCACCGCATCGGCGCCCCGCCCACGACCACCGCGGACGGCCCCGTCTGGTCGCCCACCGCGACGGGCTTCGCGTCCGTACCGACCGACGAGCTGCCCGACGGCACCACCGGCGGCGCGGGCGGGCGGACCGTCACGGTGCGCGACGCCGCGGCGCTGGCCGAGGCGGCCTCGGCCGACGAGCCGCTGACGATCCTCGTGCAGGGCACCCTCGACGTGGAGCCGTTCGGCTCGATGATCGACGTCGGGAGCGACAAGACGATCGTCGGCGCGGCGGCGGGCGGCGAGCTCGTCGGCGGCGGGCTGCGGTTGCTCGAGGTCGAGAACGTCATCATCCGCAACCTCACCTTCCGCGACTCGTACGTCGCCGCCGACTGGGACGGCAAGAGCGCGGACAACGACAACGACGGCATCCGCATCGACACGTCGGACCACGTGTGGGTGGACCACAACGAGTTCGCGCGGCTCGGCGACGGCCAGCTCGACATCCGCAAGGACTCCACCGCCGTGACGGCGTCGTGGAACTACTTCCACGACCACAACAAGACGCTCGGCGTCGGGTGGACGGACAACGTGGTGACCACGCTGACCCTGCACCACAACCGGTTCTCCAACGTGCACCAGCGCAACGGGAGCATCGACAACGTGGCGCTCGGCCACCTCTACAACAACTGGCTGTCGGGGGTGAGCTCGTACGGCACGACGTCGCGCGGCGGCTCCCAGCTGCTGGTGGAGTCGAGCGTCTACGAGAACGCCCGCAACCCCCTCATCCTCAGCGGCGACGCCGCCCGCGTGCACCAGCGCGGCAACCTGTTCCGCGGGAACTGGGGCGAGGAACCGGCCGAGACCGGGCCCACGTTCGAGGCGTCCGACCTCTACGACTACACCGCCGACCCCGTCGAGGACGTCGTGCCGCTGCTGAGCCGGTACGCCGGCACCCGCTCCACCCACGACGAGCGACTGGGGCGCCAGGTCACCGTGGCGCAGGACGGCACCGGCGACTACCTCTCGATCCAGGCTGCCGTGGGCGCGGCGTCGCGGTCGCCGCGGCCCGTCGAGATCGTCGTCGGGCCGGGCACGTACCGCGAGGTGCTCACCGTCTGGCCGGGCGCCGGGGGCCTGACGATCCGCGGCGCCACCGGCGACCCCGCCGACGTCGTCGTCACCTACGACAAGCCCGCGAGCGACTGGGCCACCGCGACCGTCCTCGCCGACGGGGTCACGCTCCGCGACCTCACCCTCGAGAACGCCTACGACGCCGAGGCGAACGGCCCGCGGGAGGCCCTCGCGCTGCGCGACGCCGGCGACGGCACCGTGCTCGACGACGTCCCGCTGGTCGGCGGGGGCGTCTCCACCGACGACCCGCGCCACTCCTGACCCCACCCGAGGAGCACCCATGAGACTCACGACCACCCGCGCCGCGGCACTGCTCGGCGCCCCGGTGCTGACCCTGACCCTGCTCGCCCCCGCCGCGCACGCGGCGCCGTCCGCCGTCGACGGCCCCGACCCCGTCGCCGCGGGCTCCGCCGTCCTCGAGCGCATCGGCGCGCCGACGACCACGACGGCGGACGGGCCCGTCTGGTCGCCCGTCGCGACCGGCTTCGCCGCCACGCCCACGGACGACCTGCCGCACGGCACCACGGGCGGGGCGGGCGGCGACGTCGTCACCGTCCGCGACGCGGCCGCGCTCGCCGCGGCCGCGGCGTCCGACGAGCCCCTGACCATCTACGTCCAGGGCACGATCGAGCCGGACGAGTTCGGCTCGATGATCGACGTGGCGAGCGACAAGACGATCGTCGGCCTCGCGTCGCGCGCCGAGCTCGTGGGCGTCGGCCTGCGGCTCGACCACGTCGAGAACGTCGTCGTGCGCAACCTGCGCTTCCGCGACTCGTACGTGCCGGGCGACTGGGACGGCAAGAGCGCCGACAACGACAACGACGGCATCCGCGTCGACACGTCCAGCCACGTGTGGATCGACCACAACGAGCTCACGCGCCTCGGGGACGGGCTGATCGACGTCCGCAAGGACTCCACCGCGGTCACGCTGTCGTGGAACTACCTCCACGACCACAACAAGACGGTGGGCGTGGGCTGGACCGACAACGTGGTCACGGAGATCACGATGCACCACAACCGGTTCTCGAACACCTACCAGCGCAACGCGAGCATCGACAACGTCGCCGCCGGCCACCTGTACAACAACTGGTTCGACGGGCAGGCGCAGTACGGCACGATGTCGCGCGGCGCGTCGCAGCTCGTCGTCGAGTCGAGCGTGTACTCGAACGGCGAGGACGCGATCGTCGCCAAGGACCCGGCGTCGAAGGTCGACTCGCGGGACAACCGGTTCACGACGATCCGCGGCCGCAAGGACGACACCGGGCCGACCTTCGACCCGGCAGCGCGGTACGCGTACGCGCCGGACGCCGTGGACGACGTCGTGCGGATCGTCACCGACGGCGCCGGCACCCTCGGCGCCCAGGAGAAGGCGGGCCGCACGGTCACCGTCGCGCTCGACGGCACCGGCGACTACGCGTCGGTCGGCGCCGCCGTGGGAGCGGCCGCGCGGTCTCCGCACCCGGTGGACGTCGTCGTCGAGCCGGGCGTCTACCGCGAGGTGGTGCGGGTGTGGCCGGGCGCCGACGGGATCACGATCCGCGGCGCCACCGGCGACCCGGAGGACGTCGTCCTCACCTACGACCTCGCCGCCGGCCAGGCCAAGTTCTACGGCGGCACGTTCGGGCACACCGGCTCGCCCGTGCTGTCGGTGCTGGCCGACGACGTCACGCTGCGCGACCTCACCGTCGAGAACGCCTACGACGAGGCCGCGAACGGCGGCAGCCAGGCGCTCGCGCTGCGCACGGCGGGCGACCGCACGGTCCTCGACGGCGTGCGGCTGCTGGGCAACCAGGACACCTACCTGGCGGACCCGGGCTCCGGCGACACCGCGGCCCGCACGTACGTCACGGGCTCGTACGTCGAGGGCGACGTCGACTTCGTCTACGGCGGCGGCACCCTCGTCGTCGAGGACTCGGAGATCCGCTCGCTCGACCGCGGCTCCGCGACGAACAACGGCTACGTGTCCGCCCCGGCGACCGTGCCGGGCGGCAAGGGCTTCCTGTTCACCGGCACCCGGTTCACCTCGGACGCCGCGGCGGGCACCGTCTTCCTCGGCCGCCCGTGGCACCCGAGCAGCAACCCGCTCGTCGACCCGTCCGTCGTCGTGCGCGACTCGTGGCTGGGCGCGCACGTCGGCACGCCCGCCTGGTCGGACATGAGCGGCTGGTCGTGGCGCGACGACCTCATGCGGGAGTACCGCAACTCGGGCCCGGGCGCCGCGCCCGCCGGCGAGGTCGTCGACGGCCGCCCGCAGCTGACCGACGACGAGGCCGCCGCGCACACCCGCGAGGCGTACCTGTCGGGCGACGATGGGTGGGAGCCCTGGCGCTGACCCACCCGTGGTGAGCGCGGTCCGCGGCGCGAGGGCGACGTCGTCCCGCGCCGCGGACCGCGCCCACCCACGACGTTCGTCGCAGCGCGCGCGGGGGCGGCCTCGGGGCAGTAGGGTCGACGACGGTTCGGGCCGCTCCCGCGGCCCTCGGAAGGCACCCATCCCCCGTGGCCACAGGAGGCTGCATGGTTCCGGACGTGCGCCCGTGACGCCGGTCGAGGCCGTCCCCGTCGGGCGGCTCGACGTGGTCGGGGCGTGGTCCGTGCGCACCGTCGACGACCTCGCGGACGTGCGCGCGGACCTCGAGAGCCGCCTGCCCTGCGACTGCGCCCCCGCCCGGGTCGGCCCGTCCGGCGAGCTCGGGGGCCTGTCGGGGCGCCAGCGCATGGTGCTGGTGGCGAGCGAGCTGGTGGCGAACGCGCTGGAGCACGCCCGGCCGCCGGTGGTCGCCCGGCTGCTGTGCGACGGGCAGGTCGCCGTGGTCGACGTCGTCGACCGCAGCCCCGAGGCGCCGCCCGTCGTCCCGCACGACCGCGAGCCCGGCGAGGGCGGCCACGGCCTGCGCCTCGCGAAGACCATCGCCGACGAGGTCGGCTGGTACCGCACCGACCGCGGCGAGAAGCACGTGTGGGCGCGGTTCGCGGACGCGGACCGCGCACCCGCCACCGCGCCGGCGAGCGTGGCGTCCGGCGGGGCCTACCGCGGCGTGTAGCGCTCGGGCGTGAACGCCGCGGCGACGAGCGCGCGCAGGTCCTCGAGGTCGCCGTCCACCAGCCCGCGGGCGCGGGCCTGCACCAGCAGGTTGCCGATGGCGGTGGCCTCGACGGGCCCGGCGACCACGGGCAGCCCCGAGCGGTCCGCCGTCGCCTGGCACAGCAGCGTGTTCTGCGCGCCGCCCCCGACCACGTGGATCGCCGTGACGCTGCGGCCGGCGAGCTTCGCCGCCGTCGTGACGGCGTCCGCGAACGCCTGCGCGAGGCTCTCGACGATGCTGCGCACGTACTGTCCGCGCGAGGCCGGCACGGGCTGGTCGTGCTCGCGGCACCAGTCGGCGATGCGGCCCGGGATGTCGCCCGGCGGCAGGAAGCGCGGGTCGTCGACGTCGAAGATCGCCACCGGGGCGCTGACGTGCGCCGCCTCGGCCAGCAGCTCCTGGAGCGTGCTGGAGCGCTGGGCGGCCGTCGACTCCCGCTCCCAGGTGCGGATCGACTCGCTCAGCAGCCACAGCCCCATGACGTTGTGCAGGAACCGCGTGCGGCCGTCGACGCCGCCCTCGTTGGTGAAGCCGGCGAGGCGGGCCTCCTCGGTGAGCACGGGCGCGTCGAGCTCGAGGCCCACGAGCCCCCAGGTGCCGCAGGAGACGTAGGCGACGTCCCGGTCCGTCGCGGGGACGGCGACGACGGCGGACGCCGTGTCGTGCGAGCCGACGGCGGTGACCTCGAGGGCCCGGCCGACGAGCTGCGCGACGTCGGGGCTCAGGGCCCCCAGCGACGCCCCCGGGTCGACGAGGGGCGGCAGGATCCCGGAGGGGACTCCGACCAGGCGGGCGAGCTCCGTGTCCCACTCCCCCGTGCGCGCGTCGAGCAGCCCGGTGGTCGAGGCGTTGGTGCGCTCGGTCACCTCCGCGCCGGTGAGCCAGTGCGCGAGCAGGTCGGGCACGAGCAGCAGCCGGTCGGCGAGGTCGAGCAGCGGCCCCTCCGTGGCGAGCTGGAACACCGTGTTGAACGGCAGGTGCTGCAGCCCGTTGCGCGCGTACAGCGCGGCGGAGTCGACGCGGGCGTGCACGCGCTCCACGCCGCCCGCCGTCCGCGCGTCGCGGTAGTGGTACGGCACGCCGAGCAGGCGGCCGCCGCGCAGCAGGCCGTAGTCCACGGCCCACGAGTCGATCCCGACGCCGAGGATCTCCCCCGGGGCCTCGCGCTCGGCGACGGCCAGGCCGTCGAGCACCTGGCGGTACAGCTCCAGCAGGTTCCAGTGCAGGCCGTCCGGCGTGCGGACCGGGTCGTTGGGGAACCGGGCCACGTGCTGCAGCCGCAGCCCGTCGCGTCCGCCGAACCGGCCCAGGATGACGCGCCCGCTGGTGGCGCCCAGGTCGACGGCGGCGAGCGTGCCCGCCGTCGTCGAGCCGAGCCGCGCCGGTGCAGCAGGTGTCGCCGTCATCGCAGGAACGCCTGCGCCACGCCGGCGTCGACGGGCACGTGCAGGCCGGTGGTGTGCGAGAAGTCGGACGTGCACAGCGCGTAGACGGCGTTCGCCACGTGCTCCGGGAGCACCTCGCGCTTGAGCAGCGTGCGCTGGGCGTAGAACTTGCCCAGGTCCTGCTCCTCGATGCCGTACGTCTTGGCGCGGTTGGCGCCCCAGCCGGAGGCGAAGATGCCCGAGCCGCGCACGACGCCGTCCGGGTTGATGCCGTTGACCTTGATGCCGTGCTCGCCGAGCTCGGCGGCCAGCAGCCGCACCTGGTGCGCCTGGTCGGCCTTGGTGGCCGAGTACGCGATGTTGTTCGGGCCCGCGAACACCGAGTTCTTCGACGAGATGTAGACGATGTCGCCCCCGAGCTTCTGGTCCACGAGGATGCGCGCCGCGTTCTTGGCCACGAGGAACGAGCCCTTGGCCATGACGTCGTGCTGCAGGTCCCAGTCCGCCTCGGTGGTGTCGAAGAGCGACTTGCTCAACGACAGGCCCGCGTTGTTCACGACGATGTCCACGCCGCCGAAGGCGAGGACGGCCTCGGCGAGCGCGGCCTGGACCGCGGCCTCGTCGGCGACGTTCGCCGCCAGGCCGATCGCGACGTCGGTCGAGCCCAGCTCGGCTGCGGCGGCCTGGGCCTTCTCCAGGTCGAGGTCCGCGACGACGACGCACGCGCCCTCCGCCGCCAGGCGGGTCGCGATGGCCTTGCCGATGCCGGAGGCCGCGCCGGTGACGAACGCGATGCGGGTGGCGAGCGGCTTGGGCTTCGGCTTGCGCTGGAGCTTCGCCTCCTCGAGCGCCCAGTACTCGATGCGGAACTTCTCCGACTCGTCGATCGGCGCGTAGGTGGACAGGGCCTCCGCGCCGCGCATCACGTTGATCGCGTTGACGTAGAACTCCCCCGCCACGCGAGCCGTCTGCTTGTCCGCGCCGTAGGAGAACATGCCGACGCCCGGCACCAGGACGATCGCCGGGTCCGCGCCGCGCATGGCCGGCGGCTCCTCGCCGCGGGCGCGGGCCTCGGCGGCGCCGCGCTCGTAGTAGGCGGTGTAGTCGGCGCGGTACGCCTCGTGCAGCTCGGGCAGCCGCTCGACGATCTCCTCGACCGTCGCGGTGGCCGGCAGGTCCACGACCAGCGGCTTCACCTTGGTGCGCAGGAAGTGGTCGGGGCAGCTGGTACCCAGCTCCGCGAGGCGCGCGTGCTCGGCGCTCGCCAGGAAGTCGAGGACGACGTCCGCGTCGGTGAAGTGGCCCACCTGCGGCTTGTCGTGCGACGCGACGGCGCGCAGGTGCGGGGCGAGCGCGGCGGCCTTGGCGCGGCGCTCGGCGTCGGGCAGGGCGCCGTAGCCGTCGAGGGCGGGGCCGAAGGGCTCCGGCGCGCCCTGCTCGGCGATGTACGCCGCGGCGGTCTCGATGATCCACAGCGAGTTCGCCTCGGCCTCCTCGGCCGTCTCGCCCCAGGCCGTGATGCCGTGCCCGCCGAGCACCGTGCCGATCGCGTCGGGGTTCGCGGCCTTGATCTCCGCGATGTCGAGGCCGAGCTGGAAGCCGGGCCGGCGCCACGGCACCCACACGACCTTGCCGCCGAAGATCTTCTGCGTCAGCTCCGGGCCGTCGACGGCGGTCGCGATCGCGATGCCCGCGTCCGGGTGCAGGTGGTCCACGTGCGCGGCGTCGACCAGGCCGTGCATGGCCGTGTCGATGCTGGGGGCGGCGCCGCCCTTGCCGTGCAGGCAGTAGTCGAACGCGGCGACCATCTCGTCCTCGCGCTCCACGCCCGGGTACACCTCGGTGAGGGCGCGCAGGCGGTCGAGCCGCAGGACGGCGAGGCCCTTCGGGGTGAGGGTGCCGAGGTCGCCGCCGGAGCCCTTGACCCACAGCAGCTCGACGTCCTGCCCGGTGACCGGGTCCTTCTCGATCCCCTTGGCGGAGGTGTTGCCGCCGGCGTAGTTCGTGTTGCGCGGGTCGGCGCCCAGGCGGTTCGACCGCGCGACGAGGGCCTCCACGGTCGGGTTGACGGTCTGGTCGGTCATCGGTGCTCCGGTGGTCGGTCCGTCGGCCGACGGACGGGGGTGGGTGCGGTCAGGAAGGTCGGGGGGTCAGCGCGCGGGCTCGTGCGAGGTGCCGACGAGGGCGTCGGTCGTGAGCCACGCGGCGATCCGCGCGAGGCTGCGCGCGCAGCCGGGGTGGTCGGGCTGGTTGAGGTGGCCGTGCGTGGTGCCGTCCTCGCGGACGAGCAGCACGTCGACCCCGGCGGCGGCCAGCTCCGCGGCGTACGCCTCGCCGGACGAGCGCAGCCCGTCGCTGTCCGACGTCAGGACGAACGTCGGCGGCAGCCCGCGCAGGTCGTCCCCGGCACCGCCCGGGAACGCGTACGGCGACGACGGGCCGTCGGCGTGGCCGAGGTAGTTGTCGTTCATCGCGGCGACCATCTCGGGCGGGAAGCTGCCCCCGATGGCCTCGACCTTGGCCGCGAGCTCGTCCGAGTGCGGCGGCAGGGCGTAGTGCGCCACCGGGTAGGCGAGCACGGTGCTGCGCACCGGCGTGCCGGCGTCGCGCAGCCGCAGCGAGGCGCCGGCGGCGAGGTTGCCGCCCGCGCTCGCGCCGCCGATCGACCAACGCTCGGGCGCCACGCCGAGGTCGGCCCCGAGCGCCCAGTCGTACGCGAAGCCGACCTCCTCGGAGGGCACCGGGAAGCGGACACCCTCCGCGCTCACCCGCCCGGCCCGGGCGCCGGACCGGACCGCGCCCTCGTCGAACGGGAGGACCCGGCGGTAGTCGACGCTGACGACGAGCACGCCGGCCGCGGCCAGCGCCCGCGCGACGCCGTCGGCCTCGGGCATGTCGAGGTCACCGTGCATGAAGCCCCCGCCGTGCGCCCACACGAGGCCGGCGACCGGCGTCGTCCCCGGCGTGTAGACACGCACGGGGAGATCACCGTGCGGGCCGTCGAGAACCCTGTCGACGACGGTGGTCGCCGCCGTCGCCCCTGTCGTCGTCATCCTCAGGCGCCCCAGCCGGCCTGCTGGCCACCGACCCGCTCGGCCGCGATCTGCGCCAGGTAGCCGGACGCCGCGAACGCCTTCATGGGCTCGGGGTCGAGGCCCTGCTCGGCGCGCAGGTCGGCGAGCAGGCCGCGCACGTCGGTGTTGTAGGCGTCCATGAGCACACCGTTGGCGCCGAGCACGTCGCCGGAGCGCTGGGCGGCGTCGAGCGCCTCCGCGTCCACGAGCAGCGCCTTGGCCGTGGCCTCCTGGACGTTCATCACGGAGCGGATCTGGCCGGGGATCTTGTCCTCGACGTTGTGGCACTGGTCGAGCATGAAGTTCACCCCCGACTCCGGGCGCAGCGCGTCCGCCTGCACGATCTCGTGCATGATCCGGAAGAGCTGGAACGGGTCCGCGGCGCCGGCCATGAGGTCGTCGTCGGCGTAGAAGCGCGAGTTGAAGTCGAACGCCCCGAGCCGGCCCTGGCGCAGCAGCTGCGCCACGATGAACTCGATGTTGGTGCCGGGCGCGTGGTGGCCCGTGTCCAGCACGACGTTCGCCTTCTCGCCGAGGGCCAGGCAGTGCAGCAGGGAGGTGCCCCAGTCCGGCACGTCCGTGTGGTAGAACGCCGGCTCGAAGAACTTGTACTCGAGCACCATGCGGTGGTCGTCGTCGAGCTCGGCGTAGATCTCCGCGAGCGACTCGGCGAGCCGGTCCTGACGGGCGCGGATCGAGTCCTGGCCGGGGTAGTTGGTGCCGTCCGGCAGCCAGACCTTCAGCTCCTTGGACCCCGTGGCGCGCATGACGTCGATGCACTGCACGTGGTGGGCGACCGCCTTGCGGCGCACCGCCGGGTCGGAGTGCGTGAGGGAGCCGAGCTTGTAGTCGTCGTCCTGGAACAGGTTCGAGTTGATCATCCCGATGGTCACGCCGTGCTCCTTGGCGTGCCGGGCCAGGTCGGCGAAGTCGTCGACCAGGTCCCACGGGACGTGCAGCGACACGCGCGGCGCGACCCCCGTGTAGCGGTGCACCTGGGCGGCGTCCGCGATCTTCTCGTACGGGTCGCGGGGGGTCCCGGGCGTGCCGAACACCTTGAACCGGGTGCCCGAGTTGCCGAACGCCCACGAGGGCAGCTCGATCGTCTGCTCGCCGAGGGCCTTGCGCAGCCGTGCGTCGAGCACGGGCGTCGTCGCCGTCATGTCTCCTCCTCGTCCGCGCTCCCTCGCGCGGTGCTGGTGCGGCCGGCGGGGCGACCGCGCTTTGAATCGTTTCATAGCCTAGGGGTGCTGCACCACGGCGTCAACCGACTGCGCACGTTCGAACACTCGCCCGCCGACTTGTCAGGGGCAGGAGCAGGTATACGTGAACGTAGCCCTGACAACTCGCGAGCGCTGGGAGTTGTCAGGATCAAGAGCAGGCATACGTGCGCGTGGCCCTGACAGGTCGCGGGCGGTCAGTCGGCGCGGCGCGCGGCGTCGAGCTGCGACTCGAGGTGGAAGACCTCCTCGAGCTGGACGAACCCCTCGTCGGGCCGCCCCTCGGCGGGCTCGAAGAAGTCCTTCATGGCGGCCTGCCAGCGCTCGTTCACCTCGCGGGCGGCCATGTCGCGCTGCGCGCGCTCGTAGTCGTCGGTGCGCAGGACGCCGACCAGCAACCCGTCGGCGCCGAGGAACAGGCGATAGTCGTGCCAACCGGTCTCCGCGAGCGCCTCGAGCATCTCGGGCCAGACGGCGGCGTGCGCGGCCTTGTACTCCTCGAGCCGGTCGCGCCGCACGCGGGACACGAAACAGACGTGCGTCGTTGCGCCGTCGTCGATGAAACGGTTCATAGCATGAACCTAGCAAGACGAGACGACGCCGGACAGCGCCCGGCCCCGGCACCCAGGTACCTCTACGCTGGGACCCAGGCGTGACGACGCGCCCGAACCCGAGGAGCAGCCCATGACGACGACCGCCCCCCGCCGCCGCGCGTCCATCAGTGACGTCGCGCGCCAGGCCAAGGTGTCGGTCGGCACGGTCTCGAACGTGCTCAACCGCCCGGACCGCGTCTCGCCGGCCACCCGCGAGCGGGTGCTCGCCGCGATCGACGACCTCGCGTTCGTGCCCAACGGCTCCGCCCGTCAGCTCCGCGCCGGCACCCTCACGACGGCGGGCGCCATCGTGCTCGACGTGTCCAACCCGTTCTTCACCGACGTCGCGCGCGGCATCGAGGACCGCCTCGAGGAGGCGGACTACACGCTCATGCTCGCCAGCTCCGACGAGAAGCCGGAGCGCGAGGCACGCTACCTACGCCTCTTCGAGGAGCACGGCGTGCAGGGCGTGATGGTCGTGCCCGCCACGCCGGACGTCGAGCACCTGGAGACGCTGCGGGCGCGGGGGCTGCGCGTCGTGCTGCTCGACCGCCCGTCGCCGGTCGACACGCTGTCGTCCGTGGCCGTCGACGACCGCGCGGGCGCCGCGGCCGCCGCGCGCCACCTCGTCGACCTCGGGCACGAGCGGATCGCCTTCCTCAACGGGCCGCACACCATCCGCCAGTGCGCCGACCGCAGCGCCGGCCTGCACGACGCCCTCGTGGAGCTCGGGCTCGACCCCGCCGAGGCGCTGGTCGAGATCACGATCGCCACGCTCAACGCCGACGGCGGCCAGGCCGGCACCGAGCAGGTGCTCGCGCTCGCCGACCGCCCGACGGCCACCATGTGCGTCAACGACCTCACCGCCCTCGGCGCCCTGCGCACGCTCCGCGCCGCCGACGTCCCCGTGCCGTCCGGCATGGCGGTCGTCGGGTACGACGACGTCACGTTCGCCGGCGAGCTGGCCACGCCGCTCACGTCCGTGCGCCAGCCGACGCACCAGCTCGGCCACCGCGCGGCGGACCTGCTGCTGGACCCGGACGACGTCGTGGAGCAGGTGACGTTCCAGCCGGAGCTGGTCGTCCGCGAGTCCACGACCGGCGTCGGCTGAGCCGCCACCGCCTCCACCGAACCGAACCGTCCTTCGCGTCATCGGCGCGGACGACGCGGAGGATCGCTCGCGCGAAGCGCCGCCGCGCACGGCAAGCGCTTCCCCGTTGAATCGATACATGACAGACTCGGGCCATGCGACGACGCACGACACCGGAGTCCACCCCGACCCCCCGCCCCTGGAACGCCGGCCTCGACGGCCTGGCCTTCGGGGCCGACTACAACCCCGAGCAGTGGCCGCAGGACGTGCGCCTCGAGGACCTCGAGCTGATGCGCGAAGCTGGCGTCACCGTCCTCAGCGTGGCGATCTTCGCCTGGGCCACCATCGAGCCACGTGAGGGCGAGCTCGACTGGACCTGGCTCGACGAGACGATGGACCGGCTGCACTCCGCCGGCATCAAGGTCGCGCTCGCGACCGCCACCGCGTCGCCGCCGCCGTGGCTCACCCGCAAGCACCCCGAGATCCTCCCCCGGTTGGCCGACGGCACCGTGCTGCAGCAGGGCGGCCGCCAGGCCTACGCCGTCACCCACCCCGTGCACCGCGACTACGCGCTGCGCATGACCACCCGCATCGCCGAGCGCTACCGCGACCACCCGGCGCTCGCCGTCTGGCACGTGGACAACGAGATCGGCTGCCACGTGTCGCGCGACTACTCGGACTCCGCCGCGGCGGCGTTCCGCGACTGGCTGCGGGCGCGCTACGGCACGGTCGACGCGCTCAACGAGGCGTGGGGCACGGCGTTCTGGTCGCAGCGCTACGGGTCGTTCGAGGACGTGCTGCCACCGCTGGTCGCGCCGACCTTCGCCAACCCGACGCAGCAGCTCGACTTCCACCGGTTCTCCTCCGACTCGCTGCTCGACTACTACCTCGACCTGCGCGACACGCTCCGGGAGATCACGCCGGACGTGCCCGTCACGACCAACCTCATGGCGACGGCGCACTGCCGCGGCATGGACTACTTCCGGTGGGGGCCGGAGCTCGACGTCGTCGCGAACGACCACTACACCTACCCCGCGGACCCCGAGCGGCACGTGGACCTCGCGTTCTCCGCCGACCTCACGCGCGGCGTCGCGGGCGGCGCACCGTGGATCCTCATGGAGCACTCGACGTCGGCCGTGAACTGGCAGCCCCGCAACACGCCCAAGGCCCCGGGCGAGATGCTGCGCCACTCGCTGCAGCACGTGGCGCGCGGCGCGGACGCGGTGATGTTCTTCCAGTGGCGCCAGTCGAAGGCGGGCGCCGAGAAGTACCACTCGGCGATGGTGCCCCACGCCGGCCGGGACTCGGACGTCTGGCGGGACGTCGTGACGCTCGGCCGCGCGCTGCGCGCGCTGGGCGAGGTGCGCGGGTCGCGGGTGCGGTCGCGCGCGGCCGTCGTCGTGGACTACCCGTCGTGGTGGGGGTCGGAGCTCGACTCGCATCCCACGCAGGACCTGCGCTACATGGACCAGGTCCAGGCCTGGTACCGGGCGCTCTGGCGGCTCGGCGTCACGACCGACCTCGTGCCGCCGGGCGCCGACCTCACCGGCTACGACCTCGTGGTGCTGCCCACCACGTACGTCGCCACGGACGCCGACGCCGCGAACGTCGCGGCCGCCGCCGCGCGCGGCGCGACCGTCGTCGTCACCTACTTCTCCGGCATCGTGGACGAGAACGACCACGTGCGCCTCGGTGGCTACCCGGGTGCGTTCCGCGACCTGCTCGGCGTGCGCACCGAGGAGTTCCACCCGCTGCAGGAGACCGAGTCGGTGCGCGTGGTCGGCAAGGTCGTCGGCGGCGAGGCCACGGCCGACCTGTGGACCGAGAAGACGCACGTCCTCGACGGCACGGAGGTGGTCGCGTCGTACGACGACGGCGCGCTCGCGGGGCGCCCGGCGGTCACCCGGCGCGAGGTCGGCGCGGGCCGGGCGTGGTACGTCGCGACGCGGCTCGACGACGCGGGCCTGGGCGCGCTCGCCGAGCGGCTCGTGGCCGAGGCCGGCGTGGGGCCCGACGTCGCCGCGCCGGCGGGCGTGGAGGTCGTGCGGCGGTGGGCCGACGACGGCACGACGTCGTGGCTGTTCGCCATCAACCACACGGAGGACGACGCGACGCTCGGCGCGCCGGACGCCCCGGTGACCGGCACGGAGCTGCTGAGCGGTGACGCCGTCGAGGGCACCCTCGCGGTGCCCGCCGGCGCCGTGCGCGTGGTGCGGGTCGACGGATGACCGACCCCGCCGTTGTGGGTGCGCTGGTGGCCCCGTCCGGCCCGGAGACGGGGCCACGAGCACACCCACAACGACCCCGGGGGCCGGTGGGGCCGTACGCGTTCGTGTTCTGGAACGACGACCTCGACGACGCCACCGTGCTGGCGCAGCTCCGCGAGATCGCGGGGGCGGGGTTCGTGGGGGTGACGCTCAGCGCGCGCGTCGGGCTGAGCCGGCGGGTGGGCTACCTGACGGACGAGTTCCTGCGGCTGGTGCGCGTCGCGGTCGACGAGTGCGCCCGGCTGGGGCTGGCGGTGATGCTGTACGACGAGGCGTCGTACCCGTCCGGCTCGGCCAACGGTGCCGTCGTGGCGCGCGACCCGGCGTTCGCGTCCCGGTGCCTGGTGCCGGTGACGCACGACGTCGAGGTGCCGGCCGGCGCCCACCCCACGGACGCCGGGTACTGGCGCCCCGCGCTGGGCCGCGACCTCGACGCGCGGCTGCTCGCCGTCGTCGCGCGGCGACGGGACGACGCGGACGACGCGGGCGACGACGCCGTGCTGCTGCCGGTCCGCGCGCCGGGGCTGGTGCGGCTGGACCTGCCGCCCGGCGCGTGGCGCGTGACGGCGGTGTTCGAGGCGGCCAGCGGCGGCATGATCCGCGGCGCGCACGCGGAGCAGGACGACGGGTCCGCGCTCGCGCCGCCGGCGGCGGACCTGCTGAACCCGGACGCCGTCGCGGCGTTCCTGGAGCTGACGCACGACGTGTACGCCGCGGCCCTCGGGGAGCACCTGGGGACGACGGTGGTGGCGATGTTCACCGACGAGCCGTTCCTGCTCGGCCGCGGGCACCGCCCGCTCGCCCGCCCGTACACGCCGGGGCTGGAGGCGGAGGTCGCGGCCGCCCTGGGCGTCGGCGAGGCGGACGTGCTGCTCCGGCTGCCCGAGCTGTGGGACGGCGAGGGCACGCGCCCCGGCGGCACGGACCCCGACGCCACCGGGTTCGTGCGCGACTGGGACGACGCCGTGCGCGCGCGGCTGCACCGCGTGTACTACGACGCGCAGGCCGCGTGGTGCGCCGCGCACGGCCTCGCGCTGACCGGCCACCCGGCCGAGCCGGACGACCTGGCCACCGCCGCGCGCCTGCACTGGCCCGGGCAGGACACCGTGTGGCGGTGGGTGCTGCCCGGCGACGACGCCGCGACCAGCGGCGTCGACGGGCCGGAGAGCACGGCGCCGAAGGTCGCGGCGAGCGCCGCCCGGGCCCGCGGCGGGGTTCCGGCGGTGACGGAGGTGCTCGGCGCCTACGGCTGGCGGCTCAGCCTGGACGAGGCGCGCTGGCTGCTGGACTGGTACCTGTCGCGCGGGGTGACGACGCCGGTGCTGCACGCGTTCTTCGCCTCCGTGCGCGGCGGGCGGGCGTTCGAGAGCGAGCCCGACCTGGGCCGCTGGAACTCGTGGTGGCCGCACCTGCCGGCCTTCGTCGGGTACGTACGGCGGGCGGCGCAGCTGCTGGACGCCGCTCCTCCGGTCTGGTCCGTCGGCGTGCTCGGCCGCGCGGATGCCGTGCCGTCCGGCCCGGTCGTGCGGGCGCTGCTGGAGGCGCAGGTCGACTTCGGGTACGTGGACCGCGACGACGAGCGCGCGGCCGCCGGGTACGCCGTCCTGCTCGACCCCGACGACGGCGTTCCCGACGTCGCCGCCCTCAAGGACCGGCTGCGGGCGGCGGGCGTCCCGGTGGTGGACGCCGAGCCTGCCACGCCCGACCTCCGGGCCGTCGTGCTTGCGCGCGGTGCGGGGTACGTCTTCTTCCACGAGGGCGAGACCCCGATCCGTACCCGGCTCCGCCTGCCGTCCCTGCCCGACGACGCGTGCTGGTGGGACCCGTTCACCGACGCCCGGCACGCCGTCGAGCGCGACGAGCGGGGCCGCGTGCTGCTGGAGCTGGAGCGCCGGAGCACCCTCGCCCTGGTCCCCGCCGCCGGGCACGCCGTGTCGCCGGCCCGCCCGACGTCGGGACGCGCCGTCGAGGTCACCGGCTGGCGCGGCACGGTCGAGCGCGTGGTCGGCGCGCTCGCCGCCGACGCGACGGACGCCGTCGTGCCCGCGGAGCTGGTGCTCGGCGACTGGTCCGGGCTGCCCGGACTGCGTCGGCTGTCCGGGTCGGTGCGCTACACGGCCGAGGTGGACGTGCCGGACGGCGCGGCCGCGGCCCGCCTGGACCTGGGCGTCGTGGGCGAGGCCGCGACGGTGCGCGTGGACGGCATCGTGGTCGGGCACGCGCTGTCCGCTCCGCACGTCGTGGACCTCGGCGCCCTCGCCCCGGGCCGCCGCACCCTCGACGTGCTGGTGAGCAACAGCGCCGCCAACTGGTACGAGGGCGACCGGCGCCCGTCCGGCCTCCTCGGCCCGGTCACCCTGTCCTGGTGACCCCCGGTCCGTTGTGAGCGGACGTTTGGCCCCGTTTCGGTCCCGAAACGGGGCCAAACGTCCGCTCACAACAATCCCCTGGAGGCGGATGGCGGCGGTGCGTAAGGTGCACGGCGATGGGAACTCTGTGAGCACACGCGCGACCGCCGTCCTCCACGACCGCCGACACCGGCGACGGAAGGAGTCCCGCCCGTGGACCCGTCACAGCTCACCCTCACCGACATCACCCTGCGCTACGCCGACCGCGTGGTGCTCGACCGTCTGTCCCTGACCGTCGCCCCCGGCGAGCGCGTGGGCGTCGTCGGCGACAACGGCTCCGGCAAGAGCACGTTCCTCGCCGTCGTTGCCGGCGTGCTGGAGCCGCAGAACGGCACGCGCGTCGTGCGCGCCGCGGGCGGCGTCGGCCACCTGCCGCAGACGCTCGACCTCCCTCCCGAGCGCACCGTCGCGCAGGCGATCGACCTCGTGCTGGCGGACGTCCGCGCGCTCGCGGCGGAGGTCGCCGCGCTCGAGGACCGGCTCGGGGCGCTCGACGGCACTGACCTCGACGACGCGCTGCGCCGCTACGCGGAGCTCACCGCGCGCTTCGACGCCCGCGACGGGCGCGGGGCCGACCGTCGCGTGGACGTCGCGCTGCACCGCCTCGGGCTGCCCGGCCTGGACCGCGGCCGCGCGCTCGGCACCCTGTCGGGCGGCGAGCGCTCGCGCCTCGTGCTGGCGGCGACGCTCGCCGCCGACCCCGAGCTGCTCCTGCTCGACGAGCCGACCAACGACCTCGACGACGCCGGCCTCGACTGGCTCACCGAGCGGCTGCGGTCGCACGACGGCACCGTCGTCGCCGTCACGCACGACCGCGCGTTCCTGGCCGACCTCACGACGACGCTCGTCGAGGTCGACGGCGGCCGCGCCCGCCGCTACGGCGCCGGCTGGTCGGGCTACCTCGCCGCCAAGGAGGCCGAGCGTGAGCAGCTGCGGCTCGCGTACGAGCGGTGGCAGGCGGACGTCGCGCGCCAGCGGCGCCTGCTCGACAGCAACGTCGAGGCGATGGAGCAGATCCCGCGCAAGCTCCCCATGGCGTCGTTCGGCTCCGGCGCGTTCCGGTCCCGGGCACGCACCCACGGCGCCACCGGCCGCGTCCGCAATGCCAAGGAGCGGCTGCGGCGGCTGTCCGACGACCCCGCCGAGCGGCCCGCCGACCGCGCCGCGTTCCGGACGGACGTCGCCACCGCCGCGCCCGCCGGTGCCGGTGAGGGCGAAGGCGCCGTCGAGCTCGACGGGGTCGAGGTGCGCGGCCGGCTCTCGGTACCCCGCCTCACGGTGGCCGCCGGCGAGCACGTGCTCGTGACCGGCCGGAACGGCGCGGGCAAGAGCACGCTGCTGGGCGTGATCGCGGGCGAGGTCGCGCCGGACGCGGGGGCCGCGCGCAGCACGGGCGTCGTCGGGCACCTGCGACAGGCGGGCGCGTTCTCCCCCGACGACGGCCGCACCGTGCTGCACGCGTTCGCGGCCGGGCGAGCCGGCGACCTGGAGGAGCACGCGGAGGCGCTGCTCGCGACGGGCCTGTTCCGCCCCGACGACCTGCCCCGGCCCGTCCGCGAACTGTCCCAGGGCCAGCGCTCCCGCCTCGAGCTCGCCCGGGTCGTCACCACCACGACCGACGTGCTGCTCGTCGACGAGCCGACCAACCACCTGTCCCCCGCGCTGGTCGAGGAGCTGGAGCGGGCCTTCGCGGAGTTCGAGGGCACCCTCGTCCTCGTGTCCCACGACCGCCTGATGCGCGAGCGCTTCCGCGGCCGGCGGCTCGTGCTCGACGGCGGTGCGATCGTCGCCGACTCGTCCACGCCCCGACAACCCCTGTTGTGAGCGGGCGTTCGGCCCTGTTTCGGAGCCGAAACAGGGCCGAACGCCCGCTCACAGCATCAGAGGGCTCGCCAGCGCAGCTCGAGCGTGCGGGCCTGGGGACGGAGCATCGCCGTGGGCCAGACGTCGGGCCCGCAGGCGCGGGAGCCCAGGCCGTGCTGGGCGGCGTCCACGTACAGGTGGTGCCGCTCGGGCGCGGGGAGCTCGTGCGGGTGGGCCGCCGCGGAGAGCTCGTGGGCCGAGTGCCGGGCGAGCGTGAACCCGGGCAGGCGGCCACGGGCGTCGCGGCCGAGCGTGAGGCCCGCCCACGCGCGCCCGCCACGCTCCAGCACGAGCTCGCGCACCTCGGACCGGTGCCCCGACTCCTGCGGCCGCGCGTACCGCACGGTCAGGTCGTCGATCCCCGCGCGGTGGCGCCCCACCACGACCGACGAGCGCACGTCCGGGTACGAGTCGTGCGGGCCGAGCCCGAACCACCCGGCGCCGTCGACGTCGGTCGGCAGCCCCAGGTGCACACCGACCCGGGGCCACACGTCGTCCCAGTGGTCGTCCGGCGTCATCACCACGCGCAGCACGGCCTCGACGACGCCGTCCGCGGCCCGCTCGGCGGTCCACGTCTCCTCGACGGCGATGGACGCGCGGCTCTGCGCCGCGGACACCCGCCGCTGCACGCGCAGCCGGTCGGCCGTCTGCTCCACGGCGACGGTGCGGTGCGTGAGCCGGTCCAGGCCCTGGCGGCGCCAGCGGTCGGCGGCGGGCGGCGCGGGGGTGCCCCGCCACGGGAGGGTGGTCGGGTCGTCGGCGTCGTAGCTGCCCATCGCGGCGCCGCGGTCGTTGTCGGTGGGCGCGCGCCACAGCTCGACGCGCGGTGCGGACACGTCCGCCCCGGCCAGCGCGACCAGCTCCGGGCCGCGGAACGCGACGGGCGCGTCCGCGAGCGCCGCGGCCGGACGACCGCGCTCCCGGACCGCGGCCGGCGTCGGCAGCGCCCACTGGTCGCGCGCGACGAGGTGCCCGGCGTCGGCCCACGACGCGGCCTCGCGCAGCGCGAGCTCCACGGTGAGGAACGCCTCGGCGCCGGGGGCCGCGGCCGGGAGCGACGTGGGGTCGAGCAGCCCGACGACGGCCCGCTCCCCCGCGCCGACGGGCGCGCCGTCGCCGTCCGCCACAGCGGCCTCGCCCGAGGCGACCGTCTCGCCGTCGTGCTCGACGCGCCAGCGCAGCGCGAGGTCGGCGGTGTCCGCCGTGTGCCGGCGGTTCCAGATCTCGACGCTCCCCGACGCCGCGCCGCCGGACGGCCGCACCACGACCGGCCGCTCGACGTGCCAGAACTCGACGAGCCCGGGGCTGGGGGTGTCGTCGGACAGCACCATGCCGTCCATGACGAAGTTGCCGTCGTGCACCACCTCGCCGAAGTCGCCGCCGTACGCGAAGAACTCGGTGCCGTCCGCCGTCGTGGTGCGCAGCCCGTGGTCACGCCACTCCCAGACGAACCCGCCGTGCAGGCGCGGGTGGGTGTCGACGAGCTCGCGGTACTGGTCGAGCGCGCCCGGGCCGTTGCCCATGGCGTGCGCGTACTCGCACAGCAGGAACGGCTTGGACCGCTGCCGGGCGGAGTCGGCGATCGAGCAGCCGAGCAGCGGCGACAGGTCGCCCCCGTCCGCGGAGCTCCCGATCGACGCCGTCTCCGGCACGGTCGAGTACATCCGCGAGTAGACGTCGGTGTACTCGCCGGCGTAGTCGCCCTCGTAGTGCACGGGCCGCGACGGGTCGCGGTGGTGCACCCACTCCGCCATCGCCGCGAGGTTGGCGCCCGTGCCCGACTCGTTGCCCAGCGACCACAGCACGATGCTCGCGTGGTTCTTGTCGCGCTCGACGGTGCGGCGCACACGGTCGAGGTAGGCCTCGCGCCAGCGGGGGTCGTCGCTGGGGTTGCCCACCCAGCCGCCGGCCTCGAAGCCGTGCGTCTCCAGGTCGGTCTCGAGGATCACCCACAGGCCCAGCTCGTCGGCCAGGTCCAGGACGCGCGGGTGCGGCGGGTAGTGGCTGGTGCGGATGGCGTTGACGTTGTGCTGCTTCATCCGCGCGAGGTCGGCGCGGGCGTGCTCCTCGTCGAAGACGCGCCCGCGGTCGGGGTGCGTCTCGTGCCGGTTCATCCCGGAGAACACGACCCGGCGACCGTTGACGAGCAGCAGGTCGCCCACGATCTGCACCCGCCGGAAGCCGACCCTCAGGGAGACCGTCTCGGCGGCCGACGCGACCGTCACGTCGTACAGGTTCGGCTCCTCCGCCGACCACGGCTCGACGGCGCCCACGGCGACGGGGGCGACGTCCTCCGGCGCGGCCCACGCGACGTCGACCCCGAGCTCGGGTACGCGCAGCCGCACGGGGAACGCCGCGGCGTCGGCGCGCACCTCGGGGACGAGGACGCCCTCCCCGGTCGCAGGGTCGTAGTCCGCGTCCAGCCAGACGTCGTCGAGCGCGCCCACGGGGCGGTGCAGCAGGGTGACGTCGCGGAAGATGCCGGGCAGCCACCACTGGTCCTGGTCCTCGAGGTAGCTCGCGGCCGACCACTGCACCACGCGCACGGCCACGGTGTTCGTGCCCGGGCGCACCGCGTCGGTGACGTCGTACTCGTGCGCCAGCCGGCTGCCGGACGCCGAGCCCACCTCCTCGCCGTTCACCCACACCGTGAAGAACGACTCGACGCCGTCGAACCGCAGCAGCACGCGCCCGTCCTCGGTCCACGACGCCGGCACGTCGACGTCGCGACGGTAGTCGCCGGTCGGGTTCTCGTCGGGCACGTGCGGGGGGTCCACGGGGAACGGGAACTGCACGTTGGTGTAGATCGGGCGGCCGTGCGCGCCGTCGCCCTCGAGCACCCAGTGCGCGGGCACGGGGAGCTCGCCCCAGCCCGCGGCGGGCGACGTCGCGTAGCCCGGCTGCGCGAAGTCGGCCGGCCCCTCGCCGTCGGGCAGGACGCCGACGTTCAGGACACCCTGTGCGCCCGGGGTGCCGGGGACGCCGGGCAGGAGGCGGAAGCCCCAGTTGCCGTCGAGGGAGAGCCGGGGCGCGTCCCCGGCGGGCGCGGACCGTGGCGGCTCGACCCGCCCGGACCAGGGCGCGGTGGACTCGTGCGGGAGCGGGGAGTGCAGGGTCATGCGGCGATCATGCCTTCACGGCGCCTTCCGTCAGGCCGCCGCGCCAGAACCGTTGCAGCACGATCATGGCGACGGCGAGCGGGATGACCGAGAGCAGCACGCCCCCGGTGGTGAGCTCGTAGAACTCGGGCAGCCGGTCGGTCTGGCTGTTCCAGTTGTTGAGCCCGAGGGTGATCGGGTAGAGGTCCTGGTCGCTGAGCATGACCAGGGGCAGGAAGTAGTTGTTCCAGATGCCGACGATCTGGAAGAGGAAGACCGTCACGAGCGCCGGCGTCATGATCCGCAGGCCCAGGGTGTGGAAGATGCGCAGCTCCCCCGCGCCGTCGATGCGGGCGGCCTCGATGAGGGAGGTGTCCACGGTGGCGTCCGCGTAGATGCGGCACAGGAAGAACCCGAACGGCGACACCAGCGACGGGATCAGCACGCTCCAGTACGTGTTGGCGAGCCCGAGCTGGCTGAACAGCAGGAACAGCGGCAGGGCCGTGGCCGTGCCGGGCACGAGGACGCCGCCGAGCACGAGCCCGAAGATGAGGTTGCGCCCCCGGAACTGGTACTTGGCCAGGGCGTACCCGCCCGCCGCAGCCAGGTAGGTGGCGATCAGCCCGCCCACCCCCGCGTACAGCACGGAGTTGGCGAACCAGCGGATGAAGACGCCGTCGCCGTAGGTGAGCACCGCGGCGAGGTTGTCGAACAGCGCGAACGAGCTGCCGAACCAGAAGCCGTTGGTGCCGAAGAGGTCGTCCGTCGTCTTCGAAGCGGCGACGACCACCCAGTAGACGGGCACGAGGAAGTAGATCGCGACGACGGCGAGGATGCCGGTGACGAGGATCGTCGTCGCCGGGCGACGCCGGCGACCGCCCGGGGTCGCGGCCGGGGTGTCCGGCGCGTCGATGCGCTGCGGCGCGGTGGAGACGGCGGCGGTCATCGCGAGCTCCTGTTCGTCAGCCTCAGGAAGAGGAAGGACAGCGCGAACGCCACGAGCGCGATGAGCACGGACTGGGCGGCGGCGACGTTGTAGTCGTTGTAGGCGAAGGCGGTCGTGTACGCGGACAGGTTCGGCGTGTACTGCGAGTCGATCGCCGGCGAGACGGTCATGAGGAGCTGCGGCTCGGCGAAGAGCTGCAGCGTGCCGATGATCGAGAAGACGGTGGTGAGCACCAGCGCCGGGCGGATCAGCGGCAGCTGGATGCTCCACGCCGTGCGCCACGGCCCCGCGCCGTCCACGCGCGCCGCCTCGTACATCTCCGGCGGGATGGCCTTGAGCTGGGCCACGATGATGAGCATGTTGTAGCCCGCGTACGTCCAGGTGACGATGTTCGCGATCGACCACAGCACCGTCCCCGCGCCGAGGAAGTCGGGCGTGAACCCGAACAGCGTCTCGGTGAGGTCGATGATCGGGCTCAGCCCGGGCACGTAGAGGAACGACCAGAGGATGGTCGCGATGACGCCCGGGATGCCGTACGGCATGAAGTAGGTGGCGCGGAAGAAGCCGGGCCAGCGCGCCGACGCCGACTCGAGCATCAGCGCCAGCACCGTCGCGGCGACGATCATCACCGGCACCTGCACGACGCCGAACAGCAGCATCCGCCCGATCGACGCGACGAAGTTCCCGTCCTCCAGCGCGATCCGGTAGTTCTCGAACCAGGCGAACCCGGTGGTGACGCCCTGCTCGCCGAACAGGCCGGCGCGCGTGACGGTGGTGAAGCTCTGCCCGATCGCCACGATGATCGGCAGCACGAACGTGAGCAGGAACAGCAGGAGGAACGGACCCACGAGGATCCAGGGCGCCCGCCCGACGGCGGTGCTCGCCTTCTTCGCGGTCATCGCTCCGCCCTCCGGATCGTCAGGCCCTTCTGTCGGAACACCTCGATGGTCCGCTCCTCCGCGGCGACGACGGCGTCCACGAGCGTGCCGCCCGTCGCCTTGCGCCGGAACCCGTCGCCCAGGATGTTGAACGTCTGCTGGGTGATGGGCCACCACTGCCAGTCGGGGTTCTGGTCCTGCGTGGCCGGCTGGAAGACCTCGGTGTTGTAGCGCTGGCCGCCGAAGAACTCGCTCGGCTCCTCGCGCGCCGCGCCGATGTAGTCGCGGGCCGGCGACCACCCGATGCCGGAGTACTTGATCATCGCGTCGATCCCCTCCGGGTCGGTGTTCATCCAGACGGCGAACTCCATCGCCTCCTTCGGGTGCTGGCTGTTCGCCAGCACGGCCGACGTCGAGCCGCCGATGAACGACGACCCGAAGCCGTGGTCCCAGCGCGGGGCGGGCGCCACGCGCCACTTCCCCTCGGCGCCGCTGACGCTCTGCAGCAGCGCGTCGCCCCAGCTCGCGCTCACCAGCGAGGCGATCTGGTCGTGCGCCGCGGCCGCGTACCAGCCGGGCGTGTACGGGTTGGCGGCCGTGGTCACCAGGTCGTCGTCGATGACCTGGTCGAAGAAGCGCGCGACGTCGAGCGTGACCTCGCCGGCCATGTCGATGACCCAGCCGTCCTCGGCGCTGCGCAGCCACGTCGCCCCGGCCTGCATGGCGTGGGCCGTGAACACCGACGTGTCGTCGAGCGGGAAGGAGTCGATGTAGGCGCCGATCTCGCGGAACGCGGGGGCGACCTCCGCCCACTGCGCCCACGTGGTGGGGACGTCCGCGCCCACCTGCTCGTACAGGTCCGGGCGGTAGTACATGCCCACCGGGCCGGAGTCCTGCGGGATGCCGTAGACGCCACCGGCGAAGCTCACCTGGCTCCACAGCGTCTGGTCGAACTTGTCCGCGTGCTCGGAGACGCCGTACCGCTCCAGGTCCACCAGCCCGTTGACCAGCATGAACTCCGGCACGGTGCGCATCTCCACCTGCGCCAGGTCGGGCCCGCCCCCGGCCGCGAGGGCCGAGTACATCTTCTGGTACCCGCCGTCGTTGCCGCCGGGGATCCAGGACACCTGCACCTGGACGTCCGGGTGCTTGGCGTTCCAGACGTCGGCCACCTTCTGCAGGTCCTTCAGCCAGGCCCAGTACGTGAGCGTGACCTTCTCCCCCGCCGCCGGTATCACCGGCTGGGCGTTGACCGACGTGGTGCCGGGCGTGGCGCACCCGGCGAGCAGCGCCGACGCTCCCCCGGCGAGCCCCCAGCCGAGGAGCTCCCGTCTCGTGACCTGTCGCATCCGTCCCCACTTCGTCGTGACGTCGGGCCGGGGCGGGTGCCCCGGGCTCGTGTGAGCGTGGTCACGTTAACAGCGCGTCGAACGTTCCGGTCAAACCCGTCTCGGGCGTGCCGGCCGACGGTCCTGCCGGCGTCGGCCCCCTCCCGCCCCGCACCGGGCGCCCTCACGGGCCCGGTCAGACCGCGTCGACGGCACCCTCGGACAGCAGCCGCAACCAGGTGGCGAGGTGCCAGTCCTGGTCGTTCGCGAGCGGGTCGTCGCGATGCGCCGGGCGTCCGTCCACGCAGCTCGGCATGACGAACGCACAGGTCGCGGACCCGTCGTCGCGGTAGCTGACGAGGTTGGCCCGCAGGATCTCCTCGGCGGTCCCGCGGGTGCGCTCGTCGCGCAGGTCGTCGGGGAGCTGGGTGAGGACGGCGGCGGTCAGCGTGCTCCAGTGGTGCGGGAAGACGTCTCCCCACAGCCGGTCCGTGCCGAACCAGTAGCCGTCCCAGTGCCGGATCGCGACGTTCCGCAGCCGGACGTGCGGCTGCGGCCCGCCGAAGGCCAGCAGCCACGGCAGCGAGCGCTCGACGGCGTCGTGCAGGTCGGCGTCGCCGGTCAGGCGGTGGGCCTCGCACCACAGGCTCAGCAACGGCGCGACGATGGACTGCTCGTAGGCGACCTCGTGCGCCGGGAGGTCCGTGCCGAGGCCGAGGAAGTGCTGCGCGCTCGCCACGAGGTGCTTGCGCAGGTCGGCGGCCTCCCCGTCCCGTCCCGCCGCCGCCAGCGCCGTCGCGACGGCGACGGTGGTCTCGGGTCCGTGGATGGCGAGGAACTGCTCGGCCCCCAGCTCGACGGCCCGCGCCTGGATGGTGGCGGCCGTATCGAGGTGGCGGTCGTCGCCGGTGGCCTGGTGGCGCTCCAGGAAGAACGCGGACAGCCAGGGGGCGTCGTAGAGCCGGATCCCGGAGCGATGGTCCTGGGAGCCGCGCCGGGGTGCGCAGGTCTCGTCCAGCAGGTGGGTCCGAGCGAACTCGCCCCAGCCGTCCAGCACCTCGTCGGCCTCCGCCCCGACCTCGTCGTCGAGCCAGCCCGCGCTCCGCGCGCGCTGCAGCAGCAACGCCATCCCGGCGCGCTCCGACCCGTCGGTCCAGTCCGACCAGGCGTTCGTCGTCTGGGTCAGCAGCGTGCGGGTGTCGACCGGCACGAGGGCGTGCCGCAGCAGGCCCGGCCGGTCTGTGGCGCGCTGGTGGTCCAGCACGTAGCGGCAGCGGCGCTCGACCGTCTCCCGCAGCGACCGGTGCACCAGCACCTCCGTGCGCCAGGCCTCCGTACCGCCCGGCGCCCGCACGTCGAGCGTGACCGGTCCGGGGGTCGCACCCACCACGCGGTGCTCGCTGCCGGCGGGGTCCGAGGCCACGCGGACCCCGGCGCCCCCGCTCGTCAGCGTGCTGCCCGGGGCGGTGCGCACGACCAGCTCGTCGCCCACGGTCGCCGTGAGCCGGTCGAGCGTCGCGCCGACCGTGATCGCGCCGAGCAGGTCGGCGACGGTGTCGTACCAGCTCAGCTCCCACGCGAGCTCGTACGACGCTCCTGGCTCCAGGACGACCGGCTCCTGGCCGCCGAAGGCGTGCGGCGCGCGGGCGTGGTCGGTCACGTGCAGCACCAGGTGTCCGCGAACGTCGGACAGGGTGGTCGGGTTGCGGGACTCCACCGAGTAGGCGGAGACACGGCCCGACCGCACGACGAGCCCGAGCAGACGCCCCTCCCCCGACATGGGCTGCGCCGCGACCCATGCGCCGGCCCCCGAGGCGAAGACGTGCGCGTGCACGGCCGTGCCGAGCGCGCCCCGGGCGTCGGGGTAGTGATCGGCGAACGGCGTCTGGACGGCGAGGGCCCCGACGCTCAGGCGGGCCGCGCCCGCGTTGGTCCAGCGGTACGTCTCCCGCAGCACGTCGCCTCCCGTGCGCTCGACGTCGAGGCGCAGGCCCGCGACGTCGTCGTACCGGGCCAGAACGCGCTCCGGGCCGACGTCGAGCCGCGAAGGCGTCAGCCACCGCCCGGCGCCGCGGTCGGTGACGGCGAAGCCGCTGCCCCACCGGTGCTCGATCGAGTGCCAGTCGACGGTGTCCGGCAGCAGGAAGGTCCGCTCGGGCGAACGGGCGTCCACGAGCTGCGCCGGCCCGCCGGTGACGGGGTCGATCGCCGCGCGTCCGTCCCGACCGAGGCGGAGCGTGCGGGGGTGGTCGGTGCGGGTGATCACGAGGGAGCCTCCGAGGTCAGGCGTGCGCGGGCGAGATTCTGCTGTCGGGACGGTGTCGTCCTCGCTCACCTCACGGCGGGCCAGGGCGTGCCGGTGCCGGCCATGGAGGCGTGGAACGGGTCGCCCTCGACGATCTCGCCCGCGCGGACCGTGGTGTCCGTGAACGCGGACTTGTAGATCGCCGCCGCCAGCTCGAGGGTCGCGCGGGTGTCCGCGACGGTCACCGGCGGCGTCCCCCCGGCGGCCAGGGCCCGGTAGGTGGGGACGAGCTGCGCCAGGTGGCCGCTCGCCCCGCCGTCCACGGACGCCGTCGCCGACGAGGCGACGTCGGCTGCCCAGGCGTCGGCGACGTCCTCTCGTCCCGGCACGGGCGTGACGGTCCAGCTCGAGTCGTCGTACCCGTACAGGTGCTCCAGCTCGACGGTCGCCGCCTCGGTGTCGAAGCGCAGGCGCGACGTCTGGCGCGGCGAGATCGCGGAGTTCGTGATCGTCGCCATCGTGCCGCTCGCGAACCGCACCAGCGCCGTCGAGACGTCCTCGGTGTCGGTGTGCCGCGCGAGCCGGCCGGCCATCGCCCGCACCTCGGTCCACGGGCCGAGCACGTCCAGCAGCAGGTCGAACTGGTGGATGCCGTGGCCCATGGTGGTGCCGCCGCCCTCGGTGTCGAAGCGGCCCCGCCACGGCACCGCGAAGTACTCGGGCGTGCGGAACCAGAGCGTGTCGCACTGCGCGACGTACGCCGGGCCGAGCGTGCCGTCGTCGAGCAGCCGGCGCAGCCGCCGGATCCCCGCGCCGAACCGGTGCTGCACGATCTGCGTGAACCGGCCCGGCAGGCCGGCGTCGATCGCCTGCCGCTCCGCCGCCGCCAGGGCGTCGGCCTCCGCCAGCGACAGCACGGCCGGCTTCTCCACGACGACGTGCGCGCCGGACCGCAGTGCCGCCACGGCGGCGTCCAGGTGCACCGCCGGCGGCGTGCAGACGTGCACGACGTCGACCTCGCCGGCGTCGAGCAGCGCCTGCAGGTCGGTGCCGTGGTGCGGCACGCCGTGCTCGGCCGCGAACGCGGCCGCCCGGCCCGCGTCCACGTCGACGACGTGCGTGACCTCGACGCCGTCCGGGCCGCCGTGCGAGGCCAGCGCACGGACGGCGTCGACGTGCGCACCGGCGATCGCGCCGGCGCCCAGGATGGTGACCTTCATGGTGCTCCTTCGTCGCTCCTGTCGTGTCGATCGCGGGAGACGCCGCCGGTCAGGCGAGCTGCGACTCCGCCGTCGAGAACCACTGCTCGACGAACTCGTCGACCGTGATGTTGCCGTACGCGAGCTCCTCGCCGAGGCGCTTGAACTCCGCCTCGAGGGCGCCGAACCCCTCCACGGGGATGGGCGCGGGCTCGGTGATGTCGTCGGCGTGCTCCTCCTCGTACCGCACCACGCGCTCGTCCACCGAGCCCGGCTCCAGCTCCATCGCGTCGCGCTGCGCCTGCGTGGCGGGCACGCCCTTCGAGGTGCCGAAGATCCGGCCCACCTCGGGCTCGTTGACGAAGAAGTCGAGCAGGGCGGCCACGGCCGCGGGGTGCTCGGTGTGCGCGGAGCCCGCCATCTGGAACGTCCGCGCGAACATGTGCTTCTCGCCGTCGGACCCGGACGGCGAGGGCAGCATCGCGATGTCGTCCTGCCCGGAGCCCGCGACGTACCCCGCGAGGAAGTTGTCCCAGCTCATCTCGAGCGCCTGCTCGTTCACCGTGAACCCGCCCTCCGGAGCGAGCTGCTGCGCGCGCTTCACCGGGAAGAACGCCCCGGCCTCGCGCAGCGCGTCGCCCGAGTGCAGCCACTCGGCCATGTCCTCGCGCGTGAACCCGAGCTTCCCGTCGTCCGTGAACGGCGTGACGCCCTCCTGCACCAGGTGCTGCAGGAACGCCCAGAACACGCCGGTGTAGTCGTTGGCGCCGTACAGCGCCGGGTCCTTCCCGGCGCCGGCCTTGCTCGCCTCGGCGGTCCACGCCGCGAGGTCGTCCCACGTGAAGTCCTCCGACGGCGGCTCCAGACCGAGCTTCTCCACCACCGACGGGTTGTAGAACGTCGCCCACGTGTTCGTGGCCGTCGGCACGGCGTAGACGGCGTCGTCGATCTTCCCGGAGTCGACGAGCTCCGGGGCCAGCTCCGTCGTGTCGATCGCGGCGTCCTCCCCCTCGCCCAGGTACGGGGTGACGTCGAGCAGCTGCCCGGTACCCGCGTACTCGCGCAGGAAGGACGAGTCGAACTGCATGACGTCGGGGAGCGAGCTGCCGGCCGCCTCCGTGGCCCGCGCCGTCCAGTAGTCGTCGAACGTGACGAACGAGCTCTGGATCGTGATGTTCGGGTGCTGCTCCTCGAAGAGGTCCAACGCCTCCTCGTACCGCGCGGCGCGGTCGTCGTCGCCCCACCAGGCGACGGTCAGGGTGATCTTCTCGTCCGGGTCGAGGGTCTCCGCGACGCCCGAGGGGGCGTCGTCGGCCGAGCACGACGAGGCGAGCAGCGCGACCACGGCTGCGGGGGCGGCGACGGCGGCGAGCCGGCGACCCCGGGAAGTGAGCTTCATGGGTTTCCTCTCTGGCGAGGTAGCTCCGGGATCGGGACTACCTCAGCGACGGGACGGGGACCTGCGACCAGTCGGTGTCGGAGGCGAGGTAGAACCCCGGGTACGACGGCTGGTTGTAGGCGGTCTGCTGCCGGGCCACCTCGGCCCGGTACTGCGGGTCGTGCAGGAGGGTGTACATCTTCGTGTCGCTCACCTCGGTGGACGTGTACAGGCGCAGCGCCGTCGAGTCGGCCGTGCGCACCAGCACCTCCTCGCGCCAGTCGCCCAGCACGTCGGCGACCAGCGACGGGTTGCCCTTGGTGTGGTTGTTCGTGACGGTGCCGTCGAGCGTCGCGCGGACCGTGCCGTCGCCGTCCACGATCTGCGGGGTGACGTCGATCGCGCCCGTGACGACCTGCGTGGTGCCGTCGGCGGCCCAGCGCACGGACTGGTTGGTGCCCGGCGTGGTGGCCCGCAGCCGCTCACCCGTGGCGCTGAGGAGGCCGGACGCGTCGGTGCCGTCCGGCATGGACGCCCAGACCTCGATGCCGGGCGAGGGGTCGACGTCGCCGACCAGGCAGCGACCCGTGTCGCGGCCCGAGTAGGCCCCGAACAGCACCTCACCCGTGGCGGCGTCGCGCAGCGCCGATCCGTAGGGCGCCCAGGCGCCGCCCTCGTGGCACGTCCAGATCTCCAGGCCGGAACGCGCCGGGTCGATGTCGGTGACGTGCATGGCGTCGCCGTGCCCCAGGCCCGCCTGGGCGCCCGGGTTCCCGCTGCCGTCGGGCAGCGTGTCGAACGACGAGTAGAGCAGCGAACCGTCGTCGTCGATGGTCGCCGACCCGTAGACGATCTCCTGCCGGCCGTCGCCGTCGACGTCCGCGGCGGACATCGAGTGGAAGCCCTGCGTGGTGATCGAGCCGAGCTCGGGGTCGGTGCCGGGCACGCCGTGCGGCGAGTCGTCGAACGGGTTACTCATCGGCGTCCACCCCGAGTCCACGTCCCAGCGCTTCGACAGGTGCCGGCCGTCCCAGTCGTACGCGGCGAGCGTGGTGCGCGTGTAGTAGCCGCGCGCGAAGACCGCCGAGGGCCGCTCGCCGTCGAGGTAGGCCACGCCGGCGAGGAACCGGTCGACCCGGTTGCCGGGCTCGATGCGCGCCATCGCGTAGTCGCCCCACCGCAGCCCGTCGTCCGTGCGGCCGGGCTCGTAGTCCACCGTCTCCAGCGGCGTGCCGGACCGGCCGTCGAACACCGAGAGGTACTCCGGCCCGGAGATCACGAAGCCCTCGAAGGTGCGCAGGTCGTTGCGCGCCGAGCGCGCCGGCGCGTACACGTCGATGAAGTAGTCCACCAGCTCGCGCGCGTCCGCCGCGGACAGCGGGTAGTCGTATCGCGGCTCGATGCCGAAGGCCTCCTCGAGGGTGGCCGGCCACTGCCCTGAGACCACCTCGGGCTGGTCGGACCAGCCCCGGAACAGCTCCTCCAGGTGGTCGGCGTAGTCCGCGGCGCTGTAGCGGTAGTCGTCCGCGTGCGTGACGCCGGCCTTCCGGTCGTCCTTGGGGATCTGCACGAAGCGCTCGTTCGCGGGCTTGCCGTGGCGGTACGTCGTGACCTTGGTGCCCGGCGCGGTCTTCACCATGAGCTCTGCACGGCCGTCGCCGTCGAAGTCGTACACCGGGAACTGCGTGTAGTGGGCGCCCGCACGGATGTTCACGCCCAGGTCGATGCGCCACAGCTGCGTGCCGTCCAGCTCGTAGGCGTCGAGGTACGCGTTGCCCGTGTACCCCTTCTGCGAGACGTCCTTCGCGTTGGACGGGTCCCACTTCAGCACGATCTCGAGCTCGCCGTCGCCGTCGAGGTCCGCCACCGACGCGTCGTTCGCCGAATAGGTGTAGCTCTCGCCGGCCGGGGTGACGCCGTCGGCCGGCTTGTTCAGCGGGATGTCGAGGTGACCGTCGGCCCAGGGGGTGACGGCGGCGCTGCGCGTGCCGACGCGCTCCCTGCCGTGCTTGTCCTCGGTGAGGGGCGCGACGGCGTAGCGCGAGGCCGCGGTCCCCTCGGTGTCGACGTAGTTCGTGGAGTCCGTGACCGTGGCGACCCGCTTTCCGTCGCGGAAGACGGCGAAGCCCGGCCCGGCCATCCCCGTCTCGGTGTGCCCGGTGACCTCGTCGCCCAGCAGCCGCCAGGACAGGAACACGCCCTCGCTGGTCGAGGCGGCGACCAGCCCGCGGTCGAGGTGCTCCAGCTGGACGCCGGCCGGCCGGTCGTGGGGTCCGTCCTGCGCCGGTTGCGCGGCGGCCGAGACGCCGCCGAGGGCGAGCGCTCCCGCCGTCAGCGCGGCGACGGCGCCCGTGGTGGTTCGGGTCGTTCGCATGGGGTCGTTCCTCTCTGCATCGTTGCACTCAGGGATCGGACTCCGCGGGCCTGTGGTGCCGGGACCGAGCGGTCCCGGCACCACGGCCGGAAGATCGTCAGGCCGGGCGGCCGCGGCGTCGGGTCTCGACGCCCACCACGGCGAGGGCGAGCAGGCCGCCCGCCACCAGGACGAGCGGCGGCAGCATCCAGACGAAGACGACGCACAGCGCCGCCGCGACGGCGAGCAGCACCGTTCCGGTGAGGTCGTCCTGCGTGCGCTGCGCGCCGACGGCCAGCGCCTCGCGCGCCGTCAGACCGGGGCCCTCGCCCGCCGCGACGGGCTCCGACCACGCGCCCGCGGCCCGCGCCAGCACGACGACGACCGCCGCCGCGGCGACCGCGACCACCACCGCGACGACACCCGCGCCGGGCAGCACGTCCGCCCGGGCGAGCCGCCAGTCCAGGGCCAGCAGCAGGGCCACCCCGACGGCCGCGAGACCGAGCGGCCACAGCGCCCGCACCGCCGCCCACCAGTCACGGACGAACCGGGCCACGCCGATGTCGTGACCGGTCACCTGGCGGCGGACGTGCGCCACGCCCGCCGCCAGGGAGGGTACGGCGGTGACCAGCAGCAGGCTGCCCACCGCGACGAGCACGCCGGCGAGCACCACCTCGGCGAACAGCCCGAGGGCCGCACCCGTCCTGGTCTCGCCGCCGCCCGCGGGGCGCTTGCGGCGTCCCTCGCGCCCGCGCCCGGTTCCTGCCGCCATGGCCACCCCTTCCGTCGCCGCCGTGCCGCGCCCCATCCTCAGCCCTTGAGGCCTTGGGTGGCGACGCCGTCGACGATGTAGCGCTGGAAGAGGATGAAGAAGAGCATCACGGGCA
>NZ_JBNOZM010000011.1:0-139868 GCF_050311655.1 Isoptericola variabilis
AACAACGCCGCCGCGAGCTTGATCGGCGTGCCGACCAGCACATAGATCGCCGTCACCTTCGCCGACGTCCAAAAACGCGGGTCGTCGAACAGCTTCGTGAAGTTCTCCCACCCCACCCACGACGGCGGACGGAACAAGTCGTAGTCCGTGAACGCCAGATACAACGACGCCACCATCGGGAACGCCGTCAACACCACGAAACCCACCAACCACGGCGACAAGAACGCGAACCCCGCACCCGCCTCACGCCGGCGCTTGGCCCGCCCCCGCTCGGGGGACGCGGGCTGCGTCCCCCGAGCGGCGTCGAGCGTGGTGCCCGAGGTCACCGCAGTCACGACTGCTTCACCGCGCCGTCCGCGAAGGAGAACCACTGCGTGACGAACTCGTCGACGGTGATGTTGCCGTAGCCGAGCTCCTCACCGAGGCGCTTGAACTCCGCCTCGATCTCGCCGAAGCCCTCGACCGGCACCGGAGCAGGCTCGGTGACGACGTCGGCCACCTGCTCCTCGTACTGCACGACCTGCTCGTCCACGGAGCCCGGCTCGACCTTCATGGCGTCGCGCTGGGCCTGGACGGCGGGCACGCCCTTCGAGGTGCCGAAGATCGCGCCGACCTCGGGCTCGTTGATGAGGAAGTCGATGAGCGCCGCGGCGGCCTCGGGCTGCTCGGTCTTGGCGGACGCCGACAGCAGCATCGACGGCTTCCAGAACTGGGCCGGGCCGTTCTCGCCGGACGGGATCGGGAGCATCTGGATGTCCTCGCCCGACTCGGCCACGTAGCCCGCCAGGAAGTTGTCCCAGGTGGACTCGGAGGCGACCTCGTTGACGTGGAACCCGCCGAGCGGCTCGAGCTGCTTGTTCTTCTGGATCGGGTAGATCGCCTTCGAGTCCCGCAGCTCCTGGCCCAGGTTCAGCCACTCGGTCATCTGCGCCTCGTCGAAGTTCAGCGTGCCGTCCTCGTTGAACGGCTCGACGCCCTGCTGGACGAGCCACTGCAGGAAGAACCAGAACGTCGCGGTGAAGTCGCCGCCGCCGTACAGGGCCGGGTCCTCGCCGGCGCCCGCCTCGGTGACCTTCTGGATCCACGCGCTGTAGTCGTCCCAGGTGTAGCCCTCGGCGAGCGGCTCCACGCCGACCTTCTTGAGCAGGTCCGCGTTGTAGAAGGTGGCGAGGGTGTTGGTGCTGGTCGGGACGCCGTACTGCGCGCCGTCGATCTGCCCGGAGGTCAGCAGCGAGTCCTCCACGCCGTCGGTGTTCAGGTTGACGCCCACCTGGCCGCCCAGGTCCAGGAGCTGGCCCGTGCCGCCGTACTGGCGCAGGTACGACAGGTCCATCTGGATCACGTCGGGCAGCGCGCCGCCCGCGGCCTCGGTGGCGCGCGCGGTCCAGTAGCCGTCCCAGTCCTGGAACTGCGTCTGCACGGTGATGTTGGGGTGCTCCTCCTCGAAGAGGTCCACCGCCTTCTCGTACATCTCGGCGCGTGCCGGCTCGCCCCACCAGGCGAGCGAGATGGTGATGTCCTCGTCGGTGCTCACCTTCTCCGCGGAGCCGGGCTCCGCGGGGTCGGTGCCGCCTCCGCAGGCGGTGAGGGTGAGGGCGACGGCGACCGCCGCCGCGGCCGCGCCGGCGGCCTTCCGCGTGATCCTCATGTGAGCCTCCTCGCTCGTCGATCGTCCACGATCGTCGGCGACGAGAGCGCCCCGTTGACCCCTCGCACGGCTGCCGACTGAATCGATAAAACAGGATTCGGTAAGCGTTGTCCAGCCCCGAGGTGCCCCGAGTCACATCACGATCCCGCAACGAGCCCCGACGGTTTCCCCCGGCGACACCCCGCCGCGCCCGCGGGGTGTCGGGCACCCGGCGAGAACGTGTGATCGCTCACATCCGGCCGGAAGCCTACGTCGAGGCGCCCCCGTCCGACGAACCCGCAGGAGAGAGCCGGCACCCGGGCGCACGCGCCGTCCCGCGAGCCGTCAGAGCCAGGGGGGGCCATAGCCCGACCTGGCTCTGACAGCTCGGGAGAGCGTGGCTCACCAGCCCGCGGAGGGCGGGGCTCAGGCCGCGGCGAGCACGGGCACCTGGGCCAGCACGGCGTCCACGAGGCGCGGGTCGGAGCCGACGCCCTCCGGCAGCAGGCCCGGCAGCGCCAGCAGCGCCCGCGCGACGTCGGCCGGAGACGCGGCCGCCGGGTCGCCGTTCCCGGCACCGGCCACGACGTCGGCGAGCTCCTGCGCCCGCGGGTCGTCCACCAGCCGGCCGGCGGCCGCCTCCCGGCGCACCACCTCGCTCCACGCCGCCAGCGCGAACGCCGCACCCTCCGGCACCGCACCCGCCGCGAGCCGGTCGGCGACGACGCCGCCCCACCGGAACGGGACCTTCTGCGTGCCGTCCATCGACACCTGCACCGTCGTGTGACCCGTCGCCGGGTTGGCGAACCGTTCCAGCAACGACTCCGCGTACGCGCGCAGGTCGGCGCCGTCGGGCGGGGTGAGCGTCGGCAGCGCGTCGTCGAGCATGAACGCGCGGGCGCGCTCGTGCAGCGCCGGGTCGGTCACCGCCTCCGCGAGGGTGGCGTGCCCCGCCAGCCGGCCCGCGTACGCGAGCAGCGAGTGCGTGCCGTTGAGCAGCCGCAACTTGGCCTGCTCCCAGGGCGCGACGTCGGCGGTGAACGTCGCGCCGGCCTCCTCCCAGGCGGGGCGGGGCCCGGCGAACCTGTCCTCGATCACCCACTGCCGGAACGGCTCCCCGACGACGAGACCCTCGTCCCGCGCACCGAGCTCGCGCTCGACGGCGTCCCGCTGCTCCGGCGTCGTGGCCGGGACGATCCGGTCCACCATCGAGCACGGGAACGCGACGTCGGTCGCGAGCCACGACCGCAGCTCGGCGGCCTGCTCCCCCGGGAGCGCCGCGTCCACCGCCTCGCCCACGAGACGCTCCAGGACGTGCCCGTTGTCCACCATGTTGTCGCAGGTCAGCACCGTGATCGGGCGGCGCTCCCCCGTGGCCTGCGCGGCACGCCACCGGGCCGCGAGCCCGCGCACGAGCAGCCCGACCGCCGTCGCGCCGGGCACCGTCGCGTCGTCGGCGGCGAGGGCGTCGAGGTCCGGGCGCACCCGCCCGACGTCGAGCCCGCCGTCGGCCCCGCGGGCGTACCCCTTCTCGGTGACGGTGAGCGTCACGACGTGCGTCGTCGGCGCCGCGACCGTCTCCAGCACCCGCACCGTCTCCTCCGCCGGCCACGCGACGTCGAGCACCGCGCCCACCAGGTCCAGGCGCGTCTCGTGCGTGCCCGCCGTGAGCACGGAGTAGACGCCGCCCTGCGGGCGCAGCTGGTCGCGCACGGACGCCGACCGCTGGGTGACGCCGAGGATGCCCCAGCGACGGTCCCCCGTCGCGCGGGCGGCCAGCTCGGTGAACACCGCCTGGTGCGCCCGGTGGAACGCCCCGATCCCGAGGTGCACGATGCCCACCCGGTCGGGCGTCACCGGCGCCTCGAGCCGGGCGGGCAGGTCGGAACGGTGCAGGCGGTCGGTCATGGTTCCTCCGTCGTCCCGGCGACGGCGCCGGGGATGCTTCCGTGTCGGTCGGGGATCGGTCGGGCTGTCGGGGTGGGTCGGGGGCGGTCGGGATCGCTCACGGTCGGTCGGCGGGCCGCGGCTCCGCGGCGCGCGGGGGTGCGGTCGACCCGCGGACGACGAGCTCGACGGGCAGCGTCACGTCGTCCCGCGGGCCCTCGCCGTCCTTGCCCGGACGCGCGACGAGGCGGTCGACGGCCACCCGACCGGAGTCCCGGAGGTCGGTCCGCAGCGTCGTGAGGGGCGGGGCCAGCAGCTCCGCCACGTACGCGTCGTCGCAGCCGACGACGGACAGGTCGCCGGGCACGTCGAGGCCGCGGACCCGCAGCCGCTCGACCAGGCCGACGGCGACGAGGTCGTTGAACGTCACGACCGCCGTCGCGCGGGAGGCGACGACGAGGTCGGCCGCCGCGTGCCCGCCGGCGACCTGCGGCCGGTGCGGTCCGAGCTCCACGAGCTCGACGTCGCCGAGCCGGGCGGCGGCCGCGCGGAGCCCGGCGCGACGGCGGCCGTCCGACCACGACCGGGCGGGCCCTCCCACGTAGGCGACCTTCTCGTGCCCCAGGGCCCGCAGGTGCTCGAGGGCCCGCAGCATCCCCGCCTCGTGGTCGGCGACCACCGACGGCAGCCCGTCGACGTGGTGGTTGACCAGCACCACCGGGCGGCCCGCGAGCGCCTCGACGGTGCGCTCGACCGCGCGCGGCGAGCACAGGATGATGCCGTCGGTCTGCGGGGCGAGGCCCGAGACGGCCTCGGTCTCGAGCTCGGGGTCCTCGTCGGAGTCGACGACGAACAACCCGACGCCGCGTTCCCGCGCCTGGGCCTGGGCCCCCTTGGCGATCGCCGCGAAGTACGGGTTGGCGAGGTCGGGGACCACCAGCCCGAGCGCTCCGGAACGTCCCGCGCGGAGCACGCTGGCCGCCCGGTTGGGCCGGTAGCCCAGCTCGCGCGCGGCGGCCGTCACCCGGTCGCGCGTCGGCGTGGCGACCCGTTGCGGGTCGGTCAGGGCGCGGGACACCGTCGAGATCGACACGCCCGCCGCCCGCGCGACATCGTGCACCGTGACCACGACCACCGTCTCCTCGTGCCACCGCACGCATCCGGGCGATGCGAACGTTTGCCAGATCGTCCCACATCTCGCCTCGTCGTGTCTCCCCCTCCCCTCGATGTCGCGGGGATTCCACGCCCAGCGGTCGGCAGGCTACGATGCAAACGTTCGCACCCCGTCTCGACGTTGAGGAGCTCCTGTGAGCGAGCGCTGGACCCTGCACCCCGACCGGGCACTGCCCGCCGACCCCGGTACCCGGGACCTGGCCCGCGAGATCTACGCGGGGGTGCGGGACCTGCCGATCGTCTCGATGCACGGCCACGTGCCCGTCGAGTGGTTCGCCGACGACGCCCCCTTCGGCGACCCGGCCCAGCTCGTCGTCGTGCCCGACCACTACCTCACCCGGATGCTGGTCTCCCAGGGCGAGACGCTGCCCCGCCTCGGCGTCGGCGCCACGGACGACGAGGCCGTCGAGACCGACCCGCGGGAGATCTGGCGGCGCTTCTGCGCCGGGTGGAAGCACTTCCGCGGCACGCCCACCCGCTACTGGCTGGAGCACGTGCTCGTCGAGATCTTCGGCGTGACGGAGCGCCCCTCCGCCGAGACGGCCGACGCCCTGTACGACGAGGTGGCGGCGCGCCTCGCCGAGCAGGAGTTCCGACCCCGCGCGCTCCTCGACGCCTTCAACATCGAGGTCATCGCCACGACCGACCCAGCCTGGGCCACGCTCGACGCGCACGCGAAGCTCGCCGCCGACGGCTACGGCGACCGCGTGCTGCCGACCTTCCGGCCCGACCCGCTGCTGCACGTCGACCGCGCGACCTGGCGCGACGACGTCGCGCGGCTCGGCGAGGCGGCCGGCGTCGACGTCACGTCGTACGACCGCTACCTCGAGGCCCTGCGGGTGCAGCGCGAGCGCTTCGTCGCCGCGGGCGCGCGGGCGACCGACCACGGCCACCTGTTCGCCGACACGACGCCGCTGGACGACGCCGAGGCGGCGCGCATCCTCGACGAGGCCCTGGCCGGCACGGTCACGGCCGCCGAGGCGCAGGCGTTCAGCGGGCACATGCTGTTCCAGATGGCGGCCATGTCGGCCGAGGACGGCCTCGTGATGCAGCTGCACCCAGGCGTGCTGCGCGACCACGCCAGCGCCCCGTTCGCCGCGTTCGGCCCGGACAAGGGCTACGACATCCCCGTGGTCACCGAGTTCACGCGCTCGCTGCGCCCCGTGCTGGACGCCTTCGGCCACCACCCGGGCTTCCGCCTGATCGCGTTCACGGTGGACGAGGACGTGTACTCGCGCGAGCTCGCGCCGCTGGCCGGCGTCTACCCCGCGCTGCGCCTGGGCGCGCCGTGGTGGTTCCTGGACGCCCCGGACGCGATGCGGCGGTTCCGCGAGGCGGCCACCGAGACGGCCGGGTTCAGCAACATGAGCGGCTTCGTCGACGACACCCGCGCGTTCTGCTCCATCCCCGCGCGGCACGACCTGGCCCGCCGCGTCGACGCCGGCTACCTGGCCCGCCTGGTGGCCGAGCACCGCCTCGACCTGGACGAGGCGGTCGACGTGGCCGCCGACCTGACCTACCGCCTGCCCCAGGCGGCCTACTCCCGCCCCTGACGACGCTCTGGGTGGCAGGGCACGACGACGAGCACTTGGAGTCACGCAGTGAAGATGGGTTTCCGCTGGTACGGCGAGGGCAACGACACGGTCACGCTGGACCACGTCCGGCAGATCCCCGGCGTGGAGACGATCGTGTGGAGCCTGCACCACAAGCAGGCCGGCGAGGTGTGGGAGCAGGAGGAGATCGACGCCGAGGTCGCGCGCATCACCGGCCTGACCGACGAGGCCCGGGCCCGCGGCGTGACGCGCACGCTCGACGCCGAGGTGGTCGAGTCGGTCAACGTGCACGAGTCGATCAAGCTGGGGCGCACCGTCCTCGGGCTGAGCCGTGACGAGGCGATCGAGAACTACGTGACGACGCTCCGGCGGCTGGGCCGGGCCGGCGTCAAGGTGGTCTGCTACAACTTCATGCCCGTCTTCGACTGGCTGCGCACCGACCTGTGGCACCCGTTGCCCGACGGGTCGACCGCGCTGTTCTTCGAGAAGGCGGTCGTGGACGAGATGACGCCCGAGGGTCTCATCGCCGACATGGAGGCCGGGTCGCACGGTCTCACCCTGCCCGGCTGGGAGCCCGAGCGGCTCGCGGGCTTCACCGAGCTCAACGCCGCGTACGAGGGCGTCACGCACGAGGACATGTACACGAACTACCGGTACTTCCTCGACGCGGTGGTCCCGGCGGCGGAGGAGGCCGGGATCAAGCTGGGAGTGCACCCGGACGACCCGCCGTTCGACGTCTTCGGCTGGCCGCGCGTCGTCTCGACGCCGGACGACCTGCAGCGCGTGCTCGACCTGCACCCGAGCCCGCACCACGGCCTCACGCTCTGCCTCGGCAGCTTCTCCGCCAACCCGGCCCAGGCGCCGCTGGCCCCGGACACGGTGCGCCGCTTCATGGACCGCATCCACTTCACGCACGTGCGGAACATCAAGCACTTCCCGAACGGCGACTTCACCGAGGTGGGGCACCGCGCGTGCGAGGGCGACGTCGACACCACCGGGATCATGAAGGCCTACGCCGAGGCCGGGTACACCGGCTACGTGCGGCCCGACCACGGCCGCCACCTGTGGGACGAGAACACCACGAACAAGCCGCGCCCCGGCTACGGCCTCTACGACCGCGCGCTGGGCGTCCAGTACCTGCTCGGCGCGTGGGACGCGTTCCGCTACACCGCCCGCTGAGCCCCCGCCACGGGTCCGGGACGTCGTCGTCCCGGGCCCGCGGCACCCTGCACCACCGTCCACCAGACCCGACCGAGGGGGACCCTCCGGTGAGTTCCGAAAACGTTGTCGACGCCGCACCCCACCCGGCCTGGCTGCCCGACGGCGCCCTGGCCGCCGTCGGCCGCCGCCGCGTCGCGCTCCGCACTCCCGAGTTGTCAGGACCAGCAGCAGGTATCCCTTCGCGTGGCCCTGACAACTCGCCGGAGGTTCTTGCGACGCTGCGCGCGGAGGTCGAGCACGCGACGACGGCGCACGGCGGCGACGTCGTCGCTCCGGATGCCTCTCCCGATCTCCTCCTCGCCCTGTCCCCCGAGCTGTCGGCGGACGGGTTCCGGTGCGTGCGCGACGGCGGCCGGGTCACCGTCACGGCGGCCACGGCGACGGCGCTGCTGCACGGCTGGTTCCACGTGGTGCGGCGAGGCGAGGCGGCGTTCACGGGGCCCGATGCCGACGAGCGCCACGCCCCGGCGACGGCTCTGCGGATGCTGAACCAGTGGGACAACGTGGACGTGCACCCGTACATGGGCCAGGTGGAGCGCGGCTACGCGGGTGGGTCGATCTTCTACGACGCCGGCGTCGTCCGGGCGGACCTGTCCCGCGTCACGGAGTACGCGCGGCTGCTCGCGTCGATCGGGATCGACCGGGTGGCGATCAACAACGTCAACGTGCACGCCCGCGAGGCGCGGCTGCTCACCGACGACCTGGCCGAGACGGCGCGCGTCGCGGCGGCGCTGCGCCCGTACGGTGTGCGCACCCACCTCGCCGTGAGCTTCGCGTCGCCGATGACCCTGGGCGGCCTGTCCACCGCCGACCCGCTCGACGACGCCGTGCGGGCCTGGTGGAGCGACGCTGCCGACCGCGTCTGGGCAGCGATCCCCGACTTCGGAGGGTTCCTCGTCAAGGCCGACTCCGAGGGCCAGCCCGGCCCGTTCGCCTACGGGCGCGACCACGCCGACGGCGCGAACCTGCTGGCCGAGGCCGTCGCACCGCACGGCGGCGTCGTGCACTGGCGGGCGTTCGTCTACAACCACACCCAGGACTGGCGCGACCGCACCACCGACCGCGCCCGCGCGGCGTACGACCACTTCGCCCCGCTCGACGGCCGCTTCGCCGAGAACGTGATCGTCCAGGTCAAGCACGGGCCGCTCGACTTCCAGACCCGCGAGGCCGTCTCCCCCGTGCTGGCCGCGATGCCGCGCACGCGGGTCGCGCTCGAGCTGCAGGTGACCCAGGAGTACACCGGCCAGCAGCAGCACGTGTGCTACCTCGCGCCCTGGTGGCGGGAGAACCTCGGCTTCCAGCCCTGGGGGGCGGGCTCGGGCGGGGACGGCGTCACCGTGGCCGACGTCGTCGCCGGCCGCGGCCCGGACGCCGCGCCCGCCGTCGCCGCGGCGGGCGGCGGAGGCATCGCCGCCGTGTCGAACGTCGGCGACGACCGGTTCTGGACGGGACACCCGCTCGCGCAGGCGAACCTGTACGCGTACGGCCGCCTCACGTGGGACCCGAGGCTCGACCCGGCGGAGATCCTCGACGAGTGGATCTCCCTGACGTTCGCAGGCCCCGACGGCGCCGTCGACCCGCAGGTGCGACAGACCCTGCACGCCGTCATGGACGACTCGTGGCGCACCTACGAGTCGTACACCGCGCCGCTCGGAGTGGGCTTCATGGTCAGCCCCCTGCGGGCGCACTACGGCCCCGACGTGGACGGCTACGAGTACTCGAAGTGGGGCACCTACCACTTCGCCGACCGCGACGGCGTGGGCGTGGACCGCACCCGCGCGACCGGTACCGGGTTCACCGGGCAGTACCCGGCGCCGTGGCGCGACGTGTACGAGTCGCTCGAGACCTGCCCCGACGAGCTGCTGCTGTTCTTCTACCACGTGCCGTACTCGCACGTGCTGCGCGGCGGCACCACGGTGATCCAGCACATCTACGACACCCACTTCGCCGGCGTGGAGCAGGTCCGCGCGACCATCGCCGCCTGGGAGGCCCTCGATGGGAGGATCGCGGCCGACGTCGACACCCGCGTCCGCGAGCGCCTCGCCGAGCAGCTGCGGTCGGCCACCGAATGGCGCGACCAGCTCAACACGTACTTCTTCCGCAAGTCCGGGGTGCCCGACGTCCACGGCCGCACGATCTATTGAGCCCAGGGGTGGCACGGGAGCGGTGCGGACAGGCGCTTGACCCTACCCTCAGGGGAGGGTCGAGGGTGCTTCGCGGGAGGTGAGACCCACGACGTCCTTCACGATCACCGAGGTGGCCCGACTGTCGGGCACCACGCTCAAGACGCTCTACCACTACGACCGGATCGGCTTGCTCGTCCCCGCCCGGGACGAGCGGAACGACTACCGGACGTACTCGGAGGCCGACCTGGCGCGTCTGCAGCAGATCCTGTTCTTCCGGGAGCTCGACGTGCCGCTGGGCGCGATCGGGGAGGCCCTGTCGGGTTGCACGTCCCGGCTCGAGTGCCTGCTGGACCAGCGGGCCATGCTCCGCGCGCGCGGAGCGCGGCTCGCCCAGGTGCGGGCGACGCTCGAGCGGGCCATCGCACACGAGACACAGGGAGACCCCATGCCCACCGACGACATGTTCACCGGGCTCGATCGCGCCGGGTGGCAGGACGCCCTCGCGGAGCAGGACGCGCACCTGCGCGACACGTACGGCGTCGAGCTCGGCACCGCCGACGTCGACGCGGACCGGATGAACGCGGCCGCCGCCGAGGCGACGGCGTTCATGACCTTCATGGCCGACGCGCTGCGCGCCGGCCTCCGGGCGGACGACGAGTCCGTCACCGCGGAGATCCGCCGCCACCTGGCGGTGCTCGACGCCGACCGCCCGACGGACGCCGAGGCGTTCGCCGGCCAGGCGCGGTTCTTCGTCGCCGACGACTTCCACCGCGGGATGCTGGAGCAGCAGCAGACCGGCCTCGCCTACTACCTGCTGCACGCGGCCGAGGAGTTCCGCGCCCGCGCGTAGGCCGCGCCGCCGCGGGGAGCCCGTCCGGCTCCCCGCGGCGCCGGGGGCGGTCAGCCCGCGGCGAGCAGCTCCAGGGTGTCGACCACCCGGTGGGAGAACCCCCACTCGTTGTCGTACCAGGCCACGACCTTGACGTGCCGGCCGTCGACGCGCGTCAGGAGGGAGTCGAAGATCGACGACGCCGGGTTGCCGGTGATGTCCGAGGAGACGAGCGGGTCCTCGGAGTACTCCAGCACCCCCGCCAGGCGGCCGTCCGCGGCCTCGCGGTAGGCGGCGAGGACCTCGTCGCGCGTCGCGTCGCGCGCGACGGCGGCGTTGAGCTCGACGATCGAGCCCACCGGCACGGGCACCCGGATCGAGTCGCCCGAGAGCTTCCCGTCGAGGCGCGGCAGCACCAGCCCGATCGCCTTGGCGGCACCGGTCGTGGTGGGCACGATGTTCACGGCCGCCGCGCGGGCGCGGCGGGCGTCGCGGTGCGGGGCGTCCTGGAGGTTCTGCTCCTGGGTGTAGGCGTGCACGGTGGTCATGAACCCGTGCTCGATGCCGGCGAGGTCGTCGAGCACGGACGCGAGCGGCGCGAGCGCGTTGGTGGTGCACGACGCGTTGGAGACGATCGTGTGCGCCGCCGGGTCGTAGGCGTCGGTGTTGACGCCGGGGGCGAGCGTGACGTCCGCACCGGCGGACGGCGCGCTCACCAGCACCTTGCGTGCCCCGGCGTCGAGGTGGCCGCGCGCCGCGTCGGCGGAGGTGAAGCGGCCGGTGGACTCGAGCACGACGTCGACGCCGAGCGCGCGCCACGGCAGGGTGCCGGGCTCGCGCTCCCCCAGCACGGCGACGCGGTGACCGTCGACGACGATCGCGTCGTCCTCGGCGGTGACCGGGCGGCCGAGCCGGCCGGCCGTGGAGTCGAAGGCGAGCAGCCGGGCGAGCGCGGCGGGCTCGGTGAGGTCGTTGACGGCGACGAGCTCCAGGTCGCTGCCGCGCTCCAGCAGCGCGCGCACCACGTTGCGCCCGATGCGGCCGAACCCGTTGATGGCGATGCGGGTCATGGGACCCTCCTTTCGTGTCGCCACCAGGCTCGCCGCCGCCGCGCGGGCCGAACACCGGCGCGCGCGCCACGGTCCGCAAGGATCTCGCCACGCCCGCGCCGGGGATCACTCCCCCCGGGCGAAGGTGCGCCGGTACTCGCTCGGCGTGGTGCCGAGGATCCGCCGGAAGTGGCCGCGCAGGTTCGCGCCCGTCCCCAGCCCGACGTCGGCGGCGATCTGCTCGACGCTGCGCTCCGACCGCTCCAGCAGCTCGCGCGCCAGGTCCACCCGCACCCGCATCACCCAGGCCATCGGCGTGTACCCGGTGTCGTCGGCGAACCGGCGCGAGAAGGTCCGCGGCGAGACCCGCGCGTGCCGGGCGAGCGCCTCCAGGGTGAGGTCGTCGCCCAGGCGGTGCAGCACCCACTCCCGCGTGGCCGCGAAGCGCTCCCCCAGCGGCTCCGGCACGCTGCGCGGCACGTACTGCGCCTGGCCGCCGCTGCGGTACGGGGCGGCGACCAGCCGCCGGGCGGCGTGGTTCGACGCCGCGACGCCGAGGTCGCCGCGCAGCAGGTGCAGGCACAGGTCGATGCCCGACGCCGCACCCGCCGACGTGAGCACGCTGCCCTCGTCGACGAACAGCACGTTCTCGTCCACCAGCACCTGCGGGTGCTTGGCCGCCAGCGCTCGCGTGTAGTGCCAGTGCGTCGTGGCGCGGCGGCCGTCGAGCAGGCCTGTCGCCGCGAGCGCGAACGCCCCGGTCGAGATGGCGGCCAGGCGCGCGCCGCGGTCGTGCGCGGCCACGAGAGCGTCGACGACGGCGGGCGGCGGGTCGTCGCGGTCCGGGTGCCGGTAGCCCGGGAGGAAGACGACGTCGGCCCACGCCAGCGCCTCGAGGCCGTGGTCCAGGTGGTAGGAGAGCCCGTCCCCGCCCGCGACCAGCCCCGGCGCCGCGGCGCACGCCCGCACCTCGTAGGGCATGCTCGGGCGCGTCGTGAAGACCTGCGCCGGGATGCCGACGTCGAGGGGCTTGGCGCCCTCCAGCACGAGGACGGCGACGCGGCGGCGGCGTTCCGGCGGAGCGGGCGGTTCCGGCACAGGACGCAGCCTAGGCAGCGCGGTCGCCGCTACGCGCGGTCGGCGGGCCGCGAGCGCGGGGAGACGATCCCCGACTCGTAGGCGAAGACCACGAGCTGGGCGCGGTCGCGCGCGCCCAGCTTGGTCATGGCCCGGCTGACGTGCGTCTTCGCGGTGAGCGGGCTGAGCACCATCCGCTCGGCGATCTCGTCGTTGGACAGCCCGTGCGCGACGAGCGCCACCACCTCGCGCTCGCGCGGCGTGAGCAGGTCGAGGCCGTCGGCGGCGATCGCGTCCGGCGGCCGGGCGACGAACTCGCTGATGAGCCGGCGCGTGATGGCCGGGGAGAGCAGCGCGTCGCCCCGCACGGCGGCGCGCACCGCCTCGACGAGGTCGGCGGGCTCGGTGTCCTTGACGACGAACCCGCTCGCGCCCGCGCGCAGCGCCTCGAACACGTACTCGTCGATGCCGTAGTTCGTCAGCACGACGACGTGCACGCCGGCCAGCGCGTCGTCGGCCGCGATCTCGCGGGTCGCGGCGATGCCGTCCATGCCGGGCATCTGCACGTCCATGAGCACGACGTCGGGCCGCAGCTCGCGCGCGAGGCGCACGCCGTCGTGCCCGTCGGCGCCCTCCGCGACCACCTCGACGTCGTCCTCCGCATCGAGCAGCGCCCGGATGCCGGAGCGGATGAGGGCCTGGTCGTCGACGAGGCCGACGCGGATCACGCGCGGGCCGCCGGCTCGCCCGACACGGGTGCCGCCACGGGCCGCCGCGACGGTGCGGGCAGCGGAAGCGTGACGCGCACCGCGAACCCGCCGTCGTTCCCCGGCCCGGCGTCGAGGGTGCCGCCGAGGGCGGTGACGCGCTCGCGCATCCCGGTCAGCCCGTGGCCGGGCTCGGGCGGGCCGGCCGCGCCCCGGCCGTCGTCGTCGACCTCGAGGGTCAGCTCCGTGGCCCCGAACGCCACCCTCACGGTCGCGGCCGCGGCGGGGCCGCCGTGCCGGGCGACGTTGGTGAGCGCCTCCTGCACCACCCGGTAGGCGGCCTGGTCGGTCTCGGCGGGCAGCGTGCGCCGGTCGCCGACGACCCGCACGGTGGTGGGCACGCCGGCGGCCTCGGCGCGCTCGACGAGCGTGGCGAGCCGGTCCAGACCGTTGCCGTTGGGCTCGCCGTCGCGCCGCAGCACGTCGAGGGTGGAGCGCAGCTCGCGCGCGGCGTCGGTGCTGGCCTCCTGGATCGCCAGCAGCGCGGGCGGCGGCTCCTCGCCCCGCTTGCGCGCGAGGTGGGCGGCCACCCCCGCCTGCATCTTGATCACGGAGATGCTGTGCGTCAGGGAGTCGTGCAGCTCGCGCGCGATGCGCAGCCGCTCCTCGACGGCGCGACGCCGGGCTACCTCGTCCCGCGTGCGCTCGGCGTCCTCGGCCCGCTGCTCCACCTCGCGCACGTACGCGCGCCACTGCAGCACCGCGACGCCCGCGACGCCGAGGGAGACCAGCCAGCCCGCCGCGAGGATCCGCTCCCGTGCCCGTCCCGTTCCCATCCCGGCAGCGTAGGTGCGCCCCCGGAGCCACCGCATCCGGCGCGGGGAGCACCCTGCGCCTACTCCCCCCGCGGTACGACGGCGCCGGCCCGACGCCCCGGCCGGTAGCCGCAGGTGTCGCCGTCGGGCGGACGCGCCGACCCGCCCCCGCCGCGAAGGATCGGGACCACGAACGACCGAGAGCGACGGACGAAGGAGCACCACCATGAGCATCCAGGCACCGGGCATCCGGGCACCCCGCGTCCAGGCACCCCGCCGCATCCCTGCCGGGCTGGGCGACGTCGTCGTCCCCGGAGACGACGGCTACGACGACGCGCGACGCACCGTGTTCGCCACCGGCTCCCCCGCCCTGGTGGCGCGCCCCCGCGACGAGGCGGAGGTGGCGGCGGCCGTGACGTACGCGGCGCGCGAGGGGCTGCCCCTGTCGGTCCGCTCCGGCGGGCACGGCCTCACCGGCCGCGCCACCAACGACGGCGGGGTCGTCGTCGACCTGCGCCACCTGGACGCGGTCGAGGCGCTGGACCCGCACCGACGCCTCGTGCGCGTGGGCGCCGGCGCCACGTGGGGCCGGGTCGCGGCGGCGCTCGCGCCGCACGGCCTGGGGATCTCCTCCGGCGACACGGCGAGCGTCGGCGTGGGCGGGCTGACGCTCGGCGGCGGCGTCGGGTGGATGGTGCGGAAGCACGGCCTGGCGGTCGACGCCCTGGTCGGGGCCCGGGTGGTGCTCGCCGACGGCCGGACCGTGGTCGCGAGCGAGGACTCCCACGCGGGCCTGTTCTGGGCGCTGCGGGGCGGGGGCGGCCACGTCGGCGTCGCGACGAGCCTCGACCTCGTCGCGGCCCGCGTGGGCGACGTCCGCTTCGGCGCGCTCTCCCTCGCCCCCGACGACCCGGCCGCCCTCGTCGCGGGCTGGCGCGACGTCCTGCGCGGCGCCGACGAGGAGCTGAGCAGCACGCTCGTGCTCTCCCCGCCCACGGGCGACCGCCCGGCGTCGGCGTCGGTCCTGGTCTGCGCGTCCCACGACGACCCGGCGGCCGCCGAGCGGTCGATCGAGCCGCTGCAGCACCTCGGCACGATGCTGGACGACACGGTCGCGACGGTGCCGTACGCCGACGTCCTCGCGGAGGGCGGCCACCACCCGCCGGGCGTGCGCCTGGTCGGCCGGAACGTGCTGGTGCCGCGGCTCGACGACGACGCCGTCGCGGCGGTGGCCGCAGCGTCCGCGGGCGACCGGCCGCTCGCGCTGGCGCTGCGCGCCCTCGGCGGCGCGTTCTCGCGGGTCCTGCCCGACGCGACGGCGTTCGCCCACCGCGACGCGGAGACCCTGGTGGTGGGCGGCGCCGTCGTCCCGCAGGAGGCGTCCTCCGCCGACGTCGAGGCCGCGCTCGCCGGCTGGCGCGGCGTGGCCGCCCACGGCACCGGCGCGTACGTGAACTTCCAGGGCACCGCCACGGACGCCGACCTGCACGCGGCCTACCCGCCCGCGACGCTCGCGCGGCTGCGGGCGGTCGAGCGCTCCTACGACCCGGGCGGCCTCTTCGGGCGCCGCCTCGACGTCACGCCGGACATCACGCCCGACAGCGCGCCCGGGGCGTCGTCGTGACCGCCGCGCTCGAGGCCGAGGGCCTCGTCAAGGCGTTCGGGGCGACGACGGCGCTCGACGGCGTCGACCTGCGCGCCGAGCGCGGCACGGTGCTCGGCGTCCTGGGCCCGAACGGGGCCGGGAAGACGACCGCCATCCGGGTGCTGGCCACGCTGCTGCGGCCGGACGCGGGGCGCGCGCTGGTCGACGGCGTGGACGTCGGGCGCGACCCGGTCGAGGTGCGCCGGCGCATCGGCCTCACCGGCCAGTACGCGACGGTGGACGAGGACCTCACGGGCGCCGAGAACCTCGAGCTGTTCGGTCGCCTGCTCGACCTGCCCACGCCCGAGGCCCGCGCCCGGGCCGCGCGTCTGCTGGAGCGGTTCGGGCTCGCCGACGCCGGCCGGCGGCGCGCGTCCACCTACTCCGGCGGGATGCGCCGCCGCCTCGACCTCGCCGCCAGCCTCGTCGGCTCGCCGAGCGTCCTGTTCCTCGACGAGCCGACCACCGGGCTCGACCCGGGCAAGCGCGAGGAGCTGTGGCAGACCATCCGGTCGCTCGCGGACGACGGCACCACCGTGCTGCTCACCACGCAGTACCTGGAGGAGGCCGACGCCCTGGCCGACGAGATCACCGTGATCGACCATGGCCGCGTCATCGCCCACGACACCCCGGCGGGCCTGAAGCAGCAGGTCGGCGGGCAGACGGTGGTCGTGCGGCCGCGCGACCCGGGCCGGGCCGGGGCCGCGGCGGGCGTGGTCGCACACGTCACCGGGCAGGACGTCGCCCCGCCGCGCGGCGGCGTGGTCACGGCGTCCGTGGACGACGAGCGCGCGTTCTCCGCCGTCGTGCGCGGGCTCGAGGACGCGGACGTCGCGGTCACCGAGCTGGCCCTGCGCCTGCCGGGTCTCGACGAGGTCTTCTTCGCCCTGACCGACGGCCACCGCACCACCCCGAGGGAGGAACCATGACCACCGCCGCGGCCACCGTCCCCGTCGACGCCGCACCGCACCGCCGGAGGGCGCCGTCGCCCTCACGCCGCTGGCCGCTCGCCCGCCACAGCCTGGCCCTGGCGCGCCGCAGTCTCACGAAGACCCGGCGCAACCCGGGCGAGCTGGCCGACGCCGTCATCCTGCCCGTCGTGTTCCTCGTCCTGTTCGTCTACCTGTTCGGCGGCGCGGTCGCCGGGTCCACGCAGGAGTACCTGCAGTACCTGTTCCCCGGGATCCTCGTGCTCACCACGGTGCTCACCGGGCAGGTCGCCACCGGCCTCAGCATCGTGCAGGACATGAGGAAGGGCGTGTTCGACCGGTTCCGCAGCATGCCCGTGCCCCGCGCCGCGATGCTGCTGGGCTCGGTGCTCGCCGACGCCGTCCGGTACGTCATCGCCCTCGCCGTGCTGTTCGGCGTCGGGTACGCGCTCGGCTTCCGGGTCGAGACGGGGCTGCTGCACACCCTTGCCGCGTGCGGGCTGGCGATCGTCCTCGGCTTCTCCCTGTGCTGGCTGACCGTGCTCGTGGCGGTGCTGCTGCGCGACGAGATCATGGTCTCGACGGTCGGCTTCCTGCTGCCGTTCCCGCTGGTGTTCGGCACGGGCATGGCCGCGCCGGTCGAGACGATGCCGGGCTGGCTGCAGGCCTGGGCCGAGGTGAACCCGGTGAGCCGCGCGGTCGAGGCGAGCCAGGGGCTGCTGCTGGGCGGCCCGGTCGCCGGGCCGGCGGTCGCGACCCTGCTGTGGAGCGCGGCGTTCCTCGCCGTGTTCGGCACCGCCGCCGTGGTGGCCTACCGCCGGGTGGTGTGACGGGCGGTCGGACGCCGGATCCGTAACGTTTCAGGAGGTTGACAGGACGGCGTCCCGCTCGCCAGGGTTTCGAAGCGCTTCGACTGCCGGACCGGCGACGCCGTCGGTCCGGCCGGTCGGAGCCACGACCATCACCCGTGCGCGACGAAGGGCACCACCGTGAAACGACCGCTCAGGACGACGCTCACCGCCCTCGCGGCGGGCCTGGCGCTGGCCGCCGGGCTCGCCGCCCCGGCCGGCGCCGCACCGGCGCATCCGCAGCACCCCGCACATCCCACGCACCCGGCGCACCCGGCGCACCCCCACCGCGCGGACGACGCGGCCGAGACGGTGGCCGCGATGCAGCCCGGCTGGAACCTCGGCAACTCGCTCGACGCCGTCGGCGCCGACGAGACCGCCTGGGGCAACCCGCGCGTCACGCCGGAGCTCCTCGCCGCGGTGAAGGACGAGGGCTTCCGCAGCGTGCGCATCCCGGTCACCTGGGACGACCACCAGGGCGGCGCCCCCGACCACACCCTCGACGCGGCGTACCTCGACCGCGTCGAGGAGGTCGTGGACCAGGCCCTCGCCGAGGACCTCTACGTGCTGCTCGACGTCCACCACGACTCGTGGCTCTGGGCGAACGCGATGTCCACCGACCCGGACGGCGTGCGCGACCGCTTCCGCGCCACGTGGGAGCAGCTCGCCGAGCGGTTCCGCGACCACCCGTCCGAGCTGTTGTTCGAGAGCCTCAACGAGCCGCAGTTCGCCGGCGTGGACGACGCCCGGGGCGACGTGCTGCTCGACGACCTCAACACGGTGTTCCACGAGGTGGTGCGTGCGTCCGGGGGCCGCAACGCCGACCGCGTGCTCGTGCTGCCCACGCTGCACACCAACGCCGGGCAGGAGCGGCTCGACGCCCTCGCCGACACCATCGCCGAGCTCGACGACCCGCAGCTCGCCGCCACCGTGCACTACTACGGCTACTGGCCGTTCAGCGTGAACGTCGCGGGCGGCACCCGCTTCGACGACACCGCCCGGGCCGACCTGACCGGCACGTTCGACCGCGTGCGGGCCACGTTCGTCGACCAGGGGATCCCGGTGATCCTCGGCGAGTACGGGCTGCTCGGCTTCGACCGCCACACCGGCACCATCGAGCAGGGCGAGAAGCTGAAGTTCTTCGAGGAGCTCGGCCACCAGGCCCGCGAGGCCGGCGTCACGACCATGCTCTGGGACAACGGCCAGCACCTCGACCGCACCGGCTTCACGTGGAGCGACCCCGAGCTGTGGGCGCAGGTCTCGTCGAGCTGGACCACCCGGTCCGGCACCGCGTCCACGGACCAGGTGTTCGTCCGCCCGGGCGACGTGACCGCGCAGACGGTCACGCTCGAGCCCCACGACACGCAGCTCGAGGGGCTGTTCCTCGACGGCGCGCCGGTCGCCGCCGCGGACGCCGCCGTCGCCGGCGACGAGGTGACGCTCTCGGCCGACTACCTGACGCGGCTGGTCGGCGACGGCGCGTACGGCGCGCACGCCACGCTCGAGGCGCGCTTCACCGCGGGCGTGCCGTGGCGGATCCACGTCATCGCGGCCGACACCCCCGTGCTCGCGGACGCCGCCGGCACCGTCGCCGACGGCGTCTCGATCCCCACGCAGTTCCGCGGCGACCGCCTCGCCACCATGGCGTCGGTCTACGCGGACGGCACCGGCGCCGGCCCGCAGAGCTGGACGCCGTTCCAGGAGTTCGACGCGTCGTTCGCCCCCGACGAGGAGGCCGGCGCGATCCTGCTGCGCCCGGCCTACCTCGACACCCTGCGCGACGGCGAGCCCGTCTCGCTGACGTTCCACTTCTGGAGCGGCGACACGGTGGACTACACCGTCACCCGCAGCGGCGGCACGGTCACCGGCGTCGTCGCGGACTGAGCCGGTCGGGTCCTCGTGACCCGGCGCCGAGACGCCGAGGCCCCACCCGGTCGGGACCAGGTGGGGCCTCGGCGCCACCGCGCGCTCAGCCGTCGGCGCACATCGCGCTGATCGGGTTGGGCCCGTCGGCGGTCGCGAGCCCGAGCTGGTACGGCTTGTCGCCGTAGCCCGGGCCCGACGGCGCGGCCGGGTCGTAGCCCTGGAAGAGGAACTGCAGCGGCTGGCACGGGTCGACGGTCAGCTCCTGGGACCTGCCGCTGCGCAGCAGCTCGCCGTGGGAGAAGTCGTCCGTCCAGCGCTGCGTGGTGAACGTGGTGAACGCGGTCCGGGCGAACGGGTCGTCACCGGTCACGGCGAGCGGCTCCCACTCGTCCCCGACGGCGTCCAGGCCGTCCGCCGTCCACGCCTTGTACATGCGGGCGCCGTCGGGGCCGAACGCCTCGATCATCATGAGGTACCGGTCCGTGCCCTCGAGCTTGTACACGGCGTCGCCCTCGAACATCGAGAAGCGGTTCGGGTCCTCCTTCGCGATCACGGTGTTCGTGTACCCGTGCGGGAAGTCCTGGACCGACGTCTCGGACCGGTAGTGGTGCCCGTTGTCGTCGGTGGAGAACAGGTAGCACGTCTCGTCGTCGCAGATGTTCCAGAAGTCGAGCCAGAACCCGTTGCCGATGTTGTCCTGGACGATCTGCGGCATCCCGTCGTAGAAGTGCTTCGGCGCGCTCCAGGACGTCGGGTCGTCGATGTCCTGCGTGGTGGAGTAGGCGGCGTTGCCGTCCTGGTAGATCAGGTACCACGTCTTCTGCGGCGCGAAGTAGAACACCTGGGGAGCCGCCCGGTAGCCCGGGCCGATCGCCGTCGTGTCCAGGTACGTGATCGGGGCGGCGTCCGCGTCCGACCACCTCTCGAAGCTCTTGTGCGCGATGTGCCAGCCCTTCCCCTCGCCGGGCGTCGTCGTGAAGAACACGTGGTACCGCTTGCCGACCTTGACGACGGTCGGGTCCTTGACCGCGACGGAGTCGTGCGTCGCGTCGGGCTGCGGCGAGATCACCGGGTCGCCGGTGGTCCACCGGAACGACGTCGCGTCGTCGTCCGCCGTGCTCGCCGACATGCTGGCCGCCGACGCCGTCCCGCCGGCGGCGAGCGCCGTCACCGCGATCGTCCCGGCCGCGAGCGCGGCCGCCCATCGCGTTCGTCGCTGAACGCGTGCTGCGTGCATCATCTGCTCTCCTGTCTGATTCTGTGTCTGCGCCGGTGTCCGTGTCTGCATCCGTGGCTGTTGCCGTGCGGCGCGCCTCAGCACGTCGAGTTCGTCTGCGTGAGCAGCCCCATCCGCCAGGGCAGCAGGAGGTAGTCCCCACCGGCCGACGGATCGATCCCCTGGTAGACGTACTGGAGCCGGCACGGGCTGATCGGCAGGGTCTCGTCGTTGGCCGACCGCACCAGCTCGCCGTGGCTGAAGTCCTGCGTCCACGCCGTGCCGCCCGGGAAGGACACGTTCGCGCGGCCGGCGAAGGGCGACGACTCCGTGCTGGCGAGCGGCGTCCAGGCCCCGCCGAGGTCCGTCGCGGTCCACGACCGGAAGTAGCGCCGCCCGGTGGACCCGATCGCCTCCACGATCATGAGGTACTCGTCGCTCCCGTCGACCCGGTACACGTTGGACGCCTCGAACAGGTTGTTCTTGGTGTCGCTCATGAACAGCTCGGTGTCGCCGAACCCGTTCGGGAACTCCTCGACGGACGTCCTGGCCCGGTACATGTGGCCGTTGTCGTCGCTGAAGTACAGGTAGCAGGTCGCGTCGTCGCAGACGTTCCAGAAGTCGATCCACTGCCCGTCGCCCTTGTTCTGGGTGACGATCGCCGGCTCGTTCGCGATGAGCGGCTTCGGGGCCGACCAGGACCGAGGGTTGCTGGGGTCCGTCGTCGTGGAGTACGTCGGCGGGCCGGTCTGGTAGACCATGTACCACAGGCCGTCGCGGGAGTTCTGGAACACCTGGGGCGCGGCCCGGTAGCCGGGCCCGATCCCCGAGGTGTCGAGGTAGGTGTACGTCGCGTTCTTCGCGTCCGCCCAGTCCGTGAACGCGAAGTGCACCAGGCCCCAGCCGTTCCGGCTCGCGGTGGTCGCGTACACCTGCCACTGGCCGCCGTACCGGATCACCGAGAAGTCCTTGATGGCCACGCTCGGGTGGGTGGCGTCCGGCTTCGGGCCGGCGAGCACGCCGCTGGAGCTCCAGGAGAACGACGACGGGAGCGCGCTCGGCGCGACGTCGTCCACGGGGACGAGCTGCCACTGCTGGTTGGCCCCGCCCCAGCTGTCGTACTGGACCACGTTCGCGGCGTCGGCGGTGGACGCGCCCTGCACCTCGAGCGCCTTGCTGCTGTTCCGGTTGACCAGGGTGGCGTAGCCGCCCGACTCCGTGACCCGCCACTGCTGGTTGGTGCCGTTGCGGTCCTCGAACTGGACCACCTCGCCGCCGTTCGCGGTCGAGAAGTCCAGGACGTCGAGCACCTTGCCGGACAGCCGCGACTGGAGCCGGTAGTACCCGCCGCCCGAGTCGAGGAACCGCCACTGCTGCTGCGCCCCGTCGTTGCGGGGCCACTGGACGATGTCCGCCTTGTCCGCCAGGGACAGGTTGTACACGTCCAGCGCCTTGCCGCTGTTCCGGTTCACCAGCACGTACCAGGTGTCCGCCGCCGGGGCGGCGGCCGCGGCGGGTGCCGTCGCCACCGCGACCAGCCCGCCGACCAGCACCGTCGCCCCGGCCACGAGCGCCGCGATCCCCCGGCGCACCGTGCGCCGGGCCGTCGTCCGCGCCGTGTCTCGCATCGTCTTCCGCGTCGTCTTCCGTGTCGGCTTCCGTGTCGGCTTCCGTGTCGACATCGTCAGCCCACCTTCACGAGCTGCCACTGCTGGTTCGCGCCGCCCCAGCTGTCGTACTGGACGACGTCGGCGCCGTCGGCGGTGGACCCGCCCTGCACCTCGAGCGCCTTGCCGCTGTAGCGGTTGACGAGGGTGAGGTAGCCGCCGTTCGCGGTGACCGTCCACTGCTGGTTCTCGCCGTCGCGATCCTCGAACTGGACCACGTCGCCGCCGTTGGCGGTCGACCAGTCGAGCACGTCGAGCACCTTCCCCGACAGGCGCGACTTGAGCTGGTAGCCGCCGCCGGAGGGCTCGAAGCGCCACTGCTGCTGCGTGCCGTCGTTGCGCGTCCACTGGACGACGTCGGCCTTGTCGGCCGTGGACCGGTTGTACACGTCGAGCGCCTTGCCGCTCTGCCGGTTCAGGAGCACGTACCAGGCCGACGGGTCGACGCCCGGGATGGTGGGCGGGGGCGTGCTGCCGCCGTTGAGGGCGTCGAGCACGGCGGTGTAGGCGGCCTTGGGCTGCCCGGCGTCGTCGAAGAGCAGCGGGTCCTCGCCCGTGCGCCACGAGTCGCTGTCGCGGATGCCCCACACCGTGATGCCGGTGCAGCGCGCGACGGCGAGGCACGCCTTCGTCACGGACCCGAAGATGGCCGCCTGCTGCGGGCCGGCCGCGACGTCGAGCTCGGTGATCTGCACGTCCACGCCCAGGTCCGCGAACCGCTGGAGGTTGGCCTGGTAGTCGCTCGGCAGGGTGGTGAGGTGGCTCTGGAAGCCGACGCAGTCGATGGGGACGCCGCGGGACTTGAAGTCCTTGACCATGGCGTAGACGGCGTTCGACTTGGCGCCGATCCCGTCCGTGCCGTAGTCGTTGTAGCAGAGCTTCGCGCCCGGGTCGGCGGCGCGGGCGGCGCGGAAGGCCGCCTCGATCCAGTCGTTGCCGGTGCGCTGCAGGTTGGAGTCGCGACGCACGCCCTCGGGCCAGTCGGAGAACGCCTCGTTGACCACGTCCCAGGCGTAGACCTTGCCCCTGTAGTGCGTGGCGACCTGCGTGACGTGGTTGAGCATCGCCTGTCGCAGCGCGGGCCCTTCCATCGTCTGCGCCCAGGCCGGCTCCTGCGAGTGCCACAGCAGCGCGTGCCCGCGCACGTCCATGCCGTTCGCCACGGCGTGGTCGAGGATCTGGTCGCCGCGGGTGTAGCTGAACTGGCCCTGGGACGGCTCCGTCGCGTCCCACTTCATCTCGTTCTCCGCCGTGACCGACGAGAACTCGCGGTCGAGGATCCCGGTGTAGACGGGGTCGCTCAGCCTCGACGCGGCCACGGCCGCCCCGAAGTATCGGCCCTGCGCCTCGGCCGCCGCCCCGAGCGTCGAGGCGGCCTGGGCCGCCGTCGCGCCCAGCGCGATCCCGGTGGTGACGGCGAGGGTCAGGGCGGTGAGGGCCGCCGCTGCGCGGCCCCGTCGCCTGCGTGTGATGGTCGCTGCCATGGTGCTGTTCAACTCCTCGTGTGGACGGTACGTCGTCGTGCCGATCGATGTGAGCGCTAACATCACGCGCCGACATCAGAGGTGGAACATGAAGGTGTGGATGGCGCCCGAGCGGGACGTCGTCGATCCCGCACCGAGCGCTCTCGACCTTGCCAGGCCGCCGTCGGCCCGGGCAAGGAGTTCTGACAACGTTTTCTATTCGTTTTATCGATATACCGTGGCCGACGCCAGACCCGGCCGATCGGGCGGGCGACGCGGTTCAGTCCTCGCGCAGGAGCACGACGTCGGTGGGCTCCAGGTGGAGCAGCTCCCCCGCCCCGATCCGGCGCCCGGTGAGCAGGTCCGTGCCCGCGGCGTGGGCCGCGACGTCGACGGCCTCGGTCGCGTGGTTCAGCACGAAGGCGAACCGCCCACCGTCGTGCTCGCGGACCGCCAGCTCGACGTCGGGCGCGTCGGCGTACGGGCCGACCAGCCCGTGCCCGTCCAGCACCCGGCGCACGACCCACGCGACGCCTGCGTCGTCGAGCGCCGTCGCGACGTACCAGGCCGCGCCGCCGCCCTCCCCGTCGTCGTGCGCACCGCGGCCGGCGTGGCGGTGGCGCGTCACCGCGGGCGTCCCGGCGTAGAACTCGGCGCCGTAGGTGCCGACGACGTCCGCGCCCTGCGGCACGAGCACCTCGAACACGAGCGTTGCGTCGGAGACGACTCCGTCGCCCGCGCCGTCGTCCAGGGTGACCGGGTTGGTGACGCCCGGCTCGGCGGAGTCGGTCTCCTCGACACGGACGCCGAACAGCCGGCCGAGCGGGCCGGGGGCGTCCATGAGGTAGGCGTTCGCGTCCTCGTCCGCGCGGCCGGACCAGTACGACGCGAGCACCGAGCCGCCGCGCGCGACGACGCCCTCCAGCCGCTCGGCGACGTCGCCCTTGAGCACGTGCAGCATGGGCGCGAGCACGACGTCGTACCGCGCGAGGTCGGCGGTGACCGGCACGACGTCGACCTGCGCCCCCGCCTGCCACAGCGCGCGGTAGTACGCGAGCACGGTGTCGACGTACCGGGCGTGCCGGTTGAAGCCGTCCGTCATCTCCGCGGCCCACCAGGAGTCCCAGTCGAAGAGCAGGGCCACGCGGGCGGGCGTGCGGGCGCCGAGGACGGCGTCGCCCAGCGCGTCGAGCTCCGCCCCGAGCGCCGCGACCTCCCGGAACGCGCGGGTGTCGGTGCGGCCGGCGTGGTCGAGCACGGCCCCGTGGTACTTCTCGCACGCCCCCTTCGACTGCCGCATCTGGAAGTACAGGACGGCGTCCGCACCGTGCGCCACGGCCTGCCACGACCACAGCCGCAGCACGCCCGGCCGCTTCACCGGGTTGACGTCGCGCGACGCGGTGATGGTCGGCGTCTGCTCCATGACCCAGAACGGCGCACCGCCCTTGAGCCCACGCATGACGTCGTGGGCCAGCGCCATGCGCGCGTGCTCGCGCTGCCCGGGCGGGTAGTTGTCCCAGGAGGCGAAGTCCAGGTCGTCGGCCCAGCGGTGGTAGTCGATCGGGCGGAACATGCCCATGAAGTTGGTCGTGACCGGCGTCGTCGCGTCGTGCTCGCGGATGCGCGCCTTCTCGTCACGGAAGTTCGCGAGCATCGCGTCGGACATGAACCGCCGGTAGTCGAGCGTGATGCCCTGGAAGGCCGTGTGGTCCGGGCCGCGCCAGTGCTCGCTGAGCATGTTGGGCGGCACGACCTGCTCCCAGTCGGTGAACGTGTGCGACCAGAACGCCGCGTTCCACGCCTCGTTGAGCCGGTCGAGGGTGCCGTACCGCTGCCGCAGCCACGCGCGGAAGCCGGCCGCGCACAGGTCGCACCAGCAGCCGCCGTCGAACCCGCCGTACTCGTTGCCGACGTGCCACGCGACCAGGCCGGGCGTGCCCGCGTACCGCTCGGCGAGGCGCCCCGCGAGCTCCGCGGACAGCCGCCGGTACACCGGCGAGCTGGGGCAGGCGTTGTGCCGCTGCCCGTACACGTGGCGCCGGCCCTGGAAGTCGGTGCGCTCCACCTCGGGGTGGCGGTGCGCGAGCCACGGCGGCAGCGCGCCGGTCGACGTGGCCAGCACGACGTCGCGGCCCGCGGCCACGGTGCGCTCGACGATCGCGTCCAGCAGCGCGAAGTCGTACGTGTCCTCGTCGGGCTGCAGCGTCGCCCAGGAGAAGACGTTGAGCGTCACCGTGTCGATCGACGCCAGGTCGAACGCCGCGTGGTCGGCCTCCCACACCTCCCGCGGCCACTGCTCGGGGTTGTAGTCGCCGCCGTAGCGGATCTTGCGGCCGGCGGGCAGGTGGGCGGGCTGTGCGGCAGGCACGGACGGTCCTCCGAGACGGACGGTGATCGGGTGGTACGGACGGTGCGGGAGGTCAGGCGACGAAGCGCGCGCGGACGTCGTCGAGCACGGGCTGCGCGACGCGCAGCAGGAAGACGAGCCACGCGACGGCGACGAGGGCGAGCACGAGCTCGCCCGCCAGCCACACGACGCCGACGGCCACCACGACGAGCGCGAGCAGGCCGACGGTCACGCCGGGCCGCCGGCCGAGGTAGTACACGGACAGCCGGGCCACGTCGCGGGCCCGGAAGGAGAACAGCGACGCGAGCAGCAGAGCGTGCACGGCCCAGAGCAGCACGACGAGGCCCACCACGCCCAGCACGACGGCGTAGGCCACGCCGATCCCGGCGACCTGGCGGTGCACGACCGACGTGAGGACGACGCCGAGCACCACCGTCGCGGGCACCCACAGACGCAGCACGTCGAGCCAGTTCAGCCGCAGACCGCGCAGGAACGTACGGCCCGGCACGGGCTCGTCGGCGCCCGCCCGCGCGTGCAGGGCGAAGAGGCCCGCGGACAGGAACGGCGCCGCCGGGACCAGGCACAGGGGCACCAGCAGGGCGTTGCCCGTGGACCGGTCGAGCAGCGCGACCAGCACCAGGCTGGGCACGCAGCCCAGCGCGACCAGGGCGCCCACGACGACGTACCAGTAGATGCGCGCCGTGATCCGGGCCAGCACGCCGTCCCCGAACTCGCGGGGCGCCGCGGCCGCCATCAGGACGCCTGCCCGTCGCCGTCGAGCCCGCGACCGTGCCCTCGGCCCAGGATGCGCGCGTCGTCGAGCCAGGGCGGCGTCTCGTCGCGCACCGGGTCGATCTCCACGAGCGTCACCTCGTGCCGGGCGAGCGTGAGGGCCAGGTCGGCACGGCCGCCCGCCACCTCGAGCGACGTGTGCGTGCGGCCAGGGACCGAGGCCTCGTGCAGCAGGTCGAGCTGCCGCGGCGTCGGCGACGCCGGGCGGCCGAGGTGGCGCCACGCGCTGAACGCGTTGCCCTCGTCGTCGTTGACGCGCGAGCGGTGCACGGACGCCCGGCGCGTCGTCGCGTCGCCGACGGGCAGGCTCAGCCGCAGCTCGTGCCGGTCCGGCTCCTCGGCGTCGGCCGTGCCGCCCGCCGGCTGCCAGGCCAGCACGGTCACGCGACCGTCGTCGTCGCGCGTCACGAGGTGGTCCGCGCCGCGGTGCAGCACCTGGGTGCCCATCCGGGCCATGAACGCGTAGAGGTGGAACACCGGCTTGCGCAGCTGCCGGTGGCCGAGCATCCCGAAGCCCCCGTGGAACACCGACGTCGGGATGCCGATCTCCTCGAAGACGTCGCAGAAGGTCCAGTAGGAGAACGAGTCGACGAGGTCGCCGCCCTCGGAGAGCACCGGGGCCAGCGACGCCGCCTGGTACGCCGTGTCGTGCACGGGGTTGTCCGGGCGGTAGCTCGTGGAGAACTCGGTGACGTGGGCGGGCAGCCCCTCCAGGCGGGTGCCCGCGAGGAGCTTGGCCGGCGTGGCGAACTGGTCCAGCAGGTTCCGCGGGTGGCGCAGCGTCTGGTAGGTGCCGAACGGCACGTCCTGCGCGGGGCCGGTGGTGTAGGCGTGGAAGGACACGAAGTCGGCGGGCACGTCCCGGCGCTCGACGAACTCCGCGAACGGCGCCCACCAGTCGTCCGCGCCGGGCGAGATCGCGGGACCGCCCACCTGAAGGTCGGCGTCCACCTCCTTCACCGCCGCCGCGGTGACCTCGTACAGCCGGAAGTACGCCTCCTGCGACGCGCCCGACCAGAAGATGTCGAGGTTCGGCTCGTTCCACACCTCGATCGGCCACTGCCGCACCTCGTCGAGGCCGTAGCGGTCGATCTCGTGCCGCACCACCGCCTGGACCAGGGCCGCCCACTCGCGGTGGTCGCGCGGCGGGGTCACGTTGCCCTGCCACCAGAACACCGTCTGGTCCCCGGACGCGAGCGCCGACGGCATGAACCCGAGCTCGAGGAACGGCCGGATGCCCTGCGCGAGCCACGCGTCGACGACCTGGTCCGCGTAGGTGAAGGCGTAGCGGGTGCCGCGGTGGCCCGCCGCGTCGTAGGGGCGGTGGATGCCGACGTCGTCGGACAGCAGGCCGTGGCCGCGCACGTGGCGGAACCCGATCTCGGACTGCACGAGCGCCAGGGACTCCTGGTAGTCCTGGCGCAGCGCCAGGTTGAGCCGGCCGGTGCCGACGCAGCGACGCCAGGCGTCGGAGAGCCTTCCGGTGGGCTCGGTGGGGACGACGACGGTGGTCACAGATCAGGCTCCCGGTCGCGGTTTGGTCGTGCTGCCGCCGCGGCGGCAGGGGTGGAAGACGTCGCCGCCGGGCCCGTGCGGCGCGGGCCCGGCGGCGACGTCGGTCGGTCAGCCCTGACGCTCCAGGGCGGTGTTCATGGTGTCGATGAACTGCTGCGACCCCAGCCCGTCGATCTGGGCCACGTACGCGTCCCAGTCGTCGAACGACCGCTTGCCGGTGATGAACTCGGCGGTCGCCGCGGCGACGGCGTCCTTGATCTGGGTGTCCAGCAGCGTGTTCTGCTCCAGCTCCATCTCGTTCAGCCGGGCCGCGGGGGCGACCGGGAGCATCGTCTTGGAGTCGAGCACCGCGTTGGTCCAGTCCTTGATCTCGTCCGGCATCATGGCCTGGATGAGCTGCTGCGAGGAGCCGTTGGCCAGCACGAACACGCCGTTGCTGTAGCCGAAGTCCTTGTTCAGGAACTTCTTCGCGCCCGGGTTCATCGGGCCCCAGGTGATGTCGTCGTTCAGCACCGGGGTGCCGTCGGAGCCCTTGGAGTACGTCTCGCCCTCGACGCCGAACGTGCCGAACTCGATGCCCTGGTCGGAGAAGTACTGCCAGTCGACGTACTGCAGCAGCGCCTTGAAGTACGGCTTCTCGGCCGCGTCGGCGGAGATCATGACGCCGGAGGTGAACCGGCCGGAGGGCAGGTTGCTGCCGGCGGGGCCGCCGGGGATCGTGAGCATCCGGGTGGCGAAGTCCTTGCCGGCGTCCTCGATCGCCGTGCGGTACACGGTGAGCTCCTGCGTGTTGGCGGAGACGGCGGCGGACTTGCCGGTGACGAACTTCTGCTTGGCCTGGTCGTCGTTCTGCGTGATCTCCGGGTCCATCGTGCCGTCCTCGACCCAGCCGTTCACCGTCTCCAGGAGCTGCTTGTACGCGTCCGTGGTGCCGGTCAGCTCGAACTTCCCGGTGCCCTCGTCGTAGTGCGCGTTGTTGTAGCCCCAGCCAGCCGCGGTGTCGAAGTTGGGCGCCATGACGTTCAGCAGGGAGCCCAGGGGGTTCGGGTTCTCGTTCCAGCGGTCGGAGAACGCGTACTTGAGCTCCGGGTTCGCCGCCTTGACCTTCTCGAGGTCCTCGCCGAACTCCTCCCAGGTCGCCGGGTCCTCGGTGATCCCCGCCTTCTTCCACATGTCGTCGTTGATCATGACCGAGTACTGCACGTCGGGCTTCTCCCGCAGGCCGGGCAGCAGGTAGAACTTGCCGTCGTCCTGGCGCAGGTTGTCGAGGTCCTCCTGCAGCCCCCACTTCTCGATCTTGTCCGCGAAGTTCGGCATGTAGTCCAGGTAGTCGGACACCGGCAGGATCGCGCCGCCCGAGACGAACTGCGTCTCGGACCCGGCGTACGACACCGGCATGAGGTCGGCGGCCTCACCGGAACCGATGAGCAGCGACTTCTTCTGGTCCCAGTCGGCCAGGGGGATGTCGGTGCGGTCGAAGGTGACCCCGCGGTCGGACTCGAGGTGCTTGAAGACCGACCAGTCGTCCTTCACCGGGTAGTCCGGCATGTCGCGGTACATGAGCGAGAACTTCACCGGCTCGGTCGCCTTGAAGTCGGTGCCGACGGCGAAGTCGTCCATCGCGCCGACGGAGTGCTCGGCGTCGATGGTCACGGCACCGCCGGCCTCGCCGTCGCCGGAGTCGTCGCCTCCGCCGGAGCCGCAGGCGGCCAGGCCCAGCGTCAGGGAGGTCAGCGTCACGGCCGCCAGGGCCGCGCGCGTGCGGGTGCTCTTCATGGATTCTCCTCGGGTGACGAGCGTCGTCGCTCTACGGGATGAGTGAGTGGGGACGAGGGGTCGCCGGCGGGACCGGTGGCGTCAGCCCTTGACGGAGCCGAGCATCACGCCGGACACGAAGTACCTCTGGATGAAGGGGTAGAAGCAGACGATCGGCAGCACCGTGAGCAGCATCGTCACCGACTGGATGTTGGCGCCGATCTGCACCGTGTCCGCGCCCGCCATCCCGGCCGCCGGGTTCGACGCCGACGCGATGAGGTTGCGCAGGTAGACGGTGACCGGGAAGAGCTCCTTCTGGTCCAGGTACAGGAAGGCGCTGAACCACGAGTTCCACAGACTCACGGCGTAGAACAGGGTCATGGTGGCGAGCACCGCCTTGGACAGGGGCAGCACGATCCGGCCGAAGATCCCGTAGGTCGTCAGACCGTCGATCGCGGCGGCCTCCTCGAGCTCGGTGGGGAAGTTCTCGAAGAAGGACTTCATCACCAGCAGGTTGAACACGGAGATCGCCCCCGGCAGGACGATCGCCCACATGCTGTTGCGCATGTTCAGCACGTCCGAGACGAGGATGTAGTTCGGGATCAGGCCGCCGCTGAAGAACATCGTGAACACGGCGACGCCGATGAAGAAGCTGCGCCCCTTGAGGTGCTGTCGGCTCAGCGCGTAGGCGTACGGCGTGGTGAGCGCCATCGCGACGACCGTGCCGACCACGGTGTAGACGACGGTGTTCTTGTAGTTGATCCAGAACATCGCGTCGTCCATGACGACCTTGAACGTCTCGAGGTTGAACCCGCGCGGCAGCAGGTTGACCTCGCCCGCGGCGATGAACCCCTCCGACGAGAACGCCTTCGCCACGAGGTTGACGAACGGGTACAGCGTGACGGCGCACACGATCAGGAGCGCCACGACGTTCGCCACCGAGAACGTCCGGTACGCCACCGTGTCCTTGACCGTGGTCGGCTCCGTGCGGACGGCCGAGATGTCGGGGACGGTCGTGTCGGTCACCACAGCGAGGCTCCCACCAGACGGCGCGACGCATAGTTCGCGGAGAGGACGAGGGCGAGGCCGATGATCGCCTCGAAGAGACCGATGGCCGTCGCGTAGGAGAACTGCGCGGACTGGATGCCGACGCGGTAGAGGTAGGTCGAGATGACGTCGGCCGTGGTGTAGATCAGCGGGTTCTGCAGCAGCAGGACCTTCTCGAACCCGACCGCCATGAAGGAGCCGATGTTGAGGATGAGCAGCACCATCATCGTGGGACGGATGCCCGGCAGGGTGATGTGCCAGGTCTGCTGCCACCGGTTGGCGCCGTCGATCCGCGCGGCCTCGTAGAGCTGGTCGTCGACGGTCGTGAGGGCGGCGAGGTAGAGGATCGTGCCCCACCCGACGGTCTGCCAGACCTCGGAGCTCACGTAGATCGTCCGGAACCAGCCGGGCTCCTGCATGAACGCGATCGGGTCGTGACCGAAGGCCGTGACGATCTGGTTCACGGTGCCGTTGACCGACGTGAGCTGCAGCACCAGGCCCGCCACGATCACGATCGACATGAAGTGCGGCAGGTACGAGATCGTCTGCACGGCCTTCTTGAACTTGCGCGACCGCAGCTCGTTGAGCATGAGCGCCAGCACGATCGGCAGGGGGAACGTGACCAGCAGCGTGAGGCCGCCGAGGATCACGGTGTTCCAGAACACCTGCCAGAACTGCTGGTTGTGGATGAACATGTCGAAGTAGTAGAAGCCCACCCACTCGTCCCCGAGCGGGTTGCCGCCGGGACGGAACCGGCGGAAGGCGATGACGTTGCCGACCATCGGCACGTACTTGAAGAGCAGGAACCACACCAGCGGCACGGCCACGAAGGTGTAGAGCCGCCAGTCCTTGCGCAGCGCCTGGCGCCACGTGGTGCGCGCCCGCCGCCGCGGCTCGTCCCGCGGTGGTGGTGACGACGGTGCGTCGTCGATCGGTGGGACGGTCACCACCGTCCCTGCGGCTTGCGCCATGGATCCCCCAGCCGTCACGTCGTCGTGCGGTCCGCCGGTCGCAACCTCGCGCCGACGATCCGAAACTTTCGTCATTGAAAACGTTCTCCAACTGCCGCCGAGAGTAGGGGGCAGATTCGGTGACGGTCAAGCACCCGCCCGATCACGGTCTGATCACGGCGCCCGTCGGCGCCGGAAGCACCCTCCGCGTCGTGTACGGTCGAGCCGAAACTTGCGGGAGTTCGTGCGGCACGAGCACGACGCCGCACCACGACAGGACGGACGATGAGCACCCCCACCCCGCAGGGCCCGACGCCGACGATCGCCGAGATCGCGCGTGAGCTGGGCGTGTCCGCGCCCACGGTGTCGAAGGTGCTGAACGGGCGGACGGACGTCGCGCCCGCGACCCGCGACCGCGTGGAGGCCGCGCTGGAGCGGCACCGCTACCGGCGGCGGCGGGCCGCGACGCCTCCGGTCGGCGCCGGGCTCGTGGACCTCGTCTTCCACCGGGTCGGCTCGGCCTGGTCCACGGAGATCATCCGGGGCGTGGAGGACGCCGCCGCGGCCGCCGGGGTGAGCGTCATCCTGTCCGAGCTGGGCGGGCAGCACCGGCCGCCGTCCACCTGGCTCGAGACGACGCTCTCCCGCCCGCCGCTGGGCGTGCTGCTCGTCGCCGCCAGCCTGAGCGCGTCCCAGCGGCCCCGCCTCACGACGCGCGGCATCCCGTACGTCGTCATCGACACGGACGGCGAGCCGCCGCCCGACGTGCCGACGGTCGGGTCGGACAACTGGAGCGGCGGCCTGGCCGCGACGCGGCACCTGATCGAGCTGGGGCACCGGCGCATCGCCGCCATCTCGGGGCCCGGCAACATGCTGTGCGCCCGCGCCCGCCTGGACGGCTACCGCACCGCGCTCGAGGAGGCGGGGATCGCCTTCGACCCCGCGCTGGTGCGGTCGGGCAACTTCGAGGTCGAGTCCGGCTACCGCTGCGGCAGCGAGCTGCTCGATCTTCCCGAGCGCCCCACCGCCGTGTTCGCCGGGTCGGACATGCAGGGGATCGGGCTGCTGCGTGCCGCGCAGCAGCGCGGCCTGACCGTGCCGCGCGACCTGTCCGTCGTCGGATACGACGACCTGCCCCTCGCGAACTGGACCACGCCGGCGCTGACCACCGTGCGCCAGCCCCTGGTCGAGATGGCGACCACGGCCACCCGGCTGCTGCTCGACCTGGCCCGCGGCGAGACGCCGATGGCCCGCCGGGTCAACCTCGCGACCGCGCTCGTCGTCCGCGAGTCCACCGCTCCCCCGGCGCCCTGACGAACGACGTCGAGCGTGCCGACCCGCTCCTCACACCGGCTGTGCGAGGAGCAGGTCGGCACGCTCGATGCGCGGGGAGGATCAGCGCTGGACGCGCGCGCTGCCGCCGCCGGCCAGCTTGGCGACCTCGGCGAGCGTCGCCGTCGTCGTGTCGCCGGGCGTGGTCATGGCGAGCGCGCCGTGCGCGGCGCCGTACTCGACGGCCTGCTGGAGCGAGTCGAGCTCCATGAGCCCGTAGGCGAGGCCGGAGGCGAACGAGTCGCCGCCACCCACGCGGTCGAAGATCTCCAGGTCCGCGCGGTGCGTGGCCTCGACGAAGCCCTCGGCGCGCGACCAGGCGATGGCGCCCCAGTCGTTGACGGACGCGGACTTCACGCCGCGGAGCGTCGTCGCGATGACCTGGAAGTTCGGGTACGTCTCGGCGGCGGTGCCGATCATGGCGCGGAAGGCGCCGGTGTCGAGGTCGGTGAGGTTCTCGTCCACGCCCTCCACCTCGAAGCCGAGGGAGGCGGTGAAGTCCTCCTCGTTGCCGATCATCACGTCGACGTGGTGCGCCAGGCGGCGGTTGACCTCGCGCGCCCGCTCGACCCCGCCGATGCCCTTCCACAGGGAGGGGCGGTAGTTGAGGTCGTAGGACACGATCGTGCCGTGCTTCTTGGCCGCGGTCATGGCGGCCTCGGCGACGTCGGCGGCCGACTCGGACAGGGCGGCGAAGATGCCGCCGGTGTGCAGCCAGCGCACGCCGGAGCCGAACAGGGCGTCCCAGTCGACGTCGTCGGGCTGCATCTGCGCGATCGCCGTGTTGCCGCGGTCGCTGACGCCGACCGCGCCGCGCACGCCGAAGCCGCGCTCCGTGAAGTTGAGGCCGTTGCGCACGCTGCGGCCGATGCCGTCGTACTCGCGCCACTGCACCCACGAGGTGTCGAGGCCGCCGGTGAGCATGAAGTCCTCGACGAGGCGACCGACCTCGTTGTCCGCGAGCGCGGTGACGATCGCGCCGCGCAGGCCGAACGCGCGGCGCAGGCCGCGGGCCACGTTGTACTCGCCGCCGCCCTCCCAGACGTCGAACGAGCGCGTGGTGCGCACGCGGCGGTCGCCCGGGTCGAGGCGCAGCATGACCTCGCCGAGCGCGACGACGTCGTAGCGGCACTCGGCGGCGGGGCGGGTGGTGATCGAGGGGTTCGTCATGGTGTCGGTGCTCCTTGCAGGCTCGGCGGCGGGCTCAGACGGCGGCGGCGAGGGCGACGGCCTCGGCGGTGCGGCGGGTGATCTCGGCCCAGTCGCCGGCCGTCACGAGGGACTTCTCGACCATCCACGACCCGCCGACGGCGAGCACGGGGGCGAGGCCGAGGTAGTCGCCGAGGTTGGCGGCGCTCACGCCGCCGGTCGGCACGAACCGCAGGCCCGGGAAGGGCGCGGAGAACGCCTTGATCGCGGCCGGGCCGCCGACCACGGAGGCGGGGAAGAGCTTGACGACGTCGATGCCGAGGTCGAGCGCGGCCATGATCTCGCTGGGCGTGGCGACGCCCGGGAGGATCGGCACGCCGTGCTCCTGGGCCCGGCGCACGACGGCGGCCGAGAGTCCCGGCGACACGATGTAGCGTGCCCCGGCGTCGACGACGGCGTCCACCTGGTCGACGGTGGTCACGGTGCCCGCGCCCACGACGACGTCGGGCTGGGTCTGCGCGACGGCGCGGATCGCGTCGATGCCGCCGGCGGTGCGCAGGGTGATCTCGGCGACGGGGAGGCCGCCGGTGACGAGAGCGTCGGCGAGGCGCGCGCCCTCGTCGGCGCCGTCGACCACGACGACGGGCACGAGGCGGTGGGCGCCGAGCGCGGCGACGACGTCGCCGGCCGGGGTCGAGGGGGAAGACATCCTGGCTCCGTTTCGCTATGGTGAACGCACGTTGTTCACTACGGAACACCCTAGAGGACCATCCCCGATGACCCAACCCCCCAGCCCGCTCGGCAGCGTGGACAAGGCCCTGCTGACCCTCGACGCGCTCGCGCGGGCGGGCGCCGGCGGCCTGCCGCTCGCCGACCTCGCCGCCGAGGTGGGCGCCAACAAGTCGACGCTGCACCGCACGCTCGCGGCGTTGCGCCACCGGGGCTACGCCGACCAGCGGCCCGACGGCGCCTACACGCTCGGGGCGGCCGTGCTCTCCCTCGGCGCCGCATACCTGGCGGAGGACAACCTGCCCGGCCTGCTGCGCCCCGCGCTCGAGGCGCTGCGCGACGAGGTCGACGAGCTCGTGCACCTCGGCACCCTCGCCGGGCAGGAGGTCGTCTACCTGGACAAGGTCGAGCCGCAGCGTCCGCTGCGCGTGTGGTCCGCCGTCGGGCGCCGCATCCCGGTGGCGACGACGGCGCTCGGCCGCGCCCTGCTCGCCGCCGCGCCGGGCGACCTCCCGCAGGACGCGGACGGCACGCTCCGCGCCGCCGTGTCCGACGCGCGCGAGCGCGGGTACGCGTCGGAGCTCGAGGAGAACGAGCCGGGCATCGCGTGCGTGGCCGTCGCGCTGCTCCGCGGCGGCCGGCCCGTCGCCGCCGTGAGCATCACCGCGCCCGTCGAGCGCATGACCGGCCCGGCCCACGCCGCCCGTGTGGCCGCGCTGCGCGAGCTGCTGCCCACCGTCCTGCCGACCGGGCTGAGCGTCCCGGCGCCGTCGGCGTAGCACGATGGGCCCATGAGCATCCGCACCCCTCAGGACGTCCTGTTCATCGGCGGCTCCGGCGTGATCAGCGCCGCGAGCGTCGCCCGCGCCGTCGCCCTCGGGCACCGGGTCACGGTGCTCAACCGCGGCACGTCGACGACCCGCCCGCTGCCCCCGGAGGTCGAGACGCTCGTCGCCGACGTGACCGACGACGACGCCGTCGACGTCGCGCTGGCGGGCCGGGAGTTCGACGTCGTCGCGCAGTTCCGCGCGTTCCGACCGGACCACGTGGCGCACGACGTCGAGCGCTTCACCGGGCGGGTCGGGCAGTACGTGTTCATCTCCTCCGCGTCGGCGTACCAGACGCCGCCGGAGCGCCTGCCCGTCACGGAGTCGACGCCGCTGCGCAACCCGTTCTGGCAGTACTCGCGCGACAAGATCGCGGGCGAGGACGTCCTCGTGCGCGCCTGGCGCGACCACGGCTTCCCCGCGACGATCGTGCGCCCGTCGCACACCTACGACCGCACGCTGCTGCCCACCACGGGCGGCTGGACCGACGTCGCGCGGATGCGGGCCGGGAAGCCCGTCGTCGTGCACGGCGACGGCACCTCCCTGTGGACCCTGACCCACACGGAGGACTTCGCGGTCGGGTTCGTGGGCCTGCTCGGCCACCCCGCCGCCGTGGGCGACACGTTCCAGATCATGGGCACGCACGCCCCGACGTGGGACCAGGTCTACCGCTGGCTCGCGGCCGCGGCGGGCGTCGACGAACCCGAGCTCGTGCACGTCGCGTCCGAGACGATCGCCCGCGCGCTGCCCGACGTCGGGCCCGGGCTGCTGGGCGACAAGGCCCACTCGATGGTCTTCGACTGCGCCAAGCTGCGTGCCCTCGTGCCCGAGTTCGGCACCGCGATCACCTACGACCAGGCCGCCGTCGAGCAGATCGCCTGGCACGACGCGCACCCCGAGGCGCGACGCGTCGACCCGGTCCTCGACGCCGCGTTCGACCGCCTGGTGGCGCACGCGCGGGCCGTCTGACCAGCGGTCGCCCCGGCGGGCGCGCGGGCACGCCCACGTACCCTGCCGGGGTGACCCGCTCTCCCTCCCCGCTCGTCCTGCTCGACCTCGACGGCACGCTCACCGACTCCGCCCCCGGCATCGTCGCGGGCATCCGGCACGCCTACGGCGCGCTCGGCCTGCCCGTGCCGGACGAGGCCACGCTGCGCTCGTTCGTCGGCCCGCCCATCACCGACACGTTCCCGGAGCACGGCGTCCCGGCCGACCGCGTGGACGAGGCGGTGCGCGCGTACCGCGAGGTGTACGCCGCCGGCGGCATGTACGACAACCGGGTGTTCGACGGCGTCCCCGAGGTGCTGCGCGCCCTGCGGGCCGCCGGCTGCACCCTCGCCGTCGCGACGTCGAAGCCCGAGGTGTACGCGAAGCCCATCTGCGACCGGTACGGGCTCACGGAGCTGGTGGACGGCGTCTTCGGCGCGCCGCTCGACGAGGGCACCTCGACCAAGGCCACCGTGATCGCCACGGCCCTCGCCGCCCTCGGCCGCACCTCCCCCGTCGACCCCGCCGATGGCCCCGCGCTCATGGTCGGCGACCGCGAGCACGACGTGCACGGTGCCGCCGAGCACGGCATCCGCTGCGTCGGCGTCACCTGGGGCTACGCCGCGCCCGGCGAGCTGGAGGACGCCGGCGCCGTCGCGCTGGTGGACGACGTCGCCGACCTCACCGACGCGGCCCTGTCCCACCTCTCCTGAGAGTTGTCAGAGCCAGGTCGGTGCTGACTCTGACAACTCGCGCGGGTCAGTCGCGCAGCAGGGGCAGCAGCTGCTCGCCCTGGCGGCGGATCTCGTCCAGGTACGGGGTGTCGGACAGCACGAAGTGGGTGACGCCGAGGTCCTGGTAGCGCCGCAGGGACTTCGCGACGTCGGACGGCGAGCCCACCAGCCAGGTGGTCCCGGCGCCGCCTCCGCCGGCCCGGGCCGGCGCGGTGTAGAGGTTCTCGTCGAGCACGTCGCCGCGGGCGGTGAGGTCCAGCAGCCGCTGCTGCCCGACGGCGACGGGCCGGTCCGCGGAACGATGGTCGGCGTCGCGGTGCCATCCCTGGCGGCCCGCGGCCTCCGCGAGCTGCGCCACCTTGGCCTCGGCGTCGCGCCAGGCCTCGTCGGTGGTGTCGCGGACGAAGGTGGTGACGCGCAGCCCGAACTGCAGCGGCGCGTGCTCCCGGCCGACCCGCTCGCTCAGCGCGCGCAGCCGGTCGATCCGCTCCGCCACGCCGTCCAGCGGCTCGCCCCAGAAGAGCTGGACGTCGGCCTCGGCCGCCGCCACCTCCTCCGCCTCCGGCGACGCGCCGCCGAAGTAGAGCGTCGGGTGCGCGCGCCCCTGCCGCGCGACGGGCCTGAGGGGCAGCGTGGCTCCGGCGGCCCGGTAGTGGTCGCCGTCGTACGTCACGTCGTCCTGGGTCCACAGCCGGCGCACGAGCTGCAGGAACTCGCGGGTGCGCTCGTAGCGCGCCGCCCGGTCGGTGACGTCGTCGCCGTACTGCTCGACGCCGTCCTGCCCGGACACGATGTTGATCCGCACGCGCCCGCCGGTGAGATGGTCGAGCGTCGCGGCCGCCGACGCCAGGTGCGCCGGCTGCCAGTAGCCGGGCCGGATCGCGACCAGCGGGTTGAACGTCGTGGTGCGCGCGGCGAGCGCGACCGCCACGGTGAACGTGTCCGGGCGGCCCCAGCCGGTGCCGAGCAGCGCGCCGTCCCAGCCGTGCTGCTCCAGCGCGCGGGCCTGCTCGGTGAGCGTGTCCAGGCTGTTGTGGTCCGCCGTGACGACGTCGCCGCGGTGGCCGGCGCGCACCTGGTTGGGGATGTACCACAGGACGTCGGCGCTCATGCCCCCACCCCCGCGGTCGCGAGCTCTGCGGCGGCGAGCGACGTCGCCGACGATGACGACGAGTACCGGCTCGCCGGCCGCTCCAGCCCGTAGTGCTCGCGCAGCGTGGTGCCCTCGTACGCGGTGCGGAACAGGCCGCGCCCCTGCAGGATCGGCACGACGTGCGCGGTGAACTCCTCCAGCCCGCGCGGCAGCACGGCGGGCATGATGTTGAAGCCGTCCGCGGCCTCCGCGTCGTACCAGTCCTGGAGGGCGTCGGCGACCTGCTCGGGCGTGCCGGCCAGCGTGCGGTGCCCACGACCGCCGCCCAGCCGGCCGATGAGCTCGCGGACCGTCAACCGCTCGCGTCGCGCCAGCTCGACGATCAGCGTGTACCGGCTCTTGGCGCCCTCGATCTCGTCCTCGTCGGGCAGGTCGGCGGGGAGCTGCCGGTCCAGCGGCAGGTCCTCCGGGTCGACGCGCAGGGTCGCGGCGAGCTGCCGGCGCGCGTACTCGGGCACGATGAGCTCGTCGAGCTCGCGCTCGGCCGCCAGGGCCTCCGCCTCCGTCGAGCCGAGGACCGGCACGAGGCCCGGCAGGATCTTGATCCCGTCGGCGTCTCGCCCGGCCGCGACGGTCCGGGCCTTGAGGTCGGCGTAGAAGGCCCGGGCGTCGTCGAGCGTCTGGTGCGCGGTGAAGACCGCCTCGGCGTACCGCGCCGCCAGCCCCTTGCCGTCCTCGGACGACCCGGCCTGCACGATGAGCGGCCGCGCCTGCGGCGTCCGCGGGGTGGTGAGCGCGCCCGCGACGGAGAAGTGCTGGCCGACGTGCCCGGCCGCGTGGATCTTCGTCGCGTCCGCCCAGACGCCGCGCTCCTTGTCGCCGAGCACGGCATCGTCGTCCCACGAGTCCCAGAGCTTGGAGGCGACGTCGAGGAACTCCGCGGCGCGCTCGTAGCGGACGGCGTGCGCGGGCTGGTCGTCGAGGCCGAAGTTGCGCGCGATGTCCGGTCCCGCCGTCGTCACGACGTTCCACCCGGCGCGTCCGCCCGAGACGATGTCGATCGACGCGAACCGGCGCGCCAGGTTGTACGGCGAGTTGTAGGTGGTCGACGCGGTGGCGATGAGCCCGATGCGCTCGGTGGCGGCGGCGAGCGCGGTGAGCACGATCAGCGGGTCCAGGGACCCGGCGGGGCGGCGCCCGACGTCGCTGCGCAGGCCGGGGCCGTCGGCGAAGAAGACGGAGTCGAGCAGCCCCTCCTCTGCGGTGCGCGCCAGCCGCTGCAGGTAGGCGATGTTCGTCGACGTGTGGTCCGGGGAGCTCTCCGGCAGCCGCCACGACGCCTCGTGGTGGCCGGTGCTCATGAGGAACGCGTTGAGGTGGAAGGGTCCTGGGCGGTGGCCGTCGCGGCCGGCGGTGCGGGTCATGCGGTCACGTCCTTCCGCTCGACGCCGAGGGCGTCGAGCAGCTCGGTGCGGATGGCGGCGAACCGCGGGTCGGCGGCGTCGCGCCGCTCCCCGAGGTCGATGCGTCGTTCGACGGCGATGCGGCCGTGGTCGAGGACGACGACGCGGTCGGCGAGCACGATCGCCTCGTCGACGTCGTGCGTCACGAGCAGCACCGCGGGCCGGTGCCGGTCGTACAGGTCGCGCAGGAGCTCGTGCATGCGGATGCGGGTGAGGGCGTCGAGGGCGCCGAACGGCTCGTCGGCCAGGAGCAGCTGGGGCGAGCGGACGAGCGAGCGGGCCAGCGACACGCGCTGCTGCTCGCCGCCGGACAGCTCGTTCGGCCACGCCCGCTCCCGGCCGGCGAGGCCGACCTCGGCGAGCGCGGCCCGCCCGGCGTCGCGGGCGTCGCGTCGGCCGACGCCGTCCAGGCCCAGCACCACGTTGTCCAGCACCCGCGCCCACGGCAGCAGCCGGGAGTCCTGGAACACGACGGACACCTGGTCGGGCACGCGCACCTCGCCCGCCCCTGCGACGCCGTGGTCCAGTCCCGCGAGCGCCCGCAGCAGCGTCGACTTGCCCGAGCCGCTGCGGCCCAGGATCGCGACGAACTCCCCCGTCGCGAGCTCCAGGTCGAGGTCGTCGAGCACCCGGTCCTCGCCGTACGCGCGCACCAGGCCGTGCACGGCGACAGCAGGCGCCTCGGCGACGACGTCCGTGCCGGTCGCGGTGGGCGCGGCGGTCAGTCCTCCAGCGTGCGTCGCCATGCGAGCGCCCTCCTCTGCAGCAGCCGGACGGCGGCGTCGGCGCTGAAGCCGAGCACGCCGTACACGACGAGGCCGACGATGATGACCTCGGTCTGGCCGTAGGTGCGGGCGAGCTCCATCATGTAGCCGACGCCCGCGGTGGCGTTGACCTGCTCGACGACGACGAGCGACAGCAGGGACCCGGTGACGGCGAACCGCAGCCCGAGCAGGAAGCCGGGCAGCGCGCCCGGCAGCACCACGCGGCGCACGAACTGCGACCGGCTCAGGCGCACCGTCTCGGCCAGCTCGACGTACCTGGAGTCGATGGAGCGCAGCCCGTTGTGGGTGTGCACGTAGATCGGGATGAACACCCCGAGCGCGATGGTGATGACCTTCATCGGCTCGCCGATGCCGAACCACAGGATGAGCAGCGGCAGCAGCGCGAGGTTCGGGATGGCGCGCTTGACCTGGATCGGGCCGTCGAGCAGCGCGTCGCCCACCCGGCTGAGGCCGGAGGCGAGCGCCAGCACGACGCCGGCCGCGACGCCCCACGCCAGGCCGAGGGCCGCGCGTGTCAGCGAGACGCCCAGGTTCTCCTGGAGGTCGCCCTTCGCGATCAGCTCGCCGGCCGTCGTGACGACGGTCCACGGGGCGCTGAGCACCCGCTGGTCGACGAGGCCGGTGGCCGACCCGGCCACCCACACGCCGACGAGGACGACGACGCCGAGCAGCCCGGCCGCGGGGATCGGCCGGCCGAGGCCGAGCCGCCGACCCGCGGGGCGGACGTCCGGCCGCGCTCCCGGCCGGCCGTCGGGCGGCCCGCCGGCCGGTCTCGTCACGGTGCGGCCGCGGGGCGCGGTGCCCGCCCGGGTGACGGTGCCGAGGGCGGTCATCGGTCGTCCTCCGCTGCGCGCTGCGCCTCGACGCCGGCGGTCTGCGCGGCGACGAACCGCTCGTCGAAGAGGTCGCCGGCGTCGAGCGGCTCCTCGTCCAGCTCCTTCGCGAGCAGGTCGATCGTGTCCTGCGTGCGGGCGATGCCCTCGGTGAGATCGGCCGGGATGTCGAGGACGGCCGCGTGGTCGGTGAGGTACTGGGCGTCCTCCTCCGTCAGTCCCTCATGCTCGACGTAGTAGCCCTGCTTCCACTCCTCGGGGTGCTCCGCGATCCACACCTTCGCCTTCGCCCACACCTCGACGTACTCGTCGATCGCGGCGGCCTTGGCGGGGTCCTCGAGCACGGCCTTCGGTGCATAGAGGTGGCCGGCGTCGTCGCGCAGGCCGTGCTTGACCGACTGCGCGCCGTCGGCCTCGTACTTCGTGAGGTACCGGAACAACTGGGTGCCGCCCAGCGGCGCGACGTCGACCTCGCCGGCCGCCAGCGCGGTCGAGTACACGTCGCCGGTGCTGGGCAGCTCGACCAGCTCGACGTCGTCCTGCGTGAGGCCGGCCGCGGCCAGCGCCTTGAGCACCAGCGCGCCCTGCGCCTGTCCCGGGCTGAACGCGATGCGCTTGCCCGCGAGGTCGTCGAGCGAACCGAGCGTGACGCCGGGCCGTCCGGCGAGCTCGTAGATCGGCGCCTCCTGCCAGTTCTCCCGGTACTGCGTCGCGACGATCGACACCGGCACGCCCGTCCACGTCGCGTGGATGGGCGGGATCTCGGCCACCGCTCCGACGTCGAGGGACTCCGCCCGGAACGCCTCGATGGTCTGCGGCCCGCCGGACAGGTTGGCCCACTCCAGGTCGAAGTCGAGGTCGTGCTCGATCTCGTCGCCGGCCAGCTCGAGCGCCACCTCGGTGGTCGGGTCGCCGACGACGAGCGTCGTGCCCTCGGGGACGGCGGAGGGCAGCGGGTCGGAGGCGGCGAGCGTGCCGCCGGCGCTGTCGGCGGCCGCGTCGGCGACGCAGCCGGCGGTGCCGAGCAGTCCGACGACGCCGACGGCGACGACGGCCGCCCGTCGGGCGCCGCGGGCGCGGTGGAGGGCGATGGTTCGGGGCATGACGGGGTCCTCTCGGGGCGTGCGGGGGTACGCCACGTCACCCGGCCGCGCGACGGCGGACGGGGCGGTGGTCTCGAGCGGGTTCTGCTGCCGGGGAGGCCGGCGCGACGGCGTGCGTCGGGTCAGCGGCGACAGCGGCGACAGGGCGGACAGCCCCGGCGGGCGCACGGCACGGCGGCCCCCGCGGCGCGGGTGCCCGGGGACCGGAGTCCGTTCGTGTCGGCGTGCATGGCGGGGAAGGTAGGCGCCGCGCAAGCCCCGCGCGAGAGTTCGCCGGAAAGTCTCACGATGCGGGACCGCGCTGCCTCATCCCGCACCCCTCTTGTCAGAGTCAGCCCGGGCTATACCCCGACCTGGCTCTGACAGCTCCGAAGGCCGACGACGTGTCAGAGCCACGCGGCGCTATACCCCCACGTGACTCTGACAAGTCGCGGAGGCACGACAAAGGCCCCGGACCCTGTGAGGGGGTCCGAGGCCTTCGTCGTCGACCGTCAGGTCGGTGGGCTCAGCGCGTCACTCCGCGCCGGCCTGCATCTGCCCGGTCGGGGGCAGGTCGTGCACCGAGACGCCGGTGGGGGCGTCGAGCGCCGCCGCCGCGCCGACCGTGACCGGCCCGCGCTCGTGCTCGCTCTTGGGGACCCCGCGGAAGGTGAACTCCCCGAGGATGCCCTCGCCCTCGCCGTCGACCAGCACGAGGTCGCCGGCCTTGAGCTCGCCGAACAGGATCTTCTCGGACAGCGTGTCCTCGATCTCCCGCTGGATGGCTCGCTTCAGCGGACGGGCGCCGAGCACCGGGTCGTAGCCCTTCTCCGCCAGCAGGTTCTTCGCGGCGGGCGTGAGCTCGATGGCCATGTCCCGGTCGCGCAGACGCTTGTCCAGCTTGGCGATCTCCAGGTCGACGATCTCGATGATCTCGTCCTGCGAGAGCTGCGGGAAGACCACCACGTCGTCGACGCGGTTGAGGAACTCCGGCCGGAAGTGCTGCTTGAGCTCCTCGTTGACCTTCGCCTTCATGCGCTCGTAGGAGGTCACCAGGTCGCCGCCGGCGTTGAAGCCGGTCTGGACGCCCTTGGCGATGTCCCGCGTGCCGAGGTTGGTGGTCATGATGATCACGGTGTTCTTGAAATCGACCACCCGGCCCTGCGAGTCGGTCAGGCGACCGTCCTCGAGCACCTGCAGCAGCGAGTTGAAGATGTCCGCGTGGGCCTTCTCGACCTCGTCGAACAGGACCACCGAGAACGGCTTGCGCCGCACCTTCTCCGTGAGCTGACCGCCCTCGTCGTAGCCGACGTACCCGGGCGGCGAGCCGAACAGCCGCGACACGGTGTGCTTCTCCGAGAACTCGGACATGTCGAGCTGGATCAGCGCGTCCTCGTCGCCGAAGAGGAACTCGGCGAGCGCCTTGGCCAGCTCCGTCTTCCCGACGCCCGTGGGGCCGGCGAAGATGAACGAGCCACCGGGGCGCTTCGGGTCCTTGAGCCCCGCACGCGTGCGACGGATCGCCTGGGACAGCGCCTTGATGGCCGTGTCCTGGCCGACGACCCGCTTGTGCAGCTCGTCCTCCATGTGCAGGAGCTTGCTGGACTCCTCCTCGGTGAGCTTGACGACCGGGATGCCGGTCGACATCGCCAGCACCTCGGCGATGAGCTCGTCGTCGACCTCCGCGACGGAGTCGAGGTCGCCCGACTTCCAGGCCTTCTCCTTGTCGGCGCGCTGGGCGGTGAGCTGCTTCTCCTTGTCCCGCAGCCCGGCGGCCTTCTCGAAGTCCTGCTCGTCGATCGCCGACTCCTTGTCGCGGCGGGCCTCGGCGATCTCCTCGTCCAGGGCCTTGAGCTCCGGCGGCGCCGTCATGCGACGGATGCGCAGGCGCGCGCCCGCCTCGTCGATCAGGTCGATCGCCTTGTCCGGCAGGTACCGGTCGTTGATGTACCGGTCGGCGAGCTGCGCGGCGGAGACCAGCGCGGAGTCCGTGATGGACACGCGGTGGTGCGCCTCGTAGCGGTCGCGCAGGCCCTTGAGGATCTCGATGGCGTGCTCGAGCGACGGCTCGTTGACCTGGATCGGCTGGAAGCGGCGCTCCAGGGCCGGGTCCTTCTCGACGTACTTGCGGTACTCGTCGAGCGTGGTCGCGCCGATGGTCTGCAGCTCGCCGCGGGCCAGCATCGGCTTGAGGATGCTCGCCGCGTCGATCGCGCCCTCGGCGGCACCCGCCCCGACGAGGGTGTGGATCTCGTCGATGAACAGGATGATGTCGCCGCGGGTGCGGATCTCCTTGAGCACCTTCTTGAGGCGCTCCTCGAAGTCACCGCGGTAGCGGGAACCGGCGACCAGGGCGCCGAGGTCCAGCGTGTAGAGCTGCTTGTCCTTCAGCGTCTCCGGCACGTCGCCGCGCACGATGTCCTGGGCGAGGCCCTCGACGACGGCCGTCTTGCCGACGCCCGGCTCGCCGATCAGCACCGGGTTGTTCTTGGTGCGGCGGCTCAGCACCTGCATGACGCGCTCGATCTCCGTCGAACGGCCGATGACCGGGTCGAGCTTGCCCTCGCGCGCGGCCTGGGTGAGGTTGCGGCCGAACTGGTCGAGGACGGCGGAGCCGGACGGCTGCCCCTCCTGCGGGCCACCGGCGGCCACGGGCTCCTTGCCCTGGTAGCCGCTCAGCAGCTGGATGACCTGCTGGCGCACCTTGTTCAGGTCGGCGCCCATCTTGGTGAGCACCTGGGCGGCGACGCCCTCACCCTCGCGGATGAGGCCGAGCAGGATGTGCTCGGTGCCGATGTAGTTGTGCCCGAGCTGCAGCGCCTCGCGGAGCGACAGCTCCAGCACCTTCTTGGCGCGCGGCGTGAACGGGATGTGCCCGCTCGGGGCCTGCTGGCCCTCGCCGATGATCTCGGTGACCTGGGTGCGGACGCCGTCGAGCGAGATCCCCAGCGACTCCAGGGCCTTCGCGGCGACGCCCTCACCCTCGTGGATGAGTCCGAGCAGGATGTGCTCGGTGCCGATGTAGTTGTGGTTGAGCATCCTTGCCTCTTCCTGAGCAAGGACGACCACCCGACGGGCTCGGTCGGTGAATCTCTCGAACATGTGCTGCTCCCTCACGAGCGGCGTTACCTGCACCCCGTCGGATTGACGGCTACAGCCTGACCGCTACGACTCTATGCGCTCCCAACTCGCCGACACCCCTCGGTAAGCCCATGTTCGCCAGGGGCGTGACGGCGCGCCGGATTGCCAGCCGCGGGCGGGGCGGTCCAGGCTCGGGGAAAGGCGGTCGCCGCCGCGGAGGTCGCCGCAGAGGTTCCACCCAGGGGGTACCGATGGACGAGATCGAGCAGCAGCCGGGAGCCACGGGCGGGGCGGGTCACGACGCGGGCCACCACGCGGGAGATCGCGCCTGGAACGGGGACGACGCGAGACTGGCGCGGTTCTCCGGCGTCCTCGGAGAGGTGCACGACCCGTTGACCTGGGGCCTCGACCTGGAGGACCAGTCCCTCACCGGGCACGCCGACTCCGACGACCCCACGTGCGAGCGGTTCGTGCGCGCCTACCGGTCGTTCACGGGCGAGGCGCTGGAGGTCGAGACCCTGCGCACCCGGGTGCCCGACGACGACGTCGAGGACGTGGTCCGCGCCGCGTGCAGCGGCGCGCTCGCCGCACCCCTGCACGCCGACATCGCCGCGCCGGTCGAGCCGGCGCCGATCGACGAGCCCGACGCGCCCCACGACCAGGCGGCCGGCGGGGAGAGCGAGCGGGACGGGTCGGACTTCGCCGACTCGTTCCAGGACTACCGCAGCGCCATGCGCGCCCTGGTCGCCGAGGTCGACGAGGCCCCGCTGACGACGGGCACGTTCGCCGTGGACGGCGACGACGCGGACTGCGTGCGCGTCACGGCCCGCGAGACCACCGCCGTGTACGTGGCGGCGGCCGACCGCGCCCTCGTGGTCACCGGCCCCGCGGACCTCGTCGACCGGGTGGAGGTCGTGACCCGGCCCGTCGACGCCCTCCTGTCGGGCCGGCGTCGTGCTGACGGCGGCGCGTGATCGACGTCGCGTGACCTCGCCCTGACGGGCGACGACGCCCGACCTATGCTGCACACCAGGGCCGTCCCCCAGGTCGTGGCGGGCGGCGGACGCACGACGAGAGAGTCGGGGTGGCCGATGCGCGGCATCGTGGTCGGGGTCAACGGTTCGGTCGAGTCGGACGAGGCGCTGGACTGGGCGCTGCGGGAGGCCGCCGCGGCCGCCGTGCCCCTCACGCTGGTCATGGTCGCCGCGGGCGCCGGGAAGGGCGCCGACGCGGCCGCGCACGAGGCCGCGCTCGCCCCGGTCCGCGAGGAGGCCCAGGGGCTGCTCGACGCGGCCCGCGCCCGCACGGGCGTCGACGTCGAGGGGACGGTCACGGCGCTGCCGGGCCCGGCGGCCGACCGGCTGCTCGAGCTCGGCGCGGACGCCGACATGCTGGTCCTCGGCCGACGCCGGCGGGGTCGCCTCGGCCGGGCCGTCCTGGGCTCGGTGTCGACGACGGTCGTGGAGCACGCCGTCGTGCCGGTCACGGTGGTGCGGCACGGGAACCCCGACGGCGCGGACGACGTGCCCGTCGAGCCGACGCCGCGCATCGTCGTCGGCGTCGACACGTCGGCCCCGAGCGTCGCCGCGCTGCGGCACGCGTGCGAGGTCGCGGGCCGCACGGGGGCGTCGATCGACGCCGTCTTCGCGTGGCAGATCACGACGCTGGCCCCGCTACCGGGGTCGTGGGGCTGGGCGCCGCCCGTCGACGACTACGAGAAGTTCGCGGCCGACTCGCTCGCCGAGGCGGTGCGGGCGGCCGGCGTGACGCTGCCGCCCGAGCGACTGAAGCGCCGGGTGGTGCACGGCCAGGCCGCCAAGCAGCTCGTGGCCGCGGCGCAGGGCGCCGAGCGGCTCGTCGTCGGGGCGCGCGGCCTGGGCGGTTTCGACCGGCTGCTGCTGGGGTCGGTCAGCCGGCAGGTGCTCGACTTCGCGCCCTGCCCCGTCACCGTCGTGCGCGGCTGAGCCTCCCGGGAGCCGGGCGGCTCAGGCGAGCGCCTGCTCCAGGTCGGCGACGAGGTCCTCGACGTCCTCGATCCCGACGGACAGCCGCACGAGGTCGTCGGGCACCTCGAGCGTCGTGCCCGCCACCGAGCCGTGCGTCATGCGCCCCGGGTGCTCGACCAGCGACTCCACCCCGCCCAGCGACTCGGCCAGCGTGAACACCTGCGTGCGCGCGCACACGTCGAGGGCCTTGGCCTCGCTGCCCGCCCGGAACGACACCATGCCGCCGAACCCGCGCATCTGGCGGGCGGCGACGTCGTGGCCCAGGTGCGACGCGAGGCCCGGGTAGAGCACCTCGGTCACGGCCGGGTGCCCGGCGAGGAACTCCGCCACGGCCGCCGCGTTGTCCTGGTGGCGGTCCATGCGCACGGCGAGCGTCTTGAGGCCGCGCAGCGTGAGCCAGGCGTCGAACGGTCCCGCGACGGCGCCCGACGAGTTCTGGTGGAAGCCGACGGCGCCCGCCACGTCCGTGCCGCCCGCGGGCGACTCGAGCCCGCCCGGCAGCACCGCGCCCGCCGCGACGACGAGGGCTCCCCCGACGACGTCGCTGTGCCCGCCGACGTACTTGGTCGTCGAGTGCACGACGACGTCGGCGCCGAGCGCGAGCGGCTGCTGGAGGTACGGGGTGGCGAAGGTGTTGTCCACGACGAGCAGGGCGCCGGCGTCGTGCGCCACCGCCGCGAGCGCCGCGACGTCGCTGATGCCGAGCAGCGGGTTGGTGGGCGTCTCGACCCAGACCACCCTGGTCTCGGGACGGACGGCCGCGCGGACCGCCTCGACGTCCGACAGGTCGACGGGCGTGTGGGCGATCCCCCACGGCCCGAAGACCCGCGCGATCAGGCGGTACGTGCCGCCGTACGCGTCGTCGGGCACGATCACGTGGTCGCCCGGGCGCAGCACCGCGCGCAGCAGGGTGTCCTCCGCCGCCAGGCCGGAGGAGAACGCGAAGCCGCGCTCCCCCTGCTCCGCCGCGGCCAGCGCCTCCTCGAGCGCGGTGCGCGTCGGGTTGGCCGAGCGGGAGTACTCGTACCCGCCGCGCAGGCCGCCCACGCCGTCCTGCTTGTACGTGGAGACCTGGTGGATCGGCGGCACGACGGCGCCGGTCGTCGGGTCCGGGTCCTGGCCCGCGTGGATGGCGCGGGTCGAGAAGCCGGTGCGGGTCCAGTCCGGGTGCTCGGTGCTCACCTCGCCAGGGTACGCACGAGCGCCGTCACCGGCCCGCGACGAACCCGAGCAGGTCGTGGCGGGTGAGGACGCCGACGGGGTCGCCGTCCTCGACGACGAGCAGCGCGTCGGCGTCGGTGAGCGCGGCGCGCACGGCCTCCACGCCCTCCCCGGCACCGATGAGCGGCAGCCGGGGCTGCATGTGCGCGTCGACGCGGTCGGCGAGGGAGGCGCGGCCGGAGAAGACGGCGTCGAGCAGCGCCCGCTCGGTCACGGCCCCGGCGACCTCGCCGATCTTCACGGGCGGCTCGGCGCCGACGACGGGCATCTGCGAGACGCCGTACTCGCGCAGGATCTCGATGGCGTCGCGCACCGTCTCGCTCGGGTGGGTGTGCACCAGGTCGGGCAGCCGCCCGTCCTTCGCCCGCAGGATGTCGCCCGCGGTGACGCCCTCCTCGTCGGGCAGGAACCCGTACGACCGCATCCACGTGTCGGAGAAGATCTTCGACAGGTAGCCGCGACCGCCGTCGGGCAGCAGGACGACGATCACGGCGTCCGCCGCGGCCGCGGCGTCCTCCTCCTCGAGCCGGCGCGCGAGCCGCAGCGCCGCCTCGACCGCCATCCCGCACGAGCCGCCCACGAGCAGGCCCTCCTCGCGCGCGAGCCGGCGCGTCATCGCGAACGAGTCGGCGTCCGTGACGGCGATGACCTCGTCGGGGACCGTCGGGTCGTAGGCGCCCGGCCAGAAGTCCTCGCCGACGCCTTCCACCAGGTACGGCCGGCCGTCGCCGCCGGAGTAGACCGAGCCCGCCGGGTCGGCGCCGACGACGCGCACGGGGCCGGCGTCCGCCCGGTCCGCCGAGACTTCCTTGAGGTAGCGGCCGGTGCCCGTGATGGTGCCGCCCGTGCCGACGCCCGCGACGAAGTGCGTCACGCGGCCGTCGGTGTCCGCCCATACCTCGGGCCCGGTGGACTCGTAGTGCGACAGCGGGCCGTTCGGGTTGGCGTACTGGTTCGGCTTCCAGGCGCCGGGGATCTCGGTGACCAGGCGGTCCGAGACCGAGTAGTAGGAGTCGGGGTGGTCGGGCGGGACGGCGGTCGGCGTCACGACGACGCGCGCCCCGTACGCCCGCAGCACGTCCCGCTTGTCCTCGCTCACCTTGTCCGGGCAGACGAAGACGCAGTCGTAGCCCTTGCGCTGCGCGACGAGCGCGAGGCCCACGCCGGTGTTGCCGGACGTCGGCTCGACGATCGTGCCGCCGGGCCGCAGCTCGCCCGACGCCTCCGCCGCCTCGACCATCTTCAGCGCGATGCGGTCCTTGACCGACCCGCCGGGGTTCACGTACTCGACCTTGGCGAGGATCGTCGCGCTCAGGCCGTCCGTGACACGGGCGAGCCGGACGAGCGGGGTGTGCCCGACGAGCTCCGAGATGTGCTCCGCGTATCTCATGTGCCGATCATGCTCCTGTGCGCAGGTTTCACCACCGGTCCCGCGAGGTGCCGCGGAACGCCGTCACGAGCACCCGCACCGCGAGCACGGTGCCGACGAAGCCCAGCGCGGCGCCGAGCACCGTGAACCAGGGCAGCTGCGGCGCGAGCATCGGGCCGCCGTCGGCGACGAACAGCACCACCGCGCCGACGACGGCACCCACGGCCACGAGCGTCATGATGACCTGCTGGACCAGGCCGGACAGGAAGGCACGGTCCGCAGGGTCGGAGAACGCGCGCACGGTGACGGTGAAGCGGCCCTCCTCGAGGTCGCGCACGAGGCGGGTCACGCGGCGGGGCAGCCGCTCCAGCTCGGGCGCGAAGCCGAGCAGCTGCTGCGTGGCCTTGCGGCGCACCGCCTCGGGGGTGACGAGCCGGTGCAGCAGCGGACGGCCGTGCTCTCGGGCGCCGGCCACCAGGTCGTAGCCGGGGCTCAGCAGGTCGAGCGTGGCCTCCAGCGACGCGAAGGTGCGGAACGCGGCGGCCACCTGCGGCGGCACGGCCATGCCCGCCGCCGTCACGAGCCGCGCGAGCCCGGCGAACGCCGCGCCCGCCCCGGCCCCCGCGCGGAACCGCAGCACGAGCTGCCCCACCTCGCGCTCGAGCCGGCGGGCGTCCAGGCCGGACGGCGCGTCGAGCAGCTCCAGCAGGGCGTCGGTGGCCGCGATCGCGTCGTCGCCCTCGATCGCCAGCAGCAGCGCCCCGAGGGCGATGCGCTCCGGCTCGCCGAGCCGCCCGACCGACCCCATGTCCAGCAGGCCCAGGCCGCCGTCCCCCAGCACGAGCACGTTGCCCGGGTGCAGGTCGGCGTGGAACGTGCCCGCCACGAGCAGCTGGTCGAGCGCCGCGCGCAGCAGCCGGTCGGCGAGCGCGGCGCGGGCGCCTGCGTCGAGCCGCTCCAGCTCCTCCTGCGCCTGACCCACGGGCGTGCCGTCGAGCCGCTCCAGCACCAGCAGCGTGTCGCTCGACGGCCCGTCGACCACCTGCGGCACCACGACGAGCGGCCCGGACGACGCGCCGTCGTACGTCACGACGTCCAGCGCCGTGCGCAGGGCGCGCGTGTTCTCCGCCTCGACGGCGTAGTCGAGCTCCTCGCGCAGCGACGCGGCGAAGCCGTCGGCCAGCGCGACGACACCGAGGCCGCGCCCCCACGCCGTGTCGCGCTCGAGACGGCGGGCGAGCCGGGCGAGGATCGCGAGGTCGACGGCGACCTGCTCGCGCGCGCCGGGACGCTGCACCTTGACGACCACGTCGCGCCCGTCGAGCAGGCGCGCGGCGTGCACCTGCCCCACCGACGCCGAGGCGAGCGGCCGCGGGTCGAAGGACGTGAAGACCTCCGCCACAGGTCGGCCGAGCGACCGCTCGACGACGGCCTCCACCTGGTCCCACGGCGCCGGCGGCACGTCGCTCTGCAGGGTCGCGAGGGTCTCAGTGACGGCGTCGGGCAGCAGGTCGCGCCGGGTGGAGAGCATCTGGCCGAACTTCACGAACGTCACGCCCGCGTCGGAGAGGGTGTCGCGCAGCCCGACGGCGAGACGGCGGACGTCCGAGCGCGACGTCGTGGCGCCGTCGCGCCGGTTGCGACCGAACGCGCCGCCGAGGCCGTGCCGGACGGCGATCGCCACGACCTGCGCGTACCGGCGCGTCTCGCGGCGCCCCTGCCGCAGCCGCCGGACGGCGCGCCACGGGGTGGGCAGCGTGCCCGTGGGCACGAGCAGCTCCAGCACGAGCAGCACGCACAGGCCCAGCACGAACGCCCAGCAGAAGACGAGGACGATCCCCACCAGCGCGACCCACGGCTCGACCTCGAGGGTGCCGTCGCCGCTCCACCAGCCCGCCGCGCGCAGCCCGCTGGTGAGCGCCGCCGACGCGGCCGAGATCGCCACCAGCGAGACGAGCCCGGCACGGACCCAGCCGACCGGCGCGCCCATCACCCGCCGCGCCGTCCACGCGAGCAGCGCCAGCATCGCCACCGTCGACACGAACGCGAAGATCGCGCCGACCACGCCGCCTACCGCGTCCATGACTGTCCCGTCGTCGCCGGCTGCATGGCGCCCACTCTCCCGGATGAAGCCCCCGGCCGTCGTGCCGAACATGCGGTTGCGCACGTTCTCGGGCGCGAGAACGTGCGCAACCGCATGGTCGGCACCAGGGGACGGTGGGTCAGGCGCGCGTCGCCCAAGCGGCGAGGCCGAGGGCGACGGCGTCCTCGGCGAGCGCGGCGGGCAGGTCCGGCCAGCGGCGGCGGGCGACGGCGGCGCGCCACGCCGCACCCACGCCGGTCCCGACGACGCCGCCCGCGGCCCCGGCGACCACCGCCGCCACGACCGACGGCGCCGGCGCGTGGTGCCGCAGCGCCAGCAGCAGCCCGCCGGCGGCGCCGCTCGCCGCCCGGACGTCCGGTCCGGGCGGGTCGAGGCGGCTGGGGGTGGTGGGCAGCTTGTCGCCCACGAGCTCCCCCGCGACGGCGAGGCCCGCGAGCAGGCGCGGCAGCGTGGCCGGGCGACGGAGGCGGTGCGTGGGCAGCCGGTGCCCGGGCACCGGGCCGAGCAGCGGGCCGGCGACGCCGAGCGTGGCGCGCGACCCCGCCGCGAGGCCCAGCGCCAGCGAGCGGACGACGAGCGGTGCGTTCATGCGCCCACCCTGGCACCGCCGCACGAGACCCGCCGAACATGCGGTCGCGCACGTCCTGAGCGGTCAGAACGTGCGCAACCGTCCGTGCGGCGCTCGGGCCTGGTCAGGCGGGCAGGGCCGCCGGCTCGGCGGCGGGGCCCACGGGGTCGGGGCGCCCCTTGTCGTTGCGCATCAGGAAGCTCGCCACGACGAGGACGGCCAGGGCCACGGCCCCCATGACGAGGTAGGACGAGGAGAACCCGATCGCGTCGTACGACAGCCCGAAGACCCAGGAGAAGATGAAGACGCCGACCTGCTTGGCCGTGTTGAAGCCGACCATGTAGGCGGTGGCGGAGATCCGGACGTCGAACATCCGGGTGATGTACTTCATCACCGAGACCAGCATCAGCGGCATCTCGATCGAGGCCAGCAGGCGCCACAGGACGAGCATCTCGGTCGACGTGAAGAGCGCCGAGCCCACCACGCGGACCACGAGGACGAGGGCGAAGATCTGCAGGCCCCGCTTGGCGCCGATCTTGTTGATGATGAACGGCATCGCCACCATGACGGCGGCCTCGAGCAGGATCTGCACGAACACGACGCGGGAGAACAGCACCTGCGGGTCGCCCGAGCCGGTCACGTGGTGGCCGAAGTAGATCGCGTACTGCCCGTCGAAGACGTCGTAGAGCGCGGCCGTGCCGAACATCAGCACCATGAAGCCGACGAACGAGCGGTCGCGCAGCAGGTGCTTGAGCGTGTCCTTGCTGACCTTCGGCCGGTCCTGGGTCTCGGCGGCCGCCTGGGCCTGCGCCGCGGAGTCCGGCTTCGGTGTGCGGGCCGCGAACAGCAGCGCCCCGAGGACGATCGCGGAGAACGTGCCGACCCACCAGATGTTGTCGGGGTTGGCCGCCCAGATGAAGCCGCCCACGAGCGACGCCGTCGCGCCGGCCAGCGAGCCGAAGAGGCGCACGTGCCCGTACTCGAACCCGTTGGCCCGGGAGTTGCGCTCGTTGAACGCCTCCACCACGCCGACGCCCGAGTTGAGCACCAGCGACAGGAAGACGCCGCCGACGAGCGCGCCCAGCACCTGGTTGGCGTCCACGATCGCCGGGAAGACGAACGCGAAGAAGGGGCCCATGAGCGCGCCCATGACGACGACGAACGCGAACAGGTTCTTGCGGAACCCGAGCCGGTCCTGGATGTAGCCGTAGAACGGCTGCAGGCAGAGGGCCGTGAGCGCCATCATCGACTGGAGCAGGCCGATGTTGCCCGACGACATCCCGAGCTGCTCCTCGAGCCAGGGCGCGAGGAACGTCATCACGAGCTGCCAGATGGCGAAGTAGAAGAAGAACAGCCCGCCGAAGTTCCAGAACGCGAGCTTCTTCAGGGAGTCGCGCGCCCGGGGCTTGGCGGTGGCGCCGTCGGGCGTCGCGGTGGTGGTGCTCATCAGAAGGCTCCGTCAGCGGGGAGGACCTCGGTCGAGGTGGGGGTGGGGCGGGTGTCGGGCACCGGCGTGCCCCACACGGGGTTGCCGTCGGCGTCGAAGGGCAGCACCTGGGCGCGGGCGTGCCGGTTCGGGTCCCACAGCGGGTCGCCGGAGATCTCCGTGTAGGTCCGGGCGTGGTAGACGAGGACGGCGTCGCCGTCGGGCGTCTCGGTGAACGAGTTGTGGCCGGGGCCGTACTGGCCCGCGGACGGGTCGCTGACGAACACGGGCTCGGTGCTCTTGGTCCACGACGCCGGGTCGAGGAGGTCGGCGTCGGCGTCCGCGGTGAGCAGGCCCATGGCGTAGTCGATGCCGGTGGCGGCGCCGGAGTAGGTGAGGAAGACGCGGCCGTTCCGCACGAGGACGGACGGGCCCTCGTTGACCCAGAAGCCCTTGGTCTCCCAGTCGAACTCCGGACGCGTCAGCTCGACCGCCGGGGTGGCGAGCGTCCACGGGTTCGCCATGCGGGCGATGTACAGGTTGGAGTGGCCGCGCACCGTGAGGTCCTGCTGCGCCCAGACGAGGTACTGCGCGCCGTCGCGGGTGAAGCTCGTGGCGTCCAGCGCGAATGACTCCCAGCCGGTGTCGACCTGGCCGCGCTCGATCCACTCGCCCTCGAAGGGGTCGTCGGCGGTGTTCTCCAGCACGAAGATGCGGTGGTTGAACGTCTCGTTCTCGCTCGGCGCGTCCACGGTGCCCTGTTCGGTGGGGGCGGCGGCGTAGTAGACGTACCAGGCGTCGTGCACGCGGTGGATCTCGGGGGCCCAGATGAGGTGCGACTGCGGGCCGGCGGCGTGCCGCTCCCAGATCGTCACCTCCTCGGCCTTCTGCAGGTCCTCGAGGCGGTCGGCGCGCCGGAGCACGATGCGGTCGTACCGGGGGTGCGAGCCGGTGAAGTAGTAGGTGCCCTCGTGCCGGAGCACGCACGGGTCGGCGCGCTGCAGCACGATCGGGTTGACCGTGACCTGGTCCGTCATTGGTGTCTCATCCTCCGGTGTCCTGCACTGGTCCGGCAGAGCGCTCGGGCGCTGCTCCAGCACGAATGTAAACGATGTAAACCAGTGACCGAAGTGACGTCCGCGACGTCCGCGCGGAGAACGGCGCCATGACCTGGACGAAGGGGTGGGCGGTGTGACGAGGCCCACGCGCCGGCCAGGACCAGGGGACCTCAGGGCGTGACGACGAGCCCCAGCGACTCGGCGAGGACGACCGCCTGGGCGGGGTCGACCACCGCGCCGGTCAGGCGCGCCGCACGCGGGTCCAGCGCCGACAGGTCCGTGCCCCGCAGGACGGCGCCGCGCAGGTCGACGTCGCCGAGCTCCGCGCCGGACAGGTCCACCCCGATCACCGTGGCCCCGGACAGCCGCGCCCCGTCGAGGTCCGCCTCGCGCATCCGCAGCCCCTCGAGGTGGACGCCGTCCAGCGCCGCCCGGCGCAGCGTCACGAACGACCAGTCCCCTCGCTCCGCGCGCAGCAGGTCGAAGCGGCAGTCGTCGAAGCGGGAGCCCACGAGCTTGCACCCCTCGAACGACGCGTCGAACAGGTTGGCGCGGCTGAACGTGCACCCCGTGAACGCGGAGTCGCGCCACGCCGACGCGTTGAACCGCACCCCGCGGAACGTGCACTCCACGAACGTGGCGCCGGTGGCCGTCACCTCCGTGAGGTCCACCTCCACGAGCTCCACCCGCTCGAAGGTGCGGCCGGAGAGGTCCCGGCCGTACCAGTCCTCGCCCTGCACGGAGCTCCCCGGCTCGATGCTGTCGGCGTCGATGTTCGGCTCGGTCGCGTCCATCCCCGGACCGTACCCGCGGCTTGCGACACACTGGTCGGGTGCCCGACACCCCGCCCGACGCCGTGCCCGACTCCACGACGCCCCGAGGGCTGATCCTCACGCCCGGCGCGGGCGCGAGCCGCGACCACCACACGCTCGTGGCGGTGGAGCAGCGGCTTGCCGCGCTCGACCCGCCGCTGCCCACCGAGCGCGTGGACTTCCCCTACCGGCTGGCGGGCAAGCGGATGCCGGACCGGCCGCCGGTCGCCGTCGCGCACCTGCGCGCCGAGGCCGAGCGGTTCGCCGGGACGCTCGGCGTCACGACCGACGCGCTGCTGCTGGGCGGCAGGTCGTACGGCGGGCGGATGTGCTCGATGGCGGTGGCCGCGGGCCTGCCCGCCGCGGGGCTGGTGCTGCTCAGCTACCCGCTGCACCCGCCGGGCAAGCCCGAGAAGCTGCGGGTCGAGCACTTCCCCGACATCGCCGTGCCGGTGCTCTTCGTGTCCGGCGACCGCGACCCGTTCGGCAGCCCCGACGAGCTGGCCGCGCACGCCGCCGCGATCCCGGGCCCCGTCACGACCGTCACCCTGCCCGGCGCGCACGACGTGCGCGGCAAGGACGACGACGTCGCGGCCGCCGTCGCCGACTGGGCCCGCGCGCTCTGACCCGCACCCCCTGACGCGCTCCCTCGCGCGCATGTCCACCGATGCGCGCTTTTGTCCGCTCCCGCTCGGTGCGCGCGTCCTCCTGCCAGCATCTGTCGCGTCACGACCGTCGACCGACGGCACATGTGTGCAAGGAGGCCCTCATGTCCACGAGAAAGCTCCGACGCTCCGGCGTCGCGTTCCTCGCCGTCGGCGCCGTCGCCGCGCTCGGCGCCTGCAGCGGCGGCGACGGGTCGGGCGGCGGCGCGGAGGACGTCACCCTCACGTTCGCCTGGTGGGGCGACGCGTCCCGCGCCGAGCGGTACGAGAAGGCGATCGACCTGTACGAGGAGAAGAACCCGCACGTCACGATCCAGTCGTCGTACGCGTCGTTCGCGGACTACTGGACGTCCCGGAACACGGAGGCCGCGAGCGGCAGCCTCCCGGACGTGTTCCAGATGGACGTCACCTACCTGTCGCAGTACGGCGGCACCGGTCAGGTCGCCGCGCTCGACGAGTTCGTCGAGGACGGCACGATCGACATCTCGACGTTCCCGGAGAGCGTCATGCCGGCGGCGAAGGTGGACGGCAGGCTCGTCGGCATCCCGACCAGCACCGGCGGCATCGCGAACTTCTTCAACACCGGCCTGTTCGAGGACCTGGGCGTCGACGTGCCCGACGGCGACCTCACGTGGGACGAGTACGACGCCGTCCTGTCCCAGGTCGGCAAGGCCGGCGCGGACCACGACCCGCAGGTGAGCGGGTCCACGCAGTACACCCAGATCTGGACGGTGTTCGAGATCTGGCTCGCCCAGCAGGGCAAGTCCCTCTACACCGAGGACGGTGCGCTCGGCTTCACGGAGGCCGACCTCACGGCCTGGTGGGGGCGGGCGACGCCGCTGTTCGCCGACGACGGGTTCATCGACCCGAAGCGGCAGGAGCAGCTCAACGGCGCGGACGTGCTGGGCTCGGGCGTCACGGCGAGCGAGCTGAGCTTCTACAACTTCCTGGTGCGCTTCTCCGAGGGCAGCGCGGGCGGCGAGTTCGCGATGACGCTGCCCCCGGCCGACGACACGGGCGACCGCGGCCTGTACCTCAAGCCGTCGCTGGAGCTGTCGATGTCGGCGAACACGGAGCACCCCGAGGAGGCGGCGAAGTTCATCGACTTCATCGCCAACGACCCCGAGGTGAGCAGGGAGTTCGGGCTGTCCCGCGGCGCCCCGATCTCGCAGCCCGCGATCGACGCGCTGGAGCCGGAGGGCCTGGACCGGCAGATCCTCGACTACTGGGAGCAGCTCTCCGCGGTGGCGGGCGACACTCCCCCGCCGCCGCCCGAGGGCGCGGGTGCCGTGGAGGTCGAGTTCACCCGCATCGCGCAGGACATCGGCTTCGGCACGACCAGCCTCGACGACGGCGTCAAGGAGTTCTTCTCCCTCGCCCCGGGGATGCTGGGCTGAACCGGCGCCGGCGGGCGGTCGCTCAGCGGCCGCCCGCCGGCTTCTCGGGGTACTCGGCGGGCTTCTTGCCCAGCTCGACGGCGAGCTCGCGGCGCCCGGCGAGGATGTCGGCCCGCTCCTCGTCGCGCTGGCGCAGGGCGTCGGCCTGCAGGTCGGGCGCGAGGTGGTCCCAGTACAGGGTGCCGTCGAGGTGCTGCGTCTCGTGGATGAAGGCCCGCGCGAGGAACCCGCGGCCGGAGAGCTGCACGGGGCCGCCGTGCTGGTCGACGCCCCGCACGGTGGCGGCGCCGGGCCGCTCCAGCGGCTCGTAGGCGCCGGGCACGGACAGACAGCCCTCGTCCTCGATCTCCGGGTCGGCGTCGTCGTCGACCTCGAGCACAGGGTTGACGACGTGCCCCACGTGCCGGTCGCCGCGCTCGTCGGTGACGTCGTAGACGAACAGCCGGAGCCCGACGCCGACCTGCGGCGCCGCCAGCCCCACGCCCTCGGCGTTCTCCATCGTGGCGAACATGTCGTCGATCAGGCGCGCGAGCTCCGGGGTGGAGAACTCCTCCACGGTCGCGGCGGGCGTGTGCAGCACCGGCTCGCCGATCTCGGTGATCCGCAGCACGCGGCCGCGCGCCGCCTCCGGCGCCTGGGCGGGGTACGGGTCCACCGGCTCGCCCAGCAGGTACGTGGTGGGCCGACGACGACCGAAGCTCCATGCCATGCGAGAAAGCCTAGGCGAGGCGCGGTCCCGTGGGGCGCCGGCCCGGCGCGCGAGCAGCGCGAGGTGCGCGACGCTCGAGGGATGGAGGGCATCGAGACCCGGCTTCGCCGTCGCCTCGCCGAGCTGGACGAGGGGCGGGAGCTCACCGCGACGACGATCGCGGACGTGCCCGAGGCCGGGCGGTCCGACGACGAGTGCGACCCGCGGCGCGCCGACCTCGCGTGGGCCCGTCAGCAGGCGGCGGCCCGAGACTCCCGGGTCGCCGAGGAGCGGGCCGCGGTGCAGGCCGCCCTCGACCGGCTGGCCGCGGGCACCTACGGCCGCTGCGAGGTCTGCGGCCGCCCCATTCCCGCCGCACGGCTCGAGGCCCGGCCCACCACGACGCGCTGCGTCGAGCACGCCACCTGAGCACCGCCCGAGGCGCGACGCGGCCCCGGGCCCGTCCGGCGAGCATCCGGCCGCCCCGGCATCCTGGCCGTACCCCGTCGCCCACCACCCGGAGGTGCTCGTGCCCCGCTCCCCCGAGCGTCCCGGCGCCGCGCGCTGGGTGCCCGACGACGCCGGCGTCGAGGAGCTCGAACAGGCCGCGCACGCCTGTCGGGGCTGCGAGCTGTGGCGCGACGCCACGCAGGTGGTGTTCTCCGCCGGACCGCCGGACGCCGACGTCGCCCTCGTCGGCGAGCAGCCCGGCGACCGCGAGGACCGCGAGGGCGAGCCGTTCGTCGGGCCCGCGGGAGGGGTGCTCGCCGACGCGCTCGACGCCGCCGGGCTCGACGCGGGCGCGGTCTACCTCACCAACGCCGTCAAGCACTTCCGGCACGTCGAGCTGCCCGAGCGCGGGAAGCGCCGGCTGCACAGGACGCCCGCCGTCGCGCACGTGCGCGCCTGCCTGCCGTGGCTGGAGGCCGAGCTGGGGGCCGTGCGGCCGCGCGTGGTCGTCGCCCTCGGCGCGACCGCCGCCCGCGCCGTCCTGGGCGCCCCGGCTCGCGTCGGGGAGCTGCGCGGCCGGGTCCTGGACACTCCCGACGGCGGGGCCTTCCCCGGCGCGTCCGTCGTGGTGACCACGCACCCGTCGGCCCTGCTGCGGCTGCGCGACCGCTCCGGATGGGACGACGCGTTCGCCGCGCTGGTGGTGGACCTCGCCACCGCGGCCCGGGCCGCCCGCGCCGCCTGACCTCCGGGGTGCCCCGGAGCCCCGCCGCACGCGGGTCATACCCCAGGGGGACCCGCGTCCCGGAGGAATCCGCTCGTGGTCCGACGCGGCGCCCCCGGGGCCGCGCGAGGGTAGGTGTCATGACACCTCTGCTGAGCGCGCGCGGACTGACGATGCAGTACCCCGGCGGGGTCACGCCCGCCCTGGACGGCGTGGACCTCGACATCGCCGCGGGCGAGTCCGTGGCGATCATGGGCGCGTCCGGCTCCGGCAAGACGACGCTGCTCCACTGCCTGGCCGGCATCCTGCGGCCGACCGGCGGGGCCGTGACGTTCGCGTCGGCCCAGGGGCCGGTCCGGGTCGAGTCGCTCGACGACGCCGCCCGGTCGCGGCTGCGGCGCGAGGAGCTCGGCTTCGTGTTCCAGCAGGGCCTGCTGCTCGACGAGCTCACCGCGCTGGAGAACGTGGCGGTGGCGCGGATGCTCGGCGGGGTGCCGCGCGGCCAGGCCGAGGCGGAGGCCGCGCAGTGGCTGCAGTACCTGGGCCTCGCCGGCCTCGAGCAGCGGCGGCTCGGCGAGCTGTCGGGCGGCCAGGCGCAGCGCGTCGCGATCGCGCGGGCCCAGGTCACCGGCGCCCGCCTGATCTTCGCGGACGAGCCCACCGGCGCCCTGGACTCCGCCACCTCCGTCGAGGTGCTGGACCTGCTGCTGTCGGCCACCACGCAGGGCCGCACGCTCGTCGTCGTCACGCACGACGCCGACGTCGCGCGCCGCTGCGCCCGCACCGTCGTCCTGCGCGACGGCCGCGTCGTCTCGGACACGGCGTCTCCGGCCGCCGCCTCCGGCACGGCCGCGCCCGCCGCCGAGGTGTCGCGATGACCGCCGCCCCCGCCCCGGCTCCGGCAGCCGTGCCGGGCGCCCGACCGGGGCCGCTCGCGACCGCCGTCGCCCTCGCCCCGCTGTTCCGGCGGCGGGGCGGCGGCGACCGGCTGGCCACCGGCCTGCCCGTGGCGAGCTTCGCCGTCGTCACCGCGCTGCTGCTCGTCGTGCTGGGCGGCGCCCAGGCCTTCTTCGGCTGGGACGACGAGCTGGCCTCGACCTACGAGTCGCTCGCCGTCATCGCCGTCGTGCTGCTGCTCGTGCCCCTCGCCACGGTGGGCGCGTCCGCCGCCCGCCTCGCCGCCCGACGGCGCGACGAGCGGCTCGCGTCGCTGCGCCTGCTCGGCGCGACGACGGGCACGATCACCGCGCTCACCGTGCTCGAGGCGGCCGTGACCGCGCTGGTCGGTGCGGTCCTCGGCGTCGTGCTCTACGCGGTGCTGGCTCCCCTCGTGGGGCTGCTGCACTTCCGCGGCGAGGCGCTCGGCGCGCAGATGTGGGTGCCGTGGTGGTGGCTGCCGCTCGCCGTGATCGGCGTCGCGCTGCTCGCCGCCGCGAGCGCCGTCGTCGGGCTGCGCGCCGTGGTCGTGACGCCGCTGGGCGTGCGGACCCGGCAGAAGGCAGGCACCGCGCACTGGGTGCGCGTCGTGATCGCGGTCGGCGTGCTCGTCGTCGGCCTCCTCCTCATGCAGGTGCTGGGCGTGCTCGGGGAGATGGGCGGGATCGTCGCGATCATCGCCACGCTGGCCGCGATCTTCGGGGGGATGCTGCTCGCCCTCGACGCCCTGGGCCCGTGGTTCGTGCGCGTGCGGGCGCGGCGCCAGGCGCGCAGGGCGCAGACCGTGCCGCGACTGCTGGCCGCGCGCATGGTGCTCGAGGACCCGAAGGCGGCCTGGCGGCAGGTGAGCGGCGTGGCGATGACCAGCTTCGTCGGCGTCTTCGGGGCCGTCGGCCTCGCGATGACCAGCATGACCTCGACCGACGGGATGGATGCGAGCGAGCGGTGGCTCATGCAGGACGTCTCGACCGGCGTCCTCGTCACCGTAGCGGTGTCGTTCCTCATGGTCGCGTGCTCGGTGGGCATCAACCAGGCGGCGTCGACCCTCGACCGCGCGGCGGTGCACGTCTCGCTCGACCGCCTCGGCGTGCCGCGGGACGTGATGAGCGAGGCCTCGCGGCGCGCCGTGATGTCGGCACTGTGGATGGTGGCGGGCGGCTCGGCGCTGTGCGCGGCGGTGCTGCTGTTCCCGCTGGTCGGGATGGCGGTCTTCGTCAACCCGGTCGCGATCGTCACCGCGCTGGCCGTGTTCGCGCTCGGGTTCCTCGCCGTCCGCGGCGCCGCGGCGCTCAGCGCCCGCCTCGTGCCGGGCATCCTCGCCCGGCCCGAGCGCGCGCTCTGAGGATCACTCCCCCGTCTTCTGCCCCGTCTCGCGCTCCCACGCGTCGAGCTGCTGGGTGAGCGCCCGCGCCAGCTCGAACACCTGCTGCGGCGGGATGCGCACCCGCGAGACGACCCTTCCCGGCACCACGCGGCCGGTGACCGCCCCCGAGTCCGGGTCGGTCACCGGCTGCGGCGGCTTCGTCGCCGCGACGAAGTCGATGACGAACGACGTCGACGTGTGCCACAGCGACGCGAAGTCCGCCGGGACCCCTCCCTCCAGCTCGGTGGGGACGTCGATCTTGAACTTCACCTCGTTGCTCGCCATGACCACCACTGTCGTCCTCCGGCGGCCGCGCCGCCAGCATCCCGCTCGCCGCGCGGCGACCACGGGGTGAGCAGCGCCCAGGCCACCAGGCCCACGACCAGCGCCCAGAAGGCCGACCCGACGCCGAGCACGACGACGGGGCTGGCCGCCGTGAGGAACGTAGCCGTCGCCGCGACCCGGTAGGACTCGTCGCGGAGGGCCGCGGCGAGCGCGGCGCCGAGGGTGGTGAGCAGCGCGAGGCCCGCGACCGCCTCGAACACCCCCGCCGGCGCCGCGGCGACGAGCGCCGTGACCAGCGGCGACAGGCCAGCGAGCACCAGATAGGCCCATCCGGCGCTCTGCGTCGCGACCCAACGACGTCGCGGGTCGGGGTGTGCCTCGGCCGACGCCGGGAGCGCCGCGGTGATCGCGGCGAGGTTGACGGCGTGGCCGCCGGCGAACGCCCCCACCACCGTGCCGGCCCCGGTGACCAGCAGCGTCTCCCGCCAGGGAACCGCGTAGCCGAACGAGGCCAGGACGCTGACCCCCGGCACGTTCTGCGACGCCATCGTCACGACGTACAGCGGGAGGGCGAGCCCCACGACCGCGGGCAGCGTCAGCTCGGGCGCCGTCAGCACGAGGGCGGGCGGCCGCAGGCCCAGCGTCCCGCCCCCGGTGACGACGACCACCAGGACCAGGACGACGGCGAGCCCGAAGGCGGCCGGCGTGGCCCACCGCGGCGCGAGCCGTGCGAGGAGGAGCCACAGCGCGATCACCGGGCCGACGAGCAGCGGGGCCGTCGTGACCGCGACGAGCGGCTGCAGGCACAGCGAGAGCAGCACCCCGGCGAGCATGGCCTGGGCCACGGGCACGGGGATGGCGGCCACGAGCCGGCCGAGCGCGGGCCATGCTGCGGTGAGCCCGATCAGGGCGCCGCACACGACGAACGCCCCGACGGCGGCCGGCCACCCGCCGGCGACCGCGCCCGCGCTCGCGAGCACGGCCGCGCCGGGCGTGGACCACGCCAGCGTCAGGGGCGCGCGATGGCGGCGACTCAGCCAGATCATCCCGATCCCCTGGACGACGCACAGCACGAGGAGGCCGGACGCCGCCTCCTGCGCCGTGGCTCCGACTGCCGTCAGGCCCGCGACCACCACGGCGAACGAGCTGGTGAAGCCGACCAGGGCGGCGACGATCCCGACGCCGACGGGCTGCGCGAGGGAACGTTCCACGAACGGAACGGTAGGCCCGCACCGCAACGTTCCGCAAACAGAACACTAGGCTGGGCGGCATGCGATCCACCGAGCTCTCGGCGCTCATCGGCGAGCGCCTCACCTCCGCGCGCGCCGTCCGATCCCTCTCCCTGGGGGCTCTCGCCCGGGCCGCAGGGATCGGCAAGGGCTCGCTGTCGGAGATCGAGGCCGGCTCCCGCAACCCGAACCTCTCCACCCTCTACGCCCTCGCCGGCGCCCTCGACGTCCCGATGTCGTGGCTGCTCGCCGAGCAGGCGGGGGCCGAGGTGTCCGCCCCCGGCATCCACACCCGGCTGCTGGCGGCCACGCAGGAGGACGACGTCACGGTGGAGGTCTTCGCGCTCCGCCTCGACCCCGGCCCGATGCACCGCTCGGAGGCGCACGGCGCCCACGTGACCGAGCACCTGCTGGTCACCCGCGGCCGGGCCGAGGTCGGCCCTCTCGACGCCGCCGTCGAGCTCGGCGTCGGCGAGGCCCTGCGGTGGACGGCAGGCTCCCGGCACGGGTACCGCGCCCTGGGCGGGGCGCCGGCCGAGGCGGTGCTCACGATGTGGTGGCGGCACACCGGACAGCACGAGTCGTCCGGATTCCCTCCGACCGTGTCGCAGGAGCACCGGCGCGGGTGAACCCGCGGGACCCGTGCAGCCGGACGGACGCGGTGTTCCCGGCCTCGATGTCGGCGAGCACGACGTGGTGCCCCGGCGCGCGGTATCAGACCGCCGCCACGCACGTCGTTCCAAGCAGGGGCCGGTACGCCCGGCCCGACGCACCACGAGGAGACGATCGATGTCCGCGATCGACGCATCCGTCACCACCCCGACGACGGCTGCCCCGACCTCCGCCGCGACGGTCCCGACGCCCGCCCCCGCCGCGACGGAGCCGCCGGTGGTCGTCGGCCCGACCGGCCACGCCACGGTGTCGCCGCGCCTGCGCACGTACGCGTACGTGGTGGCCCTCGTGGTCGGCGCGCTCGCCACCGCCGCGTCCACCATCACCGCCGCGGTGGCCCCCGGGTCCGCCCAGACCGTCACCGCCGTGGGCGGCGCCGTCGCCGGCCTGTTCGCCACCATCTCCGGCGGCCTGGGCACCGCCTACCGGCCGACGTCGTCGCGCGGCCAGGTCTGAGGTCACGGCGCGAGCGTGCCGGCCGTGCCTCAAGTGCCCGGTGGCCGCGTCCGCTCGTGGACGGCGTCGAGGTGCGCGCGCAGCTCGGGCGGCCCGTGCACGACGAAGCCGCACCCGGCCGCCAGCAGCCGCAGCGCGAGCCACTCGACCGTGTCGGGGGTGCTGCGCCATCGCGTGCCGTCGCCGTCGGGCACGAGCGTGCCGTCGCCGAGATGATCGCCCAGGCGTTCCCGGGCGACGTCGAGGGGCAGGCGCAGGGTCACGTCGGCCCGCCACGTCGGCGCCATCGCGGCCTCCGCCTGCTCCAGGTGCGCGGGGACGTCGGCGGGCTGCAGCTCGTGGCGCGACCGCGCCCCGGTGGCGCGGGGGTCACTGACCCGGTCGGCGCGGAACGTCCGCCAGTCGTCCCGGTCGACGTCGAACGCCACCAGGTACCAGCGTCGCCGGACGGCGACGAGCTGCTGCGGCTCGACGTGCCGCGGCCCGCGCCGGCCGTCGCGGGACTCGTAGGTCAGGCGGACCCGCTCGCGGTTCGCCGCGGCCCCGGCCAGCACGGTGAGGACGTCGGGGTCCACGGGTCCTCCGGCCGGGCGCTCCCAGGTCATGGCGCTCGCGCCGAGCGTCCGCACCCGGTGCCGGAGCCGGGACGGCAGCGACCGGCTCAGCTTGGCCAGCGCGCGGACCCCGGCGTCCTCGAGGCCCGGGAGGCCCTGCGCGGCGACCGTGCGCAGCCCGAGCGCGACGGCGACGGCTTCGTCGTCCTCCAGGAGCAGGGGCGGCATCGAGGTGCCCGACACCAGGTGGTACCCGCCGTGGGCGCCGAGCGCGGCCTCGACGGGGTAGCCCAGCTCGCGCAGCCGGTCGACGTCGCGGCGGACGGTGCGCGGGGTGACCTCGAGACGCTGCGCCAGCTCGCGGCCCGACCACGAGCGGGCGGTCTGGAGCAGCGACAGCAGGGCGAGGACGCGCGAGGTGGGTCCGGTCATGGCGACATCCTCTCCTCGATCGCGGACAGGAACGGTCCTCTTTCGTCCCTACCGTGAGCGTGTCAGCACACGCACCGCGACGGGAGACCACCATGACCGCACGTCAGAGCACCGCCCCGGAGGGCTACACGAGCGTCGCCCCGTGGGTCGTCACCGACGACACCGGCGCCTTCCTCGACTTCGTCACGGAGGTGTTCGACGGCGAGGAGATCGGCCGGGTCGCCACCGAGGACGGCTCGATCGGCCACGGCGAGACCCGCGTGGGCGACACCGTCGTGCTCGCGTTCGACCGCCGGCCCGAGTGGCCCGCCATGCCCAGCCTGCTGCGCGTCTTCGTGCCCGACGCCGACGCGACGTTCGCGAAGGCCCTCGCGACGGGCGCGCACGTCGTCACCGACCTCTCCGACAGCGCCTTCGGTCAGCGCGGCGGCCGCATCAAGGACCCGTTCGGCAACGTCTGGTGGGTCGTGAGCCACGTCGAGGACGTGCCCGACGACGTCGTCTGGCAGCGCCTGCAGCAGCCGGAGTACGCCGAGCAGATGCGCGTCGCGCAGGAGACCCTCGACGCCGAGCTCAGCGGCCGGGCGCAGGGCCGCAGCAGCGCGCCCGTGCGCTGACCGCCGCGGGAACGACGAAGGCCCGGAACCGCGAGGTTCCGGGCCTTCGTGAGGTGAGCCGCCTATCAGAATCGAACTGATGACCTATTCATTACGAGTGAATCGCTCTACCGACTGAGCTAAGGCGGCGTGCCGTGCACCGGCGTGGAACCGGATCAACGAGCGCGCCTACAGTACCTGACGCGCGGGCCCTGCTCCAAAACGCGGACGCCGGGAGGCCCGGCTTCCGCGCGACAGGCCACGCTGACCTCCGCATACTCGTGCTCATGCACCCCTCCACGTCGCAGAGCACGGTCATCACCACGGGCCGAGGGTGGTGGTGGAAGACGCTCGTCCTCGGCATCCTGCTGTGGGCCGTCACCGCCGCCGTGACGTTCAGCACGCAGAACTCGAACCTCATCCCGACGGTGATCCTGCTGGGCAGCTTCCTCGTCCCGTTCAGCGTGGTGCTGTTCGTCGTGGAGAAGGCGCACGGCTCGATCGACATCATGCTGCTGCTGGGCGCGTTCTTCTTCGGCGGCATCTTCGGCGTGCTGGGCGCGTCGATCCTCGAGTCGCACCTGTCGCCGTCGCTGTGGATCTACGTGGGCGTGGGCGCGATCGAGGAGGCCGTGAAGATCGCGGTGTTCCTCGTGGTGGGGGCGCGGGTGGCCGAGAAGACGGGGCTCAAGGGCGCCCTGCTCGGCGCGACGGTCGGCGCCGGGTTCGCGGCCTTCGAGTCGGCGGGGTACGCGTTCAACGCGAGCCTCACCCGCCTGGGGCAGATCGACCTCAACGCCCTGCTGCAGACGGAGGCGGTGCGCGGCCTGCTGACGCCCGTCGGGCACGTGCTGTGGACGGCGATCCTGGGCGCGGCGATCTTCGGCGCGGCGTCGGCGGCAGGCAGGTACCGCTTCACAGGCGGCGTCCTGCTCGCCTACCTCACGGTGGTCGCGCTGCACGCCCTGTGGGACTCGATGGGCTTCATCTCCGCCTACCTCGCCCTCAAGGTCACGGGCGGGGTGCACTACGAGCTCGCCTACGGCCAGCTGCTGCCGGTCGCGGCGGACAACGCCTCCACCTGGTCCACCGTGTTCTACGTCGTCGGGCTCGTCGTCATCTCCGTGCTGGGCGTGCTCGCGCTGCGGCACTGGGTGCGCGCGAGGCGCCCCGCCGAGGTCGCGGCCTGACCCCGACCCTCAGCAGGTGGTGCCGTCGGCCGGCACGTCGCCGTCCACGAGGTAGGACTCGACGGCGTCCGCCACGCACGTCCGGGACGGCTGGTAGGCCGTGTGCCCCTCGCCCTCGTAGGTGAGCAGCACGCCGGAGTCCAGCGTGTCCGCCAGCCCCTCGGCCCACACGTACGGGGTGGCCGGGTCGTTGGTGGTGCCGACGACGAGGATCGGCGGCGCGCCCTTCGCGTTCAGGTCGAACTCCTGCTCCACCTGGGGGTACTCCGCACCGGCGCACGTCAGCCCGCCGTAGCCGAAGAACGAGCCCATCGTGGGCGCGTCCTCCTCGATGGCGGCGGCGTCGGCCCGCATCTGCTCGACGTCGGTCGTGGCGCGGTCGTCGAGGCAGCTCACGGCGCGCATCGCCTCCTCGGAGTTCGAGGAGTAGCTGCCGTCGGCGTTCCTGTCGAAGTACTGGTCGGACAGGTAGAGCAGCACGTCGCCCGTGCCCTGGTTGATCGCCTCGTCCAGGCCCTGCGTGAGGGCGGGCCAGCTGCCCTGGTTGTAGAGCGTGACCGCGATGCCGTAGAACGCGAGGCTCTGCGTGACCGTGCGGTCGGAGGTCGAGGTGGGGTAGGGCCGCTCGTAGGCGTGGTCCAGCACCTGCCGGATCTGCCGCATCCCGTCGTCCACCGACCCGCTCAGCGGGCAGCCCGCGCCCGCCTGGCAGTCCTTCACGTAGGCGCGCAGCGCGTTCTCGAAGCCGACGGCCTGCCCGTGGGAGATCTCCTCCGAGCTGAGCGAGGTGTCGATGGCGCCGTCGAGCACCAGGCGGCCGGCACGGTCCGGGAACAGCCCCGCATAGGTGGCGCCGAGCTGGGTGCCGTACGAGAAGCCGAGGTAGTGCAGGGCGTCGTCGCCCAGCACCGCGCGCAGCATGTCCATGTCGCGGGCCGCGCTCTGCGTGTCCACGTGGCCGAGCACCTCGCCCGAGTTCTCGGCGCACGCCGCGTTCCACGCCTCGTACTCGTCCGCCATCGCCTGGAGGCCCGCGTCGGTGCTGCGGTCGAAGTCCTTGGCGAGCGACTCGCCCTTGCGGGCGTCGTCGAAGCAGGTCACCGGCGTCGAGCGCTGCACGCCCCGCGGGTCGAATCCGACGATGTCGAACGCGTCCTGCAGCCTCTTGCCGAAGACCGACCCGTCGCCCTGGGCGTCGCTGCGCACGAAGTCCACGCCGGACGCGCCCGGCCCGCCGGGGTTCACCAGCAGCGAGCCCTCCGGGACCTTGCCGTCGGCCGGGTTGCGCACCAGCGACAGCTCGATGCTGCCCGCCTCCGCGTCCTGCCAGGACAGCGGCGCCGACGCCGTCGCGCACTGGAGGCCGTCCTCGCAGTCCTCCCACTCGAGCGCCTGCCCGTAGTACTGCTCGAAGCCCTCCGGGGCCTGCGACGCGGCCGGCCCGGACGCCGAGCCCACCGGCGACTGCTCCTTGGCCGGCGCCGTGCACCCGGCGAGCAGCACGGCCCCGGCGGCGACGACGGCGACGACGGCGCCGCGCAGGCCCGGCCGGCGCACGCTCGAACGGCGGAGACTCGGGCTGCTGGAGGTCGTGCGGCGGGCGGTCGGGCGGCGCTCGTCGGAAATCACCCGCCCAACCTACCGTCGTCGCGGGTCCCTCCCCGACGCGGTCAGCCCGCGGCCGGCACCCAGGCGACCGGACCCGCCTCGCCGTCCGTCGCGCGCGGCGCCACCTCGACCTCGCCGAGGTCGCCGAGCCGCACCGTCACGGGGGTCCCGGCGTCGGCGTCGGCCGGGACGGCGACGGCGCTCGTCGTCGGCGCGTAGTCCATGGTGCACGCGCGGCCGGGGTCCGGTTCCACCATGCCGACGTCGAGGGTCTCGCCCGTGTCGTCCCAGTCCGCCCGCGCCTCGGCCAGCAGGGGGCACGAGCTCGACCCGTACGTCACGACCAGCAGCACGCCGGCGTCCGGCGACCACGCGGCCCCGGCGGGGCTGTCGAACGTCCCCTCCGCGCCGGCGGGCAGGCCGCGCACGTGCTCCCCCGGCGCCGGGGCCGCGGCGTCGCCGGTGGGTGCGGGGCTCGTCGACGGGCTGTCGGACGGGCTCGACGACGGCGACGGCGGCGCCGACGAGGAGGTCCCCGACGACGCCCCGCCGCCGGGCGCACCGCCGGACGCGCAGGCCGTCACGAGCACGGCGAGGGCGGCCGCGGCGCCCGCGAGCAGCGGGCCGCGGAGGGCACGGAACGCGCGGTCGGTCACCCGGCGACCGTCTCGCGGACGTCCGCGAAACGCAACCGCTCCGGCGTCTCCAGCGGGGCCGCCTTGCGCAGGAAGTCGCGCCGCTTGGCGGCGAAGCCGCGCCGGTCGTCGAAGAGGTCGCGCGCCATCTCCGCGAGCTCGATCGTGCGGTAGTACGACAGCGGACGGCGCGGCGCGCGCACCTCGGCGGCGGCGACGGCCTCCGCCCGGCCCTCGGGCGTCGTGAGCGCGGCAGCACGGTCGGCCAGCCACCCGGCGAACCGCTCCGGGTCGCGCGGGCCGACGGCGTCCACGAGGCCCACGCGCGCCGCCTCCGCGACCGACACCGGCAGCTTGGCGCTGAGCAGCCGGTCGGCGTCGACCTCGCCCAGCCGGGACGCGACCGTCCACGTGTGCAGCTCGGAGCCGAAGATGCCCATGTCGTAGTAGGGGTTGAGGACCACGCCGTCGCGCGCGACGACGACGTCCGCGCACAGCCCGGCCATGACGCCGCCCGCCCCCGCGTTCGCCGTGAAGGCGGCGACGGTGAGCTGGTCGGCCGCGGCGATCGCCTCGCACAGGTCGTCGATGGCGCGGATGTTGTCCCACGCCTCCGCGGCCGGGTCGGCTGCGGCCTCGATCGCGCCCAGGTGGATGCCGTTGGAGAACGCGTGCTCCGTGCCGCGCACCACGAGCACCCGCGTGTCCTCCGTCAGGGCCTTCTCGACCGCGGTCGTGAGGCGGCGGCACTGCTGGGTGTGCATGGCCCCGCTGTACGACCGGATCGTCAGGTAGCCGACGTCCCCGTCGCGCTCGTAGACGGACTCCGCCAGCGCGGCGGGCGCGGGGCGGAACGGCACCCCGGCGACGTCGAGCACCCACGCCGCGGGCAGCTTGACGCCGCGCTTCTCGGCCAGCGTGGCGGCGTACCCGACCCACAGGGTGCCGTCGCCGGTGGCGATCGCCACGGCGTCCTCGTCGCGGCCCACGAGGGTGCCGGGCTCGGCGTCGGCGTTCACGGGCTCGGGGACGGCGACCGCGTCGAAGAGGCAGAACCGCGCACCCTGCAGGGTCACGGGGGCGCCCGGCGCGCCGTCGGCGGCGGCGATCGTGCGCGCCAGCTCGGCGGCGGGGCGGGTCAGGTCGAGCTCGAACGCGACCCGGCGCAGCAGCGGCAGCTCGCCGGTGCCCGGCACCTCCCGCTCGAGGCGGTCGGCGGGCGTCGGCTCCTCGCCCGCCGCGACCTTGCGCAGCACCTCCTCGACGCACGCCAGCGCGGCGTCGGCCACGAGCCCGTTGTACAGGGCGCTCTTGGCGATCGGGGTCTCGGGCAGCGCGAACGTCGACGTCGCCCACACGGGGCCCGCGTCCATCTCCTCCACGGTGGACAGGGCGGTCACGCCCCAGCGGTCGCGGCCGTCGAGGATGGCGTGGTCCAGGGAGGAGGGACCGCGGTCCCCCACCGGGCCGGGGTGCACGACGACGGTGGTCCAGCGCCGCCAGACGTCCTCGGGCACCCGGTGCTTGAGGAACGGCGCGAGGATCAGGTCCGGGCCGATCTCCTCGACGCGCGCCGTGAGCTCCTCCGGCGAGCCGAACGCCGGCGCCAGCTCGACGCCCACGTCGTGGCCCCGGTCCGCCAGGTACCCCCACACGCGCTGTGTGAGCCCGTTGAACGCCGAGACGAGCAGCAGGATCCTCATGCCAACCCCCAGTCTGGTCGAGGGGCCACCATGGCCCCCGCCGCGGAACACCTCACCGCATGAAGGGGTGATGAGGCAACTGTCACCGCTGATACACGCGCGGGGCGGTCACCCCTGCGGGCGGAGCGCCACGGCCATCGCCTCGAGCGCCAGGAGCGGCGCCACGTTGCCCTCGAGCCGCTCGCGCGCGACGCCGATCGCGTCCATCCGGCGGATCGTCTGCTCGGGGGTCGAGTCGGCGGCGAGCGCGCGCACCGCGCCGTCGTGCTCGGCGTTCACGAGGTCGACCGTGGCGCCCAGCTGCACCACGAGCACGTCCCGGTACAGCGACAGCAGGTCCACCATCGACCGGTCCAGCACGTCGCGCTGGCGGCGCGTGGCGCGCCGCTTCTGGTCGTCCTCGAGCTGCTTGAGCTGCGAGCGCAGCCGGGGCGGCAGGGTGTCGCCCTCCTGCACGCCGAGGGCGCGCATCAGCTCCGCCTTCTCGACCGCGTCGCGCTCGGCCGTGGCCGCCAGGGCCTCGGCCTTCGCGACGTCCACCAGCTCCCCCGCCGCGAGGACGGCGTCGCCGACGCCGCGGATGCGCCGCGCGATCTCGAGCACGGCGTCGCGCCGCTCGCGCGCGTCGGCGTCCCGCGCGAGCCGGCGGGCGAGCCCGACGTGCGACTGCGCGGCGCGTGCCGCCGTGAGCGCGAGCGCCGGGTCGATGCCGTCGCGGCGCACCAGCAGGTCCGCGACGTCCTGGGCCGGCGGCACGCGCAGCACGACGCCCCGGCAGCGGGACCGGATGGTGGGCAGCACGTCCTGCGCGCTCGGCGCGCACAGCACCCAGACGGTGTGCGGCGGGGGCTCCTCGATGGCCTTGAGCAGCACGTTGGTGGTGCGCTCCGCCATCCGGTCCGCGTCCTCCACGACGATCACGCGGTAGCGGCCCGACGACGGCGTGCGCGCCGCGGTCATGATGAGGTCGCGCACCTCGTCGATGGTGATGACGACCTTGTCCGTGGCGACGACGGTGAGGTCGGGGTGCGTGCCCGCCAGCGTCGTCGTGCACGCCTGACACTCACCACACCCACCGCCGCTTCTCGAACCTCGTGGTACAGGCGGCGTGCCGTCCTGCGGACCGTCGCACTGCAGCGCCGCCGCGAACGCCCGCGCCGCGACCGACCGGCCCGAGCCGGGCGGGCCGGTGAGCAGCCACGCGTGCGTCATCGCGGCCGGGTCGGTGGCCGCGCGGCGCAGGGTCGCGACGGCGTCCGGCTGTCCGACGACGTCGTCCCACACGCTCACTCGAGGCCCTCCCCGGACGTGTCCCGCACCGCCGCGGCTTCCTCGACCACGGGGGTGAGGTCGAGGCGGGCGGCGACGTCGACGCGCACCTGCGCCTGCACGTCGTCCAGGCTCACGGAGGCGTCCACGACGACCCAGCGCTCGGGGTCGGCCGCGGCCCGGCGCAGGAACGTCTCGCGCGTGCGGCGGTGGAACTCGTCGCCCGCCCGCTCCAGCCGGTCCGGCTCGCCCGACAGCCGGGCGGCCCCGACCAGCGGGTCGAGGTCCAGCAGCACCGTGACGTCGGGCAGCAGGTCGGCCGTGGCCCAGAGGGACAGCGCCTCGATCTCCTCCTCGGACAGCTCCCTGCCCCCGGCCTGGTACGCCACGGAGGAGTCGAGGTAGCGGTCGGTCACGACGACGGCCCCGCGCTCGAGCGCCGGCCGCACCACCGTCGCGACGTGGTGGGCGCGGTCCGCCGCGTACAGGAGCGCCTCGGTGCGCGGGTCCAGGTCCTCGCCGTGCAGCACCTCCCGGCGCAGCGTGACGCCCAGCTCGGTGCCCCCAGGCTCCCGCGTCACGACCACCTCACGCCCGGTGACCTCGTGCAGCCAGTCGCCCAGCAGGCGCACGTGCGTGGACTTGCCGGCGCCGTCGCCGCCCTCGAACGAGACGAAGTACCCGGGTGCGCTGCTCACTCCGGACACCCTATCCGTGACCACTCACACACCCGTCCGCAGGGGCGGGCTCGGCTGCTCGGAGAGACGATGGAGGCACGAAGACCCGCGACCGACACCCCTGCAGGAGGTTCGATGTCCACCCCGTCTCTCCCGTCCCAGACCGTGCTCACCGAGGAGGAGAGCTGGGAGCTGCTCGCAGGTCAGAAGCTCGGCCGGCTCGCCACGTCGGTGGCCGGCGAGCCGGAGATCTTCCCCGTCAGCTTCGCGGTCTCGGGCCAGCGCATCTTCCTGCGCACCAAGCCCGGCACCAAGCTCGCCGAGGTGACGATCAGCCCCCGGGTCGCGTTCGAGGCCGATGAGCTCGGCGACGACGCGGCGTGGAGCGTCGTGGTCAAGGGCCGCGCGCAGGTCCTGGAGCGCGACGCCGACCTGGACGAGGCCCGCGCGACGGGGCTCGTCACCTACGTCGATGACGGCAAGACCGTGTGGATCCGCATCACGCCCAGCGACGTCTCCGGGCGTCGGCTCGTGCCCGGCGAGGTGCGCTGACCGGTCCCGCCGGGCCCGGCGTCACTCCCCCGGGTAGACGACGCCCACCTGACGACGGACGTCGTCCATCGTGCGCATGACCTCGAGCGTGCCGTCCCACGACATGCGCGGGCTCTCGACGTCCCCCGCCGCGATCCGGCGCGCCGTCTCGGCGGCCTGGTACTGCTTGCCCTCGCCGCGGAAGCCGTCGTACGTCCAGGTCGCGCCGTCGTGCCGCTCGACCGTGAACGACGTCGGCGCGTAGAACGTGCGCGCCACCTCGATGCGCCCCTCGGTGCCCGAGATCACGGCCGTGTTGGCGGTGCGCGCCCACAGCGTGGTGGACAGCGTGGCCTGCGTGCCGCCCGGGTAGCCGAGCACCATGCCGATCTGGCCGTCCACGCCCGTGTCGGTGAGCGCCCCGACGGCGGTGACGGTCTCGGGCGCGCCGAGCAGGTCGTGGGCGAAGGAGACGGGGTAGACGCCGAGGTCCAGCAGCGCGCCGCCGGCCAGCGTCGGCGCGTAGAGGCGGTGGGCCGGGTCGAAGGGGAACTGCTGGCCGTGGTCCGCGATGACGCCGACCACGCGACCGATCTCGCCGCGCGCGATCACGCCGCGCAGGGCCGCGACGTGCGGCAGGAACCGCGTCCACATCGCCTCCATGACGAAGACGCCGGCCTCGCGCGCGGCGTCGAGCACCTCGCGCGCCTGCGCCGCGTCCTGGGTGAAGGCCTTCTCGACGAGCACGTGCTTGCCCGCCCGGATCGCCAGCAGCGCGTGCTCGTGGTGGTGGCTGTGCGGCGTCGCGACGTACACGACGTCCACGTCGGGGTCCGTCACCAGGGCGTCGTAGTCGCCGTGCGCCCGCGCCCCCGGGGCGTGGGCCGCCGCGAACGCCTCCGCCTTCGCGAGGTCGCGCGAGCCGACGGCGACGACGGACGCCGCGGTGTGCTCGCGGACGCCGTCGGAGAACGACCCGGCGATGTTGCCGGCGCCGAGCACGCCCCAGCGCACGGCCGGCGCGGTCCGGGGGTCCGGCACCGTCCCGGCGAGGTCGTCGGTGGTGAGGCCGGGCGCGAACGAGGCGGGTGTGACGTCGGTCATGGCCGACACCGTACCCGCCTCGTCCGCGCCGCTGCGCGGGTGCCCGCGCCTACTTCGTCTTGCGCACCGACAGGTCGTACCCGGCGTCGAGGAACGTCAGGTCGCCGGTCGGCAGGTTGGACACCAGCGTCGCGAAGTCGCGCTGGTTGCCGTTGGCGCACTTCGTCACGAAGCCGGTCTGGGAGATCTCGTCACCCGTGAGCCGGTAGACGAAGTTGCCCGCCCCGTCCGTGATCTCGAACGAGTCCGTCACGCCCGGGGTGAGGTCGCACGACGCGACCACCTGCACGGTCCAGTTGTTGTCCTGGACGCCGGTGGTCTCGACCCACTGCCCGGCCTCCGACGAGACCGCCGCGGCGCCGCCGTCGACGACGACGTCGTCCACGAACCAGCCGGTGTCGAGGTACGCCGCGTCGGTGGAGTAGCGGAACCGGACGTCGGTGGCACCCGCCGGCAGCTGGGCCGTGAGGTGCACGTACTGCGGCTCGTCCACGAAGTACGCGCCGCCGGACGTGCCCGTCAGGCCGTTGCCCTCCGTGTTGTTGCCGTGCGGGTCGTCGTCCGACGTGACCGTGGTGCCCGCGTCGTCGACGAGCGGCACGGTGACCCACTCGCCGCCCACCTGCGCCTCGACGAAGCCGTAGTCCCAGCCCTCCTCGATGAAGTGCCAGGTCCAGAAGTCGAGGCTCGACACGGCGCCGTCGGTGTCGACGTCGAGCACGTTGTCCGACTGGCTCTCGTACCCGCCGTACCAGTGGGTGTCGCCGGTGTGCGGCGCCACCTCGGAGGTGTCCTCGCCGTCCAGCCCCACGGTGACGCGCGGCCCCGGGTTGCGGAACCTCTCCACCTGGATGCCGTAGGGCAGGGCGACGGGCGACTGGCCGTTCGCGCGCCGGTCCCACTTGGCGTCCGGCTGGGCGCCCTGGTTGGCGCCGCGGCCCTCCCAGTACTGGTCGTCCGCGATGTCGATCGTCCAGTCCGTGAAGGCCGGGTCCCCGAAGTCGACGGCCTTGATGTCGAACAGGTCGCTGTCCTCGTCGTCGAGGTACACGGCCACGGCCCAGTCCTGGTAGAGCGTCGCCACGTCCGGCAGGTCGGCTCCGGTGGCCGCGTTGAACTCGTCGAGGGCCGCCTGCACGCCGTCCATGCCGTCGGCCTGGTTCGCGAAGATCTGCTGGATCAGCAGGTCCCCGCCGGCGCCGTCGTACGTGAGGTCGGGCGTGTAGGTGCCGTCACCGTTGCCGCCCGCGCGCTCCCACAGGTACTGGAAGAACGTGTACGCGGCGCCGTAGTTCTCCAGCCCGCCGGCCCAGCGGGTCAGCGACGTCTCGGCGTAGAACACCTGGTGGTAGGTGAGGTGCGAGCCGCCGACGTCGTACCCGTTGAGGAAGACGGCGAAGTCGGCGAGGCCCTCGTCCACCCAGGACAGCTCGCCCGGGTCGGAGTAGTTGTGCAGCAGGTGCTCCAGCTCGTGCGCCACGACGCCCTCGTACAGCTCGGGCTGGTCGTTGTCGGGGTCGTCGTCGTTCCACGGCGCGTCGGCGCCGCCGAGCCGGTTCTGCCAGTCGAAGGCGTCGATCACGATGGCGTTCATGCCCACCGAGTCGATGAAGTCGGGCGCGAAGTACCCGGCCGTGTACGAGGTCTGCTCGCAGTCGTAGTAGAGCTCGTCCTGGACGTTGTAGACGACCATGACCAGGGAGTCCGTCGCGGGCTGGGCCGGGTCGGCCGCGTCCATCTCGCCGTAGTGCTCCTCGTCCACGGCGACGATCTGGTTCGACAGCTCGTCGCCGAGGAAGTCGATCTGCGCCTGGGTGAGGGTGAAGTCCTCGGCGGTGAGCTCACCGCACGGCTCGAACTCGTCGTCCGGCGCGTGGTCGAACGACGGGTCGAGGCTGTCCACCCCGGTCGGGGCGCTGCCGTCGAGCGGCGTGCCCGCGGGCACGTAGACGTACACGGGCGTGCCGTCCGGCGTCGCGCCCGAGTACGCGCGGTCGAAGTCCTGGTCGTACGTGCCGCCGGCGGCGCTGTCGTTGATCGGGAGGGTGATGGTCTCGTCGCCCGGAAGGTTGTCCGGGTCGGCGGCCGCGCCGGCGGGTACGGCGGCAGCGGCGGTCAGGAGCAGCGCACCCGCGCCGCTCAGGAGGATGGTGGCTCTGCGTCGTGCACGGAGCATGGGCGATTTCCCCTCTGGGCAGGTTCCGCACGTCCTTGTGCGGGTCATCGCTCATGAAACCACCGCCGGCACCTGCGCGGGGCATGGTTGCCCGAGGCCTGGGCGGTCAGGCAGGCGCGCCGAGGGACGCCGCCACCACCCGGTTCGCGACGTCGCGCACCTGCTCCAGCTCCGTCAGGCTCAGACCGCTCGCGGCGACCACCTTCGCGGGCACCTCCTGAGCCCGGTCCCGCAGCGCGCGCCCGGCCGGCGTGAGGTGGAGCTCGACGACGCGCGCGTCACCGGCGCCCCGGCGCCGCTCCAGCAGCCCCTGCCGCTCGAGCCGCTTGAGCAGCGGCGAGAGCGTGCCCGGGTCGAGCAGGAGCCGGGCGCTGAGCCCGGTGACCGTCGTCGTCGCGCCGGCACGGTCGTCCTGCCACAGCCCGAGCATCACGAGGTACTGCGGGTGGGTGAGCCCGAGCGGCTCGAGGATCGGGCGGTAGATCGACACCATCGCGCGGGCGGCCGCCGACAGCGAGAAGCACACCTGCGCCTCGAGGCGCAGCGGGTCGGCGGGCAGGTCCATGCGCCCACCCTACGAGGCGGCATATAGTTGGCGCACCAATGGTTGGCCCACCAAGTTTTGTTGAGGGAGTCTCATGGCACGCCGCGAGGACGACGACCGGACCTGGGGCATGAAGGTCACCGAGAGCCTGCTGCGGTTCTTCGGGCCCGCGTCCATCCGGCGCACGCCGCCGATCCCGCCCAGCGCCGAGGACCTGGCCCGGGACGCCGCGCTCCGCAGCTCGCTGCAGCGCGTCACGCGCCCCGACGGCCACGTGTACCTCGTCGAGCGCAAGGACTGACCGCCCCGAGCCGTGTGAGCACGATTTCGGGGACTATCCGACCGCGGATAGTCCCCGAAATCGTGCTCACAGCACCGCCCGGCGCTACTTCTTGGCGGTGGACTTCTTCGCCGCCGGCTTCTTCGCGGCGGGCTTGCGCGTCGTCGTGCGCTTCTTGGCCGGACCGGCGGCGCGCTTCTCCGCCAGCAGCTCGATCGCCCGCTCGGGAGTGATGCTCTCGGGCGTGAGGTCGCGCGGCAGCGTCCGGTTGGTCTCGCCGTCGGTGACGTACGCGCCGAACCGGCCGTCCTTGACGACGATCGGCTTGCCGCTGGTCGGGTCGTCGCCCAGCTCCCGCAGCGGCGGGGTGGCCGCGCGGGCGCCGCGCCCGCGCTTGGGCTCGGCGTAGATCTTCAGCGCCTCGTCCAGCGTGATCGTGAAGAGCTGCTCCTCCGACGCGATGGTCCGCGAGTCCGTGCCCTTCTTGAGGTACGGGCCGTAGCGGCCGTTCTGCGCGGTGATCTCGTCGCCCGACTCCGGGTCGGTGCCGACCACGCGCGGCAGGGACAGGATCTTCAGGGCGTCGTCGAGCGTCACCGTCTCGAGCGACATCGACTTCAGCAGCGACCCGGTGCGCGGCTTGGGCTGCGCGGCCTTCGCCTTCTTCTGCGCCGCCGCCGACAGGCTCGGGTCGATCTCCGGCAGGTCGAGCACCTCGGTCACGTACGGGCCGTAGCGGCCGTTCTTCGCGACGATCTCGTTCCCGGACACCGGGTCGGTGCCGAGCACCTTGCCGTCCTCGGCGCCCGCGGCCAGCAGCTCGCGCGCCTTCGCCACGGTGAGCTCGTCGGGGGCGACGTCGTCGGGGATGGACGCGCGCGGCGGGTTCTGCCCCTCCGCGACCTCGGCGCCCAGGTCCTCGACGTACGGGCCGTAGCGCCCGACGCGCACCCGGATGCCCTCGCCGATCTCGACCGAGTTGATCGCCACGGGATCGATCTCGCCGAGGTTCTCCACCAGCTCGTGCAGGCCCCAGCCCGTGCTGTCGCCCGAGCCGTCGCCGAAGTAGAACCGCGTCAGCCAAGCCACGCGGTCGCGGCTGCCCGACGCGATCTGGTCGAGGTCGGCCTCCATCTCGGCCGTGAAGTCGTAGTCCACCAGCCAGCGGAAGTGCTCCTCGAGCAGCTTCACGACGGCGAACGCGAGCCACGTGGGCACCAGCGCCTGGCCCTTGGTGCGGACGTAGCCGCGGTCCTGCACCGTCGAGATGGTCGCCGCGTACGTGGAGGGGCGACCGATGCCGAGCTCCTCCAGCGCCTTGACCAGCGACGCCTCCGTGTAGCGGGCGGGCGGCGTGGTCGAGTGCCCCTCCGCGGCGAGGTCGTCGCCGCGCAGCGGGTCGCCCTCGGCCATGCGCGGCAGGCGCGCGTCCTTGCCCGACGCCGCGGCGCCGTCGGCGTCGCCGACGTCCGTGCCCTCCTCGTACGCGGCGAGGAAGCCGCGGAAGGTGATGACGGTGCCGGACGCCGAGAACACGACGTCGCGCCCGGCGAGCTCGCCCGCGGCGCCGGACAGCGTGGCCGCGAGCCGCACGGACGCCGTCGACCCCTTGGCGTCCGCCATCTGCGAGGCCACGGTGCGCTTCCAGATCAGCTCGTACAGCTTGAACTGGTCGCCGGAGATCTCGCGCGCCACCTGGGCGGGGGTGCGGAACGAGTCGCCCGCGGGGCGGATCGCCTCGTGCGCCTCCTGCGCCCCCTTGTTCTTGGACGCGTACAGGCGCGGGGCACCCGGCACGTACTCGGGGCCGTACAGCTCGGCCGCCTGCCGCCGGGCGGCGTCGGTCGCCTCCGCGGACAGCGACGGCGAGTCCGTCCGCATGTAGGTGATGTAGCCGTTCTCGTAGAGCGCCTGCGCGGTGCGCATCGCCTGGCGCGCGCTCATGCGGAGCTTGCGACCGGCCTCCTGCTGCATCGTCGAGGTGGTGAACGGCGCGGCCGGCTTGCGGGAGTACGGCTTGGTCTCGAGCGAGCGCACCGAGAACGCCGCGTCGGCGAGCCCCGCGACGACGGCGGTCGCCGCCGCCTCGTCGAGCTGCACGACGCCGGTCCGCACCTTGAGGCGGCCGCGGTCGTCGAAGTCCCGACCCGCGGCGACGCGGTCCGCACCGAGGCCCGTGAGCCGGGCGCGGAACGCCTGTCCCTCGTCGTCCCCGGTCGTGGGGGCGAACTGCCCGGTGACGTCCCAGTAGTCGGCGGGGACGAACGCCATGCGCTCGCGCTCCCGCTCCACGACGAGCCGCGTCGCGACGGACTGCACGCGCCCCGCCGACAGGCCCTGGCGCACCTTGCGCCACAGCACCGGCGACACCTCGTAGCCGTACAGGCGGTCGAGGATGCGGCGGGTCTCCTGCGCGTCGACGAGGTCCTCGTCGAGCTCGCGCGTGTTCTCCAGCGCCCGCAGGATCGCCTCGCGGGTGATCTCGTGGAACACCATCCGCTTGACCGGCACCTTGGGCTTGAGCTCCTGGATGAGGTGCCAGGCGATGGCCTCGCCCTCGCGGTCCTCATCGGTGGCGAGGTAGAGCTCGTCGGCCTCCTTGAGAGCCCGCTTCAGCTCGCGGACCTTCTGCTTCTTGTCCGCGTGCACCTCGTAGTAGGGGTCGAAGCCGTTGTCGACGTCGACGGCGAACTTGCCGTACGGGCCCTTCTTCATGTCCGTCGGCAGGTCGCGCGGCTGCGGCAGGTCGCGGATGTGCCCGACGCTCGCCTCGACCTCGAAGTCGTCACCGAGGTAGCCCTGGATCTTGCGGGCCTTGGTGGGCGACTCGACGATCACGAGCTTGCGTGGCTGGGGCATCCGTTCCTGCTTTCCCTGGTGCTGCGGCGGTGCGGGCGGCGTGCTGGTGCGGTGGAGATGGTGGCCGGCCGACCGGTCATGTCACGGTACGACATCTGCTCGTCACTTCCCCGACACGGCCGCCGGGCGGCACTCTACCGAGACGTGAGGCGGGGCTGCGCGGTGAGCTGACGCAGCACGAGGAGGGTGGCGAACGCCGCCGCGGTCACGGCGAGCACGCCGACGGCGCCCGCCGCGTACGCGGTGAGGTCCGGCGCGAGCGGCACCGGGTCGCCGTTCGTGACCAGGCCCACGAGGGTGCCGCCCGAGACCAGGACGCCGGCCGACGACGCGAGCAGCAGGAGGCCCGCGACGACGTACGACCCGGGCGCCGCGTACGACCCGCCCGGCCGCCGCAGCTCGTCCGTCGACGACGCGGGCGTGAGGGCGCAGACGGCCGCGCCCCACGCCAGGACGACGAGCAGGGCGGCGACGACGTCCGACGGGCGGTGCCACTGGCCCACGAGCGTCGAGACGCCTGTGGCCGCCGTGTACGTGGCGCCGAGGATCGCGACCACCGGCCGCCAGGCTCGCGGCGTCACGAGCAGCAGCGCGACCGACACCGACGCCGCGACGGTGGTGTGCCCGCTGGGCAGCGTGTTGGGCCCGGTCCAGCCGGGCAGCAGCTCGGGGCGGTCGAGGATGCCGTGCTTGAGGACCTGGGTGGTGACGTTCGCCCCGCCCACGAGCACCGCGACCTGCAGCGCCAGCACCCACCGCCGCCGCACCAGGGCGACGAGTATCGCCACCGCGACGCCCGCGACGACGAACGCCACGGACACGACGTCGAGCACCGGCTCGGCCACCCGCCAGAGGCGGCCCTGGCCGTACGTGGCGCCGCCGAACGCGAGCTCGTCGACCCGCTGGCCCGCCGTCGTCCCGACGAAGAACCGATAGGTGAGCCACACCCCGAGCACGGCGAGCACGGCCACGGCACCGGCGACGACGCGCGGAGCGGTCCGCGCCTCACGGACGGTGCGGGCGCCACGCCACGCGCCGACCGGCAGGATCGGCGCGCCGACGCCCGCCGTCCCCTGCGAGGGGGTCGGCGGCGTCTGAGGGCGCGTCTCCGTGAGCACGGGGCCACGCTACCTACTCCGGTGTGTCGGAAACGTATGCGCGGAGTGGGGGCCTCTTTCGCGTCACGGGGCGTGGCGCCGCAGGGTGATCGTGTTGGAGAAGACCGACCGGACGTTGGGGTCCTTGGGGAGGTACTGCAGCTTGAGGGAGGACTTGCTCCCTGAGCCCTGCAGCATCACCCGGGTACGCGGATCGTCCGCCGCCCGTCGTCGACCTTCCACGACCAGGCGATCCAGCAGCCGACCCACCTGGTGTGGGTGCTGTAGGGCTCGCGCGACCAGAGACAGAGCTTGCCCCGCTCGGGAAGGCCGGCGGTCTTCACCAACCCCTTGCATACCCCCCAGGGGTAGGCTACGTTCTCCGCCATACCCCGGTGGGGTATCTTGCCCAGCCCCTCAGGCCCGGCCGTCACGGCCCGAGCCGGAAACGGAACCTCATGTCCACCACCGCACGCGGCGGGGCTCTCGCGCTCATCGCCGCCGCGCAGTTCATGGTCATCATGGACACCTCGATCATCGGGGTGGCCCTCCCCCGCATCCAGGACGACCTCGGCTTCTCCCAGGGCAACCTCTCCTGGGTCTTCAACGCGTACGTCGTCGCGTTCGGCGGTCTGCTGCTGCTCGGCGGGCGGCTGTCCGACCTGTTCGGCGCGCGGCGGCTCTTCACCCTCGGCTGGGTGGTGCTGCTCGGCGGATCCGTCCTCGCGGGCGCCGCCGGGTCGGTGCCCGCCGAGCTCGCCGGCCGGGCCGTCCAGGGCGTCGGCGCGGCGATGATCGCGCCCGCCGCCCTCACCCTCCTCATGACCGTCTTCGGGTCCAGCCCGCGCGAGCTCACGAAGGCGCTCGCCGTGTACGGCGCCGCGGCGCCCGCGGGTGGCACCGCCGGAGTCTTCCTCGGCGGGCTCGTCACGCAGTACCTCAGCTGGCCCTGGGTGTTCTGGCTGAACGTGCCGGTCGCCGCCGTCGTCCTGGCGCTGACCCCGCGCCTCCTGCCCGCCGCCCGCACGGGCGCGTCCGGCTCCGTCGACCTGGTCGGCGCGCTCACCGTCACCGCCGGGATCGGCGCCCTCGTCTACGGCGTCGTCCGCGCCCCCGAGGTCGGCTGGGCCGCCCCGCAGACCTGGCTGGTGCTGGCCGGGGCCGCGGTGCTCCTGGTCCTGTTCGTCGTGAGCCAGGCGGTGCGGCGCCAGCCCCTGGTGCCGCTGCGTATCTTCCGCACGCCCCGGCTCGGCGCCGCGAACCTCGCCCAGCTGCTGCTCGGCGCCGCGTGGATCCCGATGTGGTTCTTCCTCAACCTCTACCTGCAGCAGGTGCTCGGGTTCGACGCGTTCGCCTCGGGCGCGGCGCTCGTGCCCATGACGGCGTTGATCATGCTCGGCATGGTGGTGCTCGCGCCGCGCGTCATCGCCCGGTTCGGCACCAGGGCCACCACCGTGACCGGCCTCGTGCTGCTGGCCGCCGGGCTGGGCTGGCTGGCACTGTTGCGGCCCGACGGCAGCTACGTCGTCGACGTCCTGCCCGCGACGCTCGTCGCCGCGCTGGGCATGTCCCTGGCCTTCATCCCGTCGCTCGGCACCGCCATCTCCAGCGCGGCGCCGGCCGAGGGCGGGCTGGCCTCCGGCATCGTCAACACCAGCTACCAGGTGGGCTCGGCCCTCGGCCTGGCCGCGATGACGGCCGTCGGCGCCGCGGCGGGCGCGACCGCCCTCGGCGACGTCGTCGCCCTCACCGACGGGTTCTCCGCCGTCTTCGTCGGCGCGGCCGCGATCGCGCTCGTGGGTGCCGTGCTCTCCGCCCTCCTGCTCGGCCGGGACCCGCAGGCGCCCGCGGCCGACGCCGCCACGGCCGCGCCGGTCGGGGCGGATGCCCGCTAGCACCCGGTCCGCACGACCTTCCAGCAAGCGATCTGCCGCGTCATGGAGCTCCATGACGCGGCAGATCGCTTGCTGGACGGCGGGTCGGCCCGGCAGCAGGTCAGCGGGCGAGCTCCGGCGGGAGGCCGACGCCCGAGATCGCGCCCGAACCCTCCCCGACGCCCGCGGCGACGAGGTCGGCGTCGTGCAGGTGGCACGCGACCCGGCGGTCCTCGCCGGTGCGAGGCGGGCCGAGCACGGGCCGCACGTCGCGACAGACGTCCATGGCGTGCGGGCACCGCGGCGCGAACGGGCAGCCCGGGCCGAGGCGCTGCAGGTCGGGCGGGGCACCGGGGATGCCGCTCAGCTCGCGCCGCGGGCCGTGCAACGGCGGGAACGACCCGAGCAGCCCGGCGGAGTACGGGTGCCGGGGCCTGCGGTACACCTCCGAGGCGGTGGCCTCCTCGACGATCTCCCCGGCGTACATGATCGCGATGCGGTCGGCGACCTCCACCAGCAGGGAGACGTCGTGGGTGATGAGCACGACGGAGAACCCCAGCCGGTCGCGCAGCTCCATGATCTGCTCGAGGATCTGGCGCTGCATGACGACGTCGAGCGCCGTCGTCGGCTCGTCCATGAGCAGCACCTGCGGCTCCAGCGCGAGCGCCATCGCGATCATCACGCGCTGCCGCATGCCGCCCGAGAGCTGGTGCGGGTAGGCCCGCAGCCGGTCGGCGGAGATGCCGACCATCTCCAGCAGCTCCGCCGCCCGCGCCTCGAGGTCCCCGGCCGACAGCCCGGGGCGGTGGGCGCGGATGCCGTCGGTGAGCTGACGCCCGATCCGGAAGACCGGGTTCAGTGAGCTCATCGCGCCCTGGAACACGATGGCGACGTCCCGCCAGCGGGCGGCGCGCAGCTGCGCGTCGGTGAGGCCGAGGACGTCGCTGCGCCGGCCCTCGCGGTCGGTGAGCCACACCTCCCCGCCGGTGATGAGGCCGGGCGGCGGCAGCAGCCGGGTCGCCGCGTACGCGAGGGTCGACTTGCCGCAGCCCGACTCCCCCGCCAGCCCGAGCACCTCGCCGCGGTGCAGGGTGAGGTCGACGCCGCGCAGCACGTGCGTCGGGTCGTCGCCGAAGCCGTAGTCCACGTGCAGGTCGCGGATCTCCAGCACGGGCTCGCTCATCGTTCCTCCTCGCCGGGCCGTGCGGCCCGCCACTGGTCCCGGACCACCGGGGTGAAGCCGACGCGCGGGCGGATGCCGCGGCGGCGCAGGGTGCGCGCGTGCATGCCCGTGCTGCGCAGGCGCGGGTTGACCAGCTCGTCGATGCCGAAGTTGATCAGGGTGAGCGCCATGCCCAGCAGGGCGATGCACAGGCCGGCGGGGACGAACCACCACCAGGCGCCACGCTGCAGCGCCAGGTTGTTCTGCGCCCAGAACAGGATGGTGCCCCAGTTCCACTCGCTCACCGGCGTGATGCCGATGAACGCGAGGGTCACCTGGCTCAGGACGGCGAACGTCACGGTGCCGACGAAGCCTGCGGCGATGATCGCCGTGAGGTTGGGCAGCACCTCGGCCAGGACGATCCGCCAGGTGCGCTCGCCGGTGGCCCGCGCTGCCTCGACGAAGTCGCGCTTGCGCAGCGACAGCGTCTGGGCGCGCAGCACGCGCGCGCCCCACGCCCACCCGGTGACGCCGATGACGAGCGCCACCGTGATGCCGCCCGCGCTCGGCAGCTGGGCGGCGATGATGATGATCAGCGGCAGTTGCGGGATGACGAGGAAGACGTTGGACAGCGCCGAGAGCCCCTCGTCGCCCAGCCCGCCGACGAACCCGGCCGTGACGCCGACGATCACGCCGAGCACGGTGGCCCCGAGCCCGGCGACCAGCCCGACGACGAGCACCCCGCGGGTGCCGACGATGATCTGGGACAGGATGTCGCGCCCCGTGTGGTCGGTGCCGAGCCAGTGCGCGCCCGACGGCGGTTGCAGCAGCGCGGTGCTCACCTGGTTGGGGTCGTACGGCGCGACCCACGGCCCGACGACGGCGAGGATCCCGAAGAAGACGAGGATCACGATGCCGACCAGGGCCTTGGAGTTGCGCAGGAACAGCAGCCGGGGCCGCCGGCCGGGGCGCGCGACGCCCTCCCCGACGTCGTCCGCCCCCGTGGGTGCCGCGACCTCGATCGCGGTGGTCGATGTGGCCATGTCAGCCCTCCTGCCGGGTGCGGGGGTCGAGCGCCGCGTACGCCAGGTCGGCCACGAGGTTGGCGACCAGCACGGACAGCGTGATGACGAGGAAGCAGCCCTGCATCAGCGGGTAGTCGTGGGTGGAGACGGCCTGGTAGAGCGTGTAGCCGATGCCCTGGTAGCTGAAGACCATCTCCATGACGAGCGTGCCGCCGACGACGAAGCCGAGGGCCAGGGCGAAGCTGGAGACCTGCGGCAGGATCGCGTTGCGCGCCGCGTACCCCACGACGACCGCCCGCGCGGGCAGCCCCTTGGCGTGCGCCACGGTGACGTAGTCCTCGCTGGAGACGGTGACCATCATGTTGCGCATCCCGAGGATCCAGCCGGAGATCGACGACACGACGATGGTCAGCGCCGGCAGGGTGCCGTAGTAGATCACCGAGCCGACGAACTCCCAGCTCAGCGACGGCACCATGCCGCGGTCGTAGCTGCCGTTGGACGGGAACCAGCCCAGGTTGACGGCGAAGACCGCGATGGCGATGAGGCCGAGCCAGAAGTACGGCACCGCCGAGAAGAACGTCGTGATCGGCAGCAGCGAGTCCGCCCAGGTGCCGCGGCGCCAGCCGATGCCGGTGCCCACGGCCGTGCCGAGCAGGAACGCGATGATCGTGGCGACGCCGACCAGCCCGACCGTCCACGGCAGGGCCTGCGCCACGATGTCGGCGACCGGCGTCGGGAAGTGGGTGAAGCTCAGGCCCAGGTCGCCGTGCAGCAGCATCTGCCAGTAGTGGACGTACTGGTCCCACAGCGACATGTCCTGGTCGAGACCGAAGAGCACGCGCAGCGACTGCTCCGCGTTCGAGTCGATCCGGCCCTGCATGCGCCCCATGAGCGCGGTGACCGGGTCGCCCGGCAGCAGCCGCGGCACGAAGAAGTTGATGGTGACGGCGGCCCAGGCGGTGAACACGTAGAACACCGCGCGCCGCAGCGCGAACCTCATGCGTCCCCTCCCGTCGGCGGCACGGTCGGCGCCACGGTCGGCGTCACTGTCCGAGGCACGGCGGGCGCGTCCGCGCGGTCGGAGTACCCCCAGCAGGCGGCCTGCCGCGGCTCGCCGCCCGGCCCGTGCCCGACGTCGAGCAGGGGCGGCGCCTCGGCGGCGCACAGGTCGGTGGCGAACGGGCAGCGGGGGTGGAAGCGGCAGCCCGACGGGGGCGTCACGAGGCTGGGCGGCTCGCCGCGCGGGGCGCCCTCGGGCCGCTCCGCGAGGTTCTCGGGGTCGGGGGCGGACGCCAGGAGCAGCCGCGTGTACGGGTGCTTCGGGTCCTGCGTGACGGACTCGCTGTCCCCGGCCTCCACGACCCGCCCCGCGTACATCACCAGCGTGGTGTCGGCGAAGTACCGGGCCGACGCGATGTCGTGCGTGATGTAGAGGATCGCGAGGTGCAGCCGGTCGCGCAGGTCGGCCAGCAGGTTGAGGATCCCGAGCCGGATGGACACGTCGAGCATGGAGATCGGCTCGTCGGCCAGCAGCACCTCCGGGTCGGCCGCGAGCGCCCGCGCGACGGCGATGCGCTGGCGTTGCCCGCCGGACAGCTCGTGCGGGTACTTGTCGACGTACCGCTCGGCGGGCGTGAGGTGCACGCGCTCGAGCAGCTCGGCGAGCGCACGCTCCAGCTCCGGCCCGCGCAGCCGGCCGCGGTGGATGCGCAGCGCCCGCGTGAGCGTGTACCGCACGGGGTGCACGGGGTTCAGCGAGGCGAACGGGTCCTGGAAGATCATCTGGACGCGGTTCACGTAGCGGCGGAACGCCCGGCGCCCGCGCACCCGGGCGTCCGCGCCGCCGAGCAGCAGCCGGCCCGCGGTGGCGGGCTGGAGCTGGGCGAGCAGGCGCGCCACGGTCGACTTCCCGGAGCCGGACTCGCCGACGAGGGCCACGACGCGGCCCGCGTGCAGCGCGAGGTCCACGCCGTCGACGGCGTGCACGACGGCGCCGCGGCTGCTGCCCCGGCGTGCGCCTCGAACAGCAGTGCCGCCCTTGACGGGGTAGTGCTTGGTGAGCCCGACGGCCTCGAGCACGGGCGCGCCGGGGTCGGTACGGGGGGTACCCCCCGGGGCGCCGGCGGGCGCCCCGGGGGTGGGGGTGTGGAGGGACATCAGGACGCGGGCTCCAGGTGCATGACGATCTGGGCCGCCTGGACCCCGGTGGGCTGCGGCTGGTTGTACGGGTCGTCCTCCGACGGCCAGCCGACGTAGTTCAGGGTCGAGTACTGCGCGGTGGCCGGGCGCGACCAGATGGGGATGGCCGGCACCTGCTCCACGTACACCTGCTGGATGGTGTCCATCGCGGCCTGGCGCGCGGCGTCGTCGGTGGCCGCGGCGTACTCGGCGAACGCCTTCGTGGCGGCGTCGTCCTGGAAGCGGCCGAAGTTCCACGTGGCCGCCTCGCCGAGCTTCTTGTACTGCGCGCCGTCGAACTGGTCGGCGTACATGTCCCACGGGGTGGCGCCGCCGTCGGTCCAGTGCAGCGTGGCCTGGAAGTCGCCCGGCGGGACGACGTCGGCGAACCAGCCGTCCTGGTTGACGGGGTTGACGGTGGCGTCGACGCCGAGCGTCGCGGCCGCGTTCTTGATGAGGTCGAGCGCGGTGAGGTAGTCGTTCCAGCCGGCGGGGTTGGTGAGCTCGAAGGTCACTTTCTCGCCGTCCGGGTCGACGAGCTTCTCGCCCTCCCAGGTGTAGCCGGCGTCCTTGAGCACCGCCTTGGCGCCCTCGACGTCGACGGCGAGGTCGGCGTCCGCGTACGCCTCGGAGAGGTACGGCTCGCCGGCGGGCAGCGGCAGCCCGGTGGCGTTGGTCAGCGGCGGGTTGACGCCCGAGGTGGCGACGTCCACCAGCTCCTGGCGGTCGATGACCATGTTGAGCGCCTGGCGGAAGGCGACGTCGTCGAACGGCTTCTTCTCGTTGTTGAGGAACAGCGCGTCGATGCCGAGGCCGGCCGCCGCGTACTGGTGGAAGTGCTCCGGGTCCTGCGCGATGTAGACGTTCTCGTAGTCGGCGATGAACGTCCAGCCCCACTGCGCCTCGCCGGTGGTGAGGGCCGTGGTGAGCGCGTTGTTGTCGTTGTACGACGAGTACCGGATCTCCGGGACCTTGGGCTGGCCTCCCCAGTAGTCGTCGCGGGCCTTGACGGTCGCGGCCTGCGGTGTCCACGACTCGAGCGTGTACGGGCCGGTGCCGACGGGGTCGGTGTTGGTGAACGTCGTCGGGTCCTCGACGTCCTTCCACAGGTGCTCGGGCACCATGAGCAGGTCGTACAGCTTGGACTGGTTGACGTACTGCGGGGCCGTGAACGACACCGTGGCGGTCTTCCCGTCCGACTCGACGGAGTCGTACGGCAGCGCGGCCGCGTTGAGGCCCTCGTGGTCGATGCGGAGCTGGATCGAGAAGGCGATGTCGTCGGCGGTGAAGTCCTCGCCGTCCGACCACGTCACGCCCGACCGCGGCGTGATCACGGCCTGCGTGTAGTCCTCGTTCCACTCGACCTTCTCGGCCAGCCAGGGCTCCGGGTCCTCCGACGGCTTGGCCTGGTTGCGCATCATGAGCGGCTCGTAGATGACGAACGCGTAGCCGAGCGAGAGCGCGGACGAGCCGGTCGCGAACGGCGACTGGTTCTCCGTCTGCACGCCGTTGGGCATGCCGACGGTCAGGGTCTCGGTGCCGACGCCGCCGGACGAGGCGGACGGGTCGTTCCCGCCGGCGCTGCCGCCACAGGCCGCGGCCAGCATGGCGACGACCGCGGCGCTCGCGACCGCCGTGCTGAGCTTGCGGATTCTCACGGTGTGCCTCCTTGCACGAGCCCCGCCGCCGTGGCGGGGCGATGGGTGGGTGATCGGTGCTGGATGGTCAGGACTGGGTGCCGGGCGCGACGACGAGGTCGACGTCGCGCCGCGGGTCGCGCACCGACCGGCTCGCGGTGAGCCGGTAGGTGCCGGGCGGGGTGGTCCAGCCGCCGGCGGCGGCGTCCCACGTCTGGAGGGCGCGGCGGGGCACGCGCACGTCGGCGGTGGCGCGCTCCCCCGGTGCGGCGTCGACGACGGCGAAGCCGCCGAGCCAGCGCACGGGGCGCGCGGGGTCGGTGGTGGCCGTGCCCGCGGGCGGGGTCACGTACACCTGGACGACCTCGCGCCCGGGCCGGGAGCCGGTGTTGCGCACGGTGACGTGCACGGCGACGTCCGCGTCGCCCGGGGCGAGCCCGGGGGCGGCGAGGTCCGCCACCTCGTACTCCCACGTCGTCCAGCCCAGCCCGTGCCCGAACGGGGCGGCGGGCTCGGGCCCGGCACCGGATCCGGTGCCGGCGGCGAGGCGCCGCTCCCAGGCGCGGTAGCCGACGTCGAGCCGCTCGGCGTAGTCGACGACGCCGCGGACGGGGATCGCGTGCGGCACGGGCACGTCGTCGGCGCGGGCCGGCAGGGTCCACGGCAGCCGTCCGGACGGCTCGGTGACGCCGGTGAGCACGTCCGCGAGGCCAGTGCCGGCCTCCTGGCCGGGCAGCCAGCCCCACAGCACGGCGGGCGCGTCGTCGTACCAGGGCAGCAGCACCGGGGCGCCGGCGTTGACGACGACGACGGTGCGCGGGTTGGCGGCGAGCACGCGGCGCACCAGCGCGTCCTGGTTGCCCGGCAGCGCGAGGTCGGCGCGGTCGTAGCCCTCGGACTCGACCTCGTGCGTGGTGCCCACGACGACGACGGCGACGTCGGCGTCCCGGGCCGCGGCAGCCGCGGCGTCGAGCTCCTCCTCGGCCGTGGGCCCCGGCAGCCGGTGCACCAGCGCGCCGCGCACGAACCTGTCGTAGCCGACGGGGTGCACCACCTGCAGGTCGGCCTCGAGCAGCGCGCTGCCCCCGCCCTCGACGGCGAGGGTCGCGGCGATCGGGTGGTTGTGGCCCGAGGCGAGGATGACGTCCTCGTCCACGACGACGTCGCCGGCGGAGGCCACGCGGCCGTCCACCGTCACCCGGTGCACGCCCACCGTGCCCACCCCGAGCTCGTGGGTGCCGGGCTCGTCGGTGCGGACGCGCGCGGCGAGCCGCAGGGTGGCGTCGTCGGGCCCGACGTCGGCGCACCAGCCCTCCCAGGCCGCCGCGGTCTCGGCGCGGCGCACCGCGCCGTCCGCCGCGAGCCACTCGAGGCGGACGCCGGGCGCCCCGGTGACGGGGTCGGTGCAGCGGGCCAGGTCGAGGGCCGGCGGGTTGCGCAGCACCCGCGACCCGGCGACGACGTCCACGACCGAGCCGGTCGGCAGCGCCGCGCGCAGCGCGTCGGCGGGGTAGGTGAGGCGGTCGGGCACGACGAACGACGACCCCCCGCCCTGGAAGAACGGCTCGACCGCGTGCGCCCCGAGCAGCGCCACGCGCAGGGGCGCGCCGTCGGGCCCGTCGGCGAGCGGCACCAGGCCGTCGTCGTCCTTGAGCACGACGACGGAGCGCGCGACGAGCTCGCGCAGCAGCGGCACCGCGTCCTCGGCCGGGACGGCGCGGACGTCGCCCGGGAGCGAGCCCTGCCGCGAGGCCGGCAGCGGGAGCCGCCCGACGCGGTGCGCGAGCCGCAGCAGCCGCCGCACCTTGTCGTCGAGGTCCGCGACGGCCACCTCCCCGGACCGGACGGCGTCGAGCAGACCGTCGCCCCACGGCCCGTCCGGGCCGGGCATCTGCACGTCGAGGCCGCCGCGCACGGCGGCGGCCACGGACTGCGTGGCCACCCAGTCGCTCACCACGAGCCCGTCGAAGCCCCACTCCTCCTTGAGCACACCGGTGAGCAGCGGGCGGTGCTCGAGCGCGGGCGCGGCCACCGTGCCGTCGTCGACGCCGCTGTAGGCGCCCATGACGCTCCACGCGCCGGCCGCGACGAGGCGCTCGAACGGCGCGAGGTACACCTCGCGCAGCGTCCGCTCGTCGACCCGGGCGAGGTAGCGGGTGCGGTCCGTCTCGGAGTCGTTGGCCACGTAGTGCTTCACGCACATCCCGACCCCGCGCTCCTGCGCCGCGGTGACGAGCGCGACGGCGACCTCGGCGGTGAGGTGCGGGTCCTCCGAGTAGCACTCGAAGTGCCGACCGCCGACGGGCGTGCGCTGGAGGTTGACCTGGGGTGCCAGGACCACGTCCACGCCGTGCCGGCGGGCCTCCGCCGCGAAGAGCCGACCCGTGCGCCCGGCCAGGTCGACGTCCCACGTGGCGGCGAGCGCCGACGGGGCGGGGAGCATCGCGGAGGTACCGCGGCCCTGCGGGTCGCGCACGCCCACCGGTCCGTCGGACATGACGACCGGCTCGAGCCCGATCCGCTCGACGGCGTGCGTCGCCCACATGGACGCGCCGACCACGAGGGCGGCCTTCTCCTCGAGCCCGAGGAGGTCGACGAGCACGTCGATCTCCCTGTCGGTCACGGCGTCCGTGCTGACACCCGTGCTGGTGTCCGTGCCGGCGTCCCTGCTGGCGTCGGTGCTGGTGACAGCGGTCTGCGATGACACGCGGCGGTACTCCCTCGTCCTGGTCGGCGTCGACTGCGCCCAGTAGATCACAGTTACTGACAGGTAAGTAAGTAGAGCAAGGTCACAGTATGGTGACGCCATGGCAGACGGCAGCGCCCCGCGACGGACCCGCCCCTCGAAGGCCGAGCGGCGCGAGGAGATCCTCGCCGCGGCGACGCGGGTGTTCGGCTCGAAGGGCTATCACGCGGGGTCGCTCGTCGACGTCGCCGAGCAGGTGGGGATCACGCACGCGGGCGTGCTGCACCACTTCGGCAGCAAGGACAAGCTGCTCTGGGCCGTGCTCGAGTACCGCGACCGGGTGGACGTCGAGCACCTCGAGGGGCAGCACATCCCGGGCGGCCTGGACCTGTTCCGCCACCTCATGACGACCGCGCGGATCAACGCCGACCGGCGGGGCATCGTGCAGGCCTACGCGGTGCTCACGGGCGAGTCCGTCACCGACGGCCACCCGGCGGCAGCCTGGGTCACCGAGCGCTTCACCGTGCTGCGCGGCGAGATCGCCGCGGCCGTGCAGCAGGTGGCACGGGAGCGCGGGGCGGAGCTGGACGACGCGCACGCGCGCCGGGCCGCGAGCGCCGTCATCGGCGTCATGGACGGCCTGCAGGTGCAGTGGCTCCTGGACCCCGACGCCGTCGGCCTCGCCGAGGACACCGCCTTCGCCATCGAGGCGATCCTCGCCGCCGCGCTGGCCGGCCCGGACGCCCCCCGCACCGTCGTCTGACGACGCGCCCCTCCCCGCGCACGACGACGGGCGCGCCCCCGACCACGGAGGCGCGCCCGCCACGGGCCTGCGCGCCGGCTACGCGCCGCCGGTCACCAGGGTGAGGTCGTAGGCGTCGAGGATCTCGCCCACCGGCTGGAAGAACGTCGTGCCGCCGGACGTGCAGTCGCCGGACCCACCGGAGGTCACGCCCTGGGCCTGGTCGCCGGCCAGCAGCGAGCCGCCGGAGTCGCCCGGCTCCGCGCACACGTCGGTGCGGATGAGCCCGTCGACGGTGCCCTCGGCGTAGGACACCGAGACGTCGAGCGCCTCGACCGTGCCGCAGTGCCAGCCCGTCGTGGAGCCGGAGCGGCACACCTGCGCCCCGACCGGCGCCGGCTCGGCCCCCGCCACGGCGACCTGGCCGCCGGCCCAGTCGTTCACGGCGCCCACCGGCGTGCTGCCGGCGCCCACCTGCACGTACGCGTAGTCGTCGCCGGGGAAGCTCGACCCGGCGAACGTCCCCGTGGGCTGCGACGTCGGGGCCCCCGCGGAGCCGCAGTGCCCCGCGGTGACGAAGCCGTCCGTGACGGCGAAGCCCACGGAGCAGCGCGTCGCCCCGTCGATGTAGTACGCGTTGCCGCCGACGACGTCGTCGAGCACGCGCGGCCGCTCGGCGGCGGTCGTGACGGTGGCCGCCCCGTCGGGCACGCCTGCCTCGGCGAGCGCGGCCCGCGCGTCGTCGGCGGCGCCGTCGAGCGCCTCCACGACGAGCGTGTTGTCGCGCAGGTCCACGTGCCAGCCGGTCACGCCGCCACGGGCGGCGCCGGCGGCGTCGTCCATCGACTGCGCCCAGCCCTCGAGCTGGTCCAGCGAGTACCGGGCGTCGACGGTCCGCGCGCCCACGGCACGGGCGGCGGCGGAGCCGTCGCCCGTCGTGGCGACGTACCACCGGTCCTGCTCGGGGTCGAGCCACGCGCCGGCGAAGTCGTCGCCGAACGCCTCCCGCAGCCGCTCCTGCGCGGCCGCGGCGTCGTCCTGGAAGTCGAGCCGTGCCACGGCGCGCTCCTTCGACACGCCGAGGTCGTCCGTCATGGCCTGCAGGAGCCCCGCCGGATAGCGGTCCGCGCCCGCAACGTCGTCGTCGGGGCTCGGGGCGGCGGCCTGGGCCGCCGCCGCGCTCGCCGCGAGCGTGAGCCCTGCGACCGTGACGGCCATCGTCCTGAAGGTCGTGCGTCTCATCGGAGAATTCCTTCCGTCAGGTACCGGACGGTTGCCCGGCGCACCACACGCTACGGGGGCGACCAGCCGACGGCCAGGGCGCGCCCAGCCACCCGGCGGGGTGCACACTGTTCCTTCGTGCACCCGATTCCGTGGCTGCGCCCGCACCGGGTGCCCGCGACATCCCCCGCCTCGCCCGCCAGCCTGCGCCGTCGTCCGGCGCAGGTCGTCACGCTCGCGTTCCTCGCGACGATCGCGGCCGGCACGTTCCTGTTGAGCCTGCCGATCAGCGCCACGGGACGCACCGCGAGCTTCGTCGAGGCCCTGTTCACCGCGACGTCCGCGACCTGCGTCACCGGCCTCGCCGTGGTGGACACCGAGCACTTCTGGACGCCGTTCGGGCAGGTCGTGATCCTGCTGCTCATCCAGGTGGGCGGGTTCGGGGTCATGACGCTGGCGTCCCTGCTCGGCCTGCTGCTGACCCGCCGGCTGGGGCTGAGCACCCGCCTGGTGGCGACCGAGTCGACGCGGTCGGTCGGCATGGGCGACGTGCGGCGCGTGCTGCTCGGGGTGCTGCGGTTCACGGTGGTCACGGAGGTGGTGGTGGCCGCGCTGCTCACGGTGCGGTTCGCCGCCGCCTACGACGAGCCGCTCGGCCACGCCGTCTGGTCCGGCGTCTTCCACGCCGTGTCCGCGTTCAACAACGCGGGCTTCTCGATCTACAGCCAGAACCTCGTGCCGTTCGTCGCCGACCCGTGGGTGTGCCTGCCGATCTGCGCGGCGATCATCATCGGCGGGCTCGGCTTCCCCGTGCTCCTGGAGCTGTGGCGCCTGCACCGCACCCGCCGCACCGAGGACGGCCCGACCGACCTGCAGCGGCTGTCACGGTGGAGCGTGCACACCCGGCTCACCCTGCTGATGACGGCGGTGCTGCTGTCGGTGGGCACCGTGTTCTTCCTCGCGGCCGAGTGGCGCAACCCCGGCACGTTCGGGCCGCTCGACCCGCCCGCCAAGGTGCTCGCGGCATTCACGCAGGCCGTCATGCCGCGCACCGCGGGGTTCAACTCCGTGGACCTGTCGCAGGCCAACAACGGCACGTGGTTCTTCACCGACATGCTCATGTTCATCGGGGCCGGCTCGGGCGGCACGGCCGGCGGCATCAAGGTGACGACGTTCGCCGTCCTCGCCGTCGCGATCTGGTCGGAGCTGCGGGGCGACCCCGACGCCACCCTGTGGGACCGCCGCCTCACGCCGGGCACCCAGCGACAGGCGCTCACCGTCGCGCTCGTCGGCGTCGCGGCGGTGGTGGTGCCCACGCTCGCGATCACGCTGTCCACCAGCCTGTTCACCCTCGACCAGGTGCTGTACGAGGTGATCTCAGCGTTCAGCACCACCGGCCTGTCCACGGGCATCACCGCCGACATGCAGCCGTGGCACCAGCTCGTGCTCGTGGCCCTGATGTTCCTCGGCCGCCTCGGGCCCATCACGCTCGGCACGGGCCTCGCGATGCGCGACCGGCAGCGCCTGTACCGGCGCCCGGAGGCGGCCGTCGTCATCGGCTGACGACCGCCCCCGAGCATCGAGCGTGCTGGATCGATCCTCGTTCCAGCCGTGTGAGGATCAATTCAGCACGCACGATTCCTCACGGTGTCAGCAGTTCGTGCCGGCGTAGGTGCCGACGGCCTGCGCGGCCTCCTGGAACTCCGAGCCGGTCATCGCGGACATGGCGTCCTGCAGCTTCGTCATCGACTCGGCGTCCGTGGGGTTCTCGGCCGCGGCCCCGATGCCGTCCGTCGCGGTGCGGAACGACGTGGCCAGCGTCTCCCAGTCGTCGGCGATCTCGGCGGGCGGCTCGCTGACGCCCTCGAGCGTGGCGGTGAGCTCCTCGAGCTTGTCGACGGTGGGCTGCAGGTCCGAGGGGTCGACGTCGCTCATCGCCGACGACGCGTCGGTGAGGGCCTGGACGGCGCCGCAGACGTCGCCGCCGGCCGCCTCCTCGGCCGGGGCCTCCTCGGCGGCGCTCTCCTCGGGCGCCTGCTCCTCGGCGGCGGCGGTGCCCTCGCCGGAACCGGAGCCGGAGTCGCCCGAGCCGGAGCAGGCGGCGAGGCCGAGGGTGAGCAGGGCGGCGGCGGCCACGGCGGTCGCACGGGTCGTGGCACGGGTGATCGTCAGTCGGTTGCGCATGGTGACCATCGTGGCCGACCGGGGGCATCCGCGCGCCCTGGCCCACCGGGGAGAGGTCCCCATGTGTCGAGGGTCACCGCGGGTGCACGGGTGACACACTCGTGCCGCACGACGACGCCGGGAGCATGGCCGGCGTCGGGCCCACGCACGAGGGAGGACGGACCGATGGCCGAGCGAGTGACGTTCCCGAGCAGCACGGGCCCGCGGCTCGCGGGCATCGTCGACCGGCCCGAGGGAGAGGTGCGCGGCTGGGGCCTGTTCGCCCACGGGTTCACGCTCGGCAAGGACTCCCCGGCGGCGGCGCGGATCTGCAAGCAGCTCGCCGCCGAGGGCATCGGCATGCTCCGGTTCGACAACCTCGGCCTCGGCGACTCGGAGGGCGACTGGGGCGACGGCTCGTTCACCGTGAAGGTCGCCGACACGGTGCTCGCCGCACGGTTCATGGCCGAGCAGGTCACCGACGGCGACCCGCCGGCCCTCCTCGTGGGGCACTCTTGGGGCGGGGCCGCCGTCATCGCCGCGGCGCAGGAGGCGGGGGCGCGCGCCGTCGCCTCCGTGTGCGCGCCGTTCGACCCCAGCCACGCCGAGCACCAGTACGACGACCTCGTGGACCAGGTGCTCGCCGAGGGGAACGCCGTCTGGCAGGTGGGCGGCAAGCGCCTCAACCTCAAGCGCGGGATGGTCGAGGACGTGCGCGACGCCGATCTCGACCACCGCATCGCCGACCTCGGCCTGCCGCTGCTGATCATGCACTCGCCCACCGACCGCGTCGTGGGCATCGAGAACGCCAGCCAGATCTTCGCGGCCGCCCGGCACCCCCGCAGCTTCGTGGCGCTCGAGGGCAGCGACCACCTGCTCACCGCGCCCGGTCAGGCGCAGCGCGCCGCACGGATCGTCAGCGCGTGGGCCGACCCCTACCTCGCTACGCCGCGGTAGCGGGCCGGAGGAAGCCGTCGCGCACGAGGCCGCGGACGGCCGGGAGCAGCTCGGCCCGGAGATCGTCGGCGGGGACGTCGAGCAGCGCGCCGAGCGCGCCGACGATCTGACCGACGGCGAGCTCGCCGTCGCACACCCCGACGAACGCCGCCAGGCCGGTGGAGGCGTGCACCCCGCGGCCCAGCCCGTCGCCCTGCCGGACCACGACGACGTTCGGGTCCGCCTGCCCGGGCGTGTGGAACCGCTCCTCGGTGACGTCGTCCGCCACGACGAGGTGAGCGTCGGCGAGTGCCGCGTCGTCGCGCGCCTCGAGCCAGTCGTGCGCCGCGAGCGACGCCGCGACGTGCGCGCCGAGCGGCTGGTGCACCGACCCCGTGTGCTCCTCGAGACGCCGCAGCGTGGGTCGCGCGCCGTCCGACGGCCGGCGGAGCGTCACGATGCCGAAGCCGACGGCCTCGACGTCGCGGGACGCGAAGTCGTCCAGCCACGCGCCGTAGGCCGCGGCCCACGCGCCGGGCTCCCGCTCCGCGGTGGTACCGCCGTCGCGGATCCACGTCTCCGCGTACTCGGCCGGGTCGAGCACCTCGCGCTGGATCACCCAGCCGTCCAGGCCCGCGGCGTCCAACCACGCGCCGACGCGCTCGTCCCACGGCTCGCCGCGCCGGTGCTCCCAGTTGCCCAGCAGCTGCGCGACGCCGCCCGGCGCGAGCACGCCGCCGACGTCGCGGACCAGGTCGCGCACCAGGTCGTCGCCGGAGCGGCCGCCGTCGCGGTACTCGTAGTCGCCCAGCGCGTCCGCCACGGCCGCGCCCGCGGCACCGGAGTGCGGGGTGATGACGAACGGCGGGTTGGAGACCACGAGGTCGAAGCGCTCCCCCGCCACCGGCTCGAGCATCGACCCGTGCCGCAGCGCGACGTCCACCCCGTCCGGCGGGGTGTTGAGCGCGAGGTTGAACCGAGCGAAGCCGAGCGCCCGCCGCGACAGGTCGGTCGCGACGACGTGGCGCGCGTGCCGCGCGGCGTGCAGCGCCTGGATGCCGCAGCCCGTACCGAGGTCGAGCACGCGACCGACGGGCGTGCGGACGGTCACCTGGGCGAGCGTCGTGGACGCGCCACCGGCGCCCAGCACGTGGTCGGTCGCGAGGCGGCCGCCCGTGGCCAGCTCCGCGAGGTCGCTCGCCAGCCACCACGACGCCTCGCCGCCCGCGTCGACGGCGGCGTACGGGCGCAGGTCGACGACGGCGCGCACGGCGTCGTCGTCGGCCTCCCCCGCGGCGGCCACGAGGCCGAGGCGGGCGGCGCCGGCCGTGCCGAGGCCGGGCAGCGCGCGGTCGAGCCCCGCCCGCGGCACCTCGTCGCCGAGCAGGAAGAGCCTCGCCAGCGCGGCGCGCGGCTCGTGCACGGGGGCCACGTCCGCGAGGGCGCGGCGCGCGGGCACCGTCTGCTCACGGTGCAGCGCCGCCGACGCGACGTCGCCCAGCGCCTCGCCGACCCCGTCGACCGTGTAGCCCGCCGCCGTCAGGCCCGACCGCAGCGCGTCGACCAGGGGCGCGACCTCTGCGGTCGCGCCGGGCACGGGCGTCGACGCGGGTGTCGAGGCGGGGGCCGACGTCGTGCCGTCCGTCGTCATCGGCCCGCGCACTCGGTCGCGAGGAACGACGTGATGTCCTTGGCGGCTGCCGTGGCGTCGGCCGTGTCGTCGGCCGTGATCGCGCCGGCCATCGCGGAGCTCACCCGGTTCGCGTCGTCCTCGTCGACGTCCTCGAACGCGGTCGCCACCCGGTCCAGGTAGCCGGCCATCGTGCCCCACGGCCCCGCCACGCCCTGGGCCGGCTCTGCCTCCGCCATCGCCTTGTCCGCGGTGCGGAAGCTCTGCACCAGCGCGCGCGGGTGCTCGGGGCTCAGGTCGACGAGCGCCCGGTTGGTCGTGGACCACGTCTGCTGGAGCTCGGCGCAGGTCTCGGCGTCGAGACCGCCCTCCGCCGCGTCGGCGCTCGGGTCGGGGGACGGCGCGGCGTCCGACCCGGAGTCCTTGGACCGGCTCGGCTCGCCCTCGACGCCCATGGCGAGGTCGCCCGGGATGGAGACCGCCGGGGCCGGCTCCGCCACCGGCTCCTCCCCGCCGTCCGACTGCCCGCAGCCGGCCAGCGCGGCCCCCGTCACGAGCATCCCCACGACGACGACCGGGAGGTGGCGGGGCAGGAGGCGGGCGCGGCGCATCCCCCTATGGTGCGACACCTCCCCCGCGCGCGGAAATCTCCGCTCAGTCGGCGGGCGCGTCCGAGGGGTTCTCGTCGTCCGGGGCGTCGGTGGCGCCGCAGTCGTCCTTGAGGAAGGTCGTGACGCGGTTCGACGCCGCCGTCATCGCCTGGGTGTCCAGGCCCGCCAGCGCCTCGGCGACGGCGGTCGCGACCTCGTCCTCGTCGGCCGCCTCGATCTCGTCGGCGACCGCGCCGACGTACGTCGCGACGGTGAGCCAGTCGTCCCGCACCTCGGCGGGCGGCCGCACCTCGGCGAGCGCGTCGCGGGCACCCACGAAGCCGCGCCGCAGCGTGGCGGGGTCGTCGGCCGTCATCCCGACCTGCAGGCTGGCCGACCGTGACCACGCCGCCTGCACCACCGGGCACTCGTCGGGCGGGCCCGCCTCGAGGAGCGCCTCGGCCGGGGCACCCGCCTGCCACACGAAGCCGGACGCCACGCCGACGCCGAGACCCAGGAGCAGCGCGACCGCGCCGGCCGCCGCCAGCGACGACCGACGTCGCCAGGGCCGCGGCACCGGTCGCCTGAGGCGACCGACCAGGCCGCGCGGCGCGCCCGCGACGCGTCTCGTCCTGGCCCTCATGCTGCCGAAGGGTACCGGGAGAGGCTGCGCCCCCGGAACGTCGCCGCAGGTGGGAGGCCGCCGCTTGACCCCTGGCGGGCGTTCGGCCAGATTACGCGCGTGACCTCTACCACGCCCGGCCTGTGGGTGCATCCCGAGAACGACCCGCGTGCGACGGGCGTCGACCCGGTCGGCGAGAAGGAGACCCTCTGGGAATACCTCTGCCGCTACCGCATGACGCTGGTCATGAAGTGCGAGGGCCTCGACGCCTCCCAGCTCGCGCGCCGGGCCGTGCCGCCGTCGACCCTCTCGCTGCTCGGGCTCGTCCGGCACCTCGCCAACGTGGAGCACCACTGGTTCCGCCGGGTGCTGGAGGGACGCGACGAGCGCGGCCCGTTCGAGCTGCCCGGCTACCCCGACGTCGACTTCGACGGCGCCCTCCCGGACGCGACCTGCGTCGACGAGGCGTGGGACGCCTGGCACCGCGCCGTCGAGGTGGCCGACGACTGCTTCGCCGGCGAGGACCTGGGCCGCGAGGTGCCCTACGACGGCGGCACCGTCGAGGCGCGCGACGTGCTGCTGCACGTGCTCGAGGAGTACGCCCGGCACATGGGGCACGTCGACCTGCTGCGCGAGTGCATCGACGGGCGCACCGGGCTGTAGCCCGCGCTGTGGCCCCGCCCGCGGCCGCGTAGCGTGCCGACCATGGCGGGTGTGCGGAGCTTCCTCAGCGGCGTCCTGGTCCTGCTCGCGGTGCTGGCGGCGGTGGTCACGGTGCCGGCGCGGTACGTCGAGGGCACGCTGCTGGACACGGACGCGTACGTCGCGGCGACGGCGCCGCTGGCGGAGGAGATCACGACGCAGGACGCGGTCGCCGAGGCGCTGACGGACACGGTCACGGGGCAGATCGACTCGGGGGTGCTCGCCGGGGCGCTGCGCCCGGTGATCGGCGAGGTGGCCGACGTCTTCGTGCGCTCCGACGCCTTCCCGCCCGCGTGGGCGGAGGCCGCCCGGCAGGGGCACGCCTCGACGGTGGCGGTGCTGCGGGACGACAGCGACGTCGTGGACGCGGCCGACGGCGTGGTCACCCTGCCGCTCGACCCGTTCCTGGAGTCGATCGGCCAGGCGCTGCGCGACCGCGGGCTGCCCGTCCCGGAGGGCTTCGCGACGACCGGGGCGGACGTCGTCCTGTACGCGTCGGACGACCTGGCCACCGCCCAGTCGGTGGTCGCCGCCCTCGACCGGTGGACGCCCTGGGCGCTGCCGGTGACGGTGCTGCTCGCCGTCCTGGCCGCGCTCGTCGCCCGGCCCGGTCGGCGCCTGCGGACGGTCGCCGTGACGGGGGCGCTGGCCGCCGTCGCGATGCTGGTGCTGCTCGTGCTCCTGCCGGAGGCCGTGCAGGCAGGCTTCGCCGGGCTCGACGTCGGCGAGTCCGGGCGCCAGGTGCTGGACGACACCGTCGACGCCCTGCTGGTGCCGCTGCGCACCCAGCTGTGGTGGGCGTTCGGCGTCTCCGCGGCGGTGGGCGTCGGTGCGGCCGTCACCGGCGGCGTGGCGCGGAGTATGCGCTTGCATCGCGACCCCTCCGACGGTCGGATGTCCGGATGAACGACGCGACGCAGCGCACCCCGCGCAAGTTCCCCGACCTGTGGGTGGACCCCGAGGACGACCCCCGCCAGCAGTGGGCGGACCCGGTGGGCGAGCTGCAGACCCACTGGTCCTACCTGCGGTCCTACCGCGCCACGATCGAGATGAAGTGCGAGGGGCTCGACGCCGAGCAGCTCGCCCGCCGCTCCGTGCCGCCGTCGACCCTCTCCCTGCTGGGGCTGGTGCGGCACCTGGCGAAGGTGGAGCACTCGTGGTTCCGCCGCGTGCTGCAGGGCCGGATGGACCTCCCGAAGCTCTACGTCGCCGACGGCGGCCCCGACTGGGACTTCGACGGCGCCGTCGCGGACCCGGAGGTCGTCGCGGAGGCCTGGGCCACCTGGCGGCGCGAGACCGAGGCGGCCGACGCCTGGCTCGCCACGCAGACCGACGCCGACATGGCGCGCGTCGTCCCGTTCGACGGCACCACCTCGACGGTGCGCGACATCCTCGAGCACCTCGTCGAGGAGTACGCCCGTCATGCCGGGCACGCCGACCTGCTGCGCGAGACGATCGACGGCCGCACCGGCCAGTAGCCCTGCCCGACAGGCAGCACGGAAGTCGCCGAGGGAGTTCGACATCCCCGCGAGGTGGTACCTCGCGAGGTGTCGAGCTCCCTCGGCGATCCTGGAGCTACCTCGCGGCGGGTGGCGCTATGCCGCGGGGACGCTGGCCGACTCGTCCGCCTGCTCGCGGTCCACGCGGGCGGCGCGGAGGCGGGACATGATGACCGCGCCGAACGCGATCCCCGCTGCCACGACGGCGATGACGATGCGCACCACCTGGTTCGCGTCGGCCGGCACGCTCAGCATGACCACGGCGGGCGCGATGAGCACCGACACCAGGTTCATCACCTTGATGAGCGGGTTGATCGCCGGGCCGGCGGTGTCCTTGAACGGATCGCCGACGGTGTCGCCGATGACGGTGGCGGCGTGCGCCTCGGAGCCCTTGCCGCCGTAGGCGCCGTCCTCGACGATCTTCTTCGCGTTGTCCCAGGCGCCGCCCGAGTTCGCGAGGAAGACGGCCATGAGGACACCCGCGCCGATCGCGCCGCCGAGGAAGCCGGCGAGCGGCCCGACGCCGAGGCCGAAGCCGACCGCGATGGGCGCGAACGCCGCCAGCAGACCGGGGGTGGCGAGCTCGCGCAGCGAGTCGCGCGTGCAGATGTCCACGACACGGCCGTACTCGGGCCGCTCCTCGTAGGTCATGATCCCGGGGTGCTCGCGGAACTGGCGGCGCACCTCGAACACGATCGCGCCCGCCGCGCGGGTCACGGCGTCGATGGCGAGCCCGGAGAACAGGAACACCGTGGCGGCGCCGAGGATCACGCCCACGAGCGTCACGGGCGACACGATCTCGAAGCTCAGCATGGCCGGGACCAGGCCCGCCCCCGCCTCCGTGACGTCGGCCAGCGCGGTCGACACGGCGTCGGCGTAGGACCCGAAGAGGGCCGTCGCGGCGAGCACGGCCGTCGCGATCGCGATGCCCTTGGTGATGGCCTTGGTCGTGTTGCCCACCGCGTCGAGGTCCGTGAGGATCTGCGCGGCCTCGTCGTCGACGTCGCCGGACATCTCCGCGATGCCCTGCGCGTTGTCGCTCACCGGGCCGAAGGTGTCCATCGCGACGATGACGCCGACGGTCGTGAGCAGGCCGCAGCCCGCCAGGGCGACCAGGAAGAGCGACAGCCAGAGCGATCCGCCGGCCAGCAGGAAGACGCCGCAGATGGCGGCGGCGATGACGCCCGCCGTGTACACGGCGGACTCGAAGCCGACCCCGATGCCGGACAGCACGACCGTGGCCGCGCCGGTGCGCGACGTCGCGGCGACGTGCAGCGTCGGCTTCGACGTCGTGCCCGTGAAGTAGCCGGTGATCCACAGGATGATCCCCGCGAGCACGACGCCGATGATGACGGCCAGCGAGGCGACGACGCGCGGGTCCGCGGTGACCTCGCCCAGCTCGGCCGTGCCGGACAGCTCCGCGAACGACGACGGCAGGTAGACGAACGCGGCGACCGCCGCGAGGAGGGCGCCGACGACGGCGGACAGGTAGAAGCCGCGGTTGATGGCCTTGAGCCCGTTCTCGCTGCCGCGCACCCGGGTGACCAGCACGCCCAGCAGCGCGACGAACGCGCCGACGGCGGTGACGATCAGCGGGAACACGAGACCCTCTTCGCCCATCACGGCCCGGCCCAGGATGAGCGCGGCGACGAGGGTGACCGCGTACGACTCGAAGAGGTCGGCGGCCATGCCGGCGCAGTCGCCCACGTTGTCGCCCACGTTGTCGGCGATGGTCGCGGCGTTGCGCGGGTCGTCCTCGGGGATGCCCTGCTCGACCTTGCCGACGAGGTCCGCGCCGACGTCGGCCGCCTTGGTGAAGATGCCGCCGCCGACGCGCATGAACATGGCGAGCAGCGCGGCACCGAAGCCGAAGCCCTCCAGCACGGCCGGCGCCTCGGTGCGGTACACGAGCACGACGAGCGCCGCACCCAGCAGCCCCAGGCCCACCACGGACATGCCGACCACGCCGCCGGTGCGGAACGCGATCCGCGCGCCCTCGGCGCGCCCGTCGGGACGGGTCGACGCCGCCGCCACCCGCACGTTGGCGCGCACCGCGAGCCACATGCCCAGGTAGCCGATCGCCGCCGAGAACCCGGCCCCCACGAGGAACGCGATCGAGCGGCCCACCCGGACCCCGCCGTCGCCCGGCAGCAGGAACAGCAGGGCGAACACCACGACGGCGAAGATCGCGAGGGTGCGGAACTGGCGGTTGAGGTAGGCGGAGGCCCCCTCCTGGACGCCCCGCCCGATCTCCTGCATGCCTGGCGTGCCCTCGGGGGCGGCGAGCACCTGCCGCCGCAGGGTGCCCGCACACACGAGCGCGGCCAGCGCGATGACGGCGATGACCGCGACGATCGTGATGCTGCTGGAACCGAACGTGAGCATCCGTCCTCCTTGACGTGCTTCCTCGACCCGGCGGGGACGGCGGTGACCGTCCGTCGGTAAGGTCCCGCCGTCGCCGTTGACGGCGGGATGCGGGGAGTCTACCCACATGTGACGGCCGTCACGAACCACCGTGGGATCCTGACCCAACGATTCCCGTCCCCCGGCCGTCTCCACGGGTGAGGACGGCACGGGAGGGACGGGTGGGTCGACGATGAGTCGCTGGGAGGACGAGCTCGCCGAGCTCGCACGGGCGCGGGGCCGCGCCCTGGTCGGGTACGCCTACGTGCTCTGCGGGGACCAACGGCTCGCGGAGGACCTGGTGCAGGACGCGCTGGTCAAGGTGTTCGCGCGGCTGCGCCGCGGCTCCGGAGAGGGGCATGGCGGCGCGGGCGTGCACCCGCTCGACGGCGGCGGGACGAGCGAGGCCTACGTGCGGCGCGCGATCCTCACGCTCTTCCTCGACGAGCATCGGCGCACGAAGCGCTGGGCAGCGGCGCGCCCCCTCGTGGCGACCGACGACCGGGTGCGCGGCGCCGCGTCGGGCGCGACGGCGCGGGCGGACGTCGCCGCCGCGCTCGGCCGCCTGGCGCCGCGCGAGCGGGCGTGCGTCGTCCTGCGCTACCTCGAGGACCTCACGGTGCCGCAGGTGGCCGACGCCCTCGGCCTGGCGCAGGGCACGGTCAAGCGGTACCTCGCGGACGCGACGGTCACGCTCCGCGACGTGCTGCGCGTGACCGACGACGCGCGGGCCACCACGACCACCACGACGGGACGGAGGGCCGGACGATGAGCACCGACCACGCGCGGGACGACTGGGCGGACGCGCGCACGGACGAGGCGCTGCGCCGCGAGCTGGACACCCTGGCGGGCCTGGGGGCGTCGGCGTCGGGCCTCGACGACGCGCTGGGCTCCGTCCGGCGGCGGGTCCGGCGCCGGCGGACGGTCAAGCAGGCCGGCATCGGCGCCACGACGCTTGCCGTCGCCGCCGGGCTGCTGCTGGGCGGCGCCGCGCTGCTGCCCGACGCGCCGCAGCCGCTGCCCGGACCGGCGAACAGCCCGACGCCGTCGCCCACGCCGTCGGGGACGGGTGGTGCGCGCGCCGCCGACCTGGTCCAGCCGGGCCACCAGCCGAGCTGGCTCGAGGGCACGGGGCTGACCTGCGGGATGCCGGCCGACGGCATCGCTCCGGACCGGACCGGCCCCTACCGCACGACCCTCGTCCCGAGCGGCGACGACCTCGGCGGGGCGGCCCTGGGCGACGGGTACGCGGCGAGCACGATCTCGATCACGACGATGACTCAGGTGGCCGAGACGGTGCCGGCCGACGCCGTCCTGGTGGGTCCCACCCTCGCCTGGGCGCAGGACGGACGGGTCGTCGATCTGGGGACCGACCAGACCGAGACCCCGGTCGACCTCGTGGCCGGCCCGCTGGAACGCGCCGCCACCGACTCCCCGGCCACGACCTGCGCCCCGGACGGCCGGGCGGAGGGTCGCACCGCCTATCCGCACCGGCTGCCGGACGGGCGCTACCAGGTGCTGGCGTACGGCGTGGCCTGGAGCGACGACTTCACCGAGGCCACCGTGGTGGCCGCGACGGGATGGGTCGACGTCGACCTCGACGCCGAGGGCGCGCACGTGGTCCACCGGGCCGGTGGGCCCCTGGGGAGCGACGACTGCTCGGCCGCCGGGATCGACGCCGGGGTGCCGGACCTCTCCGGCGTTCCTGAGCCGGCTCGCGGTACGGCGTACTCCCTGCTGAACGCCGCCCTCGAGTGCGACGACACGTTCCTGGTCGCGGTGGCCGAGGAGGCCGGTCGGGACGACCTCAACTGGGGCGGGCAGCCGCCGCGGGACCTGCTGGAGCTGCCCGGCGCCGAGGGCGACGAGGACGTGTACGCGATCCTCGCCCGGCTGGTGGCGGGGACGACGCCGTGCGTGCTCGAGTCGCAGGGCGACGACGGCGTCGAGCGGGCGTACGAGTGGCCGCGCATGAGCTCCGGCGCGTGCGAGGCGACGACCCAGGACTGGCAGGACGCGGTCGACGCGGGTGCGATCACCGCGCGGGAGTCGGAGGAGATGCACGAGGCCGGGCGGGGCGGCTACGAGGGCTGGCGGGTCGTGATCCGCGGCGACGGCAGCTGGATGCAGTTCGTCGACGGCTACCTGGGGCCGCCGCGCGGGGACTGACGACTGCCGCGTGGGAGGATGACGGTCATGCCCGACGTCGTCCCCGCAGCAGCCCGCACCCACACCGAGGACCTGGGGGCGTTCGTCTCCGCCTCGCCGTCGTCGTACCACGCCGCGCAGGAGGTGGCCCGCCGCGCGGAGGCCGCGGGCTACGTCCGTCTGGACGAGACGGCCGCGTGGGACGTCGTGCCGGGCGGGCGCTACGTCGTCGTGCGCGACGGCTCGGTGATCGCCTTCGCCGTGCCGTCCTCGGCGGGTGCGACGACGCCGTACACGATCCTGGGGACGCACACCGACTCCACGGGCTTCAAGCTCAAGCCGAAGCCGACCACCGGCCGCGACGGCTGGGTGCAGGCCGGCGTCGAGGTGTACGGCGGGCCGCTGCTCAACTCGTGGCTGGACCGTGAGGTGGAGCTCGCCGGGCGGCTCGTCACCGCGGACGGGGCGGAGCACCTGGTGCGCACCGGCCCGATCGCCCGCATCCCGCAGCTCGCGATCCACCTGGACCGCTCCGCGAACGAGGGGCTGACGCTCGACAAGCAGCGGCACACGCAGCCCGTCGTGGGGCTGGGCGACGTGTCGCAGGCCGACGTGCTGGCGGAGCTCGCCGCCGCAGCCGGCACGGACGGCACCGTGGTCGACGCCGCGGACGTGCTCGGGTACGACGTCGTGCTCGCCGAGACGCAGCCTCCGCGCGCGTTCGGCATCGGCGAGGCGCTGTGGGCGTCACCCCGCCTCGACAACCAGCTCTCCACGCACGCGGCGATCACGGCGCTGCTCGCCGTCGCCCCCGAGGACCTCTCCGGGATCGGCGTCGTCGCGGCGTTCGACCACGAGGAGATCGGGTCCGGCTCCCGCTCGGGCGCGGCCGGCCCGTTCCTCGAGGACGTGCTGCGGCGCGTGTCGGCCGGGCTGGGCGCGTCGGAGGACGAGCGCGCACGGGCCTTCGCCGCCTCGCTGTGCGTGTCGTCCGACGTCGGCCACGCGGTGCACCCGAACTACCCCGAGCGGCACGACCCGGCGAACCACCCGCACGCGGGCGGCGGCCCGATCCTCAAGATCAACGCCAACCAGCGGTACGCGACCGACGCGCACGGGGCCGCCCGCTGGCAGGCGGCGTGCGCCGCGGCCGGGGTGCCCAGCCAGGAGTTCGTCTCCAACAACACCGTGCCCTGCGGCTCCACCACCGGCCCCATCACCGCGACGCGCCTCGGCATCCGCGTGGTCGACGTCGGCGCCGCCATCCTGTCGATGCACTCCGCGCGCGAGCTCACCGCCGTCGTCGACCCGTGGTACCTGTCCCGCGCGATGCAGGCGGTCCTCGCCGGCTGACCGCCCCGTGGCGGGCCCGAAGTCCCAGGCCGGGATGCCCGCCGGGGGGCTTCGGGCCTGCGCCTCAGGCCTGGCGACGACGGCGCGCGAGCAGCAGCGCCGCGCCCGCGCCGAGCAGCACGGTGGCGGCGACCACCAGTCCCGCCACCGCCGCCCCCGTGCGCGGCAGCTCGTCGGCCGACGCCGCCTCGGGGACGGCCGGCGCGGGCGCCTCGGCGCCCTGCTCCTCGACTGGCGCGGCGACGACGGACCGCTCGCCGGCGCTCGTGTCCGTGCTCACGTCCGTGCTCACGTCCGTGCCCGCGGCGGGGCCCTCCTGCGCCTGCTCGGCGACCCGCTCGTCGTCCGTGGCGGGGGCGGTCGGCGTCTCCTGCGCGCCCGCGGGCACATCGTCCGTGCTCGCCGGCGTCTCGGAGTCCTCCGGTGCCCGGTCCGGCGTCCCGGCGTCCTGCTCGCCGTCCGGGGCCGCGGTCCCGGGGGTCGCCGGCACCTCGGTTGCCGGGGGCGCGCTCGACGGGGCCGGGACGACCGCGTCCGTCGTGCAGACCGGCGCCTGCCCGCCCTCGCCGAAGTGCTCGTCGTACCCCTCCACCTGCACCCAGGTGATGCACAGCCCCGCCGGGACGTGTCCGAGCAGCGCCGACCACGGAACGAACGACGTCCCGACGTATGCGCCCGAGGGCTGGCTGTTGAGGGTCTCGAAGTGGATGTTCGCCGAGCCCTCCGGAGCCTCCGCCGCCGTGTAGCGGATGTTGACGTGGCCGCCGTCCCGGAAGGCGTCCCCCGCGGGGAGCGTCAGGCCGTCCGCGCCCACGGTGTACGGCACCGGGTCGTCGGAGCCGCCGGCGGCGGCAGGGCCGGCGGAGACGAGGAGGAGGGCAGCGGCGGTCGCCGCCACGGTGGCGTGGCGCATGGGTGGAGTCCTTCGTCGGCATCGGGGGCGCGGCCCGGCACCGAGACGGGATCGGCGGCGCACGGCACGGCGGAGTGTCCTCGGGCCGGGAAGGGCGAAGATATCGGTTTATAGCCCTTTTGCCTGTCAGGTCCGGCAAACTTCACCCGCCCGGCCCCAGCCCGGCCACGACCCCGTCGTCGCGCCCGTCCTGCCCCGGCGCGGTGCGAGACTGTCGCCCGTGCCCGCCACCCCCGCCCCCGTGCCCGAGCAGCACCCGCTGCTCGACGTGCTCACCGCGCACGGGGCGCGCGCGGACCGGCTGACGCACGTGCGCACGTTCCCGGCGCGCGCCGGGGTGACGTCCGACTGGCCCGCCTGGGCCGACCCCGGCGTGGTCGACGGCTACCGCGCCCTGGGTGTCGACCGCCCGTGGACGCACCAGGTCGAGGCCGCCGACGCCGCCCGGTCCGGGCGGCACGTCGCGCTCGCGACGTCGACCGGGTCGGGCAAGTCGCTCGCGTTCTGGCTGCCCGCGCTCACGGCGGTGCGCGGCCCCGAGCCCGCCACCGTGCTCTACCTCTCCCCCACCAAGGCGCTGGCGGCCGACCAGCTCGCCGGCCTGGAGCGGCTGGTCGCGGCGATGCCCGGCACGCGTCCCCGCGTCGCGACCTGCGACGGCGACACCCCGACGGACGAACGCCGCTGGGTGACCGAGCACGCCGACGTGGTGCTCACCAACCCCGACTTCCTGCACTTCTCGATGCTGCCCGGGCACCGGCGGTGGGCACGGCTGCTGCGCGGGCTGCGGTACGTCGTCGTCGACGAGGGGCACGCGTACCGCGGCGTCTTCGGCGCGCACGTGTCGCTGGTGCTGCGGCGGCTCACGCGGCTGGCGGCGCACTATCGCCCGTCGTCGGACACGCGGTTCAGCGGGGTGCTCCGTGCGTCTGACACGCCGCCCTCCGCTGTCGACCTGTCAGACGCACAGAGCACCGGGGGGCCACCCAGGTCTCACAGGTCGCCCGTGTTCGTGGTGGCCAGCGCGACGACGGCGGAGCCGGCGACGAGCACGGCACGACTGGTCGGGGCGGCGCCGGACGAGGTCGTCGCCGTCACGGCGGACGCGTCGCCGGCGGGGCGGCGCACGTTCGCGCTGTGGCGGCCGCCCGAGGTGGCGGGGTTCGACCGGTCACGGGCGACCGGGGAGACGCCGTCGCACGACGACGACCCGTGGGCGCTGCCCGACCCCCTCGACCCGACGCACACCGAGCACGAGGCCGAGGCCGTGCTCACGACCGCCGGCGCCGCGGAGCACCCGCGCCGGTCGGCCACCGCCGAGGCGGCCGACCTGCTTGCGGACCTCACGGCCTCCGGCGCGCGCACGCTCGCGTTCACCCGGTCACGCCGCGGGGCGGAGTCGGTGGCGCAGCAGGCGCGCGACCACCTGCGTCCCGTGGCCGCGGGCCTGGAGTCGCGGGTGGCGAGCTACCGCGGCGGGTACCTCCCCGAGGAGCGCCGGGAGCTGGAGCAGGCGCTGCGCACCGGCGAGCTGCGCGGGCTGGCGACCACCAACGCGCTCGAGCTGGGCGTCGACATCTCGGGGCTCGACGCCGTGCTCGTCGCCGGCTGGCCGGGCACGCGCGTGTCCTTGTGGCAGCAGGCGGGGCGCGCCGGGCGCGCGGGCGCCGAGGGCCTGGTCGCGTTCGTCGCGCGCGAGGACCCGCTCGACACGTACCTCGTGACCCACCCCGAGGCCGTGTTCGACGCGGCGCTCGAGGCCACCGTCTTCGACCCGGCCAACCCGCACGTGCTCGCGCCGCAGCTGTGCGCCGCCGCGCAGGAGGTGCCGCTGCGCGCCGAGGACCTGGCCGCCTTCGGCGACCCGCGCGCCGTGCGCGAGGTGCTCGACGTGCTGGTCGCGCGCGGCGCGCTGCGGCGCCGGCCGTCGGGGTGGTACTGGACGCACGCCCAGCCCGCGTCGGCGATGGCGGACCTCCGAGGCACCGGCGGGCGGCCCGTGCGCGTGGTCGAGGCGACGACGGGGCGGCTGCTCGGCACCGTGGATGCCGGGTCGGCGGACGGGCAGGTGCACGACGGCGCGGTGTACGTGCACCAGGGCGCGACGTTCGTCGTGGACCACCTGGACCTGGCGGAGCACGTGGCGCTCGTGGTGCGCAAGGACGTGGAGCACGGCACCTGGTCGCACGAGGTCATGGAGATCGCGATCGACGAGGAGGGGCACCGGCCGGTCGAGGGCCGCGACTGGGGCCCGGTCCGCTGGGGCCTCGGCCCGGTGGAGGTGACGAGCCAGGTGGTGAGCTTCCAGCGCCGCCGCCTGCCGGACATGCAGGTGCTCGGCACGGAGGCGCTCGACCTGCCGTCGCGCACGCTCGCCACGACCGCCGTCTGGTGGTCGGTGCCGGACTTCGTGCTGCGCGCCGCGGGTGTCTCCCCCGACGAGACGCCGGGCGCGCTGCACGCGGCCGAGCACGCGTCGATCGGCCTGCTACCGCTGCTGGCGACGTGCGACCGGTGGGACCTGGGCGGCGTGTCCACCGAGGTGCACCCCGACACCGGGGAGGCGACCGTCTTCGTGTACGACGCGTACCCGGGCGGTGCCGGCTTCGCCGAGCGCGGGTACGAGCTCGGCGCTCGCTGGCTGCGCGCCACCCGCGACGCGATCGCCGTGTGCCCCTGCGCGGAGGGCTGCCCGGCCTGCGTCCAGTCGCCCAAGTGCGGCAGCGACAACGCGCCCCTCGACAAGTCCGCGGCCGTGCGCTTGTTGGATGCCGTACTGAGCCACGCGCCGGCGGAACCTACCATCGTGAGGTGACTACCGAGACCGACCTCGCCGAACGCCGCCGTTCCCGCGAGGACACGCGCGTCGACCCCGCCAACTCTCGCTCGTGGCTGCTGCTGTCGGCCCTGCGCGACGACATGTTCGACGCCGCCCAGCTCTCCCGCGCCGACCAGGTGATCCTCGACTGCGAGGACGCGGTCGACGACAGCCGCAAGGACGAGGCCCGCAAGAAGGTGCTCGACTGGTTCTCCGCGGGCGGTCGCGCCTGGGTGCGCATCAACGAGCGTGGCTCGCAGGCCTGGGCCGACGACGTCCGCGCCCTGTGGGACTCGAAGGGCCTGCGCGGCGTCATGCTCGCCAAGACCGAGTCGCCCGACCAGGTGGTCGACACCGCCCAGCGCCTCGGCGGCAGCGTGCCGGTGATCCCGCTGGTCGAGTCGGCGCTCGGGATCGAGGACGCCGTGAGCATCGCGCGCGCCCCCGGCGCCTTCCGCCTCGCGTTCGGGTCCGGCGACTACCGTCGCGACACGGGCACGGCCAACGAGTCCCTCGCGATGGCGTACCCGCGCTCGCGCCTCGTCACGGCGAGCCGCATCGGCGGGCTCCCCGGCCCGATCGACGGCCCCACCGTCGGCACGAGCCACGCGCTGCTGCGCGAGCAGTCGGCGGACGGCGTGGCCCTCGGCCTCACCGGCAAGCTCTGCCTCGACCTGGAGACGCCGGCCGTCATCAACGAGTCCTTCAGCCCGTCGAGCGCCGACGTCGCCTGGGCGATCGACTTCCTGGCCGACTTCGAGGCCTCCGGCTCCGTGATCCGCGACGGCTCCGACAAGCCCCGCCTGGCCCGGGCCCGCAAGATCAGCGAGCGCGCGGCGCTGTTCAACGTCAACCCCTCCTGATCCCCGCCGCCCGGCCCGGTCGCGCCTCACGGCGACGGCCCGGGCGGGGGCGGCGACCCGGCTGTCGGCGCTAGCCGCGGCCCCGCGCGGGCGTGCGCGCCGGCGTCGCCGAGCGCCCCCGCCCACGGCCCCACCTCCGGTGCGATGGCGGCGCGCGACACGCGGACGCCGACGACGCCGCCGTCCTCCGGGGCGCACGACACCACCTCCCCGCCGTTGCGGCGCACGGCCTCGGCCGCCGTCGCGCACGGGTCCGCGCCCTGCCGCCAGGCCGTCGCGGCGGCGAGCGCGCCCAGGTCGGCCGCGGCCTGGGCCGACCCCCGTGCCCGCTGCGCGGCGCCCAGTGCACCGACGGCCAGCGCGAGCAGCACGACCACCGCCGCCAGCGCGAGCACGACGACGGTTCCTGCGCCGCGCTCGCGGCTCGCGGACGTCCGGCTCTCATCCGCCCCGGCGCCCCACGCCCGACCACCGCCTCCCGTGCTCTCGCGCGCCCGACCACCGCCTCCCGTGCTCCCGCGCGCCCGCCCACCGCCTCCCGTGCTCCCGCGCGCCCGCCCACCGCCTCCCGTGCTCCCGCGCGCCCGACCACCGCCTCCCGTGCTCCCGCGCGCGGCGTTCACGGCTCGACCCACGCCGTCGCGTCGCCGGACGCCCGCACGGGCGCGCCGGCGAACCAGCCGCCCACCACGGGGCGGGTGACCCTGACCCGCACCCAGGTGCCGTCCCGGGTGACGCTCAGCTCCGCGTCGGCGCCGCCGACCTGTGCGACGGCCTGCCGCGCCGCCGCGTCGTCCTCCCCGATCGCGTAGGCACGCGCCCCGGCCCGGGCCGCGTCCAGGGCACGCATCTGCGCCGTGGACGCGGCCGCGAGGCTGAGCACCGCAACCAGCAGGAGGACCACCACCGGCAGGCCGACCGCGAGCTCGGCCGTGACCGCGCCCCGGTCGCCGTCGACGGCCGCGGGTCCCCGCCCTCTGGACGCCCGCACCGGGCGGGCGCCTCTGCTGCGGTGCGCGCGCATCAGATCGACAGGGCCGAGCTGATGATGCTCTCCAGAAGGCCGCGCACGGTGCCGCTCTTGAGCACCGCGATCAGCAGGCCGGCGAACCCGACCGCCGCCACGGTGGCGACGGCGTACTCCGCGGTGGCGAGCCCCGCCTCCGGGTCCAGACCGCCGGCCGGCGACCTGGGCTGAGACGCCGCGGGCCCTTCCCGGCCGTCGGCGGCCACCCGCGCCCCGATGGTCGTCGTCCGCGGGTCCTGCTGCGACTCGGCCGTCGTGCGACCCTCGTCCTCGTTCGTCATGGCTCGTTCGTGCTCCCTTCGTGGATGTTCCTTGCGGTGTCCTTCTCGCGACCTGCGCCGGACGGTCCGGGCCGGTCGTGCCGCGTCCACCCGGCCGGGCGGACGCGGCGGACCCGGGCGGCGCCCGGGTCGTCGTGGGCCGGGCGCCGTCACCCGGACATCAGGTCGACGCCCAGCGCGAGCAGCACGGGCACCAGGCCGACCAGCACGAACGCCGGCAGGTAGCAGGCGCCGAGCGGCAGCACGAGGCGCACCGCCAGCCGTGCCGCGGCGGTCCGGGCGGCCGCGCGGCGGGCCCGCAGCAGCTCCTCCCCTGCGGCCCGCAGCGCGCCGGTCGGGGACGCCCCGTCGGTCCACGCCCCCCGCAGCGCCCGGTGAGCCGGACCGAGCCGGGCCGGGGCGTCACGCCAGGCGCCGTCCCAGTCCGCGCCGAGCCGCAGCGCGTCCGCCGCCGCCCGCAGCGCGGCGCCGTCGGCGGCCCTCGGGACGGACGTCCCCTGCGTGCCCGCCGCTCCCTGCGCCCCTCGCGTCCCTGGCGCCGGCGCACCCGCGAGCGCCGAGCCCGTGGCCTCGAGCGCCCGCGGCACCCCGGCCCCCGCGCGCAAGGCCGCCCCGAGGAGCTCCAGGACGACCGGCACGTCCACGGGATCCGCCCGTGGTCCGTCGGCGCGCGAGGGCGCACGACCGTCCAGGGCCAGCCGTGCCACCCGCCGGGCGCCGGCACGGTGCGCCAGCCACCACGGCCCGGCGGCGAGCAGCACGGCCCCCACGACCGTCCACGCCGCCCCGGCGGCACCCGCGCCGACGCCGGTCACGAGGGCGCTCATGCCGCCTCCTCCCCCGCCGCCCGGGCGGCGTCGACCAGCCGGCGGGTCCACGCCCACCCGGCCGCGAGCAGCAGGAGCCCCAGGCACACGGCGACGGAGCCGATGCCGCCGTCGAGCGCCGTCGCCAGCGGGTCGGCGCCCAGCACCCAGCCGAGCGCCGCTCCCAGCAGGGGCAGCCACATCAGCACGCGAGCCGTGGCCCGCGGACCGGCCAGCGACGCCTCCCGCTCCCCGCGGGCCTCCGCCTCGGCCACGAGCGCCCCGGACACGGCGTCGAGCACCGACGCCAGCGGCGCGCCGACGTCACGCGCGAGGACCGTCGCGGCCACCACCGACCGGGCGTGGCCGGCCCCGCCGACCACCGTCGCGAGCGCCGCCTGGTCGGGAACGCCGGTCGGATCGACCGGCACCCCGAGCGCTCGCGACCACGCCGCCGCGGGCGGGGCGCCCGCCCGCAGCAGCGCCACGACCTGCGCGACGGCGACCCGCACCGCGTCCGCCTCCGTCGGCGCGTCCCGTCCGCGGTGAAGCAGCGCCGCCCACGGAGAACGGGACCGCGGCCCCGCGGGGCGGGCGAGCGCGCGGGGGCGCCGTCCGCCCCGCGCCAGCACGAGCCACGCGGCGAGCGCCACCCACAGCCCGACGACAACCGGCCCCGTCATGAGGCTCACGCCCACCCCGAGGTCACCACCAGGCCCACCGTCGAGACCGGCACCGGCGGCGAGACCCGTCACGACGCCCACCGCCCCACGAGCTCCTCCCACGCGACGTCGGGCCGCGGGTCCGCGCCCGGCTCCCAGGTCGCCGCACGGCGGACCTCCAGACGGCCGTCCTCGCCACGCCCGACGAGGCCGATCTCGGCGAGGTGCCGACGCCCGGCGCGCCGCCGCAGGTGCAGCACCACGTCGAGCGCGGCGGCGGCCTGCGCGGCGACGGCGTCCCGCGGCATCCCGGCCAGCGCGGCGAGCGCCTCCAGGCGGGCGGGGACGTGCTCCACCGCGTTGGCGTGCACGGTCGCCATCCCGCCGTCGTGCCCGGTGTTCAACGCCAGGAGAAGCTCACGCACCTCGGCGCCGCGGCACTCGCCGACGACGATGCGGTCCGGCCGCATCCGGAGGGCTCCGCGCACCAGCTCGGTGAGCGTCACCTCGCCCACGCCCTCGACGTTGGGCCGCCGGGCCGCGAGCGACACGAGGTGCCGGTGCCGGGGCGCGAGCTCGCGGGCCTCCTCGACCACGAGCACCCGCTCGCCGGGCGGCACCAGCGACAGCAGCGCCGCGAGCAGCGTGGTCTTCCCGGTGCCCGTGCCGCCCGTGACGAGCAGGTTGGCCCGGCCGGCGACCAGCGCGCGCAGCACGCCCTCCCACAGCGGCGGCAGCCCGCCCCCGGCGACCAGGGACTCCAGGGAGTGCGCCGCCTGCCGCAGCACCCGCAGGGCGATCACCGCGCCCGCGGGCGCGACGGGTTCGACGACGGCGTGCAGCCGGGTGCCGTCGGGCATCCGGGCGTCCACGGTCGGGGCCGCGTCGTCGAGGCGCTGCCCGGCGACGGCCGCCATCCGCACGGCGAGCGCCCGGACGGCGTCGGGGGTGCCGAGGTCGAGGTCCACGCGGCGCAGCCCGTCGCCGCGGTCCACCCACACGTCGCGCGGGCCGTTGACGAGCACGTCGGTGACGCCGGGGGCGTCGAGCAGCTCCTGCAGCGGCCCGGCGCCGGTGAGCTCGGCCCGCGCCGCGCGGGCGAGGTCGGTCAGCGCCGCCGACCCGAACACCCGCCCGGTGGCCCGCAGGGCGTCCCGCACGGCGGCGTCGTCGAGCGCCGCGCCCGACGTGCCGACGCGGGCCCGCACGTCGTCGAGCAGCGCGCGGTCCACGAGCGCCCGCCCCGTCACGACGCACCCGCCAGCGCCGTCACCAGCGAGGCCGCCGCACGACCGAGCGGGGTACGCCGGCCGACCGGCGGCCCGTCCCCGCGATCCACCGCCGCGGCGAGCCGGGCGTCCGCACGCACGGTCGCGACCACCGGGAGCCCGACGGCGTCCCCCAGGGCGTCGGCGTCGACGCGTCCGGGCGCGGGCCGGCGCGCGACGAGCCACGGGTCCCGCACGCCGAGGTCGGCGAGCCCGCCCCACGTCGCCAGCGCCCCGGCGACGCCCGGCGCGGTGCAGGGGGCCACGAGCAGCACCACGTCCGCGGAGGCCACGAGCATCCGGGCGGCCGCCGACCAGGCCGCGGGGCGGGGCAGGTCCAGCACCACGGTCTCGCCGCCGCGCAGCAGGCCGGTGCAGACGTCCACCACGACCGCGTCGTCGGGACGGGCGGGGCTCAGGCGCGCCCCGGAGAGCACGGGCACCGAGTGCCAGCGGGGCAGCGCGGCCACCAGCCCGGCCCCGTCGACGTCACCGCGGGCGGCGGCCAGCTCCGGCCAGCGGGCGCCCGGCTCGTCCTCGATGCCGAGCAGCACGTCCACGCCGGGTCCCGGCAGGTCGAGGTCGACGAGCACCGCGCCCTCTCCCGCCCGCCGGAGCCCCTGGGCGACGGCCGCGGCCAGGGTGCTCACCCCGGCGCCGCCGCAGGCGCCGACGACGGCGACCGTGCGGCGCCCTGGCCCCGGTGCCCAGGGCGCGGGCCCGGGCGGGGGCCAGGCGGTCGTCGGCCGGGGCAGCGTGCGGGTGGGTGCGTCGTCCATGCGCCCCAGGCTGGTCGGCGCCGGCCTCCTGCCGGGCCGGCCGGCGCCGATCTGTGGACGACGCCCGTCTGGGGGCGGGCTCCGAGCGGCGTCAGGCCGCGGCGGCGTCCTCCGGGACGGCCGCGACGACGTCGACCTGACGTCCCCGCTCCCGCTCCGCGCGCAGCGCGGGCAGGAAGCACAGGACGCCGAGCACGCTGAACGCTCCGCCGAGCACCATCGCGAGGGGCGTCGTCGTCGCCTGGGCCACCCAGCCCAGCGTGGGTGAGGCCACCGCGTACGCGGCGAACGACACCATCGACGCCAGGGAGAGCACGGTGGACCGGTTGTCCCGCCGTGCCTCGCGGTGCAGCAGCGCGTTGTAGCTCGGCCCCGAGCTGCCGTGCAGCCCGTAGGTGACGAGGTAGGCGACGACCAGCATCGCCGGCCCGCCGGCGAGGCCCATCCACACCGCGCCGAGGCCGTTGAGGACCCGCGCCGCCATCGCGGTGCGGGCCACGCCGAACCGCCGCGACGCGAGGCCGCACAGCGCGGCGCCGAGCGCGAAGGTTCCCCAGCCGACCGACGCGACGGGGCCCAGGACGGCGCCCGCCTCGGCCTCGCCGCCGAGCAGCTCCGCCATCCGGATGGGTTGCAGGGACTCGAACACCACCATCGCTGTCGCCGCGAAGAGCTCCACCAGCAGCAGACCGCGCAGCACGCGGTTGTCCCGGGCGAGCCGCAGGCCGGAGGCGACCACCGCGGGCATCTGTCGCCCGGATGCGACGGTGGACCGGACCGCCGCGCGCCACCGCCGACGTCCGACGGGCACGGCGACCGTGGCGGCGTCGGCGGGACGACGCGGAGCCTCCCGGACGAGCACCGTGACCATCACGAGGTGCACCACGGCGAGCAGCGCGTACGTCGCGTACGGCAGGGTGAGCGCCGACCACGCCGCGAACGGGTGCCACCAGACGAGCCCGCCGGACACGAGCGCCCCCGCCGCGATCGACACCCCGAGCACCGTGCCCTGGTGCGCGAGCGTGCGGTCGACGTCCGCCCCGGGGTGCTTCGCGTGCTCGGTGTCGACGAACCACGCCTCCAGGGGACCCGAGTCCAGGGCGCGGAACATGCCCATCAGCGCGGCCGCGACGAAGAACGCCCAGATCGACTGGGCCAGCAGGAAGGTCGTCGCCGCGAGCACCTGCACCGCGGCCGACGCGATGAGCATGGGGCGCCGGCCGACGGCGTCGGCGGTGCCTCCGGTCGGGAGCTCGAGCGCGAACACGACGAGCCCCGTCACCGACGCGAGCGTGAGGGTCTGCGCCACGGTCAGGCCGCGCTCGATCGGCAGCAGCGTCGTGACGGTGACGACCAGGCCGACGGGGAACCACCGCGTGGCCGTCAGCAGCAGGAAGACACGCTGCGGGCTCATGACTCGTCGTCCTTGCTCTCGGCGGTCCGGTCGGCGTCGGCCACGTCGTGAGGCCGGGCCTCAGGCACGTCGTCGGCGTCCAGCGGGAACAGGAACCGCCACAGGTGCAGGCGCCGCGCGCGCGGGTCGCCGGTGCCGACGCGTAGGTACTTGTTGACCACGGCCTCGAGCTCGTCGGCCATCGCGGCCGCCTGCTCGGGCGTGACGTCCACCCAGGTGTCGGTCATGCCGGCGACGTCGGTCCACTCCTTCGGCCAGCTCTCCTGCACGTCGAGCCAGTGGGCGTAGTTCGTGTCGAACTGGCGGTGGTAGTCGCGCACCAGCCAACCGAGCGCGGTCTGTGCATCCTCGTCACCGCCGAAGTCGGAGTCGCGCCAGCCGTGGCTCTGCGTGGCGGCCGCCCAGAGCCGCTCCTTGCCTCGCCCCTCTCCGGTGTCGGTCACGAGGCCGACGGACTCGAGCTTGCGCAAGTGGTAGCTGGTGGCACCGGTGTTGGTGGACAGCTCGGTCGCGAGCGCCGTCGCCGACGCCGGGCCGCCGCGCCGCAGCGCGCCGAGCAGCCGGGAACGCAACGGGTGGGCGAGGACCTTGGCGGCCTCGGCGGTCAGCTCGAGGTGGGTGTACGGGCGCTCCGGCGTCGGTTCCATGCGTGCACAGTAACCATGCACAACTCTTCTGCACAAGTGTTGTGCAGAAGAGTTATGCATGAAATCGGGCTCGACGCCGCGACCCGCCCGGCTAGGCTCGCCCCGTGACCGACCAGCGACCCGGACCGCGCGAGGCGGCACCGGCGACGACGGCGACGTCGCGGGCGCGCGTCGCGGCGTTCTTCGACCTCGACAAGACGATCATCGCGACGAGCTCGTCGGCCGCGTTCTCCAAGCCGTTCTACGCCGGGGGCCTCATCACCCGCGGCGACGTGCTGCGCAGCGCGTACGCACACCTCCTCTTCTACGCCGGCAACGCCGACGCCGACCAGACCGAGCGGATGCGCAAGCACCTGTCCGAGCTCGCCACCGGCTGGGAGGTGAGCAAGGTGCAGCAGATCGTCGCCGAGACGGTGCACGAGCTCATCGACCCGTACGTCTACGCCGAGGCCGTGGAGCTCATCGCCGAGCACCACGAGCTCGGGCACGACGTCGTCATCGTCTCCGCCTCCGGCGCCGAGCTCGTCGAGCCGATCGCGACCGTGCTGGGCGCCGACCACGTCGTCGCGACCCGTATGGCCGTCGAGGACGGCCGGTACACCGGCGAGATCGAGTTCTACGCGTACGGGGAGCAGAAGGCCGAGGCCGTGCGCGAGCTCGCCGCCCGCCGCGGCTACGACCTGGAGCGCAGCTACGCCTACTCCGACTCCGTCACGGACGCCCCGATGCTGGGCGCCGTCGGGCACGGCTTCGCCGTCAACCCGGACAAGACGCTGCGCCGCGTGGCCGCCGAGAACGGCTGGGGCGTCCTCACCTTTTCCCGCCCCGTGGCCCTCCGCTCGGCGATCCGGCCCCCCGCCGTGGCCCTCGCCGCGGGCGGCGTCGTCGTCGCCGCCGTGGCCGCCTGGTTGCTCCGCCGCTGGTGGCGGCGTCGGCACGGCTGAGCGCTTGCAGGTCCGGCCGCGCCGGCGTTCCATGGGAGGAGACAGCCGGACGCGGGACCCACGCTAAGGAAGTCCCCGGTTGAGGACCCACTCGGTGGGAACGACCCCACCCAGTGATCGGACCAAGCGCCTGCTACCCGCGTCCGGGCTGGCGAGAGCGGCGCTCGGACGACTTGTCTCCCGGGCGCCGTCCTCGTGCCCGGCCCCGGCGCCTCAGTCGGCCGCGCCGACGGGCGGCGGGCCCGCCCACTCCTCCGCGAGGATGGCGTAGGTGTAGCCGTCCACCCAGCCCAGCTCGTCGTGCCACGAGTCGCGGACGCCGTGCTGCTCGCGGCGCATGCCGAGCTTCTCCATGACCCGCCACGACGCCTCGTTCGCGGCGAAGCACCCGGCGGTCACGCGGTGGAGGCCCAGGTCGGTGAAAGCGACGTCGAGCAGCGCGCCCGCGACGGCGGTCGCGATCCCCCGCCCCGCGTAGGCCGGGTCCACGAGGTACCCGAGGGAGCCCTCGGCCCGCCGCCACGCGTCGCTCCCTGGCTGCCCCATGCCGTCGTCCACGCCCAACGACGCCGACGCGACGACGGCGCCGTCCAGGTCGGCCAGGATCCTCTGGTCGTAGGGGTCGTCGAGCGAGCTGCGCCACGCGGCGCGCAGCTCGTCGGCGTCCAGCGTGGTGCGCAGCAGCCACCGCGTCACCTCCGGCTCGTTGCGCCAGGCCAGCACCCGGTCCACGTCGTGGCTCGTCGGGACGCGCAGGCGGAGGTCGCCCACCTCGCGCGGCCAGGACACATAGGGGGTCGTCATGGTCGACGTCTACCAGGGCACGACGCCGGACGCCCGGCCTTTTCGGGCGTGCCGCGCGCCGCGTCGCCCGTTGCCCGCGGGCGCGCGTCGCCCCAGGTCGAGGCACGGCCATACCTCCGGCCGGTGCCACACTCCCCCGCGCGACGACGGCGCCTCCCCTGCTGCCGACCCTGCCGTCGACCCTGTTGCCGACCGGTTGCCGACCGGTTGCCGGTCTCGTCGCGAACTCCCTGCTCAGGATGGCGTCGGCGGCGGGTGCGGCCACCGCAGCCCTCGTCCGGACGAGTTTGCAAGGAGTATGGCCGAACCGCGGGACGGCGTGACCCCGGTCACGCACGAGGTCTAGACTCCCGACGGCGGGGCCCCCCGGGGCGCCGCCGTCCCCGGGGCGCGACGTGTCGCGCCGACGGGACCGCACCAGCGACGATGCGCACCGGAGGTAAGCGTGCCAGAGAACGAGACCACCGCCCCCAGCCTCGAGAACCTGCTGCACGAGACGCGAGCGTTCCCGCCCAGCCCCGCCTTCGCGGCGCAGGCGAACGCCCAGCCGTCCCTGTACGAGGAGGCCGCGGCCGACCGGCTCGGGTTCTGGGCCGACCAGGCTCGGGAGCTGGTCAGCTGGTCGACGCCGTTCGCCCAGACGCTCGACTGGTCCGGGGCCCCGGTCGCGAGGTGGTTCGCCGACGGGAAGCTCAACGCCGCGTACAACGCGGTGGACCGCCACGTCGAGGCCGGGCTCGGCGACCGGGTCGCCATCCACTTCGAGGGCGAGCCGGGCGACACCCGCACCGTCACCTACGCGGACCTCCAGGCGGAGGTGTCCCGGGCGGCCAACGCGCTCACCGCGCTGGGGGTCACGAAGGGCGACCGCGTCGTCATCTACCTGCCGATGCTCGTCGAGTCGGTCGTCGCGATGCTCGCCTGCGCGCGCATCGGCGCCCCGCACTCGGTGGTGTTCGGCGGCTTCTCCGCCGACGCGCTGCGCAGCCGCATCGCCGACGCCGAGGCGAAGCTCGTCATCACGGCCGACGGCGGCTACCGCCGCGGCGCGCCGTCCGCCCTCAAGCCCGCCGTCGACGAGGCGCTCGCGCCCAAGGACGGCGAGCCCGCCACGACCGTGCAGCACGTGCTCGTCGTGCGGCGCACCGAGCAGGACGTCGAGTGGACCGACGGCCGCGACGTCTGGTGGCACGACGCCCTGGGGCAGGCCTCGCCGGTGCACGAGCCGGTCGAGGTGGACGCGGAGCACCCGCTGTTCATCCTGTACACGTCGGGTACCACGGGGAAGCCGAAGGGGATCCTGCACACCACGGGCGGCTACCTCACGCAGGCGGCGTACACGCACAAGAACGTCTTCGACCTCAAGGCCGAGACCGACGTCTACTGGTGCACCGCCGACATCGGCTGGGTCACCGGGCACACGTACGTCGTCTACGGGCCGCTGACCAACGGCGCCACCCAGGTGCTGTACGAGGGCACCCCGGACACCCCGCACCGCGGCCGCTGGTGGGAGCTGATCGAGAAGTACAAGGTCTCCGTCCTCTACACGGCGCCGACGGCGATCCGCACCTGCATGAAGTGGGGCGAGGACATCCCCGCCGGCTTCGACCTGTCGAGCCTGCGTGTGCTCGGGTCGGTGGGCGAGCCCATCAACCCCGAGGCGTGGATGTGGTACCGCCGGGTCATCGGCGGCGACACCGCCCCGATCGTGGACACCTGGTGGCAGACCGAGACCGGCGCGATCATGATCAGCCCGCTGCCCGGCGTCACCGCCACGAAGCCGGGCTCGGCGCAGGTGCCGCTGCCGGGCATCGTGGCCGACGTCGTGGACGACGAGGCGCACTCGGTGCCGAACGGCGGCGGCGGTTACCTCGTGCTGTCGGAGCCGTGGCCGTCGATGCTGCGCGGCATCTGGGGCGACCTGCAGCGCTTCAAGGACACCTACTGGTCGCGGTTCGAGGGCCTGTACTTCGCCGGCGACGGCGCCAAGAAGGACGAGGACGGCGACATCTGGCTGCTCGGCCGCGTGGACGACGTCATGAACGTCTCCGGCCACCGCCTGTCGACCACGGAGATCGAGTCCGCCCTCGTGTCGCACGACGTCGTGGCCGAGGCCGCCGTCGTCGGCGCCGCCGACGAGACCACCGGCCAGGCGGTCGTCGCGTTCGTCATCCTCCGCGGGGAGCACGCCGAGCGGGCCGCGACGCCGGAGGGTGCCGAGGCCGTGCAGCAGGAGCTGCGCAACCACGTCGCCAAGGAGATCGGTCCGATCGCCAAGCCGCGCCGCATCCTCGTCGTGCCGGAGCTGCCCAAGACCCGGTCCGGCAAGATCATGCGCCGCCTGCTCCGCGACGTCGCCGAGAACCGCACCGTGGGCGACGCGACCACGCTCGCCGACTCGTCGGTGATGGACCTCATCTCCGCGGGTCTCGCCAAGCCGTCGGCGGCCAACGAGGACTGAGACCGGCACGACAGGCCGGGCCTGCCGGGACCCACCGTCCCGGCAGGCCTGGCTTAAGCGTTTCATCAGACTGACCGGCGCCGACGCCTCGACCAGGGTGGGACCGCACGCGCAGCGCGTGCCGAGTCGCACGAGAGACGAGGACGTCCCGCCATGTCGCACTCACCCCACCCGCCCGCTCCCCCCGGCGCGACACCGCGCACGACGGCGCGGCACGTCGTCCCCGCGGCGGTCGCCGCGGCCGCCCTCGCGGCCGGCGCCGCGGCCACGGTCGTCGCGACGGCGCCCGACGCCCGCGCCGACACCCCGCCGGGCATCCACGTCGCCGACGGCCGCATCGTCGAGGCCGACGGCACCGACCTCGTGCTCCGTGGCGTCAACCACGCGCACACGTGGTACACCCAGCAGACGGCGTCGTTCGCGGACATCAAGGCCGCGGGCGCGAACAGCGTGCGGGTCGTGCTGTCCAGCGGCGACCAGTGGACCCGCAACTCGCCCGAGGACGTGGCGAACGTCGTCGACCTCTGCGAGGAGAACCGGCTGGTCTGCATCCTCGAGGTGCACGACACCACGGGCTACGGAGACACCTCCGCGCCGGCCGCCGCCACCCTCGACCAGGCGGTCGACTACTGGGAGGACCTCTACCCGACGCTCGCCGGCACCGAGGACTACGTCATGGTGAACATCGGCAACGAGCCGATGGGCAACGACGACGCCACGAACGAGACCTGGGGCAGCGCGACCTCCGACGCCATCGTGCGCCTGCGCGACATCGGGTACGAGCACGCGATCGTCGTCGACGCGCCCAACTGGGGGCAGGACTGGAAGAACTACATGCGGCCCGCGGCCGCCGACGTGTTCGCGTCCGACCCCGACGCCAACACGATCTTCTCCATCCACATGTACAGCGTGTACAACCAGCACCAGACGGTGACGGACTACCTCGAGTTCTTCGCCGGCGCTGGCCTGCCGATCGTCGTCGGCGAGTTCGGCTGGCAGCAGACCTCCGCCGACGTCGACGAGGACTGGGTGCTGTCGGAGGCCGAGCGTCTCGACCTGGGCTGGCTGGCCTGGTCGTGGAGCGGCAACACCGACCCCTACCTCGACCTCGTGCTCGGCTTCGACGCCGCGAACCCCAGCGCGTGGGGCACCCGGATCATCGACGGGACCGACGGCCTGCGCGAGACGGCCGTCGAGGCGTCGTGGTTCGGCGGCACCGAGCCGACCGACCCGCCCACCGACCCGCCGACGGACGACGCCTGCACCGCCGTGGTGCGGGTGACCAACTCCTGGCCGGGCGGCTGGCAGGGCGAGGTGGCCGTGACCGCGGGCGACGCCGCCGTCGACGGCTGGGAGGTCGCGTTCGCCCTGCCCTCGGGCAGCACGATCGCCCAGGTCTGGGGCGGCGAGGCGACGTCGGACCCCGACGGCGTGCGCGTCACCCCCGCCGCGTGGAACGGCCGCCTCGCCGCGGGCGCCTCCACCACGGTCGGGTTCATCGGGACCGGGGACGCGCCCGCCACGGCCCCGACCGCCACCTGCGCCGCGGGCTGACCCACCGGCGCCGACCATGCGGTGGCCGCGACCGCATGGTCGGCGTCGGCGGTCCTCGGGGAGAATGGCGTCGTGTCCACGTCTCCTGTGCTGTCCTTCGATCCCCTCGACGCGCCCACCCAGGACGCCGTGCGTGCCCTCGCCGCCGCGGCCGCCGCCCAGGACGGCGTCGCCCCGCTGTCGGAGCAGCCGCTGCTGCGCCTGGGCACGGACGCCGACTGGCTGACGCACGTCGTGGCCCGCGGTGAGGACGACGCCGTCGTCGGCTACCTCCAGGTCGACCGCGGGGGCGACGACGCGAGCGCCGAGCTGGTGGTGCACCCGCACCGTCGCCGGCAGGGTGTGGGGTCGGTGCTGCTGCGCACCGCCGAGCGCGACGCGCGGCTGCCCATGTTCTCGGGCGCCCCCGGCCAGCGCGGCAAGCCGCTGCGGGTGTGGGCGCACGGCGACCTGCCCGCGGCGCGGGCGTTCGCCGCCGCGCGCGGCTACGAGGTGGCGCGGGAGCTGCTCGTGCTCGCCCGCCCGCTCGGGCCCGACGACGCGGCGCGCGACGTCCCGGACCTGCCCGGCCTCGCCCTGCGGACGTTCCGGCCCGGCGCCGACGACGAGGCGTGGGTGCGGCTCAACGCCCGCGCGTTCGCCGACCACCCGGAGCAGGGCCGCCTCACGGTCGAGGACCTGCACGACCGGCAGCGCGAACCCTGGTTCGACGCCGAGGGATTCTTCCTGGTCGTGCCCTCGGACGACGTCACGGCCGGGCCGCTCGGCTTCCTGTGGACCAAGGTCGAGCCGGGCCAGGACGGGTCCCGGGACGGTGAGGTCTACGCCGTCGGCGTCTCCCCCGACGCGCAGGGGCGCGGCCTGGGCCGGGCGCTCACCGCCGTCGGGCTGCGGCACCTGGCGCGGGTGGGCTGCGACCGCGCGGTGCTCTACGTGGACGGGGACAACGCGGCAGCGCTGGCCACGTACGCGGGCGCGGGCTTCGAGCGCGCCGCCGTCGACGTCCAGTACGCGCAGACCGCCGGCGCGTAGCGCCGGGGCGGGCTTCGTCACCCACCGTTCACCTATCGGTGCCACGATGGGGGGCATGACTGCGTCGCGCCCCCGAACGTCCCGGTCCCGCGACGGACGCGGCAGCTCCGCCGCACCGGGTTCCGTGGTGGCGGCCGCCGAGGTGACGGACAGCCGCCCGCGTTCCACGGCCGCCGCGCCGCCCCGCCCCCTGGACCCGCAGCTCGCGGCCCACATCGCGGAGCACATCGCGGAGGAGCCCGGCTCGCCGGACGACACCGTCCGCGCCGAGCCGGAGCCGCTGCCCGACGACCGGTTCGCGGAGCGGGAGCTCAGCTGGCTCGCCTTCAACCAGCGGGTGCTGGAGCTCGCGGAGGACCCGACGCTGCCGCTGCTGGAGCGCACCCGCTTCCTCGCGATCTTCGCGTCCAACCTGGACGAGTTCTTCATGGTGCGGGTGGCAGGGCTGAAGCGCCGCATCGCGACCGGCATCGCCGTCACCGCGGCGTCGGGCATGAGCCCGCGGCAGGTGCTGGAGTCGATCGGCGAGGGCGCGCACCGCCTCATGACGCGCCACGCGGAGGTGTTCCGCTCCGACGTGCAGCCCGCGCTGGACGCCGAGGGCATCACGATCGTGCACTGGGACCAGCTCGAGGTCCGCGAGCAGGAGCGCCTGCACAAGTTCTTCCGCAAGCAGATCTTCCCCGTGCTCACGCCGCTGGCGGTGGACCCCGCGCACCCGTTCCCGTACATCTCGGGGCTGTCGCTCAACCTGGCGGTCGTCGTCGCGAACCCGCTGACCGGCAAGGAGCACTTCGCCCGCGTCAAGGTGCCGCCGCTGCTGCCGCGGTTCATCGCCGTCGACGACCGGGGCCGCCCGTCGGCGCCCACCCCCACGCAGGGCGGCGGCACGCAGACGTCCTTCGTGCCGCTGGAGGAGGTCATCGCCCAGCACCTCGACCACCTGTTCCCGGGCATGGAGGTGCGCGAGAGCCACACGTTCCGCGTCACCCGGAACGAGGACGTGGAGGTCGAGGAGGACGACGCCGAGAACCTGCTCCAGGCGATGGAGAAGGAGCTGCTGCGCCGCCGCTTCGGCCCGCCCGTGCGCCTCGAGCTGGCCCACGGCATCTCCCCGCGCATCCGCGAGCTCCTGGTGCGCGAGCTCGGGGTGGCCGAGGAGGAGGTGTACGAGCTGCCCGCGCCCCTGGACCTCACCGGCCTCAACGTCATCGCCGACATCGAGCGCGCGTCGCTGCACTACCCGCCGTTCGTCCCCACGACGCACCGCCAGCTCGCCGAGGTGGAGTCCGCGACGCCCCGCGACGTCTTCGCCGCGATCCGCGAGCGGGACATCCTGCTGCACCACCCGTACGACTCGTTCTCCACCTCGGTGCAGACGTTCCTCGAGCAGGCGGCCGCCGACCCGGCGGTGCTCGCGATCAAGCAGACGCTGTACCGCACCTCGGGCGACTCCCCGATCGTCGACGCCCTCATCGACGCCGCCGAGGCCGGCAAGCAGGTGCTCGCGCTCGTCGAGATCAAGGCGCGGTTCGACGAGCAGGCCAACATCTCCTGGGCGCGCAAGCTCGAGGAGGCGGGCGTGCACGTCGTGTACGGGATCGTCGGCCTCAAGACGCACGCCAAGCTGTCGCTCGTGGTGCGCCAGGAGTCGGACGGGCTGCGCCGGTACTGCCACGTCGGCACCGGCAACTACCACCCGAAGACGGCCCGCATGTACACGGACCACGGCCTGCTGACGTGCGACCGCGACGTCGGTCAGGACCTCACGCGCCTGTTCAACCAGCTCTCCGGGTACGCCCCGCAGTCGCGCTTCCACCGGCTGCTGGTCGCGCCCCGCGCCGTGCGCACGGGTCTCATCGAGCGCATCGAGCGCGAGGCCGACGCCGCCCGCGCCGGGCACGAGGCCTGGGTGCGGATCAAGGTGAACTCCGCCGTCGACGAGGCCACGATCGACGCCCTGTACCGCGCCTCGCAGGCCGGGGTGAAGGTCGACCTCGTGGTCCGCGGCATCTGCGCGCTGCGGCCGGGCGTGCCGGGGCTGAGCGAGAACGTCCGCGTGCGCTCCATCCTCGGCCGGTTCCTGGAGCACTCCCGCATCTATGCGTTCGCGAACGCCGCCGGCCCCGCCATCGGCGAGGGGCCGGAGTCCGGCCCGGAGGTGTACATCGGCTCGGCCGACCTCATGCACCGCAACCTCGACCGGCGCGTCGAGGCGCTGGTGCGGATCTCCGACGAGGGCCAGGTCGCGGAGCTGCTCGAGCTCATGGACGCGTCCATGTCGGACGAGACCGCCACGTGGCACCTGCAGCCGGACGACACCTGGGTGCGGCACGCCGTCGGGCCGGACGGCGAGCCGCTCGTGGACCTGCAGGCCCGGCTCGTCGACCGCCACCGCCGTCGGCCCGAGCGGGTCCGATGAGGGCGCGGTGAGGGCGGCGCGGGTGCGCCGCGCGGCGGGCGCGACGGCGTCGCCGCTCGTGGACAGGCTGGGGGCGACGTCGGTGGAGCACGCCCCGGTGATCGAGTCGGCGGGTGGGCTCGTCTGGCGCGAGCGCGATGGGCGGTTGCAGGTGCAGCTCGTGCACCGGCCCCGCTACGACGACTGGTCGTGGCCGAAGGGGAAGCTCGAGCCCGGCGAGGCGCTGAACACGGCCGCCGCACGCGAGGTGGCGGAGGAGACGGGCAAGCCCGTGGTCCTCGGCGTCCCGCTGCCCGGCCTGCAGTACCTCACCCCCGAGGGACGTGTGAAGCGCGTGCACTACTGGGCGGCCCGGCGCGCGTCCCGCGACGGCGACGCCGCGGCCATCGCCGCCCGCCTCCCTGTGCAGCCGCCGTCGAAGGACGAGGTCGACAAGAAGGCGTGGCTGGACGTCGACGAGGCGGCCGCGCGCCTGACCCGTCGCGCCGACCGCGGGCCGCTCGAGGCACTCGTGCAGGCGCACGCCCAGGCTCGGCTCGCCACGCACGCCGTCGTCATCGTGCGCCACGGCAAGGCCGTGACCCGGCCCGCGTGGCACGGCGAGGAGCACGACCGCCCGCTCACCCCGGTGGGGCACGCCCAGGGCGCGGCCCTCGTGCCGGTCCTCGCGGCCTACGGCGTGACGTCCGTGGTCTCGAGCCGGTGGGAGCGGTGCGCGGCGACGATCGAGCCGTACGTGCGGGCGTCGCACGCCCGCCCCGAGCTCAGCGACCAGCTCGGCGAGGCGGAGCACGAGCGCTCGCCGTCCCGCGTCGCCGCGACGGTGCGCGACCTGCTCGAGTCGGGCCGGTCGTCCGTGCTGTGCACGCACCGCCCCGTGCTCCCGACGGTGCTGGACGTGCTCGGCCAGCACTCCCGCCGCTCCGTCGCGAACGTGCTGCCCTCGCGCGACCCGTTCCTCGAGCCGGGCGACCTGCTCGTCGCCCACGTCGCGACCACAGGCAAGGGGCCGCGCGTCGTCGCCGTCGAGAAGGTCACGCCGCCCGTCTTCTGACGCGCGGGTCAGGCCCCCGGCGTCACCCGAGGACGGGGTGCAGCAGCAGGGTCGTGATGGCGGCGACCAGGGCCGCGGCGGGGATCGTGAGCACCCAGGCGGCGCCGATGTTCTTCGCGACGCCCCAGCGCACGGCGGACAGGCGGCGGGTGGCGCCGACGCCCATGATCGCCGAGGTGATGGTGTGCGTCGTCGAGACGGGCGCGTGCAGGATGAACGCGTTGGCGTAGAGGACCAGCGCCGACACCGACTCGGCGACGAAGCCGCGCGCCGGGTCGAGCTCGATGATGCGCCGACCGAGCGTGCGCATGATCCGCCAGCCGCCGGACGCGGTCCCGAGGGAGATGGCGCCGGCCGCGGCGAGCTTGACCCACAGCGGGATGCCGCCGTCCGGGTCCGCCCAGCCGACCGTGAGCAGGGCCATGAAGATCACGCCCATGGTCTTCTGCGCGTCCTGCAGGCCGTGCCCCAGCGCCATCGCGGCCGCCGACGCGGTCTGCGCCAGCCGGAACCGGCGGGTGACGCGCGCCGGGGCGGCGTTCCGGAAGATCCACAGCACGGCGACCATGACGAAGTAGGCGCCGATGAAGCCGATCAGCGGCGAGAAGATCATCGGCAGCACGACCTTGTCGATGATCGCCTGCCCGTAGATCGGCAGCCCCGCCGCGAGCCCCGCGCCCACGAGGCCTCCGATGAGCGAGTGCGTGGACGACGACGGCAGCCCGAACCACCAGGTGATGAGGTTCCACACGATCGCGCCCACCAGCGCGCACAGCACGACCGTGAGGGCCGTGTGGTTGCTCGCGTCCTGCAGGTCGACGATCGACGTCGCGATGGTCTCGGCGACCTCGGTGCCCAGCAGGGCGCCGACGAAGTTCATCACCGCCGCCATGAGCAGCGCGACCCGGGGCGTGAGCGCCCGGGTCGAGACCGAGGTGGCGATCGCGTTGGCCGCGTCGTGGAAACCGTTGGTGTAGTCGAAGCCGAGCGCGAGCGCGACGACGAGGACGACCAGCGCCACCTCCACGGTCAGGACTCCTTGAGCGCGATGGTCTCGACCATGTTCGCGACACGCTCGAAGGCGTCGGCGCCCTCCTCGAGCATGTCGACGATCTCCTTGAGCTTCATGAGCAGCACCGGGTCGGTGGTGTCGTCGAAGAGCTCGGCGATCAGCTCACGGTGCAGCTTGTCGCCCTGGTTCTCGAGCCGGTTGATCTCGATCCAGTAGTCGGACAGCTGGTCCATCGAGCGCAGCCGGGGCATGGCCTCGGCGGTGAGCTCGGCGCAGCGCTGCAGCACCTGCACCTGCTCGGAGACCCGCAGGGGGAGCTCGTCGACCTTGTACAGGACGATGAGGTCGCCGGCCTCCTCCATGGCGTCCATGCAGTCGTCGAGCGCCGACGCCAGGCCGTAGATGTCGTCCCGGTCGAACGGGGTGACGAATGTCTGGTTCAGGCGCCGCATGATCGAGTGCGTGGCGTCGTCGGCGACGTGCTCCGCCTCGGAGAGCCGGCGGGCGATCGCGTCCCTCTCCTGCCGTGACGCCCCGAGCAGCTCCGCCAGGAGCGAGGCCCCCGTGACGTTGTGCTGCGCGAGCGTCGCCAGCATGTCGAAATAGGTCGTGTCGCGCGGTGTCAGGCGCAGGCGCACGTGTGGCTCCCGGATCGAGGACGCTGAGACTCTCACAGACTAGAGGTGGCCATCCTGGCGCGACCAGTTGAACGCGCGCTGAACGATTCCACCTGCTGGCTGCGGGAACTCGGGTGAGGTGCGACGCCGGACCGGGAGCGCCTCTCGGCGCGTGGCCGCTCGTAGCGGCTGAAGATGGAGCCCGGGGCTACCGCGGCCCGACGTCGCCCGAACATCGTAAGCCCGGGGGTCGGGGTGCTCCGAACACGCAGGTCAGGCCCGCCCGCACGTTCGCCCGCCGCCACGCCCGCCGCCCGGTCGTCGTCAGTCGAGCGTGCCGGCCCGCCAGCCCGTGGCGGCGCGCTCGAGCTCCTCGGCGGTGCGCACCAGGTCGGCGGCCCCGCGGGTCATGCGGGTCGCCCCGGCGGGGTCCGCGACCTCGCGGGCGTCGGCGTCGAACGCGGCCCCGGTGGCGAGGATGCGGCAGAACGACGCGGCCCGTTCCAGCGCGACGGCGAGGTCGCCGGCGTAGACGCCGGACAGGACGTCGTCCGCGAGCGCCCGCAGGTCCTCGGGGGCGGGCGGGCGGGGCACGCCGGCGACCGCCTCGTGCACGGGGGCGACGTCGACGCCGAGCCGGTAGCGCAGCCCCACGGTGCGCGGGTCGCGCCGGACCCACTCGCGCAGCACGTACAGCCGCCACAGCGCGCCGGGCAGCGACGCGGGCGCGGCGTCCGACCAGAGCGCGGCGACGACGTCGAGCCCTTCCCGCTCGACGAGTCGCACCAGCCGGTCCACGACCTCGGGGTCCTCGGCGGCCCGCGCCTGGTGCACGACGGCGCGCGCGGTGGTGTGCGCGACCTCGTCGCGCAGCGCGGGGTCGAGCGAGCCGGAGATCTGCTCCGCGGTCTGCGGGTCGAGCATGGCGGGTCGGCGGTGCCTGCGCGGCTCGGGTACGTCGTTCACGCCTCCAGTCTCACCCTTCGCGGGCTGGTCCCGTGGCGAGGCGGCGCGTCGGCCACGCGTCCGACCTGCTCAGCGCGCCGAAAGACGCACCCCGACCTAGCATCGAGTGACGCAAGGTCTGCCGAGCGGAGCGAGGACGATCATGACGAGCCCAGCACCAGGGACCGCGGCGCACGCCGCCCACCGGAAGGCCACCGCGCTCGCGTTCGCGGCGGCGGTCGGCGGATTCCTCTTCGGCTTCGACTCGTCGGTCATCAACGGCGCGGTGGACGCGATCGAGGGCCAGTTCGACCTCAACTCCACCGTGACGGGACTCGTCGTGGCCATCGCCCTGCTCGGGTGCGCGCTGGGGGCCTGGTCGGGCGGCAAGCTCGCCGACCGGTGGGGTCGCACGCACGTGATGGTGCTCGGGGCGGTGCTGTTCTTCGTCTCGTCGATCCTGTCGGCGATCGCCTGGAGCGCCTGGGACCTGGCGGTCTGGCGGTTCATGGCCGGCGTCGGCATCGGCATCGCGTCGGTGATCGCCCCCGCGTACATCGCGGAGATCGCCCCGGCCGCGATGCGCGGGCGCCTCGGGTCGCTGCAGCAGCTCGCGATCACCGTCGGTATCTTCGCGGCGCTGCTGTCGGACCAGATCCTCGCGACGGCGGCGGGCAGCGCGGCGAACGAGCTGTGGTTCGGCTGGGAGGCCTGGCGGTGGATGTTCCTCGTCGCCGTGATCCCGGCGGCCGTGTACGGCATCCTCGCCATCCGGATGCCCGAGTCGCCGCGATATCTGGTGACGAAGAACCGTGACGACGAGGCCCGCGCGGTCCTGGCGTCCGTGCTGGGCCCCGACGAGCATCCCGACGAGCGGATCGGCGAGATCCGTCGGTCGATCGCCGTGGACGAGGAGAACGCCGAGCTGGGCAGCCTCAAGGGGGACCGCTTCGGGCTGAAGCCGATCGTGTGGGTCGGCATCGTCATGGCGATCTTCCAGCAGTTCGTGGGGATCAACGTGATCTTCTACTACTCGACGACGCTGTGGCAGGCGGTCGGCTTCGACGAGTCGCAGGCGTTCCTCGTCTCCACCATCACCTCGGTGACCAACGTGGCCGTGACGTTCATCGCCATCGCCCTCATCGACAAGGTGGGCCGGCGGCCGCTGCTGCTCATCGGCTCCGCCGGCATGGCCGTCTCGCTGGGCCTGATGGCGCTCGCCTTCACGCAGGCGACCGGCAGCGGTGAGGACATCACGCTCGCGGCCCCGTGGAACGGCATCGCGCTGGTGTGCGCCAACGCGTTCGTCGTCTTCTTCGGCGCGACGTGGGGCCCGCTGATGTGGGTGCTGCTGGGCGAGATGTTCCCCAACCGGATCCGCGCGGCTGCGCTGGGCGTCGGCGCCGCGGCCAACTGGATCGCGAACTTCGCGATCACGCTGACGTTCCCGCCGATGCTCGACACGTTCGGCCCCGCGATCCCCTACCTCATGTACTGCATCTTCGCCGTGCTCTCGTTCTTCTTCGTGCTGGGCAAGATCCCGGAGACGAAGGGCGTCGAGCTCGAGGACATGGCCGGCGAGGCGTACAAGCGCGCCTGACGCCGCCCGGGCTCCCGCCCCACGGCCCGCGACCCCTCCACCGGGCGTCGCGGGCCGTCGTCGTGCACCGGGTGAAGTCCTCACCAGGACACTTGCTTGCTGCAAGCACCGGGAGTATGTTTGCACCCTGCAACAACTCGGTCCGCTCCCGGACCGCACCGCTCCGGCCACCCGGCCCCGAGCACTCACCCCTTTCAGCAAAGGCCCTGCCATGCCCGTTGACCGCACCGCGGCCCGTGAGCTCGTGGAGACGCTCGAAGAGCTCTCCCGCGCCCAGCGCGAGGCCGCCATGCGCGTGGCGCGCGACCTGGACCTCCCCCGAGCCGGCCTCGGGGCCCTCCACCTGCTCACACGGTGCGGGCGGGTCCAGATCACCGACGTCGCCGCGAAGCTCCGCGTCGACGTCTCCGTCGCGAGCCGTCAGATCAGCGCCCTCGTCGACGCCGGTCTCGTCGAGCGGACGGTGGACGAGGACGACCGGCGCGCCCGCTACCTCGCCCTGACGGACGCCGGCCGCGAGTTCGCGGAGGCTTCCTTCGAACGCATCGACGACCTCGTCTCCGAGTCGTTCTCCGACTGGTCGGAGAACGACCTCGCCGATGCCATCTCCCGGATCCGCAGCGTCGCGGCCGCCCTCACCACGACCCACGATCGCGCCACCGCGCAGGAGGAGATCCCCGCCTGATGAGCCAGTCCCCCACCCCGGCGCCCTCCGCACCGGGCCTGTCCGCCACGCCCGCACCGGCGATGACCCGCCGCGAGGTGCTCGAGGCCCTCTCGGGCATCCTCCTCGGCGTCTTCGTCTCGCTGCTGGCCACCACCATCGTCTCCACGTCGCTGCCGAAGATCGTCAGCGAGCTCGGCGGCTCCCAGCACTCCTACACCTGGGTCGTCACGGCCATGCTGCTGACGATGACGATCTCCACCCCGCTGTGGGGCAAGCTCGCCGACCTCACCAACCGCAAGGTGCTCATGCAGGTCGCCCTCGCCATCACGGTGGTCTCCGCCGCCGCGGCCGGCCTGTCGCAGAACATCGAGATGCTCATCGGCTTCCGCGCCCTGCAGGGCATCGGCGCCGGCGGCCTCACCGCCCTCGCCACCGTGCTGATGGCCGACATCATCAGCCCCCGCGAGCGCGGCAAGTACATGGGCCTCATGGGCGGCGTCATGGCCGTCGCGCAGATCGGCGGCCCGCTGCTCGGCGGCGTGCTCACCGACTCGATCGGCTGGCGCTGGACGTTCTTCGTCGGCGTCCCGTTCGCCGTCGCCGCGTTCATCGTGCTGCAGAAGACGCTGCACCTGCCCGCCCTCGCCAAGCGCGAGGTGAAGATCGACTACGCCGGCGCCGGCCTCATCGCCGTCGCCGTGGCGCTGCTGCTCCTGTGGGTCACCTTCGCCGGCGACCAGTTCGAGTGGCTGTCGTGGCAGACCGGCGCGATGGTCGGCGGCGCCCTGGTGGCCCTCGTCGTCGTCGGCTTCGTCGAGAAGAACGCCGCGGAGCCGATCATCCCGCTGCACCTGTTCAAGAACCGCACGTTCGTGCTCGCCGTGGTCGCCTCGGCCTCGGTCGGCGTCGCCATGTTCGGCACGGCGGTCTTCCTCAGCCAGTACTTCCAGCTGGCCCGCGGCAAGACACCGACCGAGTCCGGCCTGCTCACCATCCCGATGGTGGTCGGCACCATGCTCGCCGGCATCGTGCTGGGCCGGATCATCTCCAACACGGGCCGGTACAAGGCGATCATGGTGGGCGGCGCCGTCCTGCTGACCGGGTCGCTGTTCGGCCTGTCGACCATCGAGGTGGACACGAGCTTCGTCGTCATCTCGGTCTTCCTGTTCGGCCTGGGCCTGTCGGTGGGCGCCCTGATGCAGAACCTGGTGCTCGCCACGCAGAACACCCTCGACGTGCACGAGATGGGTGCGGGCACCTCCGGCGTCGCGTTCTTCCGCTCGCTGGGTGGCGCGATCGGCGTCTCCGCCCTGGGCGCCGTGATGGCCGCGCAGATCAAGACGGACCTCTCCACCGGGCTGGCGAAGCTGGGCATCGCGTCCGACGCGATGGGCGCGGGCTCGGGCGCGGTCCCCGACCTCGCCTCGCTCCCGGCGCCGGTGCAGACCGTGGTCGAGGGCGCCTACGCCGACGGCATCACGACGATCTTCCTGTACGCCGTCCCGATGGCCGTCGTCTCGTTGATCGCCGTCCTGTTCATCAAGGAGATCCCGCTGGGCCAGCGCTCCGGCATCGAGCAGGTGCTCGACGAGGAGAAGGCGGCCGAACAGGACCTCGCGCCCGTCGCCGAGCGGGCCTGAGACCGGCTCAGCGCCCGGACGGGGTCGATTTCACCCGCTGAGACCCTGTCCGGGCGCAAGTTCGCCTGCTGCGGCACTCCCGTTTGCCTCGGCGAAGCCTCATGATGGGCGCATGCACGACGTCGCCGCCCGCCCCCTGCCCGACCCGGCCACCGACCCGTTCGGTGCCCTCGAACGCGAGATCCGGGTCCTCATCCGTCGCGCCCAGTCGTCGGCGGCGCAGACCGCCCGGCGGGTGCACCCCGAGCTCGAGGCGTCGGCCTACCCGATCCTCGCGCACATCGACTCCCACCCCGGGATCCGCGGCTCCGACCTCGCCGCCCACTTCGGCGTCGGCCGGGCCACCGTGTCGCGTCAGCTGAGCCGGCTCGTCGAGCTGGGCCTCGTCCACCGCGAGGTGGACCCGGAGGACACCCGCGGGCAGCGGATCACCCTGACCGCCGACGGCGCCCAGCGCTTCGCGAGGGCGCGGGACCGCCGCATCGCGATGTACAAGGACGCGTTCGGCGACTGGGACGAGTCCGACGTCGCGCAGCTCGCCACCCTGCTGCACCGCTACTCCGAGGACTTCGTGCGCTGGCGCGACACGCGCTCCTGACCCGGGCGTCCGGGGGAAGCACGCCGCTCGAGCCTGTCGGGACCCGTCCCGACGGGCTCGAGCCGTGTCCGGGGCCGGGTCAGCCCTCGAGGAGACGAGCCCCCAGCGCGTCCAGCGTCTCGCCGCTGCCACCGTGCGCCCGGAACCAGCCGGCCGCGCCGCCGTCGTGCTCCGCGAACCGGTCGAGCACCGTCTCGATCGCCCAACCCGGCGCGGTGACGAGCTCGGGCGGCAGCTTCGCGAGCACGTGCGCGTCGGGAACGGCGAGGTTCGCCGTGACGGCGGCGCGCGCCAGCACCTGCGGCATGTGCGGGCCGGTCCGCTCGTAGTCCGCGACGATCGCGGCCCGGTCCACGCCCAGCAGCGACAGCACCAGCGCGACGGTCACCCCCGTGCGGTCCTTGCCGGCGGTGCAGTGCACGAGCACCGGGGCGTCGTCGGCGGCGATCAGCCGCACCGCCTCGACGAGGTGCCCGGCGCCCACGCCGTCGAGCATCTGCAGGTACACCTCGCCGAGGCCGGGCACCGGCGCCGGAGCGGTGGCGCCCTGCATCGCCGTGCCGTCCAGCAGCGGCAGCGGCACCACGTGCGCGACGCCCGTCAGCGGGTGCGGCTCCCCGTTCTCCCCGGGGTCGCGCAGGTCGAGCACCGTGCGCGGCGGCCACGCGATGTCGTCCGGTGGGACGTCGCCCGAGCGGGGCGCGTCGGAACGCAGCAACGCCCCGGGCACCAGGCCCGGGGCGGCCGTCGCGACGTCGCGCAGGTTGACGAGGTGGTCGGGCACGGACGCCGGCGCGGCGGTCCAGGCCGCGACGGCGTCGGCCACTGAGGGCACTGAGGGCACTGAGGGCGCGGAGTCGGTCACCCGACCGACCCTAGCCGGGGGCTCAGCCCTCCGCGGGCTCGAACGTCAGGCTGAGCGAGTTCATGCAGAACCGGTCGCCGGTCGGCGTCTGCGGCGCGTCGTCGAAGACGTGCCCCAGGTGCGAGCCGCACCGGGCGCAGCGCACCTCGGTGCGGACCATGCCGTGCGACCGGTCCTCGAGCAGCTCGACGGCGTCGCCGGCGAGCGGCGTGTAGAACGACGGCCAGCCGCAGTGCGAGTCGAACTTGGTCTCGCTGCGGAACAGCTCGTTGCCGCACGCGCGACAGCGGTACACGCCGACGCGCTTCTCGTCGAGCAGCTCACCGGTCCAGGGCCGCTCGGTGCCCGCCTGCCGCAGCACGGCGAACTCCTGCGGGTTCAGCTCGACCTTCCACTGCTCGTCGGACTTGGTGACTTCGTACGTCATCTGACACCTCCGTCGTGCTCAACCCGGACCGGCGTGCGCGTGTTCCACCCTGAATGTGCTGTGAGCGCGACGTCGGGGACTCATCGCGCGCGGATAGTCCCCGAAGCCGCGCTCACAAGGCATCGGGGGTCAGGCCGCGGGCGCCGAGCCGCCCTGGCCGCGGCCCCGGCCGCCGCGGCGCCGGCGGTCGGGACGGCGGCGGCGACGGCCCTCACGCCGGGCGACGTGGCGACGTTCTTCGGCGCCTCGGCCGCGTTCGCGCTCGCCGTCGCCGACGTGCACGGCATCGAGATC
>NZ_JBNOZM010000012.1:0-29362 GCF_050311655.1 Isoptericola variabilis
GCGAACTGGCAGGACGTCGCCGCCCGCCTGCAGCGCGCCCGCACCCAGACCGCCGGACTCATCGTCCCCGCCTGACGGCCCCGACCGGCGTCTCTCACCGCATCTGACCAGGCGTGCCCTCTCAGGGGCGCCCAGGCAGGCACAGGGCCCCGCACGCGCTGCGTGCGGGGCCCTGTCGCGTCGGCGTCCGCTCGGGATCTCGCTCGTCGCTGGCGCTGCTCGAGCGCCGCCGGAGCCGCTCAGCCTTGGCCGAACTCCGCATACGGGACGACGTCCTCGTCGGCGGGCGCCTGCACGTCGACCGGCTCGCCCCACTTGCTGAACGTGGACTCGACGACCATCTCCTGACCCTCGACGTCCATCGTGATGTCGGCCTCCACGGGCAGGCCTCGCGGGTCCACCTTGTAGACCGCGGAGATCTCGCCGAGCTGGTCGGCGGTGGACGCGTCGATGCCGGCCGTGCCGTCCTTCACCTTGGCGGGGTCGATCGTGGCCGTGTAGACCTGCGTCTCGACACCGTCGACGGTCTCGCTGCCCGTGTGCTCGAACGAGGTGACGGCGTCAGCCATCGCCTCGGCCTGCGACGCGGAGTCCATCGACTCCATCGAGTCGATCGTGCCGGCGAGGGCGGGGTCCGCCGCCATGTCCTCAGCGGTCATCGACAGGTACTTGCCCTGGGTCATCTCCCCCATGGACAGGTAGATCGTGCCGTCGAGCAGCACGATGTCCATGTCCATGCCCATGACCGCCATGGACATCTGCATGGTCGTCTCGTCGAACGTCGGGCCGTACGCGACGTCGGCCGTGGTGACGCTGTCGGTCATCCCCGCCGACTCGGCGAGCGCGCCCGAGTACGTCAGCTCCATGTGCGCGCTCGACGCCTCTTCCTGCGCCGCCTGCATCTGCGCGGCGAGGTCGGTCATCGTCGAGACCGTCGTGATCTCCGCCGCCTGCTCCTCGCCCGCGGTCTCCCCGGCTGCGGGGGCCGTGGGGTCGTCGCTGCCGCAGGCGCTCAGGGCGAGGGCGACGAGACCCGCCGATGCCAGGGCCACGGACTTCTGGGGGACGCGCATGATGCTCCTTCTCAGGGAATCGTGAGGTGTCATTGCATCACGGGGCACGTCGCGCCGTGGGCCGGTCGGACGTCCGGGGCGTCGATCGTTGTCGATCCGTGTCCCGTGGCTCCCCCGTCGACTCCCGGCGGCGGTGCCCGGGAGACGACAGCGGCCCCCTCACGCGATGCGTGAGGGGGCCGTCGTCGAACTCGGAGAATCAGTGGGCGTGCTGCCCGCGGCTGAACTCGAAGACCCAGCCGACCAGACCGATAATGCCGAGGATGAAGCCGATGTAGAGAACCCACCAGCCCACGGCGAGCCCGAGGAACGCGACCGCGGCAGCGCCGGCGATGACGAGCGGCCACCAGCTCCACGGCGAGTACACGCCCTGGTCGCCGGCACCCTGCTCGATCTCCCCCTCCTCGTCGTCCTCCGGACGGGGGTCGATGCGGCGGGCCGTCAGCGCGAGGTAGGCGCCCACCATGGCGACCAGCGCGCCGACGAGCGGGATGCCGAGGTAGCCGACCGGCTCCTCGAAGCCCGTGAAGATGCCGTACGCCACGCCGACCAGGACGAAGAACGGGGCGAGGAACAGGAAGAGCTTGATCTCGATCTTCACTTGCGGTTCTCCTCCTCGTCGTCGATCACGGTGGTGGTGGACTGGGCGGCCGACGACTGCGCGCTGTCGCGACGCTCCTCGACGAGCTGCTGGTGGCCCTGGCGCTCCGGGTCACCGAAGACCTGGACCAGCGGGCCGTGACCGGGCGCCTGCTCCATCGCCGCGACCTCGGGGTGGTGCAGGTCGAAGGCCGGCGACTCGGAGCGGATCCGCGGCAGCGAGGTGAAGTTGTGCCGCGGCGGCGGGCAGCTGGTGGCCCACTCGAGCGAGCGGCCGTAGCCCCAGGGGTCGTCGACGGTGACCTTCGGCGCGTTGCGCCAGGTCGTGTAGACGTTCCACAGGAACGGCAGGGTGGACGCCGCCAGGATGAACGCGCCGATGGTCGACACCTGGTTCTCCCAGGTGAAGCCCTCCTCGGGCATGTAGTCGGCGTAGCGACGGGCCATGCCCTCCACGCCCAGCCAGTGCTGGATGAGGAACGTCATGTGGAAGCCGACGAACAGCAGCCAGAAGTGGACCTTGCCGAGACGCTCGTTGAGCATCCGCCCCGTGAACTTCGGCCACCAGAAGTAGAAGCCGGCGAACATCGCGAAGACCACGGTGCCGAAGACCACGTAGTGGAAGTGCGCCACGACGAAGTACGAGTCGGACAGGTGGAAGTCCAGGGCGGGGCTCGACAGGATGATGCCGGTCAGGCCGCCGAAGAGGAACGTCACGAGGAAGCCGATCGACCACAGCATCGGTGTCTCGAACGTGAGCTTCCCGCGCCACATCGTGCCGATCCAGTTGAAGAACTTCACACCGGTCGGGATGGCGATGAGCATCGTCATGAAGGCGAAGAACGGCAGGAGCACCGCGCCGGTGACGTACATGTGGTGCGCCCACACCGTCACGGACAGCGCTGCGATCGCGATCGTCGCGTAGATCAGGCCCTTGTAGCCGAAGATCGGCTTGCGGCTGAACACCGGGAAGATCTCCGACACGATGCCGAAGAACGGCAGCGCGATGATGTACACCTCGGGGTGCCCGAAGAACCAGAACAGGTGCTGCCAGAGGATCGCCCCGCCGTTCTCGGGGTTGAAGACCTGCGCGCCGAGGCGGCGGTCGGCGCCCAGCGCGAACAGCGCGGAGGCCAGCGGCGGGAACGCCATGAGGATCAGCAGGCTCGTGACGAGCGTGTTCCACGTGAAGATCGGCATCCGGAACATGGTCATGCCCGGCGCGCGCATCGTGATGATCGTGGTGATGAAGTTGACGGCACCGAGGATGGTGCCGAAGCCCGCCAGCGCGAGGCCGAACACCCAGAGGTCCCCGCCTAGCCCTGGACTGAACGTCGTGTTCGACAACGGTGCGTACGCGAACCAGCCGAACGACGCGGCGCCCTGCGGGGTGAAGAAGCCCGCGCCCGCGATGAGGCCGCCGAAGAGGAACAGCCAGTAGGCGAACATGTTGAGCCGCGGGAACGCGACGTCGGGCGCACCGATCTGCAGGGGCATGATCACGTTGGCGAAGCCGGCGAACAGCGGCGTCGCGAACAGCAGCAGCATGATCGTGCCGTGCATCGTGAACAGCTGGTTGTACTGCTCCTTGCTCTGCACCACCTGCAGGCCGGGCATGAAGAGCTCGGCGCGGATCAGCAGGGCCAGGACGCCGCCGATCGCGAACCACGCGAACGACGTGATGAGGTACATGTACCCGATCGTCTTGTGGTCGGTGGAGGTGATCCACTTGACCACGGTGCGACCGAGGTTCTGGCGCTTCGGCGCGAGTCCGGGGATGACCTCGACGTCGTGCGCGGGGGCAGTCGTGGCCGCCATCAGTTCTCGACCTCCGGGAGGGTGTCTTCCATCGGGAAGTTCGCGTCGTGCTGCTGGCGGTTCAGGTCGAGCCCCAGCTCGCCGGTCTGCCCCGCGGCCTTGAGGTCCGCCATGTGGGCCTCGTACTCCGCCTCCGACACGACCTTGACGTTGAAGAGCATCCCGGAGTGGAACTCGCCGCAGAGCTCGGCGCACTTGCCGGCGTACGTGCCCTCACGGGTCGGGGTGACCTGGAAGGTGTTGGTGCGGCCCGGGATCATGTCCTGCTTGTACAGGAACGCCGGGATCCAGAACGAGTGGATGACGTCGCGGGAGTCCAGCGTGAACTCGACCGTCTTGTCGACCGGCAGGTACAGCGTCGGGACGTCCTTCGACGTGCCCGGGGCGCCGTCCACCTCGTCGTCGACCGTCTGGCCGCCGACGTCGAGCAGGTGCTGCCCGGAGTCGTAGACGTCGGAGTCCAGGTAGTTGAAGTCCCAGCTCCACTGCTTGCCGATGACCTGGATGTTCACGTCCGGCTCGGCGCTGGTGTCCTGCACCGCCGACATGTCGCGGTCCGTGTAGAAGAACAGGACGAGGATCATGATCGTCGGCACGGCCGTGTACATGATCTCGAGCGGCATGTGGTAGCGCGTCTGGATGGGGAGCTGGTGGTCGTCCCGACGCTTGCGGTACGCCGCGACGCACCACAGCATGAGGCCCCACGTGATCACACCGACGATCAGCGCAGCGATCCAGGAGCCGACCCAGAGGTTGGTGATTCGCTCGGTCTGGTTGGTCACCTCCCCGTCGCTGTAGCCGGGCAGGTATCCGCGCTTGACGGAGTCGCTGGCACAGCCGGAGGCCAACACGGCGACAGCGCCGGCGATCGCCGTCGCGCGCAGGATGACCCGCCGGGTGCGGGTGGGGCTCTTCGAGTGCAAGGGAGGCCTTTCACGTCACGTCCCGCCCGACCGCCACGGCCCCTCTGGGCAACAGGCACGCGGACAGGACCTTCGTCCTCGATGAAGTGCAGCCTAGCGCGCCCGGAGCAGGTTCGACGCCGCAAAAGCCCCCTCGGGGCGTGACTCTTTCCGCACGGGACGTCCACATCTCCTTCTTGCACACGAACCCCCGGAGAGTGTCAGATCGATCCCCTCGAGTGTCAGAACGTCGGCGCGGTCCGCGACCCCTGCCGATCCGTCCCCGAGGCCGCGAAGATGGCACGATCGTGCCCCGGGCGCGCCTCCCGCGCCCGCCCGACACCGCCCGGGCGCGGCGTCGGGACGCACGCCGTCCCCCGGAGCACGCCTGTGACCGACACCACCGACCCCCCCGGGAACCACTCCCCCGTGGCAGCGCCCGCCGGCGCGCGGGTGCACCTCGACAACGGCGGCGGCGCGCCGCTGCACCCGCTGGCCCGGCAGGCCCTCCTCCAGGCCCTCGACGACGGCTGGGCCGACCCGCACCGCCTGCACACCGAGGGCCGCCGGGCGGCCAGGCTCCTCGACGGCGCACGGGAGGCGGTCGCCACCGTCCTGGGCGCGCGTACCGAGGAGGTGCGCTTCACCCCCAGCCACGCGGCCGCCCTGCGCGACGCCCTGGCGGGCACCGCGCGGGCCCGGCGGCGCGCGGGCGGGGACGTCGTCGTCGGCGCCACCGAGCGTGCGGCGGTGCTGCACGCGGCGGAGGCCGCCGCACGGACGCACGGGGGCGAGCGTGCGGTGGTCGACGTCGACCACCACGGCCGGGTCGACGCCGACACCTTCGCGGGCAGGGTCGCGCGCCGGGGCGTCGCGCTCGCCGCGCTCCAGCACGCCAACGGCGAGGTGGGCACGCGACAGCCGCTGGGTGCCGTGCACGACGCTGCCCGCGCGGCCGGGGTGCCGCTGCTCGTGGACGCGGGCGCATCGCTGGGCCACGACGTCGTGCCCGACGCCTGGGACCTCCTCGCCGCGCACCCGGCCGACTGGGGTGGCCCGGCCGGGGTGGGCGTGCTCGCCGTGCGCCAGCGCGTCCGGGCCGTGCCGCCCGAGCCGGAGGACGCGGACCCGTGGGCCCCGGGCGGAGTGAGCGTGCCCGTCGCGTTCGCCGCCGCCGTCGCCCTCCAGGCCACGGTCGCCGACCGGGCCGCCGAGGACGCCCGGCGACGCCGCCTCACGGAGCGGGTGCGGTCCGCCGTGGCCGCCGTGCCCGACGTCGAGGTGGTGGGCGACCCGGACGACCGGCTCCCCCACGTCGTGACGTTCTCCTGCCTGTACGTGGACGGCGAGGCCCTGGTGACGGAGCTCGACCGGGCCGGCTTCGCCGTCGGCTCCGGCTCGGCCTGCACCGCCAGCACCCTGGAGCCCTCCCACGTGCTCGCCGCGATGGGGGTGCTCACGCACGGCAACGTGCGGATCGCCCTCGACCGGTCGACCACCGAGGACGACGTCGACCGGTTCCTCGCCGTCCTGCCGGAGGCCGTGCGACGCGTGCGCGACGTGCTCGGGGTGGCGGGACTGTGAGCGCGGGCGACGCGGCGAGCGGAGGCGGCGCGGATGCCGTGGTGGTGGTCGACGCCCGCGGCCTGCGCTGCCCGCTGCCCGTCATCCGGCTGGCCGCGGCAGCCCGCGACCTGCCCGCCGGAACGCTCGTCACCGTGCTGTCGACCGACCCGGCGGCCCGCCACGACGTGCCCGCGTGGGCCCGGATGCGCGGGCACACGACCGTCGGCGAGGACGGGGAGGCGCAGGGCGCGGGCGGAGCGACCACCTGGTCGATCACCGTGCGGCTCGGCACCTCCGCCTGACCCCGACCGATTCCCGACGTGCAGGCCGGACCGCCCCGGCACGACGACGGCCCGGCCGCCCCGTGGTGGGGCGGCCGGGCCGTCGAGGTCGCTCAGCGGTTCAGCGCTGGTTCAGCTGAAGGAACCGCCGCAGGCGCAGGAGCTGCCGGCGTTCGGGTTGTCGATCGTGAAGCCCTGCTTCTCGATGGTGTCCGCGAAGTCGATCTTCGCGCCCTCGAGGTAGGGCACGCTCATGCGGTCCACGACGACCTCGACGCCGTCGAAGTCGCGCAGCGCGTCCCCGTCGAGGAGACGCTCGTCGAAGTACAGCTGGTAGATCAGGCCGGAACAGCCGCCGGGCTGGACGGCCACACGCAGACGCAGGTCGTCGCGGCCCTCCTGCTCGAGGAGGCTGCGGACCTTGTCGGCGGCGACGTCGGACAGGTCCACGCCGTGCGTGGCGATCTCGGTGGTGTCGGTCATGCTTCCTCCAACAGGCGGACCGGTACGGCTGTTCCCGATCCTACGCGCGAATTCCGGGAGCGCGATGACGCGGCTCACAGGTGCGCCGCCGCGTCCCTCGGGCCGGTCGTGACCCTCAGGCCCAGGACGGCGCCCACGTCCGCGCGACCCGGCCGGTCGCGGCCACGACGTCGGCCCCGGTCTCGTGCACGCCGCTCACGCCGGCGCCGGACCATTCCCGGCGCGAGACCTCGTTGCGCCCGGCGAGGACGACGACCGGCACGGCGTGCGGCGCGGCGGCCGCCACGGCGGCGGCGACCCTCCCCTCGCGCAGGGTCGTGCCGTCCAGCGCGGGCACGTGCACGACCACGAGGTCGGACGCCGCCGCCTGCCCTGCCAGCGGCCCGTCCTCCGGCACCGCGACGCTCGCCAGCCCGAGCGCCGCGAGCGGGACGAACACGCCCGCGGGCGCCTCGCCGGCCGGCGCGGCCTCGGGCAGGACGACGGTCGTGACGTCGCACGACGGCGCGGCCTCGCGCCACGCCGTCGCGATCGCGCGGGCCAGGGGGTCGGCGTCCTCGCCGACGCAGAGCAGCACCTGCATCCCGCGATCGTGGCACACCCGCGGCACGGCGCACCGCGCCCGGGCGGTGTCGGAGCGGACGCACGGCGCGGCGCGGGTGGACGCCGTGGGAGCGGACGCACGGCGCGGCGCGGGTGGACGCTGTGGAAATATGAGGCGGGTGACCACCCTGCTGAACGACATCGCGGGCACCACGACCGGCACCACGACCGGCTTCGCCGAGCCCGCACCTTCCGCGCTGCTGCTCCTCGGCCAGGGCCGCGACCTCGCTTCCGAGCGGGGCGTCGAGTGCACCGGGGCGCTGCCGTCGCCGTCCGACCCGGACCTGGTGGAGCGGGCCCGCGCCGCGCGCGCCGCGCTGGGCGACCGGGCGTTCGTGCTCGGCCACCACTACCAGCGCGACGAGGTCATCGACTTCGCCGACGTCACCGGCGACTCGTTCAAGCTGGCGCGCGAGGCCGCCGCCCGCCCCGAGGCGGAGTTCGTCCTGTTCTGCGGCGTGCACTTCATGGCGGAGAGCGCCGACATCCTCACCTCGGACGCGCAGCAGGTCGTGCTGCCCGACCTGGCCGCGGGCTGCTCCATGGCGGACATGGCCGAGATCGGCCAGGTCGAGGAGGCCTGGGCGGTGCTGCAGGACGTCGGGATCGCCGACGACACGGTGCCCGTCACCTACATGAACTCCTCCGCGGCGATCAAGGCCTTCACGGGCCGCCACGGCGGCACCGTGTGCACGTCGTCGAACGCGCAGGTGGCCCTGCGCTGGGCGTTCGACCGCGTCGGCGGCGTAGAGGGCACCGGCAAGGTGCTGTTCCTCCCGGACCAGCATCTGGGCCGCAACACCGCCGTCCTCCAGCTCGGCCTGAGCCTGGACGACTGCGTGGTCTACGACCCGCGCAAGCCGCTGGGCGGACTCACCGAGCAGCAGCTGCGCGACGCGCGCATGATCCTGTGGCGCGGGCACTGCTCGGTGCACGGGCGGTTCTCGGCGCGCAACGTCGAGGACGTGCGCGCGAAGGTGCCCGGGGTGACCGTGATGGCCCACCCGGAGTGCAAGCACGAGGTGATCACCGCGGCGGACGAGGTGGGCTCGACCGAGTTCATCATCAAGGCCCTGGACGCCGCCGAGCCCGGCAGCGCCTGGGCGATCGGCACCGAGCTGAACCTGGTGCGCCGCCTCGCCAAGGCCCACCCGGACAAGCAGGTGCACTACCTGGACTCGACCGTGTGCTTCTGCTCGACCATGAACCGCATCGACCTGCCGCACCTCGTGTGGGCGATGGAGTCGCTGGTCGAGGGGCGCGTGGTCAACCGGATCGTGGTCGACGCCGACGACGCGCACTGGGCCCGCGTGGCGCTCGACCAGATGCTGGCGCTCCCCGGGATCTGACGACCCGACGACGCAGGAGAAGGCATGACCACCGACGGCGGGCTCCACATCGGCATCTTCGTGTTCGACGACGCGGAGGAGCTGGACGTCGTCGGGCCGTTCGAGGTGCTGGCCGCCTGGGCGGAGCACTCCGCCCTCAAGCCGCACGTGAGCACCTTCTCGCGGGACGGGGACGGGGTGCGCCTGGCGAAAGGGCTGCGGCTCGTGCCCGCGCACTCCGCCGACGACGTCGGCCCCCTGCACGTGCTCGTCTACCCGGGCGGCTGGGGCACCCGCGCGATGGTCGCCGACCCCACCCACCTCGAGTGGCTGCGGCAGGTGCGCCTGCAGACGCCGGTCCTCGCGAGCGTGTGCACGGGCGCCCTGGTCCTCGCGGCCGCGGGCCTGCTGGCCGGGCGGCCGGCGACGACGCACCGGGACCACTACGACGAGCTGGCCGAGATCGACCCGAGCGTCGTCGTGGACACCGAGGCGCGGTTCGTCGACGACGGCGACGTCGTGACGGCGGCCGGGGTCTCGGCCGGGATCGACATGGCGCTGCACCTGGTGGCGCGGCTGGAGTCGCCGGAGGCCGCCCGCGGCGTGCGGCGCGGGATCCAGTACGACCCGGCTCCCCCGGTGTGACGCGCGCCCGGCACGCGCCCGACACGCACCGCGGCCCCTCAGGTACCTGATACCGGCGGTTGCCGATATAGCCTGCGCGGGTGACTCGAATGATCCAGCTCACCTGGGCGTCCCTGCGCCCCCGCAAGCCGGTGCCCGGCCGGGGCCTGCTCGACCCCTCCGTGACGCGCATGCGCGTGCACCCCGGCGACCTCGACCTGTACCTGCACGTCAACAACGGCTCGTACCTGCAGATGATGGACGTGGCGCGGTCGAACTTCATCGCCGACCTCGACGGCTTCGCCAAGATCGGCGACCGCAAGTGGTACCCGGTGGTCGCGGCGTCGACGATGACCTACAAGCGCTCGCTGAAGCTCGGCGACCGGTTCGAGATCACCACGCGCGTGCTCGGCTGGGACGAGCGCGTGATCTACATCGAGCAGGTCTTCACCTGCCGCGGGCAGCTCTACGGACGCGGCTACGTGGCCGGCCGCTTCCTCGGCCCGGGGAACGCGCGCATCCCCGCGCCGGACGTCGTCGCGCTCATGGGACCGGAGGCCCCGGTGCAGAGCCCGGACCTGCCCGACGACGTCGCCGCCTGGGCCAGGGCGCTCGACGTCGCGCACCGGGACCCGGACTGGGTCTGAGGGCGCGGCGGCCCGCCCGCGTCAGTGGAACGTCGTCGCGTAGTACGTCTGGCGGTCCACCGTCTCCACCGTGACGTCCTGGGTGCGCTCCAGGCGGCGGCGCAGGTTGTCCGCGAACCGTAGCGAGTCGTCGTTGAAGCGGGAGACGTCGTACGCGCAGACCACGCGGTGCTCGGCGAGGTGGGCGACGAGAGCGTCGATCATGTCCATGAACGTCCGGGTGGAGCGCCGGCCGGGGTGGGCGAGGGTGAAACCGATGTACCAGATCGCCCCGCGCGCGGCGTGCTCGGGGTAGCGCTCCGCGAAGAACTCCGGGCTCACCCACGGCACCGCGGCGAGGTCGGTCGCCAGCGTCGTGAGGCCGACGGCCTCCCCCCGCGAGTCGTGGGCGAGGAGCTTGAGGATGCGCGGGTCGCGCATCTCCTCGTCGAACTCCGCACGATGCAGCACGTGCCGTGCCGCGGCACGGGTGCGCAGCGGCTCGAAGGCCGTGAGATAGAGCTCCCAGAACCTCTCCGCGGTGTCGCCCGCGACGGTCGGCTCGAAACTGACGTCAGCGCGCACGGCCCAGATCCTCCCACCCGGCCCGACGGAACGTCGCCACGACCACGGCGCAGACGGGCAGGGTCGCGCAGGTCAGTCCCGCGATCCGCCGGCCCTCGTGGCGGTACGCGCCCCCACGGGTCGCGGACAGGTCCTCCAGGCTGTGCGTGAGGTCGGTGGCGACCTGTTCGTGCGACGGGCCGTCGTGCTCGACGAAGAGCCCGGCGCCGCTGCCGTCGTCACGTCGCGACCACGCGACGCCCGCCCACGCCTCATGACCCGGCAGAGAGGCGAAACCGGCGGCGTACACGCAGTACAGCGCGTCGCCGTGCTCGCCCTGGAGCTGGTCGCGGCCGTCCACCTCCAGGACCTCGCTGCCCGGCGGGACGACGGAGCTCAGGCGGACGAGGTTGAAGTCGCCCACACCGGCGGCGACGAGGGCCGCGTCGAAGGCGGCGAGCGTCGTGCGGCCCGTCCCGGTGCCGGCGCTCACACGGATGGTCAAGGGCTGGGTCACGGCGTTCCTGAGGTAGGTCGGGGCTGATGGTGGGCGGAGGAGCCGGCGGCGCGGCCTGCGGCCGCGTCCAGGAGGTCCAGCACGGGCCGCAGCACCGCGTCCGGCGCCTGCCGCCCCTTGGACAGGAAGACGGTACTGCCCAGACGAAGCTCCTCCCGCTCGTGGGCGTCGACGTCGGCCCCCGAGTAGACGACGAGCGGCGTCCTGTGCAGGCGACCACGACGCCGCAGGTCCGCGACGAGGTCGTGCCCCGTGCCGTCCGGCAGGCGCAGGTCGAGGAGCACCAGGTGGGGTTCCGGCCCGTCCGCGAGGGCGTGGCGTGCCTCGGCGAGGTCGCCCGCGGGCGTCACTCTCAGGCCCGCGCTCTCCAGCACGGTGGTGAGGACGGCCCGGAGGTCGTCGTCGTCCTCGACGACGAGGACGCGCTCGTGGTGGGGGCGCCACCGGATCATGTCGCGGACGGTCGCCGCGAGCTCCGCGGGGTCGACGGGCTTGACGAGCCAGCCGTCCGCGAGCGCCGCGGTCTCGCGCGCCGCCGACGCAGCCGTGCCCGACACCACGACGACCGGCAGCTCGGCGGTCGCCGCGGAGCGGCGCAGGCGTCGGAGCACCTCGGCGCCGCCGGTCCCGGGCATCGCCAGGTCGAGCACGATCGCGGCGGGGTGCTCCGCCTCGACGGCGTCGAGCGCCGCGCGGCCGTCGGTCACCCCCACCACGGCGTACCCCCGGGCCTCCAGCACGGAGCGCAGCACGTCGACGACGTACGGGTCGTCGTCGACGACGACGACCCGGGTGTCCGGCGCGACGCCGGCGGCCTCGGGCACGGAGCCGGGCCGTGGCGCAGGATCCGTCACCGGGGGGCCGGGTGCCGCGACGGGTGCGTCGTCGCTCGACGGTGCGGGCACGAGCACACGCGGCAACGTCATCCGGAAGCTGGACCCGTGGCCCTCGCCGTCGCTCAGGGCCCACATCCGCCCGCCGTGCCGCTCGACGATGCTGCGGGCGATGGCGAGACCCAGCCCCGTGCCGCCCCGCTCGCGTGCGTCCGAGGCGTCGACCTGCTCGAAGCGCCGGAAGACCGCCTCGAGCTTGTCCGGCGGGATCCCGCGTCCGTCGTCGTCGACCCGCACCTCGACCACGTCCGCGACGGGCCGCGCCGTCACCCGGACGGTGCGCCCGCGAGGCGAGAACTTCACCGCGTTGCTCAGCAGGTTCGTCAGCGTCTGCACGATGCGTTCGCCGTCGACCCGGACGAGCTCGGCGCTGCCGTCCGACGACAGCACCACTCCGGCGTCGTCGGCCTGGATCGACACCTGCTCGGTCGCCGCCGCGACGAGCTCCCCGAGCGGATGCTCGGCGAGCTCGAGCTGTGCCGTTCCCGCGTCCATGCGCTCGACGTCGAGGATGTCGTCCACGAGCCGCCCCAGGCGTTCGCTGCTCGTGAGGGCGATGCGCACCATGCGGGCGGCCTGGTCGGACGACCGATCCAGGACGCCGCTGTCGAGGAGCCCCAGCGCACCGCGGATCGAGGTGAGCGGGGTGCGCAGCTCGTGACTCACGACCGACACGAACTCGTCCTTGATGCGCTCCACCTCCCGACGTTCGGAGATGTCACGGAACACCACGACCGCGCCGCTCACCGCGCCGTCGGTGCGCAGCGGGCTCGCGGCGACCTCGACCGGCACGTCCTTGCCGTCCGGGCGCCGGTAGACGTCCTGCTCGGCGGTCGCGGTGAGACCCTCCCGCAGGGCTTCGGCGATGTAGCAGCCCGCGGCGGGGTAGGGGGTGCCGTCCTCGGCGGGCGCGTGGAACGTGTCGTGCGCGTCGAGCCCCACGAGGTCGCCGGCCGCCACGCCCAGCGTCCGGGCGCCGGCGTCGTTGACGAAGGTGACGCGGCCGTCGGAGTCGACCCCGTAGATGCCGTCGGCGACGGACTCGAGAGTCCGCTCCCGTTCGCTCGCCAGGGCCCGCAGCTGCGCCGTGCGCTCCTCCACGCGACGTTCCAGCCCGCCGCGCAACGACTCGTTGTCGACGACCACGAGGATCTGCCGTACCGCGACGGCGACGAGGACGGCCACCCACAGCGCGTTCGCCACCCGGGAGATGCCGCTGTCCTCGCCCGACTGCCAGACCCGCGTGAGGGCGGCCGCCAGGAAGAGCCCGAACGTCACGGTCGTGCCGAGCACGGGCGACCCGTCGGTCCGGGGCGCGGCGACCGGGCTTCCGGACGCCGCAGGGTGCCGCGCGGCGACGGCGATGGCGAGGTAGCCGCCCACCCACCCGACGTCGACCGGGCTGCCGAAGCTGAAGCCGCCCCCCGCCGTCAGGAGCGCGAACGCGACGTCGGCGACCGCGTACAGCACGAACCCGATGCCCACGAGCCCGAGCGGCACGCGCTCGGCGGCCGGGGACCGGGTGAGGACGAGGACGGCGAGGGTCGCGAGCAGCGCGTCCACGACGGGCAGCGCGTAGGCGGTGAGGGCGGGCTCGGCGTCGGCGCTGCCCGCGCCACCGGCGCCCAGGGCGACGCTGAACACCGCGATGTAGAGGACCGACCCCCCGACCACGACGCTGTCGAGGAGCATGCGCACCAGCTCGCGCCCGCGCGGCCGGACGGTCGGGAAGAGCGCCATGCCCACGACGCCGAGGAGGAGGGCCGCGATGTACGCCGTGTCACCGGTCTCCGGGTCGCCGACCACGACCGCGTACACGTTGCCGAGGAGGCCGACCGCGCCCCCGAGCGACAGCAGCCCCCACGCACGCCGCCGACGTCCGGTCGACCGTGCTGCGCGCCAGCCGCAGCTGAGCGCCGCGACCACGCCCGCGGCCGCGATGGCGCCGCGGGAGATCGCGGCCTGCACCGGTTGCTCCAGGGGACCCGCCAGGAGTACCACCAGGGTCAGCGCGAACAGCGCCGCGACCCAGCACCAGCGGACGAACACCGCGTGCGCTCGAGCCGTCGCCTGTCGCCTGCCCCCCATGGGCCCGAGAGTAGGAGAGGTTCGCCCGTCTCGCCCTCCTGACGGGCGACCGGGGCGACGAAGAGCGTCCGCAGCCGTCGGGAGGTAGCGTCGTGGCGATCTTGGACGGCGCAGACTGGAGGCACGGCACGTGGCGACGGGGGGCCGACGCGTGGTGGTGATCGACGACGATGCGTCGATCCGTGAGGTGGCGGCGGTCGCGCTGTCCGCCGTCGGGGGGCACGAGGTGCACACGGCGGCGGACGGGACGGCCGGGCTGGACGTGGCGCGTCGCGTCCGGCCGGACGCGATCCTCCTCGACGTGATGATGCCCGTCCACGACGGACCGACCGTGCTCGGCCGGCTGCGCGACGTCCCGGAGCTCCGCGAGATCCCCGTCGTGTTCCTCACGGCGAAGGTCGGCAACCAGGACATCTCCCGGCTCGACGGCCTCGGCGCCACCGGCGTGCTCACCAAGCCGTTCGACCCCCTGCTTCTGTCCGCCGAGCTCGCCTCCCTGCTCGGGTGGGACGAGTGACGGCGGCACCCGGATCGCCGGGCGGAGGGCCCGGCGCCAGGCAGGAGGGCGACGAGGGCGCGGCGCTCGACGACGTCCGGATCGACGACGCGCTCGCCGCGCTCGCGCGCCGCGCACGTGAGCGCAACCGCGGGCGCGCCCGCCGGCTCACCGAGCTGCTGACGGCGCCGCCCGCCGCCCTCGACGACGCTGCGCGCGAGGAGGCGATGCGGCTCTGCCACACGGTGGCCGGCTCGGCGGCGACCTTCGGGCAGCTCGGGCTGTCCGAGGCCGCCACGCGGCTCGAGTCGGCGCTCGGCGCGGGCGGCGACACCGACGTCCGGGGTCCGCTCGACGTCCTGCGGTCGGAGGCCGGGACGGACTGACGGGCCCCGGTCAGGGGATCGCGTCGGCCACGGTGGCACGGGCCTCCGCGGCGGCGGCGCGGACGGCCTCGTCCGCCTCCCCCGTCCCGGCCGCGAGCGCCTCCAGCTCCGTCAGCAGGTCACGTGCCGCGAGGGGGTCCCCGGCGCGGACGGCGAGCTCCGCGAGGTAGGCGAGCGCCGGTGCGAGCTCGCCGGGCGCGGGCGGCGTCTCGCCACGGCGCGCCCGGCGGACGGCGCCGCTCAGCGCCCGGCGCGCCTGGGCGACGTCGTCCTTCGAGTCGGCCAGCACGACGGCGTTCTCGGTGGCCCGCGCGAGCGCGCCGCCACCACCGGGGGTCCATGTCGCCGTCCCGCCCTCACCGGTGGCGAACTCGGTCCCCGGGTCGGGCGCGCGCGTGACCCGGACCCAGTTGCCCGCGGGGTCGACGAGGCTGAACCCGGCGAGGCCCGCGTTGTTGGCGCGTCGGCGCGGGCGCGTCACCCGCGGCGCCCCCGACGCCGGCAGGCGGCCGTAGAGGGAGCGCAGGCCTGCCGCGAACGTCTCGTAGACGGGCTCGGTGTCCGGGACCACGACCACGCAGGTGGAGTGGCTCAGCTCGGGGTCCCAGCCCGGCATGCCGTAGTACTGCAGCTGGATGCCGCCGCGACCGAACGACACGACCCGGTAGGGCCGGCGCTGCCGGTACGTCACCTCGAGGCCGAGCGCCGACCAGAACGCGACCATCGCGTCCTGGTCGGCCTCCGAGTCGCCGCACGGGAGCAGCGCAACGAGGAACGCCCGCTCCGCCGCGTCGTCGAACGCGTCGCCCGCGGGGCCTCCTGCCGTGCCTCCTCCCGTGCCGCCGTCCACCTCTCTCAGCTCTCCCCGGCCGCCACCCGGCGCAGCAGGAGCGCCTCGGCGAGGACGACCTTGCGGAGCTCGCCCAGGTGCACCGACTCGTCGGCGCCGTGCGCGCGGGAGTCCGGGTCCTCCACGCCGGTGACGAGCACGGCGGCCTCCGGGAAGAACTCGAGCAGGTCGGCGATGAACGGGATGGAGCCACCGACGCCGATGTCCACCGGGTCCGTGCCCCAGGCGGACGCGAACGCCGAGCGGGCCGCGCGCATCGCCGCGGAGTCGCCCGCCGCGTGGAACGCGCGCCCCTGCTCGCCCGGCCGCCACGTGACGCGCGCCCCGAACGGGGCGTGCGCCTCCAGGTGGGCGCGCAGCGCGTCCTCCGCCGCCTGCGGGTCCTGCCCCGGCGGGATGCGCAGCGACAGCTTCGCGGCCGCGCGGGGCGCGATCGTGTTGGACGCGTGCGCGACGCTCGTGGCGTCGATGCCGATCACGGAGAGCGCGGGCTTCGCCCACAGCCGCCCGGCGATGGTGCCCTCGCCCGCGAGCGTCACGCCGTCGAGCACCGAGGCGTCGGCGCGGAACGCGGCCTGGTCGTAGTCGACCTCCGGCTCGGGCGCGCTCACCAGGCCGCGCACCGCGACGTTCCCCTCGTCGTCGTGCAGGGTGGCGACCAGCCGGGCCAGCAGGGTGTTCGCGTCGAGCACCGGGCCGCCGAACATGCCCGAGTGCACCGCGTGGCCCAGCACCTCGACCTCGACGACGCCGTCGACCAGGCCGCGCAGCGACGTGGTGAGGGCCGGCACGCCGACCTTCCAGTTGGTGGAGTCGGCGACCACGATGACGTCCGCCGCGAGCAGCTCGCGGTGGTCGGCGAGGAACTGGCGGAAGCTCGGGGACCCCGACTCCTCCTCGCCCTCGACGAAGACCGTGATGCCGACGGGCAGCTCCGCGCCGTCCTCCTCCGCGAGGGCGGCCAGGGCGCGCAGGGCACCGACGTGCGCGACGAGCCCCGCCTTGTCGTCCGCGGCGCCGCGGCCGAACAGCCGCTCGCCCACCTGGACCGGCTCGAACGGATCGGTCGCCCACGCGGCCGCGTCGCCGGGCGGCTGGACGTCGTGGTGCGCGTACAGCAGCACGGTCGGCGCCCCCTCGGGCGCCCGGCGGCGGGCGACGACGGCGGGCGCCCCTGGCGTCCCGTCGGGGCGGTCCGAGCGCAGGATCCGCACGTCGGGCAGCCCCGCGTCGCGCAGCAGGGCCGCGACGGCGTCGGCGCTCGCCGCGACGTGCGCCTGGTCGAAGGCCGCGGCGGAGACGCTCGGGATGCGCACGAGGCGCTCGAGGTCGGCCTGCAGGGCGGGGAACTGCCGCTCGACGTGCGCGCGCAGGGTGGTGGCGTCGTCGGAGTCAGGGGCGTTCGAGGAGGTGGCGTGGGTGTCGGTCACGCGGCTCACGCTACCCGCGCGCTCGACTACCCTGGGAGCGTGTTCTCCCGCAACAAGTCCGACGCGACGCCGTCGTCCCCCGACTCCACCGACCCCGTCGACGCGGCCGCCGAGATCGAGCAGGCCGGCGCGCCCGCCGGCAAGGGGCGACCCACCCCCAAGCGCAGCGTGTCCGAGGCCGCCAACAAGCGGCCCCTGGTGCCGAACGACCGCAAGGCGGCGTCCAAGGCGGCGCGGGAGAAGGCGCGCGAGCAGCGCAACCTCGAGTACAAGGCGATGCAGACCGGCGACGAGCGCCACCTGCCGCCGCGCGACAAGGGGCCGCTCAAGCGCTACGTGCGCGACTACGTGGACGCGCGCTGGAACCTCGGCGAGTTCTTCCTGCCGGTCGCGTTCGTGTTCATCGTCCTGAACTTCTTCGTGATGAACAACGTGACGCTGGCAGGGCTCGTCCTCATGCTCCTGTACGCCGTCGTGCTGGTCACCATCGCGGACGCCTTCCTGCTGTGGCGCGGCCTCCGCAAGCGGCTGCGGGCCAAGTTCGGCGACGTGCCGAAGGGCACGATGATGTACGCCGTCATGCGCGCGTTCCAGATCCGCCGCTCGCGCCTGCCGAAGCCGTCGTCGAAGAAGCACGGCGTCTGGCCGGAGTGACCGCCCCGACCTGCGGTCATGCCTAGGCTGGGCGCATGGTCAACTACCGGTACCTCGGCAACAGCGGTCTGAAGATCTCCGAGATCACCTACGGCAACTGGCTCACCCACGGCTCGCAGGTCGAGAACGACGTCGCGACGCAGTGCGTGCGCGCGGCGCTGGACGCGGGCATCACGACGTTCGACACGGCGGACGTCTACGCGAACACGAAGGCCGAGCAGGTGCTCGGCGACGCCCTCGCGGGCGAGCGGCGCGAGTCGCTCGAGATCTTCACCAAGGTGTACTGGCCGACCGGTCCGGGCGGCCCCAACGACACGGGCCTGTCGCGCAAGCACGTCATGGAGTCGATCAACGGCTCCCTGAAGCGGCTCGGCACGGACTACGTCGACCTCTACCAGGCGCACCGCTACGACACCGAGACCCCGCTCGAGGAGACGATGCAGGCGTTCGCCGACATCGTCCGCCAGGGCAAGGCCCTGTACATCGGCGTCTCCGAGTGGACGGCGGACCAGATCCGCGCCGGCGCGGCCCTGGCGAAGGACCTCGGGTTCCAGCTCATCTCCTCCCAGCCGCAGTACTCCATGCTGTGGCGCGTCATCGAGGACGAGGTCGTCCCGGCCTCGAAGGAGTGCGGCCTGTCGCAGATCGTCTGGTCGCCGATGGCGCAGGGCGTGCTGTCCGGGAAGTACGTGCCCGGGCAGCCGCTGCCCGCCGGGTCGCGCGCGACCGACGAGAAGGGCGGCGCGCGGAGCATCCAGCGGTTCCTCGACGACGACGTGCTGACCCGCGTGCAGAGCCTGCGGCCCGTCGCGGACGAGCTCGGCCTGTCGATGGCGCAGCTCGCCGTCGCGTGGGTGCTGCAGAACGACAACGTCGCGGCGGCCCTCGTCGGCGCGTCCCGGCCCGAGCAGGTCGCGGAGAACGTCAAGGCCTCCGGCGTGACCATCCCGGCCGAGCTCATGGCGAGGATCGACGACGTGCTGGGCGGCGTCGTCGTCCGTGACCCGGCCAAGACCGCGGAGAACGCCCCGAAGACCCGCGTCGCCTGACCGCGACGACCGTCCCGGGAGGGACCGCCGCAGCGGTGGGTCGTCGTCCTGAGACGGGACGCCGACCCACCGTGACGTCAGCGCTACGGTGCCGCCGTGTCCTCTCCGACGATCCGGTCCGCCCGCGCCGACGGCGCGGCGCGGCCTACGTGTCGCTCGCCAGCCGCCGGGCGGGCGACTTCTACCAGGCGCTGGGCTACGACGACTCCGCCACCTTCTACCGCCGCGAAGTGCCTTCCAGCACGTGACGGAAGGCCGTCAACCGTCCCGATGCTCCCGGGAGATCGTGTCGAGTGCGCGGGAGATCTCCCGACCGCGCCGTGCGAGGTCGGCGTCCGTCGGCGTCGGGCGTGCCGTCCGCGCCGCTGGTGCGACCGTCCCCGTGAGCCCGGTCGGCACCAGCCAGCGCCAGCGCACGGTCGCCTGCACCACGGGGCCGACGCCCAGCGCGAAGGCCACCGTGGCCCAGCCGAACGTCCCGCCGAGCAGGATGCCGGCCAGCACAACGACGACCTCGATGCCGGTGCGCACGAGCCGCACCGACGCGCCGCTGCGCTGCACGAGGCCGGTCATGAGCCCGTCGCGCGGGCCCGGGCCGAGCCGCACCCCTATGTAGGCGGCGGTCGCCACGCCGTTGAGGACGATGCCGCCGACGGCGAGCGCGATCCGGGCGACCGGGCCCGGGTCGGGCACGAGCCACGCCGTGAACGTGAGGCAGGGGCCGATCGCCAGGCTGATGACGGCGACGTTCGCCACCGTGCCGATGCCGGGGCGCTGGCGCAGCGGGACCCAGGCGAGCAGCACGAGCACGGACGTCAGCGCGACGACCGTGCCGAACCCCAGGCCCGTGCTGCGCACCAGACCCTGGTGCAGCACGTCCCACGGCATGCCGCCCTGGCCCGCGTGCAGCATCATCGCCATCGACCACGTGAAGGCCAGCAGCCCGAGGACGAGCTGCGTCCCGCGACGGACGGGGCCCCAGGGCATCGCCGCGGGCACGGCGGCGGTCGCGGTGGTCCCCGCGGTCTCGGGCATCGCGACGGACGCGGCCCGGGGCGCGCCCGGTCGCAGGCTGCGTGCCGCCTGCCGGCGCAGCGGGCCGCGAGGCAGGCGGCGCGAGAGCCGGCGGGACGGACGGCGGACGGGGCGGGCGGTCGTGCTCATGCTCCCACCTTCCCCGTCAATGGCCTTGCAATCCATATCCATTGGGCCGACAGTGGCCCCGTGACCGTCGTCTCCCCACCCTCCGCCACGTCCGCTCCGCCCGCCGTCCGGCAGCTCTCCCCCGCGGCCACCGCGCGCCTCCTCGGCGACTGGCGCGCGGGCGGGCCCGCCTACCTCGCCCTCGCGGACGCCCTGCGCGCCGCGGTGCTCTCCGGGAGCCTCCCGCCGCTCACCCGGGTCCCCAGCGAGCGGGAGCTGGCGGCGGCCCTGCGGGTCTCCCGCACGACCACGTCCGGCGCCTACGCCCGCCTGCGCGAGCTGGGATTCCTCGCGAGCCGCGTCGGCTCGGGCACGGTCACCACGCTCCCCCGCGGCACCGGCAGCACCGGCGGACGCGCGCCCGTCGCGGCCGGCGACGCGCCCACGGACCCGCCCGGCGACGCGCCTCCCGAGGATCCCGTCGACCTCGCCCAGGCGACACCCTCGGCAACCTCAGCCCTGCACGACGCGTACGCCGCGGCGCTGGAGGTGCTGCCCGGCTACCTCGCCACCGGCGGCTACGCCCATCTCGGCGTCGAGGCGCTCCGCTCGGCGATCGCCGAGCGCTACGCGGCGCGCGGCGTGCCGACCACCCCGGACCAGATCCTCGTCACCACGGGCGCCCAGCAGGCGATCTCGGTGCTCACCGCGGCGTACGTCGGGCGTGGGGAGACGACCGTCGTCGAGTCGCCCACGTACTTCCACGCCCTGGAGCCGACGCGGCGGCTCGGCGGGCGGGTGGTCGGGGTCCCCGTCGGCGACGTCGAGACGCTCGCCTCGGCGGTACGACGCACCCGGCCCCGGCTCGTCTACCTCGTCCCGGACTTCCACAACCCCACGGGCAGCACGATGTCGGCCGACGCGCGGGCGGCGGTGCGCGACCTCGCCGACCGCACGGGCACGACCGTCGTCGGCGACGAGACCCTCACCGACCTGGCCCTCGACCCCGGGTCGCGGGTGCCCGAGCCGTTCGCGGGCGACGGCGCCTCCCCGCACGTCGTGACGATCGGGTCGGCGTCGAAGTCGTTCTGGGGCGGGGTGCGGGTCGGCTGGGTGCGCGCCGACCCCCAGGTGGTGCGCCGCCTGGCGCGCGTGCGGGAGTCGGCCGACATCGCCACTCCGGTGCTCGAGCAGCTCGCCGTCGTGGAGCTGTTGCGCCGCGCCGACGCGATCCTGCCCGGCCGCGTCGCCGAGCTGCGGGCGCGCCGCGACCTGCTCGTCGAGCTGGTGCGCGACGCCCTGCCCGGCTGGCGCGTCCCCGTACCGGCGGGCGGGCTGTGCCTGTGGGCCGACCTGGGCCGACCGCTCGCGCAGGCGCTGGCGGCGGCCGCCGTGCGCCACGGCGTCCTGGTCACTCCTGGCCCGGCGTTCACCCCGGACCGGTCCTCGCGCGACCGGGTGCGCCTGACCTTCACGCGCGACCCCGACCAGCTCGCCACCGCGGTGCCGCGGCTCGCCCGGGCCTGGGCGCAGGTGTCACCGGCCTGACGCCGCCACCCCGCGCCGCGGCCGTCAGACCGACGGCAGCACCACGCCCGGCGTCGCCTGGGATCCGTCGTGCAGCAGGCGGGCGAGGGTCGCGCCGCCGGCGGCCAGCTCCCGCCAGTGCTCCCCGAGCCACTGCTCCGCGTCGTACTGGGTGGTGAAGACCGGGCTCGGGACGGTCAGCGCCCGCCCCTCGGCGTCGTCCAGCGCCCACTCCCACCGCGGCCGGATCACGCGGCGCTCCCGTCGGAGTCGTCGCGCCGGTCGATGCTGCCGGCGGCGACGGACCCGCGCGTACGGGTCAGGGCGCGGTTGACCCGCGACGGCCAGAACGGGCCGGAGTAGATGAACGACGTGTAGCCCTGCGTGAGGTCGGCGCCGGCCCGCAGGTAGGCGCGCACGTCGTCGGCGCCCGCGATGCCGCCGACGCCGATGATCGCCGGCTCGGGCCCGAGCCGCTCGCGCAGCCGGGACACGACCTGCAGCCCGCGCTCGAGCAGCGGCGGGCCGGACAGCCCACCGGGCCCGCGGTCGTGGCCGATGGTCGTGTTCACGGCGACGACGCCGTCCAGGCCGAGCTCGGCGACGAGGTCGGCCACGGCGTCGACGTCGGCGTCCGCGAGGTCGGGGGCGATCTTCACCAGGAGCGGGACCCGCCGGGTGCCCGCGGCGGCGGTGGCCTCGTCGGCCGCCGCGCGTGCGGCGGTGAGGATGGGGCGCAGCTCGGCCGTGGTCTGCAGGTCGCGTAGGCCCGGGGTGTTCGGGGAGGACACGTTCACCACGAGGTAGTCCGCCCACGGGGCCAGCTCGCGGGCGCAGGCGGCGTAGTCGTCGGCGGCGGCCTGGGCCGGCGTCGTCTTGTTCTTGCCGATGTTCGCGCCGACGACGACGGCGCGGCCCGCGGGCGTGGCCCGCAGCTCCCGGAGCCGCGCGGCCGCGGCGGGGGCGCCGTCGTTGTTGAAGCCCATGCGGTTGCGGATGCCCCGCACGTCGAGCTCGCGCCACATGCGCGGCGCCTCGTTGCCGGGCTGGGGGCGCGGGGTGACGGTGCCGATCTCGACGAACCCGAAGCCGAGCATCGTCAGGCCACGGATCGCCCTCGCGTTCTTGTCGAACCCGCCCGCGAGCCCGAACGGCGCGGGCACGGTGCGGCCGAGCACCTCGATGCTGCCCGGCCCGCCGCTGCCCCGGCCCAGGTACGGCGCGAGGGCGCCCTGGACGACGTCCCGCAGGACCGGGATACGACCGGCCAGCGAGATGGCCCCGAACGCGAGCTCGTGCGCCCGCTCCGGGTCCATCCGGCGGAAGACGCCGTTGAACAGCAGGGTGTACGGGCTCATCGGGCCTCCGGGTCGGCGGGGTTCGGCTCGGGTGCGGTCGGGGTCGGTGCGGCCGGCGGGTGCTCGGGGCGGGGCCGCGTGCGCCACAGCCACCACAGGCCGACGAACGGCAGCACCAGCGGGACGTAACCGTAGCCCTGGCCGAAGCCGGACCACACGGTCGTCTCGCCGAAGACGTCGGGCGACGCGACCGAGGCCGCGCCGACCGCGAGCACGCCCACGGCCTCGAAGCCGACGGTCACCCAGGCGACGACGCGCCAGCGCGGCCCGCCCTTGGCGAGCGCGACGGTGGCCAGCACGTACACGACGGCGGACAGCGTGGACAGGGAGTACGCGACGGGCGCCTCGGAGAACTTGGTGGCCAGCTCGTACGACGACCGGCCGATCGCGGCGAAGGCGAGGATGCCGTAGACGGTGACGAGCAGCCGGCCGAAACCGGTGCCGGTGCGGCGTGCGCCGTCGGGAGTGACGTCCGGGGTGGGGGCGCTCATGCTGCCCCCCAGATCTGCCAGAGCCGCCAGTCGAGGAAGCCCACCGTGAGGGCCGCCACCGCCAGCACCACGGACGACCACTTGGTGCGCTCCGCGAACGCCCAGATCGCCGCGATCGGCAGCACCACGAGGGCGGTGGCGACGTAGCCCCAGAACAGCGGCCCGTCGACCGGGTGGTCGCGGGTGACCATGAGGACGCCCGCCACCACGGCCTGCACGACCACGAGCGCCTCGACCACGGCGGCGCCGATGAGCTGCTTGAGGATCACGGCGCGGTCCTGGACGACGAACCACAGCGCCCAGGCGGCGAGCGCGGCACACGCCAGCAGGACGACGATGAGCAGGGGAAGGACCACGCCCGCAGACTACCGGCCGCCGGGCGCCCGACGACGGCCGCGGGACGGGGTTAGCATCGGCGCGTGGCAGACCTCACCCTTACCGGCAAGAATCCCAGCTCTCTCAAGGTCGACGCCCTCGTCGTCGGGACCTGCTCCACCTCGGACGGCGTCGCCGTCGTCGCGGACCAGCTCCCCGAGTCGTTCGTGCGCCAGATCGAGACCCTCGCGCCCCGGCTCGGCGTCACCGGCGCCCGCGACGAGGTGCGGCGCGTCCCCGCCGGGGACGGCGTCTCGGCGGACGTCGTCGTCCTCGCGGGACTCGGGGAGCGCGCCTCCGACGGCACCTTCCCGCACGAGGTGCTGCGGTCCGCCGCCGGCGCCGCGACGCGCGAGCTCGCCGGGACGGACACGGTCGCCCTCGCGCTGCCCGCGGTGGACGAGGACGAGCTCGGCGCGGTGGTCGAGGGCGCGCTGCTCGGCGCGTACTCCTACACGCGGTACCGCACGGGCAAGGACACCAAGGGCGCCGTCGCCGGCATCCAGGTCGTGACGTCGTTCTCGCGGTCCGGCCGCGCCAAGGCCGCCGTCGCGCGCGCCGAGGTGCTCGCCGCCGCCGTGCACGGCACGCGCGACCTCGTCAACGACGCCCCCAACGAGCTGTACCCCGCCGCCTTCGCCGACGCCGCCAGGGCTGCGGCCAAGGGCGTCAAGGGCCTCAAGATCACGGTGCTCGACGACAAGCAGCTCGCCGCCGGCGGCTACGGCGGGCTCGTGGGCGTCGGCCAGGGCTCGGCCCGCGGCCCGCGGCTCGTCAAGCTGGCGTACACGCCGGCCAAGGCCACCGAGAAGGTCGCCATCGTCGGCAAGGGCATCACGTTCGACACGGGCGGGATTTCGCTCAAGCCGCCGGCCAGCATGCCGACGATGAAGTCCGACATGGCCGGCGCCGCCGCCGTGCTGCACACGGTGCTCGCGGCCGCGCGTCTCGGCCTGCCGGTCGCCGTCACCGGGTACCTCTGCCTCGCGGAGAACATGCCGGGCGGCAACGCCCAGCGCCCCGCCGACGTCATCACGATCCGCGGCGGCAAGACCGTCGAGGTCACCAACACCGACGCCGAGGGCCGCCTCGTCATGGCGGACGGCCTCGTCGCCGCCGTCGAGGACGGGCACGACGTCGTCCTCGACATCGCGACGCTCACCGGCGCGCAGATGGTCGCGCTCGGCAACCGCACCTCGGGCGTCATGGGCACCGACGCCGTGCGGGACGAGGTCAAGGCCGCCGCCGACGTCGCCGGCGAGGCGTTCTGGCCGATGCCGATGCCCGCTGAGCTCAAGGCCGGTCTGAAGTCGACCGTCGCGGACATGGTCAACTCCGCCCCCAGCCGCTGGGGCGGCATGCTGTTCGCCGCGCACTTCCTCGCCGAGTTCGTCGGCGACACCCCGTGGGCGCACCTCGACATCGCGGGCCCGTCGTACAACGAGGGCTCGTCCTTCGGGTACACGCCCGCCGGCGGCACCGGCGTTGGCGTGCGCACGATGCTCGCGTTCCTCGAGGGGCGCGCGGCGGCCTGACGCCCCGCGCCACCGACGACGCCCGGTCCCCCTGGGGTGGCCGGGCGTCGTCGTGCCGGGTCAGCGGGCGGTGGCCACGGCCCAGCGGAACGCGTTCGCGAGGCGGTACCCGCCGCCCGGGACCCGGAACGGCGCCGCGGCGCGCAGGACGGTCGGCGCGAGCTCGGCGGTCGTGGCCTCGTCCTCGCCGAGCAGGACGCCCCGCACCAGGCGGTCGTCGTCGGGAACGGTCCACGGCACGTCGACGATCCCCGCCCCCACGACGTCGAAGCCCGCGCCGGCGAGGGCGGACTCGAGCCCGCCCGCGGCACGCAGCGGCCCATCGGGCGGCATCTCGTCCTCCCACGCCGCGGCGACGGCGCGCTCGACGACGTCGAGGTCGTTGCGGGAGCCCTCGGCCCAGCCCGCGAGGCCGACCCGGCCGCCCGGGGCCAGCACGCGGGCGACCTCGGCCAGGGCGTCGTCGACGTCGGCGGCGAGCTGCAGCGCGTTGACCGCGAGGACCGCGTCGAAGGCGTCGTCCCCGAACGGCAGGTGCTCGGCGTCGCCCTCCAGGAACCTCGCCGCGGGATTCTGCTCGCGTGCCCGGCGCACCATCGCCGGGGCGGGGTCGACGCCCGCGGCGACGGCGCCGCACCGCACCAGGTGCCCGACCAGCTCGCCCGTGCCGCAGCCCACGTCGAGGACGCGCGACCCCGGCCCGATCCGCGAGGCGACGAGCAGCGGCGCCCAGACCGGCGCCGCGCACGAGCCCCACAGCTCGGACCACCCGTCGGCCACCGCCGACCAGCGTTCGCCGTCGTCCAGGTCGTCCACCCGGTCCTCTCCGCGGTCGTCCACGCGCCGCGGCTCAGCCCTTGCGGCGCTGCGCCGAGGTCCAGTCGCGCATGCGCTGCGGGTAGCCGGTGAACCGCACGTTGTACACGGGTACGCCCAACGACCGGGCCACCTCGAAGCCCGTGCGCTCGTCCGGGACGCGGCGACGCGTCCACTCCCCTGTCGTCGCCACCAGCAGCACGGTCGTCGGGGTCTGCGCGTTGGGCGGCTCGACGTACGCCTCCACGCCCACGCGGGTGCGCACGAACTCCTGCAGGTACGCGATCGTCTCGCCCCGCGATCCCGACGACGGCGGTGCGCCGGGGGCCGGCGACGACGACCTGCCCAGCAGGCGTCCCAGCGAGGTCCTGAGCGACATGGCGCGAGACTACCGCCGCCGCCGGGGTCGTGGTCGGCAGACCGCCCGGAGGTGTCCTGGAGGTCATGCGGCGGTCAGGTGTACCCAGCGTCACACCAACCCGGAGCCCCGAACGATTGGGGCGACCCCCGTGGAGGTGACAAGATGACAGGCAGTGACCAGAACGCGGCAACCCCAGATGTCGCGGGCCGGCAACCCGGCTCGCCTCGGCACGTCGCCTGACCCACTGATCGAAGGAGACTCCACAGGTCATGTCTGAGAACGTGCAGCTCCCTGCACTCGGCGAGTCCGTCACCGAGGGCACCGTCACCCGATGGCTCAAGGCCGTCGGCGACACCGTCGCCGTCGACGAGCCCCTGCTGGAGGTCTCGACCGACAAGGTCGACACGGAGATCCCCTCGCCGGTCGCCGGCGTGCTCGAGCAGATCCTGGTCGAGGAGGACGAGACCGTCGAGGTCGGCGCCACCCTCGCCGTCGTCGGTGACGGCTCCGGCGCCGGTGGTGGCGACGCGGCCCCGGCCGCCGAGGCCCCCGCCGCCGAGCCCGAGGCGCCCGCCGAGCCCGAGCAGCCCGCCGCCCCGGCCGAGCCCGCCCCGGCCCCCGCTCCCGCCGCCGAGGCGCCCGCCGCCGGTGGCGGCGAGGGCACCGAGGTGACGCTGCCCGCGCTGGGCGAGTCCGTCACCGAGGGCACCGTGACCCGCTGGCTCAAGGCCGTCGGCGACTCGGTCGAGGTCGACGAGCCCCTCCTCGAGGTCTCGACCGACAAGGTCGACACCGAGATCCCGTCCCCGGTGGCCGGCACCGTCCAGCAGCTCCTCGTCGAGGAGGACGCCACCGTCGAGGTCGGCGCCGTCCTGGCCGTCATCGGCTCCGGCGCCGCGGCGCCCGCCGCCGCTCCGGCCGAGCCCGAGCCGGCGAAGGCTCCGGAGCCCGTGGGCGCCCCCGAGAAGCCGGAGCAGCCCGCCGCGGCGGCCCCGGCCGCGCCGGCCCCCGCTGCCCCGGCCCCCGCGCCTGCTGCTCCCGCGCCGACCCCGGCGGCCCCCGCTCCGGCCACGGCCGCGCCGGCCGCCGCTCCTGCGGCGGGCAAGGGCTCCTACCTCACGCCGCTGGTGCGCAAGCTCGCCGCGGAGAAGGGCGTGGACGTCTCGACCCTCCAGGGCACGGGCGTCGGCGGCCGCATCCGCAAGGAGGACGTGCTCGCCGCGGCAGAGAAGGCCGCCGCCCCGGCTCCGGCCACCGCCCCCGCCGCGGCCCCGGCCGCCAAGGCCCCGGCCGTCCTGCCCGTCTCGCCGCTGCGCGGGACGACGGAGAAGATGTCGCGGCTGCGCAAGATCGTCGCCGAGCGCATGGTCGAGGCCCTGCACACGCAGGCGCAGCTCACGACGGTGGTGGAGGTGGACGTCACCAAGGTCGCCAAGCTGCGCGCGAAGGCGAAGGAGTCGTTCAAGGCACGCGAGGGTGCGAACCTCACCTTCCTGCCCTTCTACACGCTGGCCGCGGTCGAGGCGCTCAAGGCGTACCCGAAGATCAACGCCTCGATCGACCAGGACAAGGGCGAGATCACCTACCACCCCGCGGAGAACGTCGGCATCGCCGTCGACACCGAGCGCGGCCTGGTGGTCCCGGTCATCAAGAACGCCGGCGACCTCAACCTGGCCGGCATCGCCCGCCAGATCGGCGACCTGGGCGCCCGCACGCGGGCGAACAAGGTCGGCCCGGACGAGCTCTCCGGCGCCACGTTCACGATCACGAACACCGGCTCGGGCGGCGCGCTCATCGACACGCCGATCGTCCCCGGCGGGCAGGTCGCGATCCTCGGCACCGGCACGATCACCAAGAAGCCGGCGGTCGTGACGGGCCCGGACGGCGAGGAGACCATCGCCATCCGTCAGTTCGCGTACCTGTTCCTCTCCTACGACCACCGCCTGGTCGACGGTGCGGACGCCGCGCGCTTCCTCACCGCCATCAAGGCACGCATCGAGGAGGGCGCGTTCGAGGCCGAGGTCGGTCTCTGACCCTGCCCCGTCCCTGACCGACGAAGGGCGTCCCGGCCGCGGCCGGGACGCCCTTCGTCGTCTCCCTCGCCCCGGCACCGCACCGGGGTGGGTGGGTCCACGACGGTCCCGCGCTCAGGAGACCTCGGCGACCCGCCAGCCGTCGGGCGTCCAGGCGAGGCGCAACGTCGCGGTGCGCACGTCCGTCGCGGGGACGACGGTGACGGTGCCGTCGGCGGCGACCTGCTCGTGCGCGGTCACGGCGTACCGCACGACGACCTCGGTCGTGTCGTCGTCACGCGATCGGCCCGCGCCGGCCTCCTCCGGCCGCGCGTCCTGCACCCGCGCCTCGGCGCCGGTCACCCGGGTGCCGGCCTGCGTCGCGTCCTCGAGCAGGGCGAGGTCCGCCTCGTGCGCCGGGGACCCCGGCGCGTCGACCGACCCCAGCCCCACGGAGCCCGGGTCGGACGCCGCGATCAGCGCGACGCGCCGGCGGGTGAGCTCCGCGGCCGCAGCGCCGGGGTCGGCCCGGTCCTGGGTGGGGTCGGCCTGCGCGGGATCGTCCTGGATCGCGCCGCGGGCGGCCGAGCCGTCGTCGGCGACCACCACCGGCGAGGCAGCCACCGACGGGGCGACCGGCGCGCCGGCGGTCGGGCCCGAGACGTCGGCGTCGTCGCCGGGCCCGCGGACCTGGACCGCGACCGCCGTCAGCACCGCCATCACCCCGACCGCGCCGACGAGGCCGAGCACGCGCCACGCGGCCCCACGGCGGCGCGGGGTGGTCGCGCGCCGCGCGGACCTGGTCGCCGGCCGGCCCGCCCGGCCTCCGTCGACGCGCCGGACCGCCCGCCTCCGGGGCGTCGGCGGGGCTGCCCCCTCCGACGCCGGCACGGCCGGCCGCCGGCCCAGCGCC
>NZ_JBNOZM010000013.1:0-28951 GCF_050311655.1 Isoptericola variabilis
CCCCGCGCCCGCGCCCCCCGCGCCCCCCGCGCCTGCCGCCCCGGCGCCCCCCGTGGCTCCGGCCCCGGCACCCGCGCCGGCCGCCGCCGCGCCGTCGGGCCCGACGATCGAGAAGCCGATGGCGAGCGTGCCGGCCGCGGCCGGCTCGTCGACCACCCGCGTGCTCGCCAAGCCGCCGGTGCGCAAGCTGGCGAAGGACCTCGGCGTCGACCTCGCGTCCGTGCACCCCACGGGCCCGGGCGGGATCGTCACGCGGGAGGACGTCGTCGCGCACGCCGAGGGCGCCGCGCCGAAGGCCCTCGCCACGTACCCCGACGACGACCAGCCGTGGCTCGCGTCCGGCACGGTGAGCCAGGACGGCCGGCAGACGCGCGTGCCCGTGAAGTCGGTGCGCAAGCGCACGGCCGAGGCGATGGTGGCCAGCGCGTTCACCGCCCCGCACGTCACCGTCTTCCAGACGATCGACGTCACGAAGACGATGCGTTTGGTCTCCACTCTCAAGGAGGACCGGGACTTCGCCGACGTGCGCGTGACGCCGCTGCTGGTCGCGGCCAAGGCGATGCTCCTGGCGGTCAACCGGCACCCGCAGATCAACGCGAGCTGGGACGAGGCCGCGCAGGAGATCGTCTACAAGCACTACGTGAACCTGGGGATCGCGGCGGCGACGCCGCGCGGGCTCGTCGTGCCGAACATCAAGGACGCGCACACGCTCGACCTGCTCGGCCTGGCGAAGGCGATCGCGACCCTCACGTCCACGGCGCGCGCGGGCCGCACGCAGCCCGCGGACATGGCGGACGGCTCGATCACCATCACCAACGTCGGCATCTTCGGCACCGACACGGGCACGCCGATCCTCAACCCCGGCGAGGCGGCGATCCTCGCGTTCGGCGCCATCCGCAAGCAGCCGTGGGTGCACAAGGGCAAGATCAAGGCGCGCTGGGTCACGCAGCTCGCGCTGTCCGTCGACCACCGCCTGGTCGACGGCGAGCTCGCCGCCCGTTACCTGGCCGACGTCGCGAAGGTCCTGGAGGACCCGGCGCGCGGGCTCGTCTGGGGCTGAGGGATTCCGGGCCACGCCGAGATCGAGGTACCCGTCGCGAGATCAACCTCCTGAAGGTCGATCTCGCGACGGGTACCTCGATCTCGTGGCTCAGAGGGGCATGCCGACGTACTGGACCTCCTGGTACTCGGCGATGCCCTCGAACCCGCCCTCGCGGCCGCTGCCCGACTGCTTCATACCGCCGAACGGAGCGGCGGCGTTGGAGATGACCCCGGCGTTGAGGCCCAGCAGCCCGAACTCGAGACGCTCGGCGAACGCGAGCCCGCGGCGCACGTCGCCGGTGAAGACGTACGACGCCAGCCCGTACTCGGTGGAGTTCGCGAGCTCCGCGGCCTCGTCCTCCGTGGCGAACGTCGCGACCGGGGCGACGGGGCCGAAGATCTCCTCGGTCATGCAGCGGGCGTCGGCGGGGACGTCGCGCAGCAGGGTCGCGGGGTAGAAGTGGCCGGGGCCGTCGGGGCGCTCCCCGCCGACGACGACCTGCGCGCCGCGCGCGACGGCGTCGTCCACGAGCGCGGCGACGGAGTCCACGGCCTTGGCCTCGACGAGCGGGCCCAGCGTGGTGCCCTCGTCCAGGCCGTTCCCGACGACGACGGCGCGGAAGCGCTCGGCGAGGCGGGAGACGAACTCGTCGGCGACGGACTCGTGCACGTAGAACCGGTTGGCGGCGGTGCAGGCCTCGCCGCCGTTGCGCAGCTTGGCGGCCATGGCGCCGTCGACGGCGGCGTCGAGGTCGGCGTCCTCGAAGACGACGAGCGGGGCGTTGCCGCCGAGCTCCATCGACGTGCGCAGCACGGTGTCGGCGGCGGCACGCAGCAGGTTCTGCCCGACCGGCGTGGAGCCGGTGAACGACACCTTGCGCAGCCGCGGGTCCGCCATGAGCGGCTCGCTGACCGCCGCCGCGGACGCCGACGGCACCACGCTGAGCACGCCGTCGGGCAGCCCGGCGTCGACCATGAGCTGCGCGAACAGGAGCGACGTCAGCGGGGTGAGTCGCGCGGGCTTGAGCACCATGGTGCAGCCGGCGGCGACGGCGGGCGCCACCTTGCGGGTGGCCATCGCGAGCGGGAAGTTCCACGGCGTGATGAGCAGGCTCGGGCCCACCGGGCGGCGCTGCACCAGCATCCGCAGCGTGCCCTCGGGGGTGGCGGCGTACCGGCTGTCGTCGTGGGTGGCCTGCTCGGCGAACCAGCGCAGGAACTCGCCGCCGTAGGTGACCTCGCCGCGCGCCTCCGCGAGCGGCTTGCCCATCTCGAGCGTCATGAGCAGCGCCAGGTCCTCGCGGCGCTCCTGCACGAGGGCGAACGCGCGCCGCAGGATCTCGGCCCGCTCGCGCGCGGGGGTCGCGCCCCACGACGCCTGCGCCGCGGCGGCGGCGTCCAGGGCCGCGCGGGCGTCGTCGCTCGTCGCGGAGGCGACGTGCGCGAGGGTCTCGCCGGTGGCGGGGTTCTCGACGGCGAACGTGCCGCCGTCGGAGGCGTCGCGCCAGGCGCCGCCGATCAGCAGGCCCGTCGGGGTGCTGGTCAGGAGCTCGGCCGCGCGCTCGCGCGGGCTGGTCGTGCTGGTCGGGGAGGTCGGAGTGGTCGTCGTCATCGGGTTCCACCGTCCTTCGGCTGCGCGGTCGTGGTGCGGGAGGCGACGCGCGCGGCGAGCTGCTCGGAGCCGCGCGCGATCAGGGTGACGTCGGCGCCGACGACGACGTAGGCCGCCCCGGCGTCGAGGTAGCGGTCGGCCATGGCCGGGTCGAACGCGTTGACCCCGGCCGGCGTGCCCACGGAGCGGCACGCGGCGATCGCGCCGAGCACGGCCTCGACGACCTCGGGGTGGTCCTGCTGGCCGAGGTGGCCGAGCGACGCGGCGAGGTCCGCGGGGCCGATGAGGACGGCGCCCACGCCGTCCGTGCCGGCGATGGCGGCGGCGTCGTCGATCGCGGCGCGCGTCTCGAGCTGGACGACGAGCGTGATGCCGTCGTCCGCCGCGCCGAGGTAGCCGGGCACGCGGGCCCAGCGCGACGAGCGGGCGAGCGCGCTGCCGACGCCGCGCACGCCGGCCGGCGGGTACCGGACGGCGCGGACCGCGGCCTCGGCCTCGGCGGCGGAGTCGACCATGGGCACCAGCACGTTGGTGGCGCCGAGGTCGAGCACGCGCTTGAGGCCCACCGGGTCGCCGGACGGCACGCGCACGAGCGTCGCGACGGGGTACGCGGCGGTGGCCTGGAGCTGCGCGAGGACCGTCGTGAGATCGTTGGGCCCGTGCTCGCCGTCGACCAGGACGACGTCGAGCCCGCTGCCCGCGAGCAGCTCAGCCGCCACGGGGCTGCCCATCGACGACCAGGCGCCGACGAGGGGACGGCCCTCGTCGCCGGCCTCGGCGAGCATCGCGGCGAGCGAGCGGTCGGTCGTCAGACGAAGCGGCATGTCACGGCCCCCAAGCTCTCTGTGCCGGCGTGATAGTCGGCGTGCACGGTGTCGCCGGGGTGCACCCACGTGGGGCGGGTGAACGACCCGGCCAGGACGGTCTCGCCGGCGGCGAGCGAGTCGCCGTGCGCCGCCAGCTTGTTCGCGAGCCAGGCGACGCCCGCGGCAGGATGCCCCAGCACCCCCGCGGCGACGCCCGTCTCCTCGATCGTCTCGTTGCGGTACAGCAGCGCGGACACCCAGCGCAGGTCGACGTCGTCGACCCGCACGGGCCGCCCGCCCACCACCATGGCACCCATGGCGGCGTTGTCGCTGATCGTGTCGACGATGGTGCGGCCCGGCATCTCGACGCGCGCGTCGAGGATCTCCAGCGCGGGCACCACGCGGTCGGTGGCGTGCAGCACGTCGGTCACGGTGATCCCGGGGCCCTCCAGCGGCTCCGCGAGCACGAACGCCAGCTCCACCTCGACGCGCACGTTCGAGTACCGGGCGTGCTCGACGACGCTGCCCGACTCCAGCACCATGTCGTCGAAGATGACGCCGTAGTCCGGCTCGGTGATGCCCGTCGCGGCCTGCATGGCCTTCGACGTCAGGCCGATCTTGTGCCCGACGACGCGGCGGCCGCGCGCCTCCCCGCGCTCGCGCCAGGTGCGCTGCACGGCGTACGCGTCCGCGACCGTCATCCCCTCGTGCCGCGCGGTGAGCAGCGGCACGGGGGTGCGGGTGCGCTCGGCCTCGGCGAGCTCGTCCGCGACGGCGACGACGGCCGCGTCGTCGAGGGTGCGCTCGCCGTCCGGAGTCGCGCTCACAGGGTGGCCCCGAGCTTGAACCCCTGCACGCCACCGCCGTCGACGTCGTCCCGCCGGGTGTAGGAGAACCCGTCGGCGCCGACGGTCACCTCCATCTCGGAGTCGTCGGTGCGGGCGACGACGGGCTGCGGGTTGCCGTCGAGGTCCAGCACCAGGGACGCCTCGGTGTACCAGCTGGGGACGACGGGGTTGCCCCACCAGTCGCGGCGCTGGTTGTCGTGCACGTCCCACGTGACGACCGGGTTGTCCGGGTCGCCGGTGTAGTAGTCCTGCGTGTAGATCTCGACGCGGTGCCCGTCGGGGTCGCGCAGGTACAGGTAGAACGCGTTCGAGACGCCGTGCCGGCCCGGGCCGCGCTCGATGGCGTCCGAGCGGCGCAGCGCGCCGAGCTTGTCGCAGATGGCGAGGATGTTGTGCTTCTCGTGCGTCGCGAAGGCCACGTGGTGCATGCGCGGGCCGTCGCCGCCGGTCATGGCGGTGTCGTGCACGGTGGGCTTGCGGCGCATCCAGGCCGCGTAGACCGTGCCGGCGTCGTCCTGGATGTCCTCGGTGACGCGGAAGCCCAGGTCCTGCATGAACTTCACGGCGCGCGGCACGTCCGGGGTGACCTGGTTGAAGTGGTCCAGGCGCACCAGCTCGCCGGGGGTGTGCAGGTCGTAGCGCCAGGACAGCCGCTCGACGTGGTCGGTCTGGTAGAAGAACTCGTACGGGAAGCCGAGCGGGTCGACCACGCGCACCGACTCGCCGATGCCCTTCGTGAAGCCGCCGGGCTCGCGGCGCACCTCGCAGCCGAGCTCGGTGTAGAAGGCGACGGCCTTGTCGAGGTCCTCCGGCGTGCGCACGCGGTAGGAGAACGCGGCGACGGCGGCGACGTCGCCCTGCCGCAGCACCAGGTTGTGGTGGATGAACTCCTCGGTGGAGCGCAGGTAGACGGTGCGCTCGTCCTCCTCGGTGACGTACAGGCCGAGCACGTCGACGTAGAACTCGCGCGAGGCGGCGAGGTCCGTGACGACGAGCTCCATGTACGCGCAGCGCAGGATGTCGGGCGCGGGGCTCGACGGCGTCGGGATCGGGTTGTCGGAGTGGATCGGCGCCTCCTGGGAGACGTAGAAGCCCGAGGAGGTGAGGGTGCGGTCGTTCAGGTGAGTCATCGTGGGCGTCCTTGCCGTGCTCAGTTCTTGCCGAAGGTGGGGTTGTGGACCTTGCCGAGCGTGATGTGCACGGCCTGCTGGTCGGTGTAGAAGTCGATGGAGCGGTAGCCGCCCTCGTGGCCCAGGCCGGACGCCTTGACGCCGCCGAACGGGGTGCGCAGGTCGCGCACGTTGTTCGAGTTCAGCCAGACCATCCCGGCCTCGACGGCCTGGGAGAAGTTGTGGGCCCGCTTGAGGTCGTTGGTCCAGATGTACGCCGCGAGGCCGTACTTCACGCCGTTGGCGAGCTGGAGCGCCTCCTCCTCGGTGTCGAACGGCGTGATGGCGACGACGGGGCCGAAGATCTCCTCCTGGAAGATCCGGGCGTCGGGCTTCACGTCGGCGAACACGGTGGGGGCCACGAAGTTGCCCGTCTCGAAGCCCTCGGGGCGGCCGCCGCCGGCCACCAATCGAGCCTCGCGCCGGCCCACCTGGATGTAGCTCATGACCTTCTCGAAGTGCTCCGGGTGCACGAGCGCGCCCACCTCGGTGTCCTTCTCGTGCGGGTACCCGACGCGCACGCGCTTCGCCTGGGCGGCGTACCGCTCGACGAACTCGTCGTAGACGGCGCGCTCCACGAGGATGCGCGAGCCGGCGGTGCAGCGCTCGCCGTTGAGGGAGAAGACGCCGAAGATCGTCGCGTCGATCGCGGCGTCGAGGTCGGCGTCGGCGAACACGACGGCGGGGGACTTGCCGCCGAGCTCCATCGACAGGCCCTTGAGGTACGGCGCGGCGTTGCCGAAGATGAGCTGGCCGGTGCTGCTCTCACCGGTGAAGGAGATGAGCGGCACGTCGGGGTGCTTGACCAGCGCGTCGCCGGCCTCCTCGCCCAGGCCGTTGACGAGGTTGAACACGCCCTGGGGCAGCCCGGCCTCCTCGAAGATCCCCGCCCACAGCGACGCGGACAGCGGCGTGAACTCGGCGGGCTTGAGCACCACGGTGTTGCCGGTGGCGAGCGCCGGGGCGAGCTTCCACGACTCGAGCATGAACGGCGTGTTCCACGGCGTGATGAGGCCGGCGACGCCGATGGGCTTGCGGTTGACGTAGTTGATCTGGCGGCCGGGCACCTTGTAGGTGTCGTCGGCCTGCGCCACGACCAGGTCCGCGAAGAAGCGGAAGTTCTCGGCCGCGCGGCGCGCCTGGCCGAGGGCCTGCGTGATCGGCAGGCCGGAGTCGAAGGACTCCAGCTCGGCGAGGCGGGCGTCGCGCGACTCCACGAGGTCGGCGATCTTGTGCAGCACCCGCGAGCGCTCGCGGGGCAGCATCGTCGGCCACGGGCCCTCGGTGAACGCGCGGCGTGCGGCGGCGACGGCGGCGTCGACGTCGGCCTTCCTGCCGGCTGCGGCCTGGAGGTAGGTCTCGTTCGACACCGGGTCCAGCACGTCGAAGGTGCCGCCGTCGACCGAGTCGACGAAGCGGCCGTCGATGTAGTGCCGGATCGCGGTGGGCAGGTCGGCCGGGCGGTGCGGCTGCGGCGTGGACTGCTGGGTCATCGGTCCTCCTGGGGGTGGGAGTGCGGACGATGCGCGGCCTGGTAGGCGAGCACGGCGTCGAGGGTGTGGGTGCGGTGGTGGCGGGCGGCGAGCTCCACCTCTTCCGAGGTGGCGTCACCGGCCTGCAGCCGGGCGACGAGGTCGAGGATCCGGCCGTGCTCGGCGACGGACTCCTTGGCGCGGCCGGGCACGAACGAGAACGACGAGTCGCGCAGCACGGTCATGCGCCGCCAGCCGCGGTGCACGAGGTCGAGCACGTGCGGGTTGGGGCACGGCTCGAACAGCACGGCGTGGAACTCGAGGTTGAGCTCCGTGAACCGGTGCGGCTCGAAGTCGGCGAGGCACTGGCGCATCCGCTCGTTGACCGCGCGCGCGGCGTCGAGCTGCGCGGCGGACAGGTGCGGCGCGGACAGCGCGGTGGCGAAGCCCTCGACCAGCGCGAGCGTCTCCATCGTGTGCTGGTACTCGGTCTCCTTGATGAGGGCGACCTGGGCGCCGACGTTGCGCTCGAACGTCACCAGGCCCTCCGCCTCGAGGCGGCGGATCGCCTCGCGCACCGGCACGACGGACATGTCGAGCTCGCCCGCGAGCTGCGCCAGCACGAGGCGGTAGCCGGGCACGAAGCGCCCGTCCTCGATCCGCTCGCGCAGGTACGCGTACGCGCGCTGGGACTTGCTCATGGTGCCGTCGGCCGAGCCGGTCGGGACACCGGCGGCGACGCTCACGACGCACCCCCGGCGGTCTCCCGCTCGTACCGCGCGCGCCACTCGGCGTTCATGGGGAACAGCCCGTCGACGGGCGCGCCGGCGGCGACCTGCTGCGCGACCCACGCGTCGGCGGCCTCCTGTGCCTCGGCCTCGGCGAGCACCTCCTCGACGAGGGCGGGCGGGATGACGAGGACGCCGTCGCCGTCGCCCACGACGACGTCGCCCGGCTGCACGGCGGCGCCGCCGCAGGCCACGGTCACGTCGGTCTCCCACGGCACGTGCTTGCGGCCGAGGACCGAGGGGTGCGGGCCCTGCGAGAAGACGGGGATGCCGATCTCCGCGACGGCGTCGGCGTCGCGCACCCCGCCGTCCGTGACGATCGCCGCGGCGCCGCGCACCCGGGCGCGCAGGGCGAGCACGTCGCCCACGGTGCCGGTGCCGCGCTCGCCGCGGGCCTCGACGACGATCACCTCGCCCGGCTCGACGGCGTCGAACGCGCGCTTCTGCGCGTTGAAGCCGCCGCCGTGGGAGGCGAACAGGTCGGGGCGGAAGGGGATGAGCCGCAGCGTGCGGGCGGTGCCGACGAACCGGTCGCCGGGGTGGTTGCCGTGCACGCCCTCGACGAAGACGTCGGTGTAGCCGCGCTTGCGCAGCGCGGCGGACAGCGTGGCGACCGCGACGCCGGCGAACCGCTCACGCATCGCGTCGGTGAGGACGAAGGCGGGCTCGGGTGCCGGTGCCGGGGTGCCCCAGGCCTCGGCGCGCTGCTTCTCGTCCACCGAGGGCTTGGACCCGAAGTCGCCGAACGCGTGCGTCCCGGCAACGACGGTCGTGACGAGCCGGCCGCTCGTCGGGGCGCCGGGTGCCTCGGGGGCGTCCACCTCGACCTCGACGACCTGCCCGGGACTGACGACGGACGAGCCCGCCGGCGTGCCGGTGAGGATGACGTCGCCGGGCTCGAGCGTGAGGTGCTGGGACAGGTCGGCGACGAGGCGGCCGAAGTCGAACAGCAGGGTGCCGGTGGAGTCGTCCTGGACCAGCTCGCCGTCCACCCAGGTGCGCAGGCGCAGGCCCGCGGGGTCGACGTCGGCCGCGGGGATCCACCGCGGGCCGAGCGGCGTGTAGCCGTCGCCGCCCTTGTTGCGCAGGTTGGAGCCCTTGTCGGCGGCGCGCAGGTCGTAGAGGCCGAAGTCGTTGGCCGCGGTGACGGCGTCGACGTGCGACCAGCCGTCGGCGGGGGAGACCCAGCGCGCGGCGGTGCCGATGCGGATCGCGACCTCGCCCTCGAAGGCCAGGAGCTCGGTGCCCAGCGGGCGCTCGATCGTGCCGCCGGTCCCGGCGAGGGACGACGCGGGCTTGAGGAAGTAGGACGGCTGCTTCGGCGTCCGGCCCCGCTGCGCCGCGCGGGACGGGTAGTTCAGGTGGACGGCGATGATCTTGCCGGGTCGGGGCTGGTCGTCGATGACCACGGGCACCTCACTGTCAGATCGAGGGCTTCATGTCGTATCTCGGATGATATACGATCCGTGGCACTGCACCACCCGCGGACTGACAGAGAGGTCTTCCGGACATGACCACCGGCACCGCAGCCGTCCCCAGCGACACCGAACGTCGCGAGCTCCGACGAGTCGCCTTCGCGACCGTCATCGGCACCACCATCGAGTGGTACGACTTCTTCCTCTACGCCAGCGCCGCCGGCCTCGTGTTCGGCGCGCTGTTCTTCGAGCCCGCCGGCTCGTCGATCGGGACGCTGCTGGCGTTCGCGACCGTCGGCATCAGCTTCCTCTTCCGCCCCCTCGGCGCCTTCCTGGCCGGGCACTTCGGCGACAAGATCGGCCGCAAGGCCATGCTCGTCGTCACCCTCATGCTCATGGGCGGGGCCACCACGCTCATCGGCCTGCTGCCCACCTACGACCAGATCGGCATCCTGGCCCCGGTCCTGCTCGTGCTGCTGCGCATCCTGCAGGGGCTGTCGACCGGCGGCGAGTGGGGCGGCGCCGTCCTCATGGCCGTCGAGCACGCCCCCGACGGCCGACGCGGCCGCATGGGCGCGTTCCCGCAGATCGGCGTCCCCATCGGCCTGCTGCTCGCGTCCGGCGTACTGGCCCTCATGACCGGGGTGATCTCGCCCGGGGACGCCTTCGTGGCGTGGGGCTGGCGCATCCCGTTCCTGCTGAGCGTGGTGCTCATCGTCGTCGGGATCGTCGTGCGGCGGTCCGTCGAGGAGAGCCCCGTCTTCCTCGAGATCGCCGAGAAGAAGGCGGCCGCCAAGACCCCGATCCTCACGCTGTTCCGCAAGCACTGGCTGCTCGTGCTGCTCGCGGCCCTGACGTTCGCGGGCAACAACGCCGCGGGGTACATGACCACCGGCGGCTACCTGCAGAACTACGCGACGACGCCGGTCGCCGAGGGCGGCCTCGTTGGCATGGACCGCACGCCCGTGCTGCTCGCGGTCGCCGGTGCGTCCGTCGTCTGGCTCGTGTGCACCTTCGCCGCGGGCGCGCTGTCCGACCGGATCGGGCGCCGGAACACCTACATCATCGGCTGGCTCGCGTTCCTCGCCACCGTGTTCCTGCTGTTCCCGCTCGTGAACACGGGCAGCCCGTGGCTGCTGTTCCTCGGCGTCTCGCTGTTCGCCGTCGGCAACGGGTTCACCTACGGTCAGCAGGCGGCCTACTTCGCCGAGCTGTTCCCGGCGTCGATCCGGTACTCCGGCGTGTCCATCACGTACGCGATCGGCGCCATCCTGGGCGGCGCCTTTGCGCCGACCATCGCGGCGTGGCTCGTACAAACCACCGGCACGGCGACCTCGGTCGCGTTCTACATCGCCGGCGTCATGGTGGTCGCGTTCGCCGCCACCTTGCTGCTGCGCGACCGCACGGGCATCCCCCTCGGCCCCGAGCACGAGGACGAGCAGGCCCTCAGCCCGATCTACGGGGTCTCGAAGGCCTGACGACGTCGCCGGAGGACGGCCCGGTCACCGCAGCTTCTTGCGCACGCTGAGGTACTTGCTCTCGGTGGCCGGGCCCCACGTGCCGGTGGCGGACACGGACAGCACGCGCTGCAGCGCGGCGACGGTCTTGTCGTGCGCGGCGCGGGACTTCGGGCCCCACACGCCGTCGGCGGTGACGCCCACCGCGCGCTGCGCCGTCTTCACGCCGTACGGGAACTTCGTGCCGTGCATGCGGGAGGCGGCGCGGATCGCCTGCAGGCGCTGGTCGGTGTTCGGGCCCCAGAGGTTGTCGCTCTGCGCCCACGGGAAGTGAGCCACCCGCTGGAGCCTCTGGGTGGTGCGCGAGCCGGCCGGCGCGAGCACGGTGCCGCGGCCGTAGTTGGACGTCGTGCCGACGTCGACGTGCAGGTGGTTGCGGTGGCTGGCCGCCGACCCGACCGTCCCGTCCCGCGCGTAGATCACGCCCAGGCCCATGGAGTCCGCCACCTTGATCGCGGTCCGCGCCCGGGTGCGCTCGGAAGAGGGCGCCCCGGCAGGGCCGTAGTTGAGGTCCGCCGCCAGGCCGTCGTAGTGCCACGAGTTCGCGGAGTGCGCGCCGCGCGTGACGCCGCCGTACGAGGGGTGCTCGGAGACCCGGAACCCGTACGCGCGGGCCCAGCTCAGGTACGCCTTGAGCGTCGCGGACGAGCTCTTCTGGCGGCCGATCCGCAGGGCCAGCGGGCTCTCGACGGGCTGCGCCACGGGCCCCGACCGCTCGGGCGCCTGCGGCGCGGCGAGCACCGGTGCCGATCCGACCGGCGCGAGCAGGACGGCGGCGACGCCGGCCGCCACGAGACGCCGGCGGGCCAGCAGGGCACGGCTGGGGACGGTCGGTCGTGAGCTCATGGCACCTCGCTCCTCGGCGTGACGACGGCGGGCACCGATGCAACTGGTCGCCCTGGGACACCATGCCTGCGGGCCGACCGTTCCGCCAGGCGACCGCGTCGCGCGTCAGCCGCCGAGCGCCTCGCGCACGGCGCTCGCCGACGCGGTCAGGCGGGCGGCGATCTGCCGGTGGTCGAGCGGGCTGGCGACGTGCACGACGGCGACGGCGGCCGGCCCCCGCCCCCGCAGCGCCAGCGGCACCGCGACCGACTCCAGGCTCGGGATGACCTCGTCGTGGCTGGTGGCGAAGCCACGCTCGGCGGCCTGGGTGACGGTGGCGCGCAGCGCCTCGGGGGCGTCCGCGGGCCACTGCGCCTCGGGGAGCAGCGTGAGGATCGCCTTGCCGGGCGCGCCCACGGTGACGGGGTGGCGGGTGCCGGGCCGCTGGGCGACGGGGGCGACGGCGTGCCGCGGCTCGACGCTGACGAGGGTCACGCACTCGTCGTGGTCGAGCACCGCGAGGAAGCAGGTCATCCCCAGCTCGTTCGCGACGGCGGTGAGCTCGGGCAGAGCCTCGGCCTGCAGGTCGTGGGCCACGCCCGCGGCGAGCGCGGCCATGCGGGCGCCGAGCGCGACGCCGCCGTTCGCGTCGCGCACCACCAGGCCGTGGTGCTCCAGCGTGCGCAGCAGCCGGTAGGCGATGGAGCGGTGCACGCCGAGCGTCCCGGCGACGTCGTCGATGGTCAGCGGCGCGCGGGCATCGGCGAGCACCTCCAGGATCCGGATGCCGCGGCTGAGGGTCTGCGACGGGGGCGGGCCGGCGTCGGGCATCGTCGTCCTTCCGGTGGGTTACGCTGCATTCAATAGTAGAACGCCGTGTTCGAATATAGAACACAACGCCAGCGTACGCCACGCCCGACACGGAGGTCGAGCGGCGCATCGACGACGATGAGGAGAGCTCGTGCAGTTCCACCACCACGGTTACGTCTCCGGCGACCCGCGGGTGCTTCCGCCCGCCGGCACCGGCGTGGACCGGCCCGACGAGCTGCCCGACGAGGTCGACGTCCTCGTCGTCGGGTCGGGGCCGGCGGGCATGCTGCTCGCCGCGCAGATGTCGCGCTACCCGGGCGTGACGACCCGCGTCATCGAGAAGCGCGAGGGGCGGCTGGTGCTCGGCCAGGCCGACGGCATCCAGCCGCGGAGCGTCGAGACGTTCGACGCGTTCGGCTTCGCGGAGCGCATCGTCGCCGAGGCGTACAACATCGGCTGGATGAACTTCTGGGGCCCCGACCCCGAGAACCCGAAGCACATCGTCCGCACGTCGCGCACCGAGGACTACGGCCTCAAGATCAGCGAGTACCCGCACCTCATCGTCAACCAGGCGCGGGTGCTCGACTACTTCGCCGAGGCCGCCGCGCTCGGCCCCGCCCGCATCGTGCCCGACTACGGCGTCGAGTTCCTCGGCCTCACCGTGCACGACGGCGACGAGCACCCCGTGGAGGTGCGCGTCCGGTACGTCGGGGGCGAGCGCGCCGGCGAGGAGCGCACGGTCCGGGCCAAGTACGTCGCGGGGTGCGACGGCGCCCGCAGCGCCGTGCGCGAGGCGATCGGGCGCAAGCACGTCGGAGAGTTCGCCGCGCACGCCTGGGGCGTGATGGACGTGCTCGTCAACACCGACTTCCCGGACTGGCGCACCAAGTGCGCCATCAACTCCGAGGCCGGGAACATCCTGCACATCCCCCGCGAGGGCGGGTACCTGAGCCGCATGTACGTGGACCTCGGCGAGGTCGCCGCGGACGACCACCACCAGGTGCGGAAGACGCCGATCGAGGAGATCGTCCGCCGCGCCAACGAGATCCTCAGCCCCTACACGCTCGACGTGAAGGAGGTGGCCTGGCACAGCGTGTACGAGGTCGGCCACCGCGTCACCGACAAGTTCGACGACGTGCCCGACGGCGAGGAGCACCGCACCCCGCGCGTCTTCCTCACCGGCGACGCCTGCCACACCCACAGCGCCAAGGCGGGGCAGGGGATGAACGTCTCCATGCAGGACGGGTTCAACCTGGGCTGGAAGCTCGGGTCCGTGCTGACCGGGCTCAGCCCGGAGTCGTTGCTCGCCACCTACTCCGCCGAGCGGCAGCCCGTCGCGCAGCAGCTCATCGACTTCGACCGCGAGTGGTCGAGCCTCATGGCCCGCAAGCCCGAGGAGATCTCCGACCCGCAGGAGCTGGCCGACTACTACCTCGCGACGTCGGAGTTCCCGTCGGGGTTCATGACGCAGTACGAGCCGTCGATGATCGTGGGCGGTGGCGCCCGGCAGGAGCTGGCCTCCGGGTTCCCGCTCGGCAAGCGGTTCAAGTCCGCCGAGGTGACGCGCGTGTGCGACGGCAACGCCGTGCACCTGGGGCACCACGCCAAGGCCGACGGGCGGTGGCGGGTCTACGCGTTCGCCGACTCCGCCGCGCCGGGCGAGGGCTCCCGGCTCGACGCGTGGGCGGACTGGCTGGCCTCGCCCGAGTCCCCCGTCTCCCGGTTCACGCCGGAGGGGGCCGACGTCGACGCGGTCTTCGACGTCAAGGTCGTCTACCAGCAGGCGTTCCAGGACGTCGACCTCGCGGACGTGCCCGACGTCTTCCGGCCGCGGACCGGTCCGCTCGGGCTCACCGACTGGGAGAAGGTGTACGCCGCCGGCCCCACCGTGTGGACCGCGGACGACATCTTCGCCGAGCGCGGCCTGTCCCGCGACGGCGTGGTCGTCGTCGTGCGCCCCGACCAGTACGTGGCGCACGTCCTGCCGCTCGACGCCACCGACGAGCTGGCCGAGTTCTTCGCGGGGGTGTTCGTCGGCCGCTGACGAGAGCCGACCTCGCGCCGGTCGGGTTGGTAGCGTCCGAGCCATGCTCGTCCGCCATCGTGGCATCACGCCCACCGTCGACCCGTCGGCCTACGTGGCGCCCACGGCGGTGCTCGTCGGCGACGTGCGCGTCGCCGCCGGGGCGCGGATCCTGCACGGCGCCGTCCTCGCCGCGGAGGACGGCGCCGTCGTCGTCGAGCGCGACACCGTGGTGATGGAGCAGGCGCTCGTGCGCGGTCGCCGCGGCCACGACGCCCGGCTCGGGGATGCCGTCCTGGTGGGCCCGCACGCCCACGTGAACGGCAGCACGATCGAGGACGAGGTGTTCGTCGCGACCGGGGCGGCGCTGTTCCCGGGCAGCAGGATCGGCGCCGGGGCCGAGGTGCGCATCCACGGCGTCGTGCAGGTCAACACCGTGCTCCCGCCCGGCGCCCTCGTCCCGATCGGCTGGGTCGCCGTGGGCGACCCGGCGCAGATCCTGCCGCCCGACCGGCACGACGACATCTGGGCCGTGCAGCGCGAGCTCGACTTCCCCGGGACCGTCTACGGCGTGGGGCGCGACGTCCCGATGCGGGAGCTGATGCGCCGCCAGTCGGAGTTCTACGGCGCGCACCGCGACGACGAGGTGCTGCCCGAGTGACCGGTGCGCGATCATCGTCCGCATGACGCTGACGCTGAGGCCGCCTCGCGCCGACGACGAGACCGCGCTGCTGCGCATGCACGACCAGCTCGCGCCGGAGGGCTTCACGTTCCTCCAGCACGACGGGACGTGGGAGCAGGTGCTCGCGGCGGTGCGTCGTGAGGCGCTCGGGCAGGACCTCGCGCCCGGCCGGGTGCGGTGCGACTTCCTGGTGGCCGACGTCGCCGGCGTCCCCGTCGGGCGGGTGTCGGTGCGGCACGAGCTGACCCCGTACCTGCGCGAGATCGGCGGGCACGTCGGGTACGCGGTCGCGCCGGAACACCGCCGTCGGGGGTACGCGACGGCGATGCTGCGGCAGTCCGTCGCGCTCCTCGCCGACGGCGGTGTCGAGCGCGTGCTCGTCACCTGCGACGTCGACAACGCCGCGTCCGCCGGCGTGATCGAGGCGTGCGGCGGCGTCCTGGAGGACGTCAGGACGCGCGGCGACGAGACCAAGCGGCGCTACTGGATCGACGTCGCGACCGTGTGATCGACGAGGAGGTGTCGTCCGCGCGCGCGACGACCCCCCGGCGCGCCGATACTGGGACGGCCGGGATGCGCCGAGCGGCCGAGGAGGGCCCCACGATGGCCGACCTGATGATCGACTACATCACCTCGCTCGACGGGTTCGGGTCCGCCGACGGGTGGCCCGGCCTGTGGGGGATGGGCGGGCCGGACTACTTCGCGTTCCTCGAGGAGGACGGCCGGCAGGAGTACACGACGCTGCTGGGCGCGACGACCTACCGGCTGTTCGCGGGCTTCGCGGAGACGGGTGAGGAGGAGATGGCCGAGGTCACCGCCCGGCCCAAGGTCGTGTTCTCCCGGACGCTCACCGAGCCGCTGGAGTGGGCGAACACCAGGCTCGTCGCGGGCGACGCCGTCGAGGCCGTGCGTGCGATGAAGCAGGACGACGTCCCGCTCCGCACCATCGGCAGCCCCGGCCTGTGCCGCTCGCTCCTGGCGGCGGGTCTCGTCGACCGCGTCCGCGTCGTCGTCTTCCCCGTCGTCAACGGCGCCACCGGCCACGACCGCCTGTACGACGGCTGGCCCGACGTCCGGCTCGACCTTCTCGACAGCCGCACCCTCGACGGCCGGCTGCAGCTGCTCGAGTACGCGCCCACCGTGCTCGACGGGCCTCCCGGCACGGACTGATCGCTCGTCAGGTGAGGTCGGTGGTCGGGCGGCGCGGTGCCCGCCGCGGTCTCGGGCAGTAGCCGAAGCGCATGAGCATCTGCGGCGCGGCCTCGAGCGAGAGCGCCGCGCGCAGGCCGTCGCGGGTGACGGGGTTCTCCAGCGCCGTCGTCGCGAACGACGCGTGGACGAAGTACCCGGTCGCGACGAGCAGCAGGTGCTCCAGCGCGATCCCCGCGCCGATCCAGTCCCGGACGGTGTCGCCTGGGGTCGCGAGGACCGCCATCGTCGAGCGCTGCTCGAACTGGGCGTGACCTGAGCTGTGGCGGAACCGCCGCACGGGTGCGCGGTCGTCGTTCGGGGCCGGGCCGAGCAGCTCGTGCGGGATGCCGTCCCGTCGAGTGTCGTCGGTGGCGGTCCAGGCCGCCTCCTCGGCGCGCATCTCGGCGTCCGCGCCGGCTTGGCGCTCGGCGCGCCGGACCAGCTCGAGGACCTCCGACCGCGCCGGGTCGGACGGGTGGATGAACCGCAGCTCGCCGCCCTCGGTGCTCGCGGCCGCGCGGATCGCGCGCAGGACGTCGGGGGCGACGGGCCGGTCGTCGAACGGTACGCGGGATGTCGTGCGGCGCTGGATCGCGACCGACAGGCCGAGCTCGTCCATCGTGGGGCGGGCCCCGGCGGAGAGTTCGAGCTCGGCGACGAGGCGCTCGTCCGCCGGGTCGGGCAGGACGACGGTGCGTGCCGTCAGGGACTCGCGCCGTGCGGCGGTCGCCGCGTTAAAGACGAAGGCACCGCAGCTGATGTACATCTCGCGACCCTGAGGGTCGGCCTGGTGCAGCTGACGGGCCGCGTCGGCCCGGATCAGGAGGCGGTTGCCCTTGACGTCCACGTTCCACGGCTGGGTGTTGTGCACGCTGGGTGCACGGCCCGCGGCGTCGAGGATCCTCTCGATGCGTGCGTCGACGACGACGGTGTCCACCGCGTCGAACGTGTCCATGACGCCCCTCCTGTCGGTAGGCCCGGGTGGGTGCCGCCCCTGCTGGCGGCGCTGCGGGGGCCTGACGACGACGGAGCGGTCTGGCGACGCACGACGGCCCCCGCTGGGCGGGAGCATTCGGTGTTCTGCTTTCGACGCTAGGAGGGGCGGTTCCTCCTCGCAAGAGCCGTCCGTCCCCTCAGAACGGCGGGTCTCCGACGTCGACCGCGGTGCGGGGTGCCGGCGTCGGCGCGTCGCGGCTGCCGCCGGACGGGCGGCCCCCACCGGGCTCGGACCCGTGCTCGTGCAGGTGCGCGGCCGCGGTGGCCCATGCGTCGAGCTGGGCGAGGGTGTGGTCGGTGCTGCCGGGGATGGTGAGGTAGGTGCGGCCGCGGGGTGAGGTCCAGGCCAGGACGCCGGTTCCGTGCTGGTCGTCGAGCTGTTCGACGGTCCATCGGGACTCGTGCTTGAGCGTGTGGTGCTGGCGGCACAGGGTGGCGAGGTTGGCGGCGTCGGTGGTGCCGCCGTCGGCCCAGGCGGTGGTGTGGTCGACGTCGCAGCGGCGTGCGCGGATGCGGCAGCCGGGGAACCGGCAGGTCAGGTCGCGTTGGGTGAGGAAGGCGCGCAGGTCCGCGGGCACGACGTAGCTGCGCCGGTCGACGGTGAGCATGGCGCCGGTGACGGGGTCGGTGAGCACGCGCCGCAGCGTCGGGGCGCGTGCCGTCAGGTGGCGGGCGGTCTCCGCGTCGATCGGGGCAAGGCCGTCCAGCAACGCGGAGGCCTCGCCGTCACCAGTGAGCGTGGTGACGGGGACGGTCACGTGCACGACGGGGCGCACGGTGCGCGCCAGGGTGGCCAGCGGGTCCGGTGGCACCTCGGGTGGCCCCGCCTCCGGCCGTGACGGGTCCGGTGGTGAGAGATCGGGTGGTGGCGGACTACCGGTGTCCGAGCTGCGCGTGTGGCGCGAGCTGTTCGTCTCGTCGTCGAGCAGGAGCGCGGTCAGGGTCGCGGCACGCAGCTGCCCGACCCCGCGCGGGTCCTCGTTCGCCTTGGCGCGTGCGGCGGTGCGGGTCAGCCGGTCGTGCACGGCGTGCGCGACGGGGGTGGGCAGGTGTGCGGTGAGCCAGGACATGCCGTCGGCGCCGTCGTCGACCCACACATCGGCCTTGAGCGCGGCGGCCTCGCGGCGGACTTCGGCGGGTACGGGGTGCAGCCGGTCCCGCGCGGCACGGGCCAGCGTCCCGAACCGTGCCGCCGTCAGGCCGGGTGCCCGGCCCAGGACGGCTTGCTCGACCTGCGCCGCGACCGAGGCGGGCAGGTCCGCGACCGCGTCGGCGAGCCTGGCCGCGTGCTGGTAGGAGATGGCCCCGGCGCACAGGGCGTCCAGCGTGGCGGTCGCCTTCGAGGCCAGCACGTCGGCGTCGGCGAGCCAGCCCTGCGCGACGTGCTCGCTCACCCCGAGCGCGCACGCGACCTCGGCCACCAGGGCGCGGTGCGCGACCGACCCACGATGCTCCGGTGACGCGGACGCCACCCGCGGCACGTCCAGGTCCAGCATCACGCCCTCGTGCGCCGTCCCGGCGGCGAGGACCTCGGCCAGCGCGACCGTGCGCCGACCCGCCGCCGCGTCGTCATGTCCTGAGCCTAGCTGGATTCGAACACCTGTTCTAGGGCTCGGGGGATCTGTGGACGACGCTGTGATGCCGCCGGGCATCACGGCTCTCGCTCGGGTCAGCGGGTCCGGTTCACCCGCAGGATCTCCTCCTGGTACGGCGCGACAACGGTGGGCGACACACGGCAGTCGAGCATGAGGAACCGCCGCTGGTCGACGGGCTCGCGCGCCCAGGTCCCGAGCCGGTCGAGATCGGCCAGCGACCGCACGACGACGCCCTCCGCGCCGACGGCGGCGGCGAGGGCGGCGAAGTCGGTCTCGGGGATGCGCATGGGCTCCTCGGCGAGGCCCTGACGGCCGTAGACGTGCACCTCGGCGCCGTAGACGGCGTCGTTCCACACGACGGCGACGCCGCGGCCGCCGGCGGTGCGGACGGCGGTCTCGAGGTCGGCCAGGGCCATGAGCCCGCCGCCGTCGCCGGTGGTGAGCACGACGGTGGCGTCCGGCTGGGCCGCGGCCGCGCCCGCGACGCTGGGGAAGCCGAGGCCGATGGACTGGAAGGCGGTGCCGACCATCATCATCCGGTCGGGCGAGGAGACGGGCCAGTACATGTTGGCCCAGCCGATGAAGTGGCCGCCGTCGGACACGACGACGCGGTCGGCGGGCAGCAGCGCACCGATGCGGCTCGCGACGCCGCGCGGGTCGAGGCGGCCGTCGGCGGCGAGGCCGTCGACGGGGCCGGTGTCGTAGGTGCGGGCGGCGGCGACGCCCACGGAGTCGCGCCAGCCCGACGGCGTGGCGCCGAGGGTGCGCAGCTCGTCGAGCAGCGCGCGGGTCACGAGAGCGGCGTCGCCGCGCACGAACGAGCCGACGTGGCGGTGCGTGGCGGCCTGCGCGACGTCCACCTGGACCACCCGGGTGCCGGGGGAGAAGAGCTCGCCGAACCGCATCGTGAACTGGTTGAGCGACGCGCCCACGACGACGGCGACGTCCGCCTCGCGCACCAGCGCCATGGCGCCGTCGGCACCGAAGCCGCCGGCGACGCCGAGGTCGTACCGCCCGTCGGGGAAGACCCCGCGGCCGAGCGCCGTCGTCGCGGTGAGGGCGCCGGTGGCGGCGGCGAGCTCGCCCAGCGCCTCGCCCGCACCGGCGAGCCAGGCGCCGCGGCCGGCGAGCAGCAGCGGCCGCTCGGCCGAGGCGAGGGCGCGCGCGAGGTCGGTGATCGCGGCGGCGTCGAACGGGCCGGCGGGCGGGAGCGGGCCGGGGAGGGTGGGCTCGGGTGCGTCCGGGACCGGGCCCGCCTCGAGCGCGGCGACGTCGTAGGGGATGGCGAGCACGACGGGCACGCGGTAGGTGAGGGAGTGCTCGATGGCGATGACGGTGGTCGCGGCGGCGTCCGCGCGACCGACGGTGTAGGTGCGGGCGCCGACGGCGGCGGCCAGCGCGATCTGGTCCACGTCCCACGGGCGCGGGCCCGACGTCGGCTCGTCGCCCGCGAGCAGCACCAGCGGCACGCGCGCCTGCGCGGCCTCGGCCAGCGCCGTCAGGGTGTTGGTGAAGCCCGCGCCGTACGTCACCGTCGCGGCCGCGATGCGGCCCGACGCGCGGTAGTAGGCGTCGGCGGCGACCACGCCGCCCGCCTCGTGGCGGACGGCGGTGAACCGGGTCGTCGTGGAGCGCGACAGGTCGTCGAGGAACCAGGCGTTGCCGTTGCCCATGACGCCGAAGACGTGGTCGACGTGCTGGGCGAGGGTGCGGGCGACATGGGCGGACACGGTGGGCACGGGGGCCTCCAGGGAACAGTGACGGATGAGTGGTGCGGTCCGTATGTGTCCCGTGCGGTCCCGACGCCGGGTCCGCAGTGCTGCCTCGTGCTGACTGCCGGTGACCGGGCTGCCGTGCGCCCCTTTTTCGAGCGCAAGGCGGCGCGGGTCCGCCTCGACGCCGCGAGTATATCCACGCTCCCGGAGCGTTCTGCGCCGGGGTCTTGTGGAGGCCCACCGTCAGGCGTAACTTACCGTAAGTGGCTACTGACATATCGGGTTTCGCCGCGCTGGCGGACCCCACGCGGCGCGAGGTCTTCGAGCGTCTCGCCGCCCGGCCGTCGTCGGTCGGGGAGCTCGCGGCGGGGCTGCCCGTGAGCCGTCCCGCCGTCTCGCAGCACCTGCGCGTGCTCAAGGACGCCCGGCTGGTCGCCGACGAGGCCGTCGGCACCCGCCGCGTCTACCGCGCCGACCCCGAAGGGCTGGCGATGCTCCGCGAGTACCTGGACCTGTTCTGGCGGCGCTCGCTCGACTCGCTCGCCTCCGTCGCAGAGGAGACCTTCCATGACCACCCCGACCCGACCTGACACCTCGGTGACCGTCTCCGTGGACGTCGCAGCGCCGGTCGAGCACGTCTTCGACGTGTTCACCCGGCAGACGTCGACCTGGTGGGACCCGGACCATCACCTCCTCGACGACACCGTCGACATGGACGTCGACCTCCGGGCCGGCGGCACGATCACCGAGGTCGACGCCGCCGGTAGCCGCTGCACGATCGCGCGCGTCCTCGTCGTCGAGCGCCCCGCCCGGTTCGTCTTCACCTGGGACGTCTCGCCGCGGTGGGAGGTCGAGACCGAGCCCGCCCGGTGCAGCGAGGTGCACGTCGCGTTCACCGCCCTCGACGACCGCCGCACCCGCGTCGTCCTCGAGCACCGGCAACTCGACCGTCACGGCGACGGCTGGGAGCGGATGCGCGACGCCGTCGGCGGCGCCGGTGGGTGGGCGGTCGACCTGGCGCGCCTGCGGAGAGCGGCCGGCGCCGTCTGACGGCTACGGGGCGAGGAACAGCTCCACCACCGGCACGGCGACGCCGGGCTGCGCCGTGGGCAGGTGCAGCGTGAGGGTGCCGGGCGGCTGCCCGCCGGGGTGGGTGTTCCACGCCTTCTGGTCCGGGTCCGAGACGGAGGTGCGCAGCTCGGAGCCGTCGTGCAGCAGCTGCGCGTACCTCACCCGGTCGGCGAGGCCGCGCAGGTGGACGTGCCCGAACGGCCAGGCGAACAGGTGCAGGTACAGGCGGTCGTCGCGCTGGGTGAGCACGACGCCGGGCGGCAGGCCCGGCGCGACGGCGTCGGCCAGCCCGGGGTCGGCGGGGCCTGCGCCCCGGATCGACCGCTCGTGAAGGCGCATCCACTCCCCGAGCGCGGCGAGGCCGGCGGCGTCGCGCGGCGGGATCGCGCCGCGGCCGTCCGGGCCGACGTTGAGCAGCAGGTTGCCGCCCTTGGACACCGTGTCCACGAGCATGCGCACCAGCAGGTCCGGGTCCTTGAACCGCGTGTTGTCGCGGTCGTAGCCCCAGCTCCCGTTGAGCGTCTGGCACGCCTCCCAGACGACGAGCCCGCCCGCGTCGTCGCGCATCGGCTGGTCGGGCTGGTACTGCTCGGGGGTGACGAGGTCGCCGGGGATGCCGAGCCGGTCGTTGACCACGGCCTGCGGCTGCAGCTCGCGGACCATGGCGAGCAGGCCCTCGGCGTCCCAGTCCTCGGGCCGCTTTCCGGGCCAGCCGCGGCGCTCGCGGGTGTCGGTGAAGTCGAAGAAGACGTAGTCGACCGGCCCGTACCCGGTGAGCAGCTCGCGTACCTGGGCGTGCAGGTACTCGCGGTAGCGGGCCATGTCGCGACCCTCGTTGAGGGCGTGCGCGTCGGGGTCGTCCCGGCGTGGGTGGTCCGCGTCGATCGTGTAGTCGGGGTGGTGCCAGTCCAGGAGCGAGTGGTACAGCCCGAGCCGCAGGCCCTCGGCGCGCACGGCCTCGGCCAGCTCGGCCACGAGGTCGCGCCCGCGGGTGCGGGCGATGCTGTAGTCGCTGACGGCGGAGTCCCACAGCGCGAAACCGTCGTGGTGCTTCGTGGTCAGCACGACGTACCGCATCCCGGCGTCCTTGGCCGCACGGACCAGGGCGCGCGCGTCGAACAGGTCCGGGTCGAACACCTCGGCGTACCGTGCGTACTGCTCGGCGGTCTGCTTCTCGAAGCTCATCACCCACTCGTGCCGGGCGGCCGCGGAGTAGAGGCCGAAGTGCACGAAGAGGCCGAAGCGGGCCTCGGTGAACCACGCCTGCTCGGGGCGCAGGGGCGGGGCGGCCGTGGTCATGCGGATCACTCCTCGTCGAGCGGCTGGCCCGGCCCTGGGGGCCGGTAGAGATATGACGTCTGGGCGTGCTGTCTGAGACTACTCGGCGCGGACGGTGGTGGCGCAAGCGGTCGGGACGCCTATACATTAGATGAATCAGTCCGCAGGCCGAGGGAGTCCGGATGTCCGACGTCGTCGTCGACGCGCACCACCACCTGTGGGTCCGCGCGCGGCACCCGCAGGACTGGATCGACCCCGCGAGCATGGCCGCCATCGACGCCGACTTCACCGTCGCGGACCTCCCCGCCGCCGCCCACGGCATCGACGCCACCGTCGTCGTGCAGAGCGTGAGCACATGGGCCGAGACCGAGGACCTGCTCGACGTCGCCGCCTCGCCCGAGGGGCGCGCCGCGCGCGTCGCGGGGGTCGTGGGCTGGGCCGACCTGTTCGACCCGGCGCTCGAGGACCGCCTCGCCGCGCTGCGCGAGGGGCCCGGCGGCGACCGTCTCGTCGGCATCCGCACGATGGTGCAGGCCGAGGCCGACCCGGGCTACCTCGACCGGCCCGACGTGCACGCCGGCATCGCCGCCGTCGGCGCCGCGGGCCTGCCCTTCGACCTGGTGGTGCGCGCCGACCAGCTCCCGTCGTGCGCCCGCCTCGCCGCGGCGCTGCCCGGCACCCGGTTCGTGCTCGACCACCTCGCCAAGCCGCCCCTCGCGGCGCTGCCTAGCGGCGTCGGCCACCCCGGGGACCCGGCCGCCCTGGACGCCTGGCGCCGCGACCTGGCGGCGCTCGCGGCCCGGCCGAACGTCGTCGCGAAGCTGTCCGGCCTGGTCACCGAGGCGCGCTGGGACGCATGGACCACCGAGGACCTGCGCCCCGCCGCCGACCACGCGCTCGACGTCTTCGGCCCGGGCCGTCTCCTGCTCGGCAGCGACTGGCCCGTCTGCCTGCTCGCCTCCGGCTACGGGCGCTGGCTCGCCGCCGCCGACGAGCTGCTCGCCTCCCTGTCCGACGACGAGCGTGCCGCCGTGCGCGGCCGCACCGCCGTCGCCACCTACGGGCTCGACACCTCCGGGTTCGACGTCCAGCCCGCCACCACGACGAAGGAGTACCCGTGAGCAGTGCCGATCTCCCGCCGGAGTTCGCCGGCATCCGCGCCATCGTGACCGGAGGGGCGTCCGGCATCGGCGCCTGCGTCGTGCGCGCGCTGCTCGCGCGCGGCGCGCAGGTGGTCGCGATCGACCGCACGCGGGACGGCGTGCCCGAGGGGGCCGCGGCCGAGGTCGCCGACGTCACGGACGACGCGGCCGTGCGGGCCGCGGTCGCGGCGGCGGCCGAGACGCTGGGCGGCATCGACGTCGTCGTGAACAACGCCGGCATCGGCGCGCAGGGCACGGTGGCGGACAACGACGACGCCGAGTGGCTGCGGGTGCTCGACGTCAACGTGCTCGGCATCGTGCGCGTGACGCGGGCGGCGCTGCCGCACCTGCGGGCGTCGGAGCACGCGGCCGTCGTGAACACCGCGTCGATCGCGTCGTGGTCCGGGCTGCCGCAGCGCGCCCTGTACTCGGCGAGCAAGGGCGCCGTGCAGGCGCTCACCCTCGCGATGGCGGCCGACCACGTGCGCGAGGGCATCCGCGTGACCTGCGTGAACCCGGGCACCGTGGACACCCCGTGGGTGGGTCGCCTGCTCGACGCCGCGCCCGACCCGGCGGCCGAGCGGGCCGCCCTCGAGGCGCGCCAGCCCACCGGGAGGCTGGTGAGCCCGGAGGCCGTGGCGCACGCCGTCTGCTACCTCGCGAGCCCGCTCGCCACGGCGACCACCGGCACCGCGCTCGCCGTCGACGGCGGCATGCACGAGCTGCGGGTGCGTCCGCCGGAGCAGGCGTGACCGCGAGCGGGGCCGTGCTGCCCTCCCGGGAGGTGCGCGGCACGGGGGTCCGTCTCACGAGCCTCGGCTACGGCGCCGCGCAGGCGGGCAACCTCTACCGGGCGACGACGGACGCGGAGACCCAAGAGGCGGTCGACGCCGCGTGGGACGCCGGGGTCCGGTACTTCGACACGGCGCCGCACTACGGGCTCGGGCTGTCGGAGCGGCGGCTCGGGGCGAGCCTGGCGGCGCGGCCGCGGGACGAGTACGTCGTGTCGACCAAGGTGGGGCGCGTGCTCGTGCCGTCGCCGGAGACGGCGCACGAGAAGGACCCGGACATGTTCGACGTGCCCGCCGCGAGCCGGCGGGTGTGGGACTTCTCCCGCGACGGCGTGCTGCGGTCGCTGGAGGCGAGCCTGGAGCGCACCGGCCTGGACCGCGTGGACGTCGTGTACCTGCACGACCCCGACGACCACGAGGAGCAGGCGTTCGCCGAGGCCGTGCCCGCGCTGGTGGAGCTGCGCGAGCAGGGCGTGGTCCGCGCGATCGGCGCGGGCATGAACCAGTCCGCGATGCTCGCGCGGTTCGTCGCCGAGGCCGACGTGGACGTCGTGATGTGCGCCGGGCGGTTCACGCTGCTGGAGCAGCCGGCGCTCGCCGACCTGCTGCCGGCGGCCGCCGCGCGCGGGGCGTCCGTCGTCGTCGCCGGCGTCTACAACTCCGGGCTGCTCGCTCGCGAGGTCGTGCCCGACGACGCGACGTACGACTACGCCCCCGCGCCGGCCGCGCTGCTCGACCGCACCCGCCGGATCGCCGCCGCGTGCGCCGACCACGGCGTCACCCTGCCGCAGGCCGCGCTCGCCTACGTGCGGACGCACCCGGCCGTGGCGAGCACCGTCGTCGGGCTCCGCACCGCCGACCAGGTGCGCCAGGCGGTGGACCGGCACGCCGCCGTCGTCCCCGCCGACCTGTGGACCGACCTGGTGGGCCGCGGGCTGCTCGCCCCCGAGGCCCACCCCGACGCGTTCGCCTCGTAACCCCGGTATCGCATGGCGGGACGGACGTGACCGGCCCGCGCCCCGGGCGCATGATCGAGGCGCCCCCCAGAGAGAACAGAGGACACCGATGCAGCTGCTCCGCCTGGGCCCGGTGGGCCAGGAGATCCCCGCCGTCACGCACGACGGCGCCACCTACGACCTGCGGCCGCTGACCGGCGCCGCCGGGGACGTCGACGGCGCGTTCCTCGCCGCCGACGGCATCGCCCGCACGCGGGCCGCGCTCGCCGCGGGCGAGCTGCCCGTGCTCGACGGCGCGGACGCCCTGCGCCGCGGCGCCCCGATCGCCCGGCCGACCGCCGTCGTCTGCGTGGGCCAGAACTACGCCGCCCACGCGCGCGAGTCCGGCGCCGAGCCGCCGCGACTGCCGATCATCTTCTTCAAGCACCCCAACACGGTGGTCGGCCCCGACGACACGGTGCCGATCCCGCCCGGCTCGGACAGGGTCGACTGGGAGGTGGAGCTCGCGATCGTCGTCGGGAAGCAGGCGAGCTACCTGCCGTCGGTCGACGTCGCGCTCGAGCACGTCGCCGGGTACACCGTGGTCGACGACGTGAGCGAGCGGGCCTGGCAGCTCGACGACTCGCTCGGCCAGTGGTCGAAGGGCAAGTGCGGCCCCGCGTTCCTGCCCACGGGCCCGGCGCTGGTGCCCGCCGACGAGGTGGACACCCGCGACCTGCGCCTGCGCTCGTCCGTCAACGGCGAGCCCCGCCAGGACTCGTCCACGGCCGACATGATCTTCGGCGTCGCCGAGATCGTGCACCACCTGTCGCAGTACATGACGCTCGAGCCGGGCGACCTCGTCTGCACCGGCACCCCCGAGGGAGTCGCGCTGTCCGGCCGGTTCCCGTACCTGGCCGACGGCGACGTCGTCGAGGTCGAGATCGACGGGCTCGGCCGCCAGCGGCACGCGTTCGCCGACGCGCGTGTCCCCGCCGCGGCCGGCCAGGCCTGACGTGCTGCGCTACGAGCTGTTGCACCCGGGCCTCGTCGCGGCGCTCGCCGCGGCGGGGCACGGGTCGCGCGTGCTGCTGGCCGACGCGAACTACCCGCACTCCACCGGCGCGCGGCCCGGCGCCGCGCGCGTGCACCTCAACCTGCGCCCCGGCCTCCTGACCGTGGACCAGGTGCTCGAGGTGCTGCTCGACGCCGTGCCCGTCGAGTCCGCCGCCGTCATGGTGCCCGGCGGCGTGGCGGGCGACGTCGTCGCCGCGGGGGAGGAGATCCCCGCGCACACCGGCTACCGGGCGATGCTCGGGCCCGACGTCGGCTGGGACGAGCTGGACCGCTTCGCGTTCTACGACGCCGCCCGGTCGGACGACGTCGCCGTCCTGGTCGCCACCGGCGACCAGCGCGTCTACGCCAACCTGCTGCTCACCCTCGGGGTGCGGACCCCGTCCGCGTAGCGTCGTCGAGGGGCTCCGACGGGTCGGCGTCGACGAAGTCGACCAGCATGTCGAAGCTCATCATCTCGAAGATCTCGCGGACCAGCTGCGGAGCGCCGACCACCTGCGGGCGCGGGCCGTTCTCGCACGCGAGGACCACGAGACGCACCCCCGACGAGTCGATGAACGTGACCCGGCGCATGTCGAGGACCTTGCGGCCCTCGCCGGCGGCCTCCAGGGTGGCGTAGGCCTCGTGCGCGACCGCGACGTCGATCTCGCCCCACATCTCCCACCGTCGTCCGTCGTCGCTGAGGGTGATTCCTCCGTGGGCGCCCAAGGCCGTTCCTCTCACGCGCGTCTCCCGCTGGTGACCGGTGGCTCGATCACAGGTGTCGGCCAGTCTAGGCGGCCTGGTCCTGCTCGCCGCGCCGTGGCCCGGGACAGGGCCCGGAGGGTCAGTCGTCCGTGACGTCCGTCGCGGGGAGGGTCTCCTCGACGTCGAGGAGGTGCGCGGCCATGCGCACGCGCGCGGCCTCGGCGTCGCCGGCGGCCAGCGCGCGCCAGACGGCCTCGTGGTCGCGCTGGGTGCGCTCCTCGGCACCCTCCTCGTGGCGGCCGCGCCACAGGCGTTCGCGGAACGTGCGGCCCGCGATCGCCTCGACGAGCGCGGTGGCGACGGGGTTGCCGCCCTGCTCGGCGACGATGCGGTGGAACGCGGTGTCGGCCTCGATGAACGCCGCGTGGTCGACGTCGTCCTGCGCCAGGGTGCTCGCGGCTCGCTCGAGGACGCCGCGGGCCTCCTCGAGGGCCTCGGGGGTGATGCGGTGGGCGGCCAGGCCGGCGGCCTCGGTCTCGAGCACGCGGCGGACGGCGTGGAACGGGCGGGCGCTGGTGTCGCCGTGCAGGTCCACGACGAACTGCAGCGAGGACATGAGCCGGGCAGGGTCGAGGCTGGTGACGTAGGTGCCGTCGCCCTGCCGCGTGTCGAGGACGCCGAGCACGGTGAGGGCGCGCACGCCCTCGCGCAGGGACCCGCGCGAGACGCCGAGCCGCTCGGCGAGGTCCTTCTCCACGGGGAGCCGATCGCCGGGGCCGAGCTCGCCGTCGGTGATCATGCGGCGCACGCCGGCGACGACCTCATCGGTACGGGACATGCCCTGGATTATGGCCCCTCCCACCCTCCGGGCGCACGGATTCCTCCGATGAATCCGGGGAGTCGCCCCGTGCGGGGCGCCGCCGCGCTCCGTAGCCTGGCGCGATGGTGGACCTCACGCTCGACCGGCTGCTCGACCTCGAACGCCGGGGGTGGGACGCGTTGTGCGGGAGCACCGGCGGCGCGTTCTACGGCGCCCTCATGACGCCGTCGGCCCTCATGGTGCTCGTGGACGGCTCGGTGCTCGACCGCGACGCCGTCGTCGCCTCGCTCGACGGCGCCCCGCCGTGGGACTCCTACGACCTGCACGACGTGCGCCGCGTGGGCCTCGCCGACGGTGCCGGCGGTGCCGACGGTGCTGCCGCGCTCGTCTACCGCGCCCGGGCCGTGCGGGGCGACGACCCGCCGTTCGTCGCCCTCATGGCCAGCACCTACGTCGTCGTCGACGGCGAGCCGCGCCTGGCCCTCTACCAGCAGACAGCGCTGTGAGCGGGCGTCTGGCCCTGTTTCCCGACGGAAACGGGGCCAGACGCCCGCTCACAGCGGTGGGGTGTCGTCAGGCGGGGACGATGAGTCCGGCGGTCTGGGTGCGGGCGCGCTGCAGGCGGGCGGCGACGTCCTGCCAGTTCGC
>NZ_JBNOZM010000014.1:0-3545 GCF_050311655.1 Isoptericola variabilis
GGGGGTGGTGCCCGTTTCTCGGGAACCGCACAGTGGACGCGGAGCAGATGATTGTCAAACAGTGTTTGAGTGTGTGTGAAGTTGTTGGCTTATTAGTACCGGTCAGCTCCGACAGTCGTTAGTCCTGTCTTCCACATCCGGCCTATCTACCCAGTGGTCTAGCTGGGTGCCTTCACCCCACGAGGGGGATGGAAACCTCATCTTGAAGCAGGCTTCCCGCTTAGATGCTTTCAGCGGTTATCCCTTCCGAACGTAGCTAACCAGCCGTGCTCCTGGCGGAACAACTGGCACACCAGAGGTTCGTCCGTCCCGGTCCTCTCGTACTAGGGACAGCCCTTCTCAAGTTTCCTGCGCGCGCAGCGGATAGGGACCGAACTGTCTCACGACGTTCTAAACCCAGCTCGCGTACCGCTTTAATGGGCGAACAGCCCAACCCTTGGGACCTACTCCAGCCCCAGGATGCGACGAGCCGACATCGAGGTGCCAAACCATGCCGTCGATATGGACTCTTGGGCAAGATCAGCCTGTTATCCCCGGGGTACCTTTTATCCGTTGAGCGACGGCGCTTCCACAAGCCACCGCCGGATCACTAGTTCCGACTTTCGTCCCTGCTCGACCTGTCGGTCTCACAGTCAAGCTCCCTTGTGCACTTGCACTCGACACCTGATTGCCAACCAGGCTGAGGGAACCTTTGAGCGCCTCCGTTACATTTTGGGAGGCAACCGCCCCAGTTAAACTACCCACCAGGCACTGTCCCTGATCCGGATCACGGACCGAGGTTAGATGGTCGATGCGGCCAGAGTGGTATTTCAACGTTGACTCCACCCGACCTGGCGGCCGGGTTTCATAGTCTCCCACCTATCCTACACAAGCCGCACCGAACACCAATACCAAGCTATAGTAAAGGTCCCGGGGTCTTTCCGTCCTGCTGCGCGTAACGAGCATCTTTACTCGTAGTGCAATTTCGCCGAGCTCGCGGTTGAGACAGCGGAGAAGTCGTTACGCCATTCGTGCAGGTCGGAACTTACCCGACAAGGAATTTCGCTACCTTAGGATGGTTATAGTTACCACCGCCGTTTACTGGGGCTTAAATTCTGGGCTTCACCGAAGTTGACCCGTCCTCTTAACCTTCCAGCACCGGGCAGGCGTCAGTCCGTATACATCGTCTTGCGACTTCGCACGGACCTGTGTTTTTAGTAAACAGTCGCTTCTCCCTGGTCTCTGCGGCCCTCCCCGCCTCCCCGGAGCAAGTCCGGTTCACGGTTCGGGCCCCCCTTCTCCCGAAGTTACGGGGGCATTTTGCCGAGTTCCTTAACCACGATTCGCTCGATCGCCTTGGTATTCTCTACCTGACCACCTGAGTCGGTTTGGGGTACGGGCGGCTAGAACCTCGCGTCGAGGCTTTTCTTGGCAGCAGAGGATCACCCGATTCCCGCATACGCGGTCACTATCAGTTCTCACCCTATGTGCTTCGCGGATTTGCCTACGAAGCGGGCTACAACCTTGGACGTGGACTACCATCGCCACGCCGGGCTACCTTCCTGCGTCACCCCTGTTAACACGCTTACCTACTACCGGTTCGGGTCCCACGCCGCCCCACCGGTGGAATCCCGAAGGACCCCGATTGGTGGATTGGGATGGTTAGCATCACCGGGCTCGGTATGGGCGGTTCTTCGCCGGTAGGAGAATATCAACTCCTTGTCCATCGACTACGCCTGTCGGCCTCGCCTTAGGTCCCGACTTACCCAGGGCGGATTAACCTGGCCCTGGAACCCTTGGTCATTCGGCGGACGGGTTTCTCACCCGTCATTCGCTACTCATGCCTGCATTCTCACTCGTGTAGGCTCCACCACTAGGTCACCCTGCAGCTTCACTGCCCACACGACGCTCCCCTACCCACCCACACACCTGAACACCGATCAAGTCGGTGCTGGGTTCACGTGTGAGTGCCACGGCTTCGGCGGTGTACTTGAGCCCCGCTACATTGTCGGCGCGGAATCACTTGACCAGTGAGCTATTACGCACTCTTTCAAGGGTGGCTGCTTCTAAGCCAACCTCCTGGTTGTCTGTGCAACTCCACATCCTTTCCCACTGAGCACACGCTTAGGGGCCTTAGCCGATGATCTGGGCTGTTTCCCTCTCGACTACGAAGCTTATCCCCCGCAGTCTCACTGCCACGCTATGTCTTACCGGCATTCGGAGTTTGGCTGACGTCAGTAACCTGGTAGGGCCCATCGGCCATCCAGTAGCTCTACCTCCGGCAAGAAACACGTGACGCTGCACCTAAATGCATTTCGGGGAGAACCAGCTATCACGAAGTTTGATTGGCCTTTCACCCCTAACCACAGGTCATCCCCTCAGTTTTCAACCTAAGTGGGTTCGGTCCTCCACGCCGTCTTACCGGCGCTTCAACCTGCCCATGGCTAGATCACTTCGCTTCGGGTCTAGACCCGGCGACTATAACGCCCTATTCGGACTCGCTTTCGCTACGGCTTCCCCACACGGGTTAACCTCGCCACCGAGCACTAACTCGCAGGCTCATTCTTCAAAAGGCACGCCGTCACCCCTGCAATGGAGGCTCCGACGGATTGTAGGCACACGGTTTCAGGTACTATTTCACTCCCCTCCCGGGGTACTTTTCACCTTTCCCTCACGGTACTGGTCCGCTATCGGTCACTAGGTAGTATTTAGGCTTAGCAAGTGGTCTTGCCAGATTCACACGAGATTTCACGGGCCCCGTGCTACTTGGGATCCCCTCAACCAGGCCGCACCATTTCGTCTACGGGACTCACACCCACTACGGTCCGCCTTTCAATGCGGTTCGACTATGACACGACTTTCTCACTGGCTACCAGACTGTCAGATCTGGTCAGAAGGTCCCACAACCCCGCATGTGCAACGCCTGACAGCTTGACACACACACGGTTTGGCCTCATCCGCTTTCGCTCGCCACTACTCACGGAATATCTCTTCCTGTCGGTACTGAGATGTTTCACTTCCCGACGTTCCCCCCTACACCCTATGTATTCAGATGCAGGTGACCCAACATGACTTGGGCCGGGTTCCCCCATTCGGACACCCTCGGATCACAGCTCGTTTGCCAACTCCCCGAGGCTTATCGCAGGCTACCACGTCCTTCTTCGGCTCCTAGTGCCAAGGCATCCACCCTGTGCCCTTAAAAACTTCGACACACTACAATATTTCACAGAGATCAGAAAACCAGTCCAAGAACAACCCCCACAAAGAGGATCATCTCGACCAGTACTGAACATCTGGGATGCTCGCGTCCACTGTGCAGTTCTCAAGCAACGGACGACCCGCAGACACCCGGCACGCCTACCCCCCTCCAACCGAAGAGGAACGGTTCACACCAGCCCACGACCCGTATCCATCAAGACCACCAACCCCCAGACAGCCACCCCCACGAGACCAACCCCGCGAGAACACCCACCCAGGCAAGCCGATTGCCTCAGGACCCAACAGTGTGCTTGCGAACCAGACCAACCCCCACCACCAACGTTCCCCCACCCGACCCCGAAGAGCCT
>NZ_JBNOZM010000014.1:3645-5586 GCF_050311655.1 Isoptericola variabilis
CGACCCCGAAGAGCCTGGTGTGTACTAGCCGGCCGGCGAGACGCCAACCCGATCCTTCTAGTCAATGTTCCACCCATGAGCAACCACCAGACACTCCAACGGTGTCTCAGATGGTCTGCCTGACCCCCACCCCACCACCGACACCACCAGAAGACCTGGCGCGCCGACCGCGAAGCTTACGCGGGGGTATCAGATGCTCCTTAGAAAGGAGGTGATCCAGCCGCACCTTCCGGTACGGCTACCTTGTTACGACTTAGTCCCAATCGCCAGTCCCACCTTCGACCACTCCCCCCGGAAAACCGGTTGGGCCATGAGCTTCGGGTGTTACCAACTTTCGTGACTTGACGGGCGGTGTGTACAAGGCCCGGGAACGTATTCACCGCAGCGTTGCTGATCTGCGATTACTAGCGACTCCGACTTCATGGGGTCGAGTTGCAGACCCCAATCCGAACTGAGACCGGCTTTTTGGGATTCGCTCCACCTTACGGTATCGCAGCCCTCTGTACCGGCCATTGTAGCATGCGTGAAGCCCAAGACATAAGGGGCATGATGATTTGACGTCATCCCCACCTTCCTCCGAGTTGACCCCGGCAGTCTCCCATGAGTCCCCGGCATAACCCGCTGGCAACATAGGACGAGGGTTGCGCTCGTTGCGGGACTTAACCCAACATCTCACGACACGAGCTGACGACAACCATGCACCACCTGTGCACCGACCTTACGGGGCACCCATCTCTGAGTGTTTCCGGTGCATGTCAAGCCTTGGTAAGGTTCTTCGCGTTGCATCGAATTAATCCGCATGCTCCGCCGCTTGTGCGGGCCCCCGTCAATTCCTTTGAGTTTTAGCCTTGCGGCCGTACTCCCCAGGCGGGGCACTTAATGCGTTAGCTGCGGCACGGAACTCGTGGAATGAGCCCCACACCTAGTGCCCAACGTTTACGGCATGGACTACCAGGGTATCTAATCCTGTTCGCTCCCCATGCTTTCGCTCCTCAGCGTCAGTTGCGGCCCAGAGACCTGCCTTCGCCATCGGTGTTCCTCCTGATATCTGCGCATTCCACCGCTACACCAGGAATTCCAGTCTCCCCTACCGCACTCTAGTCTGCCCGTACCCGATGCAAGCCCGAGGTTGAGCCTCGGGATTTCACACCAGACGCGACAGACCGCCTACGAGCTCTTTACGCCCAATAATTCCGGACAACGCTTGCGCCCTACGTATTACCGCGGCTGCTGGCACGTAGTTAGCCGGCGCTTCTTCTGCAGGTACCGTCACTTGCGCTTCTTCCCTGCTGAAAGAGGTTTACAACCCGAAGGCCGTCATCCCTCACGCGGCGTCGCTGCATCAGGCTTGCGCCCATTGTGCAATATTCCCCACTGCTGCCTCCCGTAGGAGTCTGGGCCGTGTCTCAGTCCCAGTGTGGCCGGTCGCCCTCTCAGGCCGGCTACCCGTCGACGCCTTGGTAGGCCATCACCCCACCAACAAGCTGATAGGCCGCGAGCCCATCCCCCACCGAAAAACTTTCCAACACCCACCATGCGATGAGTGCTCATATCCGGTATTAGACCCCGTTTCCAAGGCTTATCCCGAAGTGGAGGGCAGGTTGCTCACGTGTTACTCACCCGTTCGCCACTGATCCACCCAGCAAGCTGGGCTTCACCGTTCGACTTGCATGTGTTAAGCACGCCGCCAGCGTTCGTCCTGAGCCAGGATCAAACTCTCCGTAAAAGAGAACAAACACCACGAACCCCAAAGAGCCCGCAGCATTCAATGATACCGGCCAGACCAAACTAAACTAGCTCAGTCCGATCCAAAGAAATCCACAAAGGGATTCAAAATACTTGGCATTGACTATCAAACACACTGTTGAGTTCTCAAACAACCGACGCACACCCACAGAACCAGAACTTCCGTCCCAGCCCCGCCGGGGCAACCCCTCAAAC
>NZ_JBNOZM010000015.1:0-920 GCF_050311655.1 Isoptericola variabilis
GCCGGGCGCCACCAGTCCTCGTTCTCCCGATACCACTCGACCGTCGCGGCCAACCCCGACCGGAAGTCCGTGAACGCAGGGACCCAACCCAGCTCCTCACGCAGCTTCGACGCATCGATCGCATACCGCAGGTCATGCCCCGGCCGATCCGCGACATGATCGAAGTCGTCGCCGTCGCGCCCGAACAGCTCGTTCAACGCGCGCACCACGTCCAGGTTCGACGCCTCACCGTCCGCGCCGATCAGGTACGTCTCCCCCACCCGACCACGGTCGATGATCGCCCACACCGCCGCATTGTGATCGTGCACGTGGATCCAGTCGCGCACGTTCAACCCCGCCCCGTACAACCGGGGCCGCACCCCGTCGATCAGGTTCGTCACCTGCCGCGGGATGAACTTCTCCACATGCTGGTACGGGCCGTAGTTGTTCGAACAGTTCGAGATCGTGGCCTCGACGCCGAACGACCGCACCCACGCCCGCACCAACAGATCCGAACCCGCCTTCGTCGACGAATACGGCGACGACGGGTTGTACGGCGTCGAGGGAGTGAACCTCTCCTCACCCTCCAACGGCAGATCCCCGTACACCTCGTCCGTGGACACGTGATGGAACCGCACCCCGTGCCGGCGCACCGCCTCCAACACCGTGAACGTGCCCACCACGTTCGTCTGCACGAACGGCGACGGATCCACCAACGAGTTGTCGTTGTGCGACTCCGCCGCGAAGTGCACGACGACGTCCGCGTCCGCGACCAGACCGTCCACCAGCTCCGCGTCCGTGATCGACCCCTGCACGAACCGCACCCGGTCCGCGACCGGCCCCAACGACGACCGATCCCCCGCATACGTCAACGCGTCCAGCACCGTCACCACCGCGCCAGGACGCTCCACCACCGTCTGCTGGACGAAGTTCGCCCCGAT
>NZ_JBNOZM010000016.1:0-608 GCF_050311655.1 Isoptericola variabilis
CGTCAGGCGGGGACGATGAGTCCGGCGGTCTGGGTGCGGGCGCGCTGCAGGCGGGCGGCGACGTCCTGCCAGTTCGCGATGTTCCACACGGCCTTGACGTAGTCGGCCTTGACGTTGAGGTAGTCGAGGTAGAAGGCGTGCTCCCACATGTCCAGCATGAACAGCGGGGTGATGCCGACGGGGACGTTGGCCTGCTGGTCGAAGAGCTGGAAGATGGCCAGGCGCTGGCCGAGGGAGTCCCAGCCGAGCACGGCCCAGCCGGAGCCCTGGATGCCGGTGGCGACGGCGGCGAACTGGGCCTGGAACTTGTCGAAGGAGCCGAAGGTGTCCTTGATGGCCTCGGCGAGCTCGCCCTCGGGCTGGCCGCCGCCCTCGGGGGAGAGGTTGTTCCAGAACACGGTGTGGTTGGTGTGGCCGCCGAGGTTGAACGCGAGGTTCTTCTCGTGCAGGTTCACCGCGGCGTTGTCGCCGGACTCGCGGGCCTCGGCGAGCTTCTCCAGCGCGGTGTTGGCGCCGGTGACGTAGGCCGCGTGGTGCTTGTCGTGGTGCAGCTCCATGATCTTGCCGCTGATGTGCGGCTCCAGGGCGCTGTAGTCGTAGGGCAGGTC
>NZ_JBNOZM010000017.1:0-540 GCF_050311655.1 Isoptericola variabilis
GTGTCGATGGTGGCCGGCTCGCGCACGGGTGCGGGCTGGGAGAGGGTCGGGGCGCTCATCGGTTGTCTCCGGAGTAGTGGACCCAGGCGTTGGAGGTCTTGAACAAGATCGCGGTGATGATGCCGACCACGACGACCAGGACCCAGGCCATGGCCGAGGCGTACCCCATGTCGAACTGGGCGAAGCCCTTGATGTACAGGTACAGCGTGTAGAACAGGGTGGAGTCCGCGGGGCCGCCGGTGCCGCCGGAGATGATGAACGCGGACCCGAAGACCTGGAACGCGCCGATGGTCTCCAGCAGCAGGTTGAAGAACAGCACCGGCGACAGCATCGGGATCGTGATCCGCCAGAACTTGCGCACCGGGCCCGCACCATCCACGCTCGCGGCCTCGTACAGCTCCGCGGGGATCTGCTTCAACCCGGCCAGGAAGATGACCATCGGGGCGCCGAACGTCCACACCGCCAGCAGCACGAACATCGGCATCGTCTTGGACGGGTCACCCACCCACCCCCCGGCCGGCAGCCCGAACAGCTGCTGGA
>NZ_JBNOZM010000018.1:0-349 GCF_050311655.1 Isoptericola variabilis
GATCAATATTGGATTTGCCAATGCCAAAGAATTTCACATCTTTCTCCACCATTACAACGAACGCCATTATGCTAAATGTTCTTGGAGACAAACATACAAAAGATAAAGAGCTAGAAACTTGCGAAAGAGCAAAGGCCTGAAGTCCGGCTGGAGTGAGTGGGAAGAGAGCGCCACGGACAGTATGTCGCAGGTAAAAAGTGCAGCCACGCAGACCTTTGATGGTATTGCACAGAATATGGCGGCGATGCTGACCGGCAGTGAGCAGAACTGGCGCAGCTTCACCCGTTCCGTGCTGTCCATGATGACAGAAATTCTGCTTAAGCAGGCAATGGTGGGGATTGTCGGGAGT
>NZ_JBNOZM010000019.1:0-343 GCF_050311655.1 Isoptericola variabilis
GCACCAGGTGGCACTTTTCGGGGAAATGTGCGCGGAACCCCTATTTGTTTATTTTTCTAAATACATTCAAATATGTATCCGCTCATGAGACAATAACCCTGATAAATGCTTCAATAATATTGAAAAAGGAAGAGTATGAGTATTCAACATTTCCGTGTCGCCCTTATTCCCTTTTTTGCGGCATTTTGCCTTCCTGTTTTTGCTCACCCAGAAACGCTGGTGAAAGTAAAAGATGCTGAAGATCAGTTGGGTGCACGAGTGGGTTACATCGAACTGGATCTCAACAGCGGTAAGATCCTTGAGAGTTTTCGCCCCGAAGAACGTTTTCCAATGATGAGCACTT
>NZ_JBNOZM010000020.1:0-339 GCF_050311655.1 Isoptericola variabilis
GCGTTCACGGACTTCCGGTCGGGGTTGGCCGCGACGGTCGAGTGGTATCGGGAGAACGAGGACTGGTGGCGCCCGGCGAAGGCCGCCGTGGAGGCGAAGTACGCCCGCACCGGCCAGTAGGCAGGGCACGAGACGTCGAAGGGCTCCCGGACCGCGCGAGGCGGTCTCGGAGCCCTTCGTGCGTGCGGTTGGTGCGCGTCAGGCGCGCAGTGACGCGAGGTAGTCCTGCCGCGCAGCAGGCCGGCGGCGGAGACTGACGCGTTGGCCTGAGCTACTGGTCGAGCAGGCCGAGCAGGTAGGTGCCGTACCCGGACTTGGTGAGCTTCTCCGCGCGGGTGC
>NZ_JBNOZM010000021.1:0-338 GCF_050311655.1 Isoptericola variabilis
CGGGGCAGGACCTCCACGTGCAGGTCGCCGCGCTCGAGGTAGGCGCGGTTGACGTCGGTGATCTCGTACTCCCCGCGCGCCGAGGGCTGCAGGTGCTTCGCGATCTCGACCACGTCGTTGTCGTAGAAGTACAGCCCCGGCACGGCGTAGCTCGACTTCGGCCGGGCGGGCTTCTCCTCCAAGGAGATCGCGCGCCCGGCGGCGTCGAACTCGACCACCCCGTACGCGGTGGGGTCAGCGACCCGGTAGGCGAACACCGCGCCGCCGTCGAGGGTCGTGTACTTCTGCAGCTGGTCGCCCAGCCCTTGCCCGTAGAAGATGTTGTCGCCCAGCACCAG
>NZ_JBNOZM010000022.1:0-335 GCF_050311655.1 Isoptericola variabilis
ACCGCCAGGATCATCGAGTTGCCGAAGAAGGTCCAGAACCCGACCCCGCCGATCCCGGACAACGCGGTCGCGAAGTTGGACAACGACAGGTGCTCGGACCAGAGGCTGATGTTCCCGATGATCTCGTTGGACGGCTTGAACGAGGACATGAGCATCCACGCCGCCGGGTACAGCACGATCACGGTGCAGATGATCATGAAGGCGTGGAACCCGACCGACCGGGCCCCCTTACGCCGCTTCGCGGCCTTGCGCAGCGAGGTGTCGATGGTGGCCGGCTCGCGCACGGGTGCGGGCTGGGAGAGGGTCGGGGCGCTCATCGGTTGTCTCCGGAGTAG
>NZ_JBNOZM010000023.1:0-308 GCF_050311655.1 Isoptericola variabilis
GGAGGACCGAAGGAGCTAACCGCTTTTTTGCACAACATGGGGGATCATGTAACTCGCCTTGATCGTTGGGAACCGGAGCTGAATGAAGCCATACCAAACGACGAGCGTGACACCACGATGCCTGTAGCAATGGCAACAACGTTGCGCAAACTATTAACTGGCGAACTACTTACTCTAGCTTCCCGGCAACAATTAATAGACTGGATGGAGGCGGATAAAGTTGCAGGACCACTTCTGCGCTCGGCCCTTCCGGCTGGCTGGTTTATTGCTGATAAATCTGGAGCCGGTGAGCGTGGGTCTCGCGGTAT
>NZ_JBNOZM010000024.1:0-276 GCF_050311655.1 Isoptericola variabilis
CGGCAACCTGTTCGCCCAGCTCAAGCGCGACAACAGCGGCGACCCGTCCTCGACCACCGCTACCGGCACCGCCACCTACCTCGGCGCGGCACTGTGGACCCCCGACGAGCCCTACAAGAAGGTGTCGATGAAGGACATCGACAAGCAGCCCTTCAAGGAAACCGTACAGGGCGGCTGGGTCGCCTGGCTGCAGCACTACTTCGTCACTGCCTGGGTACCGAGCAAGGACAGCACCAACCTGGTACAGACCCGCAAGGACAGCCAGGGTAACTACAT
>NZ_JBNOZM010000025.1:0-255 GCF_050311655.1 Isoptericola variabilis
CAACCGCGCCTACCTCGAGCGCGGCGACCTGCACGTGGAGGTCCTGCCCCGCGGCACCGCCTGGCTCGACACCGGCAGGTTCGACTCGCTGCTGGAGGCGTCCGACTTCGTCCGCACCATCGAGAGCCGCCAGGGACTCAAGGTCGGCGCGCCCGAAGAGGTCGCCTGGCGGCGCGGCTTCCTGACCGACGACGACCTGCGCACCCGCGCGGAGAAGCTCACCAAGTCCGGGTACGGCACCTACCTGCTCGGCCT
>NZ_JBNOZM010000026.1:0-252 GCF_050311655.1 Isoptericola variabilis
CGGCCATCGCGGCGTCCGCGTCCAGCCCGACGACGGTGGCGCCCGCGCGCCGCAGCCGGTCGACCAACAGGCCGGTGCCGCAGCCGACGTCGAGCGCGCGGCGCCGGCGTCGCGGCAGCCGCCGCAGGATCCAGCCGTGGACGTGGTCGTTGTGGTTCCACGGGAAGCGGTCGTTGAGCCGGCCGAGCCAGCGCCCGCCGGCGCGGACCAGCGGGTTCGTCGTCGTGCGCGGGTCGAGCTGCGTCCTTGGTG
>NZ_JBNOZM010000027.1:0-250 GCF_050311655.1 Isoptericola variabilis
GCCACCAGCGCCGCGGTGGCCACGGCCCCCACGGTCCTGCGGGTCCACATGGCTCGACGCATCCTCGTCCTCCCCCGGCGGCCGCGGGGCCGCCCTCCGTGGTGCGCGCCGCCGCCGTTGTCGCGGTCGCGCGCCGTTCTCGCGGTCAGGTCCTGCCGACGTCCTCGTCGTCCGGCGTGACGTCGTCGTCTCGCTGTTCATGCAGATCGCCGTGGCGATACCCGTCGGAGGCACGGCACCGGGCGTCCTG
>NZ_JBNOZM010000028.1:0-245 GCF_050311655.1 Isoptericola variabilis
GAGGTCCTGCCAGGGTTCCTTGGGGCTCTGCGGCGACTGGTAGAAGGTGCCGAGGTAGCCGTCGGGCCGCGGGGCCCGCTCGATCAGCGCCACCGATTCCTCGAAGAAGTCGCGGGCCGTCTCCAGCGCCGCGGCCTCGTCCTCGTCGGCGGGCTCGCGGCCGAGCTCGTAGGCGATCCCCTCGAGCGTCTGGTAGACGTCGGTGTCGAGGAACGGGTAGCGCCCGCGGTAGTCGCCGACCGCCG
>NZ_JBNOZM010000029.1:0-242 GCF_050311655.1 Isoptericola variabilis
GGGCGACACGGCGGTCAACCTCGCCGCGACGTCGCTCGTCACCAACCGCGGGCTGTACGACGGCGTCGACGCGTCCGCCGCGTGGGTGGCGCGGTACGTCGACGGCTGGCGCGAGCGCGCCGCCGCGGCGGGCGGCCTCAGGCCCGACAACGTGGCGCCCGACGGCGTCGTCGGCGGCCTGCACGACGGCGCCTGGTACGGCGGCCACTCCGGCTGGACCTGGCCGCACGGCCTGCACTCCG
>NZ_JBNOZM010000030.1:0-240 GCF_050311655.1 Isoptericola variabilis
GATGAGGCCCGTGTAGAAGTCCACGTTCGGGTAGAGCTTGCGCTCGTCGAAGTAGTCGTCCGACAGGGCGATCTCCTCGAGCCCGCGGGCGATGTCGAGCAGCTCGTCCGTGGCGCCGAGCTGGCCCAGCACGGCGTCCGCGTGCTTCTTGACGATCGCGGCGCGCGGGTCGTAGCTCTAGTACACGCGGTGCCCGAAGCCCATGAGCCGGACGCCGGCCTCCTTGTTCTTGACCTTCTT
>NZ_JBNOZM010000031.1:0-239 GCF_050311655.1 Isoptericola variabilis
GTCCGGACGATCTCCGAGCGGATCAAGGCGCTCAAGCCCTGGGTCAAGTTCGGCATCAGCCCGTTCGGCCTCTGGCGCAACGCGTCGACCGACCCGCGCGGCTCGGACACGGGGGGCTCGCAGAGCTACGCCCTGCAGTTCGCCGACACCCGCACGTGGGTGCTCGAGGGCTGGCTCGACTCCATCAACCCGCAGATCTACTGGCAGTTCGGGCTCGCCGTCGCCGACTACGCGAAGCT
>NZ_JBNOZM010000032.1:0-237 GCF_050311655.1 Isoptericola variabilis
CGAGCGGCGCCAGGCCGGCGGTGCGCGCGGCGTCTTCGCGGGCTACCGGACGCTCGTCAGTGACAGGCAGTTCATGGCGCTCGCCGTCATCCCGGGCCTCGGGCAGGCCGTGCTGATGAGCTACGTGGGCGGCTCGCCGTTCATCTTCCAGGAGGGCTACGGGCTGAGCCACGGGCAGTTCTCCGTGCTGTTCGCCGTCACCGGCCTGGGCCTGGTGCTGTCCGCGCAGGTGAACGC
>NZ_JBNOZM010000033.1:0-234 GCF_050311655.1 Isoptericola variabilis
AGAAGGAACATCGCCGCAGGTCTGGGTGCCGCCGCCCGGGCGCTGGGAGTGACGCTCACGGCGGTCGCGCCGTCGCAGGCGGCGTCCACCTCCGAGAACCTGCCGGGCGGGCCCGCGCCGGGCAGCCCGGCCAGCGAGTGGGAGGCATGGGCCGCGCAGGAGCGCGCCGCCGCCGAGGCCACCGACGGGAAGGCCGACTCCGCCGCCCGCGGCTGCACGCTGGAGGACGTGACG
>NZ_JBNOZM010000034.1:0-233 GCF_050311655.1 Isoptericola variabilis
GCATCAGGTCGGAGTCGAAGTCGAGGTCGTTGGAGGTGCTCACGTCCCACGGGCCCACCGGGAAGAACGCGATCTGACCCTCCATGAACCGCGGGTAGGTGTCGAGCGTCGCCGCCTGCTCCGGGTTGGGCGTGACCTTCTCCTTGGTAGTGAGGTCGGCGACGAACTGCAGCGCGTCGGCGAACTCCGGCGTGTCGACGGTGACCTGGGTGCGGTCGGCGTTGGTCCAGTCG
>NZ_JBNOZM010000035.1:0-232 GCF_050311655.1 Isoptericola variabilis
AACGGGCACTGCGCCACCGAGCCGTCGGCGGGCGTGTCCTGCCCGCCGATGTAGACCATGCGGTGCGGCGTCCACAGGCGCTGCAGCCCGTCCTCGGGCGGGCCGACGTCGGCCGCCGGGACGGTCGCCGGCACGTCGGCGCCGATCCCGTCGTGATCCTCGTGCTCCTGAGGGGGGCCGGTCATGCCCGCCCCGCTCAGACCTGGACGCGGTCGCGCACCGCGGCGACGAT
>NZ_JBNOZM010000036.1:0-231 GCF_050311655.1 Isoptericola variabilis
CGGGAGGTCGTGCACCGCGACGACCTGGTGCTCGAGCACCGCCGCTGAGCTCGCGCCGATGAGTTCGCCGGGCCGGCGTCGTCCGTCGGTGCAGCGGCGCGCGTCGGCGCGCCACCGGACCCAGGAGGTCGGCATGCGCCGTCCGCACCCCGTCACCGCGGTCACCACCGCCCGCGTCACCGCGGGCACCACCGCCCGCGTCCCCGCATGCGTCACCGTCCTCGTCACCGG
>NZ_JBNOZM010000037.1:0-230 GCF_050311655.1 Isoptericola variabilis
CCTGGGCGTGCTGCTGGGCGGCACGGTCATCACCGAGAAGGTCGTCTCGATGGCCGGGCTCGGCGCTCTGCTGCTCGACGCCGTCGGCACCACCGACGTCCCGCTGCTGGTGGGCGTCACGTTCTTCTCGGCGGCCCTCATCGTGGTCGCCAGCCTGCGCGTCGACGTCGTGTACGGCGTCATGGACCCGAGGGTGCGCGCATGAGCGCCCGCCTGCACGCCGGGCGATG
>NZ_JBNOZM010000038.1:0-228 GCF_050311655.1 Isoptericola variabilis
CGCCGCGACGCCCGTGAGCGCCGTCTACGGCGACGCGGTCGCCGCCGACGCGACCTTCCCGGTCGACCGGGGGCGCGCGGGGCGCCTGCTCGACGACGCGGGCTGGCGGCCCGGGGCCGACGGCGTCCGAGCCACGGGCGACGAGCGCGCCGCGTTCGACCTCTACTACCTGGCGTCGGACAGCCTGCGCCGCGACCTGGCGGCCGCGTTCGCCGCCGACATGGCGAC